>JADGNE010000001.1 GCA_015234425.1 Devosia sp.
ACGTAGAATCTCATCCTGATTGTCGCCAGCGTCTCATCCAGATTGCCGCGCTATATATATGACACCGATGTCATGCTATCGGTGTTATGCCAGAATGCGCGACGTCACTTCGCATCTGGTCGTGCAGCGCGGGAGGCGCTGCCATGCGAGCAGAACTGAGCGGAGAGGATCGAATGGCTGTCAATCGGCGCCGGATAAGGACCCCCTATCGGCGTCCAATAGGGCCCCCCTCATACCAGCTGGCATGTTTGGTCTAGATGCGGTTTTTGAAGCGCCAGCTGTCTTTGCCGGTTTCGACGATATCGCAGTGATGGGTGAGCCGGTCCAGGAGGGCGGTGGTCATCTTGGCGTCGCCGAAGACGGTCGGCCATTCCCCGAAGGTCAGGTTGGTGGTGACGATGACCGAGGTCTGTTCGTAGAGGCGGCCGATCAGGTGGAACAGCAGTTGGCCCCCGGACTGAGCGAAGGGCAGATAGCCCAGTTCGTCGAGCACCACGACGTCCTTGCGGCCCATATACTCAGCCAACCGTCCCTGCCTGCCGGCGCGGGTCTCGGCCTCGAGCTGGTTGACCAGATCAACGACGTTGAAGAAGCGCGCTCGCGATCGCCGAGAAGCAGGCCCGATCGATCAAGTACCAGATGACCATCGCCAAGCTGCCGCTCGCCAAGGATATCGAGGACTTCACCTTCGAGGGCACCGGCATCAACGAGAACAATGGGAATCCATTTTGACAGCCCCGGCGTTAAAAGTGTCGCGATCGATACCTCCAAGAGCAATGGCGAAACTGTGTATTTCGGGGCGCCGGATGTGACGAACTTTACTTTGTCTGGCGCGGGCGGCCTGAGCTTCCTTGGCCTTGCCGAAAACCTGACCACCTTTGATGCGGCGGAAGTCGGCGGCGATATAACGATCGGGGTAAACAATGCAGAGGCGAGTTGGTGGAACCCTAAACTCGTTAGTTCCGCCACAATTACCACAGGGCAGGGCAACGATTATCTGAACTTTAGCCGCTCTACTGGCGATCTAAAGATTAATGCTGGTGCCGGTGACGACACGATCTACGGTGGGTCCGGTGCTGACACCTTTGTGTTCTCGGCGGGATATGGAAAAGACACCATTCGAGGGTTTGAGATAGGCAAGGACGAAATTGACCTGAGCGAACTTGGCGTCGCCGCGCTCGCTCCCGAGGATATCGCCATGTCGGATGGCAACACGGTAGTCACCGTGGCAGGCGGCACAATCACTTTGATTGGTGTGTCGGGCGTGACTAACGGCGACTTCAATTTTGTGAGTGCTTAATAATACCTAACTCAATCTCTCAGCACCTCCGGAGCTATCTGGGGGTGCCTTTCCTCACAGAAGAAAGAGGCGGCCCACTTGGAGCCGCCTTTTTCTTGTCCCGCACCACCAACGGCGTAAGCGGTGTTCTGCGGCCACGTAGGTGTCAGGATCTCGGGAACTGCACGACGTTGTTGCCGCGCATGAAGGCGATGGCGCCCTCGCTTTTCAGTGCGGCCAGGGCTGCATCTCGTGCCTCGCTGTCGGACCGGAACTGGTCGTCCCAGACGTGGCTGGCGTCCTGATAGTCCACGACCTCCAGGTTCCATGTCTCGTCGGTTTCGAGACGATGGATGTTGATGAAGAAGGCATAGCCATCAACGACTACCCGCTGGCTCTTGCCTGATGTGACCAGGTTGGGGTCGTCTTGATCGTTCGTAGAGGGCGCCTCGTTGCTGGTGATTTCCGATTATGCCGCCAGAGCCAACAGCGTCAATCGCCCAGCTGTGAAGCATAATTCCACGGCAGCAGATCGTTGATGCGGCTCTGCTTGTGGTCGCTCACGAGGGCGCGGAGGGTCGTGGCGAGCCAAGCGTAGGGGTCGACGCCGTTCAGCTTGCAGGTTTCGATCAGCGAGGCGATGACGGCCCAGTTTTCGGCGCCAGCATCATGACCGGCAAAGAGCGCGTTTTTCCGGTTCAGCGCAATCGGACGGATAGTCCGCTCGACGGCATTGTTGTCGAGCTCGATGCGGCCATCGGCCAGGAATAGCACCAACCCCGGCCAGTATTTGGCGATGTAGCCCAGTGCCTCCCCGAGGGGCGCTTTCGCGGACACGCGGGCGCGATGATGATCGAGCCATTCTCTTATCCGGGCGGCGGCCGGCGCCGATCTCTGCTGGCGCGCAGCCAGGCGGTCATCCGGGCCCTGGCCTCGGATATCGGCCTCGATGGAATAGAGTTCGCGGATCAGCCTCACACCCTCTTCCGCAATAGGGGCGTTTCCCGCGCGCGTTATATCCACCAACTTGCGGCGGGCATGGGCCCAGCAATAGGCGAGCCTGATATTCGAACCGACGCGTCCAGGCGCGATCAGCCGATTATAGCCGGCATAGCCATCCACCTGCAGGATGCCGCCAAAGCCCTGCAAGATCCGTTCGGCATGAAGGCCGCCTCGGCCGGGCGCGTAGGTGAAGGCAACACCGGGTGGCGCGGTGCCACTCCAGGGCCGATCATCGCGGGCTAGGGCCCAGAAGTAACCGGTCTTGGTTTTTCGGGTACCGGGATCGAGCACCGGCGCGCGAGTTTCGTCCATGAACAGCTTTGATGACCGCTTCAGATCCGCCAGCAGGGCATCATAGACCGGGCGCAGCTCGAAGGCGGCCCGACCAACCCAGTCGGCGAGGGTTGAACGGTCCAGATCAACACCCTGACGGCTAAAGATCTGGGCCTGGCGATACAACGGCAGGTGATCGGCGTACTTGCTGACCAGGACATGAGCGACCATGGCCTCGGTTGGCAGCCCGCCCGGGATCAACCGTCCGGGCGCCGGGGCTTGCACCACGCCGTCCGTGCAGAACCGGCAGGCATATTTAGGGCGACGGGTCACGATCACGCGGAACTGGGCAGGGATCACGTCGAGCCGCTCGGAGACGTCCTCGCCAATGCGGTGCAGGCAACCGCCGCAGCCACAGACCAGGCTTTGGGGCTCGATGATCTCCTCGATCCGCGGCAGGTGCTTGGGGAGCGAACCACGATTGGCGCTGCGGGGTTTGGCCGGCCGCCGGGCCGATCGGTCCTCGGCGTCCTCCTCGGCCTGGACAACCGCGATTGCCGTTTCCAGATCCTCCAGCGCCAGCTCGAACTGGTCTGGGTCGCTCTTTTCCGATCGACGCCCGAAGGCTGCCTGCTTGAACGCAGCGACCAGCTTTTCCAGTTGGGCGATCCGCTCATCCTTGCGCTGATCACGCACCTCCGCGGCGATCAGCATCGCCTTGAGGGCGGCAATATCGTCAGGAAGTTCGGCGGCATTGAGCATGACCAGAATCTACCAGATCAGGCGCCGCCGATCCCGCAGAAAGACAGGCCCTGAGTCATCCTGCCGCAGTTATTCGACCGCTTCTGGGGCCCGCGCTTCCACTGCCCGAACCCGCCGCCAGTCGAGCCCAGAGAACAGCGTCTCGAACTGCGCATGGCTCAACGTCATCACCCCATCCGTCACCGCAGGCCAGCTAAAGCTGTGCTCTTCAAGTCGCTTGTAGGCCATGACCAAGCCCGTGCCATCCCAGTAGAGCAACTTTAGCCGATCGGTCTTTTTGGCGCGGAACACAAAGACCGTGCCGGTGAACGGGTCCTCGTGCAACACATTCTTGACCAGCGCCGCCAGACTGTCGTGGCCTTTGCGGAAGTCGATCGGCTTGGTCGCCACCATGATCCGCACTCGGTTGGAAGGAAAGATCATGAGGCCGCCAGCAGCGCGTGGACCACCGAGGCAATCCGGGCCGCCGAAGCGCCTGGCTCCAGCCGAATGGCCACCGAACCCACCACGACCTCCGGCCCAGCCGACGCCACCGGCTCCGCTGACGTCACATCCCCAACAACCGGAGCGACCATCAGCGTCGCAAACTCTACCGCATCTTCTGGCGCCGGCAGCACCAGCTTCCCGTTCCGCGCAAGGGTTCGCCAAGAGGAGACATGGTTGGCCTTCAGACCATGCCGCGCCGCAACTTCACCAACGGTCGCCCCTGGACGAAGCGTTTCGGAGACAATCCGCGCCTTCACCTCATCGGGCCACTGCCGATTGCGCCGCCGTCTCCCGCCACTTGTGAGAAGCTCCAATGGAGCGTCCATGGAGAAACTCCCGCACTGACATCAACACATGCGGGATCTCACGGCCGACGAAAGGACGGAAGGTGGGGACGGAACACCGCTTACCCAACGGCCGCGTTGGCCAGAGACAATTTCGCCGGCGCGTTGCCGGCGGTGCTCGTCGATGAGGGCGGCTGATTTGAGCTACGGTAGAAGACCGATGTGGTAACGAGTCAGGGCTTCTTGCCGAGGTTTAGCGGCCCAAATCGATCTTCGAGCGCGTCAACCAGCTCATTGATGTCGATCTTTCCGATCCCGTTGCTAGAAAAGCTCTCCTCAAGCCTGGCCACGATCTCCGAATTCATAGACCGACCATTCGCCTTTGCGACTTCGGCGATGCGGTCGCGCATGCCGTCTGGGAGACGGAGCATGAATTTGTCATGGAGGGTTCGGTTCTGATCTTCGGCCATAGTAGCCTAAGGACGGCATTTTCTTCTTGACTGCAATGAAGTCCTAAGGCTCCTATAGTGCCATTAGGACATCGTAAGGTGAAATGTTTCGAAGCTCTGTAGCGGACAGGTTTATGCTCCAACGCCTAACTCGACCTCGAGCAAAATGCTGGCGACCATGTCGAGGCCGCTAAGGTATTTCCTTGTGCCAGCCCACCTAGAAGTCACTCGAATGGAGGCGCCCTGTGCGATAAAAATGCCCTGACCGGGCAAACGGTCAGGGCGCGCCCCAAGCCTAACCCCTTCGTCAGCTCGGAACGCTGTCTGTATTACGATCGCAGTGTCGGTTCGCGTCGAATTCGCCGCCCGAAAGTTGGCTCCGACAACTCCATTTCGATGGCGATCTCGATAGCCTCTTCGATCAGCAATGCAACTCGTTCGTTGTCAGCGTTCACGCGGGGCAGGCTATGGAGAGCCTGCTCCAGTTCGTCCTGTACTGCGCGCGTGAGTTGTGTTTTCGAGCGGTGCATCCCGACAACATGGTCAGAGATAGGGGCGAGCGTATGGCAGGAGTGTCTTGAACTTAGCTCAAATATAAACAAAGAGCCCCATGTCGACGCAATGGGGTGGGGCTCGGACATGAACTATGAGCGTCCGTTCGTCTACTTATGCTAAGCGCCAGGCCCATTGCGGCTCTTTCGCGGGCGGCCTGCTTTGAGAGGCGGTAGCTTGGCTAGGTCCGCGCCAACCGGAGCGAAGAGGTCGGCTGTGGTCACGCCCAGCGCCAGTGAGAGCTTATCTAGGACACTGACGGACGGGTTTTCGACCACTCGTTCGAGGCGGCTGACATAGGTGCGATCGATGCCGGCAAGATGTGCAAGTTCGGACTGCGAAATATTCCTCGCAGTTCGCAGGAGACGAAGGTTTCTTCCGATCAATTGGTGACTGCTCATCCTGCCATACGATTCGTGCTTGATAGTTAGATCGCTGCCCAAAGCCGTGTTAAAGGCCGTCCCACTGGGGGCTGTCAGCCTCAGAGGAGGTTTGGCCCTCGTCAGACTGCACCAGAGCACGAGCTTCTTTAAGGGCAGCGTAGAGTTTTTGTTCGCCCAGCCTGCTGTTGATCGCGACGATGTATGAGCTGGCTGCTGGTTTTTCGGACATCAACATCCCGGCCAGGCGAAAATACTCATCGCGTTGGCTGCCAAAGTCCGAATTCAGATAGGCGAGCTGGAGCACGAGGTAGAGTTTGCGTGCTGTGGAATTTGCCTTTTCGACGGCCAGATAGTCTCGCTCGCGGACAACGGGCAATTCGCCCTCGATGATCAGCCGTGTTTGGCTCGGGGAATCGACCGATACCCGCGCGCTTCCGATATAAAGCTGTTCGCCAGGCTTGAGGACAATTCTGAGACTCATCGATACCACCGTCTTTAGGAGAGCCTAGCTTCTTAGGCCTGTGGGGCTTGTCAAGGAAAAGGGCGGGCCATAGGCCCGCCCTTCATTGCCCCCAAACTTGGAGAGATTAACGCAGGAGCTGCAGAACAGCCTGATCCTGCTGCGACGCCATGGACAGTGCTGAAGACGACAGCTGCTGACGGGTCTGCAGGGCCAGAAGGTTGGCGGCTTCTTCGTTAGTGTCAGCCAAAGTCAGGTTCGCCGCGCCGGTTTCCAGCGTGTTGATCATGTTCTTGGTGAACGTCTGACGGTTCTCGACCGACGACAGGTTTGAGCCGAAGGTCGAAGCCTGCGAACGCAGTTCCGACAGAGCCGAAGACAGCTTGGAGAGCAGCTTGTCAATGTTCTCGTCGTTGTCGAGATCTTCACCGACAAGGCTGGCAAGGTCGAGATTGGCCGCCGTGATCGGACGCTCGTTCCCGTTCTTGTCCTTGGCCTGGATCTGGATCGAGGACGAGCCAGATTCATTGAAGGTGATCGTCAGCTTGTCGCCGCGCAGCAGGTTGATGCCGTTGAACGAGGAGTCGTCGGCGAACTTGTCGAGCTGGTCGCGCAGGTCGTTGAACTGCTTGGCCAGGTTGTCCCGGATGACGTTGCCGGCGATTTCATGCTTGGTCGCCACGCCGACACCCGAGCCGTCCTTGTCGAACTCGACGTCAAGCTTCTGGGTCGAGAGGTTCTCGATGCGCAGCTTGCCGTTGTCGTTCGAAGCACGAACCTTGCCCATGGTCGAGGGGTTGCGATTGATCTCTTCGACAAACTTATCGACCGTGTTGGACGACTTATAGGCAGACACGGCGGGCGAGCCGACCGAGACGTTTTCCGTTCCGAACAGGTTCGACCCGTCCTTGCTGATCGAGAGGGTCTTCGATTCAGGGCTGTTGGCCGTGAATACCAGTTCCTCATCAGCGTTGAACGAAGCAGTCACGTCGTAGATGCCGGCGGCCTTGAGCTGATCGTTGATGCGCTCGAGCTGCTTGGTTTCACCATACGGATCGTTGAGCTGGCGACCCACGACATTGATGTCAGCCTGCTTATCACCATAAGTCACAGTGAATTTGTGCGAGGCGGCAGCTTCCGTGGTCGCATACGCGCCGGGAGTACCGTTGGTGCGAGTCACCGAGATGCCATCGGTGATACCGGGAGCGCCGGGGACTTCATCTGCACCATCAGTAGCGCTGGTGAAAGTCACACCCTGACCCGCAGTGACGAGTGCCGCGGTGTCGGCGTTGTGATCGCCAGCCGGATAAGTGATGACCAGCGAGCCGGCTTCGGTTGCGTCGGTGCCAGCCTGGGTTGCGCCAAGGGTCGCGCCTGCGATGCCTGTGACAGCAGTATCAACTGCGGCCGCTCCTGGGCCATAATTGATGGACAAAGTGCCTTCGTCAGCGACACCACCTGCCGTCCAGACGACGTCAGCTGCATCCAGGCCAAGCGCGGCGGCAATCGCGGAGGCGATGGTCGCGCCATCGGTGACGCTACTATCGCTTAGGTCGATGGCGCCGCTTGCGCCGATCTCGAGCGTGTTGGTGCCAAGTAGGTCATTGAAGTCAGCGACATTGATGACCGTTGTCTTGTCGTCACCAGCGATCGCCGCGCCCGAAGTGTAAGCGACAGTCGCACCACCACCAAGAGCGGTCTGGATCGCCTGAGCAACATCATCGCCGTCGGTCGCGCCAACAAGGCTAGCGACGCCGCCGATATTGAGGTCATCAGCATCAATCAGTTCGGCGAGATTGGCAATCGCAAGCGTCGTCGTGCCCGACTGAGCTGGCGTACTTCCAGCCGGAACGTTCTCGCGCAGACCGGTAATAGCCGGAGCCTGACCGTTCGGCGTAGTCGAGATTAGCGAGATTTTCTGGGTCGAAGCATCGGCCTCGACGCGGTAACCACCGTCCTCGGCATTGTCCTGCAAGGATTTGACGAAGGCATCGAAATTGCCCCCACCGGTAGCAATGGTCTTGCCGCTAACCTGCACTTCGCCAACGTTGTTGGCGTCGTAGGTGAAGGAAGTCTCGCCAAAAGTTGCGGTGGTAACGCCAGAGACGAACTCGACTTCGGGCGATGCTTTGGTCTTGTCGACATGCTCGATGGTGACCTTGGTTCCGTCCGAGGCGACACGGTAGTCGTTGCCAAGCTCATCGGCGAGGAACGTTACCAAAGTGGCCTGGTCGGTCACGGTGTTATCGAGTGTGACTTCCTTGCCATCGATCTTGAGCTTGTCGCCATCGCCGAAGGATGCGTCGTACTCGATCAGAGTGCGGGCGCCGCCCTGCGTGCCAGCAGCGGTAGGCTCATCGTAGGCAGCGTCGAACTTGACCGAAGCAGTCTTGCCACCATTAGGTTCCTGCAGCTTGACTTCGAAACCTTCTGGGAACTGGCCGCCGGAAAGCTTCAGAGTGCTGTCCTTGCCAACTTCATAATTATCGGTCTGGAAGGACTTGTCCTGACGAGCCTGACGCAGGGTCGACTGCATCTGCTCGATATTCTTGGTGATCGCAGTGATGCCCTTGTCGGCGGCTTCGATGACCTTAACGCCCGATGCCATCGAGTCGAGCAGATTGCTCATGTCGGCGGCGCGGCTGTTCAGAGCCGAGGCGGTGAAGAAGTTGGATGGGTTGTCCAGGGCAGAGTTCACCTTGTTGCCGGTGGCAAGACGGTTCTGCGTCTTGTTCATCATTTCGGCGGTGTTCTGGAGGCTCAGAAGGTTCGCGCGAACGGCCTTCGAAAGAGAAACGTCAGACATGTGTGGTGCTTTCCATTCTGGAGAGTATTGCGCGTCTCAATCCTAGAGACCTCGCCACAATTGCAGCGGCACTTTTAAGGGCGAGTTAATGCTGAACAAATCCTGACTAAATTTCTTTTGGTTCATCCGTTCGGCTAATGCGATTCTTATGCTCCTTGACGCGCATGGCCCTGCTGGACGGATAGGCTCGGCCGTCGTTTCATCGCACGGGATAACTCTCAGGCTTACTACTTTTCAACTGAACGCTTCTGGCCACGCCCATCGCATAGCGTAAGCGCGAAGGCTATCCCGTCTGACCTGAAGGGGTCGACTGGGGTATTGGCAC
>JADGNE010000002.1 GCA_015234425.1 Devosia sp.
TAGCTCAGCTGGGAGAGCGCTTGCATGGCATGCAAGAGGTCAGCGGTTCGATCCCGCTAGGCTCCACCATTTCCCCCTTATTGGTTAGCAGACTGTTAGCATTTGGCCTTGCCGAAATGCGAATGCGTCATGCTTTGGTTGCTTGCCGGTTGTCTCGCCCGACGCGCTCCCTATAGTGGGCGTCCCTGCAGTTGAGGGGCGCGCTTTTTGTCGTCCATACAAGACACCGATCTGAGGCCGGCCGCAGCGCCGCCAAGCCGCTTGCGACGGCTGCGCCGCTTCGCCGGCCGAAGGCTTGACGCGGTCTCGACCGGCGGCTGGCTGTTCGGCCTTCTGTTTGCCGCCCTTTCGCTCACCCCTTCGCTGATTCCCCGCACCTCCGTCGTCCAGGGCATATTGTGCGGCTGCGCCTTTGCAGCCGGCTATGGCATCGGGGTGTTCCTTGAATGGCTGTGGAATTTTCTCGAACTGAGGTGGCCGAACCGCAAAGTGGCGCGCTGGGTCGGGCGGCTTTATGCCGGGCTGTGCCTTGTGCTGGTGGTGTCCTTCCTCTGGTTCTGGACCGGCTGGCAGAACTCAATCCGCGCCGGCATGGGCGAGGCCCCGCTTGAGGCGACCCAGCCCCTGCTGGTGGCATTGCTGGCCGTGCCGCCGGCCCTTGTGCTGATCGGAGTGGGAACGCTGATCGTTCACGGCGTGCGCCTCGTCGCCCATTGGCTTGGCCGACTGATTCCCCGGCGCGTCGCGCTGGTCGGGGCCATGATCCTGATCGGGCTGACGACAGCGACCATTGGCGACGGCGTCATCGTGCGTGGCGTTCTCTATTCGGCCGACCGATTCTACGGCGATTTCGACCGGCTCGCCGGCATTACCGCACCAGCCCCCACCGATCCGCTGAAATCAGGCAGTGCCGGCTCCGTGATCGACTGGGACACGATCGGCATGGATGCGCGCGTCTATGTCGAGAGCGGGCCCGGGGCCGAGGATATCGCTGACCTTACAGGTCGCCCGGCGATCGAGCCGCTGCGCGTCTATGTCGGGCTCCGTTCGGCCGAGACGCCCCTGGAGCGCGCCGAGATGGCGCTGGCAGAGATGGACCGCATCGGCGCCTTCGACCGCTCTGTGCTGGTGCTGATCATGCCGGTCGGCACCGGCTGGGTGGAGCCGGCGGCCATCGACACGCTGGAAATCCTCCATGGCGGGGACGTCGCAAGCGTTGCGGTGCAATATTCCTATCTCACCAGCTGGCTGTCGCTGGTCTCTGAGCCGGATGTGGGCGTGGAAACGGCACGGGCGCTGTTCAACGTCGTCTATGATCGCTGGCGCGACATGCCGGAAACGGCGCGGCCACGGCTCTACCTCCATGGCCTCAGCCTTGGAGCCTATAGTTCTGCCGCCTCGAGCTCGCTCTACGATATTCTGGACGATCCCTTCGACGGCGCGCTCTGGGTGGGCCCGCCGTTCGCCACGGCCGCCTGGCGGACGGTGACGGCCAATCGCGACGAGGGGTCGCCCATATGGCGGCCGATGATCGGCGACGGCTCCGCGGTGCGCTTTGCCAATCGGGGCGAGGATCTGCATGGGGCCGACAACTGGGGGGCCCTGCGCATCGTCTATCTCCAATATCCGACCGACCCCATCGTCTTCTTCGATACGACCCTGCTTTATCGCGAGCCGGCCTGGCTCTCGGGCGAAAGGGCGCCTTCAGTGTCGCCGCTGCTCAACTGGTATCCGGTGGTTACCTTCCTGCAGCTGGCGCTCGACATGGCGCTGGCCCAGACAACGCCGACCGGCTTTGGCCATGTCTACGCGCCGCAGGATTATTTTGATGGCTGGGTGGCAGTGACCGGGGCCGATGACCTCACTGCGGCCGAGATCGACGCTTTGCGGGTAAAGCTCACGCGGCATGGCGATCGCACCCATATCGAGGGCGGCTGGTTCCGGCGGTAGTTTTTTGGGTTTTTTCGGGTGTGCCGTGAGCGGGAGTGCGCGGAAGGATGGATCACCCGGACGAGCCGAGTGATGCGGCGGCACATGGAGAATGGCTCTGAGGAGACGCCGTGATGCCGCCTCGGCTGTTCGCGTGTCTGGCCGCGAAAACGCCGGATCGAAAATCCCAAAAACCCAAAAAACTAGAAATCGAGGTCGGCGTAGCCTTTTGAGGGGGGCATGGCGACGACGCGGTCGTTGAGGAGGGTGCGGAAGGCTGGGCGGGACTTTATGCGCGAGTACCAGTCGCGGGTTTCGGCGGCCTTGGCCCAATCCATGTCGCCGAGATAGTCGAGCGTCGAGAGATGGGCGGCGAGCGCGAAATCGGCCAGGCTCATTTCATCGCCGGCCAGCCAGTTGCGGCTGGCGAGGAGCCAGTTGAAATAGAGCATGTGCTCGGCAAGGTTGGATTTTGCGGCGCGCAGGACGGAGGGCTCGGGCGTGCCCTTGAGGTCGCGCTTGGAAATCTTTTCCTCGAAGAGGTAGCGCGTGACCTCGTCGTTGAATTTCACCAGCATCCATTCGACGAGGCGCCACATTTCGGCGCGCGCCAGCGGCTCGGCTGGCAGGAGGCCTGCGACAGCCTGGGGCGCATAAAAATCCTCGACCGCATGAATGGCGGCAAAAATCCCGATGATGGGGATTTCCGCTTCGGTGACGAGGATGGGCAAGGTGGCGGCCGGATTGAGATCGAGCAGATAGTCCTCGCGCAGCCAGGGCTTTACCTCTTCGACGTCGAGCGGCACGCCGTATTCGGCACACATCAGCCGAATGAGACGCGAAGCTGGATCGAGGGGGTAGTGCACAAGCGTGGGCATGAACGGGCTCTGTCTGGGATCACGGCCGACGTCTTCTGCCTTGCTTGGCGATTATCGCGAACAAAGCTAAGAGGACGCACAGCCCAAGGAATGAGTTAGGGGATGAGATGAACGCCGATCAAGGTCTTTTTGTGCCTTTGGTGTTGGGAATTATCGAAGGGCTTACCGAATTCCTTCCGGTGAGCTCGACTGGCCATCTCCTGCTGGCCGGCCATTTTTTCGGTTTGAGCCAACCTGCTACCTTTATCGTGCTGATCCAGCTCGGGGCGATCCTGGCGGTTATCACCGTCTACTTCGCCAAGCTGGGGCTGCTCATTCGCGATGCGCTGATGGGCAAGGCCTATGCCTGGCACTTCGCCGTGGCGGTGGTGCTGGCCTGCATTCCGGCGGTTCTGGTGGGTGTGCTGTTCCGGGAATATATCCAGCAGGTGATCTACGAGTCCCCGCTGGTGATCTGCATATCGCTGCTGGTGGGTGGCGTGGTGCTGCTGATCGTCGATCGCATGCCGAAAGCGGAAAAATACGACGATATCTATACCTTCCCGTGGCATCTCGCGGTGGTGGTGGGCTTGTTCCAGATGCTCAGCCTCGTGCCCGGCGTGTCGCGCTCTGGCTCGACCGTGGTCGGCGCCATGCTGTTTGGCGCGACAAAGCGGGCGGCTGCGGAGTTCACCTTTTTCATCGCCCTGCCGATCATGGTGGGGGCGTTCGGCTATGATCTCTACAAGAGCCGCGATCTCATCGACATGAGCCTGGGGCTCAATATCGCCATCGGCTTTGCCGCCTCGTTCGTGGTCGGGGCGCTGGTGGTGAAATATCTGCTCGATTTCGTGTCGCGCCACGGCTTTGCGCCCTTCGCCTGGTGGCGGATTGTTGTCGGTGGTGCGGGGCTGATTGCGCTGCTGGTGATGGGCAGCTGAAGCTTTTTGTGGAGTTAAGACCCCCACCTAACCTCCCCCTGGTAGGGGGAGGGACGCATCGCGTTTGTTGAGAGGGTTGTGAGCCCCCAGGAACTCCTCCCCCTACTTCAGGGGGTGGCTAGGAGGGGGCGCTGAAACCCTTACCGCGTCGAGGGGTCTAGACCCTTGTAGTTGGCCGGGATGGAAAAATAGGAGCGCGGGATCTCAACGCCCTTTTGGACGTCGTAGAGCGAGAAGGTGAGTTCGGCGCCGCTCGGCTCGACGAGGCTCCACTGCGCCAGATCCTTGGTATCGACGTCAAAGATCAGCGACACCTGGACGGTGCCGGCGACCGTCTGGTCAACCACTGTGATCGACATGTAGCCGTCCGAAGTCGAGACATCGACGACATTGGCATTGAGCAGGTTTATCTGGTCGCCGAGGAACTGGCGCAGCGGGATCGAGTCCTGCGGATAAGCGTAATAGGTCTCGTCAGAGCGGTTCAGCACGTAAAAGCCGCGGCCGACCGAGACGATTTCCTCGCGGGAGGGGGGATTGTAGCGGAAGCGCACCTTGTCGGGGCGCTCGAGGAAGAACGTGCCTTCCGTGCGCCCGCCATTGGTGTCGATCTGGAGGAACCGGCCAGCCATGGTGCGGATGGCGGTGTTGTGGGCGTTGATTTCGCCGATGAGCTGCTGTTCCTCAGGGCTGAGGGTGCGACCCTGGGCCAGAGCGGGGAAAATGGGGGCCAGGGCCATTGCGGCACCAAGCAGGAGGGCATGACGGCGAATCATCGTCTGGGATTTCCTCGCGGGCGTTTTCAGGTCAGACTAGGCTAGGCAGCAATTACGGCAAGAGGTGGAAAGTTCCATCCGCCGGTTCCCCCCATTGTGACGGAGTTGACCCTTAAGATGAAGCGCTTTGCCTCTATTCTCATATTGGTGCTTGTGGGCACGCTGCCAAGCCTTGCCGCGCTGCCACCGCATTATCAGCGGCAGGCGGAGATCGAGGCTGTGCTCGAGGCAGCGGTGGAAGTGCTCGGGATTTCCAAGCCCGTGGATGGCGTGAGCCTTGTCGAGGCCGACCGCTATGAAGTTCGGTTCGGCGACTGCACCATGATGGTGCGCATCGTCGACCTGCCGGGCAAGGGAGGCGGCATGGTCGGGCCGCGCCAGTTTTCCGCCATGCCCGAGGCGCCGCGCTGCCCGCCGGTCAAATAAGGATTTTGCAGAACCCATTGAAAAGGGCGCCTCCCGGGAGAGGCGCCCTTTTTGTTTTCACAAACCAGATCCGGCTCAGTAGCCGTCGGCGTTGTTGCCCACGAGGATCTCGCGCTTGCCGGCATGGTTGGCCGGGGAGATTACGCCTTCGCGCTCCATGCGCTCGATGAGCGTGGCCGCCTTGTTGTAGCCAATGGCGAGGCGCCGCTGGACATAGGAGGTGGAGGCCTTCTTGTCGGTAAGTACGATGTGGACGGCCTTGTCGTAGAGCTCGTCGCCCGAGCCGGCATAATCGTCGCCGCCGCCGGCAGCGCCACCATCCATGCCACCCTCCTCGTCATCGGCGGTGACCGAGTCGAGATAATCCGGCGCGCCCTGGCTCTTGAGGTGTTTGACGACGGCTTCGACCTCGGCATCGGACACGAAGGCGCCGTGGAGGCGCTTGGTGCGGCCGCCTGAAGCCATGTAGAGCATGTCGCCATTGCCCAGGAGCTGTTCGGCACCCTGTTCGCCCAGAATGGTGCGGCTGTCGATCTTGGACGTCACCATGAACGAGATACGGGTCGGGAAGTTGGCCTTGATCGTGCCGGTGATGACGTCCACCGACGGACGCTGGGTCGCGGTGACGATATGGATGCCGGCGGCGCGGGCCATCTGTGCGAGGCGCTGGATGGCGCCTTCGATGTCCTTGCCGGCCACCATCATCAGGTCTGCCATTTCGTCGACGATGACGACGATATAGGGCAATGGCTCGAGATCGAACTCTTCGCTCTCATAGATCGCCTCGCCGGTCTCGCGGTCAAAGCCGGTCTGGACGGTGCGGCTGATGGTGCGACCTTCCTTGGCGGCTTCGGAGACGCGCTGGTTGAAGCCGTCGATGTTGCGCACACCGATCTTGCTCATCTTGCGATAGCGGTCTTCCATCTCGCGCACGGCCCATTTGAGCGCCACGACGGCCTTTTGCGGGTCGGTGACAACCGGCGTCAGCAGATGCGGGATGCCGTCATAGATGCTGAGTTCGAGCATCTTGGGGTCGATCATGATCATGCGGCACTGCTCAGGGGTCATCTGATAGAGCAGCGAGAGAATGAAGGTGTTGATACCCACGGACTTGCCCGAGCCGGTGGTGCCGGCGATGAGCAGGTGGGGCATGCGCGCGAGGTCGGCGATGATGGGTTCGCCGCCGATGGTCTTGCCGAGGCAGATGGGGAGCTTGCCCTTCATCTTCTCGAAATCGGACGAAGCCAGCATTTCGCGGAAGAAGACGGTTTCGCGCTTCTGGTTGGGCAGTTCGATACCGATCGCATTGCGGCCCGGCACCACGGCGACGCGGGCGGAAATGGCCGACATGGAGCGGGCGATGTCATCGGCGAGCGAGATCACGCGGCTCGACTTGATGCCGGGCGCGGGCTCGAGTTCGAAGAGGGTGACAACCGGGCCGGGGCGGACATTGATGATGTCGCCCTTGACGCCGAAATCCTGCAGCACTTCTTCAAGCTTGCGGGCCATGGCCTCGAGACGCTCGGGCGCGTGCTCGGGGGAAGGGCCGCCGACGCGCGGCTCGGCCAGGAGGCTGAGCGCGGGCAGCTCGAACCCAGCGGGTTCGTCGAGCAGGCTCGGCTGGGCTTCGCGGAAGACGCGCTGGCCCTGGGCTGGACGCGGAGCGGGAGCCGCAACGCGGGGCGCTGCGTGATCGACCGGGGTAAAACGGGAATCGCCGCGCTGGGTGTGGCTGACCACCGGCACCGAAGTATCGGGTGTGAACGGGATGTCGGCGTCTTCGACCTCGTCGGGATAGTCGATCTCGGTCTCGTCATAGGCCGGACGCGCATTGAAACGCGCCGAGACCGGTTCGTGCTGCGGCTCGAAGACGGGTTCCACGGGAGCGGCATGGGCAGACGGCGCGTGCACGGCCGGGGCATGGATGCGGCGCTGCGGCGCGGCGAAGGCAGGTTCGCGGACCTCGACGTCGGGCTGCTGTGGCTCAAGGCCTGGCTCGGCGGCATGATCGCGCCATTCCTGCTCCTCGGCGTGGCGGGCGGCATGATCGGCACGGGCGCGACGGAAAGCGGTGCGCAGCGAATAGCCCATGTGGACGACGGCGCCAATGGCGACCTCGACCAGCGGGTTGGGTTCGCGCTCGTCGACGCTGTCATCCTCGGCAGCACCCTTGCGGGCCTTGCGCGGGGCGGTGGGGATGGCGGTGCCAAGACCCATGGCGATCCAGAAAAGGGCCATGGCGGGCGCGGCGATGATGACGGCAAAGAGCGCCGCCGTGATCGGCTGTGGCTCGGCGCCGGCGACACTGGCGGCCAGATTGGAGAACAGCATGCCGGAGAGACCGCCCAGCCCGGTGGGCAGCGGCCAGGTTTCGGGCAGCGGAATGAAGGCGAGGACGCCGGTGGCGAGAATGGTGGCGCCGATCCAGCTCAATACGCGCAGGCCCAACTTGGTGGGTTGCAGGCGGCGCGACATCGCCCAGCCCCAGAGGGCGACGGGCACGACCATGACCAGCGAGGCGAGCCCCAGGAACTGGAAGAGGATGTCGGCAATTGCCGCGCCCGGATAGCCCAGCCAGTTGGCGGGCGACTTGGCGGTGGCATAGGACAGCGACGGATCATCGACCGACCATGTGGCCATGGACACGAGCATCACCGCACAGAGCGCCAAGAGCATCATGCCTGCGATGCGCAGGGGAATACGGATGGAGATGATCGGGGCCGGTTTTGGCATGGCGGCGCTGGGCCGGGCCTTGCCCCGTGCACCGCGGGGCGGCACGGGACGGACGTCATCGAGCGTTGGTACGGGGGAGCTGGGCATGGTCACGCAATACTTTTACCGGGCAGCGACCATTCGCAGACCCGAGTGGGCCCATGCTAGCGGGCTGTGGTTAATCGCATGCTAACCATCGGAAATTGTTGGTAAACAATTGGTTTGAATGAATTTTTTAAGGTTCCGGCGGCGATGGCGCCGAGAATCGCGGGCGGGCGGCGCCGGAGCGCCACCCGCAGATTGGCTCAGTTGTAGGCGCGTTCGCCGTGGGTGGTGAGGTCGAGACCATCGCTCTCACCATTCTCGGTGACGCGGGCGCCGCCGAAGATGGCCTTGACGATGAGCATGGCAACGAATGCCACGACACCCGACCAGATGATCGCCACCAGCACGGCCAGCACCTGGGTGACCAGCTGGCCGCCCATGGCATAGCCTTCGGCCCCGAAACCACCGAGGGCAGGATCGGCGACGATGGCGGTACCGATGGCGCCGACAATGCCGCCAACGCCATGGATGCCGAAGACATCGAGGCTGTCGTCATATTTCAGCATCGGCTTGAGGGTGACGACGGCCCAGAGGCAGACAAAGCCGGTGACGGCACCCAGAACAATCGCGCCGAACGTGCCGGCAAAGCCTGCAGCCGGGGTGATGGCGACGAGGCCAGCGACCGCACCGGAGATGAAGCCGAGGGCCGAGGCGTGGCCGCGGGTGATCTTTTCGCCGATTGCCCAGGCAATGGCAGCGGCGGCAGGCGCGGTGATGGTGTTGAGGAAGGCCTGTGCGGCCAGACCGTTTGCGCCCAGAGCCGAGCCGGCGTTGAAGCCGAACCAGCCGACCCAGAGCAGGCACGCGCCGATATAGGCAAAGACGAGGTTATGCGGGGCAAGCGGTTCCTTCATATAGCCAAGGCGCGGGCCGAGGACGATGGCCGCCACGAGCGCTGCAACACCGGAGTTGATGTGGACCACGGTGCCGCCGGCAAAGTCGAGCGCGCCCATGTTGAAGAAGAGCCCGGCGCCGGACCAGACCATGTGCGCGATCGGCAGATAGGAGAAGGTGAACCAGATGGCGAGGAACGCCATGATGGCTCCGAACTTCATGCGCTCGGCAATGCCGCCGACCACGAGCGTGGCGGTGATGCAGGCAAAGGTCAGCTGGAAGACCACGAAGACCAGCTCGGGAATGGTGCCCGAAACCGAATCGGGGCTGACATTGGCGAGGAAGAAATTGGAGAAGTCGCCGATAAAGGCCGAGAGCCCGCCTTCGGTGGGGCCGGAGAAGGCCAGCGAATAGCCATAGGCGACCCAGAGCAGGGCGATCATCGAGAACGCGCCGAA
>JADGNE010000003.1 GCA_015234425.1 Devosia sp.
CGCGCTCGCGAGCGGCTTGACCACCTCAGTTACACCACGTCCCGGGACACGACCCTTGAAGTAGCCGAGGGGGAGGCGGTATCGGCGTTCGATCTCGTTGAGAACAACGAAGCTGCGCGCTGTCATGGGCAGAAGTTGACCGGTGCACCACTTCATTAGAGTGCGCTGGTCTTGCGCAGCTCCGCGGGCCGCCAAAGAGAGGTAAAGGTGCCGAACGCTATCGCCATGCCGGCGCATGTGCAGGTCGAGGGCCGTTCTGAACTCGGCAGGATCATCCCACTCTGTAAAGAGCGGCTCAGGGAATTCGACGATCGACTTTGGCGCTGGACCTCGGCGCGCTCGCTCTTTCGGAGCCGACCTCTTATGAGTCGATGGCTCCTGATTGCTCTCAGGTCGCAAAGGTGCGTCACGCTCTTGCACGCCGACCGATCTGGCGACGGCATCCAGCACCGGTTTGATCTGCAGCCGCGCGGCCTTCAGTCTTTCTACTTCGATACCAGTAACATCTGCCAGCGAAGTCCAATCGATTCCGCTTCCTCTGTAAGGAGGGTAAGCCATTATCTCGAGCAGGCCGACGAGGTAGTTCGCCATCAACTCGATCTCGCCATCAACAAGGACGGATTTCAGCCTTAGGCGACAGAATTCCGAGATCATCCGAGGGGTCAGGGACCGGGTCTTTGGCAACAGTATCCTCCTTGATGTAGAGGGTTGCCCATTGGACGAGTCACCGCCTTTGGCAAGACGAACTTCGAGAGAACAATTAGACTTTCCCCAACCACACCGTGGGTGGCTACCCGACGCACTTTCGATTGCAGAGTACCTTCCCCAACCCAGCCAAGTCATGCATCCTGGCGCCGGGGGTGCCATGGCCGATCGGACAAGACAGGGCGAGGATTGGAATCCTTTCGAGCTCGACGCGATTATCGCCGACTATTTCGCCATGCTCGGCGAAGAGTTGGCCAGGCGTCCATACGTCAAAGCGCATCACCGTGCCATCCTCATGCAGCAGACGGGTCGGTCGGCGGCATCGATCGAGTTCAAGCACCGAAACATCTCAGCAGTGCTGCAGGAGCTTGGGCTTCCATGGATCTGGGGCTACAAGCCTGCGCTGAATTATCAGGATGCTCTGTTCGACGCCGTGGACCGCTACCTCAGCGGACATCGCGAAGCCGTTGAGCAGCAGTCAACCCTGGTCGCTCCCACCGTCGCTTTTCCTGACGACGTATTCACAGCCATGCCGGTATCGGCGCGTCGACCGCGCCGCGCCAGCCTGGAGCGACTCGTCCGCAAGTTCGATCCCGTCGAGCGCGATTTTAGAAACAGGCAGCTGGGTCGAGCAGGGGAGGAGTTCGTCGTCGACATAGAACGACGTCGCCTGATCGCCCAGGACAGGACGGACTTGGCGGGCAAGGTCCGATGGGTGGCGATGGAGGACGGCGATGGCGCGGGCTTCGACATCCTATCGTTCGATCCTGCAGGCAAGGAACGCCTGATCGAGGTGAAGACCACCAATGGCGCCGCGCAGACACCCTTCTTCATGACCCACAATGAAATGGCGGTGGCAGCTGAGCGGCCTGAACATTGGCACTTATACCGCGTCCACCTGTTCTCGCAGCAGCCGAAGATCTTCACCGCTCGGCCGCCGCTTGAGCAGGTCCTCAGGCTGGACCCGGAGACATGGCGCGCTGCGCCGGCGAACTTACCCACCTGACTTTAGGGCCGGCTATGATCCTTTCCATCAAGGAGGATCATCATGGCTCAGGTTCTAGCTGCCGCGATGACGGCGACACTAACAGGTCTTGGCTGGATCATTTCCAGATGGCTGAAGCGCGACGCGCTGACGGAGCGTGTCGATCGCCGCCTTAAGCTCATCGCATTGCATCAGCGGATGAGGGAAGCCGGTCTGACACTGAACGACCTCGAAAGGCTGGAGGAGAGGCTAAACGATTTTCCTCCAGGCGTGGTGCCCGCCGTAAAAGTCGGCAGCACATCAGCTGCGGAAACGTTCAGGGAAACTGAACACTCAAAGGCGATCGATGCTCGAAGCAAAACATTGGTTTCTGGAGCACAACTTTGGTGTTTTTAACACATTGGGCTGGAATTCGGGCAACTCATCGAGAAAGAGCACGCCATTATGGGCGAGGCTGGCCTCCCCCGGCCGGACGCGCAGGCCGCCACCGACAAGAGCGGCCATGGACGCCGAATGGTGAGGCGCGCGGAAGGGTCGACGATCCGAGAGCACCCCGCCGACCAGCTCTCCTGCCACCGACTGGATCATCGACACATCAAGCAGTTCGCGCGGGCCAAGCGGCGGCAGAATGGAAGGAAGGCGCTGGGCCAGCATGGTTTTTCCCGAGCCGGGCGGACCGATCATGAAAAGGTTATGACCACCTGCGGCGGCCACTTCGAGGGCTCGGCGCGCCAGAGGCTGCCCGCGAATATCGGAGAGATCGGGTAAACTGCCGGGCTCGGCGCTGTGCCGACGCGGTTTTGGACGCGCCTGGAGCTGGTGCCCGGTGAGGTGGTTGACGAGCGCGAGGAGGCTATCGGCGGCGATGATGTCGATGCCTTCGCCGGCCCAGGCGGCTTCCGGGCCGGAGTCGCGCGCGCAGATAATGCCCATGTCCCGCCCCAGAGCGGAGATGGCGGCGTTGAGAATGCCGCCGACGTGAGCGAGACGGCCATCGAGCCCGAGTTCGCCAAGCACGACGAAATTGTCGAGTGCGTCCTGCGGGATGGCACCCATGGCGGCCATCAGCCCGAGGGCAATGGGGAGATCATAGTGGCTGCCCTCCTTGGGCAGATCGGCAGGAGCGAGATTGATGGTGATGCGCTTGGGTGGCAGGCCGAGCCCGGAGGCCACGAGCGCGGCGCGAACCCGCTCGCTCGATTCTTTGACGGCCTTATCGGGCAGGCCGACCATGAGAAATTTCGCGATGCCCGGCGCAATCTGCACCTGGACGTCGACCGGCACGGCATCAATGCCCTGAAATGCGACAGTGGCAACACGCGTAACCATGCTCGAAAATGCCCCCGGCCTCAATGAAAGCTAACAGAAGCTTAACAAAGGCTCAAGAACGGAGAGCGAACGCAATATGGTCTGTTAACCATGCCTGCTGCCACATTGGTTACCCTAAAGCTCCATTAACTTTGCCCGGCGCAATTGAATGTAAATTTTACTCTTGCGTGCCGAGTACTTGCGTTCATGGGCCTTCCTCTACGCTTCCCCCGTTCCGTTTCTGCCGCGCTGCGCGGTGTCGCCATCGGCTTCACCGTTTTGGCACTGGCGGCCTGCGCCTCTGGTGGAGGCCTCTATGGCGCCATTCCGGGTGACAATCGGCCGCACAAGGCTGTCGATCGGGCGCGCAGCATGCCCGTGCAGGGCATCGACGTGGCGCGCTATCAGGAAAATGTCGATTTTCCGCGGGCCCGCAGCGCCGGCATCCAATTCGTCTTCATGAAGGCGACCGAGGGCAAGGACTATATCGACCCCGATTTCCAGCGGAACTGGATCCGGGCGCGCGACTCCGGCATGCCGCGCGGCGCCTATCACTTCATGACCTGGTGCTCGCTGGCGTCCGAACAGGCGGCGTGGTTTGCCCAGAACGTGCCGGCGGACCCGAGCGCGCTGCCGCCGGTGCTCGACCTCGAGTGGAACAATCACTCAAGCTGCAAGGTGAAGCCGAGCCGCGAAAATGCGCTCGAAAAGATCCGCTACATGCTAGAGGCGATGGAACGCCACACGGGCAAGATGCCGATCATCTACACCGACATGAACTTCCACCGCGATATCCTGGCGGGCGAATATTTCCCCAACGCCTTCTGGCTGCGCTCGACCGCTGCCGAGCCCCATGAGCGCTATGACAACCGCCCCTGGACCTTCTGGCAGTATACCCAGACCGGTGTGGTGCCGGGCGTGAAGGGGGAAGTGGACCGGAACGTCTTCTACGGCAACCAGAACGACTGGCTGATGTTCCTCTCGACCGGTTGCGATCCACGCGCCATTGCCGCGCTCGCCCCGACCGGGCGCTGCCAGTTCTCCAAATAAGGTTTTGTGAGCGGCGTCAGCTGCCTAGAAGCCCACTTGCCTTGACGCCGTCGAAGATGAACTGGACGGCGAGGGCCGCGAGGAGAATGCCGACCACGCGGGAGACCACCGAGAGGCCGGTGAGCCCAAGCAGGCGCTGGATCGGAATAGCGATCAGCAGGGTCAGCCAGGCGAGGAAGAGGATGACCACGATGGCCGCCAGCACCAGCCAGAACTCAAGGTCTGACTGAGCGCCTGTTGTCAGCAGGATGACGGCGCTGATGGCGCCGGGACCGGCCATGAGCGGCATGGCGAGGGGAAAGACCGAAATATCGTGGCTCTGACGCGCCTCGATTTCTTCCTCATCGGTGGTGCCGGTGCCGCCCGAATGGCGGGCAAAGACCATGTCGATGGCGATCAAGAGCAGCAAGATGCCGCCGGCCGTGCGCAGCGCCGGAATGGTGATGCCAAAGACATCAAGGATGAGATTGCCGAGGACGGCAAAGAACAGAAGGATCGCCAGCGCCACCAGCACGCCGCGGGTGGCAAAGACCCAGCGTTGCTGGGCGGTATTATCCTTGGTCAGAGCCGCGAAGATGAAGGCGATATCGGCGACGCCAACGGTGGCGAACAGCGTGGCGAAGGCCACAAGGAAAGAATTCATTTTGGCCCCCTGCGCGCAATTTGCCTAGAACTAGGGCATTTGCGCGCCGAGGCCAAGCTTGGTGACTAGGCGGCGCGGCGCTTCTCAATGGCGTCCCAGATCATCACAGCGATGTCCGGACCACCAAAGCGCTTGATCTCGCGAATGCCGGTGGGGGAGGTGACGTTGATCTCGGTGAGATAGTCGCCGATGACGTCGATGCCGACAAAGATCATGTCGCGCTCTTTCAGCGCCGGGGCGATGGTGGCGCAGATTTCCCTTTCGCGGGCGGTCAGCTCGGAAAGCTCCGGACGGCCGCCGACATGCATGTTGGAGCGCGCTTCGCCTTCGGCCGGGATGCGGTTGAGGCCGGCCACGGGCTCACCATCGATGATGATGATGCGCTTGTCGCCCTTGCGCACGTCCGGCAGGTATTTCTGGACCATGAAGGGTTCGCGGAAGCTTTGCTCGAAGAGCTCGATCAGCGAATTGAGATTATGGTCGCCTTCCTGGATGAAGAAGACGCCAGCGCCGCCATTGCCGTAGAGCGGCTTGACGATGATGTTGCCGTGCTCCTTGCGGAACGCGTGGATTTCGGCGCGGTCGCGCGTCACCAGGGTCGGCGGCATCAGCTCGGGAAATTCTGTGACGAGGATTTTTTCCGGGGCGTTGCGCACGGCCGCGGGCGGGTTCACCACCAGGGTTTTGGGGTGCAGCCGCTCAAGGATGTGGCTGATGGTGATGTAGTTCATGTCGAAGGGCGGATCCTGGCGCATCAGCACCACGTCCTGAGTGGAGAGATCCACGCGGCTGGCTTCACCAAGGGTGAAGTGCTGGCCCTTTTCAGCGTCCGTGACGGTGATGGGCTGGCAAAGGGCAGTGACGACATTGTCGCGCAGGGACAGGGTATCGGCCGTGTAGTGCAGCAGTTGATGCCCGCGCGCCTGGGCTTCGAGCATCATGGCGAAGGTGGAATCACCGCGCGGATTGATGGTGGAGACATGGTCCATCTGGACGGCGACTTTGAGCATATTTGTCCCTTTTCGCGATGGGCGCTCCGGATCAGGCGCCCGCGTCAAATGCATTGATGAGATGGCGCGGCCAGCGGCCAGGTGCAAGGAAAATAACGTCGAACCGGCAGGACTTTTCCGCCTCGCGCGGATGGCGGGAAAGCCAATGCTCGGCGGCACGGATGATCCGGGCCTGGTTGATGGCTTCAAGTGCCTCGGCTTCGCTCGCCGCTTTGAGGCGGGATTTGACCTCCACGAAGACGATGGTGCCGCCGCGCTCGGCAACGACGTCGATCTCGCCGCCGGGTGTTTTGTAGCGGCGATCCCGGATGCGGTAGAATTTGAGCTGCAGGAAGAAGGCGGCCAGCGCTTCGCTGCGCTGACCATAGAGATTGGCTTTTTGTCTTTTATTCCCGGGCCTTGAGAGCGAGGGCGGCATCGTAGACCTCCTTGCGCTTGAGCGCGTAGCGCTGGGCGATTTCGTCCACCGCGCTGCGCATGGGCTGGTCGGCCATTGCGGCTTCGAGGGCTGCTTGCCAGTCTTCAGCAGATGGAGCGGCCGGCTCGTCGGCACCGGCAACGCTGATGACGGCTTCGCCCTTGGTGTCGTCCTCGGCAAATTGCGCGGCGAGTTCGGAGAGGGGGCCCCTGAACGTGCGTTCGAAGCGCTTGGTCAATTCCAACGAGACGCTGGCCTGACGGTCGCCGAACACTTCTGCCATGGCGGCGAGCGTATCGGCGAGACGGCGCGGAGACTCGTAGAACACGAGTGTTTCACGTGAATCCGCCAGTTTTGCCAAGGCATTAGCGCGGGCGCCGGCCTTGTTGGGGAGGAAGCCGTGGAAGGCGAAAGCGTCGGTGGGGAGACCCGCAACGACCAGCGCCGAGAGCAGGGCCGAAGCGCCGGGAATGGGAAAGACCGGCAGGCCGGCTTCGGCGAGGGCACGAATCAGCGGGAAGCCGGGATCGGAGAGAAGCGGTGTTCCGGCATCGGAGATCAGCGCGATGGCTTCGCCGGCGGCGATGCGCGAGACGATCTCCTCGGCCCGGGCCCGCTCGTTATGTTCATGTAAAGCCTGGCGTTTTCCCTTGATACCGTAGTGATCGAGCAGGCGCGCCGAGGTGCGGGTATCTTCGCAGAGCACGATGCTGGCAGCGGCCAAGGTCTCGAGAGCCCGGACGGTGATGTCGCGCAGATTGCCGATCGGGGTGGAGACGACATAAAGCCCGGCCGCCAGCGGTGGGGCGGGAAAGTCGGTGCCGGCGATGTAATAACGGGGGTCGGTCACTGTGCTCCGGGGGTTGGGCGAGGCTTAGCATTGGTTAACCTGAATGGGGGACAATGTTAACGGACTGTGATCATTTCGAACCCCTGAAGGTGAATTTGCACCACTTCCGTCACACCAGACGCGGCGTCCTTGCCCTCATCGCTTCGGGCCTGCTGACCGCCTGTGCGCCCGGCACGCTGCAATGGGGATCGCGCACGCTTGGTTGGCCGGAGCGCGGGTCTGGTGCAGGGCAGGGCAGCGGCCCTACCCAGAGCGTGCAGCCCCAACCGGAACAACGCACGATGGGTTCGGGACGCACCGAGGTGTTCGGGCGGGGACCGGTGCCGGTGGCGATGCTGATGCCTCTCTCGGGGGATGCGGCTCTGGTGCAGGTAGGCACCTCGCTTGCCAATGCGGCCAAGCTCGCTATCGGCTTCATCGAGGCCAATCCCAATATCGGGGAGAATATCACCATCACGCTGCACGACAGCGGGAGCGGGGCAGCGGGCGCGACCAGTGCGGCGACTGCCGCTGTGCAGGCCGGGGCAAAGCTTATCCTCGGGCCGGTCAGCGCCGACCAGGTGAGTGCTGCGGGCACCGTGGCGCGGACGGCGGGCATAAAACTGATCGGCTTTGCCAATAATCCGTCGGTGGCCGGGCAGGGGGTGTTTCTTCTCTCGGTGCTGCCGGACATGGAGATGAAGCGGGCCATTGGCCACTTGAAAGCAGATGGGCGCCGCGGCCTGGCGGGGATTTTTCCGGCGACGCCCTATGGCGAAGCGCTGGCCACCGCCTTCCGGCAGCAGGCGATTGCGGCGGGGTTCTCGCCGAGCGCGGTCTATATGTTTTCCTCGCCCGGAGAGGCCGCGCAGATTGCGGCACAGGCCAAGCCGCTGATCGACCGGAACGCCATTGACGCGATCTTCCTGCCCGAGCGGACCAGCGCGCCGGCCTTTGCAGCAGCCCTATTGCAGGCGGGCGCCATGCCGGGGGATCTGTTGCAGCTCGTGGGGTCAGCCGATTGGGCGGGAGATGCCGCCATTCTTGCCGCGCCGGGATTGCAGGGGGCGATTTATCCGGCGGTGGACGAGGCGGGGTATAATGCCATTGCTGGCGATTATGCGGCGCGGTTTGGGGGGCGGCCACACCAGCTGGCGACACTTGCCTATACGGCGGTCATTCTCGCCAATGTGAACCGGCTGTCCCTCGCGACACCGCCCTATGACACGACGCTGCTGACCGCGCCGGGTGGATTTAACGGCCGGGATGGGCAGTTCCGGTTTTTGTCCAATGGACGGGCGGAATATGCACTGGCGCTCCGCAAGGTGCAGGCTGGGGGGGTCGTGGCCGTGGACGGGGCGAAGATTTAAGCGCGCGAAGGGAGCTGGGCGATCGCGGTGTGTGTCATCGGCTGTTCTGCGCGGTTGAGATTTTACCCCCACCCTTGATCCCTCCCCACAAGGGGGAGGGAGACGACTGATGGAATGATGGTCGAATGGGCCGCGTTGTCTGATGGCTCACCGGGCAGGCTTCCCTCCCCCTTGTGGGGAGGGAATGAGGGTGGGGGCGGGCAACTCCATAGTCTCCAGCTTGCGCGAAGACCCCCACCTGGCCTCCCCCTGGAGAAGGGGAGGGACGATGGGGCCGAGAAGCCGGTGGCCTAAAACAAAAAATCCCCACCGAGGCGGGGATTTTGGTTTGTCGTGAGCGACCTGATCAGGCGCTTTTGTCGATGTTTTCGCCGTTGGGGGCCGGGGGAGCGGCGGGGCCGCCCTTGGAGACGCCGACCATGGCGGGGCGCAGGACGCGTTCGCCGATGGCAAAGCCTTCCTGGACAACCTGAACAACCGTGCCTTCAGGCACTTCGGTGTTCGGCACTTCGAACATGGCCTGGTGCTTGTGCGGATCGAATTTCTGGCCGGCGGCCTCGATCTGCTTGACGCCATGCTTGGCAAGGAGGCGCTGGGTTTCGCGCTCGGCCAGCTCGATGCCTTCAATGAGGCTTTTCAGCGTGCCATCAGCGGTGGAGCGCTCATCGGCCGGGATGACCATCAGGGCGCGGCTCAGCGCATCCGTGGCCGAGAGCATATCGCGGGCAAAGCCGGCGATGGCATAGGTGCGCGTATCGGCAACGTCGCGCTCGGTGCGCTTGCGCAGATTTTCCATCTCGGCAACCGAGCGCAGAAGGCGATCGCGCAGTTCTGCGTTCTCGGACTGCAGGGCTTCGACGGGATCGACCTCCGAAACGGTGTCGGTGGCGAGATTTTCAATGTCCGGCGTTTCGCCTGTCGTGGCGTTCTCGTCGCTCATCTCATCTCCATGGGCGCTGTAAAACTGTTGTGCCCCGCATATCGGCCAAGGCGGCAGGTTTTTCAATAGTGGGACTGCGGTTCGGGTCCCGCACGGCCGATTAGCCGCGCTTTGTTGCCATGAGGCGGGTGACCAGATTGGCGGTGTAGTCGACGACCGGCACGATGCGGGCATAATTGAGCCGCGTCGGGCCGATGACGCCGAGCACGCCCACCACCTTGTCATTGGCATCCTTATAGGGCGAGAGAATCACCGAGGAGCCGGAGAGCGAAAAGAGCTTGTTCTCCGAGCCGATGAAGATGCGGACGCCCTGGGCCTTTTCCGCGTCGCCGAGGAGCTCGAGCAAGCCATCCTTGCTTTCAAGTTCGTCGAAGAGCTGACGCATCCGGCTGAGGTCTTCGCTGGCCATGGTGTCGTTGATGAGATTGCCGCGTCCGCGAACAATGATCGTGGGGGCGCTGGCGCCGCTCTGCTTGCCCAGAGTGGCAATGCCGGCGTCGACCAGTTTCTGGGTCAATTCGTCGAGCTCGGCGCGCTGTTCCTGCCGGCGTTCGGCAAGAATTTTCTGGGCCTCTGCGAGGGTGCGGCCGACGACATAATTGGCGAGGTAATTGCTCGCCTGGGTCAGCGCGGCGGCAGTGAAGCCGGGCGGCAGTTCCATGATGCGGTTTTCGACCTGACCATCATCGCCGACAAGCACGGCCATGGCCCGGCTTTGGTCGAGCCGGACGAATTCGATGTGGCGCAGCACCATGTCCGCCTTGGTCGCGATAACCACTCCGGCGCCATGGGAGAGGCCGGACAGCAGCGACGAGGCCTCGGTGAGAAGGTCTTCGACCTGTCCACGACCGGCATTGCCTTCGATGTGACGGGCGATCTGGCTGCGCTCGGTCTCATCGACGGCACCCACTTCGAGCATGGCATCGACGAAAAAGCGCAGGCCCAGCTGCGTCGGGGCGCGGCCGGCGGAAGTGTGCGGGGCAGCGATGAGGCCAAGATCTTCGAGATCGGCCATCACATTGCGCACCGAGGCGGGCGAGAGTTCGACCTGCAGCATACGGCTGAGATCGCGCGAGCCAACGGGCAGGCCGGTATCGAGATAGCGTTCGACCAGCCGCCGGAAAATATCCTGACTGCGGGCGTTTAGCGCGCTAAGAAAATCCTCGGATGGGCGGTTCATGGTCTTTTTGCTTAAAATTTTCGGCTTTAACCTTGCGCTCTTATTTAAGCGCTGAAGGCCCGAACGCCAAGCGCCGAGCGCTTGTGGAGGGCGGCGATGAAGGTTAAGAGGCGGTTAAGGACTATTTGCCAGAGAATTTGAGGTGCCCATGCGGCCATCCCTGCGCGCCCCCGACCAGATGCGGGCCGTCACCATAGAGCGCAATGTGGCCATGAAAGCTGAAGGCTCATGCCTTATCAGCTTCGGTAACACAAAGGTGTTGTGCACCGCTTCGGTCGAAACCAGCCTGCCGGGCTGGCTGCGCGGCAAGGGCCAGGGCTGGGTCACGGCCGAATATGGCATGCTGCCACGCGCCACCGGTAGCCGCACCCGCCGTGAGGCCACGGCCGGCAAGCAGACCGGCCGCACCCAAGAAATCCAGCGCCTGATCGGCCGCTCGCTGCGCGCCGTTGTCGACCTCACCCTCCTGGGCGAGGCGCAGATCACCCTCGACTGCGACGTGCTGGAGGCCGATGGCGGCACCCGCACCGCCTCGATCACCGGCGCCTATGTGGCGCTTGTGGACGCCATCCGCTGGATGGAAGAGCGCAAGCTGACCAAGGGCCAGGCGCTGAAAGACAGTGTTGCGGCGGTGTCGTGCGGGATCTATCGCGGCGCGCCGGTGCTCGACCTTGATTATCTCGAGGACGTGGAAGCCGAGACCGACGCCAATTTCGTCATGACCGGCTCGGGTAAATTTGTCGAAATCCAGGGGACGGCAGAAGGCGCGCCGTTCGACCGCGCCGAGCTCGAGGCGCTGATGGACCTTGCCGGCAAGGGCATTGGCGAATTGAGCCTGCTGCAACAGGCGGCGCTCAACGCATGAAGACGCCACGGGACCTGATTGCAGCCCTGTCCAACCGCACCGCCGAGACCCGGCGGGCGGGCAGGCCGGCGCGCGCCGGGGCCCATGGCGAGACGACACAGGATGTCGCGCCCGATTGCGCCATCTGGAATGACATTGTGCGCGCGCTCGATCTCGGGTGCGGCGCCGAAAAGAACGGAAGCGCCAAATGAGCACTCTCCCCCGCCTGCGCCGCGGCGACCGGCTGGTCATCGCCACCCATAATGCGGGAAAGCTCAAGGAGTTTCGCGAGCTGTTCGAGCCGTTTGGGCTTGAGCTGGTGTCCGCTGGCGAACTGGGCCTGCCCGAGCCGGAAGAAACCGGCACGACTTTTGCCGAAAATGCCCGCACCAAGGCCCATGCTGCCGCCAAGGGCGCCAATATGCTGGCGCTTTCCGATGATTCGGGAATCAGCGTCGATGCGCTCGATGGCCAGCCGGGCGTCTACACGGCCGACTGGGCCGGCGTGCCGCGCGATTTCGGCAAGGCCATGCAGCGGGTGGAAGACGAATTGCAGGCCAAGGGGGCAACCGATCCCGCCCAGCGCCGCGCCGCGTTCAACGCTACGCTCTGCCTTGCCCATCCCGATGGTCGCGACGTGCTCTATGTCGGCACCTGCCCGGGCACGCTGATCTGGCCGCCGCGCGGCACCCAGGGCCATGGCTATGACCCGATGTTCATGCCCGACGGGCACGAGATCACCTTTGGCGAGATGGCGGCCGAAGTGAAGCATTCCTGGTCGCCGGGACAAGAAGGTCTGTCCCATCGCGCCCGCGCCTTTGCCCAATTCGTGGAGAACCAGATTGAGCGCTAACCCGAACGACCTGTTCGGCGTCTATGTGCATTGGCCGTTCTGCGCGTCCAAATGCCCATATTGCGACTTCAATTCCCATGTGCATCGCGGCCCCTTCGACGAGGACGCCTATGTCGAGGGTTACAAGCGCGAGATCGCCCATATGGCCGCGCTGGCGCCGGGTCGGCTGGTGCAGTCGATCTTTTTCGGCGGCGGCACGCCTTCGCTGATGAGCCCCAAGGCCGTCGGGACCATTCTCGACGCCATCGCCGGCGCCTGGCAGATCGACACCAACGCCGAGATCACGCTCGAAGCCAATCCGACATCGGTGGAAGTGGACCGGTTCCGCGGTTTCCGCAGCGCCGGGGTGAACCGGGTGTCGCTGGGCGTGCAGTCGCTGCGCGAGGGTCCGCTGGCCGAGCTTGGCCGTCGCCACAGTGTCGACGAGGCCATCGCGGCCGTGCGCGTGGCGCAGTCGATCTTTGATCGCTCAAGCTTTGACATCATCTATGCCCGCCCCAAGCAGACGCTTGAGGACTGGGAGGACGAGCTCAAGGAAGCCATCTGGCTGGCGCGGGGGCACCTCAGCCTCTATCAGCTGACCATTGAGCACGGCACGCGCTACTATGACCTCTATAGCGCCGGCAAGCTCAAGATGCCGGATGAGGATCTGGCGGCCGATTTCTACGAGATGACGCAGGAGCTGACGGCCGCCGCCGGCATGCCCGCCTACGAGATTTCCAACCATGCCGTGCCCGGCCAGGAAAGCCGGCACAACATGCTCTACTGGCGCTATGGCGAATATGCAGGGATTGGCCCGGGCGCGCACGGCCGGCTGATGGTCAACCACCAGCGCCACGCCACGGCGACCGAGAAGATGCCGTTCGAGTGGCTCAAGCTCGTCAACGAGTTCGGCCATGGCATGACCACCGACGATGTGCTGACCTGGGAAGAGCAGGGGGATGAATTCCTCGTCATGGGGCTGCGCCTCAAGGAGGGCATTTCCCCGTCGCGGTTCATGTCGATCTCGGGCCGGTCGATCGCCGAAAAGCAGATCGAGGCCTTAAAGGGGTATGGATTTGTCGAGACCCTGCCCAATGGCAATATCCGGGTGACGGAAAAAGGCTTTCCGGTGCTCGACGCAGTGGTGGCGGATCTGGCGGCGTAAAACGCCGACAGATCCTCAATGCTATGGCGCCATAAGAGGCGCAAGAGCGGCGCGGGTTTCGACCAGCGCCGTTTTCGTATCGGCTGTCGGGCGGAATTCGAGGCCGATATAGCCATCATATCCCTGGGCGATCAGCGCAGTGAGCGGGGTGAGCAAATCGAGCTTGCCCGAGCCCGGCTGGTTGCGGCCGGGGCGATCGGCGATGTGCAGATGGACGATGTGGTGGCCGCGATTGCCGATCACGCTGATAGGGTCCTCGGCCATGACCATCGAATGGTAGAGATCATAGGTGATGCCGATCTCTGGACGGTCGACCGCATCCATGATGTCGAGGGCCTCACTCGTGGACGTAAGAAAATAGAGCGGGTGATCGACCCGGTCATTGAGCGGCTCAAGCCCCAGTTTTACCCCTGAGCCCTCCAGCACATCGGCGGCGCGTTTGAGGACGCTGGTGAGGGCATCGCGCTGGCGCTGGCGATCGACGAGCAGGCGGTTATTGCCCGATTGGCAGATCAGCACCGGTGCACCGAGCCGCACGGCCACGTCGCGGCTCTGTTCGAGGCCACGCAGGAAATCGTCGTGGGTCTTGGGATTGGTGAGCTTGGCAAAAGGCTCGGCGACGATGCCGGCGAGTTTCACGCCGGTTTCGTCGAGCGCGCGCTCGATGGCGTCGAGATCCTTGTTGGACCAGAGCCAGAATTCGACGGCCTCAAAGCCTTCGGCCCTGGCCAGATGGATGCGCTGGACGGGATCAGAACTCTCCGCCGTAAAGAGCATTTCGATGCAGGCGGAGAGTTTTGTCATTTTTTACGCGAGCCTTGTTCCGGAGCCGGCCATTTCGGCCAGGATTGCCCGGGCAGCTTCGGCCGGATCGGGCGCTTCCACAATAGGGCGGGCGATGACGAGATGGGTGGCGCCCACGGCGAGGGCCTGGGCGGGGGTCATGATGCGCTTCTGGTCGCCGGCTGCGCTGCCCGCCGGGCGAATGCCGGGGGTGACGATGGCGAGCTTCGGCCCGACGATGGTGCGGACCATTTCGGCTTCGTGCGAGGAGGCGACAATGCCGCCAATGCCGGCTTCACGCGCCTGCTGGGCGCGCAGTGCAACGAGGCCCGCCGCGTCGCGCTCGTAACCGGCCTCCTTGACGTCGGCATCGTCCATCGAGGTGAGGACGGTTACGCCAAGCACGCAGAGGTTAGAACCCTCGGCGGCGCGAGCGGCGGCGCGCATGGTCTTGGGATAGGCGTGGACGGTCAGCATGGCCGCGCCGGTTTCGGCAAAGGCGGCAACGCCCTTTTCGACCGTGTTGTCGATGTCGAGGAGTTTTAGGTCAAAAAAGACCTTCTTGCCGGCGGCGATCAGATCCTTGCCCAGGGCAAAGCCGTCAGCGCCATAAAAGCACTGGTAGCCGATCTTGTAGAAATCTACCGTGTCGCCCAAGGTGGTGACGATTTCCTCGGCGCGTGCGCGTGACGACACGTCGAGCCCAACAATCAGCTGGCCGGCCATGGCAGTTTCCTTTCTGTCGCGATCGGCGTGAGGTCGCATATCGGCCGGGCGGGAGCAAGGCAAAATTGCGGGGAGTTTGGGCTGCTATGGCGCCATAGCAGCTTGCCAGAGCGATGCTATGACAGCATAAGGCCCCCGATTCCCTTCCTGATTTGCCCGGATTTTCATGCAGCAGCAGGCTCTTTCGACCCTTGTCGCCTGGATGCGGCTCGACCAGTCCATCTCCGCCTTCCACACCATGCTCAAGGCCAGACACGGCATTACCGGGCTGCAGCTGGCCGTGCTGCATATCCTGGCCGAACGCCCGCACATGGCGCTGGCGGCGCTGCGCAAGGGGCTCAACATGCATGCAGCGACCCTTGGGCAGTCGATCGACGAACTGCGCCGGCTCGAGCTCTGCATCGTGCGCACCGATCCACGCGACCGGCGGGCCCGGTTGGTGGCGATCACTGAAAAGGGGCTGGAGCTGGTCAAAGCCGTTCCGCTGGCCGGGCCAAACAGGCTGCGCCAGATCGAGACCGATCCGGCCCGGCTCGATCAGCTGACCACAGCGCTCAATGATGCGCTCGATATTTTTGGGCTGGCGGAGAAGGGGTAGGGAGCGCGGTTAGGTCGTATTTTTACCCCACCCTCTTTTAAGCCGCTCGACCTAAGGCCTCCTCATCCGGCCTTCGGGCCACCTTCTCCCTCAAGGGAGAAGGAAGAACAGAAACCAGTTGTCGGTCTAGCCTTTCCACCAATCGAGTAAAATATCCTCCATGGGCACCCAGTCGGTGAGGAGGGCGAGGGTTTTCATGTCGAAGACAAAGCCATTGCCGCCGCCCTGAGCGCCGCGCCGGCTCTGGTCTTCTTCGCGCGAAATCGGCAGCCCGCCGAGATGGCATTTAAGCAGCGTGCCGACGGCGCCGTGGCCGCAGAAGATGGCCGGGGTATCTGGCGGCACCGACTGCAGCGCGAGACCGACCGTGGCGACGATGCGGACCTGCGCGTCGCTGGCCGTTTCCCAGCCATCGATACTGGTGTCGGGTGCGGCGAAAAAAGCGTCGGCCGTGGCTTCAAAGAGAGGGGCCGGCAGAAAACCGGTGGCGGTACGGTCGTTTTCGCCCATCAGGTGATCAGAGAGGGCCGGAGTACCGGTGATCTCGGCAAAGAGATCGGCCATCTGCATGGCCTTGGTCTCGCGGCTCGTGAACACAAAAGCGCCCGCCGGAATGGTCCGGCGGGCGATAAAATGTTCAACGCGTTGGCGCCCCTCATCCGAAAGGGACCACAGGGGCACCGGGATGAGAGGATCCATTTGAACCTGGGGGTGGGTCAGATAGAGCGCCCGCATGATCTTTACCCCCGGCTGAAATGGGTGAGTTCTTCAACGATCTGATCGACCTTGCGGATGATCGCCGGTTCAACCGGCTCGCCCTGTTCGTTGAAGGCTTCCTTGGCGGGGCCGATGCCGAGGAGGGTTGGCACGACCAGCGTGCCGATTTTGGTCAGCGATTCGCGCAGATGGCTGAGGCCCCAGATGGTGCCGTATTTGCCCGAGCTGACGCCGCCAATGCCGAACACGGCATGACGGAAGGGGCTTGGCCGCTGCCGGCTGAGCCAAGTGATGGTGTTCACGATGAGCGGGCTCGCGCCGCCATTATATTCAGGCGAGGCGATGAAGACGATCTCGTGGGTGCGGAACATCTCGGCGAGGCGCACTGCCGCCTCCGGAGTGTTGTCGGCCTCCAGATCCTCGTTGAAGATCGGCATGTCAAAATCGCCGAGATCGATCGAGGTGACCTCGACGCCGGCCGCGGCCAGCTTTTTGTCCATATGGTGCTGCAGCAGGCGATTATAGGACCCCTGGCGGATGGACCCGGAGAGGGTAAGAGCGCGCGTCATGCAATTTCCTTAAGCAATGGCTGTCGAAAGTGGCGCGGCCGAAGCGTCTATGCAAGAGCGTTGACCAGCTTCGGCCAAGGCTTATCGTTTCAAGAGCGAAGTAACCGCGTGGCGAAGGAGCCAAACATGCCAGCCCCGATGATTTTCGTGAACCTGCCGATCAAGGATCTTGCCGCCTCCATGGCCTATTACAAGGCACTGGGGTTTTCGCATAATCCGCAATTTACCGACGAGACCGCAGCCTGCATCGTCATTTCGGACACGATATTCGTGATGGTGCTCACAGAAGCCAAATTCAAAGAGTTTGCGCCGCTGCCCATTCCCGACCCCAAGGCCCAGACGCAGGCGCTCTATGCGCTGTCGCGCGACAGCCGTGAGGCCGTGGACGAGATTGCCGAAGCCGGCCTCAAGGCAGGCGGAAACGAGTATCGTCCTGCCCAGGATATGGGCTTCATGTACTCGCGCGCCATCGCCGATATCGACGGGCATGTGTGGGAATATGTCTGGATGGATATGAGCGGGGAACCGCCTGCCGCGTGACAGGGAGGCGATAGGGGATCATGCTTGGGCTGAAAAGGGAGATCGCACATGGCAAGCGAACTGATCATCGCCCATCTCGGCCACGATCTGCAGGCGAAAAAGAGCTTTGTGACCTTTCTCTGGTCGGATGATCCGAGCAAGCGGCTGGGGCTCGAGGTGCCGTTCGGTACGAAGATCGAGGACGCCGAGAGCGAGGCGCGGAAGGCAATCGGCGCGTTGATTACCGAGATGACGGACGCAAAGCTGCGGCCGTTGCGGTAGGGCGGGGCGAAAGCCCCGCGGCCACTAGCCATGGTTTCACGTGAATCAGGTTGAGGGTCCGTCAGTGCGTGAAGAGCCTCGGCGTTCGTGCCACTCGAGCATAGCCTTAAGGCCTAAAATCGCTCAATAGGAGCGATTTTTACCGTGGCCCGCCATTCGAGCATAGCTCTCGTGGCCTTAGGGCGGGAAATTGCTCCACTGGAGCAATTTCTCTTCCGCCTTAAGCCTCAAACATTTTTTTCAGTTTGTCGAAGAAACCGCCCGAAGCGGGGCTGGTTTCGTCGGTTTCGAGGCGCGCGAATTCTTCGAGCAGTTCCCGCTGCTTGCGGCTGAGGTTCTGCGGGGTCTCGATGTCGAGCTGGACGTAGAGATCGCCGACGTCCTTGCTGCGCAGCACCGGCATGCCCTTGGCCTTGAGGCGGACGCGCTGGCCCGGCTGGGTGCCAGCCGGCACCTTGACCTTGGCCCGGGCATTGTCGAGCGTCGGCACTTCGAACTCGCCGCCGAGCGCCGCCGTCGTCATGGAGATCGGCACGCGGGCGTAGAGATCGGCGCCGTCGCGCTGGAACAGGCTATGCGGCTTGATGGAAATGAAGATGTAGAGATCGCCCGGCGGGCCACCGCGCACCCCGGCCTCGCCCTCGTTGGCGAGGCGAATGCGGGTGCCGTCTTCGATGCCCTTTGGAATATCGACCGACAGCTTGCGGTTTTCCTGGCGACGGCCCTGGCCGGAACAATCGGTGCAGGGCTGGTCCATCATCACGCCGCGACCCTGACAGACCGGGCAGGTGCGTTCGATGGTGAAAAAGCCCTGGGCGGCGCGGACCTTGCCGTGGCCGTTACACTGGCGGCAGTTGTGTGTGCCGGTGCCGGGCTTGGCGCCCGTGCCTTCGCAGGTGTCGCAGCCGACGAGCGAGGGCACGTCGATTTCGACCGTGCGGCCCTCAAAGCTCTCTTCGAGCGAGATTTCGAGATTATAGCGCAGATCCGAGCCGCGCAGTTTTGAGGCACCGCCGCCGCCGCCGCGCCGGCCACCGCCCATGAAGTCGCCAAAAATGTCCTCGAAAATATCGGACATGGAGGAGGAGAATTCGGGCCCGAAGCCAGCGCCACCGCGCGGGCCGCCGTTCTCGAAGGCGGCATGGCCGAACCGGTCATAGGCCGCGCGCTTCTGCGCGTCCTTGAGCGTGTCATAGGCGTCGCTGATTTCCTTGAACTTGCCTTCCGCCTCCGCATCGCCGGGATTGCGATCGGGATGGAACTTCATTGCGAGCTTGCGATAGGCACTCTTGAGCGTTGCCTCGTCGGCGCCCTTCTGGCAGCCGAGCACCTCGTAAAAGTCGCGTTTGGACAAAAATCTTCTCCGATACAGTCGGTCGCAGCACCGCGCCCTGACTAAAGCCCGCTCATCATTTCAACCTAGATGGCAATCGCACTCGCGACCCGCAAGGGGCCGGGGTCAACAAGAGGCAGCGCCGTGTTGGATTGCTTTAGCAAGAGAGGCGAGATGGGGCAATCTTGCTGACGCAAGAGCAGTGATTCACGTGGAACGTTTTGGGGGGCGGGGGGGCACCCCCACCCGAGCTACCCCTGGGAGGGGAGGCGTTAGGACGGTGGCATTTGTGGATCGGCGGCGTGTGGCTCACCCCCTCCCTGGCCCTCCCCTCAAGGGGGAGGGTGGGGCCAGTTCCTTTGGCACCATCATGCACACGCTGCGTCTGTGCCTTCGGGGGCACCAAAAACAAAAGAGCCCGGTGTTTCCACCGGGCTCTAGAATTCAAAACTCTGACAAAAATTACTTCTTGTCTTCGTCCTTGACCTCTTCGAAGTCGGCGTCGACGACGTCGTCATCTTCGTCATCGGCGGTGCCGTTGGCCTTGGCTTCGGCTTCAGCCTGGCTGGCCTTGTACATGGCTTCGCCCAGCTTCATCGAGGCTTCGGCAAGGGCTGCGGTCTTTTCCTTGATCACTTCGCCGTCGTCGCCATCGATGACGGCGCGCAGGTCGGTGATTGCGGTTTCGATCGCAGTCTTGTCCTCGGCAGAGACCTTGTCGCCGTAATCCTTGAGCGACTTTTCAGTCGAGTGGATCAGCGATTCGCCCTGGTTCTTGGCTTCGACGGCTTCGCGCTTCTTCTTGTCGGCTTCGGCATTGGCCTCGGCTTCCTTGACCATCTTCTCGATGTCGGCGTCCGAAAGACCACCGGAAGCCTGGATGCGGATCTGCTGCTCCTTGCCGGTGCCCTTGTCCTTGGCCGAGACGTTGACGATGCCGTTGGCGTCGATGTCGAACGTCACTTCGATCTGCGGCACGCCGCGCGGTGCGGGCGGGATGCCGGCGAGGTCGAAATTGCCGAGCAGCTTGTTGTCCGCAGCCATTTCGCGTTCACCCTGGAACACGCGGATGGTCACAGCCGACTGATTGTCTTCGGCGGTCGAGAAGGTCTGGCTCTTCTTGGTCGGGATCGTCGTGTTACGGTCGATCAGACGGGTGAAGACACCGCCCAGCGTTTCGATGCCGAGCGACAGCGGGGTCACGTCCAGCAGCAGCACATCCTTGACGTCGCCCTGGAGAACGCCGCCCTGGATGGCAGCGCCCAGCGCCACGACTTCGTCAGGGTTCACGCCCTTGTGGGGTTCCTTGCCGAACAGCTGCTTGACCGCTTCCTGGACCTTGGGCATGCGGCTCATGCCGCCGACCAGAACCACTTCGTCGATCTGGCTGGCCGAAACGCCAGCGTCCTTCATGGCCTGCTTGCACGGCTCGATGGTGCGCGCGATCAGGTCATCGACGAGGCTTTCGAGCTTGGAGCGCGAGAGCTTGAGCGTCAGGTGCTTTGGACCCGAAGCGTCTGCGGTGATGAACGGCAGGTTGATTTCGGTCTGGGTCGAGCTCGAAAGCTCGATCTTGGCCTTTTCGGCAGCTTCCTTGAGGCGCTGCAGGGCGAGCTTGTCGGAGCGCAGGTCGATGCCCTGCTCCTTCTTGAACTCGTCGGCGAGGTAGTCGACGAGGCGCATGTCGAAGTCTTCGCCACCGAGGAAGGTGTCGCCGTTGGTGGACTTCACCTCGAAGACGCCATCACCGATTTCGAGGATGGACACGTCGAAGGTACCGCCGCCAAGGTCATAGACCGCGATGGTGCCGGAATTCTTCTTGTCGAGGCCATAGGCGAGCGCGGCAGCAGTCGGCTCGTTGATGATGCGCAGCACTTCAAGGCCGGCAATCTTGCCTGCGTCCTTGGTGGCCTGGCGCTGGCTGTCGTTGAAGTATGCGGGAACGGTGATGACGGCCTGGGTGACGGTCTCGCCGAGATAGGCCTCAGCGGTTTCCTTCATCTTCTGCAGGATCATGGCCGAGACCTGGCTCGGCGAATACTTGTCGCCCGAAGCTTCAACCCATGCGTCGCCATTGTCGGCAGACACGATCTTGAAGGGCACGAGGTTCTTGTCCTTGGCCACGACCTTGTCGTCATAACGACGGCCGATCAGGCGCTTGACAGCGAACAGCGTGTTTTCGGGGTTGGTGACGGCCTGGCGCTTGGCCGGCTGGCCAATCAGACGCTCGCCATCCTTGGAGAAGGCAACCATGGACGGGGTCGTCCGTGCGCCTTCGGCATTTTCGATGACCTTGGGGTTGGCGCCGTCCATGACGGCAACGCAGCTATTGGTCGTGCCCAGGTCGATACCGATAACTTTTGCCATTTGTAATAGCCTCTCTTTCAGCGAACCCAGTGCGAAGCCCTTTCAAACGAAAGCAGCCTCGTGTCCTAAGGGGGTCGGGTCCCTCGTAGGTTTGAAAATCGCCCGTCGCCGGGCCTGGGGCGTATATAGGGGGGTGCGACTGGGGCTTCAAGCGCGTGTCGCAGCAGATTTCCCCTTCAAAGGGGTGGCGCTGCCCGACAAAGGCAGCGCCTGTGCAAATCAGTCGGTCAGCGTGTAGCTGCCGAGCGAGCAGATATCGACTTCATAGACGTCGAGCTCGGCGCCTTCGGCGGTCTCGAAGCGCAGGTCATAAAGGCACTGATCCGAACCATCGCCAATGAAAACACTGGCTTCGTAGCCGGCTTCGAGAATGCCCTTCTCGCCCAGGAGGTCATCGCCCCAATCCTCGGTGTTGCTTGGCGCAACATAGAGATAGGTCAGTGTATGCGAGCTGTTATTGATCAGCGTGAATTCGACATCCTGCGCAATGGCCGGCGAAACGGCGGCAAAAAGCGTCAGGGCGGCAACAGCGCCCAGCAGTTTGTTTGTCATGGAAATATACCCTCGTGCCGACGCACATGCGCCGGATCGAGGCTTTCTGCCATGCCGCAATTTTCTAGCCAAGAGGCTCGATGAAGCCCTTTCCGTCACGGTAAATCCGGCTAAATAGACGCCATGTTGACCCCTCACAGCGTGCTCCTCCACGACAATCTGACGCAGCACGGGCAGAACCTGCTGTTCACAGCCCCGCGCGAGATCGTCGTCGCCCATGATGCGACAACTGCGCGCAGCGCGCTCAAGCGGATCGCCGAGGCCGGGCGGGAGGGGCTGTGGGCCGCCGGTTACTGCGCCTATGAACTAGGGATGGTGTTCGAGGAGCGGCTCGAAAAACTGCTGCCGCCACCTTCGAACATGCCGCTCCTCTGGTTCGGGCTCTATGACGCCCCGCAGGCGCTCACGACGCAGGCGGTGTCGGCGGTGCTCGCCAGCGGCGCGGCCGGTGGGGCAGACAATCTTGCGCCGACGCTCGATTTTGAGGCCTATTCCCGCGCCTTTGAGGCTGCAAAAGCCCTGATCGCTTCGGGGGATATCTATCAAGTCAATCTGACGCTCAAGGCGCGGTTCGATCTTATCGGCGATGCCTTGGGGCTCTACCGGAGGCTCGCGGCGAGCCAGAAGGTCGCCTATGGCGCCTATATCGACACCGGCGCACATAAAATCCTGTCGCGCTCGCCGGAGCTGTTTGTGTCAGGGACCGGCCATCTCCTCAGGGCGCGGCCTATGAAGGGGACGCTGAAGCGCGGGCGGACGATTGCCGAGGATATTTCGGGGCGCGCAGCCCTCGCCGCCGATGAAAAGAACCGCGCCGAAAACCTGATGATCGTCGATCTCCTGCGCAATGACCTCGGGCGGATCGCCGAAATGGGCTCGGTGAAGGTGACAGACCTTTTCACCGTCGAAACCTATCGCAGCCTTCACACCATGGTGTCGGGGATCGAGGCGCGGAAGCGGCGCGACTTAGGCCTCGTGGAAATGCTCGAAAATCTCTTCCCCTGCGGCTCGATCACCGGGGCGCCGAAATTGCGGGCGATGGAGATCATCCACGCGCTCGAAGCGGAGCCGCGCGGGGTCTATACCGGTTCGATCGGCTATATTGCCCCGAACGGCGATTTTGCCTTCAATGTCGCGATCCGGACCGCGGTGATCGACGAACAGGGACGCGGCGAAATCGGCATTGGTGGCGGTATCGTCGCCGATAGCTCGGCCGAGGCCGAATATGAGGAAGCGCTGCTCAAATTGAAATTCCTGTCCCAGCCGGCCGAGGCCGTCACCCTGATCGAAACGCTGAAATGGACGCCGGAAGACGGTTTCTGGCTCCTCGAGCGGCATCTCGACCGCATGGCTGATTCGGCCGCCTATTTTGATCTCCCGTTCGATCGCGCGGCGCTTGCAGCAATGGTGCAGAGCGCAACGGGGGAATGGACGGGGCCGATGCGCGTGCGCCTGACGCTGGGCGAAGCGGGACCCGATCTCACCGCGGTGCCACTGCCGGCCAATCCGGATGTGTTCAGATTTGCCATCGCCCCGGAAAGACTGGATTCCAGCTCGATCTGGCTGGCGCACAAGACGACCAACCGGGATTTCTACGACCGTCCCCGCCAGGAGGCGCAAAAAACGCTGCTGGTGGATGAGGTGTTGTTTCTCAATGAGCGGGATGAGCTGGCCGAAGGCTCGATCACCAATGTCTTCATTGGAAAAGATGGAAAGCTTCTCACGCCGGCGCTGAGCTCCGGATTGTTGCCGGGCACGTTGCGGGCTGAGCTGATTGCCACCGGCAAGGCCGAGGAAGCAGTTCTGACCCTTGCCGATCTTCATGCCGCCGACGATATCTGGCTGGGTAATTCCGTGCGCGGGATGATTCGTGCTGAACTCTTTGAGCCCAAGGATGCTGCCCCATGACCCTCTCCATCGGCCCCCAGGACGTGCTCATCGTCACCGATGTGCAATATGACTTCCTCCCCGGCGGCAGCCTTGCTGTCGCAGGTGGTGACGAGATCGTGCCGTTGATCAATACGCTGGCCAAGCAGTTCACCAATGTGGTGCTGACCCAAGACTGGCACCCGGCAAACCATGTGTCCTTCGCCAGCCAGCACGCCGGCAAAAAGCCCTTTGATACCATTGAGCTCGACTATGGCACCCAGGTGCTCTGGCCGGACCATTGCGTGTGGAACACCCGCGGGGCCGAGCTGTCTGCCGATCTCGACATTCCCCATGCAACCCTCGTTATCCGCAAGGGCTATCACCGCGGCATCGACAGCTATTCAAGCTTCCAGGAAGCCGACCGCAAGACCCTCACCGGGCTGGCGGGCTATTTTGGCGAACGCGAGGCCGGGCGCCTCTTTATCGTCGGGCTGGCCACCGATTTCTGCGTCGCGTGGTCGGCCCTCGACGGCGCAGCGGGCGGCTTTGATGTCACCGTCATCGAGGACGCAACGCGCGCCATCGACACCAATGGCTCGCTGGAAAAGGCCTGGGCCGACATGGAAGAAGCCGGTGTGCAGCGCATCATGAGCAAGGATATTTTGGGGTAGTTTTGGGGGTGGGGTGTTTTGACCCCCACCCGGCCTCCCCCTGGGTAGGGGGAGGGGAAGGATCTGTGGCTCACTGACCGCACCGCACATTCGATATATCCCTCCCCCTTCTCAGGGGGAGGCTAGGAGGGGGTTCTTCCACCCCCGTAAAACCTAGCCGGCCAGGCCGTGCTGGCGGGTGAGGTCGGCGAGGTCGAGCTGGGGGCGGGCGCCGATGTGAGAAATCACTTCTGAGGCGGCGAGACAGCCGGTCTTGAGGGCAGACTCGATGGTCTGACCGCGCGCGACGCCAAGGAGGAAGCCGGCTGCGAAGAGATCACCGGCGCCCGTGGCATCAACCACCTTGTCGACCGGGAAGGCCGGGACGGAAATCACTTCGCCATTGTGGATGGCCATGGCGCCTTCGGCACCCATGGTGATGGCGGCCAGTTCGGCATCCTGGGCGATGGCGCGCACGGCTTCGCCGAGATCGTCGGTTTCGTAGAGCGACTTCAGCTCATGCACATTGGCAAAGACATAGTCGACGGTCTTCGAGCGGATGAGATCGAGGAATTCGGGGCGGAAGCGATCGACGCAAAACGGGTCCGAGAGGGTGAAGGCGGCAGCGCGCTCATTCTTGTGGGCATAGTGCGCGGCGAGCACGAAGGCCTTCTTGGCTTCGACCGGATCCCAGAGAAAGCCTTCCATATAGGTGACGGCAGCGCCGCCGATCTCGTCTTCCTTGATATCAGCCTCGGTGAGCTGATGGCAGGCGCCGAGATAGGTGTTCATGGTGCGCTCGCCATCTTCGGACACGAAGATCATGCAGCGGGCGGTCAGGGCGCCGTTCTTGAGGCGCGCGGTGGAATAGTGGACGCCTGTCTCGGACAAATCGGTTTCGAACACATCCCCCAGAGTGTCGTCGGCGACCTTGCCAACGAAGGCGGCGCGGCCGCCGAGGGAGGCGACGCCAGCGGCCGTATTGGCGGCCGAACCGCCGGAAATCTGTTGCCGGCTCAACGGCATCTTCGAATAGAGGTCTTCGGCCCGATCGGTGTCGATCAGGTGCATGATGCCTTTGGTCATGCCTTCGCGCTCGATGAAGCCGGGCTCGACCGGGGCGATGATGTCGACGATCGCATTGCCGATGGTGAGAACATCAAAGCGGGTCTGGGTCATGGGATTTTCCGTTAAAAACGCGCGGGGCCGCCGGCCGGTTTAGCCCAAGGCGCCGAAGCGGGCAATGTTTTCGCCCTGTCTGCAGGCGTCCCTAGGGTCACAGGCTCTCGATGATCCGGGCAATGAGCGTCTCTGTATCCTCACCGGCGCGGATGGCGATCTGCCCATCAAGCAGCAGGACGGCAAGGCCGTGGACCTTGGCCCAGGCGGCAAGGGTTCTTGTGCGGGCTGCCGCATCCTCGCCGCCAACTGCCTCCCGCAGCGTTTCGAAAGCCGCGTCAGCAGCCATGCGCAGGCCGGGCCGGGCATCCTTTTTCAATTGCGGCGAGAACATCAGCCGGAAGAGGTTCGGGTTTTGGAGGGCAAAGACGACATAAGTCTTGCCCATGGCGGCCAGCACATCATCGGGCTGGCTGTCGATCACCTCGCGCATGCGCGCAGCAAAGCGCTGGAAGCCCGTGACCGCCAGAGCCTCGAGCAGGGCTGCCCGGCTATCAAAGTGACGATAGGGCGCGGCCGCCGATACGCCAACAGCCCGGGCGAGATCGCGCAGGCCGAGCCCCGCCTCTCCCTCGCGGGCAAGGATGGAGAGGGCGGTTTCGAGCAGGACCTGCCGCAGATTGCCGTGATGATAAGGGCTATTTGATAAAGTTGACATTGTTTACATGGCAAGAATAGAGTGTGAGCATAGATAACATCCGGAGCCGAGGGACGCAAATGGACTGGAGCTTTATCCTTGCCTGCGCCCACCATGTCGCGGTGTTTGCCCTGGTGGGCGTTTTCGCGGCCGAGTTCGCCCTCATCCGCCCCGGCCTTTCGGCAGCACAGGTCAGCCAGCTCTCGAAGATTGACGCGGCCTATGGAGGACTGGCGGTGCTGGTCATCATCGTTGGCGTCATCCGTGTCTGGTTCGGCACCGGCGATCCCGGGTATTACTTGGGCAATTGGGCCTTCTGGGCCAAGATCGGCGCCTTCACTATCATGGGCGTTCTCACCATTCCGCCGACGCTCGCCATACGGAAATGGCTCAAGGCCGGGCAGGGGGCACCACCCGCCGGCGAGATTGCAGCCGCACGGCGCTATGTGCATCTCCAGGCAGTGGCGCTGGTATTTGTCCCCATTTTCGCCGCCGCCATGGCGAGGGGCTATGGGGCCTGAGTCGGATCAGCTGCGGGCCGGGTTTTCGGTCTTGGGTTCGAACCGGCACCATTGGGCGATGGGGCACCGCCAGCATTCAGGCTTTCGTGCCTTGCAGATGTAGCGACCATGCAGGATCAGCCAGTGGTGGGCATGGAGCATGAAACGCTCCGGCACCTGCTTCTCGAGCGCCAGCTCCACCGCCAATGGCGTTGCCCCCGGCGCGAGCCCGGTGCGATTGCCTACCCGGAACAAATGCGTGTCGACCGCAATGGTGGGTTGCTTGAAGAAAATGTTCAGCACCACATTGGCCGTCTTGCGGCCGACGCCGGGCAGGGCCTCGAGCGCCTCGCGCACGTCGGGTACCTCGCCACCGTGCTTTTCGATCAGCTGCTGGGAGAGCGCGTAGACGAATTTCGCCTTGTTGCGATAGAGCCCGATGGTCTTGATTTCGGTCTCGATCCCCTCGACGCCGAGGGCCACCATGGCAGCCGGCGTGGGGGCGAGCTGGAACAAATTCTTCGTAGCGCGATTTACCCCAACGTCGGTAGCCTGGGCAGACAGGACCACCGCGACGAGAAGGGTAAAGGCATTGACGTAATCGAGCTCGCCCTTGGGCTCCGGCTCGATCTCGTGAAAGCGGGTAAAGATGGCCTCGGCGTCGGCGCGGCTCAATTTCTTAACTTTTTTCGCGGTTGCCATTCTCTCGCCTTCGAATCTCTGCCAATAGTTCTTGGAGAGACAGCCATGCCGATGCAAGCCACAACCACTGCTCCGCTCTTTTCCGCCACGCTGCGACCCGACCGTTCGCTGCGCCCGGCCGGCGGCTGGGTGTCGCTGATCATTGCCGCCATTGTCGCTGTCCCCTTCCTGATCGCGGTGCCGGATTTCCTGCTGCCGGGTGCCGTCGCATTCGCCATTGCCGCCGCTGCGCTGGTGGCGCTGAGCATGCGCCAGGCCCGGCGCGACCGGATCATCCAACAGATCACCGTCTGGCCCGAGCAGATCGAGCTGTCATTGCGTGGCCCCGGTCAGGAGCGCAGCCTCGCGCGTTTTGCCCCGCGTGACGTGCGCCTCGTGCTCATCCGCGACGAGAATGAACGCACCACTGCCGTCCACCTCCGCCATGGCGAGGACAATGTCGAGATCGGAGCTTTCCTCAGTTCCGACGACAAGGCGAGCTTTGCCCGCGCGTTCGGCCAGGCGCTGCGCCGGGCGCGCCGCGCCGCCTGATGGTCAAAACCGGGTCGCTGCGCCGGCTGGGCTGCCCTAGAACAGCGCCAGACTGATCCGATGAGAGGCCCAGCCATGAACCAGCTCGGCACACTGGTCCCCCGGGACGATTACGACATTATCCGCGCCGCCATCCGCTACCTCAGCGAAACCGGGCCTGACGCCACCGATCTCGGCGCCTTTGCCCGCGCGATGGGCCTGAGTGAACGCCAGCTGACCGAGCTGTTTCGGCGCTGGTGCGGCCTCAGCCCAAAAAGCTTTGCCCAGGCGGTGGCGCTTGACCATGCAAAGTCCCTGCTGCGGGGACAGGCCAGCGTCCTCGACACCACCTATGAGGTGGGGCTCAGCTCAACCTCGCGGCTGCACGATCTCTTTGTCGCCTATGAAGCCATGCCACCGGGCGTGTTCCGCGCAGGCGGGGCAGGGCTCGACATGATCTGGGGCGTGGCCCCTTCACCCTTCGGCACGGCGGTGATGACGGCGACTGAATATGGTGTGTCGGGGCTGGGATTTGCCGATGCGGAGACGAGCGTCGATGAGGCGTTTGCCGATCTGGCTAATCGCTGGCCCAATGCCCGTTTCGTGCGGGACGATCTGAGCATCGCGCCTCTTGTGGCGCAGATCTTCGAGCCTGGGCGCTGGTCGGCGGAACAGCCGGTGCGGGTGGTGCTGATCGGCACGGATTTTGAGGTGCAGGTATGGGACCGCCTGCTGAAAATCCCGATGGGGCAGGCGACCACCTATTCGAGTGTTGCCCAATCCATCGGAAGACCCAAAGCCTCTCGGGCCGTGGGTGCGGCGGTGGGCAAGAACCCGATCAGCTTCGTCGTGCCCTGCCACCGCGTGGTGGGGACCTCAGGCGCGCTGACCGGGTATCACTGGGGCGTACCGCGAAAGCGGGCAATCCTGGGCTGGGAGGCCGGGGTGATTTCGGCGGCGCATTGATTTTTTGGGGCCAATGGCTCCCGTGCCATTCGCGTTAATTCGCGGGTTTGCCCTGCAGGATGGCCTTCGCTGCCATTCGAGCGTAGCTCTCATGGCCTTCTCACCTCAAAACGCGCCACTGGCGCGTTTTGCCCTGCGGGACGGTTCGAAGTTTCACGTGAATCCTTGGGTGGGTACCCTCACCTAGCCTCCCCCTGAATCAGGGGGAGGGACCGGCTGGTGGCTGTCGGGCCGCATGCCTTTCGAAGCCACCATTCTTTCTTCATCACCTGGCGTGTCCGGGTGATCCATACCGCCGCCAAGTGGATTGCCCGGACAAGCCGGGTGATGACGATGGAGGGGAGAACGTGGACAGGGCCAAAAGAGCGATGAGCGGCGCTCTGCCAGCGCAACGCACTCGATCGGTCCCTCCCCCTTTTTCAGGGGGAGGTTAGGAGGGGTGCCCCTCGGCAATTGCCTTAAAGCAGGACGCGCTCGACGAGTTTGCCGTCGGGGCCGATCTTGTAGACCGTAGGTTCGCCGGTGCCGATTTCGCGGGCGAGGATCTCGTCGGGGGTCAGGCCCTCGATGGCCATGACGAGCGCGCGCAGCGAGTTGCCGTGGGCGGCAACCAGCACGGTTTTACCGGCCTTGAGCTGCGGCACGATCTCGGCCTCGTAATAGGGCAGGGTGCGCGCGGCAGTGTCCTTGAGGCTCTCACCACCTGGAGGCGGCACGTCGAAGGACCGGCGCCAGATCAGCACCTGCTCCTCACCCCACTTCTTGCGCGCATCATCCTTGTTGAGACCCGAGAGGTCTCCATAGTCGCGTTCGTTGAGCGCGATATTGCGGGTGATGGTGACGTTGAGGATGCCCATTTCCTCGAGGATGAGGTCGAGCGTGTGCTGGGCGCGGCGGAGGGCCGAAGTGTAGAACAGGTCAGGCGCATAACCGCCGGCCTTGAGGGCCTGGCCGGTGGCGCGGGCTTCCCCCACACCCTTTTCGGTGAGGTTGGGATTGCGCCAACCGGTGAAAAGGTTTTCCAGATTCCATTCGCTCTGGCCGTGGCGGACGAGGATCAGCGTGCCGGTCATGTTGTTTTCTGTCCCTTAGTCGTTGAGGCCGAGCACATCGGCCATGGAATAAAGCCCCGCCTGCTGACGGGCGGCCCAGAGGGCAGCGCGAATGGCGCCATTGGCATAAATCGTGCGGTCCTGGGCGCGGTGGGTCAACTCGATGCGCTCCGAAGCGCCGGCGAGGATCACCATGTGATCACCGATGACATTGCCGCCGCGCAGGGTGGCAAAGCCGATGGTACCGGCTTCGCGCGGGCCGGTGTGGCCATCACGGACACGGACCGAATTGTCCTTGAGGGAGATGCCGCGCCCCTTGGCAGCAGCTTCGCCCAGCATGAGGGCCGTACCCGAGGGGGCATCGACCTTGAGATTGTGGTGCATTTCGAGCACTTCGACATCATAGTCGGAGAGTGCGGCGGCGGCCTTTTCGACAAGCACCGCGAGCGCGACCATGCCCGGCGAGAAATTGCCCGACTTTACAATGCGTGCGCCGGCAGCGGCGGCATCGACGATGGCGCTGACATCAGCCTCGGAGCAGCCTGTCGTGCCGATGATGTGCACCAGCCCGCGCTCGGCAGCCTTCTGCGCCAGGGCGACGCTGGCGGCAGGGGCGGTAAAATCAATGATGGCGTCGGCGCTGTCGAGGAGCGCGGAAATATCATCGCTGACGAGAACGCCGAGTTCTTCGAGACCGGCCAGGAGCCCCGCATCCTTGCCCAGGGCAGGAGCGCCGGGGCGATCGACCGCGCCCACAAGGACCATGTCGGGATGGGCGGCCACGGCCCTCAAATTGGCAGCGCCCATGCGCCCGCCTGCGCCCGCAATAATGGTCCGCAATCCCGCCATAGCCAAATCTCCTTGCCGTCCGCCCCGCCTATAGCAGTGCCGCGCGCCGACGCCAACTGCGCGTCACAATCGACACAATTGGAAACAATGACTAGGCTGAGCCCGAAGCAGTCGAACGGAACCGGAATGACCATCACGAATGCGCTGGCCAGTATCGCCGTAGAAAGCCTCAGCGAATCCCTTGTCTGGTATGAATATCTCTTCGGCCGGCCCGCCGACGCCCGGCCCATGGCCGATGTGGCCGAATGGAAATTGCCCGGCGGCAGCTGGGTGCATGTTGCCACCGATGCAGACCGGGCCGGCGCCAGCGTCGTCATGCTGATCGTCGATGACATTTCAGATGAACTGGGGCGTCTTGAGATCTTCGGCATCAAGCCGGTGGCCAAGGCGATCGGCGATTTTTTCAAGACCGCAAAACTGCGCGACCCCGACGGCAACCTCATCGTGCTGAGCCAGCCGCAGCCCGGGACCTATTAGCCGGGCCTGTCGAAAAGCCCGAGGCTGGCCCGTCGCTCTCCTGTCAGGGACAATGATGAGGGAGACAGACAATGAAGCCCGAGGTGAAGGTCAACATCAGCATAGACGTCGCGTCGCTCGAGAGCGGGCTGGCGTTCTATCAGGGCCTATTCGGCTTTGAGGAAGTGGCGCGACCGTTTCCGACCATGGCCATACTTGATGCGGGAACGACGAGCATCTGCGTCCATGAAAAGGCCGAGGGGTCGCAGAGCTCTGAGACGAGCAGCGACACCCGCCGCTACGCGCGACACTGGACCCCGGTGCATCTCGATTTCCATGTCGATGCGCTGACGCCGTTTGTCGATCAGGTCACCGCGGCGGGCGGGGTGGTGGAGCGCCTTTTCCTTACCGAGGGACCGCGACCGGTGGCCTTCTGCGCCGATCCCTTCGGCAATGGCTTTTGCATCATCGCCCAGCGCCGCTAGCGCGCCGGACTCGGATATTCGTTCTCTCCTCGGAGAGCGCAGTGCCGATGCTACACCCGGCGCAGGCTCACATTGGAAATGAGATGGTCTGCGCCCTTCTTGAGGATCAGGTCGGCGCGACCTTTGGTGGGCAGGATATTTTCAACCAGATTGGGCAGGTTGATGGTGCGCCAGACTTCCCGACCCAGCGCGCCGGCCGCAGTTTCGCTCATCGAAGCGAAGTGGCGGAAGAACGAGTTCGGATCCTGGAAGGCGGTTTCGCGCAGGCGGAAGAACCGCTCCATGAACCAGGCTTCGAGATCATGCGTCTCGGCGTCGATATAGATCGAGAAATCGATGAAATCCGAAGCGAAGAGGATCGGGTTTCCGGTCTTGGGCAATTCGCCCGGCTGGAGGATGTTGAGACCCTCGACGATGAGGATGTCGGGACGGCCGATGACCACTTCCTTGCCCTCGACCACGTCATAGACGAGGTGGGAGTAGACAGGGACAGCGACCTTTTCCTTGCCGGATTTGATATCGGCGAGGAAGTTCACAAAGCGGGAGCGATCGTAGCTTTCCGGAAAGCCCTTGCGGTCCATCAGATTGCGGCGCTTGAGCTCGGCATTGGGATAGAGAAAGCCGTCGGTGGTAACGAGATCGACACGCGGGCTCGATGGCCAGCGCGAGAGCAGGGCCTGCAGGATACGGGCGGTGGTGGATTTTCCCACCGCAACCGAGCCGGCGACCCCAATGATGAAGGGCACCTTGTGGTCGGGCTTCTTGAGGAAGCGCGAGGCCACATTATGGAGGTCCTGAATGGCCTCAACGTAATGAGAGAGCAGCCGGGTCAGCGGCAGGTAGACTTCTTCGGCTTCTTCGAGCGAGATCGGGTCATTGAGACCGCGCAGCTTGTCGATATCGCTCTGGGCCAGCGTCATGGGCTGGCCGTTGCGCAGCTGGCTCCACTCGGCAATGGTGAAATGGTGGTAGGGATCAAGCGCTGGGGAACGGCGGGCCATCAGCTTTCCTTCCGCGCGGCTTTTTCGGCGAGGCCGGACTGGGCCGTGCGCATGTCGAGTTCCTGCATCACCTCGGCCAGCGGCACGCCAGAGGCGCGCAGCACGACAAGCAGGTGATAGAGCACATCGGCGCTTTCCTTGACCAGCTCGGCACGGTCGCCGGTCACGGCGGCAATCACTGCCTCGGTGGCTTCCTCGCCCAGCTTCTGGCTGGCCTTGTTGATGCCGCGGGCAATGAGTTTTGCCGTATAGCTTTCCTCAGGCGAAGCAGCAGCGCGCAACGCAACGCGCTGTTCCAGTTCTTCCAAAGTCATTCGGAGAGGTCTCCTCACCCACCGCCTGAGGTGGCTTAAAACACGGAATGCTGCCGGACGTCACCATGGAATGGTGCCTGATGTCACCAGCAACCTTGGTCTGACGCCGTTTACGCCCGGGGCGCCGGGGCGTCCATGCGCATGTCGATGCCATGCTCGATCATGTAGCGCTTGGCCTCGGGAATGGTGAAAGTGCCGAAGTGGAAGATCGAAGCCGCGAGCACGGCGCTGGCGTGTCCTTCGGTAACGCCGTCCACGAGGTGCTGCAGCGTGCCGACGCCGCCCGAGGCGATAACCGGCACTTCCACGCTGTCCGCAATGGCACGGGTCAGCTTGAGGTCGAAGCCGGATTTGGTGCCGTCGCGGTCCATCGAGGTGACGAGCAGTTCGCCCGCGCCGCGCTCAACCATGCGGTGGGCGAATCCCACGGCATCAATGCCGGTCGGCTTGCGGCCGCCATGGGTAAAGATTTCCCACCCCTCGCCACCATCGCTGCGCTGCTTGGCATCGACCGAGACGACAATGCACTGATTGCCGAACTTGTCGGCGGCGCGGGCGATGAAATCGGGGTCGTTCACGGCAGCCGAATTGATCGCCACCTTGTCGGCGCCGGCCAGCAAGAGCTTGCGGATATCTTCAACCGAGCGCACACCGCCACCGACCGTGACGGGCATGAAGCAATGTTCGGCGGTGCGGGCGACGACGTCGAAAATCGTGTCGCGGCCTTCGTGGCTGGCGGCGATGTCGAGGAAGGTCAGCTCGTCGGCCCCGGCCGCGTCATAGGCCATGGCCGCTTCCACGGGATCACCGGCATCGACGAGATCGACGAATTGCACGCCCTTGACCACGCGGCCGCCGGCGACATCGAGGCAGGGGATGATGCGGGTTTTCAGTGTCATGAGGAAACCTTCGAAGACCGCCGCCAGGCGATGAAATGAATGATGAGAATGACGAGCAGGACGAGGAGGGCGCCGCCCGCCAATGGCAGGGTCGCCAGCAGCAACCAGGCCAGCACGAAGAGCGCATAGAGCATGCCTCCCCAGTCGCTGCCGCCGACCATGCAGACATGGACCGTGCCCTCATTGAGCGTACAGCCGTTGAGATTGGCAACAGTGTCGGCAAAGACCACGCCGAAGAGCGGCAGCAGGCCAATGACGATAATGAGAATGGCGAGGACGATATAGACCCGCCAGGGGAATTTTGGAGCGTCCGTCATATCCGACCCTTCCCTCTGCGCCGGCGCCAGACCAGGAGATGGATGGCAAGGGCCGCGAACCAGCCAAGCAGCGCCATGCCGCCGAGCGCGAAAGGGCTCAATATCAGCCAGCCGAGAACGCCCCAGCTGGCCATGAGTTCGGTGAGGGTCATCGGCGCGCCGCCAGGGCCGGGGCCGGCAAAGACGAGAGCGATCACTGGAGACAAGGTGAAGACAAGGATCACCACAAGGGCGATCCCGTAGCCCAGCCAGGGAAATCCCCGCGGGCCGGCCATGGTCAGGCCGACGCCTTCAGAAGCGCGAGTGCTTCACGTGAATCAATGCGCCCGTCATAGAGCGCACGGCCGGAGATCGCGCCTTCGAGCACGGCCGCATCGGGCTGGGTCAGCCGTTCGATATCGGCCATGGAGGCGAGACCGCCCGACGCGATCACCGGGATGGAGGTGGCGCGGGCCAGCTCAAGGGTCGAGTCCCAATTGATGCCAGCGAGCACGCCGTCGCGATCAATGTCAGTGTAGATGATGGCCGCAACCCCGGCGCCTTCAAAGCGCTTGGCGAGTTCGATGACGCTGAGCTCGGAGGTTTCGGCCCAGCCTTCCACCGCCACCATGCCCTTTCGCGCGTCGATGCCGACGGCGACCTGGCCAGGCCACTTTTGGGCCGCTTCCTTCACCAGCGCCGGATCGCGCACGGCGACCGTCCCGAGGATGACGCGGGCCAGACCCTTGTCGAGCCAGGCTTCGATATGGCCGAGATTGCGAATGCCGCCGCCCAACTGGACGGGGAATTTCACGGTTTTGAGAATCTCTTCGACCGCGCCGCCATTGACGCTCTCGCCGGCAAAGGCGCCGTTGAGGTCGACGACGTGGAGATATTCAAAGCCCTGGTCCTCGAAGGATTTTGCCTGGGCGGCGGGATCGTCGTTGAAGACGGTCGCCTGGTTCATGTCGCCCAGTTTCAGGCGCACGCACTGGCCGTCCTTGAGGTCGATGGCGGGGAAAAGGATCATTGGTTGAACTCCGGTACTCCCCTCTGCCCTTGAGGGAGAGGGTGGATCGCGCAAGGCGCGAGACGGGTGAGGGGTATGGCGCCGCAAGCTTTGACTTGAAGGAAGGCCCCCCTCATCCGCCCCTTCGGGGCACCTTCTCCCTCGAGGGGAGAAGGGGAGACCGCGCTCAACAGGTTCAAGGCGTCCACCCCAGGAAATTTTCGATCAGCTTCAAGCCCAGGGCCTGGCTCTTTTCGGGGTGAAACTGGGCGCCGAAAATATTGTCGCGACCGACGCAGGCGGTGACACTGCCGCCATATTGGGTGGTGGCAAACAGCGTGTCCGGGCTCTCGGTGACCATGTGGTAGGAGTGCACGAAATAGGCGTGCAGCCCGTTTTCCCCGTCGGGGATATTGGCGAGCAGGGCATGGGGGCGGACAATCGAAATCGTGTTCCAGCCCATATGCGGGATTTTCAGGTTCGGGTCTGACGGCGTGATCTTTTCGACCGCGCCGGGGATCCAACCGAGACCGGCCGTCACAGTCTTTTCGCGGCCTTCGCTGGCGAGCAATTGCATGCCGACGCAGACGCCGAGGAAAGGCGTGCCATTGTTGAGGACGCGCTCTTCCAGCGCCTCGACCATACCCGGCACGGCATCGAGCCCGGCCTTGCAGTCGGCATAGGCGCCGACGCCGGGGAGCATGATGCGATCGGCGCAGCGGACGATCTCCGGGTCAGCGGTGACGATGATCTCGGGACCATTGGTCAGAGAGCCAGCAACCCGCTCAAAGGCATTGGCGGCCGAGCGCAGATTGCCCGCGCCATAATCGATAATGGCGACAGAACTCATGGGCGTTTCTCCAGAACGGCGAGGCGGGCAAGATCTTCATTGGCCGCAAAAGAATGGCCGATGGCAGTGTGGCCACGGCGCTTGAGCGCGCGGAGTTGCGCGCCCGGGGCGGCAAAACCGAACGCGACAGCGACCAGCAGATAGAGCCAGAACCCGGCATCGCTGCCCAAAAAGCGCGTCGTCAGAACAGTAGCGCCAAGGCCAATGACAAAAAGTCCGAGCATGTCCCAATGGCGATGGGTCAGCGCATGGACCGGCGGCAGCAGAGCGGCGAACAGCGAAAACCGCTCCGGCACGGCTACCGGCAGGGCGGTGGGATCATCCACGGATTGGTAGAGGGCAAAAAGGGTCACCTTGGGCCTCCCACGAGGGAATAGGGTCCCCTTAGTGCAAAACGCCGAATGGGGAAAGGGCAGGAGTGCCTAGAGCGTCCCCTTGGTGCTTGGCACGCGGTCGGCCTGGCGGGGGTCGATCTCAAGCGCATCGCGCAGGGCCCGGGCAACCGCCTTGAACATCGACTCGGCCAGATGATGGTTGTTGTCGAAGTAGAAGTTTTCGATGTGGAGCGTGATCCCGGCGTTCATGGCAAAGGCCTGGAAGAACTCCTGGAAGAGCTCGGTGTCGATCTCGCCGATCTTGTCCCGGGAGAACTCGGCCTTGAAGACGAGGAAGGGACGGCCCGACACGTCGAGCGCGGCGCGGGTCAGGGTGCCATCCATCGGCAGGTCGCAGGAGGCGTAGCGCCGGATGCCCTTCTTGTCGCCGATCGCGTCTCTGACGGCCTGGCCCAGGGCAATGCCGACATCTTCCACCGCGTGGTGAAAATCGATGTGGAGGTCGCCCTTGCAGGTGACGTCCATGTCGATCAGCGAGTGGCGCGAGAGCTGGTCGAGCATATGGTCGAAGAAACCAACGCCGGTGTTCATGGCATGAGTGCCGGTGCCATCAAGATTGATCGAAACGGAAATCTCGGTCTCGTTGGTCTTGCGGGCAATGGTCGCTGTGCGCATGAGGTCCTCCGGCGTTGAGCGGCTGAGTAGCAGACTTGCAGCCTGGCATAAAGATGGCGATGCCATTGTCTGTCCCGAGACGGCCACATTAGTCGATGAGCATCGGCGGCATTGCCCCTCATCGGATTGTTTTCATGCGCTTTGCCATTTCCCTGCTCGTCGCCCTCAGCCTCTCCGCGCCGGCACTCGCCCAAAGTCGGGAGGCCTGCGAGATGGCGACCCCGGAGCTGCTGGCCAATGTGCTGGGCCAAGATTACGAGATCTATGAAACGCAAAATCCGGCCCCGGGCATGTCGTTCTGCGCCTGGAAGGGGGACGACAGAAAAATCATCAACATCCACTCGGTGACGGCCGAGAGCGAGGGCATCGACAAGGACCAGGCGGTCGAAGCGTTCAACATCTATCTGGCGGTGCAGAAAGAGCAGCTGCCGGGTTATGTTCACGAGCTCGAGGGGCCCTGGCAGTCCGCCTACATCATCGAAGACGCCAACGAAGCGACCAACCCCGACCACGCCTTCAGCATCAGTTTCGTCAACCAGGGCGACAGCGTCACGGTGCAGACAGCGTTTGTTGACCGCGACATTGCGATAGCCCTTGCCGAAAAGGTCGCTGAAGGAATGTAGCCATCGCAGCATGGACCGTTGCAATCACCGGGCGGGCCCCTAAATAGTACCCAACAGTTCGGAGTACCTCCCCCATGAGTGATAGCAATTTTCCCGGCTGGCACGGCACCACGATCGTGTCGGTCCGCAAGGGCAACAAGGTGGTGATTGCGGGCGACGGCCAGGTGTCCATGGGCCCCACCGTGATGAAGCACGGCGCCAAGAAAGTGCGTCGTCTCGCCGACGGCAAGGTGATCGGCGGCTTTGCCGGCTCCACCGCCGATGCCTTTACCCTGTTCGAGCGGCTTGAAGCCAAGCTGGTGCAATATCCCGACCAGCTGATGCGCGCCGCCGTCGAACTGGCCAAGGATTGGCGCACCGACCGATATCTCAGAAAACTCGAAGCCATGATGATCGTGGCCGACAAGACCGATACCTTGGTGCTGACCGGCAATGGCGACGTGCTGACCCCGGATCACGGCGTCATCGCCATCGGCTCGGGCGGCAATTACGCCCATTCGGCCGCTCTGGCGCTGCATCAGGCGACCGATCTCGATGCTGAGGATATCGCGCGTCGGGCCATGAAGATCGCAGAGGAAATCTGCGTCTACACCAATGGCAATGTGAGCGTCGAAACCATCGAGCTCGGCAATTGAGCTATTCCATTCGCAGGCTCGGCGTTGACGATCTGGTGGCCTATCGGGCCATAAGGATGGAAGCGCTCACCAATCATCCGGAGGCTTTCCTCACCAGCGCGGAGGGTTTTGCCCAGCGCAGTGACGCGGAAGTCCGCCAGATGCTGGAGGACGTCACGGTGTTTGGCGCCGAGACTTCGGATGGCGAACTCGTCGGCCTCAACGCCTTCATCCGCAACGACACTCTCAAGGAGCGTCATCGCGGCTGGATGGTGCAGGTCTATGTCAGGCCCGAGCATCGCGGCACGGGCCTTTCCAAACAGCTCTGCGAACATCTGATCGACTACGCGCGGCACCACGTCCTGCAGGTCCATCTCGGCGTCTGGGCGGAAAACGTCCCGGCGATCAAGCTCTACGAACGGCTCGGTTTCAGCGTTTATGGCACCGAGCCCAGATATCTCTTCGTGAACGGTCGTTTTATCGACGAACACATGATGGTGCGCTTCCTGGATCGCGACCCGGTCCAACAGCAAGGCACTCTGGAAAGTAACCGCAATGTCTGAAACCAATTTTTCGCCGCGCGAGATCGTTTCCGAGCTCGACCGCAATATCGTCGGCCAGAATGATGCCAAGCGCGCCGTCGCCGTGGCCCTGCGCAATCGCTGGCGCCGCCAGCAGCTCCCGCCCGAGCTGCGGCGCGAGGTGACGCCGAAGAACATTCTGATGATCGGGCCGACCGGCGTCGGCAAGACGGAGATTTCCCGTCGCCTGGCGCGGCTGGCGCAGGCGCCATTCGTCAAGGTCGAAGCCACCAAGTTCACCGAAGTGGGCTATGTCGGCCGCGACGTCGAGCAGATCGTTCGTGACCTCGTCGAGGCCGGCATCACCGTATTGCGCGACAAGCGTCGCCGCGATGTGCAGGCCCAGGCTCACCACAATGCTGAAGAGCGCGTACTCGATGCCTTGGTCGGCACCTCGGCGACGCCCTCGACCCGCGACAGTTTCCGCAACAAGCTGCGCAATAACGAACTCGACGACAAGGAAATCGAGATCGAGATGCAGCCCTCGCCGGGCGCTGGCGGATTTGAAATCCCCGGCATGCCCAATGGCGGCATCGGCATGATCAACCTCTCCGACATGTTCAAGTCGGCGATGGGCGGTCGTGGGGTCAAGCGCAAGGTCAAGGTCAAGGACGCCTATGAGCCGCTGATCGCCGAAGAGGCCGACAAGCTGCTCGACCAGGACCAGCTCAAGACCGAAGCCATCGAGCTCGTGGAAAACCACGGTATCGTCTTCATCGACGAGATCGACAAGGTCGCGGCCCGCGAGGGTGGCGTATCGGGCGGCCCCTCGCGCGAAGGCGTGCAGCGGGACCTGTTGCCGCTGATCGAAGGCACGACCGTCGCGACGAAGTATGGACCGGTCAAGACCGACCATATCTTGTTCATTGCGTCCGGCGCGTTCCACGTCTCCAAGCCATCGGACCTGCTGCCCGAGCTGCAGGGTCGTCTGCCGATCCGGGTGGAGCTGAAGGCGCTCACGCGCGAAGATTTTATCCGCATCCTCAACGACACCGAGGCCAGCCTTGTGCGCCAGTATGTGGCGCTGATGGGGACCGAAGGAGTGACGCTGAGCTTTACCGATGACGCCATCGAAGCCATTGCCGATGCGGCGGTGAAGGTGAATTCGAGCGTCGAGAATATCGGTGCCCGACGCCTGCAGACGGTGATGGAACGGCTGGTCGAGGAAATCTCCTTTGACGCACCCGACCGCGCCGGCCAGACCGTCAACATCGACGCCGCCTTCGTGCGCGAAAAGGTCGGCGTCCTCGCCGGTGACACGGACCTCTCCAAGTTCGTTCTCTGAGCCAGCACCCAATCTGACGACAAGACCCCCGGGGCCAGCCTCGGGGGTTTTTTGTTTTGTGCCGCTGTCCCCAGCACGCCGTCTTTGCCCGGCTCGTCTGGGCAATCCAGTTTGCTGAGACATGGATCACCCGGACAGCTGGGTGATGACGATGAGGGGAAATGAGTGCAGGTCAGTCCAGCCTGCAAATCGTGCCCTATACGCGATCTTCCTTCTCCCCTTGAGGGAGAAGGTGCCCCGAAGGGGCGGATGAGGGGTTCGGATTTAGTAGGGCAACTCAGTATGGGCAAGAACCCCTCACCCGTCTCGCGCTGTGCGCGATCCAGCCCTACCGGGCCTTGCTCGCTGAAATCGCTCCACCGGAGCGATTCCCGGGCGCTCCCAAGCCTCTCCCTCATGGGGAGGGGAACGGCCGTGGTGATGGATCAGGACCGCTTCCGCGTCGCGCGCTTGACCAGTTCATCGCGCAGAAATTTGACGTCCTCGGGGTCGAGGCGGCCGATGTTGTCGCGCAGGCGATTGGTGAATTCGGTCGCTTCCGGCGTCATGCCGCCTGTATCGATCGTCACCTTGGGGTCGGAGATCTCCGACAGGCGCTGCAATTCCTCGGCTTCGTCCCAGATCACGTTGAAAAACGCGATGATGCGGTGGAGGAGGAAGGAGGTCGGCACGCCGCGCTTTCCATGTTCCAGCGCCGACAGGTAAGCACTCGATACATTGAGGGCTGCCGCCATTTCCTTGAGCGAAATGCCCCGGGCCTCACGCATGGCCCGCAATTTTGCGCCGAGCGGGGTCATGGTCGTCTCAACCTCACATACCAGGCTCCGTCGCCACCATGTCCGCGCGCCGCGATGCTCCAGCCGGAAATCATATGGGCAAGTCCCGGCTCGTTGAGCCAGATGGGCAGCATGGTGCGCAGGATTCCGCGCTCGGTCATGGCCATCACATAGTCATTGTCGGTCCGCACGCCCTTGCCGGTGATCACCAGAATAGTCCGGTCACCCCGGCTGAAGCGGGACGAAATATAGCGGTGGAGCACCTGGCGCGCCTCCGCCTGGGTCATGCCATGCAGATCGATCGTGCCGTCGATCTCGATCTTGCCGCGCCGGACCTTTTTGTGAATGGCCGGATCGACTGCCTTTTCTGGGAGGGTGGAGGGCTGCCGGGGCGCCTGATAGGGCGCGAGGAAGGGCTGTCGCGGTGGTAGCCTTTTCGGCGGAGCCTTGATGTCGGGGAGAGGGGGCTCGGCTTCAGGAACCGGGAGCGTACCCTGGCCGTGCTTGAGCAGGCCCTTGCGCCGGAGCGGATCCACGGTGGCAGCCACCGTGGTCCAGAGGTGAAAATCGTGCGGCAGGCGCTTCGGGTTGCGCTTGGACATGGAAGACGGCCTGCCGGATAGGTTTTAGTCGAGCTGGCTCGTCGCGATGACTTTCCAATTGGGGTCGCGCGATTTCGGATTGCGCGCAAAAGTCCATTCGTCAGCGATGGTCTGGACCTGGTCGGCATTGCCTTCCACCAGATTGCCGTCGCGGTCGCGGATGGCAGTAACCACCTCGGCATGGAAGCGCACGGTCACGAGAACATTCTTCTTGTCGTACTCAGCCTGCGAAATTTCGACCTTGGGCAGACCCACGAAGGTGAAATCATTGGTGTGGCCGGCAGCCTCGCGCTCGGTGATGGCGCGGGCAAAGCTGTCGAACACATCCTTTTCGAGGAGATTCTTGAGCATTGGGCGATCCCCTTCGGCAAAGCCGGTGACGATCATCTCGTAAGCCTGTTTGGCGCCTTCGAGGAAGGATTTGGGCGTAAAGCCGGGGTCGGCTTCGTTGACGCTGCGCAGACCTGCTGCGAGCACCTCATTGCCGCGGGCGGCCTGTTCGATCTCGGCCTCGAGCTTGCGGGCACGGCGTTCATCGTCAAGGTCAGGTGCACGGGGCGCGCGCGGCTGCATGGGCACGACATTGTCGTCGCCATTTGCGGCCTTTTCCGTCGGCGTGGAGCGGGACCGATCGATCGGCGGTCGCTCATTGCCGGTGCGCGTTCCCAGAACCGACCGCAGGCGGAACAGAACGAAGACGGCTACCACAATGGCGATAAGAGTGGGCAGATCGAGAAAATCGTCCATGAAATGATGCACCTAAAGCCAGGAGACGTCGAAAAAGTCGAATTTCGGCGCTCGCGAAGCGCCATGCTCGACCCTATATAAGCAAAGCTTTAGCCCAAAACCAGTTCACTATGGGGCGAGTTCCGATTTTGACGCGTCTTCAACGCTAACAAAGGATGACCCGGGTGGCCCGCTTCATTCCCATCGCCCTTCTCGCGCTGCCGCTGCTCGAGATCGCCATGTTCATCGTCGTCGGCCGTGCCATCGGTGTGTTTCCGACCCTGGCGCTGATCATTCTGGCGGCCATAGCGGGAGGTCTGCTGCTACGCCAGCAGGGGCTGAGCGTGCTCAATCGCATGCGCACCAACATGAGTGCGGGTACGTTGCCGGGGCAGACGCTGTTCGATGGCATGGTGATGGCCGTGGCGGCGCTCCTGCTGATCATCCCGGGTTTTCTCGGCGATATCATTGCGCTGGTGCTGCTGATCCCCCCGGTTCGGACCTGGCTCTACAAAAAACTGACAGCCGGCATGGTGGTGACCACAACCACCACCAGCTATCGCCGCTGCGAGGATCCCACCGACATCAATCCGTCCCCGCTTTCGGGGCCGCGCACCATTGATCTCGATGATGATGACTGGCAGCGCAAACCGTAAAAAGCCGCTCTTTGCTTGTCCCGAAGGGGCAAAAATGCTAGCCAGCGCGCAAGAATAATCCGCTATTCGGAAATAATGAGGACCTGATAATGGCTGACGAAACCCTGGGCGCCGCCGCGCCGCAGCCCGGCACTGCACCCAGCATGAACCTGGTGGGCCAGTATGTGCGCGACCTTTCTTTCGAGAACCCAGGCGCACCGGGTTCGATCATGGCCGGTGGCGGCAATCCCGCCTTCAACGTCTCCATCTCGGTGGGCGTCAAGAAGCAGGCCGATGACCTCTATGCCGTCGAATTGAACCTCAAGGCCCAGGCCAAGCGCGAAGAAACGCTGCTGTTCAACGTCGAGCTGGTCTATGGCGGCGTTTTCCGCCTCAAGAACATCCCGGAAAACCAGATCAGCATGCTGCTGATGGTGGAATGCCCGCGCCTGATCTTCCCGTTTGCCCGTCAGGTCCTGGCCAGCGTCACCCAGCAGGGCGGTTTCCCGCCGCTGATGATGGAGCCGGTCGACTTCCTGGCCATCTATCGCCAGAACCTTGCCGCGCTGGCTGCCAAGCAGCAGGCCGATGGCGGCGCCGAAATCCCGGCTCCGACCGACAAGCCCAACTGATTTTTGGTTTTCGCCAAAGACAAAAGCCCCGGATTTTCCGGGGCTTTTTTTGTAAGCGTGTGTGGGTGTGACTAAGCGCTCTGGCCCAAAAACTCACTCGGCAGCCGGGCGCTCTTCATATTGGGTCCAGATGGCGCTGTCGCCCATCTTGGCAAGAAAGGCGTAATGCGCCTCGGCCTCTGCCGCGGTCACCCGCGAGGGCAGGGGCGTGGGACGCGGGCGTGCCGGCACGCGCTGCAGCAAGCCATCTTCACCATCACTTCCAGCGTCGGCGATGAGCGCCAGGCTCACCTGCTTGCCGCCGATCAGCTCGAGATAAACCTCGGCGAGGATCTCACTGTCGAGCAGCGCGCCATGAAGCGTGCGGCGGGAATTGTCGATGCCATAGTGCTTGCAGAGCGCATCGAGGCTGACGCGGGCACCCGGGTGCTTCTTGCGCGCCACCATGACGGTGTCGATCACCTCGTTGGTGAGGCGCGGGAAGGATGCCTTCTCCAGCTCGGCATTGAGAAAGCCCATGTCGAACGGCGCGTTGTGGATCACCAACGTGCCATCGCCGATAAAGTCAAGAAAGTCCTGGGCCACCGCTTTGAACACCGGCTTGTCCTTGAGGAATTCCTCACTCAGCCCGTGCACGCGGAAAGCTTCTTCAGGCATAGAGCGTTCGGGATTGATATAGATGTGGTGCGTCTTGCCCGAGGGGATGTGATTGATCAGCTCAACGCAGCCGATTTCAACGAGGCGATCGCCGTCGTTGGGAGAAAGGCCGGTGGTTTCGGTATCGAGGACGATTTCCCGGATCATGGCCTGGTCTTTTCTTTCAGCGTCTCGACCAAAGCCCTGACCTCTGCGTCGATGGTCTCGCGGGGCAGGGCAGTGTCGAAAAGATAATCGGCGCGAGCCTTCTTTTCGGCCTGTGGCATCTGGCGGGCAAGGATGGTGTCGAGCTTTTCCACGGTCATGCCCGGACGCGCCAATGCCCGCTCCCGCTGGATGGCATCATCGACATGGGTGATGGCGACGGCGTCAAAGCCATAATCATGGCCGCTTTCGAACAACAGCGGCACTTCGACGGCGGCGACCTTATGGCCGGTCTGTTCAGCGTTGGCGAGAAAATCTGAAATAGCAGCGCGCACCAGTGGATGCACCACGGCTTCGAGGCGCGTGAACCCTGAGGGGTCAGCGGCGAGCCGGACCGCGAGCGCCTGTCGATCGATCACGCCATCATGGGTGACGCCGGGAAAGAGCGCTTCCACCGGCGCAACGGCTTCACCAGCATAGAGTTCGGCGACGGCCGCATCGGCGGAGAAAATCGGCACACCGGCTTTTTCAAACGCCGCCAGAAGGGTGGATTTGCCTGTCGCGATCGAGCCGGTAATGCCGATGCGCCACATGAATCAGTGCCCCAACGTGGCTTCGACGCGCGCCCGCAGTTCCGGCGTCACCTTGGGCTCGACGCCAAACCAGGCGGAAAAACCGGGGGCGGCCTGGTGAAGAAGCATGCCCAGACCATCGACCGTTTGAAGGCCATGGGCGGCGGCATCTTCGAGAAGCGGGGTCACAAGCGGAGTATAGACGATATCAGTGACGAGGCTGTTCTTTGGAAGGAGGCTCATATCGAGCCAATCAAAGCGCGTGCCATGCATGCCGATGGAACTGGTGTTGACGACGAGGCCGGTGTGGCCGGCGAGCGCGGCAAAATCCTCAAAACCATGGGCTTCAAACGGGCCGTCGATCACTTCGACCAGCGCCTGGGCATTGGCCAATGTGCGATTGAGCACATGGACCTTGCCGCCATTGCGCCGCCGCAGGGCGACGAGGATGGCGCGGGCCGCACCACCGGCTCCGATGACGATGGCATCATTGGGTCCATCCGACCAGCCCGGTGCTTCGGCGTCGAGATTGCCGAGAAAGCCAAGATAGTCGGTATTAGTCCCAAACACTTTGCCGTCGCGCGCCACCAGCGTGTTCACCGCGCCGATGGTCCGGGCGAGGGGATCGACCTCGTCGCAGAGCGCGAAGACCGCTTCCTTATGGGGAATGGTGACATTGCCACCGGCAAATTCGCCGCTGCGCAGGCGCTCGAAAAAGGCCGGGAGGTCGGCGGGCGCCACATCGATAGCTTCATAAGTGCCGTCGATTTTGTGTTCGGCCAGCCAGGTTCCATGAATCAGGGGCGAGCGGGAATGGGCAATAGGATGCCCGATAACAAAGGCTTTTGTGGTCACGAGTGGGCCTGGGCGGTCAGAAGTTCGGGCGCGATATCGCGCAGGGCGGCCAGAAGCGGGAGCAGCGGCAGGCCCAGAATTGTAAAATAGTCGCCGACGACGGTTTCAAAGAGCCGGATCGACGGACCTTCCAGCCGATAGCCACCAACGGAGTGCAGCGCTTCATCGCCCTCGAGATCGAGAACGGTGTCGCGCTCCTCAGCGGTAAACTCGCGCATGGTCAGCTCGGCGGTCTGAATGTCGGACCAGATGAGCTCGCCATTGCGCACCAGTGTCACGGCGGCATGAAGGCGATGGGTTTTTCCGCGCAGGTGATCGAGCTGGGCTTCAGCGTCAGCGCGATCGGACGGCTTGTGCAGGAGCTCAAGACCGAGAGCCAGGGTCTGATCCGCGCCAATGACGAGGGCATCGGGATGGAGCGCCGAGACGGCTTCGGCCTTGTGGCGCGCGAGCAGAAGAGCGACGTCCCGACCATCGGCGCCGGCAGCAATTGCTTCGGCTTCGAGGCTGCGTTCATCAATCGCCGCCGCCTCAGCGGAAAACGGCAATCCGGCCTTGTCTAGCAAGGCTTTCCGGGTGGCACTGCTCGAAGCAAGGATCAGCATGTAGGGAGTTTTTCCACACTGTCATCCCCAGCTCAAGTCAGAATTGTGGGAAAGACTCGTAACTTTGGGCCCTGGCCGGATTTGTTCGACCTGTCCGCAAAACAGTCCACAAACACCGTCGCGAGCCGTCGCGATGGCGCTGTGTGAATCTGTGGGGACAACTGCCATAGACCATGAGAGGTTATCAACTCGTTAAAATGCAATCTATTTTGGTCCCTTGACTCGGCGAAGCCTCAATTAACCTTTCGTTAATTCCCATTAAGGGGCAGGGAAACGGCGAGTTTGCCACAGGCGTTAACACCTCATTAACGAATACCTGCGCGCAAGTGTCACCGAGGGCAGCGATTGTGGAGGGCCGTGAATTGGCTCAAAACACCGCCATAATAATAGAGATACGAAGTAAGAAAGACTCTTTTGGGTTTTTGAAAGGTAGGCAGAGTGACCGAGGTGACCCCCAAGCCCATGCTCGAAACGGTGCTGGGACGTAAGCAGACCAGACCGCCGGTGTGGATCATGCGCCAGGCAGGCCGCTATCTTCCCGAGTATCGTGAAGTCCGTCAGAAGGCCGGTGGCTTTCTTGACCTGTGCTACACGCCTGAACTCGCAACCGAGGTGACGCTGCAGCCGCTGCGCCGGTTCGATCTCGATGCGGCAATCCTCTTCTCGGACATTCTGGTCATTCCGGATGCGTTGGGACAGAAGGTTCGCTTCGAGGTGGGTGAAGGCCCACTCCTCGAGCCCCTCGACGTGAATGGAGTGGATCGGCTTGATCGCGCCCGGGCTGGGGAGCATTTGCAACCCGTTCTGGAGACCGTGCGTCGTCTCCGGGCTGCGCTGCCCGCCAACAAGACCCTGATCGGCTTCTGCGGGTCTCCCTGGACGGTGGCCACCTATATGCTCAACGGTCGGGGATCTCCGGACCAGTGGGTTGCCCGCCGCTTTGCCCTCGAACACCCCGCCGCTTTTGCCAAGCTGATGGATGTGCTCGTCGACACCAGCATTGAATACCTCGTCGCCCAGTTCGAAGCGGGCGCGGATGTTGTGCAGCTGTTTGAAAGCTGGGCGCTCAATCTCGACGACGCGGCTTTCACCACCCAGGTGATCGGGCCAAACAAGCGGATCGTTGACGGCGTTCGTGCGCGCATTCCCAATGCGCCGATCATCGGCTTCCCGCGTGGGGCTGCCGGCAATATCGCGCGCTTTGCCCGGGAAACCGGCGTCAATGTCGTGGGTATCGACTATGCGACCCCGCTCGATTTCGTGCGCACCAATCTGCCGACCGATCTTCCGGTCCAGGGCAATCTCGATCCGCTGCGCCTCGTTATCGGCGGCGAGGTGATGGAAAACCGGGCCCGCGAGATCATCGCGGCATTTTCAGATCGTCCGCATATCTTCAACCTCGGGCATGGTATCGTCCCGGAAACGCCGATCGCCCATGTCGAGCGGCTGATCAATCTGGTCAAGAACGGTTAGGAGCCCGGCCATGTATGAATGGGTAAAGGCGCTCCACGTCATCTCCGTCATCTCCTGGATGGCCGGAATGCTCTATCTGCCGCGGTTGTTCGTCTATCACACCAAGGCCGCGATTGGTTCGGAGCAGTCCGAAACCTTCAAGGTCATGGAACGGCGGCTGATGCGCGCCATCACCACGCCGGCGATGATCGCGACCTGGCTGTTCGGCCTCGGGCTCGTTCACCTCGGCGGCGCGGACTGGAGCTCGGGCTGGACCTGGGCAAAGGCGCTTTTCGTGATCCTCCTCAGCGGGTGCCACGGCATGCTGGCGCGTCACCTCAAGGATTTCGCGAACGACCGAAACACCAAGCCGGAAAAGTATTTCCGCATGATCAACGAGGTGCCGACGGTGCTGATGATCGGCATCGTCATCATGGTCATCGTCAAGCCGTTCTGACCTGTTTCACGTGAATCTGCCCGTTCCGCCGTCGGTTTCTTTCTTGAAACCGGCGGCGGAACAGTTTACATGATTTCCATCTTGCATATCTTCTGGCGCGGCCCTCCCTGTCGCTGCGCGGTGCAGTCCCCCCTTTTTTAGTCCCTTCCTACCGATTTCCCTCAAGGGTCCATCGCCTACATGCAGAATATCAAGCTCAGCGAGCTCAAGGCCAAATCCCCGGCCGAATTGCTGGCGTTCGCCGAAGAACTCGAAGTCGAGAACGCTTCGACCATGCGCAAGCAAGAGTTGATGTTTGCCATCCTCAAGGAACTGGCAGCTCAAGACATCAACATCGTTGGTGAGGGTGTGGTCGAAGTTCTGCCAGACGGTTTTGGCTTCCTGCGCTCACCCGACGCAAACTACCTTCCAGGGCCGGACGATATCTATGTCAGCCCCAGCCAGATCCGCCGCTTCGGCCTGCGGACCGGCGACACGGTCGAGGGCGAAATCCGCTCTCCCAAGGAAGGCGAGCGCTACTTCGCGCTGCTCAAAGTAAGCACCATTAACTTCGAAGATCCCGAGGCGGTTCGCCATAAGGTCAACTTCGACAACCTCACCCCGCTCTATCCCGAAGAGCGGCTGCGGATGGAAATGCCCGATCCGACGCTGCGCGATCGTTCTGCGCGCCTGCTCGATCTGGTGGCGCCGCTCGGCAAGGGCCAACGCGCGTTGATCGTTGCGCCTCCGCGTACTGGTAAGACCGTATTGTTGCAAAATATTGCACAATCGATCGCGACCAATCACCCCGAATGCTATCTCATCGTGCTCCTGATCGATGAGCGTCCGGAAGAAGTGACCGACATGCAGCGCTCCGTGCGCGGCGAAGTCATCTCCTCGACCTTTGACGAACCGGCAAGCCGCCACGTGCAGGTCGCCGAGATGGTCATCGAAAAGGCCAAGCGCCTTGTCGAGCACAAGCGCGACGTGGTTATCCTTCTCGACTCCATCACCCGACTGGGCCGCGCCTACAACACCGTCGTTCCAAGCTCCGGCAAGGTCCTCACCGGTGGTGTCGACGCCAATGCCCTGCAGCGCCCGAAGCGCTTCTTCGGTGCAGCGCGCAATATCGAAGACGGCGGTTCGCTGACCATCATCTCGACGGCGCTGATCGATACCGGCAGCCGCATGGACGAAGTGATCTTTGAAGAATTCAAAGGCACGGGTAACTCGGAAATCATCCTCGACCGCAAGGTTGCGGACAAGCGCATCTTCCCGGCGCTCGACATCACCAAGTCGGGCACCCGCAAGGAAGAGCTGCTGGTCGAAGCCGACATCCTCAAGAAGATGTATGTGCTGCGCCGCATCCTCAACCCGATGGGCACGATCGATGCGATGGAATTCCTGGTCGACAAGGTCCGCCAGACCAAGACCAATTCCGATTTCTTCGACTCGATGAATACCTGATCCCGATCAGGTCACAAGAGCCAATGCACGGCGATACAATTATGGCGTTGTCGTCGGGAAGTCTTCCCTCCGGCGTCGCAATCATCCGCCTCTCGGGCCCAAAGGTCCGGGAGGCGCTGTCGTTTCTGGCTGGCGCAGTGCCAGAGCCGCGAAAAATGGTCCTGCGTCGCATCGGCCAGGAGCGCCAACTCGACCAGGGCCTGGTTGCCTTTTTCCCCGGCCCGCAGAGTTTTACCGGCGAGGACTGCGCCGAACTTCACGTGCATGGTTCGCCAGCCGGCGTTAAGGCCATCTTGCGTGAACTGGGCGGGCAGGGCCTTCGTCTGGCTGAGGCCGGAGAATTCACCCGCCGGGCCTTCGAGAACGGGAAACTCGATCTGGTGGCCGTTGAGGGGCTGGGTGACCTCCTCAGCGCCGAAACGGAAAAACAACGCCAGCAGGCCCTTGCACGCTATGACGGCCGGTTGACAGAAGAGATCGACAGCTGGCGGGATGCGCTTCTCGATCTGCGCGCCGAAATTGAAGCCCGCCTCGATTTTTCTGACGAAGGCGATGTCGAGGACGACCTTCCTCAAAGTTTTCAGAATGATCTGGCCGATCTTCGCGGCAAACTGCAGGATGCGCATGACCGCATAACCAGCGGCCGCATTGTCCGTGAGGGCGTCCGGGTTGCCCTGGCTGGTGCACCCAACGCCGGCAAGTCGAGCCTCATCAACGCCTTATCCCGCTCGGACGTGGCTATTGTTTCGGACGAAGCCGGGACGACCCGCGACGTCAGGGAAGTGCCCCTCGATATCGGTGGGCAGCTGTTTATCCTGCTCGATCTCGCCGGCTTGCGGGAGACGGACAGCCGCGCCGAAGCCGAAGGCATCCGACGCGCTGAGAAGGCAATTGGGGATGCTGACATCGTCCTTTGGCTTGAAGCCCCAGATACCGAGCACGTCGACCGACCCGCGATCACGGGGCAACTCCTTGTCGTTGGCACGAAGATCGACATCGGGCCAAACACCACTGCCGATATCACTCTTTCGACACAGACGGGCGAGGGACTGGACAGTCTGGTTGACCGTCTGCGCATAATCGGTGAAAAGCTCGCCGGCGGTGAGCCAGCGCTGGTCAGCCACGAGCGCGATCGCGTTGCGCTGGTTCAGGCTATTGCGGCTGTCGAGCACGCAGGCCAGCAGTTGCAGAACTGGGAATTGGCAGCGGAATCTCTCCGTCAGGCATCCGCCTGTCTCGAGCGATTGATTGGCCGTCTGGATGCCGAGAAAGTCCTCGATCGGCTGTTTGCGAGCTTCTGTATTGGAAAATGATTCACGTGAAACACCTGATCCACAGTCGTGGATGGATTCACGTGAAACATCGGAAAGAAAAGACACTGAGATGACCGACTATGCAGTCATTGTCGTTGGTGGCGGACACGCCGGATGTGAGGCCGCAGCAGCGTCCGCCCGTCTCGGGGTCCCTACGGCCCTCATCACCCACAAGGTCGCGACCATTGGCGAGATGAGCTGCAATCCGGCCATTGGTGGCCTGGGCAAGGGTCATCTGGTTCGGGAGATTGATGCGCTCGATGGCCTGATGGGGCGCGTTGCCGACCAGGCCGGCATCCAGTTTCGCGTGCTCAATCGCCGCAAGGGTCCGGCCGTTCGTGGTCCGCGAGCGCAGGCCGATCGGCAGCTCTATCGCGCCGCAATGCAGGCCGCGCTCTCTGCCCAATCCAACCTCGATATTTTCGAGGGCGAGGTGGATGACCTCGAAGTAAGCGGTGGACACATTACCGGCGTCGTCCTTCTGGACGGCCGTCGGTTCTCCACCAAGGCCGCCGTGCTCACGACCGGCACCTTCCTGCGCGGGCTGATCCATAGCGGCGATCACAGCTATCCGGCTGGCCGTATTGGCGAGAAGCCGGTCCTTGGTCTGTCGACGCGCCTCGAGGCACTAGGCCTTACGCTTGGACGTCTGAAAACCGGTACGCCGGCGCGCCTTGACCGTGACAGCATCGACTACTCCGTGCTCGAAGAGCAGCCAGGCGACACGCCGCCAGAACCCTTTTCGATGCTCACCGAGGCGATCACGACGCGTCAGGTGTCGTGCCACATCACCCGGACAAGTGCTGAAACACACGCGATCATCGCGGCCAATGTGCATCGCTCGGCGATGTACTCGGGACGGATTCAGAGCCGTGGCCCGCGCTATTGCCCGTCTATCGAGGACAAGATCGTCCGGTTCGCGGACCGCGACAGCCATCAGATTTTCCTGGAGCCCGAAGGGCTTAACGACCAGACGGTCTATCCGAATGGTGTCTCGACCTCCTTGCCGGCGGAAGTTCAGGATGAATTCCTGCGCACCATGCCCGGCCTCGAGAACGTCCGCATCATTCAATACGGCTATGCCATTGAGTACGACTATGTCGACCCGCGCGAGTTGCGGCCGACCTTGGAACTCAAGAAGCTCCCGGGTCTTTATCTTGCCGGTCAGATCAACGGCACCACCGGTTATGAAGAAGCCGGCGCCCAGGGCCTGCTTGCCGGCGCCAATGCTGCCTTGGCAGGGCAGGGGGCCGATCCGCTCATCCTGTCGCGCACCGAAAGCTATCTCGGCGTGATGGTCGACGATCTCGTTACCCGTGGTGTGAGCGAGCCCTATCGCATGTTTACATCGCGTGCGGAGTTCCGGCTGCACCTGCGTGCTGATAATGCTGACCAACGCCTCACGCCTCTCGGCATGAAGACCGGCCTCGTCGGTGAGGAGCGGCGTGAGCACTATGCCAGAAAGTCGGCACGGTTGACCGCGGGACGATCAATCCTCCAGGCAGCGAGCGCCTCGCCGACTGAAGCCCGCAAGGCTGGGATCATGGTCAATGAGGATGGCAAGCGTCGGACGGCCTTTGATCTGCTGTCCTATCCGGATATGACGCTGGAGAGTCTCAAGCCCCTGTGGCCCCAGCTGACAGAGATCGACGAAGAGATTGTCGAGCAACTGACAATTGATGCGCAATATGCCGTCTATCTCGACCGTCAGCGTGCCGACATCGAAAGCATGCGGCGGGATGAGCAGCGCGCCATCCCTGACGATTTGGACTATGAGGGAATCGCTGGGCTCTCCAATGAGATGCGGCAGAAGCTGAGCTTTTCCCGCCCACAGACGATGGCCCAGGCGCAGGCATTGGATGGCATGACACCGGCGGCACTCACCCTGCTGCTCGCAGTGATCAAGCGTGGCGAATTGCGTAGGGCTAGTTGATGTCGAATATTGATAAGCTTGCGCCTTATGCGCAGCACTTTGGCCGTCCCGCAGCGGAAGTGGCCAGAGATCTGGAATCCTATGCCAATCTTATCAAGAAGTGGCAGGCTGTACAGAATCTTGTTTCACGTGAAACACTCGGCCAGGTATGGGAGCGTCACTTTATCGACAGCCTGCAGGCCATGACGCTACTCCGGCCAGAAGACGAGCATTTCATGGACATCGGAAGTGGCGGCGGTTTCCCCGCGCTCCCCTTGGCCATCGCCAGTAAGGGGCTTAACCGGCGCTTCGTATTGGTGGAGCCCACCACGCGCAAGGTCAGCTTTCTCCGAACGGTTGCCCGTGAACTCAAGCTCAGTGTCGAGGTGATTGGCCTCCGCAGTGATCAGATTGATTCACGTGAAACACAGGTGCCTGACGTCATAACCTCCCGCGCGCTGGCTGCTTTGCCGCAATTATGCGCCTGGATGGCCCCCTTTTTTGGACCTTCCACGCGGGCTGTCCTGCACAAGGGGCGGGAACATGTTGAAGAGTTGCGCGAAACGAGTGTGCTCTGGGACTATGACGTGTTAATAGACAAGAGCGATACCGATCCAAGTGGTGTTATCCTGACTTTGCAGAATCTTTCAGCAAAATCAGGCGTTTAACTTAGTCCATCTTGGCTTGTGATTCCCTGTCGTGCTTCGGCGACACAAGCGGAGGCCTGCTTTGGCACCTCGTATTCTGACTCTGGCCAATCAAAAAGGCGGCGTGGGCAAGACCACGACGGCAATCAACCTTGCCACGGCTCTCGCAGCCATTGGCGAGCGCGTGTTGATCGTCGACCTTGATCCGCAGGGTAATGCCTCTACCGGTCTCGGTATCTCGCGTACGGACCGCGAGATTTCGGCCTATGACGTGCTCGTGGGGGAGGCCAGCGTGGCCGAAGCCGCGATCATGACCAGCGTACCCAATGTCGCCATCGTCCCCTCGACGATGGACCTGCTGGGCGTCGAGTTGACCATCGCCGGCCATGGCGACCGCGCCTTCAAGCTGCGCGACGCCTTCAAGGCCATCGGCGATCTGGAGATTAACGAGAAGCCCGTCAGCTACATCCTCATTGACTGCCCGCCGTCGCTGAACCTGCTCACCATCAACTCTCTGGTTGCCGCGGATGCGGTCCTGGTGCCATTGCAGTGCGAGTTCTTCGCGCTAGAAGGTCTCAGCCAGCTGCTGCAGACCATTGAGCAAATCCGTTCGACGCTCAATCCGCGTCTTTCGATCCAGGGCGTGGTCATGACCATGTTCGACAAGCGCAACAATCTTTCCGAGCAGGTGCTCAACGACGTGCGTAGCGAAATGGGGGACCTTGTCTATGACACAGTCATTCCCCGCAATGTCCGGTTGAGCGAGGCGCCGTCATACGGCAAGCCGGCACTGCTCTATGATCTGAAATGTGCCGGTAGCCAGGCCTATCTCAGGCTTGCCACCGAAGTCATTCGCCGTGAGCGGCGCCTTAACGCAGCCTAGGAGCCCGAGATGAACGACAAGCCGACACGTCTGGGCCGTGGCCTTGCAGCGCTCATTGGCGATATGGCGACCCTTGAGGGCGCCCGTGTTACCGAATCCGGTTCCGGCAGCAAGAAGCTGCCGGTCGAGTTCATTATTGCCAACCGGGCAAACCCGCGACGGACTTTTGACCCCGAGCAGCTTGAAGAACTTGCGAACTCCATCCGCGAAAAGGGTGTGATGTCGCCCTTGCTGGTGCGGCCGACGGACGATCCGAATATTTTCGAGCTGATTGCCGGCGAACGCCGCTGGCGCGCCTCGCAGATGGCTGGTCTGCACGATGTGCCCGTGATCATCCGCGAAGTGGACGACAAGGAAGCGCTCGAACTCGCGATCATTGAGAACGTGCAGCGCGCCGACCTCAACGCTCTGGAAGAGGCGATGGGGTATGGCCAGCTGATCGAACAGTTTGACTATACGCAGCAGGACCTGGCGCAGGTAATCGGCAAGAGCCGCTCGCATGTCGCCAATACGCTGCGTCTCCTGAAACTGCCGGAAGACGTCCGCTCCATGGTCGCCAGCGGCACGCTGACGGCTGGACACGCTCGCACGCTGATCACGGTCGAAGAGCCAGGTCAGTTGGCGCGGCAGATCGTCGAGAAGGGGCTTTCCGTCCGCGAGGCAGAAGCGCTCAGTCAGCAGCGTGAGCCGGCGCCCCGGCCCAAGCCACCGGAAGAAACCGGTCGTGATGCCGATACAGTCGCGCTAGAGCGTCGGTTGTCGGACGCTTTGGGACTGTCGGTGTCGCTCAGCCATTCTGAAAAGGGTGGACGCGTAGAGATCCGCTACAAGACCCTCGAACAGCTCGATAATATCTGCGGCAAGCTGACGGGCCAGTCGCAGTAATTCGATAAAAGTTTCACGTGAAACCAAGGCGCGCTGTGTTCAGCGCGCCTTTTTTCTGCCTGGTGATCGTAGCTTAGTGCGTTGCTGCCTGAATGCAGAGCGCCAGCGTCGTGCGCCGGAGGATGGTTTCCGCCAACACTGGCTTGCGGCGGCTGTCGCTCGTGGCATTGAGTAGGCGCTCAGTTGCATTGGCCAGTGCTGGCTCGCTCCACAGCCGCAACTGCTGCTCGAGATTGCCAATGCGCGAAAAATGCGGCCTGGGTTTCACCGCCTCAAGCACGGCACGTGGGGGCTTGCCGTTGTCCACCTCAACGCGCCAGCGGCGCAGATTGGCGAAGTGATTGGCGAGCATTGCCAGTAGCTGCTGAGGGTTCACAGAGGCCGCCAGAGCGCGATTGAGGGCCATCTCCAGCTTCTCTGCATGTCCACCCCCAGACGCGTCCAGAATGGCGTCTATGGCCAGCGCACCGTTGTCTGCGCAGAGCAGCAAGATGTCTTCCCGGGTCAGGGTCTTGGTCGTCGCGGCGAACAGCGTCACCTTTTCCAGTTCCCGCCGCGTTATCTCGCGGTCGTTACCCAGAATATCGCGCAGCGTCGGGATCACATCCGCGTCGGCGCGGATACCCTGCTGATTGAACGTGTCGCGCATCAGATTGGCGAGGGTTTCGTCAGTGTCCGGGTAGCAGGGCAGGGCGCGGCCGAGCTTTGCTGATTCAATCAAAGCCCGTAGAGCATCACGCGGTGTGAGATTGCCGGCCTCGAGAATAATGGCTGCACCGCCCGGATCGTCGCGTAGCTCGGTCAGCGGCATCACCAGCGACTTGGTGGCATTGCGCACGCGGATGATGCGCTTGCCGCCGAACAGCGACACGCTGCGGGCTTCCATGACCAGGCGGCCGAGCTCGGCGTCGAGCTCGGGGCCGTCAAAAATGGTGAGGCTTGCGGAGGCTGGATCATCGCCACTGAGCTGGCGGATCAGGCGCTGGGCGGTTTCACGAACAAGGCCCCCATCGGGACCATAGGCGAGGAAAATGCCTTCGGAGAGATCGGGTCGCGCCAGATAGCGCGCGACCTCATGAGCCTTGAGAGCGGTCATTCAGGGTGCCAGAGCGGCATAGATGGCGAGGCGCAGAGACTCGGCGAGGGCCTTGGCCGCGCGCTCCTGGGCCTCAAGCTCGGCGGCCTGTTCGGCGAGAACCTGCCCACTCCGGTTAAACTGTGCCGTGGCGGTACGGGTGACACGGACAGGGGCGCGGCCGCTGTTGTCGCGATAGGTGATCACGAGGTCGCCCGTTACCCTGGCTTCATGCAGCTTGTTGGGATTGGCCGTCTGGCTGCGGAAAGCGACGGCTGTTTCCGGCCGCACGCTTATGCTGACAAGTGGCGCGTCCGGCCGGGCAGACGTGCCAAGCCGGAACGAAAGCTCCTGGTAGACGATCTGTTCGAGGCGCGTGTTGGGCGCCGCGTAGGCCAATTGCATCTGGGCTGCTTCCGCCAGCCGACCGCTATGGACCGGCTGGAAGGAGCAGGCGCTCAGAGCCACTCCCCCGGAAAGAGAGAGGGCGATGAGCGCGATGCGTGATGGCCTAAACAACGACATTGACGATCCTGTTGGGTACCACGACGATTTTCTTCGGCGCCTTGCCTTCCAGAATGCGCACAACGTCGTCCAGTGACAAGACCAGCTTTTCGACTTCGGCCGCTGGCGTGTCCTTGGCAACGGTGATTTCGCCGCGACGCTTGCCGTTGATCTGGATCGGCATGGTGACTTCGTCGTCGACCAGCATTTTCGGATCGACGTCCGGCCAGGCGGCGTCGGCCACGAGACCGGGCTTGCCGAGGACCTGCCAGCAGGTTTCCGCCAGATGCGGCATCATGGGCGAGAGCAGCTGGATGAGGCTCGAAACGCCGTCCGACAGTTCGCTCCGCTGGGCGGCGCTGAGGCCATTGCCCTTGCCGGCAGCCTTGATGAGGGCGTTGCTCAGCTCATAGATCTGGGCCACGGCGCGATTGAAGCGCAGGCCTTCGATGTCCTGGGCAATGCCATGGACGCAACGATGGACGATCTTGCGCAGGGCAAGCGCCTCATTGTCATCAGATGATGCAACAGTCTCGGAAGACTGTGCGTTCAGAATGTCCAGTGTGTCGTGAACGAGGCGCCAGATGCGCTGCTGGAAGCGGCTCGCGCCTTCAACGCCGGCCTCGGTCCACTGCACATCGCGCTCCGGTGGGGAGTCCGAGAGCATGAACCAGCGGGCGGTATCGGCGCCATAGGTGGCAACGATCTCGTCGGGATCGACGACGTTCTTCTTGGACTTGCTCATCTTTTCGACAGAGCCGATCGAAATCGGCGCGCCGGTCTGAATGTGGCGGGCTGAGCGGTTGTCGCCGTCGCTTTCCAGCACGATCTCGGTCGGATTGACCCATTCGCCCGTCTCGGACTTGTAGGTCTCGTGGGTGACCATGCCCTGGGTGAAGAGACCCTTGAACGGCTCGTCGATGCCGACGTGGCCGGTGGCCTTCATGGCGCGGGTGAAGAAGCGCGAATAGAGCAGGTGCAGGATCGCGTGCTCGACACCACCGATATACTGGTCCACCGGCAGCCAGCGATTGGCGACGCCGGGAATGGTTGGCGTATCGGCGTCCGGGGCGGTAAAGCGGGCAAAATACCAGGACGAGTCGACGAACGTGTCCATGGTGTCCGTCTCGCGACGGGCCGCGCCGCCGCACTGCGGGCAGTTGACGTGCTTCCAGCTCGGATGATGGTCGAGCGCATTGCCGGGCTTGTCGAAGCTGACATCGTCCGGCAGCACGACCGGCAGGTCCTTCTTGGGGACCGGGACAGTGCCGCAGACCTCGCAATGGATCACCGGAATGGGGCAACCCCAATAGCGCTGGCGGGAAATGCCCCAGTCGCGCAGGCGGTAGTTGACCTCGACCTTGCCCTGCGGCTTGCCGTCGACGGTGCGCGCGCCGAAGAACTCGGCGATCTTGTGCTTGGCGTCTTCGATCGAGAGGCCATTGAGGAAGCCGGAATTGAAGATGTTGCCAGCGTCAACATAGGCTTCGGTGCCGATTTCAAAGGTTTCGGCATCGGCGCCGGGCGGCAGCACCACGGGCTTGACCGAGAGGCCATATTTACGGGCGAGATCCAGGTCGCGCTGGTCATGGGCCGGGCAGCCGAAGATGGCGCCGGTGCCGTAATCCATGAGAATGAAATTGGCGACATAGACGGGCAGGGTTTCGCCTTCGATCACCGGGTGTTTCACCCGAAGACCGGTATCAAAGCCCTGCTTTTCGGCTTTTTCCAGGGTCTCGTTGGAGGTGCCGTGGCGATGGCACTCCGCCACGAACTCAGCCAGGCCGGCATTGTCCGCGGCCAGCGCCGTGGTCAGCGGATGATCGGGCGAGAGGGCAACGAAGGATGCACCGAAGATGGTATCTGGGCGCGTGGTAAAGACCTCGATGCTGGTGGCATCACTCTTGTCGCTCGGCACGAGGTCGAACAGCAGGCGCAGGCCTTCGGACTTGCCGATCCAGTTGCGCTGCATGGTGCGCACTTTTTCCGGCCACTCGGTCAGCGTGTCGAGCGCCTCAAGCAGGTCCTCGGCATAGTCGGAGATCTTGAAGAACCACTGGGTCAGCTCGCGCTGCTCGACCGGGGCGCCGGAGCGCCAGCCCTTGCCGTCGATGACCTGCTCATTGGCGAGCACGGTCATGTCGACCGGGTCCCAGTTCACCTTGGAGCTCTTGCGTGTGATGAGGCCCGCTTCGAGCATGTCGAGGAACATGGCCTGCTGGTGGCGATAATAGGAGGGATCGCAAGTGGCGATTTCGCGCGTCCAGTCGATGGAGAGGCCCATCGACTTGAGCTGCTTTTTCATCGCCTCGATATTGGAATAGGTCCAGGTGCCCGGGTGGGTCTTGCGCTCGATCGCGGCGTTTTCAGCCGGCAGGCCGAAGGCGTCCCAGCCCATGGGGTGCAGCACATTCTTGCCGCGGGCGCGGTGATAGCGCGCCACGACGTCGCCCATGGCGTAGTTGCGCACATGGCCCATGTGGATGCGGCCGGAGGGGTAGGGGAACATCTCGAGGACGTAGTAAGGGTCGCGCGGGTCGTCATTGGCGGTGACGAAGCTCTTTGCGTCTTCCCACACCTTCTGCCATTTCGGTTCGCTTTCGCGCGGATTGTAGCGTTCGCCGCTCACTGTTCTCGTCCTTGCAAGATTAGCGTCGCTATGCCGGAAAAGAGCGGCACAGCTTGCGTTTTTTGGGGTATTTGGCTACCGGGACCATCACCAGAAATCCCCTCCAAGGTCAACAGAAACGGGGCCGTGTCATGACCGACAAGCAGCCAGACGGAATTGTGCGGGCAAAAACGGCCCTCGACTACATCACCGGCCGTATGGAGAAGGCCCGCAACCGCTTCGGCGCACCTCCGGAAAAGGTGCAGTTGGTGGCGGTTTCCAAGACGTTCTCGGGCGAACAGGTTGAGCCGTTCCTTGTTGCAGGGCAGCGGGTCTTTGGGGAAAACCGCGTCCAGGAAGCCAAGGACAAATGGCCGGAGCTGAAGGCGCGCTACCCGGATGTGCAGCTCCATCTCATCGGGCCGCTGCAGACCAACAAGGCCCGCGAGGCCGTGGCGCTGTTTGACGTTATCCAGAGCGTTGATCGCGACAAGCTGGCGGGCGTGCTAGCAAGCGAAATGGAGCGGGCAGGGCGGAAACTTCCCTGCTTCGTCCAGGTCAATATCGGCGGCGAAGAGCAAAAGGCCGGCATCCCAGTCGATGAGGCGGTCGACTTCGTGGCCCGATGCCGTACCGAGCACGGGCTCGAAATCGTCGGGCTGATGTGCATTCCGCCCGATGGTGTGCCGGCGGCTCCCTATTTCGCGCAGTTGGCAGAACTGGCGGCAAAGGCCGGTGTGTCGGAAATCTCTATGGGCATGAGCGGAGATTTTGAGACAGCCATTGCCATGGGCGCGACCTATGTACGCGTGGGTTCGGCGCTTTTCGGCAAGCGCTGACCGCAATTTTGCCACTCCTGACAAGCATATAACCGGCGCACTCCAGGGGCGTCGGTGACTTTGGTGTGCCGGTCGTCCAGACATCTTCGGTCTGGGCGAAGCGTTTGCTTTTGTTGGGATTTGCAACTTTTTCCACGGCAGACACGTTCCTACCCGTCGAATAACGCCGATGTGATTGGCCGACCCAAACGCAGTCGCAATGATGTGACCTTGGTCGTCCAGAGCAATTTGACCGGAGAACCCAATGAACAAGCGACGCATCCTTGTTGTGGACGACGACGCGGATCTTCGTGAAACCCTGGTCGAGCAGCTGCGGGGGCAGGCCGATTTCGAGATTCTCGATGTCGGCACAGCCAATGACGCGCTCAAGGCCTTGCGCGAGAACAATATCGAGCTGACCATCCTCGATGTGGGCCTGCCGGACATGGATGGGCGCGAAGCGGTCAAGGTCATGCGGGAGGAGGGGATTAAGAGCCCCGTCCTGATGCTGACCGGCCATGACAGCGAAGCTGACGAGATCAAGGGCCTCGAGTCGGGCGCCAATGATTATCTCACCAAGCCCTTCCGCTTCCCCGTGCTGATGGCCCGTATCAACGCGGCGCTGCGCCAGCATGACCAGAGCGAGGACGCGGTCTTCACCATCGGCCAGTACAGCTTTCAACCCGCAGCCAAGACGCTCGAGACCAATGACGGCCTCAAGGTGCGCCTGACCGACAAGGAGACTTCCATCCTGAAGTATCTCTATCGGCAGGGACCCAAGACCATCACCCGCGATGTGCTGCTTAAGGAAGTCTGGGGCTACAACAACCGGGTCACCACCCACACGCTTGAAACCCACATCTACCGGCTGCGCCAGAAGATCGAGCGGGATCCGTCCAATGCCCGCCTGCTTGTCACCGAGGATGGCGGCTACCGGCTTGTCCCCTGATCGGGGACAAAGAGGTTCAACACTGGATCGAACTGCCCTATAGGAATTGAGTTGACCCTGTCGGAGCGGCATCCGGCGGGCGGGCGCAGTTGGGTCTGACGAATGAGAATGGACGATGCAGCCGCTGTCCTCGGGCGGGCTGACTTCTTCGATATGTGCACTGACGAACAGCGCGCCATGCTGGGCTTTGCCAGCGACCGTCAGCGCATTGATGCCGACGATGTCGTGTACAAGGCTGGCGACGTGCCCCTGGGCGCCTATGTGCTGATTTCTGGGACATTGAAGGCCAGGAACGAGGGGCCGGAGGCGGGCAAGCCCTATGCGCTATCTGAACCGGGCAGCGTGATTTCCCCAACAGCGTTGATTCTCGACAAGCCGCGCCCGGTGACCATCACCGCGGTCACCGATTGCGAACTGTTGTTCGTACCGCGCCCGGCCTTCCTCAAGCTTTTGCGCAATTACCCGGACCTGGCGCAAAAGGCCGTGCAGCGGGTCGAGCGCGAGCTCAATTCCTATCTCAATGCCCTCGATCCCCTCCGTCGCAAGATGAAGGATCGCTGAGCGGGCGCTGCCCTCAGGGCCGCGTGAAGCGGGCGATCACCGGCACATGGTCGGACGGCTTGTCGGTCCAGCCGCGGGCAGGGCGGATGATTTCGGCGGCAATGCAGTGCTCGGCGACATCGGGGGTGGCCCAGATGTGGTCGAGGCGGCGGCCGCGATCTGACTTTTCCCAATCGAGCCCGCGATAGCTCCACCAGCTGTAGATCTTCTGGTCATAGGGCACGTGCTTGCGCACGAGGTCGACCCAGCCGTGTCCGCCCGTCAGCAGGGCATCGAGCGCCTCGGTCTCGATCGGGGTATGGCTGATGACCTTGAGCAGCTGCTTGTGGCCCCACACGTCGTTCTCATGCGGGGCAATATTGAAATCGCCGGCGATCAGCTGGCCGCGCGCGAACATGGGCTCGCCGAACCAGCTCTTGAGTTCGTCGAGGAAGCCTAGCTTGTGCTTGAACTTGGGATTGATCTCGGGATCAGGCTCGTCACCCCCCGCCGGGATATAGAAATTGTGGAGGGTCAGCGGACCGTGGCCGATATCGACCAGAGCCGAGACGTGACGCGATTCGGGGATCTCGCAGAACACCCGGTTCGACACATCGGTGAGCGGGAATTTCGAGACGATGGCCACGCCATGGTAGCCCTTCTGGCCATGAACGGCCATGTGCGGATAGCCCGCTTCCTCGAAGGCATTCCGGGGAAACTGGTCATTGGTGCATTTGATTTCCTGCAGCATCAGCACGTCGGGCTGATACTGGGCGAGGAAATCGAGCACCATGCCGATGCGCAGGCGGACCGAATTGATGTTCCAGGTGACGACGGAAAGGGTCATTGCGGATCCGCTGGTTCGGGGAGGCGAGGGGCGAGGACTTCATATCACCAAGCCGGCGAGCCGGGTAAGCCGGAAATGGCCGCGCCGCGACAAGTTGTGTCAGGAGAGGCCGTTCAGGAGCGCCTCCGGGGGCGGGCTCCTGGCCATTCGAGCCTAGCTCTCATGGCCTTCTCACCTCAAAACGTGCCACCGGCACGTTTTGCCCCTGGGGACGGTTCGAAGTTTCACGTGAATCCATCAGGCAAAGAAAAACCCGGCGCCGATGAGGGGCCGGGTTCAGAAACGTCAGCGGCCCGCCGCGAAGCGGGCCGAAACAAATCTTATTCGCTCTTGGCTTCGCCTTCAGCGTCAGCGGCCTGTTCAGCGGCGGCAGCTGCTGCTGCGGCTTCCGCTTCCTTGGCAGCCTGCTCAGCGGCAAATGCCTGTGCTGCTGCGATCTTCTCGGCTTCGCGAGCTTCCTTGGCTGCCAGGGCAGCGCTGCGCTCGGAGGCTTCGATCTTGCGGGTACGCGAGTTGGTCGATTCGAAAATACGAGCCGACTTACCGCGACGGTCGCGCAGGTAGTACAGCTTGGCGCGACGCACCTTACCGCGCTTGATCACTTCGACCGAAGCAACGTTCGGGGAGTAGATCGGGAACACGCGTTCCACGCCTTCGCCGTACGAGATCTTGCGCACGGTGAAGCTTTCCATGATGCCGCCGCCGGAGCGGGCGATCACCACGCCTTCATAGGCCTGGAGGCGTTCCTTGTCGCCTTCGCGGATCTTCACCCACACCTTGACGGTATCGCCATGGGTGAAATCGGGAAGTTCGCGCTTGGCGGTGAGGGCGGCAACCTGCTCGGCCTCGATCTGTTCGATAATGCTGCTCATTGTCGATCCGTTCTGATCTTTTCTCAGGGGTGACTTGCTGGGCTCTTTGCAGGGCCCGTCACCCGGTCTTGGTTGATAACGGAGGGTCGTCTTTTTCTTCTTGCCGCGGACCAGCTCCGAATTGCCGGTCACACGAATGGGCGGCTCATAGGCGAAATCAGGCCAAGAGTCCAGCCTTGGCGGGCCTATTGTGCCCAGCTTGTGCCATTCAGCGTGATTTCGTCTTGTTGCGCGCCGCCAGAGCGATGCCGGCGAGGTCGGGACGCCGCTCCTCGGTCAGCGCCAGCGATTGTTCATGGCGCCAGCGGGCTATCTTTCCGTGGTCTCCGGAGGTCAGGACCGCTGGGATATCCCGGCCCTCGAACTGCTGCGGCCGGGTATATTGCGGGTATTCGAGAAGGCCGTTTTCAAAGCTCTCTTCGTCGCGGCTGTCGAGCGCGCCGAGCACGCCGGGGATCAGCCGAACGACGGCCTCCAGCAGCACCATGGCCGCCACTTCGCCGCCGGCGAGTACATAGTCGCCGATCGAGATCTCCTCGAGCTGGCGGGCCTCTATGACGCGTTGATCGACGCCTTCAAAGCGGCCGCAGACGATGACAGCGCCGGGCCCGACGGCCAGCTGGTGAGCACGCTCCTGGGTCAGCGGTTTGCCGCGCGGCGACATCAGGATGCGCGGGCGCGGATCATTTTCCGGCGCAATCGTATCGATGGCTTTGGCCAGGATATCGGCTTTGAGCACCATGCCGGCACCGCCGCCCGAGGGCGTGTCATCGACAGTGCGGTGGCGGTCGGTGGCAAAGTCGCGCAATTGCGTGGCCCTGAGCGACCAGAGCCCGTCGGCCATGCCGCGCCCGAGCACCGAGGCGCCCAGGGGACCCGGGAAGAGTTCGGGAAAGAGGGTGATGATATCGGCTGAAAAGGTCACGCCGGCTCTTCCTCGCCCGGATCGGCGTCAAGCGGCGGGGAAATCACCAGGAACCCCTGGGCGATATGAATTTCCGGCACCACCGCCTTGGTGAAGGGATAAAGGAATGTGTCGCCCGAACGCGGATCGCGCACCTCGAGCAAATCCCCGGCGCCAAAATTGGGCAGGGCGGAGACAGAGCCGATGCTGACGCCGTTTTCGAGCCGCGCATCAAGACCGATGAGGTCAGCGTGGTAGAAATCATCCTCGTCTTCGGGCTCGGGCAGCTGCGAGCGGTCAATGAAGAGACTGACGCCATTGAGCAGTTCGGCCGCGTCGCGGTCCCGAATGCCTTTTAGGCGGGCGATCAGCACGGTCTTGCTGACCCGCGCCGCTTCAATGGTGACGACGAGGCCGGCGCGATCGGTCTCGAGCGGGCCATAATCGGCCAGCGCTTCGGGGTCGCCGGTGAAGGAGGTGATACGCACTTCGCCCTTGATGCCGTGGGCGGCGCCGATCTTGCCCATGAGAATGCGGTTCTGTCCCGGTGCCATGGCTCATAATTCCTGTTCTGGGGGGCATTCCTTTAGCAGGAGCGCGGCCGAGGGGGAATGTGGAACCTTGCAGGCCTGCCGTGCCTTTCTCAAGGCAAATGACAAAGGAGCGTCACCATGTCCAGAATTCTCACTGATCGACAGGCCATCCGGGAATGGGCCATCGCCCGTGGCGGCAATCCCATGCTGATGGATGTGCCCGATGGCAGCAGCGTGCGGACGGTCCTGCAACTGACCTTCGGCCAATATGCGCTCAATGCCACCGGCAATGATGGTCCGGATCGGGTTGATGGCTATCAGCTGGTGAGTTGGGAAGAGTGGTTTTCGGCGCTCGAGGCGGGCAATCTGGCCATCGAAGTGTCAGATGACCCGGCCGGCGGCAACGAGGCGGAATTCACCTTCGTGCCGCGCGACAAGGGTGCAGAGCTCTAGTGGTAAGGTTTTAAAGCCCGCCCATCTTGCAGAGCAGGTTCCATTCCTCTTCGGAGACTTTTGAAACCGAGAGGCGGGAGAGTTTGACCAGTTCGAGCTCGGCCAGTTCCGGGGTCGCCTTGACCTCGGCGAGAGTAACCGGACGCGGGAAAGGCTTCACCGACTGCACGTCGACGCACTCCCAGACCACTTCGCCCTTGGCGTTGAGGTCTGCGGTGGTGTCGGGGTGGGCGGGAACCACGATTTTCATGATCCCCACGATCTCCTTGCCGATATTGGAGTGATAGAAGAAGGCGAGATCGCCCACTTCCATCGCCTTCATATTGTTGCGCGCGGCATAATTGCGCACGCCGTGCCATTCCTCGGCCTCGCCCTTTGCCGTCTTGGCAATGAGGTCGTCAAAGGAGAACACATCCGGCTCGGATTTCATCAGCCAATAGGCCATGGCCTAGAGCTCCACTCCGGTGGTGTTGATGGCAATGCGCCAGCGTTTCACTTCGTAGCTGGCAAAGACTCCGGCCGGAACGAAGGGGTCGGCGGCAGCGATCTTTTCAGCTTCCTCAAGGTTTTCGGCCTCAAAGATCACCAGCGAACCCTCGGGCTGGTCTTCAGCATTGAGCAGGGCGCCGGCATAGACCAGCTTCTTGCCCAGACTTTCGAGGTGCTGCAGATGCACCGGACGGTTATCTAGGCGGGCCTGCAGGGCGCCGGGGGCGTCCTTGGCGATCATGGCATAAAGCATTTTCAGTGTTCCCTCTTGAGCGGGCGGGACATCAGCCCCGCAACAATGGTGGCAATGTCGGCGCGGCCGGCGACACATTCATCGACGGCATCAATGAGCGGAGAATCGACGCCCAGGCTTTTCGCCAGGGCGGCGGCAACCGGCGCGGTGGCGACGCCTTCGGCCAGCTTTGCGCCGCCGGCCAGAATGTCCTCGGTGCGTCGGCCAGCGCCGAGCGCCATGCCGAACTGGTAATTTCGCGACTGGACCGAGGTGCAGGTGAGGGTGAGATCGCCCAGACCGGCAAGCCCGGTCAGCGTATGGGCCGAACCGCCCATGGCTGCCACCATGCGGGCCATTTCAGCATAACCGCGGGCAATCAGCGCGGACCGGGCCGAAGCGCCAAGGCTGGCGCCTTCGACAGCGCCACAGGCCAGCGCATAAACGTTTTTGAGGGCTCCGGCGATTTCGACACCAATGCGGTCATCGGCGGCATAGGGGCGAAAACTGGGCCCGGCGAGCGCTGCGGCAAGATCGGACGTCGCGTCGGCATCATCGCCCGCAAGGGTCACGGCGGTGGGACGACCGGCTGCCACATCGGCGGCAAAGCTCGGGCCCGAAAGCACATAGGGAATGGCGAGCGGCGCCATATCGGCGAGGATTTCGCTCTGGCGCGCAAGGGTGCCCGCTTCCAGCCCCTTGGCCGAGAGAATCACCGGCTTTTGCGCCAGGAGATCAGGGTTGAGCGTCGAGAGCACAGTGCGTGTCGCCTGCGCCGGCACGGCCAGAATGTAGAAATCGGCAGCCCCGGCTTCCGTTACCCCGGTGATTCGGTCCGAGAGGGCGAGACCGGGCAGGGCGCCTTCATTGATATGGCTGGCGTTGAGTGCTGCGGCGCGTTCCGGGGTGCGCATCACCAGTTGGACGGAGCGACCAGCCATGGCAGCGGCTTGGGCGAGGGCAGTGCCCCAGGCGCCGGCGCCGATGACGCAGACTGTATTAAGAGACATTGGTGTTCACGTTCATATCAGGATCGTCGAGTGGCCAGCGCGGGCGGGCCGCTACGGTGAGCTTGTTTTCGGTGCCAAGGGCGAAGCGTTCCGCGCCAGCCCAGGCGATCATCGCGCCATTATCGGTGCAAAGCGCAATCGGCGGCACGATCAGCTGGGCGTCATGCTTGGTGCAAACGACGTCCAGTGCGGCAGCAATACGCTGATTGGCAGCGACGCCACCGGCCACGACCAGGCGCTTTTCCTGCCCCGGGAACAGCTCCGCGAACTTTTCCAGAGCCTGTCCAGCGCGCGTTTCGATCACCACAGCAACCGTATCCTGGAAGCTCGCGGCGATATCGGCCGCGTCCTGGTCGCTGAGCGGCGCCAGCGCCTCGGCCTGCAGGCGCACGGCCGTCTTGAGGCCGGAGAATGAAAAGTCGAGCCGGGCTTCACGCAGTAGCGGGCGCGGGAACTTGAACCGCTTGGGGTCGCCCCTCTCGGCGATGGCTTCCACAGCCGGCCCGCCGGGGTGACCAAGGCTCAAGAGCTTTGCCACCTTGTCGAAAGCCTCGCCGAGCGCGTCGTCAATGGTGCCGCCCCAACGCTCGTAGTCACCGACGCCGCGTACCAGCACGAACTGGCTGTGCCCGCCCGAGACCAGCAGCATCAGATAGGGAAATTCGACCCCATTGGTCAGCCGCGCCGTCAGCGCATGGCCTTCGAGGTGATTGACCGCAAGCAGCGGCTTGTCGAGCGAAGCGGCCAGCGCCTTGGCTGTGGTGAGGCCCACCAGCACGCCGCCGATAAGGCCCGGACCGGCCGTCGCGGCAATGGCATCGACCTCGGAAAGCTCCATTCCGGCCTCGTCCAGCGCCTGGGCGATGATGTGGTCGAGCCATTCGACATGGGCGCGCGCGGCCAGTTCGGGCACGACCCCGCCAAAGGCGGCGTGCTCGTCGAGCTGGCTGCGGACAACATTGGAACGAATGACGCCACGTCCGGATTGATCCCGTACGACGATGGATGCGGCGGTTTCGTCGCAGCTGGTCTCAATGCCCAGAATGGTGGCTTGTGCTTGCCCGGTCACGGCGAGTGGTCTACTCCCATCAGCGAGCATATCGCCTACACTAGGACGGACGGACAATGCAATCGTCAGCCCCCTTCGCCCGGATCGGAACGCGCGGCAGCCCTTTGGCGCTGGCCCAGGCCAAACTCGTGCGCGAACTGATCGCAACCGCCCATGGGGTTGCCGAAGAAGAGATCGAGATCGAGGTTTTTTCCACTGGAGGAGACCGAAGCCAAGCCTCCAATGTCAGCCTGTCGACCATGGGCGGCAAGGGGGTCTTCACCAAGGAGATCGACGAGGCCCTGCTTTCGGGCCGAATCGATATCGGCGTGCATTCGAGCAAGGATGTCGCCACCGGCCTGCCCGAGGGCATGCTGCTGGCCGCCTTTCTTGAGCGCGAAGACGTGCGCGACGCCTTCATGTCGGTCTCGGTGAAAGAAATCGACAGCCTGCCCGAGCGGGCGCGTTTCGGCACGTCGTCCATTCGCCGCGCCGCCCAGGCAAAGCGCCTGCGGCCTGACCTCGAAATCGTGCCGTTCCGCGGCAATGTGCATACGCGGCTGCAAAAGCTGATCGATGGCGTCGCCGACGCGACGCTGCTGGCCATGGCCGGCCTCAACCGGCTGGAGGAAGCGCATCGGGTGACAGCTGTGCTGTCGCCCGAGGATTTCATGCCGGCCCCGGCGCAGGGCGCCATCGGCCTTGCCATCCGCACCGGCGACGCGCGCTTTGCCGATGTCGTCGCCCCGCTCGATCATGCCGCAACCCATTCGGCCATTGCGGCCGAGCGCGCCATGTTGGCGGTTCTCGATGGCTCGTGCCGCACGCCGGTTGGCGCGCTCAGCGCGGCGTCGAACGGCGTCTTCTCGCTCAAGGGCGAGATTCTCAGCCTCGACGGGCAGACGACGTTCCGCGCCGAAGGCAGTGACAGCGATCCGCTCCGTCTCGGCGAACAGGTCGGTCGTGAGCTCTTGGCCCAGGCCGGTCCGGACTGGCTCTCCCAGTGGCAGGGTTGAGCCCATGCTGATGCTGGTGACCCGCCCCGAGCCGGACGCGCAGTCGAGCGTTGCCCGCCTTGATGCGTTGGGGATCAAGGCGCTGGCGGCGCCGCTCATGGTGCGCCGCACCCTGACGCCAAGCCTGCCGCCCGCCGACGGCTTTACCGCGCTCGCCGTGACCAGCACCAATGCCCTCAGGGCATTGGCCGATCAGGGCGCGCTCGACAATTACCGGCACCTGCCGGTCTTTGCCGTGGGCGATCGCACGGCCCATGAAGCCCGGCAGATGGGTTTTGCCGATGTGAAGGCTGCGGCTGGAACGCTCGAAAGCCTCGTCACCCTCATTGCTCTCGCGCGCATCGAAGGTCCGGTATTCTATCCGGCCGGAAAACATCTCAGCGGGGACATGGCCCATGCCCTTGCCCCGCACGGGCTGATGGTGGTCACCGCTACCATCTACGACATGGTCGCCCAGGCTGAACTGCCGGCGGGCGTGCCCGAAAAACTCGAATCAGGGGAAATCTCTGCGGTGCTGGTCTATTCCCAGCGTACGGCCGAGATTTTCTGTGCCGCCACACCGGCCCTTTCGCCGGCAGCCCGCGAAAAGCTTGCGCTGATCTGTATGTCGGAAAAGGTCGCACGGCCGCTCTTGGCCAACCACTTTACCCGTGTCCATCTGTCGGATCACCCCGATGAGGACGCAATGATGACGCTGGCGCTGGCTTTTGCCCGAGAGCAAACTGGGCCATGATCGGTAACTGGAGGAAGGATGCCCATGGCTGACCCCAAGGAAACGCTGACCCCACCGACCGACCCCAAGCCCGCCCGTTCCGCAGCGGTGAAGCCGCCCGTGCTGGAAGGCACGGCGCGTCCTGCGACGGGCGACGCAAAGTCTGGCGAGACCAAGCCCGGTGACACCGCGTCCGGCAAGAAGCCCGATCCGGCCGAGGCGACCAAGGCTGCCGGCACTCCGCCGCCGAACCCGCCAAAACCCGTGCCGCCCCCCGCACCGAGCCGCCCGACATCGTCGAGCCCGGGGTGGCTGGCCGGTATCTTGGGTGGCGTGATCGGTCTTGGTGGCGCCTATGGGCTTGCCGCGCTCGGCTATTGGCCAGCGGCCAGTATCGAGGCCCCGGCACCAGTGGCTGACCCGCGCGTGGCGCAGATCTCGACGGCCCTGCCCGAGCTGCAGACCGTCACCGACACCATCCAGAGCGAGCTGTCCGTCCTCACCAACCGCGTCGGCGTGCTGGAAAGCGCTCCGCCGCCCGAGACAACGACCGCCGAATCACCTGTGGCACCTACCGCCCCGGCAGTTGCCGACACGACCCAGCTCGACGCGCTCAGCGCAGAGATATCAGCACTGCAGGCCCGTCTCGACGACATGGCCGCGCAAAGCACTGAATCTGCAGATGTGAGCACTGATTACGCGGCCCAAATCGCCGCGCTGCAGTCCGGTCTCTCCCAGTTCGAAGAGGAGGCCAATCGCCTCCGCACCGAGATTGACGCGATTGGTGGCCGGGTCGGCACGCTTGAAACCGAAAAGCAGGCGAGTGCCGGCGCTGAACAGAACCAGGCCCGCCTGCCGCTCATTCTTTCGAGCTTCGAGGCGGCTTTCGCCAATGGCCGGGACTATGCCGACGCCCTGCGCGCGGTGGACACGGCCCTCCCGGATCTCACCGTACCGAGCCTCGTTGCCGCCAATGCTGCTTCCGGCATCAAGCGGCCGGAAGTCATCGCCGCCGAATTCAACGCGATCCTGCCCGACATGCTTGCGGCCCGCCCGCTCGAAGGCAGCGAAGGCTGGCAGGGCGCGACCGCCGACTGGTTCCGCGGCATCATCGCGCTGCGCCCGACCGGCGAAGTTGAAGGGAATGATCCCGAGGCGATCATCGCCCGGCTCGAAGCTGCGCTGGCCCGTCGTGATTTCGGCGCCGCCGCCCAGGAATTTTCGCAGCTTCCCGAACCCATGCAGGCAGCCGCCGGTTCTGTGGCGAGCGACATCGCCGCCCAGGCCGAGGCCTCAGCCTTCCTCACCGATCTGCGTCAGACCGCCCTCAGCCAAGGAGGCGCGTCTTGATCAGGCTTGCACTCTGGATCGTCTCGAGCCTCGTTATTGCAGCGCTCGCCGCCTGGATCATGGCGCTGCCCGGCACATTGACGCTCGAAATCGCCGGCTATCGCATGCAGCCGCGTCTTGGCACGGCGGTGGTGCTGTTTCTCGTCACCGCCCTTGTGGTCATCGTCATCTGGACGTTGATCCGACGCATTCTCATCGCGCCCAAACTGATGGCGATCCGCCGCGCCGCCAAGAAGCGTCAGCAGGGCGTCGATGCCCTGTCCAATGCCTTCATCGCGCTAGAGGCTGGTGACCCCGGGCGCGCCCGGGCCCTTGCCAAGGAAGCGCAGGCCCGCCTTCCCGATAATTCTGCCGCCCGCCTTCTCGAAGCCCGCGCCGATCTGGCGCTCGGCGACATGCCGGCCGCCCGCGAGCATTATCGCGCCCTGATCGCCAGCGAGAACACCGCGCTTGCCGCACTTGCCGGGCTTTATGATCAGGCCAAGGCACAGAGCCGGCCCGAAGCCGCCTTGACCTTTGCCCGCAAGGCGCTGGCGCTCGCGCCGGACAGCCAATGGGCGTCAGGCGCGGTGTTCGACGATCTGGTCAAGCGCGGCCAATGGGCCGAAGCCGTTGCCATGGTCAATCTCGAGGCCGCCGGCAGCCGCGAGGACAAGGCCAGAAAGCGTCGCCGCCAGGCGGTGATCGAGACGGCCCGCGCCCGCGAGACGGAAACCAGCCAGCCGCTGATGGCTCTCGACCATGCCAATACGGCGCTGAAACTGCTGCCCGATTTCGTCCCGGCGGCACTGATCGCTGCCCGCGTCCACATCAACCAGGGCGAATCACGCAAGGCGATGAGCCTCTTGCGCCGCATCTGGCGTGCCACCGGCCATCCCGATATCGCCGCGCTCTATGCCCATGCCCAGCCCGGCGCCTCGGCCGTCGAACGCCTCAAGCGTGTGCGGGAAATCATCGAAGTGCCGGCGCCCCATCGGGCCGCCGCCATGGTTCTGGCCCGCGCCGCCATCGATGCCTATGACTGGCCGCTGGCCCGCGAGGTGCTGACGCCCTTTGCCGGAACCGACGCCACCCAGGCCATTGCCGGGCTCATGGCCGAGCTCGAAGAGGGCGAACATGGCGATCAGGGCAAGGCCCGCGAATGGCTGACCCGGGCGATGCGGGCGCCGCGCGATCCGGTCTGGACCGCCGATGGTCTCATCAGCGACGAATGGGAGCCGGTTTCCCCGGTCACCGGGCGGCTCGATGCCTTCGAGTGGAAGGTGCCGGTGTCGAGCACGGTTCGCGCCAGCGCCCTTGCCGCACCGGCGGACAGCGCTTCGCGTGAATTGGCCGTAACAGACAACGTCTTGCCTCTTGCGCCTTCTGAAAACCCTCAGTAAAAGACGCCCATCCAATCGGACCCAAGGGTCCGCAGTGCCGCTTTAGCTCAGTTGGTAGAGCACATCATTCGTAATGATGGGGTCAGGTGT
>JADGNE010000004.1 GCA_015234425.1 Devosia sp.
GCACCGGCATTGGCGAGCACCACACCCGTCACACCACCAACGGTGAACAGGAAGATGAAGCCGATGGCCCAGAGCATGGGCGTGCGGAAGGTGATCGAGCCACCCCACATCGTCGCGATCCACGAGAAGATCTTCACGCCCGTGGGCACGGCGATCACCATGGTTGCCGCAGCGAAGTAGCGCTGGACGTCGAGGCTGAGGCCGGTGGTGTACATGTGGTGAGCCCACACAACGAAACCGACGAAGCCGATAGCCACCATAGCGTAAGCCATGGCCATGTAACCGAAGACAGGCTTGCGGGAGAAGGTTGCCACGATGTGGCTGATGATGCCGAAGCCCGGCAGGATCATGATGTACACTTCGGGGTGACCGAAGAACCAGAACAAGTGCTGGTAAAGGATCGGGTCGCCGCCACCTTCAGGCGAGAAGAAGGTCGTGCCGAAGTTGCGGTCGGTCAGCAGCATGGTGATGGCGCCAGCCAGAACCGGCAGGGCGAGCAGCAGCAGGAAACCAGTGACCAGCACGGACCAGGCAAACAACGGCATCTTGTGGATGGTCATGCCAGGGGCGCGCATGTTCAGGATGGTGGTGATCAGGTTGATCGCACCAAGGATCGAGCTCACGCCAGCAACGTGCAGCGACAGGATCGCAAAATCCAGAGCCGGACCGGGGTGACCCGAGGTCGACAGCGGCGGGTAAACGGTCCAGCCGCCACCAAAACCGGTCGTGCCCGGAGCGCCTTCAAAGAACAGGCTCAGCAGCAACAGGATGAATGCGACCGGCAGCAGCCAGAACGCAATATTGTTGATGCGCGGGAACGCCGTATCAGGCGCACCGACCATGAGCGGAGCAAAGTAGTTGGCAAAGCCGCCCATCGTGGCAGGCATGACCATGAAGAACACCATGATCAGCGCGTGCGCAGTGGTGAACACGTTGAACATCTGCTTGCCGGCATCGATGGCTTCGCCACCGCTGATGCCATAAACCATGGCTGCGAGGCCGTGGAAGATCTGAATGCCAGGCTCCTGGAGTTCCAGGCGCATCACGCCGGAGAGCAGGCCGCCAACGATACCCGCCACAATCGAGAACACCAGGTACATGATACCGATGTCTTTGTGGTTGGTCGAAAACAGCCAGCGACGCCAGCCGGTGGGCGTATGATGGTCGTGCGCGGCGTGATCATGCCCTGTGGCATGGGCCTCGAGGTGAGCTGTATTGGCCATTTATATTCCCCTGACCCTATGACTTACTGGACGGCGGCCAGCGTCGTAACGGCGCTAGCGTAGTCACGGCTCTCTTTGAAAGCGGCCATGAAGGCTTCGTATTCTTCGGAGGTCACAACGCGAACTGCGACGGGCATGTAGGCATGATCCTTGCCGCACAGCTCGGAGCACTGACCGTAATAAAGACCGGTCTCGCGTGAGTTGAACCAGGTTTCGTTCAGACGACCAGGAACGGCGTCAACCTTGATACCAAAAGCAGGCACGGCGAAGGCATGGATAACGCCCGACGGGCTGGCAGTGATCTGAAGGCGAACGGTGGTATCCACGGGGACAACCAGTTCGTTGTTCACAGCGAGAAGACGCGGCTGGTTCGGCTTCAGCTCGGCCAGCTCTTCGTCGTTGAGCATATTGCTGTCGAAGTAGACGCCTTCATCGACGTATTCATAGGTCCAGTACCACTGCTCACCCGAGACCTTAACGGTCAGATCGGCAGCAGGCACTTCAACATCACCAAACGAGAAGATGTTGGAGCCGAGGTACTTACGCTCGCCATCGGGCACGGTCATCTGATCCGACAGCACGCCAAAGGACGGCACGGCAATGATGATGAGAGCCACGATGGGCAGAACGGTCCACACAACTTCGATCGCAGTGTTGTGGGTAAAGCGCGCAGGCACCGGATTGGCCTTCGCATTGAAGCGAACCACCACAATCACCAGCAGCACCAGCACGAGCAGGACAATACCAGTGATCGCCCACAGCAGCGGACCATCGTGGAACGCCACGATCGAGTCCATGATCGGCGTCACCGATTCATTGAGGTGAATCTGGCCAGGCGCAGGCTGCCCCTTACCCAGCTCCTGGGCAGCAACCATCGCCGGCGCTAGCGCCAGAGAGGCCGCCAACGCGGCTCCTAACTTCCTCATCATCTGACCGGTCACCATAAATCCCCTATCGACTTGTTCTGGCGGCAGGCACCGAGACGAAGAGGGGAAAAAATAGCGGCATAGCTAACGCCGCCCCGACTCAACCTCGGAGCGCAAAACTCATTCGGAGCTAAACCACATCGGAGGGACTGAGTCTATTGCGGCGTAAAAGCGCGGCGCTGCGGCAAATTGCAGCCTCCCACACCCCATTGCCTCATGCACGCCGTACTCATGAGCGAAAAATAGGATAAGCTGGGCTCGGTTGACAGGGCCAAGACCCTGACAGAAACACAACAAAACGCCTGAAAAGTGCCCGATTCGGCAGGAGAAATAACAGAGTGATGGACGTTGCGAAGCGGCTCGCCGGTGTTGGCGCAATCCTGGTGGCATTGATGACCGCATCTCCTGCTCTCGCCCAGGGCACTGTTCGTGCCGAATATGGCGACTGGCAGATGAGCTGCGACACCCCGCCTGGCACCAGCTTTGAGCAGTGCGCAATTATCCAGAACGTTCTGGCCGAGGACCAGCCAAACGTCGGGCTTTCGGTGATCGTGCTGCGCACGGCCGATCGGGAGGCCCGCCTGCTGCGTGTCCTGGCGCCGCTCGGCGTGCTGCTGCCAAATGGGCTCGGGCTCAATGTCGACGGCACGGATATGGGGCGCGTTGCCTTCGTGCGCTGCCTGCCCAATGGCTGCATCGCCGAGGTCGAGCTCGACGACGATCTGATCAAGATCCTCTCCGAAGGCACTGACGCAATTTTTGTGGTGTTTAAGACGCCAGAAGAAGGTGTGGGCATTCCGGTTTCACTTGAAGGCTTTACCGAGGGCTTTGCCGCCCTGCCCTGACGGGAGTTCGCAGCTTGACCGAGGAGCGCCGCAAAAGTTTCAGGCGTCGCACGCTCAAGGGCGGCAAGATCGTTATTAACAGTGGATATTCCACGTTCGACTGCTCGGTTCGCAATCTGTCAGATGAGGGGGCCAAGCTCATCATCGCGGGAATCATCGGGATACCCGACCACTTCGACCTCGAGATGGATGACGGAAAACGCGTTTCCTGCGAGGTCATCTGGCGCACCGAAGCAGAGCTGGGCGTCAAGTTTCTGCCTTGAAGGAACAAAAAAACCGGGCAAGTGCGCTGCACTGCCCGGCAAGTCATCAGGAAACAGGACCGAAGGCAAATTCGGCCTGAGAGATGGAACGATCACTCTGCGTGATCGAACCAACGCGGTGGCGGACCCGTAAAAGATCCGCAATTCATTGACTTCAGCCGCGCGCAGCCTTCGCCCGAGCCGCATTGAGCACCATGGCAGCGCTCCGACCCTGCTCTGCCCGGATTGCCTCGAAAATGTCCGAGCGGGTCACACCGAGATCGCGCAGTCGGGTCGCATCGAGATCGAGCAGGCTCTCCAGGGCTTTGCGCTGGCGGCGTCGCGCAAGGCGCGCAGCAACGAACGCGAAGAGCGCAAGGACAGGATTTGCGGGCGTCGCGGCCGCAAGTGACCGCTCGCCGGGAAGCGAGAGAGCCATTTCAAAATCTCCGAAAGGCAACGGGATCCACCGGGGGGAGGCCGGTGCTTCAGCGCGCATCTGCGTTGATGAAAGAGGAATACGCCGCTGGACTTCCATTCGTCTAACAAATAGATTTCATCCCATCGATCAATTCACGTGATGAGATCCGAAATGACCGCCCCGCTCGACCTCGACCAGTTGCAGAGCTTTTGCGCCATTGCCGATTGCGGAAGCTTCACCGAAGCGGCGCGCCGCGTGAACAAGACCCAATCGGCCGTGTCCATGCAGATCAAGCGCCTGGAAGAGCGGCTGGGACAGATCCTGCTCCTGCGGGACGGGCGCAGTGTGTCGCTCACCCACCATGGCGAAGTGCTTTATGAGCGCGCCCGAAAAATGCTGCGCACCAATGCCGAAATTCTCGATCATTTCTCTGAAGGCGACCTCGCTGGCTCGATCCGCTTCGGCGTGCCGGACGATTATGCGGTGCGCCTTCTGCCGGTAATCCTCTCCAGCTTTCAGCGCACGCATCCAAAAATCGCTGTGGATGTCTCCTGCATGGCGTCAGAGCAATTGCTCGAAGGCATGCGGGCCGGACGATACGACCTCATCGTCTTTACACAGGGGACCGATCAAAACTTCGGCGAGCTGTTCCGCACCGAAAAAATGTTCTGGGTCTCCAGCCATGGTGGCCGCGCCCTGGCTAATGAGCCTCTAGCCATCGCCTGCGGCCCCAGCTGCTGCATCTGGCGAAAGGATGCGCTCGAATCTCTTGACCGGACCGGCAAGGATTATCGCGTCGCCTATACCTCATCCAACGCGACCGCTATATCGTCGGCCGTTCTCTCCGACCTGGCTGTCGGCTTTCTCCCCGAAAGCGCGCTGCAGCCGGGCATGCGGGTGATCTCCGATGATCATGGCCTGCCGCAACTGACCGATGCCCAGATCGCGCTGATGCGCTCGAGCCACGCCTATGGCGGCATCTACGACGCGCTCGCCAATCATATCGTGCAGTCGATGGGCAATCTCGATCAGGCGGTCACTACCGAGGCCGCTGAGTAGTGAATCCGTCCGCGGTCCGGACTTGACCGAAGGCGGCAATTCGCCCACCAACAAGCCATGGCCGAAATCCTTTCCAATGCCGCCGAATTCACCGTTTCCGAGATCGCCCAGGCGGTCAAACGAACCGTCGAGGACGAGTTCGGCCATGTCCGCGTGCGCGGCGAGATTTCGGGGTATCGCGGGCAGCATTCTTCGGGCCACGCCTATTTCACCCTCAAGGATGATGCGGCTTCTATCGACGCCGTCATCTGGAAGGGCAATTTCGGACGCCTGACCTTTCGGCCCGAAGAGGGCCTCGAAGTCATCGCTACCGGGCGGCTGACGACGTTTCCGCGCTCGTCGAAATATCAGATCGTCATCGACAATATCGAGCCGGCCGGCGCCGGCGCGCTCATGGCCCTGCTCGAAGAGCGGCGGAAGAAGTTGCTCGCCGAAGGTCTCTTTGCCCGCGAGCGCAAGCGCCCCCTGCCCTATCTGCCCCGCGTGATCGGCGTCGTCACTTCGCCGACCGGCGCCGTGATCCGCGACATTCTCCATCGTCTCGCCGACCGGTTCCCCAGCCATGTGCTGGTTTGGCCGGTGCGCGTGCAGGGCGAAGGCTGCGCCCCCGAGGTGGTCAATGCCATCGAGGGGTTCAACGCTCTTTTGCCGGGTGGGGCTATTCCGCGACCGGACCTTCTTATCGTCGCACGCGGCGGCGGCTCCATCGAGGATCTTTGGGGATTTAACGAGGAGGCCGTCGTCCGGGCGGTCGCCAATTCGGACATCCCGGTCATCTCTGCAGTGGGGCATGAGACCGACACAACCCTTGTCGACTACGCTTCCGACATGCGGGCGCCGACGCCGACGGCCGCCGCGGAAGCCGCTGTGCCGGTCCGCGCCGAGCTCATTGCCTATGTCGAAGATCAGGGGAGCCGGCAGCGGCAGGCGGCGCGGCGCAGCCTCATCAGCCTCAAGGATCGGCTGCGCGCCGCTGGCGCGGGCCTACCGCGCCCGGCTGATCTGGTTGCCACCCAGAGGCAGAGCCTTGACCTGGCGGCAAGCGAACTCTCAGGAGCGCTGCGCCACTTCGTCCAATCTCGACGCCTTGCTTATTCACAGCTTGCCAGCGCCGTGCAGCCGCGCCTCGTCCGCCAGCGCCATGCGGAGCTGGGAGACAAGTTGCGCCATTTGCAGCACCGCTCCGATGCCGGACTGACCAAAACCATCGAGCGGGCGCGACTGACCTTTGATCCCCGCGCCGCACGGCTGGCCGGCAGCACCGAACAATCGCTCGAGCGCAAGCGCACCGCGCTGGGGCGGGTGGCACCACGCCTATCCACCCAGCCACTGAAGGCGGAACTGCGCCATGCCCAGGGGCAACTCGCCCCCGTAGCGGCGCGTCTGGCCAAGGGCTCGGCGACCATTATTCCAGACCGCCGCCATGGGCTTGAGCAGTTGGGGAAACTCCTCGCGAGCCTCGGCTATCGCAATGTTCTCGCGCGCGGTTATGCGCTGGTGCATGACGACAATGGTGCCTTGATCACCGGTAAGGCCGCGCTGCAGCCCGGCGATCAACTGAAGCTGACCTTTGCCGATGGCGATGTCGCAGCGTCGGTGGCGGGCGCACCGCCAGCCAAGCGCAAGGCCGCCCGTCCACAAGCGGACGACGGGTCGCAGGAAAGCCTCTTTTGATCGCGGCCATTGCGCCTTATATCGATCCTCAGAGACAAGGAGCCAGGCGATGAACATCTTCGACAAGGGTTTTGCGCCGGCCGAGGCCACACTGCGCTATCTCGATGGAGACTATGTGGTGTTAAAGCCTGGCACGTTCGTGCGCTGCGCCATTACCGGCAAGCCGATCCCGCTCGATGAACTGAGCTATTGGAGCGTTGACCGCCAGGAAGCCTATGCTGATGCAGCCTCGGCCCACACGGCGTTCGAGCGTTACGGCCGGGGCAAATAAAGGTGACGGGGACGGCGGCGCGTCGACGCTACCTCGTCATTTCCAACGGTCACGGTGAAGATGCCATTGCGGCAGCGCTGGTGAGACGCCTCAGGGATGTCGCCAGCGTCGAAGCTTACCCGATGATCGGCAGCGGCAAGGCCTATGATGGGGTCTGCGCTACGGTCGGGCCGCGTGCGTCGCTGGCCTCCGAAGGCTGGCGCAACGTCAAGGGGTCGCTGCGCCGGGATATTGTCACCGGCGGCATCATGACCGTGCCCCCTGCCCTCAAATTTCTCCGCTCGATCCGGGGCCGCTATGACCGGATCATCGTTGTGGGCGACATGGTCGGTGTGCTGGCATGCCTCGCCACCGGGAATCGCGACCTCTTTTACATCGACGTCTACAAAACAGGTGCAGCGCGGCTCTATTCGTCGCTTGAGGCCTGGGCGATCGCCCGGAGCTGCTCGACGGTCTTCTGCCGGGCGCAGGCGCTTTCGGACATGCTCGCGAGCAAGGGAATAGACGCCCGTTGCGCCGGCAATCTGATGATGGATGCCATCCCGCGGGGCGACTACGACGCAAAATCGCGACGGCAGCGGTCCCTTGGGGTGACGCTCCTGCCGGGCAGCCGGGCACTCACTGCCGAGAGTTTTGGCCTGCAGATAGGCGCCTTGCGCAACCTTGATCCAGAAGAGCGGCCGGACGTCTTTCTCGCCGTGGCCGGAAGCGTCAATGTCGATGAACTCGCGCGCATCGCAGGGCTTCGCCGAACCACAATGCTGAGCACAGAATCAGCCGATCTTGGTCAGTTGAGCGATGGCGAGCTGACCGTGCACATGGCGCGCGGCGAGGCGATGGGCAATTTGATCGATGCATCGGATGTGGTGCTGAGCCAGGCCGGAACGGCGACAGTCCAGTCCTTGGGCATGGGCAAGCCGGTGATATGCTTCATCAATCCGCGCGACAGACGCTCGCGCTTCGCCGATGAGCAGAACCTCTTTTCAGCGGCGCGCGTGGTCGTTGATGCCAATGAAGCCGAAGTCGGGGCCGCCCTGCAGACGCTGCTCAGGGACGGAGAAGAACGTTCCCGGCTGGCCGAAATAGGCCGGGAACGCATTGGTGGGCCGGGCGCCATGGACGCCATCCTCGCCGCCCTTAACGAACGCGACTGATCGCGGACGGGGCTCAGGCGCCGGCGACTGCCGGATCGAGCAGGCGATGCAGGTGGACGATAAAATAGCGCGTCTGCGCGCTGTCCACGGTCATCTGGGCCTTCTGCTTCCAGACAGTATAGGCGGAAGCGTAGTTGGGATAGATTCCAACGATGTCGACCTTTTCGAGATCAGTGAACGTCACACCATCCAGGCTCGAAAGCTCGCCGCCGATCACCAGGTGGAGCAGTTGTTTTTCCGTCTCAGCCATCGATAATTGTCCGGTTATTAGAGGGTAGGAAGCTCGCTGCTGTCTTCTGCCACGGCCGGGCAGCCGTAGACTTTTATAAGTGCAGCATGAACCAAAGGTTTTAGGCTCATGTCAGCCAGGGCCGCAAGCGCCCCATGACGCACATCTCGTCTGTTAAATTGTGGGAACCCGACGCATACATCAGCGAAATCGAGGCCCGCTTCCCTCAGGATCAGGGCAGCGGCGGCGATATCCCAATCCTGGCTGCCACGGCGGGCGACAGCGCCATCGAGCTTGCCGGTCGCGACCTGAACCAGACGATAGGCCAGAGACGGATAGGCCGGACCGCGGGTATATTCGAGACCTGCCGCCTGCATTTCCTGGTGGACGGCCCCCGGAGCGGGGATCAGCGGGGCTGCGCCGGCGCGGCGGTGGCGCTTGAGCGGCTGGCCATTGAGCCAGGCACCACCATCCTTGGCGGCGCAATAAAGCTCATCGCGGGCCGGCGCGTAGACGACGCCGGCGACCGGTTCGCCATTCTCGACGACAGCCAGACAGATGGTCCAGCTATCCTCGCCACGCAGAAATCCGCGTGTACCATCAATGGGATCAACGACAAAGACGCGCTCGCAATCGAGGCGACTGGCATTGTCGGCAGTCTCCTCGCTGAGCCAGCCATAGGTCGGGCGGGCGCTCAACAGGCTGGATGCGAGGTAACGGTCGACGACAATATCGGCTTCGCTGACGGGGGAGGCATTCTCCTTGGTCCAGCTTTTGACGTCCCTGCGAAAATAGCTCGAGGCAATGATCCCCGCGGCCACGGCACTGGCGCGGAGCAGTTCAAGATCGTCTTCAATTGGGGGCATAGCGGCCGGCATGGCGGGGCTTTTAGGCTTCCGGGGCCGTTTGGACAAGGGTTTCATCCCGATCCCCCCATATTGTAACGGCATGGCTGCGGCCACCTGCCAGTGACAGGGTAAACAGGGTGCAACCGCGTTATGTTAATTGCTTCCTACAGGGTGCAACACCCTGCTAACCACCTCAAAAAACAACATAAACTTAACCCAACCCATTAAGACGGCTGGTAAGGGGACGCGCTAAATTAGCCTCATAAACGGAGCGAAAAAAACAGCTCTCGAAGTTACAGGAAGGCATCAAAAATGGTTCATGGCGTTGCGATGGAAGGAGCGTCTGTCGTTCTGGCGTTCCGTAAGCCGTCCCTGGCTGAGCGCCGGTTTGTAGCGGCGAACGACAATGGCCCGCGTGATCCGGTCAAGACCGTGACGGTGCGCAAGCAGCTCGAACAGAGCGGCGTTGCCATCAAGATCAAGATCCCGGTGACCGAATTTATCGGCGTTGCCGTGGCCACACGAATTTCCGAGGAAGGTGTTCTCACCAGCCTCATCGAACTGGTTCACCCGGATTCCGAGTTGAATTACAAGGTGTTCGAAGAAGAGGGCAATCACAGCGTGGTCGCCGAATGGCAGAACTGGGGCAAAAAGCTCCGCCTGCCCCTGTTCATCAAGGCCGGCGACGGCGCCTATATGCCCTATACCCAGCAGGTCGATGGCGTGATGCTCGGCGAGGTCGCCTATCGCCGCAAGCTTGCTGCAGAAGCAGCCCGCCGCCCGCGTTTTCTGAACCGGCGCAAGCCCGGCCAGGCCGAATCCAACTAATCGAAAACCTCCATATGCATGCCAAAAGGGTCAACCAGTGGTGCGGTTGGCCCTTTGGCATTTGGGGGAGTTTGCTAGCAGACTGTTAGCATCGAGCGCGACAAAGCGCGGATTTGGTCACAGAAATGGGGTTGCGCGTTACCACACCCACTCGGCCATGAGCGCGAGCGTGATAGCAATGCCCACATAGTGATTGATGACAAAGCGCGGCTTGGGATTGTGCGGATCGGCGGGATCGAGCGTCCAGACCTGCCAGGCCAGCACCCCTCCTCCGACGAGCGACAGGATGGCGTAGACGAAACCGCCGCCCGCCAGGATCGCCGCAGCGAGCCAGAGCACGAAAGCGCCGACATAGAGCGTTGCCACCGCCGGCTTCACGATATCACCAAACAGACGGGCCGTGGATTTCACGCCGACAAGGGCATCGTCCTCGATGTCCTGGAGGGCATAGATGGTGTCATAGCCGATGACCCACAGGATCGTGCCGAGATAGAGCAGGATTGGCGCCCAGCCGAGGGTGCCGGTCTCGCCCGTCCAGCCGACCAGCGCGCCATAGGAAAACGCGAGGCCGAGGAAAAGCTGCGGCCACCAGGTGATGCGCTTCATGAACGGGTAGATGGCCACCAGCACCAGTGAGAAGACGCCTGCCCAGACCGTAAAACGGTTGAACTGGAACAGCACCAGTGCGCCCAGAAGCGTCTGGATGATGAGGAAGACCAGAGCCTGCTTTGCCGTGACCTGACCCGAGGGAATGGGGCGGGAGCGGGTGCGCGCGACCTTCATGTCGATGTCCCGATCGACAATGTCATTAAAGGTGCAGCCGGCGCCGCGCATCAGGATGGCGCCAATGAGCATGAGCACGGCGTGCCACCAGCCAAATCCCTGTTCTGGAAAGGCCACCGCCGCCAGGGCAATGCCCCAGGCGCAGGGCCAGAACAAAAGCCAGAAGCCTATCGGCCGATCCCAGCGCGCCATGCGCCCATAGGGCTTTAGCCAATCAGGCGCGTAGCTATCGAGCCAGTTGCCCTTCTGGGCATCGGCGACGGTTCCGGACTGGGGAGGAATGTCGGTCATTCGGCCACGACTCTTACTTCTTTGGCAGGTCAGGTGAGGTCTACTGCAATTGGCCGGGCGGAAGTAGAGGTTTTGGGCGGCGGGAGCCGGCATGGTCTCGCGGGAAATGTTTCCGCATCGAGCGCGATATGAGTTTTCGCGTCCTTGACCTCACGGTGTCCTTGCCCACGGCTTGCGGGCCTTCGGAAGCTCTTGCTCCACCGTGGCGGGCATCATGGCTGATCGAAAAAGCCTATGACACCGATAGGTGCCGCCTCAGACAGAAGTGCAGTATTCGATTGTACTAACTCATGGACGCAATGGCGAAAATGGGTTTGTGAAGGAGGCATTTCTTGTTCAAAAGCATTTTAAAGAAAGTCGCTGGCGTCGCGGCGATCGGACTCATTACTGCGGGAGGCGCGTTCGGCCAGTCAGAAATGCCGACGTTGAAGATGGCGCTGGCAGTGGCCGATATGGGCTTCAACCTGACGCCCAATTCCGTCTTCAACCTGGCCAACGACCTCGGCATTTTTGAAAAGCACGGCGTTAAAGTCGAATTCATTACCCTCGACGGCACACCGCAGGCTGTCGCGGCCTTGAACTCCGGCGCTGTCGACATTGCCGACATCACAATCGATTCCATGCTGCGCCTGCGCGCCGAGAATGATGTGCAGTTGCGCGGTTTTCTCGCCAACGGGAAGGGCGGGTCTTTCCTGATTGTTGGCAAGGACGAAATCGAGAGCGTCGCAGACCTGGCCGGGCACAGCTTCGCCATTGCAGATAGCGGCAGTCTTGACCACAATCTGACCGTGGCCATGCTGCAGGCAACCAATTCGGAAGCGCCCAATTTCGTAGCGATCGGCGCCCCCGACGTCCGCGTGCAGGCGCTGGCTGCAGGGCGTATTGATGCCACCACTGTCTCCTTCGGCACCTATCTGTCGATCGCCGACACGCCTGGTATCCACATCATCATGAACACCGATGAACTGGGCAAATTTACGCTTTCCCCGACAAAGCTGATTTCGGCAATGGAAAGCACGCTCGAGACAAAGGGCGATGCGATTCAGCGTTTCACCAATGCTGTCGTCGAAACCGCACGCCGCATGCATGACAACCCGGATGAATGGGTGGAAGCTGCTGCAGCCGCTCGGGATGATCTCTCGCGTGAGCGCATTGAGGCGATCGCAAATTTCATCAAGGCTCAGTGGTGCCTGGATGCCTGCATGGACGAGGGCAATCTCACCAATGTGGTCGACTACATCTACAACAATCCCGACTTCGAAAACGTGACGCGCATTCCGGCTGAGGACGTCCTCGAGTTCCGCTTTGCCCAGAAGGCCAACGAAACGCTCGGCCCCTATACGCCGCCGAACTGAATGAAGCCGACGTTGGAGCGCATAAATCGCAATGGCATGAGTGACTGGCCAAGCTCGAACGGGGACGTGGCCAATTCACGTCACGCTTCCGGTGAGCTGGCCATATCAGTGGACACGGTCGGAAGGCTCCGGCCAGATTTTGTCCTTGTCAGCGACGGCTCCAATTGGTCGACCCCTGTCGTCGTCGGTGAAAACTTCTTTTTCACCGATGACGCTGGCGGGCTGACCTGCGCCGATCGCCAGAGCGGAAAACTGCTCTGGTCGCGCAAGATCTCCGATTATACCGGCGTCGAGAACGCCAATGCGCGCACCAGCGTGGTGGTGACGGATGATCTGGTCATCGTCGGCGATCGCGCCGGCGCCAATCTTATTGCAGCAGACCGTGCCACTGGCGAGCGCGTCTGGATCACACGGCTCGACACCCACCCTGCAGCGCTGATCACGGGATCACCGGTCCTGCATGACGGCGTGGTCTATGTGGGCACCTCTTCGCTTGAGGGGATGCGTTTTCTCAGGGATCGCAGCTATCGCACCAGCTTCATTGGCATGATGGTGGCGGTCGATGCCGCCAGCGGGCGGATCCTGTGGAAGACACCCACCATGCCCGACAATGGCGGCGCACTCGACAGTTGGGCCGGCGGCGCCGTGATCAGCGTTCCGGCGGTCGACGCCACGACAGGCACGGTGTTTTTTACCACCGATCATCACTATCAAATGCCTGCGCATGTTTTGGCGCAGCTTGAGGCAGCACCGAACAATTGGGACCCTGCCGCCTTTCCTGACGACTTTCGCGCGTCATCCCTCATCGCCGTCGACATGCAGACCGGCGCGGTCAAGTGGAGCTTCTTTGGCTCGGGGCTCGACGTCTGGCAGCGGGTGTGTGGGGAATATCCGGGCGCAGGTTTTCCCTTTCCGGTCCACGACATCGGGCGCTCCGCCGGCCCCGAACGCCTTGGTTCCGCCACCGACAGATTATCTCAACTGGTCGTTCGCGGCGGGCTCGCCACAAATTATCGACGTCGAGATCGAAGGCCGACGCCGGCATCTGGTCGGCGTGGCGCAAAAGAGCGGTGTCTATTGGGCATTTGACGCAATGACAGGCGTAATCGTCTGGCACAGCGTGGTCGGCCCCTGGTCTGAACCGGGTGGTTTGACATGGGGCGCTGCCTGGGATGGCAAACGCCTCTATGTGGCGCTGACCAATCTCGAACAGGTTGCGCACCGATTGAAGGGTGGCGCTCTGACCACAGGCGGTTCCTGGGCAGCGCTGGATCCGGCGAGTGGGGACATCCTCTGGCAAATTGCCGAACCGAATGGCGCTGCAGTCTATGCGGCGCCGGTGGTTGCCAACGGGGTTGTCTTCGGTGCCTCGATGGCAACAACGGGCGAGCAGATGTTCGCACTCGACGCTGAAACCGGCGACATCCTCTGGCGCTTTGCCTCAGGCGGCTCGGTGGCGGCACATCCGGCCGTGGCCGATGGCAAGGTTTTCTGGGGCTCGGGATTTCGACTGTTCGGCGGCGTTGGAAATAACCAGATGTATGTCTTCGGCCTGGGCGATTTCGGCTGACGTAGCGCAGTTATCCGACAGACCCAATTATGATCGAGCGATCACGATTTAGGCTGAGCCGGTCGGGGCAGCGGGCGCTTTTGCTTTACAGGCCCTTCCATTGGGGACAGCATTGCTGGATCAATGGAGGGAAAGATGAAACTGCTCAACTCTATGATGTTTGCCCTGGCGGGGAGCGTGCTCCTGCCCGCGGCAGTGCTGGCGCAGGATGCTCCACTTCAGCCTGAGGATACGACGGCGATTGCCGAGAAACAGACGGTGCACGCCGAAAATTTTATGGTCTCATCGGCCCATCCGCTGGCCACGCAGGCTGGCTATGACGTGCTGGCCGCGGGGGGCACGGCGGCAGATGCGGCGGTGGCGGTGCAGGTGATGCTGGGTCTTGTCGAGCCACAGAGCTCGGGGCTCGGCGGGGGCGCGTTCCTGCTCTATTTCGACAAGGAAAGCGGCGAACTCACCACTTATGACGCGCGCGAAAAGGCGCCGATGGCGGCCGATGGGAGTTATTTCCTCGACGGCACCGGGGCGCCGATGGGCTTTATGGACGCCGTGATCGGGGGCAAATCGGCCGGTGTGCTGGGTACGCCCAAATTGCTCGAAAAGCTGCACGCGGACCATGGCAAGAGCGATTGGGAAAGCCTGCTGCAGCCAGCCATCGACACCGCAGAGGCCGGGTTTGAGGTGTCCCAGCGCATGGCGGACTCGGTGGCCGGGACAGAGGGGCTCGACCAATTCATCGCCACCGCGGAATACTTCCTTCCCGGCGGCAAGCCGATTGCCGAGGGGACGCTGCTGAAAAACCCGGACTATGCCGAAACGTTGCGGCTCTTTGCCGAAGAGGGGGCAGCGCCGTTTTATACGGGTGCGATCGCAGAGGATATCGTTGCGGCGCTCAACACCAATATCAATCCGGGCATGCTGACCATGGAGGATCTGGCCGCCTATGAGGTGGTGACGCGCGATCCGGTCTGCACCGATTATCGCGGCTTTGATGTCTGCGGCATGGGGCCGCCCAGCTCGGGCGGGCTGACCGTGGGGCAGATCCTTGAGCTGCTCGAGCCGTTTGATCTCAAGGCGATGGGCGATGGGGCCGAAGCGCGGCACCTCTTCACCCAGGCATCGCGCCTCGCCTTTGCCGATCGCGGGCTCTACATGGCCGACCCCGACTTCGTGGATGTGCCGCAGGGGCTTCTGGACGAGGCCTATCTCAAGGAGCGGTCAGCCCTGATCGACCCAGCAAAGGATATGGGCGCGGCCAAGGCCGGCACGCCGCCGGCAGACAAGGTGGCGCTTTGGGCGCCCGACATCGAGCGGCCCAGAAGCGGCACCTCGCACTTCGTGATCGTCGATGGCGAGGGCAATATGATCTCGGCCACGACCACGATTGAGAGCGGCTTTGGCAACCGGGTGATGACGCGCGGCTTCCTGCTCAACAATGAAATGACCGATTTTTCCTTCGCGCCGGAGACCGATGGGCTGCCGGTGGCCAATCGGGTGGAGGCCGGAAAACGCCCGCGCTCGTCCATGGCGCCGACAATTGTGCTGAAAGATGGTGAGCCGGTGCTGCTGACCGGTAGTCCCGGGGGCGCGAACATCATCGATTATACGGCGCTCTCGATTATCGCCCTGCTCGACTGGGAGATGGACCCGCAGGAGGCCATCGACCTGCCCCATGTGATCAATCTCAACGGGCCGACGCGCGTTGAAGAGGGTGACGGCGCCGAGGAGATGAGCGCAGCGCTGACCGCGCTGGGCCATGAGGTGACCATCGCCAATCTCAATTCGGGGCTGCATGTGATCCAGATCACCGAGGATGGATTGCTGGGCGCGGCGGACAAGCGGCGAGAGGGGACGGTGCTCGGGGAGTGAGGGACCCTCACCCACCGGGCTCGTGCGGGGGAGGTAAGGCCACCCCCGCCTGGTTTTGCTACGGCTCGGTGGGCCGGTGGGTGGCAACAGTAAGAGAGGCCCCCTCACCCTAGCCCTCTCCCCGGAGGGGCGAGGGGACCAGGCCGGTGGGTGGGGCCGCTTTCGGTTTTACCGGGCGGTCGGTTTCACCCCCCGCCTAGCTTTGCTACGGCCCGGCGGGCCGAGCGTCGCTACCTCCCCCTTCGGAGGGGGAGGTGGGGGCTGGTGGGTGGGGATAGTCGCGCGCTCATCGGCCGTCCAGCGTCATTGCCTGGCCTTTGCCGGCAATCCAGTTTGCGTCGTGCATGCGCAGAGAGGTGGAGATCGGGGCGAAGACGCAGTAGAGGTGGGGGACTTGCCGGAGAGTAGCGCCCATATGCCGAGAACCCATTCGAGATTGCCGCGGCTGTTTGTTGGTCATGATCTATCGCAGGGGGCCGCGATCGGGCTCGATAAGGAGCAGTCGCTCTATCTGGCCGCCGTGTTGCGCAAGGCGGTGGGCGATGAGGTGGTGCTGTTCAATGGGCGGGAGGGCGCCTGGCTTTGTCGGCTGACCAGCGATTCGAAGAAGTCGGTGGTGCTGGAGGCGTTGGAGCAGATTGCGCCGCAGACGCCGGTTTCCGATCTCTGGTATGGTTTTGCACCGCTGAAATCAGAACGGCTCGACTATGTGATCCAGAAGGCGGTGGAGATGGGCGCCGGGGTGATCCAGCCGGTGATGACCCAATATACCCAGGTCAACCGGCTCAAGACCGAGCGCCTTTCTGCCAATGCCATCGAGGCGGCCGAGCAGTGCGAAGTGCTGAGCGTGCCGGAAATCGGCGATGAGGTAAGCCTCGAGCGACTGCTGGGGACCTGGAAAGAGGTTCATGGCACAAGAAAACTGGTGTTTGCCGATGAGGGCCAAGCGTCGTCCTCGCCGCTCGAAACGCTGGGCGGGCTGAGGGGCGAAAAGATCGGGCTTCTGGTGGGGCCGGAAGGCGGATTTTCCGACGAGGAGCGGGAAAAACTCAATGGGCTCGACTTTGTCGTGCCGATCAGCCTGGGGCCGCGGATTTTGCGCGCCGACACGGCGGCAGTGGCTGCATTGGCGGTTATTCAGGCGACCATCGGCGATTGGCGATAAAAGGCGATTGCTTTCCTTCTTGCCGTCGTTATGGTGCCGCACCATTCTAGCCCTCAGCACATAAAGAGGACCCCATGGCCGGCGCCGACACAGCATCGCCTCTCATTGAATCGCGTGCCGACCTCATCGAGGCGATGGAGCGCGGCTGCAAGCCGGTCGAGCAATGGCGTGTTGGGACCGAGCACGAAAAGCACGTGTTCCACACCAATCCCGTGCGGCCGGTGACTTATGAGGGTCCGAACGGCGTCAAGGCGCTGCTCGATGGCATCGAGGCCGAGACCGGCTGGCAGCCCTTTTACGACGGGCAGAACCCGATCGGCCTACTCAACAAGGCGCAGGCGGGCGGCATCTCGCTCGAGCCAGGCGGACAGTTCGAGCTGTCCGGCGCGCCGATGGAAACCCTGCATGAGACGGCCGCCGAAATGGCCGAGCATATGCACGTCGCCAAGAAAGTGGCCGAGCCGCTCGATATTCATTTCCTCGGGCTGGGCGTGACGCCGATCTGGCCGGTGAGCGAGATCCCGGCCATGCCGAAATCGCGCTATGGCATCATGACGCCCTATATGGACAAGGTCGGCACGCTGGGCACATCGATGATGTATCGCTCGGCCACGGTGCAGGCCAATCTCGATTTCTCGAGCGAAGCCGACATGGTGAAAAAGCTGCGCGTGTCGGTGGCGCTGCAACCGGTGGCGACGGCGCTGTTTGCCAATTCGCCTTTCGTCGATGGGCGCGACAGCGGCTATCTCAGCTTCCGCAGCCATATCTGGCTCAATACCGACAATGATCGCACCGGCATGCTGCCCTTCGCCTTCGAAGAGGGCTTCGGGTTCGAGCAATATGCCGACCATGCGCTCGATGTGCCGATGTATTTCGTCATCCGCAACGGGCAATATGTGAACGTGGCGGGCGAAAGCTTCCGCGCCTTCCTCAAGGGGGAGCTGCCGCAGCTGCCCGGGGAAAAGCCGACGATCAAGGATTGGGAAGACCACCTCTCGACCCTGTTCCCGGAAGTGCGCCTCAAACAATTCCTCGAGATGCGCGGCGCCGACATGGGCGACGAAAAGCATGTGGTGGCGCTCTCCGCCTTCTGGGTGGGGCTGCTCTACGATCAGATTTCGCTCGACGCCGCCTGGGACCTGGTCAGCGACTGGACCGAGGAAGACCGCGATTATCTGCGCCGCGAAGTGCCGCGGCTGGGGCTGACGACGCCGTTCGACCGGTCGAGCCTGTTTGACGTGGCGGCGCAGGCCGTGGGCATAGCCTCGGCTGGCCTCGTGCGCCGGGCTCGGCTCGATGCGCAGGGGCGCGACGAGACAATCCATCTGGCGGCGCTGGAAGAAACCATCCAGACGGGGAAATCTCCGGCGGAGCGGTGGCTGGAGAAGTTCCACGGGGAGTGGAACGGGGATCTCAGCCGGATTTTTGTTGAAGCGGAGATGTGAGGGGCGGTTTTGGCCCTCACTGCTATTGGTTGTTGTCACCCGGCTCGTCCGGGTGATTTTTTTGTGGGGAATGGCGTTCCCGTGCTGGCCCGGCCTTAGGGTCTGTGGCTCCCCTCCCCTCACCCTAACCCTCTCCCCAGAGGGGCGAGGGGATTGGGCCGGTGGGTGTGAAGGGTGTCTGAGGGGAAAGCCCTTGCCCTCCCGCTCGCTCTCGTGCATCACGCCGGAAGGTTCAGCATGGAGGCAGATATGCGGGTTTTGGTGATTGGTTCGGGTGGACGCGAGCATGCGCTGGCCTGGAAGATCGCGCAGTCGCCTCTGCTGACGAAGCTCTTCGTGGCGCCGGGCAATGGCGGGACCGAAGGGCTGGCCGAGAATGTGGCGCTCGATATTACCGACCATGCAGCAGTGATCGATTTTGCCAAGGCGCAGAATATCGACTTTGTCGTGGTTGGGCCGGATGCGCAGGTGGTGGCCGGGCTGGGCGACGATGTGCGCGCGGCCGGGATCGACTGCTTCTGCCCGTCCAAGGCGGCGGGGCAGCTGGAGGGCTCGAAGAGCTTTACCAAGGCGCTCTGCGACGAATTCGATATTCCCACCGCCGGCTATGCCCGCTTTGAGACCGAAGCTGCGGCGCTGGCCTATGTCTATACCCAGGGCGCGCCGATCGTGATCAAGGCCGATGGCCTCGCCGCCGGCAAGGGCGTGACTGTGGCGATGAGCGTCGAGGAGGCCGAGGAAGCCATCATCGATTGTTTCTCGGGCGCCTTTGGGGAAGCCGGGGCTGCCGTTGTGATCGAGGACTTCATGGAGGGCGAGGAGGTCAGCCTCTTTGTGCTCTGCGATGGCGAGACGCTGCTTCCGCTGACCACGGCGCAGGACCACAAGCGCGCCTTTGACGGCGACACCGGGCCCAATACGGGCGGCATGGGCGCCTATTCGCCTGCGCCGGTGATGACCCGCGAGCAATATGAATTCACCATGGAAAAGATCGTGGCGCCGACGGCGCGGGGGCTCGCCCAGCGCGGCACGCCCTATCAGGGTGTGTTTTATGCCGGGCTGATGCTCACCGAGGACGGGCCCAAGCTCGTGGAATACAATGCCCGGTTTGGCGATCCGGAATGCCAGGTGATGATGATGCGGATGGAAAGCGATGTGCTGCCGCTGCTCCACGCCACCGCCACCGGCACGCTCAAGGGGCATGACGTGGTCTGGAAGGACCAGTTTGCGCTGACCGTGATCATGGCCACCGAAGGCTATCCGGGCAGCTATGGCAAGGGCAGCGAAATCAAGGGCGTGGCCGGGCTCGATGACGGTGACCTCACCGTGTTTCACGCCGGAACGAAGCGCGATGGGCAACGTTTAATTGCCAATGGCGGGCGCGTGCTCAATGTCACGGCGCTCGGTGCCAGCGTGAAAGAGGCGCAGCATCGTGCTTATCGAGGCGTGGACGCGATTGACTGGCCGGAAGGATTTGCCCGCCGGGATATCGGCTGGCGCGAAATCGCCCGGGAACGCGGCTGAACCCTTTCTCAATGCTCTGCGCCTACCCTCATTCCGGACCGTCTTTGACGGAACGCCGCCGCAACGCCCCCTGACCCCGCTGCAATTGCGGGGCATGGCTCTCGCGGAGCGGCTGCGCTCCAAGGGAATGGAGCGGAAAACGATGCGCAATGGCGCGGGTCCACGGATCGGCGTGGCTTTGGGGGGCGGCTCGGCACGCGGGCTGACCCATATTCCCTATATCGAGGCGATGGATGAACTGGGGCTCAAGCCATCGGTGATATCCGGCACCTCGATCGGCGCGCTGATTGGCGCCGGCTGGGCCGCGGGCATGAGCGGCAAGGAATTGCGCGAGCATTCCTTCGAGGTGCTGGGGACGCTGCGCACCATTGCCTCAAAACTCTGGGCAACACAGATCCGCGGGCTTGGCGGGCTGCTCAAGAACGGCATTTCCGTACAGCTCGATGCGATGAGCGTGGTCGATGCCTTTGCGCCCGATCACTTCCCCAAGGAATTCAAGGAACTCAAGGTGCCGCTCTATGTGGTGGCGACCGATTTCCAGTCCTGGCACCAGGTGGTGTTCAACTCCGGGCTATTGCGGCCGGCGATTGCCGGATCGCTGGCCATCCCGAGCTTTTTCAAGCCGGTGGTCTATAACAATCACTTGCTGGTGGATGGCGGCGTGGTCAATCCGCTGCCGCTCGACCAGGCCGATATCGACACCGACTTTCTCATCGGCATCGATGTGGCGGGGGATCCGTCCTCAGGTCTGACCAAGACCGACCACAAGGCGCTCGATATCTGGTTCGGCTCGGCGCAGATCATGATGCATTCGCTGACCGCGCATATGATGGCGGCCTATCCGCCTGATATTTACATCCGGCCACGGGTGGCGGCATTCGGCGCGATGGAATTCTGGCGGGTGCGCGAGATCATCACCCACGCCGAGGCGGAGAAGGACCGGTTCAAGCGGATGCTTGAGCACAAGGTCGAGGCGTATATTCGGGGGGAGTGAGGGGCGGCGCGTCTGAAGGATTACCCCCCACCCTCGATCCCTCCCCACAAGGGGGAGGGAGGCGATGGAGCCGATAGGCTCCGAATAAGTCAGACCCGCAATTTCCTGAAAAAATCGGTCAGCATGGCTTCGGCGCGGGCGGCGGAGAGGCCGGAGATCACTTCGGGGCGATGGTGGCAGGTGGGTTGGTCGAAGAGGCGAATGCCGTTTTCGACGGCGCCGGCCTTGATGTCCTCGGCGGCGAAATAGACGCGGCGCAGGCGGGTGTGGGCGATGGCGCCGGCGCACATGGCGCAGGGCTCGAGCGTGACATAGAGATCGCAACCATCGAGCCTACCGGTGCCGCGGGTGGCGAGCGCGGTGCGCATGGCGAGGAACTCGGCATGGGCGGTGGGGTCGCGCAGGGCCTGCATGCGATTGCGCTCGGCCGCGAGGATGCGGTCGCCCTCGGCGATGACAGCGCCGACAGGCGCCTCGCCATGGGCGGCGGCTTCCTCGGCGAGGGCAAGGGCGATATCCATGGGCGGGCGGGTTGAGGTCATGGGCTTGGGTTTAGCGTGAGGGGGAAGTTGAGGGAAGTGGGGGCATCTGGAGATACCCCCTCCTAGCCTCCCCCTGATAGGGGGAGGGACGCATCGCGTTTGCGGCGCCGATGGGGAGCCACAGGACGGCCCCTCCCCCTGTCAGGGGAGGTTGGGTGGGGCACCCGCCTCGGGTCGCAATGGGGACTGCCCTCCCCTATAATAAGGGGATCAGGAGAATCGCCCTTGCCCATTCGTCAGCTGCCCGAAGACCTCATCAACCGCATCGCTGCCGGCGAGGTGGTGGAGCGGCCGGCCAGTGTGGTCAAGGAGCTGGTGGAAAACTCCATTGATGCGGGCGCCAGGCGGATCGTCGTGACCACCGCGGGCGGCGGGATCGAACTCATTCGCATCACCGATGACGGCCATGGCATGGACCGCGAGGACCTGATGCTGTCGGTGGAGCGGCACGCGACCTCCAAGCTCAGCGTCGATGATCTCGATGATATCCGCACACTGGGGTTCCGCGGCGAGGCGCTGGCTTCCATCGGCTCGGTGTCGCGGCTTAGCGTGGCCTCGCGCACGGCAGATGCGGAAAGCGGGCTGATCATTCGCGTCGACAACAGCAAGCGCAGCGGGCCGGTGCCGCAGGCGATGAACCGGGGCACGGTGATCGAGGTCAAGGATATCTTTGGCCAGGTGCCGGCGCGGCGAAAGTTCTTGAAGAGCGCGCGGGCCGAAACGGGGGCGATCACCGATGTGGTCAAGCGCCTCGCCATGGCCAATCCGGAAATCCATTTCATCATGGAAGGCACGGACCGGAGCATTTCCAACTGGCCGGCGGTGAGCGGGCCGGGCGCGCTGGAAGCGCGGCTGGCGCAGGTGATGGGCAGCGATTTCATCGAGAACGCGGTGCCGCTGGCCATGGTGCGCCACGGCGTTGTGGTGGCGGGCATGGTGGGGCTGCCGACCTATACACGGGCCAATTCGCTCAGCCAGTTCTATTTCGTCAATGGCCGCTCGGTGCGCGACAAGGTGCTGGTGGGCGCGGTGCGCGCGGCTTTTGCCGACTATATATTCCGCGACCGCTTTCCGGTGGTGGCGATCTATGTGGCGATTGACCCGGCGCAGGTGGACGTCAATGTGCATCCGGCCAAGGCGGAGCTGCGGTTCCAGGATCAGGGCGGGGTGCGCAGCGCTGTGATCCAGGCCATCGGCTCGGCGCTAATGGCGGCCGGGTTCAAGGCGTCGAAAACCGTGGCCGAGGATATTTTGCAGGCGTTCTCGGCGCCCGAGACTGAGGCGCGGGCGGTGGGGGACATGCCGGCGCTGGCGGCGCCGACAGCGAGCGGGTCGAGCTATGCGATGCCGTCCTATGGCGCTTCGGCAGCTTCGGCGCCGGTCAGTCGGCAGGGCTATTCGGGCTATTCCGGCTATGGCAATTCGGGACGGGCGCCGCTCAATTATGACCGGGCGCCGCCGCGACTGGACGGCTTTGCCGAGCCGAGCGCGCGGGTGGAGGCCGTCGCGCCGGAACCGGTGGCGATGGATTATCCGCTCGGCACGGCGCGGGCGCAGATGTTTGACAATTACATCATCGCCCAGAACGAGAGCGGGCTGTTGCTGGTGGACCAGCATGCGGCCCATGAGCGGCTGGTCTATGAGCGGTTCAAGGCGCAACTGGCGTCTGGCCCGGCACCGAGCCAGGCCCATCTTATTCCGGTGATCGTTGAATTGCCGGAGGAAGACTGCACGCGGCTCGAGGAATGCGCGGAGGAGCTGGAAAAATTCGGGCTTTATCTCGACCGGTTCGGGCCACGCGCCATTGCCGTGCGGGAAACCCCTGCCCTTCTGGGCAATAGCGATGTGGCGGGGCTGGTGCGCGATCTGGCCGATGGGCTGGCCGAATGGGACAGCACGGCGGCGCTGACCGACCGCATGGAAGCGATCATCGCGCGCATGGCCTGCCATGGGTCGGTGCGCTCGGGGAGGCGGCTGCGGGTCGACGAGATGAATGCGCTTTTGCGCGACATGGAGGCGACGCCCCATTCGGGCCAATGCATCCATGGGCGGCCCACCTACGTGGAGCTCAAGAAGGGCGATATCGAGCGGTTGTTCGGGCGGAGCCGGTAGGGTTCGCAATTTGCGGAGAGGCTTGCACCCCTCACCCTAGCCCTCTCCCCGGAGGGGCGAGGGGACAGGGCGGTGGGTGGTGCCGCTGCGGTTATGACCAAGGCCCCCCACCCTCAATCCCTCCCCACGTTGGGGGAGGGAGGCAGAGCGGTGGGTGGGGTGAGTTTGGTGCAGGAGCATGACGACCCCCTCCTAGCCTCCCCCTGGTAGGGGGAGGGACAAGTTCGGTGGGTGGGAGGGGCATTGCGAAAGACTTTGCCCCTCACCCTCCCCCCTGAAGGGAGAGGGGATCAGATCGAGATGGTGGCGAGGCCACGCGAGACCAGAGGCAGAGCATAAAATGACTTCAGGCATTCACCACGTCACGATGATCGCAGGGGATGTGCAGGCCAATGTCGACTTTTATGTCGGCTTTCTGGGGCTGCGGTTGGTCAAGCAGACGGGGGGATATGAGGATGCGCGGCAGCTGCACCTGTTTTACGGGGACTATGCGGCAACGCCCGGGTCGCTGATTACCTTTCTCATGTGGCAGGGCGGATCGCGCGGACAGGCGGGGGCCGGACAGGTGAGCGAACTGGCGCTGGCGATTGCGCCGGGGTCGATCGGCTATTGGCTGGAACGGGCGCTGACCCATCAGGTGACGGTGGAGGGCACGGGCCAGGAGTTTGGCGAGACGGTGCTGCGGCTGCGCGACCCGGATGGGGTGGTGGTCAAACTGGTGAGCGCCGCCCTGCCCGCGCTGGAGATGCCGGATGGAGATATCCCGGCCGAACACCGCATCCGCCGCATTCGCGGGGTGACCATGCTGTCCGAGGTGCAGGAGGAAAGCGTTGATTTCCTCACCCGCTATTTTGGATTTCGCACCGGGGCGAAGGACGGGGCCATCCAGCGACTGGTGTCCGACATCGGCGATGTCATCGACATTCGCGACGCCGCAGGGTTCTGGCCCGGCGCGCCGGGGACCGGGACGGCAGACCATGTGGCGGTGCGGGCGAAAGATGCCGAGGAAGTGCATGCCGTCGAGGCGGAACTGCGAAAGCGCAATTCGAGCATGACCAATTTGCATGACCGGAACTATTTCACCGCGCTTTATGTGCGCGAGCCGGGCGGCACGCTGATCGAGATGGCCAGCGACGGGCCGGGATTTACCCAGGACGAGACGCTGGAGAAGCTGGGGGGCACTTTGTTCGTGCCGCCGGATACGCCGGATCCCGAAGCGGTCAAGGTGATGTTGCCGCAGTTCGGCCTGCCGGGGATGGAGCGTGTGGTCTATCGCGACCTCATCTACAAGCATCGTTTCTTTACGCCCGAAGATGCGGACGGGACGACCATCGTTCTGATGCATGGCACCGGCGGCAATGAGACCGACCTCATGCCGCTGGCGCACAAGGCGGCGCCACGAGCAACATTGCTGGGGATGCGCGGGCGCAGCACGGAAAGCGGCGTGCAGCGCTGGTTCCGAAGCTTCGGGCCGGCGATCTTCGACCAGAAGGACGTGCGCTTTGAATCAGGGGCGCTGGAGGCATTTTTCGAAGAGGCACGCGGGGCCTATCAGCTGGCGTCGGACCGGTTGATCGCGCTGGGCTATTCCAATGGGGCAAATCTACTCGGCGCGGCGATGCTGCTGCACCCCGGGATGGTGCAGCGGGCGGTGCTGATCCGGCCGGTCCTGGTGCTGGATGTGGTGCCGGAGGCTGATCTGGCCGGTGTGTCGGTGCTGGTGGTACTGGGAGAGAAGGACGCCTATCGCGGCGAGGGCGAAAAGCTCGCAGCGGCGCTGGAGGCGGCGGGGGCGAAAGTGACGGTGGAAGTGATCCCCGGCGGGCATGGGCTTGAGGATGCCGATGCCGGGGTGATTGGGGCGTGGCTAAGGGCTTAGGCAGCCAGAAGGCCCCTCACCCTAACCCTCTCCCCAAAGGGGCGAGGGGACTGGGCCGGTGGGGTGGTGGCGGACCGGTGCCTAGGCGCGATTATTGCGCGCGGTAGGCTTCGATCGCGTCGGTGACGAGCTGCTGGGCTTCGTTGACGCCGCTGAAGCCGTTGAGTTCGACCACTTTGCGGCCCTCGGGGAGCTGCTTGTAGACGCGGAAGAAGGCTTCGACGCGCTCGCGCTCTATGGCCGGGAGATCCTCGATATTGCGAATCTCGTCATAGGTCGGGTCGATGTCGGAGGCCGGGACGGCGATGATCTTGTCGTCTTCCTCGCCGCCGTCGATCATGTGCAGCACGCCAATGGCCCGCACCTTGATGAAGGCGCCGGGAACGATGGGTTCGCGGGTGAAGACCAGGGCATCGAGCGGATCGCCATCGCCGCCCAGCGAGGACGGGATCGAACCGTAATTGGCCGGGTAGACGACCGGCATGGACTGGTAACGGTCGACAATGAAGTGGCCGTTGTCGGCGTCGATTTCATACTTGGTGAAGCTGCCCTGCGGAATTTCCACCACGGTGAAGAATTCGGAGCTGTCTTCGGGCTGCGGATAGGCGAAGGGATTGACGAATTCGGCGTGGGCCGCGCCGGTGAGGGCGAGGACGCTGGCGGCGGCGAGGAGGAAGGACTTCATTGCGATCAGCTCCGGACAGGGGACGGTGATACCGTCCGCCTATCCGGTGGAGATGACAGCCAGATGTCAGCTGAAGACGCTGGCGCCGCGGTCGGCGGGGCCGACGAGGTTGCGGAAGCCGGCGAAGAGTTCGCGGCCCATGCCGAACTGGGAGGGACGCAGATCTTCGGTGGCGGGGGTGCGGGAGAAGAATTCCTTCTCGTCGCCGAGGAACATCAGCGTGCCCTCATTGGCGTCGAGACGGATCATGTCGCCATCGCGGATCTTGCTGATCGGGCCGCCGTCCTTGGCTTCCGGGGTCATGTGGATGGCCGCTGGGACCTTGCCCGAGGCGCCGGACATGCGGCCATCAGTAAGAAGGGCGACCTTGAAGCCGCGATCCTGCAGATTGGCCAGCGACGGCGTCAGCTTGTGCAGCTCGGGCATGCCCATGGCCTGGGGGCCGGAGAAGCGCACGACGGCGATGACGTCGCCATTGATCTCGCCGGACTTGAAGGCAGCCTGGAGGCCATCCTGGCTATGGAAGACGCGCGCGGGTGCTTCGACAATGCGGTGCTCGGGCTTGACGGCCGAGACCTTGATGACGGAGCGACCGAGATTGCCCTTGAGGAGCTTCAGGCCACCCGTGGGCTGGAACGGGGTCCTGGCGCTGGCGAGCACCTTGGGCAAGGCGCTTTCGGCTGGAGCGGGCTCGAAGGCGAGCTTGTTTTCAAGGAGCTTGGCTTCCACCGCATAGTTGGAGAGACCTGCGCCCCAGACGGTCTTGACGTCTTCGTGCAGATACCCCTCGTCGAGCAGTTCGCGAATGAGGAAACCCATGCCGCCGGCAGCGTGGAAATGGTTCACGTCGGCAACGCCATTGGGATAGACGCGGGCGAGCAGCGGGGTCGCGTCCGAAAGGTCGCTCATGTCGTCCCAGGTGACCTGGAGACCCGCGGCGGCGGCCATGGCGATAAGGTGCATGGTGTGGTTGGTCGAGCCGCCCGTGGCGTGGAGGCCAACGAGACCGTTCACGATGGCCTTTTCGTCCATGATGTGGCCGATGGGCGTATAGTCATTGCCCTGGGCGGTCAGCGAAAGGGCGCGGCGCGTGGCTTCGCGTGTCAGCGCATCGCGCAGCGGGGTGCCCGGATTGACGAAGCTGGAGCCGGGCAGATGCAGGCCCATGATTTCCATCAGCATCTGATTGGAATTGGCGGTGCCGTAGAAGGTGCAGGTGCCGGCCGAATGGTAGGACTTGCTCTCGGCTTCGAGCAGCTCGGCACGACCGACCTTGCCCTCCATATAGAGCTGGCGGATGCGGCTCTTCTCGTCGTTGGGCAGGCCCGAGGGCATGGGGCCGGCGGGGACGAAGACGGCCGGCAGATGGCCGAAGCTCAGCGCGCCGATGACGAGGCCGGGGACGATCTTGTCGCAAATGCCGAGATAGACGGCAGCGTCGAACATGTTGTGGCTGAGGGCAATGGCCGTCGACATGGCGATGACGTCGCGGGAGAACAGCGACAAATCCATGCCCGGCTGGCCCTGGGTGACGCCGTCACACATGGCGGGCACGCCACCGGCGACCTGGGCCGTGGCACCGATCTCGCGGGCCGCCTCTTTGATGATGTCGGGATAGAACTGATAGGGCTGGTGCGCGCTCAGCATGTCGTTGTAGCTGGTGACAATGCCCAGATTGAGCGTCTTGTCGCCGGCCAGCGCCGCTTTTTCAGACGGCGTACAGGCGGCAAAGCCGTGGGCGAGATTGCCGCAGGACAGGGTCGAGCGGTAAACGCCGGCCTCGCGGGCGGCCTCGAGGCGATCGAGATAATCGCGGCGGGTGTCGCGGCTGCGCGCTGCAATGCGGTCGGTCACGTCCTTGATGGCCTGACGAACGCTCATGATTGATCTCCATAATGGGCAAGGTCGCGCCAAAGGGGGGACCGCTGGCGGCATTCCTTGCTGTGATGACTGGTGCTGTCAGCGGCCAGGGCGGTCGATTGGGGACCGCCCCAGGGGCGTCATGGACACCAGTAAACTGAAAGCGGCGCTCCCGAGCGCAGCACGGCGCGGATCGGCAGGTCTTCCACCGGTCCATCGCCAAGCGCTGCGTCCAGAACCTCGGCCTTCGTGTCTCCTTCGATATGGAGATAAAGGCCGTCGGTTTGAAGGAGGCGCGGCAGGGTGAAGGTGACGCGCGGCTCGCCGGCGTCGGGGGCACGGATGGACAGGGTGGGCCCCTCCTCCGTCAAGGCTGCGGCCAGCGTGTCGCCGCCGGGAAAGAAGCTCGCCGTGTGGCCGTCATTGCCCATGCCGAGAATGACCGCGGCGAAGGGTTTTGGCAGTTCGGCGAGGAGCGCATTGGTCTTGGCGATGGCGGCTTCGTCGGGCTCTTCGCCGCCCGAATAGAGCGGAAAGAACCGTGCCGTGGCAGCCGGGCCCTGCAGCATCTTCTCGTTGACGAGCAGCGCATTGGAGCGCTTGGTGGTCTCATCGACCCAGCGCTCGTCGACCAGGGTGACGATGACCTTGTCCCACTCGATGTCCTTGGTCTTGCCCAGGGACGAGAAGAATTTCGCCGGCGTCGAGCCCCCGCTGACGGCAATGGCCGCAACACCGCGCTCGGCAATGGCGGTGCGGATGCGGTCGGCGACGGCCTCGGCCAGTTCCTTGGCGAGGGTGATCTTGTCGGCGAAGGTGCGGCGGTCGATGGTCATGGTCTTGTCTTTCAGAGGCTGTGCGGCGGGTTGATTAAAACCCCCACCTAGCCTCCCCCTGTGAGGGGGAGGAACAGATCGAGTGTGTCGCGACGATTGTGAGCCATTTGCCCGCCCCTCCCCCTCCCGGGGGGAGGCTCGGTGGGTACCACCGCAGTCAGGCCGTGCGCTCTTTTCATCACGAACTGGTACCCTCATACCACGTCCGGCCGTCGCGTTCGATGAGGGCGATGGCACCGCTGGGGCCCCAGGTGCCGGCGGTGTAGGTCTGGGGCGGCTCAGAAGAGCGATCCCAGGCTTCGCGGATCGGGTCGACCCAGGACCAGGCGGCCTCGAGCTCGTCGCGGCGCATGAACAGGGTCTGGGAGCCGCGGATGACGTCCATGAGCAGGCGCTCATAGGCTTCCGGCGTGCGCTCGGAGAAGGTCTCGGCGAACGACAGATTGAGCGGCACTTCGCGCAGGCGCATGCCGCCGGGACCGGGGTCCTTGATCATCATCATCAGCTTGACGCCTTCGTCCGGCTGCAGACGGATGATCAGCTTATTGGGCTTGGGTGCGCCTTCGGCGTGATCGAAGATCGAGTGCGGGATGGGCTTGAACTGGATGCAGATTTCCGAGACGCGCTCGGCCATGCGCTTGCCGGTGCGCAGGTAGAAGGGCACGCCGGCCCAGCGCCAGTTATCGATATTTGCCTTGAGCGCCACGAAGGTCTCGGTACGGCTGCCCTTGTTGGCCTCGGGCAGCTCGTCCTGATAGGAGGCGACTTCGGCGGTTTCGGACTTCACGCCGCGATATTGGCCGCGCACGGTCATCTTGGAGACTTCGCCATTGACAATCGGGCGCAGGGCACGCAGCACCTTGAGCTTTTCGTCGCGCAGCGCATTGGCCTCGTCGCTGGCGGGCGGCTCCATGGCCACAAGGCAGAGCAGCTGCAGCATGTGGTTCTGGATCATGTCGCGCAGGGCGCCGCTCTCGTCATAATAGCCGCGCGTGCCGGCGCCGACCGATTCAGCCACGGTGAGCTGGACGTGATCGATATGGGCGGAGTTCCAGACGGGCTCGAACAGCGTATTGGCAAAGCGCAGGGCCAGGAGGTTCTGGACCGTCTCTTTCCCGAGGTAGTGATCGATGCGGTACACCTGATCTTCCTTGAAGATCTTTGCGACACCGTCATTGATTTCCTGGGAAGACGCCAGGTCGTGGCCAAGCGGCTTTTCGATAACCACGCGGGCATCGCGCCGATAGAGCTTCTTATTGTGCAGATATTCGGCGATGGGCTCGAAAAGATCGGGCGCCACGGCGAGATAGAAGGCACGGATGATTTTCGGATCATCGCGCAGGGCCTTGCCGAGATCGCCTGACTCATCGGGCTTGCTGGCGTCAACGGGCACATAGGTGCAGATCTTGACGAAGCGTTCGATGACCGCCGCGTCCTGATATTCCTTTTCCACGAAGGTTTCGATCGCCTCGCGGGCGGCCTTCTGGAAATCGGCTTCGCTGAGCTTGGAGCGCGACGCGCCGATGATGCGGCTCTGCTCGTCGAACTGGCCATCCTTGAAGCGATGATAGAGGGCCGGGATGAGTTTGCGCTTGGTCAGATCGCCGGTGGCGCCGAACACCACATAGTCAAAAGGCTGGACAGGAATTATGCGGCTGGACACAGGAGCAGTCCTTTTCAGGCGTGATCAGGCGGAAAAATTCTGCTTGGCGAGGATAATCGCACCATGCAGTGGTTCGAATTTTGGCAGGGCGACGAAATCGCCGTGGCGATCCTGCAGCCGCGGGAAGAGACGCCGGCCGAGGCCGCCGACGATCGACATGACCTGGGCGCCGTGGCCCTGGAACCAGCGCACATAGGTGTCGATATAGCCCATCTGGATGTCGAGCAGCTTGAGCGCGACCGGATCGTTCTTGTCGAGATAGTCGAAATAGAGCGGCATGAGCTTGCCGAATTCGCCGGGAGCGCGACCGATGAGGGCATCGTCGCAGCCTTCCGAGCCATCGCGGCTCAACAGCTTGAGATCCATTTCGGTGCCGAAGGACCATGTCATAATGGCCTGGTTGTCGCCGCCCAGCGCAGCCGTGACGGCAGCGGTCAGAGGCGAGCCTTCAACAAGGCCATCATTAGCCTCGACGGTGTAGCGGACGAGCTCGCGACCGAGAATGGCGCCTGACATCTGGTCGCCGATGTGAAAACCCCAGCCACCGGCCTGGTAGCGCGTGCCGCCGACAATGGACATCGCAGCCGAGCCGGTGCCGATGATGACGACGCCGCCCTCCTCGCCGCCAAGGGCGCCGGCGTGGGCAATGTCGATATCGTCATAGACTTTTACCCCGGCAAAGGGCCAGGCGCGGGCAGCGAAATCGGCGCGGGCAGAATCCATGCGGCCGCCAGCCATGCCAAAGCAGGCGTAGGTATTGGCCGTCTCGGCATAATCGAGGCCGGCGGTTTCGAAAACGTCGCGCGTGCCGTCGAGAATGGCCTTGTAGGCGGGCTCGCCACCATCGATCTGCAGATTGGAGCGGCCGTTTTTGACCTCGGCCAGCGTCACCAGATTTGCGTCGGCCAGACGAATGCGGCAATTGGTGCCACCACCGTCAACGCCAAGATAATATCGGGTCACGCGGGTTTCTCCATAGTCTGGTGGGCAGGCCGAAGACGGCGGCCGGGGAATGGCCCCTGCGCGACACCGGCTACCCTAAGCTGTCGTTTCGGCGCGGACCATAATGCGAAAGCTGCTAAGACGAAAGTAGCAGGAACCACAAATTCGACCAGTTCCCGCCCGGATTTTGCGGCCAAAAGGCAGGTGGCCCGAGGGGAGCGGAACGGGTTGCGGCAAAGGTGGGTTAGAGTTAGCTGGAACTGGGCAAACAAGGCCCCTGCCCTGTCCCTCAAGGAGCCATGACAATGCGACATACACTGGTACTGGGCGGCGCGCGCAGCGGCAAGACCGCCTTTGCCGAGCAATTGGTGCTGCGAACGGGCGCCAAGCCGGTCTATCTCGCCACCGCCCAGGCGCTGGACACCGAAATGCAGGATCGCGTGTCCAGCCATCAGGCCAGCCGCGCCGGCCAGTTCGAGACTATCGAAGAGCCGCTGGCGCTTTCCCACGCGATTTTGCGCGCGGGGCAGAACCACGACGTGATCCTCGTCGATTGCCTGACGCTGTGGCTGACCAATCTGCTGGTGGCCAATGAAGACGTGGCGGCGGCGGTCAGCGAGCTTTGCGCGACGCTGATGGAATTTCGCAGCGCCAAGGTGGTGCTGGTGTCCAATGAGGTGGGGCTGGGAATCGTGCCGGACAATGCCATGGCGCGGACATTTCGCGATCTTGCCGGCTCGGCGCATCAGCGACTGGCGCAGATCTGTGACGATGTCTATTTCGTCGCGGCAGGGCTGCCGCTGACAATGAAGGGCGAGGCGCCGGGGATTTGAGGATTCTTATAGTGGGCAATACTTCCCTTCTCCCCTGAGGGGAGAAGGTGGCCCAAAGGGCCGGATGAGGGGTTCAGATTTGGGATGGACCCGATAGGTCTGCACCCCTCACCCCAACCCTCTCCCCTGAGGGGCGAAGGGGCGCAGGAGCCCAGGACTCTACGTTATTCAGGCTGCCCACATCATCAGAGCGAAAAAGGCGCTGAGGGCGAGGAGGACGCCGAGGGTGGCGGTGTAGAGGGAGACGGCGCGGAGGATGTCGCTGGGGCCGAGCTGGGATTTTCCCGAGCCGAAGGCCGGCAGGTCAATGAGTTCGCCATCATAGGAGCGCGGGCCGCCGAGCTGGAAGCCGAGCGCACCGGCGAGGGCGGCTTCGGGCCAGCCGGCATTGGGTGAGTCGTGCTTTTTGGCGTCGCGGCGGGCGGTGGCCCAGGCGGCGCTGGGGCTGGCGCCGGGGACGAAGAAGCAGCCAGCAGTGATGAGCATGGCGGAGAGGCGCGCCGGGATCCAGTTGACCACATCATCGAGCTTGGCGGCGGCCCAGCCGTAGTCGCGGTAACGCTCATTGAGATGACCGATCATGCTGTCGGCGGTGTTGATGGCCTTGTAGGCGGCAATGCCGGGAAGACCGAAGAGCAGAAGGAAGAACCAGGGCGCGACGACGCCATCCGAGGTGCTTTCGGCCAGCGTTTCCACCGCGGCGCGGGCGACGCCGGCTTCATCGAGCGCCTGGGGATCGCGACCGACGATCTGGCTGACGGCATCGCGGCCTTCGGCCAGGGAAACGCGCAGGGCATCGGAAACGGCGATGACGGCGCGGCCGAGTTCCTTTTGGGCCAGGAAAGCCGTGGCGATGAGCATTTCGAGCACCCAGCCGAAGGGGAGCCAGGAAAGCATGGTGCGGATGCCAACCGTTACGATGAGCACGGCAAGGAGCAGGATGGCCAGCGCGACAATTCCCGCAAGCTTGCGCTGCTGGGGTGTGCGCTCGGTGGTGTTGAGGCGGGTCTCCAGGAAGGAGATCAGCGCGCCGAACCACATGACCGGATGGCCGATGCGGGCGAGGAGCGAAGCGGGATAGCCGATGCGGCGCTCGATGAAGAGCGCGAGCGGGGCGATAAAGGGATCCATCAGGGCAGGTCCAGAGGCGCGGCGAGACTGAGCAGGCCGTCTATATCGAGGTGGGTTTCAAGATGGGCCGCGAGCGCATCGAGCGTGGCTTCAATGCCGGCCTCATAGGAGAGATCGGGGCTTGAGGCGTTGCCGAGAAAGGCGCGGCGGAAGGGATCGGCGGCAAAGAGGCCGTGGAGATAAGTGCCCATGACCCGGCCATCGGCGGAGACGGCGCCTTCCGGGTCAGTGTCCACATGGGCGAAGGGCCGGTCGCGGTCGGGGCCAGCGGTGACGCCCATATGCATGTGGTAGCCGGAAATGATCGCACCGGTGGCGGCGTGGACGGCGTTTTCGGTGCGCAGCATTTTGGTGGGGCTGAGGATTGTGTCGACGGCGAGGAGCCCGAGGCCTTGGCTGGTGCCGGGGGGGCCTTCGAGGCCATCGGGATCGGCAATGGTGCGGCCGAGCATCTGATAGCCGCCGCAAATGCCAAGGACCGAGCCGCCGGCGCGGTGATGGGCCAGGATGTCGATGTCCCAGCCGTTTTGGCGGAGGGCATCGAGATCGGCGCGGGTGGATTTGGAGCCGGGCAGAAGGATGAGATCGACGCTGCGCGGGATGGGTTCGCCCGGCTGGACGAGCGTGACCGTGACGCCGGGTTCGGCGCGGAGCGGGTCGAGGTCGTCGAAATTGGCAATGCGCGGCAGGCGGGGCACGGCGATGTGGAAGGAACCGCCCTGCCCTTCGCGGGCAATGGTGTCGAGCGCGAGCGCGTCTTCGGCGGGGAGTTTTGCGGCGTCGGCAAAGTTTGGGACGGGGCCGAGGCTGGGGACTCCCATCTTTTCAGCCAGGAAGGCTTTGCCGCTGTCGAAGAGGGCTGGATCGCCGAAGAAGCGATTGACGAGGCTGGCGCGGACGAGCGCCGCGTCGTCGGGATCAATGACGGCGAGCGTGCCGACCAGAGAGGCGATGACGCCGCCGCGATGGATATCACCGATGAGCACGACGGGAATATTGGCGGCGCGGGCGAAGCCGAAATTGGCAATGTCATTGGCGCGGAGGTTCACCTCGGAGGCGCTGCCGGCGCCTTCGACGAGGATGTAATCGCTGTCTGCAGCGAGCTCGGTGAAGGCGGCGAGGACTTCGGGGAGCAGCTGGCCGCGATCAGCCCAATATTGGCGGGCCGAAAGGCTGGCGCGGCGCTTTCCGCGCACCACGACCTGCGATCCGGTTTCGCCTTCGGGTTTGAGGAGCACCGGGTTCATGGCGGTGATGGGATCGCGACGGGAGGCGCGAGCCTGCAGGGCCTGGGCGCGACCGATCTCGCCGGCATCGGCGGTCACGGCGGCATTGTTGCTCATGTTCTGCGGCTTGAACGGGGCGACGCGAAAACCGCGATTGGCGAAGGCGCGGCAAAGCCCCGCCACGATCAGCGATTTGCCTACGTCGGAGCCGGTGCCCATGAACATGAGTGCGCGTGTCATAGGCGGTCTTATGGCGCAGAGATGACGTGAGCGTAAGACCCCATGACGCGGCCGAGTTGGGCGCCCATGGAGGGCTGGCGGATGGCTTCGGCGTCGAGGGCTTCGAAAAGGGGCGGCAGGCCGGCGCCTTTGGCCGAGGAATAGTGGAACTCGTGGCCATTAAGGCCGGCGGGCCAGGGCAAGGGGCTGTCGTGGAGGAGACGGCGATAGCCGAGGACGCGCTTGGGGCGATCGATGCGGGTGGTGGTGGGCAGAAGGCCTGTCATGGCGTGGCTGACGCCGGATTTGTCGACAAGGGCCTCGCCTAGGACCATGAAGCCACCGCACTCGCCGTAAATGAGCGCATCGCGGTCGCGGGCGGCGATGAGGCCGGACTTGAAATTTTGGGCGGCGGCAAGACTTGGGCCGTGGAGTTCGGGGTAGCCGCCGGGGAGGAAGATGGCGTCGGCATCGGCCGAGGGCGCTTCGTCGGCAAGTGGGGAGAAGAAGGTAAGCTCGGCTCCGGCGGCGCGCCAGCCATCGAGCAGATGGGGATAGAGGAAGGCGAAGGCGGCGTCGCGGGCGATGGCGATGCGCTGGCCGAGTGGGTTCAGGGCACGCGGCAATTCGGTCGCGGCCGGGACGGGAGCGGCGAGGCGGGCGAGCGTGGCGAGATCGATGTAGTCGGCGATGGCGGTGGCGGCGGCGGTGAGGAAGCCGTCAAAACCGTCGACTTCGCCGGGGAGAACGAGGCCGAGGTGGCGCTCGGGCACGATGAGATCGGTGCGGCGGGGTATGGCGCCAAGAACCGGGATATCGAGGGCGTTGAGGGCCGTGGTCAGCATGCGCTCGTGGCGGGCCGAGGCCACGCGATTGATGATGATCCCCGCGATGCGCACGCCGGGACGCCAATGGGCAAAGCCCGCGACGAGCGGGGCGATGGACTGGCTCTGGCGATCGGCATCGGCGACGAGGATGACGGGGAGTTTTAGGGTTTCGGCGAGGTCACCGGTGGAGCCCTGGCCATCGGCGGCGCCATCGAAAAGGCCCATGACACCCTCGACGAGAAGGAGATCGGCGCCGGTGGCCTGCTGGGCCGCAAGGGCGCGCAGCTGGATGGCGTCCATGGCCCAGGGATCGAGGTTTATGGCTTCTCGGCCAGCGGCGCGGGAGAGATAGATGGGGTCAATATAATCGGGGCCGGTTTTGGCGGGCGCGACGATTTTGCCCTGCTGCCGGAGTGCAGCGAGAAGGCCGAGGGTGAGGAGGGTTTTGCCCGAGCCGGAGCGGGGGGCGGCGATGACGAGGCCGGTGGGGTTAGGGTTCATATGGCACCGTGGCTTTCATCCCAATACGACCCCCACCTAACCTCCCCCTGGTAGGGGGAGGGACGCATCGGGTTTGCGGCGAGATATTGGCGCCACTGGCGGCCTTCACCCCTCACACTAACTAGACGTTCGAGCGTAGCTCTCACGGCCTTTCTCACTCGAACTGCTCCACTGGAGCAGTTCGCCCTTCGGGACGCTCGAAAGCCCACTGAGGGGCGAGAGGACTGGTCCGAGTTTGCGAAGAGGCCTGAGCGCCACCGGAAGGCCCCTCCCCCTGACAGGGGGAGGTTGGGAGGGGGGAGACGCCTAGCCAAAGACATGTCTGCGCACTTCTTCGACGTACCAGTCGAGGCTTTGGCGGTAGTTGGCGACGGCGCCGAGGACGATGATGGCGGGGGTGGGAATGTCGGTCAGAGCCCCGGCCGCGCCGAGGGTGGTTTCGAGGACGGACTGACCGGGATTGGCGGCGTGGGAGACGATGGTGAGGGGCTCGTCGGAGCCTCGTCCGGCAGCCATCAGGCGCTGGGTGATGGCGGGGAGATGTTTGACCGCCATGAACATGACGATGACCGGCGCAGCCTGGGCCACGGCGGGCCAATCGACGCCGCCGGGGACGGCGCCGCTCTCATCGTGGCCGGTGAGGAAGATGACGGCCTGATTGACGTCGCGGTGGGTGATGGGCAGGCCGGCATAGGCGAGGCCACCGAGACCGGCGGAAATGCCGGGGACGATGCGGAAGGGAATGTTTTCGCGCACCAGCGCGCCGGCTTCTTCACCACCGCGGCCGAACATGAAGGGATCGCCGCCCTTGAGGCGGAGAACGCGCTTGCCGGCTTTGGCGAGGGCGATCAGCTGGAGCGAAATGTCGGATTGCAGCGGCGAGGGTTTTCCACCGCGTTTACCGGCGTGGATGCGCTCGATATGGGGCGGCGCGAGCGCGAGGGTTTGCGGAGAGACCAGGGCATCGTGGACGATGACATCGGCCTGGCCGAGCGCATGAAAGGCCAGAATCGTGAGGAGGCCCGGCCCGCCTGGGCCGGCGCCAACGAGCCAGACACTGCCCGGTTCGAACACGGGGAAGTCCGCGCCGTCGAGCTGGGCGAAGTGAGTCTGCGGCAGGCTCATGCGCGCACGCCTTGAGACAAAACCGATCTGCGGGCACAGTGGCGCAAATCAGGGAATGCGGTAGCCATGAAAATCCTCATTCTGGGCGGAACGACCGAAGCCCGGGAACTTGCCAATCGCCTCGTCGCGGACGGACACGACGTCATTACATCTCTCGCCGGCAGGACGCGTGACCCCAAACTGCCGCAGGGCGGCATTCGTATGGGCCGGTTCGGCGGCATTCCGGGCCTTGCGGCTTATCTCAACGCGGCAGGGATCGAGGCGCTGGTGGACGCCACGCACCCCTATGCAGGGCAGATTTCGGTGAATGCGGTTGCGGCCGCGGAGGCTAGCGGCGTTCCGCTGGTGCGGGTGATGCGTCCGGGCTGGGAGCCCCTGCCCGGCCAACGCTGGACAATCGTCGATACGCTGGCCGAAGCGGCGCTGAGCCTGCCCACCGGGGCCGAGGTGCTGCTGACGACCGGACATAGCGGGCTCGGGCATTTTCTCGAGCGGGACGACTGCCATTTCATCGTGCGGCTGATCGAGCCGCCCGAAATGGAGCTGCCGAGCCACGCCGAGCTGCTGCTCAGCCGTCCGCCCTATGGCGTCGACGGCGAAATCGAGCTGATGCAGCGCAGGAGCGTGACCCATCTGGTCACGAAGAATTCGGGCGGAGGGCAGACGGTCGGCAAGCTCGAGGCGGCCCACAAACTGGGCGTAACGGTGATCATGATCGGGCGTCCGCATTATGGGCCTGCGCTGGAAGTGGCGAGCGTGGACGCGGCGGTGGACGCGCTGGGGTTGTAGGCAAGACGCGCCAAGGCGCAGGTGGCGCCGGCGGAGGCAGTCTTTTCCGCGAGCAACGGCCCGTAGGATTGAGCGGCGGCTTCGGCGACAGCAGGCACGCCGAAGAGGCGCGCCACCTTTGCGGATGGATTGGGGACATGGCGCGCAAAGGCAGCGGTATCGGCCGCGCGCAGATCAACGCCGAGCATGGATGCGGCGCCAAGAATGCCGGGGTGATCGAGCTTGTCGGGGTGGGTGACGCAGAACGCAACGGACCGGGGCTGCAACCCGTATCGCGCGAGGCAGGCATTTATGAGCGCCAGAATTTCATCGGCACCGGCATCGCGACGCGCACCAAGGCCGACGATAATATCGGGCCTATTGAAGTGATCCAGAGTGGGCGCGAGCCCGGACGTCCAAATAGTCATCATCGCCTCGCTGCTACGAGGCAGGTTCGCTCAAAAGCCGGAGCAGCTTCCGGAATTGGTCCCGCAATTGGGTCGACCGCACCGGAGTCTGTTTCATTCCGTCGGGGGAACGCTGCACTGTTTTCTTTCTAGGGTGCGGAAAGCACGTGGTCAATCAATGGCTTGCGCGGCAGATCGCCCCGATGGAAATGCTTCTGAAAATCGTTCGCAAATTCAAGGGGTTGATGGAATCCGGGCGAGGGTCTATGGCCAGAGATCAACAGCGAGCGGAGCCAGCAATGGCCATCACGAACAAGACCCTGGCCGTGGCCGCGGCCAGCCTGGCTGTCGGCCTCATCGTCCTTGGAATCAAGTTTTTTGCCTGGCGGCTGACGGGGTCGATCGCACTCTATTCGGATGCGCTGGAATCCATCGTCAACGTGGTCACGGCTCTCGTGGCGCTCGTCGCCGTGCGTTTTGCACAGCGGCCTGCTGACGCAGCCCTGCCCTATGGCTATCACAAGGCCGAGTATTTTTCCGCCGTGGTGGTGGGGGTGATGATCATCATCGCTGCCATTCTGGTTGGTCGCGAAGCCTATCTGGGTTTTCTCGCACCGAGCCTGCCCGAAGCGCCGATGGAGGGTATCGCCCTCAGCCTTGTGGCGACGCTCATCAATCTCGCCTGGGCACGTGTGCTGATCCGCCAGGGGCAAAAGGCACGTTCGCCGGCACTCGAAGCCGACGGCAAGCATCTGATGACCGATGTGGTTTCCTCCATTGGCGTCGTGATCGGACTTGGGCTGGTCTATGCCACCGGCTTCGCGCTGCTCGATCCGCTGCTGGCGGCGCTTGTGGCGCTCAACATTCTCTGGTCGGGCTGGGGCGTCATCAAGGACAGCGTCGGCGGGCTGATGGACGTGGCCGTGGCCAAGGATACGCAGGCGACGATCCGCGAGGTGATTGCGCGCAATGCCGATGGCGCCATCGAAGCGCATGACATTCGCACGCGGCAGGCCGGCAAGCTGACCTTTATCGATTTTCACCTGGTGGTGCCGGGCGCGATGAGCGTCGACGAGGCGCATGGGATCTGTGACTGTATCGAGGCCAAGCTGCGCGAAGCGGTGAAGGATGTGCAGATCACGATCCACGTCGAGCCCGAGAACAAGGCCAAGCATTCTGGGATCGTGGTGGTTTAGTTCAGGAAACAATGGTCTTCACCCCTCACCCCGACCGCCACTCGAGCTTAGCTCTCGCGGCCTTCTGGGCTTGAAAGGCTCCACTGGAGCCTTTCATCCTCTGGACCGCCTGCGAAGCCCCTGAGGGGCGAGGGGGCGATAGAGCCGGTAGATTCGTGAAGTACCCACGCTGCTAAGGCGACAGCCTGAGCGCTCACGGAGTAGAGCTTCCACCTCTTGTCCGAACGCCGCGACGCAGGCAGAATCGGACCATGCGCTTTATTTCACTTCTCTTCGCCGTCATCGCCCTTGTGGCTCCTGCTAATGCGCAGGAGTGGGGGCGCTATGACAATGCGCGGTTTGGCTATTCCATCGCCGTGCCGCCCGGGTTTGTTGGCCAGGGCCAAAGCCAGAATGGCGACGGTCAGGCATTTGCGCTGCCGGGACGGGTGACGAGCCTCACCGTGTGGGGCGGGCTGACGGGCGTCGTCCATAACGGGTTCGAGGTGATGGCTGAGGCCAGCATCGGGCACGATACCGATGAGGGCTGGAACATCACCTATCGGGTGACGACGCCGAAATGGGCGAGCTGGAGCGGCACGAAGGGCGGGAATATTCTTTATCGACGCATGGTGCTGCTCTGCGATGGCAGCGCCTATGCGGCATTTGAGATGAAGTATGGGCAGATTGACCGGGTGAGCATGGACCCGGTGGTGGAGCGGCTGGTCGGCTCGCTTCGGGGGGATTGCTGAGGAGGGTTAGGGTACCCCCTCCTAACCTCCCCCTGATAGGGGGAGGGTCAGGCCGGTGGTTCACCGGAGTTCGAGCGCCACAATGCGCTCCTCCCCCTTATTCAGGGGGAGGTCGGGTGGGGGTTGTCTCCTGCTCCTAAAACTCGATGCCCTTCTGGGCTTTTACGCCGGCGCGGAAATGGTGCTTGATCTCGGTCATTTCGGTGACGAGGTCAGCGATTTCGATCAGTTCGTCCTTGGCATTGCGGCCGGTGACGATGACGTGCTTTTCGGCCGGCTTCTGCTGGAGGAATTCGACGACCTCTTCGATGGGGAGATAGTCGTAGCGCAGGCAGATGTTGAGCTCGTCGAGCAGGACCATGTCGTAGCTCGGGTCCATGATCAGGGCCTTGGCTTGCTCCCAGGCCTTGCGCGCGGCGGCGAGGTCGCGCTGGCGGTCGGCGACATCCCAGGTAAAGCCCTCACCCATGGCGTTGATGGTCACCTGATCGGGGAACTTGTCGAGCACGGTGCGTTCGCCGGTGTTCCAGACACCCTTGACGAACTGGACCACGCCCACGCGCATGCCATTCCCTAGGGCGCGGAAAACCATGCCGAAGGCGGCAGTGGACTTCCCCTTGCCTTTGCCGGTGTGGATGACGAGCAGGCCCTTTTCCTCGGTCTTCGTGGACAAGATCTTGTCGCGCGCGGCCTTCTTTTTCCGCATTTTTTCGGCGTGATAGGCATCGCGCTCGGCCTCGGACATAAGATCCGTCTTCTTGAGGGGCTTGTCGGTCATTGGAGGCGCTCCGCGTGTTCGATGATCAATTGGGCCGCGCGTTCGGGCGGCAGAATGGTGGTGTCGAGATCGAGCCGGTTCGGGTGCTCGATCCGCAGGATGGGACGACGCTGGCGGACGAGGGCGGCATCGGTCATCTTGAGACGTTCCTCACGCTCGGGGCTCGGGATGCGTTCGTCGTGAGCCGCATCCGACGCTGTGAGGATGACGGGAACGAAGGTCGCGGCGCGTTTTCGCGACACTTCAAGCACCTCGGCAAAAGCCTCGTGGTCGAGCGGATCATCTTTCATCAGCGCGTTGGTGAGCACGAAGCTGGCGTCGGGGCGGGCGATCTCGGTCATGGCCCGAAGCGCCTCGCGGCGGATGGTCATGATGATGTCCCAGGCGCTGTCGGGGATGGGAGAAGAGCCATCCTCGCGGATCAGCGAGAAGACGATGTTATTGGCCAGATGATTGTCGAAGAGGCGCGCCCCTGTGATGGCGCAGATCTCCTTGGCGATCGTGAGCTTTCCGACGCCGTAATGGCCGATGAGATAGATGATGGTGTTGTTCATGCTTCCCCCTCGAGGAAAGCATAGACGGAGTTGGAACGGGGCGACCAGAGACCGCGCTGTCGGGCGTCGCGGAACTTTTCGATGAGCTCATCATAACCATAGCGATTGACCGATTTCAGCCAGTCGCGGATGGCGTCGTTTTCGACGAAGGCTTCGAAGGCGAGATCAAAGTGGTGGGTTTTCACCGCGCCTGTGGTGGCGGCGTAGGCGAACATGAAATCGACCGTGGCAATGATTTCGAACGCGCCGCGATAGCCATGGCGCTGCATGCCGGCAATCCATTTGGGATTGACCACGCGGGAGCGCATGACGTGGGAGATTTCCTGTTCCAGCGTCCGGATCTTTGGGGTTTCCGGGCGGGAATGGTCGTTGTGATAGGCGGCGGGTTTGTGGCCGGAGAGGGTTTCGGCGGCAGCGGAGAGGCCACCCTCGAACTGGTAGTAATTGTCGCTGTCGAGCAGGTCGTGCTCGCGATTGTCCTGATTGTGGAGGACGGCGTCGATCTGGCCGAGGCGGGCGGCGAAGCGATCGTGCAGCGCAATGCCATCGGCCTTGGCGCCATAGGCATATTGCCCCCAGCGCAGGAACTGGTCGGCGAGATCGGCCTTTTCGGACCAATTACCATTGTCGATGAGCTGGCCCATACCGGCACCATAAGTGCCCGGCTTTGAGCCGAAAATGCGGGCGCCGGCTTCTAGGGAGGCTTCTGCTTCGGACTTGCCAGCTGCCATGAGGCCAAGGGCTTCGGTGCGCATGCGGGCGGCGATGGGATTGTCTTCCTCCGGCTCGTCGAGCGCACCGACGGCGCGAATGGCGCGGTCAAAAAGGGCGATCTGGGCCGGGAAGGCGTCGCGGAAGAAGCCGGAAATGCGCAGGGTGACATCGACGCGTGGGCGGCCGAGTTTTGCCAGCGGCACGATTTCATAGCCGGAGACGCGGAGGGAGCCGGGGTCCCAGGTGGGTTTGGCGCCGATGAGCGCGAGGGCCTGGGCGATGTCGTCGCCGCCGGTGCGCATATTGGCCGTGCCCCAGACCGAGAGCGCAACGGATTTGAGATAATGCCCGTGATCCTGGAGGTGGCGGAGGACGAGGCTTTCGGCGGACTTTTTGCCCAGTTCCCAGGCGCTGGGCGTGGGCACGGCGCGAGCATCGACGGAATAGAAATTGCGCCCGGTGGGCAGGACATCAAGCCGGCCACGCGAGGGCGCACCGGACGGACCGGGGGCGATGAACTTGCCGTCGAGGCCGGCAAGGAAAGCGGCCATTTCGGCGGGGCCGGACGCGGCAAGGCGTGGCAGGATGAGGATTTTCACTGTGTCGAGGACGGCGCTGGTGGCGGTCCATTCGGGGGGACAGGCCAGCGCGTCGGTGACGAGATCAGCGGCGAGGGCTTCGAGATGTTCGAGAATGTCGCCGATGGTGCGGGGTTTGGAGCGCTCAGACCCCCACCTAGCCTCCCCCTGGGAGGGGGAGGGACTGGCCGGTGAAACCGGCATGATCTGGGGCCCGGTCCAGGGGGTGCCGAGTTCGGCGGTGAGGGGATCGACGCCGAGTTTGAGGTCGTCGGCTAGGGCGCGGATAAGGGAGTTTTCGGCAGGGCTTTCGCCGCGGGGAATGCGGGCGAGGGCCACGGCGACATCACGCTGAAGGGCGCCCTCGGGCGACTGGCCAAAGATGTGCAGGCCATCGCGGATCTGGGCTTCCTTGAGGTCGCAGAGGAAGTTGTCGATCTTGATCAGGGCCTCGGCCTCGTCCTCGGGCAGGTCGATATCGGTGTCGAGGCGACTGTCCCGCGTGAAGTCGAGAATGCGGCGCTTGAGATCGGCGAGGCGGCGGCGATCCATGCCGGAGGCGGCGTAATATTCATCGAGCAGCGCCTCGAGGTCTTTGAGGGGACCATAGGTTTCGGCGCGGGTGAGCGGAGGCACGAGGTGGTCGATGATGACCGCGCCGGTACGGCGCTTGGCCTGGGTGCCCTCGCCGGGATCGTTGACGATGAAGGGATAAAGATGGGGCAGCTGGCCCCAGAGCGCGTCGGGATAGCAATCGGCGTCGAGCGCCGTGGCCTTGCCGGGCAGCCATTCGAGCGTGCCATGCTTCCCATTGTGCACGAGGGCATGGGCGCCGAACTCGTGGCGGAGCCAGAGATAGGCGGCGATATAGGCGTGGGGCGGGACCAGCGCCGGATCGTGATAGCTCTCGGTCTCGTCGAGCTGGTAGCCGCGCGCAGGCTGGAGCAGAAGCACGATATTGCCGAAGCGGTGCGCCGGGAGGTGGAAGGCATCTTCGCGGATGAAGGGATCGGTGGCGGGATCGCCCCAACGGGCGGTGACGGCCTCGCGGGTTTCCTCGGGCAGCGCAGCGAAGAGTTCGGCATAGCGCGCGAGCGGGAGTATGCCGGCGGAGGTGCCGCGCTGGGGATTGGCGTTGGTGGGGCCGGACTGGAGGAGATCTATCAGATTGGCGGAAGTGGAGGGGAAGGCCCCCTCACCCGTCGGCTGCGCCGCCGACCTCTCCCCCGAAGGGAGAGGTGAAGACAGATCGTAGCCGGCGCGCTCGAGTTCGGCGAGCATGCGGACGGTGCTTTCGGGGGCGTCGTAGCCGACGCCGTTGGCGAGGCGGCCGTCGCGGATAGGGTAGTTCGCAAGGACGAAGGCCACGCGGCGCTCGGCGCGCGGGGTAGCGCGGAGGATGGCCCAGTTTTTGGCCAGCTGCACCGCGCGGGAAATGCCGGAGAGATCAGGCGCATAGGCGGTGAGCGGGCACTGGGTGCGCTCGTGCCAGACGGCGTCGACCTTGTGACCGACGAGGAGCCCGCCGATGCGGCCATCGACCTCGGGCATGACGAGATACATCGCCATGTCCTTTGACGAGAGGCCCTGGCTGTCGGCGGCCCATTGGGCCTCGGAGCGGCCGGACTGGATTAGCTGGATGACAGGCGCATCGGTGCCGGCGAATGGATTTGACTTCTCGTCGAGATCGGCGATGCCGAGGGCAAAGGCGGTGAGATTGAGAATGGCTGCGGGCGGGAAGGCGGCGATCGCGTTCTGGACGAAGCGGACGCAGGCGGCTTCCTTGAGGGAGGAAACGAGCAGCGGCACCGGGGCGAGGCCCTGGGCTTCGAGCTCCGCAATCAGGGCTTCAAGCGTGGCGGTGCCGGCGCCTTCGAGGGCGGCGCGGTAGAAAAGGATGGGGGTGTGCCCCCTCCCGACCTCCCCCTGAGAGGGGGAGGAGCCGACCGGTGGGTGTTGATGCAAAGCGCGCAAACCGGCTTCGTCGGTCATTCCGGATTTGGGGTGCCAGAGGCCGAAGCGGGGGAAGGGTTTGGGGGTGGTGTTGGAGAGCGAGGCCCCCTCACCCGGCTGCAGAGCAGCCGACCTCTCCCCCTGAGGGAGAGGTGAAGAGGCGCCGAGCGCCTTGAAAGCGGCGAGAATGGTGTCGGCGTTGTCGGGGCCGCCGGCGACGAAGAGGTGGTGGAGGGCCAGCCAGTCGTCGGGGTGAATGGTGGAGCGCGACTGCAGGATCGGGTCGGGATTGGCGTCGCCCGGCAGGAGGGCGAGAGGGATCTTGTTATTGGCGCAGAGGGCGGTGATTTCGTCGACACCATATTGGAAATAGGCGGCGCCGCCGATGAGGCGGAGGACGACGAGGCGCGCATGGGAGACCGTCTGGTCGAGCCACATGTCGACCGAGAGATTGTTGGCGAGGCGCAGGAGATTGGCGAGGCGGAGTTCATCTTCCCCTGCCCGATCGGCGGCAGCGGCCAGCATGGCCAGTTCGCTATCGGCGGAGCTGGCAAAGATCAGCGCGCCGGGGCGCTGGGCAAGGTCAATGGCCTCGCCTTCCTGCTGGATGGCGCCGGCCTGGGCGGAGAGGAGATGCATCAAGACGGCCTTTTACGAAATGGGAGGGCGGTCGCCGTCAGCGCTATGGCACCGGCCCAAGCGCCAAGAGCTGTGATCGGCATGGCCACAGTCAGCCGGTTCTCGAAGGTCGAGACGACGATGATGATGCCCAGCACACCGCTTATGGCGCCCAAGCCAAGGCAAAGCGGGATGAGTTTTGCCAGGCTCCAGTGGCTCACCCTGGGATAGACTGCCCAATAGGCGAAGGCGGCCAGCATGGCGGGGACGAGGCCGAAGAGATAGCCGAAGCTGAGGATGACGAGAGAGAACTCAGGGTCAGCGAGAAAAACTTCATCCGGGGGATCGGCGAGGAAAAGCCCACCGACGCCCAGGATGGTGCCCACCAGGGGGCCGAGAAACACAATCGCCGCGAGGCGCGTGCCATTTGGCCGGTCGTCGGCCCTGGTGGCAGTTTCAATCACGCTGCGGCCTGCTGCAGGCTTGCGGTGATCGCAGCGCGGTCAAGCGGGCTTTCGCCAATGACAACAAGCGCGGTTTCGCGCACTTCATCGGCCTTCCATGGGCGGTCGAAATAGGCGGTGACGCGTGGGCCGACGGCCTGGATCGCGAGGCGCGCGGCAGCTCCCGGAACGGCGGCAAAGCCCTTCAGACGCAGCACCTCGTGTGCCTTGATGGTGTCGGCGATGACGGCGAGCAGCTGATCCTTGCCCTCGATCGTGGGCAGGTGGATCGAAAAACTGTCGAAATCGTCGTGCTCGTGGGTCTCGCCGCCGTGCTCGAGCTCGTGATGGCTGGGGCGATTGGCGATGTCGTCTTCCGAGCCCATGCCCATGCCGAGCAGCGCGGTGATATCGACATGGCCATTGGCGGCGCGAACGATGCCGACGCCGGGGCGCAACTCGGCGCGGATATTGGCCTCGACCTTTTCGAGCATGGCGGCATCAACGAGATCGGTCTTGTTGATGATGATCATGTCGGCGGCCGAGAGCTGATCTTCGAACAGCTCGCCGAGCGGGGTCTCGTGATCGAGCATTTCGTCCTGGCGGCGCTGGGCATCGACGGCAGCTTCGTCGGAGGCAAAACGGCCTTCGGCAAGGGCGGCAGCGTCGGCGACGGTGACCACACCATCAATGGTGACCTGGGCCTTGATCTCGGGCCAGTTGAAGGCGCGGATCAGCGGCTGCGGGAGAGCGAGGCCCGAGGTTTCGATGATGATGTGATCGAACTTTTCCTCGCGGGCGAGCAGCGCCTGCATGGTGGGGATGAACTCATCGGCCACGGTGCAGCAGATGCAGCCATTGGAGAGCTCGACCATATCCTCTTCGCGGCAGGTCTCGTCGCCGCAACCGGCCAGAATATCCTTGTCGACACCGAGATCACCGAACTCGTTGATGATCAGCGCGATGCGCTTGCCCTTGGGGGCATGGGCCAGCATGTGGCGGACCAGCGTGGTCTTGCCGGCACCGAGGAAGCCGGTGATGACGGTGGTGGGGATCTTTGCGGTCATGCGAGGGCTCCAGTGCGACCGCCAGTACGGGCGGCGCGATAATCATTGAACCAGCCAAAAGCGAGGCCGAGGGCGACCCAGAACAGGGCGCCGTTGAAGAGGACGGCCGAGACGAACTCGGCAGTGAGACGCGGCGGAACGCCGGACGGATCATCGGGGGCGACGGGCGCCTGGATGAGATGGGGCAGGATGATGACCGCCACCGCCACGGCAAGAGCCCAGGGCGCGCGGAATTTTGCCACCAGCACAAGGGCCGCGCCGGTCGAGACGGCAGCGCCTGCCCACCACAGCTGGCGGGCAAAAGTATCGGCCACAGGCATGCCCGGCATGCCGGGCGGCAGGCCCAGCGCTGGCGCGAGGGTAAAGGCGGCAAAACCACCGAGCCCCCACAGCAGGCCATTGGCGAAAGTGATGGGGATGTTGAACAGCACCGAGACCGCGCCAAGGATCAGCGCATAACCCGCGGCCATCAGGAGATTGGCGAAGATGGTGTAGGCGGTGCGCTCAACGCCATCCTGCGGCGCCCATTCGTCTTCGTCGTGGGAACGAGCCGGCACTGCCGCAGCACTCGTGTCAGCGGCAGCTTCCTCGTGGTGGTGATCGGCACCAGAGCCTTCATAGGCTTCGGCGGCAAAGATCAGCGGGGTGACGCGCCAAGCCTGGAATGCAGACGTGACAAGGCCAGCACAAAGCGCTGCGACAAGCGCAGCGAAAAACAGATTGCGGAACATTTTTGTCTCTCTAAAGCCCGAACCGCTGCCTTAGTGGCAGGGGAAGCCCATGGCGTGGCGGGTGTCGTGTGCGCCGTTGTGCAGGCGATAGTCGCCGGCAAAACCGGTGCCGACGAGCAGCGTCGTGCCAAGGAACAGGGCAAGCAGCCCGGCCATGAGGCGCTGGGACAGCGAGAGAGAGGACAGGGAAGAGGAAACAGTGGTCGTGCTCATGCAGGCACCCTCCGTGCGCAGGATTGATCGGCGTGTGTCGGCAGGTCTCCTGGCTGGCGGTGAGTAAAGCCCCCTCGCCTTCCCGGCGCCGATTGGCGCCAGTGGCGAAATGAGGGGGCGCACCGCTTACAGTTGCGGGGGCAGCCACGGAATTGGTCCCTTATGGGTACGCCGCACCGTGTTCCCTTTTGATCCCCTTGTGCCCTTGCACGCGGGGAACCGTCACAACACAACCTCTACGCCCTTGGAGGGCGCGGGGTCAATATTCCGGCAGGGGTATGTGATCGGGCCACGGATAACCAACGCTGACATGGGTGACGCGCGTGCCGATCTCGTCGAGCAGCGGCATGTCGGAGTTGAGCTCGATATCGCCGGCCACCGAGATGGTGTCGATGGTTTCGGGGTAGTCATCGGCAGGCGAGAAGCGGTAGCCGACATGACAATTGGGATCGGGCTCGAAGAGATCGCCGACTTCGATCCAGGCGTAGCCGCCGTAATCCCACCAGAAGCCGCCCAGCTTGAAGGGCTGGCCATTGAGCGCCTCAACCTCGTCGATGCTCATGCCGACCTGGACGCCGCCCGGAGCGACCTGGCCTGGAGACAGGTCGATGTTGCTGGGATAGGCGAGGTTTTCCTCATCGTACCAGAGGACTTCCATCTTGCGGGTCGGATCGTCGGGATAGATCGTCGTGCCGAGCAGCTCCATGCCTTCTGGACCGTAAATGGTGCCGGTGACGACATTGTCGGCCCCGAAGTGCTCCCGCAGCCGTGCATCAGTGGTATCGGCGCCGAAGATGCCTTCGCAAAGGAACTGCTCAGCCGGAGGGGATTTGGCCTTGTCCTTGTCCTTGGCGGCGGACGGCGAAACGGCAATGAGAACGGCGCTCAGCGCCAAAAGTCCGATGCGGACAGGCATGATGATCAATCTCCCCCTGGATGCGGCCATTGTGTCGCAAGCAAGGACCGCCTGCAATCAACGACTCAGCTTATGAACGGGGGGTGAAAGAAGGATTTTGCGATGAAGCCGATCAAGTTTGACCGCGATGAAACCAAGGCGATCGTCGCCGAGATCCAGGACTATTTCCGCGTTGAGCTGGACCAGTCGATCGGGGCCATTCCGGCGGAGATGCTGATGCAATTCTTTGCCGACAAGATGGGCGCCTATTACTACAATCGCGGGCTGCACGACGCCCAGGCGCTGGTGCGCAAGAAGATCGACGACGTCAGCGACGATATCTTCTCGCTCGAGCAGCCAACGAAGGTGCGCTGAGACGCGCGCGCCCACTTCCGCCGAACCACGTTCACGGCTAAATCAGGCTGTCTCGTCTTGAGGAGGAAGCCTTGGGCTTCAACTTTGCCACGCTGGCCCCGATCGGGCTGCTGATTGCGTCCAATCTGTTCATGACCTTTGCCTGGTACGGGCACCTCAAATTCCCCAGCGCAACGCTGTGGGTGGTGGTGCTGATCAGCTGGGGCATTGCCTTTTTTGAATATTGGCTGGCCGTGCCGGCCAACCGGATCGGCTATGGCGTCTATTCAGGGGCCGAACTCAAGACCATCCAGGAGGTCATATCCCTCTCGGTCTTTGTGCTGTTTGCCGTGTTCTATCTCGGCGAGAAGCTGACGTGGAACCACGGCATCGGCTTTGCGCTGATCGCGCTGGGCGCCTTCTTCATCTTCAAGGGGCCGCTGAAATAGCGACCCCTCTTGTCTGGCGCGGTCAGTGATCAGCAAGGACACCGCCCACGGCAACAAGACTTGAGGGCGTGCCACCGAGTTCAATGGCGCCCGTGAGCTCAAAGGTATCAAGACCGAGCTTGTGGACCTTACCGGCGGCCGGATCGGACACCAGCAGCACGTCCCCTGCCTGCGCCAGGCGCGGCATGGGCGCGCCATGCCCGCCGTCGGTCGCGTAGGGCTCAGTCACCTGGACCGAACGCTTGAGCTGAGCGGTGACGACGTCAAATTCATGCACGGAGCCATCGGCGAGAAGCAAATAGGCCAGGCGAGAATTGCTGCCATTGAGGGTGAAGTGAATACGGTGGCCCGGCAAGTCTATGACGCGGATCGGGTTTTCGGCATCTGGCTCAATGAGCGCGATGGCGCGTGCGCCGTAATTGGCGAGGAAGAATTCCATCGTCTTCCCGCCCAGGAGCGACCCGACACGGCCTTCCTGCAGGCCAGCCGAAGACAGGAACGTGACCTCAGACCCACCGCCACGGGCGATCAACACACCGTCCGAACACCCGAAGGCAATAAGGCGGCCTGATGTGGCTTCTCCATGGACGTCGGCGCATTGATCAATGGTTGCGGTGAGCGCGCCGTCTGCATCGAATAGAAGGAAGCCGGAAGGCAACCGCCCGTCTTCATCCGCGGGGCGGGTCACAATGGCATCGCCGTTAGACGGGACGGCCACGCCATGGTGCGGCGTGCCGCTATCGAACGAGCTGATCTCGGCCTTTCCGGAGAGCCAGTTGCGCTCGGAGAGAATGCTGGCCTTGCCAGAGCCATCGAAATAAACGGCGAGATGACCGGCATGCTCGACGAAATGAGTGGGTTTCTCGCCTTCAATTGCGAGATCGAGGGGCGCGGGCGCAGAAATCTTGAGGTCGCTATGCCCGTGATCGTCGCGTTCGATGCCGGAGAAAAAGGCATCGACGCGATTGGCATTGCTTTGAACAGCGAAAATTCCCTGTCCTGACTGACTGGCATAGAGCGTGGCGGGCGCAGTGACGTCAAAGGTTTCGAGAGTTTCGCCGGTTTCAAGTTCGATGACCGAAACCGTCGGCACAGCGCTGTCGGCCACAAAGAGGCGCCAGTGGGAATGATGATGATCTTCCGCATGAGCGGCCGGGATCAACGAGGAGCTGACGAGAAGAGCAGTTAAGGTGAGCAGGCGCATGGGCTTTCCGATATGTTAGAACATAACAAAATGAGCAAAATGGACGTTACGAGGCAGGCCCCAAAAGGAGCCCGCACCTCCCTCCCGCCGGGCGGCAAGAGGGAAGATCGAAGCAGATCAGTTCAGGCAGTCAGCAATATTGGTCGCAAGGGTCCGGAGGAGTTCGGCATAAAGACCAGGGCCTTCGCTGAGCGCGCTGCCTTCGGGATCAAGCGTGCCCACTTTGGCCTCGGTGCCTTCGACGATGGTGTTGACGATGGCCGGCTGGAAATTGGGCTCCGCAAAGACACAGGTGGCGCCCAGCTCGGCAACCTTGGCCCGCAGTTCATCAATGCGCCCTGCCCCCGGCATGGCTTCGGGCGAAACGGTGACCGTGCCGGCCAAGGTGAGGCCGAACCGGGCCTCGAAATACTGGTAGGCGTCGTGGAAGACGACAAAAGGCTTTGCTGCGACCGGCTCGAGGATGCCGGCGATCTCCGTGGTAAGGACTGAAAGCTCGGCCCGGGTGGCCTCGGCATTGGCAGCGTAGATTGCGGCATTGTCCGGATCGGCGGCGCTCAGCTCGGCGGCGATATCCGTGACCATGAGCGCCGCGTTTTCGGGATCGAGCCAGAAATGGAGATCGGACGCTTCGTGATGGTCGTGCCCATCATCATCATGGGTGTGCTCGTCATGTGCGTGGTCGTCGTCATGTGAATGGTCGTCATGATCGTGGTCATGGCCTTCATGGTCGTGCGCATGGTCATGCGCCTCGAAGGCGCCGCCCTCGCGGACCGGGAGCAGCTTTATGCCGTCAGCTTTGCTGAGTTCGATGATTTCGGCATTACTGGAGAGGGTTTTGAGGGCATCGTCCAGGAATATCTCAAAACCCGGGCCGGTCCAGAAAACAATGTCCGCACTCTCAAGCGCTGCCGCGTCCGATGGCCGGAGAGCGTAGTCATGCGGCGAGGCTGCACCCTTAACGAGGAGGATCGGCGCGCCGGTGTCGCCCATGACCGCGGCGACAAGGGAATGGATGGGTTTTGTAGAGGCGACGACATTAGGCGCGGCTATCGCGGTGCCGGCCATAAGCAGCGTGGCAGCGGCGGCGAAGGAAAGGGCTGTTCTGTGCATCGTCTGGCCTCATGATGAAAGTCAGCGTGATATGTTATGTTATTACGCTTGCCGGGGTGTTATGCTATAACGTATTGAAATGCGTCAAGAGAGGTTTTGCGGAAAAGCGCAGTGCGCATTTTCCGGTGCCTCGCCTCCGTCCGGCGCTCCAAGGATAGCTCAGCCGCAATGCACGATCATCGCCACAGGGAAAATCTGATCAGCCTGAAAAATGCCGGAGTGCGGCGTGGCGGGCGCGTCTTGGTGGAGGGGGTCGATCTGTCGATCGCCCGCGGCGAAATCCTTACGCTGATCGGCCCGAACGGATCGGGCAAATCGACGACCGCCAAAATGGTGACGGGCGTTATCAAGCCGGATATGGGCCAGGTTGAGCGCAAGGCCGGGCTGACCATTGGCTATGTGCCGCAAAAGCTCGCCATCGACTGGACGCTGCCGCTTACGGTCGAGCGGCTGATGAATTTGACCGGACGTTTTCCGAACACCGAAATCGCGGCGGCGCTGGAGGCAGTTGGTGCGAGCCGCCTGCTACATGCAGCGGTGCAGGAATTGTCGGGCGGCGAATTCCAGCGCGTGCTGTTTGCACGGGCGATGATCCGCAAGCCGGATCTGCTGGTGCTCGACGAGCCGGTGCAGGGCGTCGATTTTTCGGGCGAAGTGGCGCTCTATCAGTTGATCCGCGAGATCCGCGACACGACCGGCGCCGGCATCTTGCTGATCAGCCATGACCTGCATGTGGTGATGGCCGAGACCGACACGGTGATCTGCCTCAATGGTCACGTCTGCTGCCGGGGCACGCCGAGCACGGTCAAACGCGATCCGGCCTATCTGCGCCTTTTCGGCGAGCGGGCGCATTCCGCGCTGGCGATCTACCAGCATCACCACGACCACGAACACCATGACGATGGCTGTGTGGTGGGAGCGGAAGACGGGCATGAGCATGCGCACCACCATCACGACCACGAGGGGCACAGCCATGCGAAGTGAGGCGACGAGTCTGTTGACCAAGACCCCACCCCACCCTCATTCCCTCCCCATCAAGGGGAGGGAGGCGCAAGCACGACCTTCTCAGCTCCATCGTCTCCCTCCCCCTTGTGGGGAGGGATCAAGGGTGGGGGTGCAAGTGGAACTGGGGGCTGGCCATGTTCGGTGATTTCTTTTCGCGCGCACTGATTGCGGGCGTGGGGCTGACGGCGGTGACGGGGCCGCTGGGGTGCTTTGTCGTCTGGCGGCGCATGGCCTATTTCGGGGATACGATGGCCCATTCGGCGCTGCTGGGCGTGGCGATTTCCATCCTCCTCTCGATGAATATGACGCTGGGCGTGTTTGCCGTGGCGGCCCTGGTGGCGGGAGCGCTGCTGCTGCTGCAGAAGCAGAACACGCTGCCAACGGACGCGCTCCTCGGCATTCTGAGCCATTCCTCGCTGGCCGTGGGGCTTGTGCTGGTGGGGCTGCTGACCAGCGTGCGCATTGATCTCATGGGCTTTCTGTTCGGCGACATTCTCGCGGTTTCGACCGAAGACATCGCTGTCATCTATGGCGGCGGCGCGGCGATCCTGTTCATGCTGTGGCTCAACTGGCGACCGCTGCTGGCGGCGACGGTGAGCCCGGAACTGGCTGAGGCCGAGGGCCTGCGGCCGGAAGTCAGCCGCATTATCCTCATGCTGCTCATGGCCAGCGTCATCGCCATTGCCATGAAACTGGTTGGCGTGATGCTGATCACCTCGCTGCTGATCATCCCCGCGGCGACCGCGCGGCGGCTGAGTTCCACGCCGGAAATGATGGCGCTGGTGGCCGCAGCGCTGGGCGCGATTGCCGTAGTGGCGGGGCTGTTCGGCTCCCGCACCTGGGACAGCGCGTCGGGCCCGTCCATCGTCGTTGCTGCATTACTGATTTTTCTTGTGTCCCTGACGGTCCCGACCGATCGTCTCTTTGGCAGGAGGGAACGCCATGGCGCATAGCCACAAGATGCCGACGGATCTGACGCGCAATCAGGAACTGGTGCTGGGCACACTGAACGAGTCGCAGGGCCCGCTCAGCGCCTATGACATTCTCGACCGGCTGCGCGATGACGGTCTGCGGGCGCCGCTGCAGGTTTATCGGGCACTCGACAAGCTGGTGGACCGGGGTCTCGCGCACCGGCTGGAGTCGCTCAATGCGTTCGTGGCCTGCGCCGATGCCCATTGCCATCGCAAGGGTCTGATCGCCTTTGCCATCTGCAGCGGATGCGGGAAGGTGGACGAATTCGCCGATCCGGTGATCGAAGGCAGGCTTGGAGAATGGGCGCAGGGCAAGGATTTCACCGTGGAACGCACCACGATGGAAATCCGCGGCCGCTGTGCCGACTGCAAGCAGGCGGCCTGAACCGGCTCAGGGATCGCGGGGATACATGGGTATCCCCGGCACAATCGGCAGCCAGGTCTCGCGACGGATGCACCAACCCTCGAATTGCGGCGCGAGGTTATTCGGCGCCTCATCAAGGCTTCCAAGATAGATCTCGACCTGATCGTCGCCGAAGCTGAAGACCCTGGACCCACAAACGGGGCAGAAGCATCGGCCTTCATAGGTTGAATAGGCGCCGGTCTGGGTGAATTGCGCCGGTCGCCAATCGGCGAAGGCGAGGAAAGAGGTGCCGGTGATCTTCCGGCAATCGGCACAATGGCAAAGCCCCGACTTGAAGGGCGCGCCGCGCACCTCGTAGCGCACAGCGCCGCAGAGACAGCCACCCGAGAGTGCTTCGTTGATCATGAACTTGTCCTCCCACCGTGCGGGAGGACAAGGTGTGAGAACCCTAAAGGTTCACCGCAGCGCCAGTAAAACTGAGGAAGCGGACGGCGGCGGCGCCGTATTCGCGGGTATCTTCGAGGGTAAAGCCCTCTGGAACCACCACCGGCACATCGACCGCTTCTTCCCAGACCAGCGTCGCGCCGGGCTTGAGCCAGCCATTGGCGGCCAGTTCGGTCAGGGCCTTTTCGCCCAGCTGCTGGCCGTAAGGGGGATCGAGGAAGACGAGATCGAATTCCCCGAAGGTGCCGGGCGTACCCAGCTCCGTCGCATCGCGGCGCAGGAGCTTGGTGATGCCGGCCACGCCGAAGGCCTGGATATGGTCGCGTATGAGGCCACGGGCCTCGGCGCCGATATCGACAAAGGTGACGTGGGCAGCGCCGCGCGAGAGCGCTTCGAAGCCCAGGGCACCCGTGCCGGCGAAGAGATCGAGCACGCGCTTGCCCTCGAGCACCGGACCGAGCCGTGAGCCGAGAATGTTGAACATGCTTTCCCGCACGCGATCTGCCGTCGGACGAATAGAATCGTCCGACGGCGAGATCAGCTGCTTGCCGCGGAATTTTCCGGCAACAATGCGCATGTCTTAGCCCCGCGGCTTACGCGGACCCGTGGGACGGGCCCCACCCTTCGGACGGGCACCGCCTGTGGGACGTGCACCACCCGTGGGACGAGCACCGCCTGTGGGGCGCGAACCGCCGGTCGGACGCTGTCCGCCCTGAGGACGTCCGCCACCACCTGCTGGACGGCCACCACCCGAAGGACGACCGCCGCCTTCCGGGCGACCCCCGCCGAACGGGCGGCTGCCACCATCAGGACGACCGCCACCGGCCGGACGGCCGAAGGGCTTGTCACCACGCGGCTTGCCATCAAACGGACGGCCGCCACCCGGCTTGCCGCCGAACGGCTTGCGGTCGCCACCTGGACGCCCACCTGCCGACGGACGGCCCTGCCCCGGACGATCCTCGCGGCGCGGGCCGCGATTGTCATCAAACGAGCGCTGCGGGCGATCCCCGCGCGGACCATTGGACGGACGACCGGCGAAATCACCGCGTGCGGGACGATCACCGCCATCGCGGGGGGGACGACCCTCGAAGCTGCGCTGCGGACGATCACCGAAATTGCCCCGGGCCGGACGGTCACCGAAGCCGCCGCGAGCGGGACGATCACCGCCATCACGGGGGGGACGCCCCTCAAAGCTGCGCTGCGGACGGTCACCGAAATTGCCGCGGGCCGGACGATCACCGAAACCGCCACGAGCGGGACGATCACCGCCGTCGCGGGACGGACGACCCTCGAAGCTACGCTGCGGACGGTCACCAAAATTGCCGCGCGGCGGACGATCACCGAAGCCGCCGCGAGCGGGACGATCACCATCCGGACGCGGGCCACGCTGCGGGCGGTCGCCGAAGGACTTTTTGTCACCGTATGGCTTCTTGTCACCGTACGGCTTCTTGTCGCCATAGGGCTTCTTGTCACCGAACGACTTCTTGTCGCCGTAGGGCTTCTTGTCGCCAAACGACTTGCGGTCGGGCGCTGCGCCATCACGAGGGGGACGCGGCGGACGGGGAGCGGGCTTGCCGAAGGAGCTGATCGGCTGATCATCGCGATCGCGACGCTGCTTGCCGGGGCCCTTGGGTTCGTATTCCTCGGGGGCGCGACCATCTTCGTCGAAGTGCACGCGGCGCGGGCGACCGGTACGCGGGGCATCGCGACCACCACGGGCCGCACGGAAATCCTCGCGCGGCGGGGGAGCCGTATCGGGCATTTCGCTGTCGAAATCGACGCCAGCGGCTTCGGCCAGCTTCTTGCCAAGCTGGTCCTTGAGCATCTTGGCGCGGACCATTTCGACGGCGCCTTCCGCCAGTTCGCCGAGCTGGAACGGACCATAGGACACGCGGATCAGGCGGTTCACCTCAAGGCCAAGCGCGCCGAGCACGTTCTTGACTTCGCGGTTCTTGCCTTCGCGCAGGCCGAGCAGCAGCCAGACATTGCTGCCCTGGGAGCGTTCGAGCGTGGCTTCAATCGGGCCATAGGTGATGCCTTCAACTTCGATGCCATCCTTGAGGGCATCGAGCTGGGCCTGGGTGACGTGACCATAGGCGCGCACGCGATAGCGACGCAGCCAGCCGGTGGAGGGCAGCTCGAGCACGCGCTTGAGGCCCCCATCATTGGTGAGGAGCAGCAGGCCCTCGGTGTTGATGTCGAGACGGCCGACAGTGACGACGCGGGGGAGGCCCTCTTCGAGCAGGGCCTCGAAAATGGTCTTGCGACCCTCGGGGTCCTTCTCGGTGACAACCAGGCCAGCGGGCTTGTGGTAGAGCCAGATGCGCGTGCCCTGACGGGCAGCGAGCTGCTCGCCATCAACGACGATCTTGTCGCGGCTGGTGACGTTAAAGGCCGGGGTCAGCACCTTCTTGCCATTGACGGTGACACGGCCAGCCGTGATCCAGCCTTCGGCGTCGCGGCGGGAGCAGAGGCCGGCGCGGGCCATGACCTTGGCAAGACGGTCAGCGATTTCGGGTTTTTCAGTTTCGCTCATGCGAACAGACTTCCATAACATGCGGGACCCATGAATGGGCGGCGCGGGGAATGCGAAAGCGGCCGGACAATTCCGGCCGCCTCATTTTTGGATCGTAATGGGCCCGCAGATTACTGCTTGCCGATATCCGAATTGGTGAGACGCGCACCGGCAGTGCCGAGCGAGGCGCCTGCCTGCGGACCGCGGGGCCCGAAGGCCTTGCGGATGTCTTCAGGGCAGCGGGCGTCGGCCAGTGGCACGAGCTCGCCGTTGGGCGCACGGCATACCAGATTGGCATCGCCGACGCGGGTGAAATATTCATCAGGCGGCAGATACAGCGGGCGGCTGCCCGAAGCGGTGACCTGCATGCCCGAAGCGGTCATGCGGGCCGTCAGCGCACGCGATTCCTCAGCCGTCAGCGGACGGCCGGAGAGCGAGCGGAGATCGACAACCCGCGCATTGCGCAGGCGGGCAAGATCGGCTTCGCTGAGGCGCGAGGTGTCGATCTTGACGGTATTGCTGTCGGCCGGGAGCTGGGCCGCGGCGGACTGAGTGGCTGGAACAGGCAGATTATTGCCCGAACGCGGCAGCGCCAGAGGCGCGCGAGCCTGGGTCAGATCGGCCTTGGGAGCCTCGCCGGGGATGAGGCCGATGCCGCGCGCCGTGGTGTTCATCACGTCGCGCTCGAAGGTGCCGAAATCGGTCAGGGCGTTGGTGCCTTCGACCGTGGTGCAGGCGCCAAGGGCCAAAGTCGCTACCAGCGCCAGAGACGCCAGACCTGCGCGCGCCGCGACCGAAACTCGGCTCTTACGGCCAGACAATCCAATACGCATGAAACATCCCTTACGATCCTGGCGGCGCTTATAGCGCATTGTCGGCCCTAAGACCAGATTTTGGCAGCACAATGATTTGTATCGTCAGACCGGGCGATCAGCAGGCTTGCGCTTGAGGCCGAGCATGTCGACCAGAAGCAGTATGACACCAAAGGTGATCGCCACGTCGGCAATATTGAAAATGTAGAACGACCACGTCCCCCAATGGAAGTGGAAGAAGTCGGCCACGCCGCCATAGATCAGCCGATCAAGCGCATTTGAGAGCGCACCACCAATGCAGAGGGCAAGTCCAAGACGCACCAGCGGCTCATGGGCCCGAACCCACCAGATAGACAGCGCAACAATGGCCACCAGCATGATGGCGCCCAGCACCCAGGTCGGCATGTCATCGAGCAGGCCGTAGGAAATGCCGGTGTTCCAGACGAGTACATAGTCGAAGAACGGCGTGACCGGGACGATCTCGCCGCCGCGCCACCCCTGCATGGTGAAGGGGATGTAGTTGGCGAAAATGTCGATGCACTTGGCCTGGGCGAAGCCGACGCACTCTTCGGCCACGTGATAGGCTTTTTGCGCGCGATCAATGCCGAAGGCGAGGATTGCGGCAACGAGGGAGGTGTAGAGGGTCTTCATCTTCGAGTTCAATTACTCACCCCCACCCTTGTTCCCTCCCCACGAGGGGGAGGGAGACGATGAACAGCGGCTTTGGCATTTAGCCGAGCTGCCTTGGTTCAAGTTCAGAGACCTGCCGCAGCGCGTTCGCGCAGGGCCTGGGCGTCGCGCGGGGTAACGTCCGGATATTCAGGATCGCTGCCAACCTCGGGAAGCACCTTCCAGGAGCGGGCGCAGCGCTGGCCTTCGGCCATGGCCGGAACCACCGAGACACCGGGCACGTCATCAAGCCGGAAGGCTTCGGAGGCGCCTTCGTTCTGCTTGATGTGGATGGCGGAGGTGATGGCGATCTCGGCAAGATCCTGGCCTTCGAGCGCCACGATGTAGCGGGCGTCGGCGACGTAGACGGTGGGGGCCGCCTCGAGCGAGGAGCCGATGCGCTTTTCACGACGCTCGATCTCCAGTGCGCCGGTGACGACACGACGAACCGAGCGGATGAGCTGCCACTTTTCAGCCAGATCCTCGTCGATCCAGTCAGCCGGGATCTCCGGGAAAAGACGCAGATGGACGGAGGAGCCTTCTTCCGGGTGACGCTCCAGCCAGCATTCTTCCATGGTGAAGACGAGGATGGGCGCGAGCCATGCGGTCAGCGCGTTGAACAGGTGATCGAGCACGGTCAACGCCGAACGGCGCTTGAGCGAGGAGATCGGGTCGCAATAGAGCGCATCCTTGCGGATGTCGAAGTAGAACGCCGAGAGCTCGATGTTCATGAAGTTGGTGAGGAGCGTGACGACCTTGCGGAAGTCATATTCCTTATACGCGGAGCGCACGCCAACATCGAGCTGGGCCAGACGATGCAGCATCAGGCGCTCGAGCTCGGGCATGTCGCGCGCGTCGACGACATCCTCGGCCTTGAAGTGAGCGAGGTTGCCGAGCAGCCAGCGCAGCGTGTTCCGGAGCTTGCGATAGCTGTCGACCGTGGTCTGGATGATTTCCTTGCCGAGGCGCAGATCTTCCGAATAGTCGGAGGAGGCAACCCAGAGGCGCAGGATGTCGGCGCCGAACTCCTTGATGATGTCCTGCGGGGCAACGGTGTTGCCGAGCGACTTACTCATCTTCTTGCCTTCGCCATCCATGGTGAAGCCATGGGTGAGAACGCTGTCATAGGGCGCGTGGCCGTTGGTGGCGCAGCTTTCGAGCAGGGACGAGTGGAACCAGCCACGATGCTGATCCGAGCCTTCGAGATACATCGAGGCCGGGAACTTGAGGTGCGGCCACTTCTGCTTGTTGCGCAGCACAAAGGAGTGGGTCGAACCACTGTCGAACCAGACGTCGAGGACGTCGCGGATCATCTCGTAGTCATCGGCCTTGTAGGCATCTCCGAGGTAGCGCTGGGCAGCGCCCTCCTTGTACCAGGCGTCGGCGCCCTCTTCCTCGAAGGACTGGGCAATGCGCTCATTGACCAGCTCGTCGCGGAGGATCTCGCCGGTTTCGCGATTGACGAAGACGGTGATCGGCACGCCCCAGGCGCGCTGACGCGACAGCACCCAGTCGGGGCGGTCCGCGATCATGGCGCGCAGGCGGTTCTGGCCGGCAGCGGGATAGAACTTGGTGGCGTCGATGGCGTTGAGCGCCCGGTGGCGCAGCGTATCGCCTTCAGCACCCTCAATGTTCTTGTCCATATAGACAAACCATTGCGGGGTATTGCGGAAGATCACCGGCTTCTTGGAGCGCCAGGAATGCGGATACTGATGCTTGACGCGGCCACGGGCGATGATGTTGCCGTGTTCGGAGAGAGCGGTGATGACGCGCTGGTTGGCGTCGCCCTTCTTGCCGTTGTCGTCAATGACGCGTGCGCCGTCGAAGCCAGGGGCCTGAACGGTGTAGAAGCCGTCGTCGCCAACGGTATAGGGGATGGCAGGATCAATGCCGCGGTCCTGCAACAGGCGCGTCGATTCCATCCAGATGCCAAAGTCGTCGAGACCATGGCCCGGAGCGGTATGGACGAAACCGGTACCGGCATCATCAGTGACATGTTCGCCATCGAGCAGCGGCACGTCGAAAGAGTAGCCGCCAGCAAAGCCGGCCAGCGGGTGGCTGGTGATGAGCTGGGACAACACGCCGTCGGGGAGGATGCTCACCTCGCGATAGCCGGTGACCTTGGCCTTGGCCATGACGTCAGCGGCAAGCGCGCTGGCGATGATGTAGCGCTCGCCCGTCTTGGCCCAATTGCCGTCGGGCGCCGAGGTGACCTCATAGACACCATAGTCGATCTGCGAGGAGAAGCTGATCGCGCGGTTGCCGGGGATGGTCCAGGGCGTGGTGGTCCAGATGAGCACCGAAGCACCGCTCAACCCGATTTCCTCGAGTGCCTGAGCAGACAAGGGAGCGGGGCGGCCATCGACGGTCGCGTCCTTGGACAGCAATGCCTTGACCGGGAACTTGACCCAGATCGTGTCGCTCTCATAGTCCTGGTATTCGATCTCGGCTTCGGCCAGAGCGGTGCGCTCGACCACCGACCACATGACAGGCTTGGAACCGCGATAAAGCTGGCCGGTCATCGAGACCTTCATCAGCTCGCGGGCAATCTGGGCCTCGGCGTCATAGCTCATGGTGAGATAGGGATTGTCCCACTCGCCCAGGATGCCGAGACGCTTGAATTCGTCGCGCTGGATATCAACCCACTGCTCGGCAAAGGTGCGGCATTCCTGGCGGAATTCGACCACCGGAACGTCGTTCTTGTCCTTGCCCTTGGCGCGGTATTGCTCTTCGATCTTCCATTCGATGGGCAGGCCATGGCAGTCCCAGCCCGGCACATAGGCCGAGTTGTGCCCCAGCATCTGCATGGAGCGCGAGATCACATCCTTGAGCGTCTTGTTGAGCGCGTGCCCGATATGGATGTTGCCATTGGCATAGGGAGGGCCGTCATGCAGCGTGAACAGCGGCCGATCCTTGGCCTGCTCGCGCTGAAGGGCGTAAATATCCATGTCTTCCCAACGCTGGAGCCAGATGGGCTCGCGCTGGGGCAGGCCCGCGCGCATGGGGAATTCGGTTTCCGGCAGGAAAAGCGTGGCCGAGTAATCGGTTTCGGTCGCGCTGGAAGCGGTATCGGTCATGGATCGGCGTTTCGTTCGGGAAGATCGGGGTGCCTTTTAGCAAGGCAGGACGGAAGGGGCAAAGGTTGATTTGCCGCGCTTGTACCTCGTCAGGCGGATGTGGCGACAATCGCGACAGTGACTATCAGCTTGGGAGGGGTTCACACCCCCACCCCAGCGCCGCTACGGCCCGGCGGGCCTAGCTCTGCTACCCTCCCCACAAGGGGGAGGGAGGGACAGAGCGGAAAATTCATTGGGACTCGCTGGGCGCCAGGACGCCTAGGCGAAAAAGCCGAGCTTTTCGTCGAGGGGGCCCAGGGGGGCGCATTCGGCGATGAGAGCCCGTGCCTTGCCCGAGTCGCGATCCATGGCGGCGATCAGTTCGTCGAGGCCCTTGAACACTTCCTGTCCGCGAATGTGACCGACCAGCGCGACTTGCAGGGTCTGGCCATAAATGTCTTCGTCAAAATCGAAGAGGTGGGTTTCAAACGGCGGGCGCTGATTGTCGAACATGGGCTTGCCATAGGCCGCGACGCCGTCGAGGAGGCGCGCGCCGAGCCGGGCGCGAACGGCATAGACGCCCTGGGCAAGCTGGAAGCCATTGGGGGTCATGGTGTTGGCGGTGGGATAGCCGAGGTCGCGACCGCGCTGGTCGCCCTTGACCACGCAACCCTCAAAGAACCAGTGATAGCCCAGCAGACGATTGGCTGCGGTGACCGCGCCTTCCGAAAGCGCAGCCCGAATGCGCGAGGAGGAAATGACCTCGTCACCCTCATCCATGAGGTCGAGGGTTTCGACGGCAAAGCCAAGCCGCGCCCCTTCGTCGCGCAGAAATGCGGGCGTGCCGCGACGCTGGCGGCCGAAATGGAAATCGGAGCCCACGATGACGCCGCGCACACCGAGATCGCGCACCAGCATGTCGCCGACGAAATCCTCGGCTTCGATCTGGGAGAAGGGCTTGTCAAAGGGCAGGATGATGATGCCATCGAGCCCGAGCGCTTCGGCAAGACGCGCCTTGGCGTCACCCACGGTGAGCCGGAAAAGATGGGGCGTCGGGGCAAAAACGTCGCGCGGATGCGGCTCGAAGGTCAGCAGCAGCGCGGGAACGCCGGCCGCCTGGGCCCGCTGGCGCAGGGTTTCCACCACAGTCTGGTGGCCGCGATGCATGCCGTCGAAATTGCCGATAGCGACATAGGCGCCGCGCAGCGAGGCCGGCAGATCGGAAAGATTGTCGAGGCGGATGAAGGTCAAATCAGGAGGCTCCAGACGCCAGGGAAAGATTACCAGGTAAGGCGCGGCAGGAAGCCGGCCACACGCGCACGGCTGGGCGCGATAAGATCGGCAATGGCCTGAGGATCCGGCTTGCCGAAGGCATCGAGTTCCGCGGCATGGATCGAGCCGGTGATGAAGAGGAGATCAATGCCGAACTGGGCCGCGCCGGTGGCATCGGTGCGCACACTGTCGCCGATGGCGAGGACGCGGGATTTATCGAGGCTCTTGCCGGCGGCTTCTTCGGCGAGGCGAAAGGCCTCTTCGTAGATGGGCTGATAGGGCTTTCCGGCCATGTGGACCATGCCGCCCATGGCCGCGTAGAGATCGCCGAGGGCGCCGCCGCAATAGATGATCTTGTCGCCGTGCTCGACGACGCGATCCGGATTGGCGCAGATCATCGGCAGCTTTCGCTGCAGCCAGAGCTTGGCGCGCTCGCGGTACATTTCGGGCGTGTCTTCATCGGTATCGAGGTCGGTGACAACGACGACTTCGGCTTCCTCAGCGCCGGTGCGGGTGAGATCAAAGCCTTCGTAGAGCGCGTCATCCTCGGTCGGCGGGCCGACATGATGGATGGCCTTGCCGCGATATTTCGAGATCATCGCCCGCGTCGCGTCGCCCGAAGAGACGATGGCATCATAGGCCTCGCGCGGCACGCCGAGACGATCGAGCATGGCGACGATTGGCGGAGAGGGGCGCGGCGCATTGGTGATGAGCACCACCCTGCCCCCGGCCTTGCGATAGGACACGAGCGCGTCCACAGCCTCGGGGAATGCCGAGACGCCGTTATGAATAACGCCCCAGACATCGCTTAGCACCGCTTCATAGCGAGATGCGAGTTCGGACAGACCAGAGATGATCGGCAGGGGCGAAGTCATGACGACACCAGGCTGTGAGGGATCGGGCGCGGCGAGCTATGGGGCAGTTCGCCCATCTCGATCAAGCAAAAACCTCACCGGCCGACCGCCAAGGCCCTAGTGTTCGGCCTGACGACGGATGGGCTGGGGCGAGACTGTCCGGATCGGCTCAAGCAACAGATCGGGCCGAACGACGCTGGGCGGGGCGATGTGATTGCCCTGGACCAGGAGGATATCGTTATCGAGCAACTCGACGATCTGGCGCTCGCCTTCAACGCTTGTCGCCAGCAGCGAGAGGTCGTAGCGACCCACATAGGCGGCGATATCGGAGAGATGGAAGTCGGTGTAGCTCTCGGTCATGTCGACGAGGCGCGTGGCATCGACGCGAAGGGACCGCACGCCCAGATTGGACAGCTCGGCAAAATCGAGCCGGAGGGAGCGGACTGCCGAAAGCGAAAATCCTGCGCCCTTGCGCAGGATGACTTCGATCAGCGAACGATTGGTCTGGCAGAGGGTCTGGAATTCGGCTTCGGAGATGATGAAGACCAGACCTGTGGCGACGCCCTTGTTAGCATCGAGAGTTGCCATCAATTGCTCGACGGCAATTTCATTGCTGAGCGTGGCGCGGCTGAGCGGAACATAGAGGCTGACTGACTGGCCGCCGCTGCGGGCACGACGGGCGATGGCGACGGCCTCGTTGAGCGCAAGGCCCTCGATCCGCTCGCTGATGTCGTCGCTGCCGCGGCGGGGCATGAAGTCCGCCATGTCGGCAAAATCGCCGTCTTCCATCACAAGGCGCGGCAGGAGATCGTACCCAGCAGGGCGACGCTGCGGCAGGCGGGCGATGGGCTGGATGTGAAAGACCAGACGATCTTCTGCCAGAGCTTCGCGCACCACTTCGGGCGGGATGATCGGCTCGCTGTCGTCATCGGGAATATAGGGCGTAGCGGCGCGAACGGCCTCGATGGCCTGGCTCTGGCGCGGCAGGGTGGCAAGTGCATTGCCCTGCTTTTCCTCAAGGTCGGCGACGGCTTCAGCGACCTGACGAATGACGGTGCCGAGCACCGAAATATCGGCTTCGACGGTATCGAGGCGCTGGCCCGGGTTCATCTCGGAAAGTGCATTGATACGGCGGCCGAGAACTGCGCCAGCCTGGGCATCGGTTGCGAGCAGGCGGGAAAGATCCTCGATGCCACGCTCGAGACGGCGTTCAGCGCGCAGACGGAGCTGGCGCTCGACGATCATTACGCAGACGCAAGCCACCACCAGCGCGACGAGAATTGCATTGGCAGGCGTAAAGCTCAGGCCAAAATAGGCCGCGGCCCCGAGGGCAACTGACGCAAGAGCAATGAATACATAGACCAGCGCCTGCATTGGATTCCCGGGAAAATACATAAATAGTCAAGATTCGGCCTCATTCTCATACCACCGCCCCCCAGCAGGCAAAAGCGTTCACTCGCAATCTGAGAGTATAAGAACGGAAAATTTACCCTGTTCCCGAACAATCCCCCCAAAGACAGGACCAGGCGCGCACCCGCCGCCTGGGGCGATAGACCGGGAATCCTTGATAATGGCGATGCAAAACGGCCAGGAACATGCGTTGAGCGGGCGGCTTCTGCTGATCGACCGTGACGCGGAAGTGGCTCGCAGCACTGGCGAATCGCTGTGTCAGGCCCTGCTGGTGCCACCCCAATTGGTGTTTGCCAGCGACGGGCGCGAGGCCGTGGAGCACCTGCGTCGCACCCGGTTCGACATTATTCTTGCCGATATGCCCAGCCTTGCCGACCTCGAACAGAGCGCGGAGGACGCGATGGCGCGGCTGGTTCGCCTTGCCGAAGGCGCGCTGGTTCTTGCCATGGCCGATGGCGCCTCGGTGAGCGCGGCGCTGGGCGCCATGCGCGTGGGCGCCCATGACTATGTGGCCAAGCCAGTTGCCGGACCGGCGCTGGCCAGCCGGATCGGCGAGCTGGCGCAGCGCCATGGTCGTCCGCGCTCGCTGGGTTTTGATACGGCACAGCCGCTGGCGGTGCCGGACTATGCCGGCTTTGTCGGCGCTTCGAGCGCCATGCAGTTCATCTACGAGCAGATCGGGCGTGTCTCGACGTCGTCGGCGCCGGTGTTCATCACTGGCGAAAGCGGCACGGGCAAGGATGTCTGCGCCGAGGCGCTGCACGCAAAGGGTCCGCGCTCCGGCAAGCGTTTCGTCGCCATCAATTGCGCCGCCATTCCCCGCGATCTGATGGAAAGCGAATTGTTCGGCGTGGTGCGCGGTGCTTTTACGGGCGCACATGAAGACCGCAAGGGCGCAGCCGAGCTGGCCGACGGCGGCACACTGTTCCTCGACGAAATCGGTGAAATGGACCTGTCGCTGCAGGCCAAGCTGCTGCGTTTCCTCCAGACCGGGACTATCTCACGAGTGGGCGAATCCACCCTGCGCAAGGTCGATGTGCGTGTCGTCTGCGCAACCAATCGCAACCCGCTGCAGATGATCTCGGAGCGCAAGTTCCGCGAGGACCTGTTCTATCGCCTGCACGTGCTGCCGATCCACCTGCCCCCGCTGCGCCAGCGACCGACCGATATCATGGTGCTCGCGCGTCATTTCCTCACCACCTATTCGCGCGAGGAGCACAAGAGCTTCTCTGGCTTCTCGAGCCAGGCTGCCCAGCAGCTGACGGCTGCCGACTGGCCAGGCAATGTGCGGCAGGTGCAGAACCTGATCCGGCGGATCGTGGTAATGTTCGACGGCGGCGAAGTGGATAACACCATGCTCGATGCCGCCGATATCGAGTCTCAGGCCTTTGCACCGGTGGCCGCGCCGGTCAGCCGCGCCGAAACGCGCCGCACCATTCTGCCGATGTGGCAGCAGGAGCAGAAGATCATCGAAGACGCGATCGCAGCGTTCGGCGGCAATATTTCGCTCGCCGCCGCAGCGCTCGAGATCAGCCCGTCGACGATTTACCGCAAGCGCCAGAGCTGGGCAGACATGTCCGCGGCCAGCTAGGCCGCACCCTCACGCAAGGCCGGCGGTTGTGGCCGCCGTCTATTGGATCAGGGCGTCGTCGCTTCGCGGGCCTTGGTGCGATCGAGCCCGAGCCGACGCTCGCGCAGGATGACGGCAATGCCTGAGCAGACGATGATCAGCGAGCCGATCAGCATGGTGACGGTGGGGACATCGGCAAAGATGATGAAGCCGATGATGATGGTCAGGATCAGCGAGACATATTCAAAGGGCGCAATGACCGACATGTCCGCATAGCGGTAGCAGGAGGTCATCAACAGCTGACCGATGCCACCGAAAAAGCCGGCGCCGATAAGGAGTGCCGCCTGCTGAGGCGTCGGCATGACCCAGCCGAACGGCAGGGTCAGAAGCGCAAGGAAACTGGCGCTGAGGAAAAAGTAGGTAACGATGGTTTCGGTGCGCTCGGTCTGGACGAGATTGCGGACCTGAAGCACCGCGAAGGCGGAGAGAATGGCGGCCATCAAGGCGCCGATGGCGCCGACAGCTTCGGCATTGCCTAGGGCATCCCCCCCACTGAAGACGGTGAGGCGCGGCCAGAGAATGATGACGACGCCGACGAGGCCGAAGAGAACGGCGGTCCAGCGGAAAATATGGACGCGCTCATTGAGCAGCACGGCCGAGAAAATGACGATGAGAAGCGGCGTGGCATAGGTGATGGCCGTCGCTTCGGGAAGCGGCAGGCGCGTCAGGGCAAAAAAGCCCAGACCCATGGAGGCGACGCCGACAAGGCCCCGGACGATGTGACCGAGCGGGCGCTTGGTCTGGAAGGCGTGCGAGAGACGGCGCTTCCATGCCAGATAGGTAAGGACAGGCAACATGGCAAAAAAGGCACGAAAAAAGACCATTTCGCCGGGCGGAATGGTCTGGGTTGCCTTCAGCATGGTCGCCATGACGACGAAGCAGCACACAGAAACGATCTTGAGGATGATCCCCCGCACCGGGTCTGAAGCCGATGCAGGGCGAGCGTCGATGTGCACGGTAGGCGCCGTCAATTGTAGTCCTTCTCAGGGCTTACTTGCCCTGGGCCTGCTCCAGCTTTTCCTTGGCAATGCGTGCGGTGGCAAATGCCTTGTGCTCGGCACCGACGGCACTGCCCGTCTTGAGGGCCTTCCCGTCTGCATCAAGTACTTCCCAATGCCAGTTAGCGTTGGACCCCATGCCGCCAGTGCGGCGCAATTTGATCTGAAGATTGGATTGTTCGCTCATGGTCAGCCTTATGCAGCACTCCCCCTGCGGAAGGAAGGGGGTATTTTGGGGTTTGACCGGGGGCACGCTTCGTCGGGCAGCTCCCGGAGGGTAAATTACGGCTAGACTTCGGAATAGCGGATTTCGATACGCTCGCCGCCGAAGGTGAGCAGGTCGCGAATGCCGCTATAGGCGCCGTCAGCATAGGGATAGTACCATACGCGGTCGGGGCCGTCGGCGGTCAGCAGCTTGATCGTATAATAGTGCGCCTCGCCCTTGTGCGGATCGGCGCTCCGCGTATCCGAAGCCTCCAGAATGCCGGGATGGACGGCATCGAGCGGAATGAAAATCTGCGGTGGAGCACCGGGTTCATCAACGCGCATCGCCTTGAGCGTACTGGCGATTTCGGCGTCGTCGAAATAGACATGCACGCGGCCGGATACCGGAGCGACAATCGGGTTGAGCGTGGCATCTTCGGACATGGGCGCCTCCTGTTGCGTTGTTCGGTCCTTAGCCCTTAACGCACGAGAAAAATCTCCGTTCACTGAGCCTTGACTCAGCGACGCCGCGCTCCCTATATCCCAGTCAGCTTGTTAGCACTCACCCCAATCGAGTGCTAACAAGCCCGAAATTGCATTCAGTAATGATGCCAAGAGGAACATAATCATGGGCTTCCGTCCCCTGCACGACCGTGTGGTCGTCCGTCGCGTTGACAGTGAAGAAAAGACCAAGGGCGGGATCATCATCCCCGATACCGCCAAGGAAAAGCCCTCCGAGGGCATTATCGTTTCGGTTGGCCCCGGCGCCCGCGACGAGAACGGCAAGATCAATGCCCTCGACGTGAAGGCTGGCGATCGCGTGCTCTTCGGCAAGTGGAGCGGCACCGAGGTCAAGCTGAACGGCGAAGACCTGATAATCATGAAGGAAAGCGACATCATGGGCGTGATCGAGGCCTAAGCCTCCGCATCCATAAGTCGTTCCCACTCAACCAGATATTCTCAAGGAGCCATAAATGGCCGCCAAGGAAGTCAAGTTCTCCACCGAAGCCCGCGAAAAGATGCTGCGCGGCGTGAACATCCTCGCCAATGCGGTGAAGGTCACGCTCGGCCCGAAGGGTCGTAACGTCGTCATCGAAAAGTCGTTCGGCGCTCCGCGCATCACCAAGGACGGCGTGTCCGTTGCCAAGGAAATCGAACTTGAAGACAAGTTCGAAAACCTCGGCGCTCAGCTGCTGCGTTCGGTTGCTTCCAAGACCAACGACATCGCCGGTGACGGCACCACCACCGCGACCGTTCTCGGTCAGGCAATCGTTGTTGAAGGCGTCAAGGCTGTTGCAGCCGGCTTCAACCCGATGGACCTCAAGCGCGGTATCGACCTGGCCGTCAACGAAGTCGTTGCTTCGCTGAAGGGCTCGGCCAAGAAGATCACCTCCACCTCGGAAATCTCCCAGGTCGGCACGATCTCTGCCAACGGCGAATCTGCCATCGGCGAGATGATCTCCGAAGCCATGCAGAAGGTCGGCAACGAGGGTGTCATCACCGTCGAAGAAGCCAAGACCGCCGAGACCGAACTCGATGTCGTTGAAGGCATGCAGTTCGACCGCGGCTACCTGTCGCCGTACTTCGTGACCAATGCAGAAAAGATGACCGCCGTCCTCGAGGACCCGGTGATCCTGCTGCACGAAAAGAAGCTCTCGAACCTGCAGGCCATCCTGCCGATCCTCGAAAGCGTCGTTCAGTCCCAGCGTCCGCTGCTGATCATTGCCGAAGACATTGAAGGTGAGGCTCTCGCGACCCTCGTCG
>JADGNE010000005.1 GCA_015234425.1 Devosia sp.
TGCTGGTGACCGCCGACAACTTCCTGCAGATGTTCTTCGGCTGGGAAGGCGTGGGTCTGGCGTCCTATCTGTTGATCGGCTTCTGGTATACGCGTCCGTCCGCCAGCGCCGCCGCCATGAAGGCCTTCGTGGTCAACCGCGTTGGTGACTTCGGCTTCGCGCTCGGCATTTTCGGCGCCTTCCTCGTTCTCGGCCATATCGACTTTGATGGCGCCTTCGAGGCAGCGGGTGCGTTTGGCGAAACCGGCCTGCCGGTGATCCAGTTCCTGTCCTGGGAACTCGACGCCATGACCGTGATCTGCCTGCTGCTGTTCATGGGCGCCATGGGCAAGTCGGCGCAGTTCCTGCTGCACACCTGGCTGCCAGACGCCATGGAAGGCCCGACACCCGTGTCGGCGCTGATCCATGCCGCAACCATGGTGACCGCCGGCGTGTTCATGGTGGCGCGCCTGTCGCCGCTGTTCGAAACCTCGCCTTTCGCCCTGACGGTCGTCATCGTCATCGGTGCCATCACCGCCTTCTTTGCGGCGACGGTCGGCCTCGTCCAGAACGACATCAAGCGCGTCATCGCCTACTCGACCTGTTCGCAGCTCGGATACATGTTCGTGGCGCTGGGGGCAGGGGCCTATTCGGCCGGTGTCTTCCACCTCTTCACCCATGCCTTCTTCAAGGCTCTCCTGTTCCTGGGCGCCGGCGCGGTCATCCATGCCATGCACCATGAGCAGGACATGCGGAACATGGGCGGGCTCAAGAAGAAGATCCCGATCACCTATGCGATGATGCTGATTGGCACGCTGGCGCTGACCGGCGTCGGTATCCCGGGGACAAGCATCGGCTTTGCCGGCTTCTTCTCCAAGGATTCGATCATCGAAAGCGCCTATGCGGTCGGTGGCAATGTCGGCAGCCTCGCGTTCTGGCTGCTGGTAATCGCCGCGCTGTTCACGAGCTTCTACTCGTGGCGCCTGATCCACCTGACCTTCCACGGTTCGCCGCGCGATGCGCAGCACCATGGCGAAGGCCCGCATCCTGACCCGGCACATTCGGCTCTGGAAAGCCATGACGAGCATCACGGGCATGACCACGCCCACCATCCCCATGGCTCGGCCTATGACAATGCCCATGAAGCGCCCAACGTCATGCTGGTGCCGCTCTACGTGCTGGCTGTCGGCGCAGTGCTGGCGGGTGTGGTGTTCTACGGCATGTTCTTCCACGACGTGGAGCACATCGAGCACTTCTTCGCCGGGTCGATCTATGTCGATCACCAGGTCATCGAAGATGCGCACCATGTGCCGCTTTGGGTGAAGTGGAGCGCGACCATCTCCATGATCATCGGCTTCGTCGCCGCCTGGTACATGTACATCAAGCGCCCCGACGTGCCGGGCAAGCTGGCTGCCGCCAATTCCGGCCTCTACAAGTTCCTGCTCAACAAGTGGTACTTCGACGAGCTCTACAACTTCATCTTCGTGCGCCCGACCCTGTGGATCGGCCGTGCGGTGTGGAAGGGGTTCGATGACTGGCTGGTTGACGGCAAGATCGCCGAGGGCCTTGGCCGTCGCGTGCAGGATGTCACCTCCTGGGTGGTCAAGCTGCAGTCGGGCTATCTCTATCACTATGCCTTCGCCATGCTGATCGGCATCGCGGCGCTGCTGACCTGGGCCATCGCGGCCGGGGGACTGATCTGATGACCTTTGAGAATTCTATCCTCACGCTTCTGACGTTCCTGCCGCTTCTTGGGGCAGCGCTGATCCTCCTTTCGCCAAAGACGGCGGTTGGAGCGATCCGCTGGATCGCCCTTGCCACCACGGTCGTGACCCTGGTGCTGTCGCTGTGGATGTGGTCGGCCTTCGATCCGTCCAATCCCGGCTTCCAGTTCGTCGTGAACTTCAACTGGCTCGGCGACAGCATTGGCTATCGCGTGGGCGTCGACGGCATCTCGGTGCTGTTCGTGGTGCTCTCGGCGCTCTTGATGCCGTTCTGTATCCTGGCCAGCTGGGAATCCATCGAGCATCGGGTCAAGGAATACATGATCGTATTCCTCGTCCTGGAAATGCTGATGATCGGCGTGTTCACCACGCTCGACCTGGCAATGTTCTATGTGTTCTTCGAAGGCACGCTGCTGCCGATGTTCCTCATCATCGGTATCTGGGGCGGCAAGCGCCGCATCCAGGCGGCCTACAAGTTCTTCTTCTACACCTTCATCGGCTCGGTGCTGATGCTGCTGGCCATCATGGCCATGTACTGGAATGCCGGCACGTCCGACATCTCGCGCCTGCTCACCCACGAATTCCCGGAGAGCATGCAGTTCTGGCTGTGGCTGGCGTTCTTCGCCTCGCTGGCCGTGAAGATGCCGATGTGGCCATTCCATCGCTGGCTGCCGGAAGCGCACGTGGAAGCACCGACCGCTGGCTCCGTTATCCTAGCGGCGATCCTGCTCAAGCTAGGCGGCTACGGGTTCCTGCGCTTCTCGCTGCCGATGTTCCCGGACGCCTCGGCCTATTTCGCCAATTTCGTCTTCTTCCTTTCGGTTGCTGCGATCATCCTCACCTCGGTAGTGGCTCTGGTGCAGACCGACATCAAGAAGCTAATCGCCTATTCTTCCGTGGCGCACATGGGCTTTGTGACCATGGGCATCTTTGCGGGCAACGCGCTGGGTATCCAGGGCGCCATGTTCCAGATGATCTCGCATGGTCTGGTGTCGGGCGCGCTCTTCCTTGCCGTCGGCGTCATCTACGACCGCATGCACACGCGCGACATCGAGGCCTATGGCGGCCTAGTCGAGCGCATGCCGAAATATGCCTTCGCCTTCATGGTCTTCACCATGGCCAATGTCGGGCTTCCGGGCACGTCGGGCTTCGTCGGTGAGTTCCTGACCATGATCGGCGTGTTCCAGGTCAATACCTGGGTGGCGTTTGGCGCGGCATTCGGCATGGTCTTCTCGGCCTGCTACGCGCTTTGGCTCTATCGCCGGGTGATCTTCGGCGCACTGACCAAGGAAGGCCTCAAGGGTATTCTCGATCTCAATCTGCGCGAGAAGGTCACGCTCTATCCGCTGATCGTGATGATCATCGTCTTCGGTTTCTATCCGGCGCCGATCCTCGATACGACGGCTTCTGCGGTGAACAACCTTGTGGCCCACTACGCCACTGCGGTCGGGCTCGACCCCGCCGTGTCCCTGGCTGATGCCCGGGCTCCCCTCGAATATGTCGCGCCCACGGGCGAGGCACAGCCGGCTGCGGCCGCGCCTGCTGCGCATTAGGAGACCGACGTGAACTCTGACGTTACTGATTTCGCGAGCCTGGCTCCCGCTTATCCCGAACTGCTGCTGGCAGTCGGCGCACTGGTGCTGCTGCTGCTCGGCGTGGTGATCAACAAGGAGCGCTCCGACGTTGTGTCGCTGCTCTCCATGGGCCTGCTGCTTGCGGCCGGCGTGGTCATTGCGGTGATGCCGTCGGACGGCATCATCTTCAATGGCCTGTTCATCTCCGACGCGTTCTCGCGCTACATGAAGTTGATCGTCATTGGTGGCGCTGTGCTGGCGCTGCTCTTGGCGCGCAACAATTCCGAGCAGCACGGCGTCCATAAATACGAGTATTCCGTACTCGCTGTACTGGCGACGCTGGGCATGCTGATCATGGTTTCGGCCAATGATCTGATGAGCCTTTACGTCGGTCTCGAGCTCCAGTCGCTCTCGCTTTACGTCATGGCCGCCATCAAGCGCGATGACCCCAGGGCTTCCGAAGCGGGCCTCAAGTATTTCGTCCTCGGCGCGCTTTCGTCAGGCATGCTGCTCTATGGTGCATCGCTGGTCTATGGCTTTACCGGCCACACCAATCTCGGCGCCATCTCGGCCGCAATCGCCACCGAGGGCCGCTCCATCGGCCTGATCTTCGGCCTTGTGTTCCTGCTCGCAGGCGTTGCCTTCAAGATTTCGGCCGTGCCGTTCCACATGTGGACGCCGGACGTCTATGAGGGCGCTCCGACCCCGGTCACTGCCTTCTTCGCCATGGCCCCCAAGGTGGCCGCCATGTCGCTGATGATCCGTCTCGTCATGGATACTTTCGAGCCGATCAGCCGCGACTGGCAGCAGGTCGTCATCTTCCTGTCCATCGCCTCCATGGTTCTGGCTGCCTTTGCGGCGATCGGGCAGAAGTCGATCAAGCGCCTGATCGCCTATTCGTCGATTGGCCACGTCGGTTTTGCGCTCGTGGGCCTTTCGTCGGGCACGCAGGTGGGTGTCGAAGGCGTTGCGATCTACATGGCCATCTATGTGATCATGACGGCCGGCCTCTTTGCCTGCATCCTGTCGCTGCGCACCGAGAATGGCTATGTCGAGAACATCGACGACATGGCCGGTGCGGCCCAGGCGCGTCCATTCGTGGCCGCGATCATGGCCGTTCTGATGTTCTCGCTGATCGGCCTGCCGCCGCTGGCCGGGTTCTTCGCCAAGTGGCAGGTGTTCCTCGCCGCGATCGAAGCCAATCTCTATGTGCTCTCGGTCATCGGCATGCTCGCCTCGGCAGTTAGCGCGTATTACTATCTGCGCGTGATCAAGACGATGTACTTTGACGAGCCGAAGACCCAGTTCGTTGCTGTGCCCGGTGAACTCAATGTCATCATGGCCGCGAGCGGCTTTCTCGTCGTCACCTACTACTTCACCCTCGGCAATCCGCTGACGTCGTTGGCGCAGACTGCTGCGGGAAGCCTGTTCTAGGTGGCAAACTTCGCACTTGGGGCCAAGGCCCGGACCGCGGGATATCGCGTTGCCGGTTTCGACGAGATTGGCTCGACCAACACTGAAGCACTCGCGGCGGCTGCCGCGGGTGATCCTGGCGGCATCTGGTTTGCAGCTCTTCAGCAGACCGCAGGGCGGGGGCGGCGCGGACGCGCCTGGCAGTCGACGCCCGGAAATCTTGCCGCGAGCCTGCTGGTAATTCCCGACACCGATCCCGATATGATTGCAACTCTCGGCTTTGTTGCCGGCGTCGCGCTCGCCAAGGCACTTGGCACAATCCTCCCCCAGGGCATGGTGCAGAGTGGCGAGACCTGGGATGGCCGCGCCCGAGTGGCGCTCAAATGGCCAAATGACGTGCTCGCCGACGGGGCCAAGCTGGCCGGTATCCTGCTCGAAGCGGCCCGAACGCGGGATGGTCGGCAAGCCATTGTCATCGGGATCGGCGTTAACGTCGTTGCAGCGCCTTCGGATTTGCCTTATCCAGCGACCTCTCTGCGTACGCTCGGCATAGAGCGATCCGCAGAAGACGTGTTCGAAGCCTTGTCCGAGGCTTGGGTCGAAGCATTCGGCCTGTGGGCCGATGGCAGAGGTATTGGAGCAGTGCTCGATCTCTGGCGCCATTCGGCTGCAGGCTTGGGCGCTCCGGTCGCCGTCACTCAGGATGGTGTCGTACGAAACGGCATCTTTGAAACGATCGATTCCGCCGGACGGTTGATCATGCGCGACGATGAAGGCGCGCGCATCACCATCACCGCCGGGGATGTACATTTTGGGGCAACGGCCAGCGCCCGAAGCTGACCACAAAAAAGGCAGGGCGACCGGCGACCAGAGTTCGCGCGGCGTCCGGCCAGAACAAGGATAGAAAGACCCATGGCCAAATCCCCAAGGGATGAGCTTGTCTTCGTGCCGCTTGGCGGCGTCGGTGAAATCGGCATGAATATGGGCGCGTACGGTTTTGGTCCGGCGCGCTCCCGCAAGTGGATTGTTGTCGATTGCGGCGTCAGCTTCGGCGGCCCGGACCTGCCCGGCATCGAGCTGATCATGGCGAACCCCGAGTTTCTCGAGGAAAACGCCGACGACGTGCTCGCGCTCATCCTGACCCACAGCCACGAAGATCACTATGGCGCCGTGCTCGACCTCTGGCCTGTCTTTGACAAGCCGGTCTATGCGACGCCGTTTACGGCCGCGATGCTGGCGGCCAAGCGGGCAGGGGACGGGATCGTCGAAAACGTCGACATCACCATCATGCGTCCGGGCAAGCCGTTCAACATCGGCCCGTTTACCATCGAGGCGATCAATGTCGCCCACTCGATCCCCGAGGCCAATGCGCTGCTGATCACCACGCCGGTCGGACGCGTGCTGCACACCGGCGACTGGAAGCTCGATCCGACCCCGACCATGGGTAATCCGACCGACTTCGCTCGCCTCCAGGCCATCGGCGGCGACACCGAATTGCCGCTGGCGCTCATCTGCGACTCGACCAATGCGATGAAGGATGGGCAGAGCCCGAGCGAGGCCGAAATCGGCGCGACGCTCGCAGCCCTGATCGCTGAAGCGCCGCATCGTGTTGCCGTCACCACCTTCGCCTCCAACGTGGGCCGCGTCGTCTCCATCGTGCGCGCCGCCCATCAGAACGGCCGCCAGGTGGTGATGTCGGGGCGCTCCCTCCATCGCATCATGGGCATCGCCAAGGAGCTTGGCATGCTCGAGGGCCTGCCGCCCGTGCTGGACCAGGATGCCTACAAGTCCGTGCCGCGCGACAAGTGCGTGCTGATCTGTACCGGCAGCCAGGGTGAAGCCCGCGCCGCCATCGCCCGCATTGCGCGCGGTGACCACCCGGTCATCGATCTCAACGCCGGCGACCGGATGATCTTCTCGTCCTGGGCAATTCCGGGCAATGAGCGCGAAGTCATCGACATCCAGAACCTGCTCATCGACAAGGGCGTCGAGCTCATCACCCAGAACGATGCGCTGGTGCATGTCACCGGCCATCCGCGCCGCGACGAGCTGCGCCAGCTCTACAAGTGGGTGAAGCCGGAAGTGCTGGTGCCGGTGCACGGCGAAGCCATACACCTGGCCGCCCATGCAAAGCTTGGTCGCGAAGAGGGCATTCCCAATGTGTGCGAAGCGCGCAATGGCGACATGGTCCGTCTCTTCCCTGAGCCAATGACCTTCCCGGCAGAAGTGCGCACCGGCGAGCTCTATCTCGACGGTCTCGTGCTCTGCACGCCCGAAGAGAGCGGCGTGAAAGGTCGTCGCCGCCTGTCCTTCGGCGGCCATGTCGTGGTCAGCCTCTGCGTCAATTCCAGTGGCCATGTCGTCTCTGGCCCGCAGTATGTCATCGAGGGCCTGCCCGAAACCGAGGACGAGTCCATCGTCGATCTGGTCGAGGACACGGTCGGTGGTGTCATCAAGTCGATGCCACCCAAGCGCCGTTCGGATCCCGATGTGCTGGGTTCGGCCCTCTTCAAGGCCATCCGCAATGAGCTCAACGCATTCTGGGGCCGCAAGCCGAACGTGAACGTCTTCGTTCACCGCGTGTAAAGTTGAACGGGCGCGACAAGATAGCTTCTTTCGCGCCCGACCGATTTAACGGATAAGAGACGCCATGCAGTTCATGTCCCTCGCCGCAGTCTTTTTCATCATCTGGTGGCTGTCATTTGTGACAGTCCTGCCGATTGGCAATAAAAGCCACCACGAGACTGGTGCCGAGATCGTCAGTGGTACGGATCCGGGCTCGCCCGTTCTGCCGCGCATCGGGTTCAAGATCCTTCTGGCGACTGGGGTGGCGATCGTGGTCACTGCGCTCCTCTTCTGGGGCATGTCCAACGAGACGCTCCATCGCTACTGGAACCGCTGAATAAACGCCCGCCCGACGCCAGTCCGGCGGGTTTTTTGTGTCCGACGTTCGGCTGGACCGTGTGGCCTCACCTCACCGCATGGGCGTGCGCCATTTCCAGCACTGCGTAGAGGTCGGCATCGGTGGCCTCCCGCAAGTTTATGACCGTCCAGCCCTGTCTGCCCCATGCATTGGGCACGGGGCTAAAAAGTTCGGGCGCGACTTCGCATTTGAGCAATTGTTCTTCCGGCAGCAATTTCACATTGGCGGTGAGCCCATCGGCAGCCAGCCTGACGTAGATGCGCCTGACCCGGAAGGCCGCCCGGTCAAAATGGGGCTTCTCCTCGGTGCCCTCGAGGCCCAGGGCGATTGCTCGCAGAGTTGAAGCGTTTGCCATAAGTCCTTGCCTCCAAATAACAAACAAACAAAAAAGCGGGGCACGAGGCCCCGCTTGATTGAGTTGTTTCGACAATACGTTGGTCTTAGGCACGCTACGAGGCGGCTGCCAACGCTCCTCCCTTGACGTTGTCGAAGTACAGCGGTTTGAACCGCTTCGTTTTATTGTGCCGGGAACCTAACAACAGAAATTCATCCTGTCACGTGGATTCTGCATGGCTAGCATGCTTGAAACGTATGGACGGTTGGGCTCTGAGTGGGCATCAACGAAACCTTGAGTCGAAGCGCGTTTTTTCCGGAGATCCCATGCGCCTTTCCCGCTATTTTCTGCCGGTGCTCCGTGATGTGCCGAAGGAAGCCGAGATTGTTTCCCATCGCCTGATGCTGCGGGCCGGCATGATCCGCCAGCAGGCCTCCGGCCTCTATTCCTGGCTGCCGCTCGGCTACAAGGTGCTGATGAAGGTCCAGAAGATCATCGAGGAGGAGCAGAACCGCTCCGGCGCGATCGAACTGCTGATGCCCACCATCCAGTCTGCGGACCTCTGGCGCGAGTCCGGCCGTTACGAAGCCTACGGCAAGGAAATGCTGCGCATCGAGGATCGGCACGAGCGCGAGTTCCTCTATGGTCCCACCAATGAGGAGATGATCA
>JADGNE010000006.1 GCA_015234425.1 Devosia sp.
GCCTCGACATCCCCGAATGCGGCCTCGTCGCCATTCTCGACGCCGACAAGGAAGGTTTCCTGCGCTCGGAAACCTCGCTCATCCAGACCATCGGCCGCGCCGCGCGTAACGTCGATGGCAAGGTCATCCTCTATGCCGACAAGACCACCGGCTCGATGGAACGCGCCCTCGCCGAAACCAACCGCCGCCGCGAAAAGCAGATCGCCTACAACCTCGCCAACGGCATCACCCCCCAATCGGTGAAGGCCCGCATCAACGACATCATCGACAGCACGGCCGAACGCGACCACGTCACGATTTCCATTGGCAAGGGCAAGGACGGCAAGGAAAAGGTGGTCACCGGCGACAATCTCGCGACAGTCATCAAAGACCTCGAACGCGAAATGCGCGAAGCCGCAACCAACCTCGAGTTCGAGAAGGCCGCGCGCCTCAGGGATGAGGTCAAGCGGCTGCGCGAGATGGAGCTGGATACGCTCACCGGCGAGGTCAGCTAGGAGCTGGACAATCTGCCCGGCGCGACGCCGCCCTCGGCCTATTTAGTGGCGCTGATCCGCGCGCACAGGGCCCAACTCTGGCGGCTGATGTCGCGGGACAAGGACAACCGCCTGCTCGCCGCCTTCCCCGATCCGCCCCATACGAGGCAAGTGATCTCGGCCCTGCTCGGCGAATCCGCACTGGCGCTCGACCAGTTTCAGAAAATCCATTCCTCCGAATTTTCCGAGCGCCCCGACGGCTTCGTGTTAACGACGGATTTTCTCTGAGGGTTTTGAGGACGCCCCGATGTCATCCCCGCGCAAGGGGGGCCAAGCGCGCCCAGTCCCCCTGCACAACCGATAAGTCACCGTCATTGCCCGGCCCGTCGGGGCAATCGATTTTCGCCTTAAAGATGGGACACCGGGACAAGCCCGGTGATGACGATGGCGCGAGGACATCATCCGCCCCCTCCGCTCCTGCGCCCCTCGCCCCTCCGCGGAGAGGGCCGGGGTGAGGGCCCACTCAAAAACAGGTGAGGGGCCGCTCCAAAACAAAAGAATCCTTCTTATCCCCACCCCCAAAACCCCGTGCCATCATTGCCCCGTTCCCGCCGATAACACGCGGCGCAGACGAAGCGTCGGGCGGGGAGACGGGCCGCACGGGGTCGCCTGGGCGGGGGCGTGGATGTCGACCACCGGCCGGTGCCGGTTCTGCCTTTCGGGGTCATGCCTCGACGCAGTTCCCAGCACCACCCGCAAGGGGGCCGCTCGAGGCATGCGCTTTCAAAAACCGGTCGTGGGAAGCGGCTTGCGCCTCTTCTTGTCTATCCAATTTCGAGGCGAAAGCCGCTTCTCACCGTGCGCCCCCTGGGGCGTCCCGACCGTGCGCCCTTCAGGGCGTCGCGACCGTGCCCGTGCACCCGTGAGGCTCCCTCCGAGCCGGGCGGCGCTTTGGCGCGTCTGCCCTCCGCTTGCAACGCTGCCGGCTTTGGCGCATTGACTGCCAAACACCCTGAGGAGCCGAAAAAATGCGCGCCCTTGCGAAAAAAGCCGGCCTTGCCCTCGTGACAAGCCTTGTCGCGAGCCTCGCCCTCGCCCTGCCCGCCCAGGCGCTGACCGTGACGGCCCGGGTCTCGGGCGACAACATCGCCATTCATTCCGGCCCCGGCGATGGCTATGCCATTATCGGTCGCGTCGCCAATGGCACCGAAATCCCGATCGACCGCTGCACGCAGAACGACAGCGATTCCCGCTCTGGCAGTTTCTTCGGAGATGCCGGCCACGCCCTCCGCGGCCGCAATGCCACCCAGTGGTGCCATATTCCGGACACCGGCTGGGTGCTGCGCAGCTATATCGTCGGCCGCGGCCTCGTCAACGTCACCCCGCCCGACTTCAACGGGCCGGGGTGGTAGCGGCTGGCTCTAGAGCCAGCCGGACAGTTCCCGGCGGACCATGGCTTCGATCATGTCCATGCCTTCGGTGCTGTCGTTGAGGCAGGGGATATAGGCATAGTTCTCGCCGCCGGCCTCAAGGAAGGTCTCCTTGCCGCCAATGGCGATTTCTTCCAGCGTCTCGATACAGTCGGCCGAGAACGCCGGGGCCAGGATCGCCACCTTCTTGATGCCCTTCTTGGGCAGCTCGCCCAGGGTCACGTCGGTATAGGGCTGCAGCCATTCCGTCGGGCCAAACCGGCTCTGGAAGGTGACCATCAGCTTTTCCCTCGGCCAGCCGAGATATTCCCGCACCAGCCGCGTGGTCTTGAAACACTGGCAGTGGTACGGGTCGCCCTTCTGCAGATATTCCACCGGCATGCCGTGGAACGAGGTGATCACCACATCGGGTTCGAAATCGAGCTTGGCGACGCCGTCGCGGATCGAATTGCCGAGGGTCTCGATATATTTCGGATCCTCGAAATAGGCCGGCGCGGTGCGCACGGCCGGCTGCCAGCGCATGGTTTTCAGCGCATCGAACGCCTTGTCATTGGCCGTCGCCGTGGTGGTCGCCGAATATTGCGGATAGAGCGGCACCAGCAGGATTTTCTGGCATCCCGCGGCCTGCATCTTCTCGAGCACCGACTGGGTCGAGGGATTGCCATAGCGCATGGCGTATTCGACCATGACGCCGTCGCCGGACATGCGCTCGGCCAGCGCCTCGGTCTGGGCGCGGGTGATCACGCGCAGCGGGCTCTCGTTCTTTTCCTTGTCCCAGATCATCGCATAGGCATGCCCCGCCTTTTGCGGGCGGAAGCTGAGGATGATGAGGTTGAGGATCGGCCACCACTTCCATTTCGGCGTCTCGATGACGCGCGGATCGGACAGGAATTCCTTGAGATAGCGGCGCACGCTCCAGTAGTCGGTGGCGTCCGGCGTCCCCAGATTGAGCAACAGGACCCCGATTTTCTGCTGCGGAACGGGGGGATGATCTTTGGGAAGGTCCGGGTTCATTCTACGCCAGTTTGGAGTTGTTCTATTTTGCCGCACCATACCCGCTTCCCGCCTGTTCGCAAGGCGGCGTAGGGTCGCGCCAGCCGGGAAATTCTAGAGACTGGCCACCAGCAGCAGCACGCCGAACCCGAGCACCATCACGGCGCCGATCAGTTCCGCCCACCAGACGAGGCCCTGCGCCAGAGCACTGTCCGCCCCGCCGATGCGGCTCGCCAGGCCCTTGGCCCCGACGGCAATGCTCGCCAGCGCCGCCACGGTCATGGCGGTGCCGAGCCCCATCAGCAGCACGGAAACAATGCCCGCCGCAAGCAGACCCTGCGACAGGGCAAAGACCAACACCACCAATGCCCCCGAACAGGGCCGCAGACCGACGGCCAGCACCACGCCCAATTGTTCGCGCCAGCTGCCGCGAATATCAGCGGGTCCCACGGCATGGTGCATGTGCGACCCTTGGTCGTGGTCATGGTCATGGTGATGGTCATGACCATGTTCGTTATCATGATGGCCATGGTGGTGATGATGGGCGTGGCTGTGGCTATGACCGAATCCAAAAACCTTTCGCGCCACCAGCCAAAGGCCGAGAAGAGCCACAAGCCCATAGGACACCACGCCCACCCAGTGCGCCGCCTCGCCCAGGGCTGTGCTGGTCAGGCGCAGCACACCGGCGAGAACCAGCACAAAGCCGATGGCGACAAGCGATTGCATCAGCGCCGAGAGCGCGCTGAGCACGATCCCCTGCCGCAACTGGCTTTCATTGGCCAGCAGATAGGACGAGATGACGACCTTGCCGTGCCCCGGCCCCGCCGCATGGAACACGCCATAGGCAAAGCTCAGCCCGCCGAGCAGCCAGAACGCGGTCCAGTCGGTCCGCATGGCGTCGAGAGCGCCGGTCATCGCCGCATAGAAATCGCGCTGCTGGTCCTGCAGCCAGCCGAAAAATCCGGTACGCGGGAGGTTCAGCCCCACCTCGGTCGGCGGACCGCCGAAAGGCGTGGCTGGCCGAGCCTGAGCCACCTGCTCGGTGGCTTCCAGCGCGGTTGTCGCGGCGGGTGCAGCCCCACAGGAAATGACCACCATGCCCTGCGTGCCGCGCATCGCCGCCGCCAAGTCCGCCGGCAATTCAGTCACCTCGGCCCCCAGCGCATAGAGCCGCTCTTCCACCGCCCGATCCATCGGACGCGGCGGAATGATCGCGGTCGCGCAGCTCTCCGGAGCATTCTCGAGCGTCACGTCGGCGGCATCATCGACAGTGATGGCGACGTAATACTCGGCGTCGTAAACGCCAAGCTCGAACCGCGCGCCGGGAAAAACCGGCTCCACCGCATCAATGGTAAAATCCAGCGTCACGCGATTGTCGGCATAGCTCATGCGCTGGTCGCCGGCAGGCGTAAACGCCATGCCGTCCCCGGCCACGGTATAAAACCCGTAGTCGCTGAGCCCGCTCATATTCTCGTCGGCCAGCTCCTGCATTTCCTCAGGGCTGACAACATCGTCCTGGTTGGTATCGAGCCCCTGCACCATCCAGACGGAAAAGGCCGTATCGAACGTCCAGCTATGGCGCAGCGCCGAGATCGCGCCGGCGTCGTCGAAAACCACCCCCACCTTGGCATCGATGAAAATATGCGGATGCGCCGTCGCGGGCTGGGCAAACAGCAGGCCAGCCAGCGCGCAGACTGCCAGCCGGAGAGGACCGGAAAATCTCAGCAAAACGAAAGCCCCTAACTGATCGGGTGAACCGAAAACCAATCCACCAGATGGTCGATCAGCGCCCTCACCTTACCAGCAAGGTGCCGCCGATGCGGATAGACCGCCTGCAGCGTCTGGCCGGTCGGCAGAAAATCGACCAGCACCGGCACCAGCTCGCCGCTCGCCACCTTCGGCTCGGCGAGGTAGGAGGGCAATACGACGAAACCAAGACCCATCACCGCCGCAGTTCGCGCCGCCAGCGGGGAATTGACCCGCACGGGGCCATTCACCGGCACCGAGATGGTCTTGCCGCCTTCGGTGAACCGCCAGTTCGACTGCCCCTGCAGATTGACGTCGACAATGCAGGGCAGATGCCGCAGGTCTTCGGGGTGCTTGGGCACCTCGATGGAATTGAGAAAATCCGGAGAGGCGCTGACCACCACATGCATGTCGGCAATCTTGCGGGCGATGAGCGAGGAATCCGCCAAGGTCGAGATACGCAGCGCCACATCGACACCCTCATCGACGAGATCGACATAGCGATCCTCGAGCCGGAGATCGAGCGACACCTTGGGGCATTTCTTCAAAAACTCGAAGATTGCCGGGGCCAGCGTCGATTCCCCGAAATTACGGGGAGCCGAAACGCGCACCGCGCCGCGCGGCTCTGAGGTCTGGTCGGTGATCGTCGCGTCGAGATCGTCCAGCTGCTGCAACAGGCTCGACGCCTCGCGATAATAGGCCTCGCCCGCTTCGGTCAGGCTCAACTTCCGCGTGGTGCGGTTCATCAGCCGGACCCCGAGATAGTCCTCGAGATCGGTGACATACTTGCTGAGCAGCGCCTTGGAGCGCCCAAACTGCCGCGCCGCCGAGGAAAAACCGCCAGCGTCGAACACCTGAACGAAGGCGCGTATGCGAGCCAGATCCTGCGTCATGATCGTCCGTTCACTCAAACCAGTGTAATCGAGGCATAACTCATCTGTGTGGGGTGAACAATAACCGCTTGTGCCCGTCTGATTAACGATAGGATATAAGCCTCATCGACGCAGCCAAGGAGTTCGGACTATTTTCCCGCCTATGTCCAAACCCACCTCCCGTTCGGCGCTCTATCGGCTTATCGAGGCCGGGCAACTGGCCCACCAGGCCGTCCTCGTGCCTCTGGTCGAAAAAGGCCTCGAGCCGGGAGATGATGCCGTGCTCTTCGTCCTGGGCCGAACCGGCACCACCGAAGATGATTTGTCACGCGAATTGGGTCTTCCCGCCGAAGCGCTCGAAAGCCGTCTCTCGCGGCTGGTCGAGCGCAATGTGGTGACCCGCCAGGCCGTTGGCCCGGAGCTGCTCCCCGGCTATGCGCTCACCGATCGCGGGGCCCGCATTCGCACCGGCCTGATTGAACACTGGGCACAGTTGGAAGAGGCCCTCCTGGGCGAACTCAAGCCCAAGCAGCGCAAAAAGCTCAACACTGTCCTCAAGCGCTTCGCCGAACTGCTCCGCTTCTGAAGCAGAGCCGCTCGCGGCCGGCAGTGCCCACCCTGCCAATACTTGCTGAAAACCCCGTTCAGTCTGGGTTCATCGACAATGGTGTTTCCTTGTGATCAGGCAAATACAAGCCACCCACAGGGAAAGGACACCACTATGGCACTTACTCGGAAGCTCCTCGCATCCGGCCTGGCCACCCTGGCCGTGCTGGCGACCACCGCAGCGGCCTCGGCCGCTCCCGCTTACGCCACCAGCAATGTCAATGTGCGCTCCGGCCCCGGCACGGGCTATGCGATTGTCGATGCGCTGCGCCGTGGCGAACGCGTTGACGTCCAGCAGTGTCGCGGCAGCTGGTGCTATGTTGAGCGTCGGGGCGCCGACGGTTGGGTCTCCGCCAACTATCTCGACAGCGGCCGCTACAATGATGGCTGGGATCGCCCGTCTCCGCCGCCGCCGGCCTGGGGCAATCCGCGCCCGCCGCATTGGGGCAATAATCGCCCGCGTCCGCCGGTGGTCTACCCGCCCTATCCGAGCCGCCCGGGCGCCAGCTTCTGCTTCAATGGCCCCAATGGCTATTTCTGCATGAACAACTGATCCGCCAGTCGTCTCCAGCGACAATCCGATCGCTCAGCGCCGCCCCTCGGGGCGGCGTCTGTCATTCCACCCTTAGCCGCTCGACGTCTACCCCATGGCGCTCCAGCGGCGCCCGCGCCCGGCGCGCCAGATATTCGCTGACGCCATAGCCGACTACGACACCAATGGCCGCCGTCGCGCCAAAGCCACGCCAGCCATCCTGGCTGCCCATCAGGATTGCACCGAAAAGGGTCGCCGCGCCCACGCCCAGCAGCACCCAAAGGCGCTTCTGCGTCGCCGCCCGCAGATTATGCGCCCCGGCAAACAGCAGGTCACGCAGTTCGATGTCGCTCATCGCGACCAGCGCCGGGTTGGTCCGATCCCGCCGGATCGTCTCGATATAGGCGTCGACCCTGCGCATGATCAGCGCTTCGCGCCGCTTGGTCGCCTTGCCCTGAGTAAGAAGGGTCAGGCCACCGCCGACAAGCAGCAGCACCAGTGCGATCTGAATCAGGAACATGGCTTCCCCTCCTTGGCTCGATCCCTCACATGCCCATCAACGCCGCCTGCTTCAAGCGGCAAATGGGCTAGCGGCCTATTCGCGGCCGGTGACTGCGGCCTCCGCCGTCATGACATCGACCCGCTTGAAGCGCTCCCGCGCCATCACCGCCAGCCCGGCCGCAACGATAATGGCAGCACCCACCAGCGAAATCGCGTCGATCCAGTGCCCGAAAACGAGCGCGCCAAGAAAGATTGCCCAAGGCAGGGAGAAATAATTGAACGGCTGCAATGTGCTGGCCGGCGCCATGGACAGCGCATAGACCATGACCCCGTGCCCGGCGCAGGTGGTGATGACGGTCAATCCGACCAGCGCGAGCCCCTCCCAACCCATCGGCTCCCAGAAGAAGACGCCGACGGCCGCAGACATGACCAGCCCGACCACCGCCGAATAGGTGAGGCTCGTGGCAGCGCTGTCCACCGCGCTCACCTGACGTGTCACCACGATGTAAAGGGCGTATGTCGAAGCCGCGACGAGCGCGAAGAACAGCCCCCAGTCGAGCGGCACGCCGCCTGGCCGGATGATCAGCATGGCGCCCAAAAATCCAATACCCACGGCCGTAAACCGGAATATGCCGACCTTCTCGCCGAGGATCGGGATGGCAAACAGCGTCACCAGCAGCGGGTAGATGATGAGGATCGCCTGCATCTCCCCCAACTGGAGCGTCCGAAGCGCCAGCCCCACCGCCCAGATGTCGACCATCAGCAGCACTCCGCGCAGCACCTGCCGCTTGGGCATGCGCGAGCGCAGGGCCTGCCGCAGCGGCGCCTGTCGCGCCACGATGAACAGCGCAAAGGCCGCAAAGCCCCAATAGCGCATCATTATGACCTGGAAGGGAGAATAGTCCTGCACCAGAACCTTGGACAAAGCGTCCTGGATACCGAAGACGCAAACCGTAATTAGGTTCAGCAGGATTGCACGCCCGACAGCATCCTGTCCGGGATCGTGTGAAGTGGTCGACATATGGGAAAGATCTCTGCAATAGCGCGTCCCGCAACTCTCGGCCCGCGGGACGCGCCTCAATTAGCGCCTCTTTCAGGTCTTGGCCATGGCCGACTTGATGGCGCCGACGATGGCCGTCAGCAACCCGCCGCCGATCAGGCCCGTAGCGCCCTGTCCGGCCAGAGCGCCCAGATCAAGACCGCTGGCGGCCCCCTCGACCGCGCCAGAGGTCACCAGACCATTCAGACCTGGAATAATGCCGGCCAGCCAGGTTCCGGCGAGCCCGCCGATAATCCCCACGATCGTATTGCCAGCTGTGCCCAGCTGAATGGACTTGGCCAGTTGACCAACCACATTGCCGCCGGCGCCGCCGGCAATCAGCTGAACCAATAAGGGTATGATAATGTCCATTTAGTCCCCCTCCTCCGAAGGTGAGCGCGACCCCTCGTCTCGCCCTGCATCGACGCTACTCCCGTTCACGCGCCTCTGAAAGCCCCATCATGCTGCCGCCCGGTGTCAGCAGCGGCACGCCTTTAACGCAACGCCCCGATTGAAGAAACGGCCCGAACCGTCTTATGGTCCGCGCAATGTCACACCCGCACTCCGCTTCGATTCACGCACCAGTCGCGCTCGTTACCGGCGCCAGCGACCGCATTGGCGCCGCCATCGCGCGCGCCCTGGCGCTATCCGGACATGCGGTCATCATTCATTATCGCTCGGGCACCGATGGCGCCCGATGCCTGAGGGACGAGATCTGCGCAGCCGGCGGGCGGGCCGAAATCCTCAAGGCCGACCTTCGCGATCGCGCCGACCGTGCTGGCGTCATCGCCAGGGCCGCCGATCTCTTCGGCCCTCTCACCACCCTCATCAACAATGCTTCGGTCTTTGACCCTGACTGCGCCCGCGACATCCACGAAGATGTGTGGGACCAGCATTTTGCGATCCACGCCGAAGCCCCCATATTCCTGGCACGTGACTTCGCCAACCAACTGCCTGAGGGCGCCGAGGGAAATATCGTCAACATGATCGACGAGCGGGTGCTTCATCTCAGCCCGGCCTATTTCAGCTACACCCTGTCCAAGTCGGTGCTTTGGACGGCAACGCAGACCCTTGCCCAGTCGCTGGCCCCCGCCATCCGCGTCAACGCCATTGGTCCCGGCCCCGTCCTGCCCCATTCGCGCCAGACCCAGGCCGAGTTCGAGCAGGGCGTAAAAGCCCTGCCGCTGCAGCGCCACGCCGATCCCGAAGCCATTGCTCAGGGCGTCCTCGCCATCCTCTCCATGCCGGCCTTCACCGGCCAGATGCTCGCCCTCGATGGCGGCAAGCATCTCGAATATCCCGCAAAGCGCGGGCCCACGCCGCGACAATGACCGACACCCCAACCCCGCCCCGTTCCGGCCCGGATATCATCCGGGCTTTCGTCCGTACCCTTCCCGCAGCGCCGGGCGTCTACCGCATGCTCGATGCGGAGGGCGAGGTCATGTATGTGGGCAAGGCCCGCAATCTCAAGGCGCGCGTCACCAATTACACCCGCCCCGAGGGCCTGCCCCTGCGCATCCAGCGCATGATCGCCGCCACGGTGAGCATGGAGTTCGTGCGCACCGAAACCGAGTCCGAAGCGCTGCTGCTCGAGGCCAATCTGGTCAAGCGCCTGAAGCCCCGCTTCAACGTGCTGCTGCGCGACGACAAGAGCTTCCCCTATATCCTCATCGCCACCGATCACGAGGCCCCCGAGCTCACCAAGCATCGCGGCTCCCGCAGGCGGCCCGGCCATTATTTCGGCCCCTTCGCCTCGGCCACCGCCGTCGGCCGCACCATTGCCAGCCTCCAGAAGGCCTTCCTCCTTCGCAATTGCTCGGACAGTTTTTACGCCGGCCGCACCCGCCCGTGCCTGCAGTACCAGATCAAGCGCTGCGCCGGTCCCTGCACCCGCGAGATTAGCCTCGAAGCCTATGGCGGCCTCGTTGAGGATGCCCGTCAGTTCCTCTCCGGCAAGTCCCGCAGCGTCCAGGAGCACCTCCAGGCCGACATGAGCAAGGCCGCCGAGGACCTCGATTTCGAACGCGCCGCCCTCCTGCGCGACCGCCTCTCCGCCCTCGCCCTGATCCAGAGCCAGGGCGACGCCACCGCCCGCTCCGTCGAGGAAGCCGACGTTTTCGCCATTCATCACGAAGGCGGCCAATTCTGCGTGCAGGTCTTCTTCTTCCGCGCCTATCAGAACTGGGGCAATTACCCCTATCGCCCCCGCGCCGATGCAAGCCTTACCGATGCCGAGGTGCTCGAAGCCTTCATCGCCCAGTTCTATGAAAACCGCACGCCTGCCAAGCTGGTTCTCATCAGCCATGAGCTGTCCGAACCAGCCCTCATGGAGGAGGCGCTGTCCTCTCGCGCCGGACGCCGGGTCTATATCGAGCAGCCCAAGCGCGGCGAGAAGCGCGACCTCGTCAACCACGCCCTCAACAATGCGCGCGAGGCGCTGAGCCGCCAGCTGGCCGAAGGCGCCTCACACCGCGCCCTGCTCGAAGGCGTCGCCGAGACATTCGCGCTGGAAAACGTGCCGCGCCGCATCGAGATCTACGACAACTCCCACATCTCCGGCACCAATATGGTCGGCGCCATGGTGGTAGCGGGCGAAGAGGGCTTTTCCAAAAAGCACTACCGCACCTTCAACATCAAATCCGACATTTCCGCCGGCGACGATTTCGGCATGATGCGCGAAGTGCTGACCCGCCGTTTCGCCCGCCTCGCTGCCGAGAGCGACACCGACGCCGAGGATGAAAACACCGGCATGCCCGATTGGCCCGACCTCGTCTTCATCGACGGCGGTGCCGGGCAGATGAGCGCCGTGCGCGAAGTGATCGCCACTCTCAACCTCCCCAAGGAGGTGATCTTCATTGGCATCGCCAAGGGCGAAGACCGCGACGCCGGCCGCGAAAAATTCTTCATGGAAGGCCGCGATGCCTTCATGCTGCCCCACCGCGACCCGGTCCTCTACTACGTCCAGCGCCTGCGCGACGAAGCCCACCGCTTCGCCATCGGCACGCACCGCGCCAAGCGCAAGAAGGATACGATCAAGAACCCGCTCGACGAAATCGAAGGCATTGGCCCCACGCGGAAACGCTCGCTGCTCAACCATTTCGGTTCCGCCAAGGCCGTCTCCCGCGCCTCCCTCGCCGATCTTCAGGCCGTGCCCTCCATCTCGAGCGCCATGGCCCAGCTGATCTACGACCATTTCAACCGCACCTGAGGCGCGCAGTCACAAGCCTGGCCGAAGCGTGATCGCGGTCAGGCAACTTCTGTCTTGGCTGAACGTTTGGTTCCCGACCTTATCAGGAGCCTCACTATGGCCGTAGACAACAACACCACACTGCCGAGCGACGAAGCCATCGACCGCATCTGGGAACTGGCCGACGACATCGACTTCTGCATGTTCACGACCTGGAACGGCGAGCAGCAGGCCAGCCGTCCGATGTCTGCCCGCGTAGAGCGCGATGAAAACGCGATCTACTTCCTCACCAGCGCCGATACCGGCAAGGTCGATGAACTCGCCAAGTTCCCCAACGTGTCGCTGGGCTTCGCCGACAACGCCAACCACAGCTATGTCGTGATTGCGGGCAAGGCGGTCGTCACCAATGACCGTGCGAAGATCAAGGATCTCTGGAATGCCTTCGACAAGGCGTTCTGGGATGATGAGAACGATCCCCAGATCCGCCTGATCACGGTAACGCCCGAAGATGCCGAGCTCTGGGATGGCCCGAATGGCCTCATCGCCGGCGCCAAGATGCTGTTTGCCGTCGCTACGGGGGCAAAGCCCGACATGGGCGACAACTCCAAGGTTTCGCTCTAGGGCGCAAGCATGGCCCGCTTCGGCGGGCCATACCCTACGAAAGTCGGGACTCGACAAGTCGCAGACTCGGCGCTAGCTTCCTCGCCATGATCAACGCAGCCACCTTTTACTGGTATTTTAGCTATCCGCTCCCGGCGGAGGCTAATGCGCGCGCGTCCTGATCCCGACAAAGATTAGACCCAAATCGCAAGCCAGCCGCCCGACTTTCGAGGCGGCTTTTTTCTTGGCCGCCTCCTGAATAACCCAGGAAGCCAACGAAAATGCTCAAGTCCACCGACGATCTCCGCATCACCGAAATCAAGACCCTCGCCACGCCTATCGAGGTGATGCGCCAGCATCCGCGCACAGACGCGGCTACCCGCACCGTGCTCTCCGCGCGCCACGACTTCCACAATATCTTGACCGGCCAGGATGATCGCCTGGCCGTTATTGTTGGTCCCTGCTCCATCCACGATCCGGCCGCTGCCATGGACTATGCCAAGCGCCTCGCCCCGCTGCGCGAGCGTCTCGGTGACCGCCTCGAAATCATCATGCGCGTCTACTTCGAGAAGCCGCGCACCACGGTTGGCTGGAAGGGCCTGATCAACGACCCCGAGCTCGACGGCAGCTTCAATATCGACCAGGGCCTGCACACCGCCCGGTCGCTCCTGCTCGACATCGCCAATCTCGGCCTGCCGGCCGCCTGCGAATTCCTCGACATGACGACGCCGCAGTACATTGCCGACCTCGTCTCCTGGGCCGCCATCGGCGCACGCACCACCGAGAGCCAGATTCACCGCGAGCTCTCGTCCGGTCTCTCCTGCCCGGTCGGCTTCAAGAACGGCACCGATGGCAACGTCAAGATCGCGCTCGACGCCGTGCTCTCGGCCTCCCAGCCGCACCACTTCCTCGCCGTCACCAAGGACGGTCGCTCGGCCATCGCCTCGACGACGGGCAATGAGGACTGCCACATCATCCTGCGCGGCGGCAAAACCACCAATTACGATGCCCAGAGCGTTGAAGACGCCGCTAATGCCGCCGCCAAGGCCGGGCTCACCCCCGCCATCATGATCGACGCCAGCCATGCCAACTCCTCCAAGAAGCCGGAAAACCAGCCGCTGGTTCTGGCCGAGATCGGCACTCAGGTCGCCAATGGCGACAAGCGCATCATCGGCGTGATGGTCGAATCCAACATCGTCGCCGGCCGCCAGGACCTCGTTCCCGGCCAGGATCTGGTCTACGGCCAGTCCATCACCGACGGCTGCATCGATTGGGACACCACCGTCGCCGCCCTTGAAGCCCTCGCCGAATCCGTCACCAAGCGCCGCGCCGCCACCAACCAGGCCGTCGCATAACGTTCCCCATCCACGATCCCACCTCCCCCTCCGAAGGGGGAGGTAGCGTCGCTAGGCCTGAAGGGCCGTAGCAAAGCTAGGAGGGGGTGATCCTACCCATCCCCACCAATCTGCCTTGACCCCTCGCCGCCATTCCTGTTCTCTCCGGCCATGGCTAGAAATCCACTTACCCTCGTCCCCAACATCATCACCATCGCGCGCATTCTCGCGATCATCCCCATCACCTATCTGGTGATGCACGGCGATATCATCCTGCGCGTCGTGGCCCTGGTGCTTTACGTTCTCGCCGCCGCCAGCGACTGGCTCGACGGCTATCTCGCCCGCGCCTGGAACCAGTATTCCGATCTCGGCCGCATGCTCGATCCCATCGCCGACAAGCTTCTGGTCGGCATTCTCATCGCCGCCCTCGCCTGGGACGGTAGCTTTTCGGGCTGGGACATGATCCCCGCCGTCGCCATCCTCTTCCGCGAATTCTTCATTCCGGGCCTGCGCGAATTCCTCGGCAACAAGACCGTGGTCCTGCCGGTGAGCAAGCTGGCCAAATGGAAGACCACGATCCAGCTCGTTGCCCTCGCCGCGGTTCTCGCCGAACGCATCATTCCCGGCCTTGGCCTTGTCTCCGACGTCCTGCTCTGGGCCGCCGGCGCACTGACGCTCTGGACCGGCTGGCAATATCTGCGCGCCTCCTGGCCGCATCTGTCCGGCATCGGCAAATGAAAATCCTCTACTTCGCCTGGCTGCGCGAGCGCCTCAACCGCGCCAGCGATGAGGTCAGCCCGCCCGCCGATGTCGAAACCCTCGCGGACCTCGTCACCTGGCTGCGCGCCAATGACGAGGGGCTTGACCTTGCCATGGCCAATCCAGCCCAGTTCAAGCTCTCGAAAAACGCCCGCATCGTGCCCTGGGACACGCCCCTGGCCGGCGCCGAAACCATCGCCATTCTGCCGCCCATGACGGGTGGTTGAGATGATCCGCGTTACCAGCGCACCCTTTGATCCCGGCGCCGAACTCACCGCATTTCAGGCCGGCCATCCCGATGCGGGAGCCGCGGTCACCTTCACCGGCCTTGTCCGTTCCCTGCCCGAGCGCCCGATCACCGCGCTCATTCTGGAATGCTATCCCGAGCTGGCCGAGAACGAGATATCAGCCATCCGCGACGCCGCCATCGCCCGCTTCGCGCTCACCGACGCGGCCATCATCCATCGCCACGGGCGCCTTGTGCCCGGCGAGCCGATCATGCAGGTGATGACCCTCGCCCCCCATCGCCAGGCGGCCTTCGACGGCGCTCAGTTCCTGATGGACTACCTCAAGACCGACGCACCCTTCTGGAAACAGGAAGAAACAGCCTCCGGCACAAGCTGGGTCGAAGCCAAGCCCGCCGACGACGCCGCCCGCGATCGGTGGGTCGACGAGGGCTAGATTTCCCGTTACCCACCGGCCGATCCCTCCCCCTTTTTCTGGGGGAGGCCAGGTGGGGTTCTCCTCGCTAAAAACACAAAAAAGCCGGGCATCTCTGCCCGGCCTTCAAATTCTGTGTCTGAAAAACCCAGCCTTACTCGGCAGCGGCCTTCTTCGGCGTCACGGCAGCCGTATAGGCGTCGATCAGCGTGCGGCAGCCTTCACCCGGGGTGAAGCTGTAGTCGCCGATCAGCGACACCGGGGTCACTTCCGCGGCCGTACCGGTCAGGAAGCACTCGTCAAAAGTGCTGAGCTCTTCCGGCTTGATGTAGCGTTCGGTAACGGTGAAACCGTTTTCCTTGGCCAGCTGGATCAGCGTCTGACGGGTGATCCCGTTGAGGATGCAATCCGGGGTCGGCGTGGTGATTTCCTTGCCCTTGATGAAGAACACGTTCGCGCCAGTGGCTTCAGCCACATAGCCGCGATAGTCCAGCATCAGCGCGTCGGCATAGCCATTGGCCATGGCCGCGTCCTTCGACAGGGTGCAGATCATGTAAAGACCAGCAGCTTTGGCCGAGGACGGGATCGTCTCCGGGCTCGGGCGCTTCCACTTGCTCCACTCGAGGCGGATGCCCTTGAGCTTCTCCTCGGTGGAGAAATAGCTCGGCCAGACCCATGCGGCGATCGCCACATGCACCTTGTTGTTGCGCGCAGGAACCGAGAGTTCCTCCGAACCGCGCCAGGCCACCGGACGCAGGTAAGCGTCGACGAGGCCGTTCTTTTCGAGCACGAGGCGCTTGGCGGCTTCGATTTCTTCAACGGTGTAGGGGAAAGGCATGTCCAGCGTCGCCGCCGAACGAATCAGGCGCTCGGTGTGCTCGCGCGACTTGAAGATCTCGCCACCATAGGCGCGTTCGCCTTCGAATACCGAGCTGGCGTAGTGAAGCCCGTGCGTCAGCACGTGAATCTTCGCGTCCTTCCACGGTTTGAGTTCGCCATCGAACCAGATCCAGCCATCACGCTGGTCCATGGGCAGGCCTGCCATAGTCCTCTCCAACATACTTAAATTGTGCTGCCGTTGTCGAAACGGTCATTCCGTCAAATATGCCTCATGGCCCATGGCCTTGGCAAACCTGAATGTCTTTGGGATAAGACGGAACGGCGGTTTGATGGAGTGAAAATGGCAGAGAGCCTAAAAAATGTCAACAAGGCTGACATAAATTCTGCCCTTTCCGGAGACGAAGACCTGCCCCTCGACATCATGGGTCTGTTTTTCTTTGCCTATCGGGACTTTACCGGGGATGCCGACGCGTTGCTCGAGCGCCAGGGATTTGGCCGCGCGCATCACCGCGTGCTTTATTTTGTCAATCTGCGCCCCGGCATGCCAGTGGCAGACATTCTCGATGTCCTAAAAATCACCAAGCAGAGTCTCGCCCGCGTGCTGCGCCAACTGATCGACAATGGCTATATCGAGCAGAAGACCGGCCTGTCCGATCGCCGCCAGCGCCTGCTCTATGCCACAGACAAGGGTCGCGCCTTCTTTGCCGCGCTGTCAGCTACGCAGGCCAGCCGCATCAAGGCATCGATCGCCGCTCTCCCGCCCGAGAGCGCCAATGTGCTGCGCAGGTTCTTTGTCGGCATGGTCGACCCAGCCGATCACCCCGTGCTCGACCGGCTTAACCTCACCGTCAATCTCTAGGTAAACGCGCCGGCAGGGCCTCAGCCCTGCCCCAGCTCCTCGCTGCGCTTGCGGGCAGCGTCTACCGCGCGCTTCATCAGCGGCTCCAGCCCATCATCGGCCATCAGCACGTCGAGCGCCGCTGCCGTCGTGCCCTTCGGCGAGGTTACATTCTGGCGCAATACGCTGGCCGGGGCCGTGTCGGCCTCCATCAGCGCCGCGGCGCCGATGACGGTCTGGCGCGCCAGCTGCATCGCCACATGCTCGGGAAGTCCCTGCGCCACACCCGCTGCGGCCATGGCCTCGACGAGATTGAACACATAGGCGGGGCCCGATCCGGAAACGGCGGTCACCGCATCAAGATCGCCCTCGGCATCAAACCACACAACCGGACCAGCCGCTGCAAGCAGGCTATTGGCGCTGTCCCGGTCGGCGCGCTCCACCTCAGGGCCGGCGACCGCGCCGGTGATCCCCTTGCCGATCTGCGCCGGCGTATTGGGCATGCTGCGCACCACGCGACCCGTGCCCAGCCCCTGGCTCAGCTTGTCGATGGAAACGCCTGCGGCAATGGAAATGACCAGTGTCTGCGGACCGACGACCGGCCGCAGCCCCTCCATCACCGCGCCAATGATCTGCGGCTTGACCGCCAGCACCAGCACATTGGGCACCAGCCCTGCCGCCTGCGGATGAATGACGAGGTCATTGTCCGCCGCCAGCGCCAGCGCCGCCTCACCGGGATTGGGGTCCACCAGAACCAGATTGCTTGTCGGCAGCCCGGCATCGAGCCAGCCTTCGGCCAGTGCCATGCCCATCTTGCCGGCGCCAACCAGCATCACGGGGCCCAGCGAACGAAGATCACCCATCAGGCTTCTCCCACGGTCTCGAACATCACATGGCTGAGTGCGTCAGCGGCGGACTTGCCGGCCCAGACGACAAACTGGAAAGCCTGGTAATACAGGTCGCAGCTGTCGGTGGCGGAGCGCAACAGCGCCTCGCACTGCTGCGGGGAAACATCGGCGCCACCGGTCAGCAGGTGCGAATTGCGAAACAGCACCACGCCTTCCTTGTTCCAGATGTCGAAATGACCGATCCACAATTGCTCGTTGATCAGGCTGATCAACTGGTTGACCTCGCCGCGGCGCCCATCGGGAACCTTGAGATCAAAGGCGCAGGCGATATGGAGCGACTCAAGGTCTTCCATCCAGTTGAAGGAAACGTGGTATTCGCTCCAGCCGCCGCGCACCGAAATGGAAATCTCGTCCGCGTCCTGACGCTCGAAGGTCCAGTCGTTGATGGCAGCGATGTGCTCGACCAGGTCCACCGGATGGGACATACGATCGGGCTCGAATTCAATCACAGACATTGACCGTTCCGTCCTGCAACACGCAATGAAGATTGCGGCATCGTACCGCATGGCTTGGGATACGCGCTGGACGACTGGGTCTACGAATCGTCCACGACTTGAATGCTACACCCGGCCCAGCGATTCACGAGATAAACAGCGCGATATACATCCAATCTCTTGTGGATGAGCAAAATGGAAAAATTACCAAACCGATAACATCGGCCATTTCTTTTCGACCGGCGCGACAGTTAGCGCAGGCTCTCCGGGCCGGCCCAGCCACTCACCAGCGACGCCCGCCACTGCGGAAATCCGTTCTCTGCCGCCATCACGGCCGCGCCCTCGTGGTCATAGGGCAGAATATTGACGCGCGACTGCCAGCCGCGACTGTGCTTCTCCAGCAATCCGTAGCGGGCATCCGGCGACCCCCGCACCAATTGCATCCCCACCGCGCCTGGATTGAACACCAGCCGGCCGTCGGCGAGGCGCACGGAGCGTGGCATATGCGTGTGGCCACAGGCATAGACGGGAAAATCGAGCCCCTCTACCAGCGCCGCGACGCTCGCCTCATCCGGCAGTGTCGCCGTGCGGCCCTTGAAGAAACTGTCGAGCCATGGCGTCTCGTCATCGGTCGGAGTGCCGTGGCAGAGAAAAACCTCATCGCCCCATTGCGCTGTTGCCGGCAGGGCGGCCAGCCAGTCGAGCTGCTCGGCGCTGAGCTGCCCGCGGGCAAATCTGTCGACGGCGCCCGAGCCGGGCAGGCCGAGATCCACCGTCCAGCGATCGTGATTGCCGCGGATAAAGACCGCATCCAGTCCCATCAGCGTTGCCGCGACCCCGGCGGGGTCAACGGGGCCGCTGACATGGTCTCCCAGAACGACAATCCCGTCGACGCCGACACGCGCCACGTCCTCCAGCACCGCCTCCAGCGCCGGCGAATTGCCGTGAATGTCCGAGAGTACCGCTAAGCGCAAAACTTAGGCAGGCTTCTGGTTGGCCTTGAGGGCAGCCAGTTCCTGGCGCAGGGCGTCGATCTCTTCGCCCTGAACCTGGACCAGCTCGCGCAGCGCGTCAAAATCTTCGCGCTTGACCAGTTCCATATCGGCCACGATGCGCTGAGCCTGGCTTTTGGCAACAGTTTCGATTTCGCGCCGCACACCATCCGCAACGCCCGCTGCCTCATTCATCAGCCGACCGAGACCGTCGAAAATCCTGTTATTCTGGTTCATCGCTGTTCCGTTCCTGATTTGCGCTGCTGTGCTGGCTTCCTATTTACGGGAGCCATCCCGCCTTGACCAGTCCGTCGGGACTACACACTTTGATCCCTCAACGGGCAAATCACGCTTTCTTCGCCTCTGCTCTTGAGGACGGGGGCAAGTGGGGGGTATGCCACTGCAATGATATCGCGCGCGTGCGTGACCAGCCCTCTGGAGAAACACGGGTGCCTTTCCCCAATATTGATCCCATCGCCTTTGCCATCGGCCCCTTTGCCGTACGCTGGTATGCGCTTGGCTATCTGTTCGGCGTGCTGCTTGGCGCCGCCTATGGTTATCTGCTGCTTGCCAATGAGCGGCTCTGGCACAAGGGCACCCCGCCCTTCAAGGCACCCGACATCTGGGACTTCGCCTTCTGGGCCATGCTCTCCATCGTTCTCGGTGGGCGGCTGGGCTATGTGCTCTTCTACAACGCCCCCTACTACGCGCAGAACCCGCTCGAAATCCTCAACACGCTCGACGGCGGCATGTCCTATCATGGCGGCATGCTGGGCCTGATGCTTGCGGCCATTCTCTTCACCCGCGCCAAGGGCGGAAACTGGCTGTCCTCGCTCGATCTGATCGCCGCCGTCGCAACGATTGGCATCTTCCTCGTCCGCATCACCAATTTCATCAATTCAGAGCTCTATGGCGCACCCACAGATCTGCCATGGGGCGTTATCTTCCCGACCGATCCCCTGCAGGTCGCGCGCCACCCCAGCCAACTCTATGAAGCGGCTCTCGAAGGGCTCGTCCTCTTCATCGTCATTCGCCTCGCCACCAATGTCTTCTTTGCGCTGCGCAAGCCGGGCATGGTCGCCGGCATCTTCGGCGTCGGCTACGGCCTCTCTCGCATCCTTGTCGAGTTCGTCCGCCTGCCGGATGCCCATATCGGCTATCTCTTTGGGGACTGGCTCACCATGGGTCAGGTCCTGAGCCTGCCACTGGTTCTGGGCGGTCTTGCCCTCATCGCCTACGCGCAGACCCGTCGCGATAGCAGAATTCAGCTTTAGAGGCACTCAACGTGAACAGTCCGCTAACGTTAGCACAGCAGATCGACCACCAGATCACCGCCAGTGGCCCCATGTCCATTGCCACCTATATGGGCCTCTGCCTCACTCACCCGACCCAGGGCTACTACAAGGGTGCCGACCCACTCGGCGCCAAGGGCGACTTCATCACCGCACCCGAAATTTCCCAGATGTTCGGGGAACTTATCGGCTTCTGGCTGGTCAATATCTGGCAGCAGATGGACGAGCCCAAGAGCTTCAACCTGCTCGAGCTGGGCCCTGGCCGCGGCACTCTGATGGCCGATATCCTGCGCGTCGCCTGCCGCGCCCCCGGTTTCCGCGACGCGCTCAAGCTCAAACTGTTCGAGACCAATCCCGCCCTCACCGCTCAGCAGGGCGCGCGGCTCGAAGCCTATGAGCCCAAGTGGCTGGAGAACTTCGAGAATTTTGACGACGGCCCGATCCTTATCGTCGCCAACGAATTCTTCGATGCCCTGCCCATCCGCCAGTTCGTCCGCAAGCCCGATGGCTGGCATGAGCGTCAGGTCGGCCTCGCCGACGGCAAGCGCGTCTACGGCCTCTCGCCGACGCCGATCCCGCCCGAAGCCCTTCCCGACGCAGTCGCCTCCGCCGAACTCGACACCGTCTATGAAGTGTCCTTTGCCGCCGGCGAGGTCATGTCGGTACTTTCCAAGCTCGTCGCTCAAAAGGGTGGCGCCATCCTTGCCATCGACTACGGCTACGCCGAGACCCGCACCGGCGAGACCCTGCAAGGCGTGCGCAATCACGCCTATGCCGATGTGCTTGAAAACCCTGGCGAGACAGACCTTTCCGCCCATGTCGACTTCGGCGCCCTGATCGGCGCCGCGCGTCTTGCCGGCATCGCCACCCAGCCCGTCGTCACCCAGGGCAATTTCCTCCTGCAGCTCGGCATCGACGAGCGGGCCGGCGCCCTTTCCCGCGCCAATCCCGGCTCGGCTGAGGACATTCGCATTGCCCGCAATCGCCTCGTCAACGAGGACCAGATGGGCACGCTCTTCAAGGTCTTCTGCGCGCACAGCCCCGGACTTATCCCCTCCGGCTTCGCCTCATGACAGCCTTGGCAAAAACTTCAGACGCACTCGGCGAGACCAGAACAATCCGCCACGGATTTTTCGGACGACAGGGCGGCATCTCGAGCGGCGAGTTCGACAGCCTCAATGTTTCCGTCTCCACCGGGGATACCGCGGATAACGTGGAGCAGAACCGGTCCATCGTCGCCCAAAGCCTTGGTGGCGCGCCGCTGGTGACCCTCAAGCAGGTTCATTCCACCCGCGTCGTAACAGTCGAAGCCGGAGCCCTGTCCGATCGCGCGATCGAAGCCGATGCGCTGGTTACAAGGCGCGGTGACATCCTCATTGGCGTGCTGACCGCCGACTGCGCCCCCCTGCTGCTGGTTGATCCGCATGCCGGCATCATCGGCGCCGCCCACGCGGGCTGGGCCGGTGCGGTCAACGGCATCCTCGAGAATACAGTGACCGCCATGGAGGCGCTTGGCGGTCAACGCCGCAACATGCTTCTCGCCATTGGCCCCACAATCAGTGGAAAAAATTACGAGGTGGGTGAGGAATTTAAGGCCAAGGCTTTGGCTGCAAACCCCGCCGCCGCCGATGCTTTCTTCACCCCGCCCGGCGGCAAGGCCCACTTTGACCTGCCTGCCTTCCTCGTCGCCGACGCCCAGCGCATCGGCCTGCCAGCGGCCGACAACCTCGCCTTGTGCACTTATGCACAGCCGGATGCCTTCTTCTCTCACCGCTATGCCACGCACCAGGGCACGCGCACCGGCCGTCAAATATCGGTCATAGGCATGGCTTAGGTATAAATTACATATGCGACCAATGGGTCGTTGCGATTGCCCGAACGAGTCGATAAAGGTGCCGCGAAACTGGAAGGTCCCCCGCCCCAGGGACTGTTTGAGACAGGATCGCGCCCATGAAACTGGTGACCGGCAACTCCAATCGCGCCCTCGCCCAAGCCGTCGCCAGCTATCTGGAACTCCCGCTCACCGATTGCACGGTGAAGCGCTTCGCGGACAAGGAAGTCTACGTCGAAGTGCACGAGAACGTCCGCGGCGAAGATGCATTTGTGCTGCAGTCGACGAGCTATCCCGCCAACGACAACCTGATGGAACTGCTGATCGTCATCGACGCTCTGCGCCGCTCCTCGGCCCGTCGCATCACCGCTGTCATCCCCTATTTCGGCTATGCCCGCCAGGACCGCAAGTCTGCGCCGCGCACGCCGATTTCGGCCAAGCTGGTGTCCAACCTCATTGTCGAAGCCGGCGCCAACCGCGTCCTGACGCTGGACCTGCATGCCAGCCAGATCCAGGGCTTCTTCGATATTCCGACCGACAACCTCACCGCTGCGCCGGTCATGGTGCGCGACATCAAGGACAATTACGACGTCAAGAACGTCATGATCGTCTCTCCTGACGTCGGCGGCGTGATCCGTGCCCGCAATGTTGCCGGCCGTATCGGCGCCAACCTCGCCATCGTCGACAAGCGCCGCCCCCGTGCTGGCGTCTCCGAGGTAATGAACATCATCGGCGACGTGTCCGGCCAGGCCTGTATCCTCATCGACGACATCGTTGATTCTGGCGGCACGCTGGTCAACGCAGCCGAAGCCCTGCTCAAGGCCGGCGCCAAGGAAGTGTCGGCCTATATTACCCACGGCGTTCTGTCCGAGGGCGCATCGGAGCGCATCGCCGCCAGCAAGCTCAAGGAACTGGTGGTCACCGATTCCATCCAGGATACCGATGCGACCAAGGCCGCCAAGAATATCCGCCGCATCTCCATCGCGCCGCTGATCGGCGAGGCCATCGCCCGCACCGCCAGCGAACAGTCGGTTTCGAGCCTCTTCGACTAAATACCGATCTTCTATCAAGAATTTAAGATCCCCAGACTGCTTTGCGGTCTGGGGATTCGTTTTTTCAGACGCCGGAACCTACTTCAGCAGCAGCTTGATTCTCTTGGCATCAAACGCCGTCTTGCAGTCAGTGGCATCGTGCAGGATGTCTTCCTGAATCAGATCCGTCGTTGTCATGCCCGGACCAGTAAAGCGCATATCATCGCACTCGCCGTCATTGGCGTAGTCGCCCTCATCATCACCGAAATCGATCGTGCCATCGTCCGCAACACCGTTGAGCGCCAGCTTCCCGGCGTCGAAGGCCGCCTTGCAATCCGTGGCATCTTTCAGCCGGTCGTCGCTAAGCAGATCCGTTGTCGTCATCCCCTCGCCGACAAACCGCGGATCGTCACATTCCCCGTCGTTTGCATATTCTCCGCTATCATCGCCGAAGGAAATTTCATTGGCGGCAAATGCCGGACCGGTGACAAGCGCAAAGAGGGCAACGCTCGCCAGAACAATTGATCGCATTGGGAAAAACCTATTTTGGGGGCAGTGCCGAAAAGCTAACTTCGCGACTCGAACATATCAACGCGAACTACTTGCTATATCGGCCAGAAAGGCCGCCAGCCTGCCTCAAAAAACCCGCAAAATCCTTGCTCAGCCCACCCCTTTCGGGTATAGCCCGGCCCATGAAGCGCTCGTCACCCCTGGAGGACGGGCGCGTATGTCGTCGAGATGACGCCATACACCAACAAAGTGGATATTTTCCATGGCTGAGACCAAAGTGCTCAAGGCACAGGCGCGCAACGGAGTGGGCAAGGGGGCCGCTCGCGAAGCTCGTCGTCAGGGACTCGTTCCTGCAGTTATTTATGGTGACAAGAAGTCCCCCGTCGCCGTTTCCGTCGCTTACAAGGACGCTCACAAGGCGATCTATGCTGGCGGCTTCAAGTCGCACATCCTCGATCTGGATGTCGACGGCACCATCCACAAGGTCATCCCGCGCGACTATCAGCTCGATGTCGTCAAGGGCCAGCCGCTCCACATCGACTTCCTGCGCGTTTCTGGCAATGCCAAGATCACCGTTGAAGTCCATGTCGAGTTCACCAACGAAGAAGCAAGCCCGGGCCTCAAGCGCGGTGGTACGCTCAACGTTGTACGCCACACCGTGGAAGTTCTTGCTCCGGCAAACGCGATCCCGGAAGGCATCACTGTTGACCTGACCGGCACCGAAATCGGTGACTCGATCCACATCTCGGCCGTGACCCTGCCCAAGGGCGTCACCCCCACGATCACCGACCGCGACTTCACCATCGCGACCATCGTTGCTCCGTCGGGCCTCAAGTCTGAGGAAGCTGCCGGCGGCGAGGAAGCTTCCGAGTAATCTCGGTCCAGCTTCTGATCCTTCTCTGGGGCGGCCTTTGGGCCGCCTCAGTCATTTGCAAGGCTTGCTTTCATGAAACTGCTTGTCGGCCTGGGCAATCCGGGCGCCCAATATGCGGGTAACCGCCACAATATCGGCTTCATGGCCATCGACGCCATCGCGTCCGCACACGGCATTTCCGGCTGGAAGTCCAAGCATGCCGGCCAGCTGGCCGAAGGCAATGTCGGGGGCGAGCGCGTCCTGCTGCTCAAGCCGCAGACCTTCATGAACAAGTCCGGTGACAGCGTCCAGCAGGTCGCCCGCTTCTACAAGATCGACCCGTCCGAGATCATCGTCTTCTATGACGAGCTCGACCTGGTGCCCGGCAAGGTGCGTGTGAAGGTCGGCGGCGGAAATGGCGGCCATAATGGGCTGCGCTCGATCGACCCGCAAATCGGGCTCAACTACAAGCGCGTGCGCCTCGGCATCGGCCATCCGGGCAAGGAGAATGTCACCCACCATGTGCTGGGCGACTTCGCCAAGGCCGACAAGGTCTGGCTCGACCCCCTGCTCGACGATATCGGCCGCCACGTCGGCTTGCTGCTCAAGGGCGACGATGCCGGCTTCATGAACAAGCTGGCATTGGCGACCAAGGGCACGGACGAAGCTGCAAAGCCCGCCCCTGCCCCCAAGGCGCAGAGCCATATTCGCCAGGCCAGACAGGCCCAGCCGCAGGCCAGCGTCCCCAAGTCCGGGCCGATGGCCGACATGCTGAGCAAGCTGTTCGGCAACAAGGGCGAGTAACACCCGCCCCTGTTGCGTTTTCGACTAGGCCACGAGCGACTTGCGCGTGCCGCGGGCCCATTCGGGCAGCATGTCGCCATGCGCTTCACGCAGATCGTCTACCACCGCCCAGATCTGCTCGAGATCGAGTTCAGCGGCCGTATGCGGGTCCATCATCGCCGCGTGGTAGATGTGCTCCGGATTTTCATCCATCAGCGCCCGTACGGTCAGTTCCTGCACATTGATATTGGTGCGGATCAGGGCCGTCAGCTGCGGCGGCAAGTCACCGATATAGGTGGGCTGCAGGCCATTGTCGTCGACAAGGCACGGCACTTCGACTGCGGCATTGTTCGGCAGCGAGGTGATAACCCCGTTGTTGCGCAGATTGCCGTAGATCACTGAAGGCTCGCCGGTCCACACCGAGTTGACGATCGAGGACGCATATTCCTTGGACTGCTTGACCTCGATGCGATCGGCACTGCGATATTCCTCGCTGGTGCGCTTCCAGTTCGCGATCTGCTCGACACAGCGCTTGGGGTATTCATCGAGCGGAATGCCGAATTTCTCGATGAGATCCTCACGCCCTTCCTTGATGAAATAGGGCGTGTATTCAGCGAAGTGCTCGGAGCTTTCGGTGACGAAATAGCCCAGCCGCGTCATCATCTCATAGCGCACCTTGTTGGGGCAGCGCGGGTTCCAGCCCGGCTTTGGCGCACGTCCCTCACGATAGGCGCGATGAAGCTCCGGATAGAGGTCCTTGTAGGTCCCGTCCGCCTGGCGATGCTCGAACTTGAGGTAGAAGGCCATGTGGTTGATGCCGGCCGAGCGATAGCGGATTTCCTCGTAGGGAATGCCAAGGTCGTGCGCCAGTTCCATCGCCGTGCCCTGCACCGAGTGGCAGAGGCCAACCTGCTTGATGGCGGGATATTTTTCCGAGATGGCCCAGGTGTTGATGGCCATCGGGTTGACGTATTGCAGCATGATCGCGTCCGGCGCGACCTGCATCATGTCCTCGCAGATGCTCCACAGATGCGGCACGGTCCGCAGCCCGCGCATGATACCGCCAACGCCGAGCGTATCGGCGATGGTCTGGCGCAGATTGTATTTCTTGGGCACGTCGAAATCGATGACCGTGGACGGCTCATAGCCGCCGATCTGGAAGCAGACGACGACGAAATTGGTGCCATCCAGCGCCTGGCGCTGATTGGAGTATGTCTCGACCGCGGCCGACACGCCCAGCGTCGCGATCAGTTTCTTGGCGACGATCTCGCTTTCCTCGAGCCGCTTGGGATTGATGTCCATGAGGCGGATCGTGGCGCCGGCCAGGGCCGGACGCTGGAGAATATCGCCTACGATGTTCTTCATGAACACCGACGAGCCAGCACCGATAAAGGTGATCTTAGGATTTGCCATTTTTGAGAGAGCTCCGGAAATTCAGGCGGCTATGTCGAAGGCGGCGCGGACGAGCCGGGCCGTGTATTCGGATTTGGGGTTGATGAGGACTTCATTGACCGGCCCCTGCTCCACGATCTTGCCGTGTTGCATGACCATCACGCGGTGACAGAGGGCTCGCACCACCTTGAGGTCGTGCGAAATGAAGAGATAGGAGAGGCCCTTTTCGTCCTGCAGCTTGCGCAGCAGGTCAATGATCTGGGCCTGAACGGACAGATCGAGCGCCGATGTGGGCTCGTCGAGGAGGATGAATTCAGGCTCGAGCGCAATGGCCCGGGCAATGGCGATACGCTGCCGCTGCCCACCGGAGAATTCATGCGGGAAGCGGTTGAGGATGGTGTCGGGCATTCCCGCGTCTCGCAGGGCCTGACGCACGCGGTCGGTCCGCTCGCGTCCATTGGCACCGATGCCATTGACCGCCAGCCCTTCGGATATGATCTGGCCGATGGACATGCGGGGGTTAAGGCTCGCGAACGGGTCCTGGAAGACGATCTGCATCCGGCTGCGCAGCGGCCGCATGCCTTTCCGATCCTTGTCATGAATCGGTTGCCCGTCGAAGTAGATCTGCCCGCCCTGATTGCCGATGAGCCTGATCAGCGCCTGCCCGAAAGTCGTCTTGCCCGAGCCGCTCTCACCGACGATGCCAAGCGTTTCGTGGCGCATCAGCTTGATGTCGAGGTCATCCACGGCCTTGAGCTCGAAGAAGTCCGGCTTGAAGAACCCACCGCGCTTGAGCGTATAGGTCACCTTGACGTTCTTGCCCTCAAGCACCGTGTCATGCGCCCCCTCTTCCAGCGGCAGGGCGGTGCCCTTGGGCTCGGAAGCAAGCAGATGCTTGGTGTAGGCATGTTGGGGGTTGGAGAACAGCGCCTCGGTGGCATTATGCTCCTGAACCCGACCATTCTGCATGACATAGACATAGTCCGAGAACTGCCGGACGATGGTCAGGTCATGGGTGATCAGCACCACCGCCATGCCGTACTTGTCCTTGAGATCCTTGATGAGATTAAGGATCTGCGCCTGCACCGTGACGTCGAGCGCGGTCGTCGGTTCATCGGCGATCAGCACATCGGGGCGATTGGCCAGGGCCATGGCGATCATCACGCGCTGGCGCTGTCCGCCTGAAAGCTGGTGGGGGTAATTGTTGAGCCGCGCCCGCGGTTCGGGGATTTGCACTTCCTCCAGCAGCTTTTCGGCCCGGTTCATCGCCTCCTGCCGGGACACCCGATTGTGCAGGTGGATGATCTCGCAGATCTGCTGCCCGATCGTGTAGACGGGGTTGAGCGAGCTCATCGGCTCCTGGAAGATCATCGCGAGGTCATTGCCGCGCAGCTTGCGCATGTCGGCGTCGCCCATCTTCACCACATCCTTGCCGGACAGGGTGATCCGGGTTTCCGGCAGGATCGTCGCACGCTTTGTAAGAAGCTTCATGATGGTGCGGGCGGTGACGGATTTGCCCGATCCACTTTCACCCACGAGGGCAATGGTTTCGCCCCTGTGCAGCTGGAACGACACGTCGCGCACGGCATTGACGACTCCGCCATCGACCTTGAAGTCCACCCCGATATTGCGGGCGTCGAGGATCAGCTCGCGGCCATGCGTACCCAGGTCGTATCGTTCGGGGGGCGCAAGATTGGTGTTGCTCATCGTCCGCTCCTCAATAGGGGTCCACCGCGTCGCGCAATCCATCGCCAAGGGCGTTGAAGGCGAAGACGGTGATCAGCACGAAAATCACGGGGGTGAGGATCCATGGATAGGACCCGATCACCGAGAATGTCCCGGTGTCCTGCAGCATCAGCCCCCAGGAGATCAGCGGCGGCTTCACGGCAAAGCCGAGGAATCCGAGGAAGCTCTCGAGCAGGACGACGGCGGGGATGGCGAGGGTAATCGAGACGATGATGTGGCTGAGCACGTTTGGCAGGATATGCCGCAGGATGATCCGCCTGTCCGACGCGCCCACCGCGATCGCCGCTCGCACATATTCGATGCGCGCCAGCGACAGCGTCTTGGACCGCACTTCACGGCTGAGCTGCGCCCAGCCGAGCGCCGCCATGACGAAGATGACGAAGGTGAGGAACACATTGGACGGTGCCGTCACCGGGATCAGCGACGTCAGCGCCAGATAGAGCGGCAATTGCGGGAAGGCGAGAACGAACTCGACGAATTTCTGCACCCAGGCGTCGAGCCGCCCGCCAATATAGCCCGAGGATATGCCGACAAGCGTGCCGACGATGGTGGTCATGGTCACCACGGCGAGAGCGATCATCAGGGAAATGCGTGAGCCGATAATGCCGCGCGAAAGAATGTCACGGCCGAATTTGTCCGTCCCCAGAAGTTGCAGCGGCCGACCATCGGTCGAGCCGAAGAAGTGGATATTGGACGGGATCAGCCAGAGGATATTGTAGCTATAGCCCTGGACAAAGAAGCCGACAGGGGTCGGGTTGTCCTTCATCGCGCCCGTCAGCGGCTGGTAGGTGATCGGGTCGAACTCGCCTGTATCGCCAATGGGATAGATATAGGGGATCAGGCTGAAATTGCCGTCGGGGTCTTCGAAGGCCACGAGATCAGGCGGCGCGAACGGAAGGTTCGTCTGCTTGGGGTCCATCGGCGCGAAGAAGTCGGCGAAGATTGTCATGATCATCAGGCCGCTGACCAGCACGAGGCCGATCATGCCCATGGTCGAGCGGCGGAACCGCCTCCAGACGAGGGCGCCATAGGTCTCATTGCCTGTGCCATACCGGCCGACCGAAGGCGCGGAGTTCGCTTCCTCTGCGGGTGTCGGCTGCGGACCAGCCGCAATGTCGGTGGGCAGCGGGATGCTCGAGCGGGTGTCGTTGGGGCTCATTCGCTGTTCCCTCCCAGACGGACGCGCGGATCAAGGACGACCAGCAGCAAGTCTGCGATGATGTTGCCGATGATCAGTGTCGTGGCGAGCACCAGCATGAAGGTTGCGGTGACGAAGACGTCGCCCACCGCCATGGAGCCGACGATGGCGGGCCCGACCGTGGCAAGGCCGAAGACGATGGCCACCTCGATTTCACCAGTCAGCATGTAGGGCAGCGCCACGCCCTGATAGGCGATGAGCGGATGGAGCGCATTGGGCACGGCATGGCGCATGATGACGGCACCTTCCGATAGGCCCTTGGCCCTTGCTGTTTCTACGTACTGGGAATTGAGCACGTCGAGCAGATTGGCGCGCATCACCCGCATATTATAGGCCAGCCCGCCGAACGTGGCGATCAGCACCACCGGCCACACATGGGCGACCAGGTCGACGAACCGCCCCCAGCCCCAGGGCTGTCCGCCCCAGTATGCGGAGTTGAAGCTGCCGATCTCGTTCACGCCGATCCGGAACACCAGGATGTACATGATGATGATGGCGAAGAGGAACCGCGGGATCGTCATTCCGAGGAAGGAGATGATCCCGAGCAGTGTATCGGCCCAGGAATACTGGCGGGTCGCTGCGATGATGCCAAGGCCAATGCCGAGGGCCGAGGCCAGCAGGTGGCAGACCAGCGCCAGCGCGATGGTGGCCGGCAGGCGCTCGGCAATCACATTGCCGACGGGCTTGTTGTAGTAGAGCGAGTGCCCGAAATCGAACCGCGTCAGTATGCCGGTGATCCAGCGAAAATACTGCACGATCAGCGGGTCGTTGAGGCCGTTCGCCTGACGATAGACTTCTGCCTGCGCCTCGGCGAGATCGGGTCGAACCCCGCCCTGGTTGATCAGCATCGAGCGGATATAGTCGGCATAGTCGCCCGGCGGCGCCTGGATGATGGCGAAGGTCACGATGCTGAGCAGAAACAGCAGCGGGATGGCGCCCAGGATGCGGAAGACGAGAAATCGAAGCATGAAGGACTCACTGACTTGGGGCAAAACCCCGCACCTGACCCTCACCGCACCGGGTGAGGAGCCGATCGCGCTTCCAGCGCGACCCTGCCAAGGTCATTGGGTTGGGTTCTCTCCCAAAGCGGGAGGGTGATGAGGGGCGGCGTTCACCGCCCCTCGAAGGTCGTGTCAGACCGGGCCTGCGCCACCGGGTTCGCCGGGCAGCGTTTCAGGGTGCAGCTCATAGCTGCCCTGCCTGTCTTCCGGAACGAACACACGTTCGCGGATGATGTTGTCTTCAGCCCAGTTGAACATCATGATCGGCGAGCCGGCCGGGATATTGGCAAAGCGCTTGTTGATGATCAGCGCGCCCGGATACTGGGTCAGGCCCACCGAGTAGACGTTCTCGGTGAAAATGCGCTGATACTGCTTCATGATGTCCGCGCGCTCGGCATTGTCGCTGGTGGTGACGAACTTGTTCACCAGAGCAACCAGTTCTTCTTCGAACGGCAAGAGATCGAGCTCGCCATCCGCATTGGCGCGGTGGAAGGTATGGATACGCGGGCCGGTAGGAGCCAGAGCCGCCGTTCCCTGCACCACGGACACCAATTCGGCACCCTGACGAGCAACCTGCCAGTCGAACTGGCCAGCAGCGGCCATGTCATCGCGGGCCGTACCGGACTGGAAGTTGGCGATCACGCGCAGGCCGAGCGGCTCGAGCTGTGCCATCACGCCTTCGGCGAGATTGGTATCGGTGCCGTAGTCCGAGTTGGCCAGAAGCGTGATTTCGACATCCGCGCCGCCATCGGGGAAGTTGCGCACGCCATTGGCATCGGTATCGGCAAGGCCGAGCCCGTCGAGCAGGCCATTGGCGGCTTCGAGGTTGAACGGATAATAGACGGTCGACGCCTTGTCGTAATAGGTCGTGCCGGCATAGAGGCCGCCCGGATAGATGGCGGTGAACGGGCCACGAACCAGGGACTCACCGAGACGCTGACGATCAAGCGCTATCGACACGGCCTTGCGGAAGTCGAGATTGCGGTTGAGGTCACGCACCGACTGGGCACGATCATCTGGTTCACCCCAGCCATTGCCCGACAGATTCATCTGCAGGGCATAACCAATGGTGCGGGCACCGAACTGCAGACGGGCCGGTGCTGAATCTTCAGCCGAACGCCGCAGGGCTTCGACATAGCTTTCGGCCTGTTCGAGGTTCGAGAAGTCGCCGGACCCGGCAACGGCCTGGACGTCACGGTCGGTCCAGGTCGAGAGGCGATAGTGCATCTCGTTGAGATAGGGCAGCTGGTTGCCGTTCTCGTCGACCTTCCAGTAATAGGGGTTACGGCGCATGACGATGATATCGTCAGGACGATATTCCACCGGCACCCACGCACCCATCACCGGAATATTCATATATTCGGGCGGGAAGGCGTTCTTGTACTGCTCGTAGGTGTTGTCCGAATATTTCGGATGTTCAGGCTTGAGGATATGGCTCGGACCCGGGCAGAACGTGCCATAGGCCATGGCATAGAGATATTGGGTCGGGAACGCTTCCTGGAAGGTCCACTTGATGGTGTAGGCATCAATGGCTTCGAGCGTGGTGCCCTGACCGAAGGTTTCCGGTGTGCCGCCGTTGAGCGGGGACACGTTCGGATCCATGATGTGATCGTCCCAGTAGAACATCACGTCTTCGGTGTCGAACGCGTCGCCATCAGACCATTTTGCGCCTTCGACGAGGTGCATGGTCAGCTGCTTGCCATCCTCGGACCATTCCCAGCCCTTTGCCAGGTTCGGCAGGGGCTCGAGTTCTTCGGCCTTGATCATGAAGAGCGGACCAGTACGCGTCAGGCATTCGGAAAGACCGATGTCGATGCCACCCCAGCCCTGTGCCTGGCCACCGATATAGTTCCAGCCCTCGGGCCGGCCGCCGATGACGTGGCGCATGGTATCGCCATAGACACCAATGCCGTCCGGCATATTGGCGGTCTTGTAGACCAGCGGCTCCTTGGGCAGACGCTCGGCGACGGGCGGCAGCGTGCCGGCATCGACATATTTCGAGGTCACCCAATCGGGCTCGTGATATTCCGGCAGAGCCTTGAATTCCTGGATGTCTCCGACGGAGACGAAGATCGGCTCGCTCTGCGCGGCGAACTCCGGCGGATCCGGCAATTCACCCGTCAGCTCCTGCGCCGGAATGGCCAGCATGGACACGGACAGCAGTAGCCCTGCCCCGCCAAGGGCATAAGTATGCTTTCTCAATAGAACCTCCCATCGCATCGGGGTTCAGCGGTCGTCGCTGCGGGCCAGACACTCCCACTGGCCTCTTCCCCGCGCCTATTCAGCCTACGACTTGCGGACGGCGAAACAATCCGGAATGATAGAGACTAATTCCGGATTTCTAAGACATCGGGGGATTAGTATGATTGAAGGCTCCAGCCCTGCCCCGCTCCGGAGGGAAAGAGCGCCGCGACCGACGCCGCGTCCGGACCGCAGTTTTTACGCCTCCGGCAAAGCTTTCGGCCGGTTCGGCATTCGCGCCTTTCCGCCCCAGATCATGGCACAGCCGCATAGCCACGGGCATATCGAGTTTAACTGGCTGACCTCGGGCCGCATGGATTACATGTTCGACGGCGGCCCGGTCTCAGTGGGCGACAATCGCCTTGTCGCCTTCTGGGCGGGTATTCCCCACCAGACTGTCGGACTGAGCGATGTCGGCGACGGCCGGCAGCTCAATATCTACCTCCCGATGGACGCCTTTCTCGAAATGCCGCAGCTGGGCCGGCTGACCGAAACTCTGATGGGCGGCGGTGTCATCCAGCTGACGCCCGACTGCATCGGCCTCGAAACCCTCGAGCGCTGGCACGGCGATTACCGCAGCGGCAATTCCCTCCGCTCCGACCTCGTGCGCGCCGAGATCGCCACCATGTTCCGCCGCGCCGCCATCACCGGCTGGGATACCCTCCTCCCTGCCTGGGTGGAGAAGACGGGGTCGCGTACCCGCACCACCTCGCCGGTGCGCTATGTCGTGCGCATGGTCCGCCACATTGTCGAGAACATCACCGACCCGCTGACCGCCGACGACATTGCTCGCGTGGTGGGGCTGCACCCGAATTACGCCACCAACCTCTTCACCAAGGTGATGCATATCTCGGTGCAGAAATTCGTCACCCGCATGCGGCTCATCCGGGCCCGCAGCCTGCTGTTCGACGGCAATCTCTCGATTGCCAACATCGCCTTCCAGTCCGGCTTCGTCAGCCAGACTCAGTTCTATGAGCACTTCCGCAAGGCCTATGGCATGACGCCCAGCCAGATGCGGAAGGACACTATCGGCTGACCGCTGGGCGGACAGCGCCGCCCGTCAAACGTGCCGGAATGAGGACGAGGAGACGATCAATGAGCTGGGACGCTCTGACTGCCTGGGGACCGAAGGCAAGGCGTATCGAGCGCCTCGCCGGCGGCAGTTCCAACGATGTCTGGAGCGTTGACCTCGATGGCCAGCGCGCCGTCGCCCGCCTTGGGACCCGCAGCGATGCCGACCTCTCCTGGGAGGCCGAGCTCCTTTTCCACCTCCATGGCAACGGTCTCGTCGTCCCTGTCCCCATACCCGCTGAGGACGGCCGCCTCTTCGTCGATGGCCTTGTGGTAATGCGCCATATGGAGGGCGGCCCACCGCAAACCCAGGCGGATTGGTCCCGCGTTGCCGCGACCTTGCGCGAACTTCACCGCCTCACCCGCGACTGGCCGCAGCGCCCGGGCTGGCGCTCCTCGCTCGATCTGCTCGAAGCCCGCAATGGCACGCGCATTGATCTCGACGCCATGCCCGCCGAGGCTGTCCTCCGATGCCGTGCCGCCTGGGCGCGCCTCCGTGGCCGAGAAAGTGCCGTGGTTCACGGCAATCCCAACAATCCGGCCAATATTCTCATGACAGCCGATCATGTCGCTTTGGTCGACTGGGATGAAGCCCATGTCGACGTCGTCGACCTCGATCTCGTCCTGCCCTTCAACGGCGCCGGCTTGGAGGGGGAAGCCCGTGACATCGCCGAACAAGCCTCGGCCGCCTGGGAAGCTGCCGTGTGCTGGAAGGACGACTACGCCGAACTTCGGCTGGCTGAAGTTCGACCTGTGGGGACGAGGCCCTGAACCCGCTAAAGTGAAGCGGTGTCTCAGGGCCTCGACCGGTCTTATTCGACCACTTCGACAATGCCCATCATGCCGTGATCTTCGTGGAAGAGCAGGTGGCAGTGGTAGACATATTTGCCGGTGAAATCGAGGAAGCGGTGGCGGATGGTGAGCGATCCGCTCGGCGGGATGCCGCGCGTATCTTCAAAGCTCAGCACCTCATCCACCGGGACGCCGTTCACCGCCACGACCTGGAAATCATTGGTGTGGATGTGAAACGGATGCCACTCCGGCGAGTCGTTGATCAGTTCCCATTCCTCGAAAGCGCCGAGCTTGACCGTCTGGTCGACGCGGCCCATGTCGACCTGCTTGCCGTCGATGGTGAACTTCGTGCCGCCCGGCTGTCCCCGAACGACGTCGAAGCGGATTTCGCGCTTCTTGTCGACCGGCAGGCCGCGCAGATCTTCGCCGAGAGGGATCAGCTCATTGGGGATCTGGTGCTCGGTAACGGCCTCGCCTTCCTCGACCACCAGCGTGGCGAGTAGCTCATCAGGCTCGTACTGGCGCTCCGATCCCAGCCAGAGCATTTTGCGCAGCTCCCATGAGCCCGAAAACATGTGTCCCTTGACCAGCACATCGGCGCGGGTGCCCGGCTCGAGCAGCAGGCGCTCATGCTTGACGACCCGGCTCATTGCATTGCCGTCCTTGGAAATCTGGTAGAGCGGGTGTCCCTCAAGCCCGATCATCAGGAAGGTCTCGGAGGTCGCATTGACCAGACGCCAGCGCTGCACCTCGCCCGAGCGGATGCGAAGGGTCGGGTTGATCTGGCCGTTGACCGTCCGGGTCTGGCGATGAATGTCCTGGTTGTCGACTGGCACAATCGTGTTGGTGTCGTCGAACTCGGCAGACTGGATCACCAGCAGCTGGTCGACGCGGTCCTTGATGCCTTCAACCGCGTCGAGGCCACCTTCGATGATCAATGCACCGGCAAGCCCGCCCCCGACTTGGGGATAGGTGAGGCCATGCACATGGGGATGGTACCAATAGGTGCCCGGCATATGATCTTGGGGGATGTTGATCTCGTAGTCGAAGGTCTCGCCCGGCTGGATCACCAGCATGACATTGTCGCTGTTCCCCGAAGGCGAAACATGCAGCCCGTGGGTGTGCAGATTGGTAACGTCGTCGAGATCGTTGATCAGCCGGATCTTGATCGTGTCGCCCGGCTTGGCAACCAGCGTCGGACCTGGGTAAGAGCCCTCGAAGGTCATGGCGACAGCTTTTTCGCCATCGATGTCGGTTGGACCATAGGCAAGGCGCAGCGTCGTTTCGAGCACGCCATTTTCTGACCGGCGGACTTCCGGGAAGCGGATGTCATCGCCCGTAGCCTGCGCTACGGCGCGGCCCAGCTTCTTTTCTGTGGCGAAGACTTCGCCGTCGCCATGGCCATGGTGGTCGTGCTGGCCAAAGGCTGGTGCCGAAAGACCGGCAGCAGCGGCGGCGCTGCCGGCAAAGAGAACATGCCGGCGACTCGGTTTGTCTATCATCAGAAAAAATCCCCAAACAACTGCCAGCACCTTAAATTTTAGTGCGTGGGGTGCAAGGGGGGATAAGTTTGGGAATGCCTGACGCGGGGAGATGACGCCGCATAAACGCAAAATCCCTCCAGTGGAGGGATTTTGTCTTTCGAAGCGGTAGGCCCCAGCCACTCGAGCGTAGCTCTCGTGGCCTTAAGCGCTCGCCCTGCCACTCGAGCATAGCTCTCGTGGCCTTGATGCCTAAAATCCCTCCACCGGAGGGATTTTACCGCGTAGCGGTCGGCATCAAGTATTAAACTTGAACATCATGACGTCGCCGTCCTTGACGACATATTCCTTGCCTTCGTCGCGAGCCTTGCCCGCTTCCTTGGCAGCGACTTCGCCGCCCAGGGTGACGAAATCATCAAAGCCGATGGTCTGGGCACGGATGAAGCCGCGCTCGAAATCGGTGTGGATGACGCCAGCGGCAGCCGGAGCCTTGTCGCCCTTATGGATGGTCCAGGCGCGGGTTTCCTTGGGGCCGACCGTGAAATAGGTCTGCAGACCAAGCAGGTCATAGGCCTCGCGGATCAGGCGATTGAGGCCGGGCTCATGCAGGCCCAGCGATTCCAGATACTCAGCCTGTTCGGCATCCGGAAGCTGCGCCAGCTGGCTCTCGATCTCGGCCGAGATGATCACCACGCCGGCGTCGTTCGCCTTGGCATATTCAGCAACCTGCGCGCTCATCGCATTGCCGCCGTCAGCCGAACCTTCGTCCACGTTGCAGACATAGAGCACGGGCTTGGAGGTCAAGAGCTGCAGTTCCTGGAAGGCCTTTTCTTCCTCATTGGAACGCTCGACAAAGCGGGCAGACTTGCCATCGCGCAACAGCAGGAGCGCGCGGTCGATCAGCTCGAGCGTGACCTTGGCGTCCTTATCGTTGCCCTTGGCCTTCTTTTCGACGCCGGCGCGGCGCTTCTCGAGGCTTTCGAGGTCGGCGAGCATCAGCTCGGTCTCGACGACTTCGGCGTCGGCCAGCGGATCGACCTTGTTGGCCACGTGAATGATGTTGCCGTCTTCAAAGCAGCGCAGCACATAGGCAATGGCGTCGCACTCGCGGATATTGGCGAGGAACTGGTTGCCGAGGCCTTCGCCCTTGGAGGCGCCCTTCACGAGGCCCGCGATATCCACGAAGCTCATGCGCGCCGGCAGGATCGCCTGCGACTTGCCGATGGCGGCCAGCTTGGCAAGGCGCGGATCGGGCACGGGAACGTCGCCCACATTGGGCTCGATGGTGCAGAACGGGAAATTGGCGGCCGCGGCGGCTGCCGTGCGGGTCAAAGCATTGAAAAGCGTCGACTTGCCAACATTCGGCAGGCCGACGATGCCCATTTTAAAGCCCATGGGAAACTCCGGGGATAAGTTGGGTTCCAATTGGGTCGGATTGGCCGGGATGTCAACCTCGTCGCGGCGCGACACCGCGCCTTCCCGGCCAGCGAAATGGAGGAGATAGGGCCCTCACCCCATCTCCTGGACGATGCGCAGAAACTCGGCGTGGCCCAGCGCCTGATTGGCCGCGGCGCGATATTCTTTCACCAGCCCGTCAAAGGTCTGCTGGGCAAACCGGCGCAGTTTGGGATCGACCTCCATCTCCTGCCGCGCCAATTGCTGGTCGAGCAGGCCGAGGCCATTGAGCACCGGGTAATGGAGCTGCGTTTCAATATGCGGCAGCCCGCCGAGATAGTTCGGAAAGTGCTCGTTGCGCGGCATTTCCTTCTGCCAGCGCGCGAGGCGCTCCCTGGTCTCGGGATGAATGCGATTGGCCCGCACTTCACGCCAGAACGGGGTATCGTCGCGCTCGGTGACGTAATGGGTATTCACGAACGTGCGGAAGTCATCGACCTGCCGGCCGACCCGGGCATTATAGTCGTCCCGCGCCTTGGGCGTGATCTTGCCCGGCTCGTCCATATAGCGCTGCGCGAACAGCATCATCTGCACGATCGTGCCGTGGATGGATGTGGATTCGAGCGGTTCGAGAAAGCTCGAGGAGAGCCCCACCGCCACGCAGTTGCCGATCCAGGCCTTTTCCAGCCGCCCGATCTGGAAGCGGATATCGCTGCGCACTTCGATCTCGTGACCGAGCACGCGCTCAACTTCCGCCTTGGCCTCGTCAGGCGTCGAAAACTCGTCCGAATAGACATAGCCGCAGCCATAGCGGGTGCGGGTCGGGATCTGCCACATCCAGCCCGAACTCTGGGCCCAGGCGCGGGTATAATTGGCCAGCTCTTCGCCCGGATTGATATCGACCCAGAACGGCAGCGCCCGGTTGACCGGCAGCTCATGGGCATAGGATTTCCACGGGGCGTCCAGCGCCTTGACGATGAGTTGCTTTCGGAACCCCGTCGCGTCGATGAAAAAGTCGCCCTCGAGACGGGAATTGTCATCGAGCACGAGGGCGGAGATATCGCCGGTCTCGCCATTGCGCTCGACGCCGGCGACCATGGCATCGACTTTTTCGACGCCCTTGGACTTGCTGGCGAAGAACTTTCCGACCAGCGCCTGATCGAAATGGAAGGCGTGATGGAAGGGCCCAAGCGGGATCAGCGAGCCATCCGGTTTTTGCGCATAGGGCGCTTTTTTCTGCTCAAGCAAATGCTGGAAGAGGTGCATCTCCTGCACCGCCCTGCCCGCGGCGACGGCATAGACATTGAGATAGTCGGACGGCGCGCCCGGCGGGGCCTGCACCACCTGATGGGGATCATCGATCGGCCCATAATAGGTAAAGCCCTTGCGCCGCCAGTGCTCGTGCCGAATGCCCAGCTTGAAGCTCGCGTCCGTCTTGCGGAAGAATTCGAACTCGTCGATGCCAAAGTGCTTCAGCAGCACCCGGAACGCGGCAGTCGTGGCCTCTCCCACGCCGACGGTGGGAATGCGCGAGCTCTCGACCACGGAAATCCTGAAGTTGAAGCCGCGCCGCCGCGCCTCATCCTGAATGATGAAGGCGGCGATCCACCCCGCGGTACCGCCACCGACGATGACGAAATGAGCCGGCTGTGCCATGCAAAAATCCTCCCCCGCATGACGCTATGGTGCCGCTCTCAGCCGGGCAATCCCTCCTGTGAAAGCCGGAAGTTTTCTCCTCTTTGCCGCAGACATGCCAAACCGCCGCCCGGCCATAAAAGGCGTCGCGGAGACACGGTCGCGATGCCCCACGGCACGCGGTGCGAAGCGGCTTTCGCCCCAAAGGTAGAGTAGTAGAAGAGGCGAAAGCCGCTTCCCACGACCGGTTTTTTTAAGCGCATGCCTTGAGCGGCCCCCTTGCGGGTGGTGCTGGGCCCTGCGTCGAGGCATGACCCCGAAAGGCAGAACCGGCACCGGCCGGTGGTCGGCATCCACGCCCCCGCCCAGGCGACCCCGTGCGGCCCGTCTCCCCGCCCGACGCTTCGTCGGCGCCGCGTGTTATCGGCGGGAACGGGGAGATGATAGCACGAGAAATTAGGGGTGGGATAAGCGGTGCAAGTGGGCCTGGGTGTTGGCCCCTAAGCAGACACCCGCTCCTCGCCTCCCCCTGGTAGGGGGAGGGACAGATCGCACTCTTGGCGAGATTGCCCCCGTCCAACAAAAAGCCCCCGGTGGAGGGCCGGGGGCAGGTGACGCCAGGGAGGTCGCGTCGTAATTAGTGGTGGCCGCCGGAGAGTTCGCGCAGCTCTTCGACCGAACGGACCCGCTTTCGCGCGGCCCCTTCCCAGTCGCGGGTCTTGACCGTGGACTTGGCGACGCGCTCGCGGGCCGCCGGGATGGCGTCGGCGAATTGCGGCAGCCATTCGGCCTGGGCAACGACCATTTCATCGACCATGGCCCAGACCTCGTCCGGCGTGCAGATGGCCCCTACCAGCGGATCATGCAGCACGGCAAGCTTGAGCGTATCGAGGTCACCCGTCATGGCAGCCTCGACCGAGAGGCGCTGCACAGAGATCGAGACCGAGCACGTGGCCGCGCAGGCGGTCGGCAGGGTAACACCCTCGATCATGTTGATGCCGAAGCGATCGACATAGCCTGGGCTTTCGATGATCGCGTCATCGGGCAGATTGGTGATGATGCCATTGTTGCGGCGGTTGAAATGGCCGCGATAAACGCGCCCCGTTTCCAGCGCCTCGATGATGTAGCTGGCGTGTTCGCTGGTGCGCTTGTAGTCCGAGAGCGGCTTGCTGGCCTCCGCCTTGAACATCGGGAAATCGGTCTCGAACCAGTTCCGGCGCTCGGTGGAATAGCGCAGGTAACCGCCGGTCTCGCCGTGGATCCAATGGCTCATGTCGATCCAGCGATTGATCTCGTCGGGACGCTTCCGATACCACGGGAGATATTCGGACAAATGGCCATTACTCTCGGTGGAATAGACGCCGAACCGCTTGAGCACGTCGATGCGCACTTTTTCGGTCTGCGAATAGACCGGATGCGCCTCAAAGCCGGCGATCAGCTCTTCCTTCTCGATCTTGCGGCCCTTGGCGCGGATATCGATGTACCAGGTCTGGTGATTGATGCCCGAACAGACATAGTCGAGGTCCTCGTCGCTGACGCCAAGCACCTCGGCGATCTGGTGCGCGCCGTGCTGCACGCCGTGGCAGAGACCGACAATATTGACCCCGCCAAATTGCTCGGCGGCCCAGGTGTTCATCGCCATGGGGTTGGCATAGTTGAGGAACAGCGCGCCGGGCTCCGCCACCTCCCGGATGTCCTTGCAGAAATCGAGGATGACCGGAATGTTGCGCTGGCCATACATGATGCCGCCGGCGCAGATCGTGTCGCCGACGCATTGGTCGACGCCATATTTGAGCGGAATATTGACGTCGGTGGCATAGGCCTCGAGCCCGCCCACCCGCACGCAGCTCATGATATAGCGCGCGCCGGTCAGCGCCTCGCGCCGATTGGTGGTGGCCGTCACCTTGGCCGGCAGATTGTTCACCGAAACAATGGTCTCGATGATCTGCCGCACCATGTCGAGATTATGTGCGCTGATATCGGTCAACGCGAATTCGACATCGGCGAACTCGGCGACCTTGAGGATGTCGGAAATCAGCGTCTTGGTGAAACCGACGGACCCCGCGCCGATGATGGCGACCTTGAAAGACATTGGATGCCCCACTCCCTGGCAGCATGACTATTGCGCTCATTGCTAGCGCGCTGCGCCATGCTCGTGTAGAGAAAGCTTGTGCGAACGCGGGTAATTTTGTGCTCTCCCAGCTTCTCGACCATGGCCACGACATCCGAACCCTGGGCCTGCCCCGCAGCGCGGCGCCGCTTCATTGCATGGCCGTGGCAGCGGGCCATGAACAGCGTCGCAATGAGGTCTATTCCTGGGACGGCATGAAGCGCGGCACTGCCCCCTTCCTCGTCATCCAGCACACGACGCTGGGTGAAGGCCGGCTGGACTTTGCCGGTGCGCACCATCGCCTCCGGCCCGGCAGCACCATGCTCGTCACCATGCCCCACGCCCATCGCTACTGGCTCGAACGCGGCGGCCACTGGGAATATTTCTGGCTGTTGCTCAACGGGCGCGAGGCGCTGCGCCTTGCCCGCGAAATCATCGACAGCGCCGGCCCCGTTCTCGAACTGTCCCCGACGCAGATCGACCGGCTCGCCGCCGCCTGCCTTTCCCTGCTCACCCTAGCCGAACCGACGCCGGGTGAGGCGTCGAGCGCAGCCTATGCCGCCATGACCAGCCTCCATGACAGCGTCTTCGGCAATCGCCCTGCCCCCGAGCGCACGCTCGCGCCGGCCATCACCCGTGTGCTTGCCCATATCGACGGCGAGCTTGGCGCCGCCCTGCCGGTCGAGCATCTCGCGGCGATTGCGGGCATGAGCCGGGCCCATTTCGTCCGCAGTTTCTCGGCCGCCATGGGTCGCGGACCTGCCGAATACGTGCAGGACAAACGCCTCGAGCGCGTCGAACGCCTGCTCCTGGCCAGCGAAATGAGCGTCGCCGAGATCGCTGCTGCAACCGGCTTTGCCGATGGCAATTACCTCGCCAAGGTGCTGCGCCGCCGCCGGGGCGTCGCGCCGCTCGAATTCCGCGCCGCTGGCCGTCGGGCGGAAATGTGAGGACCCAGATCAACCGGCTCAGAGGCTTGCAAAAACCTCGCCCGCGCCGTCATCTTGCCACCGCCGACGGCCCATGGCACAAGTTCGGTTGACGTATAGGGAAAGACGATGACCAATCCTGTCACTGCCGGTCGCCGGCATTTTGAGGACCTTTTCGAAGGCGAGGTGATCGATCTGGGCCACACCAAGGTGACCAAGGACATGATCACCACTTTCGCGCGCGAGTTCGATCCCTTCCCCTTTCATCTCGACGAAGAAGCCGCGCGGAAAAGCCTGCTCGGCGGTCTCTCGTCCAGCGGTTGGCAGACCGGCGGCCTCAGCCTGCGCATGCTGGTCGACAGCTTCCTGTCCAAGGTCGCCTCCTGCGGCGGGCTCGGCTTTACCGACCTCAAATGGAAGAACCCGGTGATGGTCAATGACACCATCGGCGGCACGGTCACCATTGCCGGGTTGCGCCGCTCGTCCAGCCACCCGCAATGGGGCATTGTCACGCTCGACTTCGACATCCGCAACCAGAACGACAAACCGGTTCTCACCATGCGCCTCGCCAATCTGGTCGAATGCCGCGAGGTGGCTGCATGACCCGCTGGTTCGAAAACATCGTCATCGACGAGGCCTTCCCGCTGGGCAGCCACACATTCACCGAGGACGAAATCATCGCCTTCGCAAAGCTCTATGATCCGCAGTATTTCCACATCGATTCGGAAGCGGCCAAGCACAGCCATTTCGGCGGCATCATTGCCAGCGGCTGGCACACGGTCAGCGTCGGGCATCGGCGGATGGTCGATGCACTCGACGCCGAAGCAGAACGCCTGCGCACACTCGGCGAGGAACCCGGCGTTTCCGGCCCCTCCCCCGGCGTCAATTCCATGGACTTCAAGGTGCCGGTGCGTCCGGGCGACACGGTCTCCTATGAGCTGGTGGTAACAGGCAAGCGTCCCTCCAACTCCCTGCCGGGCTGGGGCCTCTTGTTCAACCGGCTGACCGCGACCAACCAGCGGGGCGAGCTGGTCTATCGCGCCGAGCTTGTGGGCTTCTCAAAACTGCGCGACTACCGCATGCCCCTAAAACTCCGGCTGCTCCTTGCCCTCAGCAAAATTCCCGTGATCGGCCCGAGACTGTCGCGCGGCACTTGAAACCGAAAGGGCGCCCCGGCACTCTCCTGACATGCTCCGATTCGCCCTCATCTTCTCGCTTCTCGCCGCGTCCGCAACGCCAAGCCTCGCCCAGTCCTACCAAGGCAACTGGAGCTGTCGCGACGCGACCACGAACCGCGTCGGCATATTAACGATCTACGGCCAGGTTTATGGCTGGGCCTCGCGCGCCATGGGCGACGCCAATTCGGGCACCGGCACCACCACGCCCTATGAGGACGGCATCGGCATCAACGACGGCAATCTGCGCGCCAATGCGGGCATCCAGGCCGGTCGCGTGGTTGCGGACGCCAATTTCGGCGTGGCCCTGCAGCTCGAAACCGCTGACACCATCGTCATGCTCTGCACGCCGCGCTGAGCGGCCGCCGATTTTTTCGGCGATGGCCCATGGGCTTATCAACCGCAATCGGCGCAAATAGCCGCAGTTCAGCGGTCAGCACTTGAACTTTTCATTCGATCAGGCATTTTAGAGGGGCAGCGCCGGGCCCCTCTGGTCATGGGTTCTCCATGATGATGTCGGAGCTGCTCCACCAAGTTACATGGAGAAGGTCCGGCGATGGAAATGCTGCTTGCCGCCCTGTCGGGTGATTTTCTAGGCACCCCTATCTACTTCTGGGTCGCGTTTATCGCGGTCGTCATTGGTCTGCTCGTCTTCGATCTCGGCATTCTGCACCGCGACGAACACGAGATCGAGGCCAAGGAAAGCCTGCTGCTTTACGGTTTCTACGTTCTGATCGCCCTCGCCTTCGGCGCCTGGGTCTGGTTCCAGCGCGGCGCGCAGGCAGGCCTTGAGTTCTATACCGGCTATCTGATCGAGCAATCACTGGCGATGGACAACATGTTCGTCATCGCCACCATCTTCGCCTTCCTCGGCATTCCGCGCCTCTACCAGCACCGCGTGCTGTTCTGGGGCATCCTGGGCGTGATCCTGTTCCGTGCCGTTCTGATCGGCGTTGGCGCAGCGCTCGTGCACCAGTTCAGCTGGATTCTGCTGATTTTCGGCGCCTTCCTGATCTTCACCGGCATCAAGATGTTCGGCCATCAGGACGAAGAGCCGAACATGGAAGAGAACAAGATCTACAGGTTCTTGTCCTCGCGGTTCCGCGTCACCAAGGAGCTGCACGGCCGCAATTTCACGGTCAAGCAGCCTGATCCCAAGACCGGCAAGATCGTCACCTGGCTGACCCCGCTCGCCATTGCGCTGATCATGGTCGAAGTCGTTGACCTGATCTTTGCCGTGGACTCCGTCCCGGCTGTGTTCGCGGTCACCCAGGACACGTTCATCGTCTACACCTCTAACATCTTCGCCGTTCTCGGCCTGCGCGCGCTCTACTTCGCCCTGGCTGCCGCCATGAACCGCTTCCGTTACCTGCAGGTCTCGCTGGCTGTGATCCTGGTGCTGATCGGTATCAAGATCTGTCTCGTGCCGTTCGGCATCCACATCGACACCCTGCTCTCGCTGGGCGTGACCCTGTCGATCCTGGCTGCGGGCGTATTCTACTCGCTGTGGAAGACCCGCAACGAGCCCAACATCAGCGCCGAACAGGATCCTACGCAGGGTCATCTCGAGCCCTGATCCCGACGCGATTTGATTTTTGGGGCGGACCGGTTGACCCGGCCCGCCTCTTTTTTTATCCTCCTCCCCGTTCACACACGAGAACGAGGTCTCGCCGCAAATGATCTGAACCCTTGCTTCGGACGCTTCTGACCCGATCCAGCACCCCCCCAACGGGGCTTGTCTGGTCATGGAGGCTCCTGTTGCGATGGTAGATCAGGGCGACCATTCGTCTGGCTGAGCCAGCGCTCCCTCTTCCCTTCCGCATCGCTCATCGAGCCTGCTGGCGTCGTCATCCGCTTCAGCCGACGGTTTGCGCCTGGCCGCACCGTCACATCGATTTCGCGCCGATCCGGCCTCGTCCGGACGGAAAGGAAAACGCATGCCTAAAAACCCGCATCAACGCCCCCAGCCCATCCAGCACAATCGAAACGTGCCGCGCCATGGCGTGCCGCCCAAGGCCCCTGCCCGGCCACTACCGGCAGCGAAGGCTGTCAAGCCTGATGGTCTGCCCCCGGCCGTGCCATCGCTGCACAGCCTGCTCCGGCGCAGCGAGGGCCACCAGTAAGAGAGGCGGGGCGGCCACGCGGTCGCCCCGCGCATCCCCTGCGCCACTCTTGCCGCATTTTCTGGTTAACCGAAGAGAAAATGAAGCGAGGAGATGGGCCATGGGAGCCATCCACGAGATCGTCTTTGACTGCGACAAGCCCGCCGTGCTGGCCAGGTTCTGGGCGAGCCTGCTCGATGGCTACGAAGTACGCGCCTATGACGCGGTCGAGATTGCCAAGCTCGCAGCACTGGGCTTCACCCCCGAAACCGACCCGACGGTGATGGTCGATGGCCCCGGCCCCTCGATCTGCTTCCAGAACGTGGAAGGGCGCCGCCATGACAATAACCGCGTCCACTTCGACGTCCACGCGCCCGACCGTTCCGCAGAGGTCGAAAGGCTCAAGGCCCTAGGTGCAACGGTCGATCGCGTGCTGCCGACATATACGGTGATGAAGGACCCCGAAGGCAATCAGTTCTGCCTTGTCGACCGCCGAGAGGACCATGCTGCCCCCGAGATTGCCGACGACGAGATTGCTGCTCAGGACGCCGCCTGAACCGGGCGTGCTGACAGGGTCTGACACTGCCCCCGCCTAGGCTCTCCCGCATCACAACCGAGGAGGATATCATGGCCCTGATCGCCAGCTGCCACTGTGGCGCCACACGCATCGAACTGCCCGCACAGCCGACCCAGGCCGGCTCCTGCAATTGCAGCTATTGCGCCCGCACCGGCGCGATCTGAGCCTATTACAAGCCGGGGGAATTGAAGTTCCTGTCGCAGGACGCGGAAGGCACCTATGCGGTCAATCCGGCACTGAACCAGCACCATTTCTGCAGCCGCTGCGGCATGCAGACCTGGGGCTCATCACCCGACTGGGCCTCGATGTACAATGCCGATGGCACGCCCAAGAACGGTGATCCAACCGCAGTGCCGACCGAGCGCACCTTCGGCGTCAACCTCAACCTCGTCGACGATCTCGACTGGGCCGCGATCACGATCGAGAAAATGGACGGTCGCAATAACTGGTAGGCTGGGTCGGGGCACTCCGCCCCGACAAACGCTTTTGCCGAGCGTCAGTGGCCTTCGAAATCGATCAGCGCCTGCAGCTGCATATTCTCGGCGCGGAGCTTTGCCGCGCCACCCAGATCTGGGAGGTCAATAACAAAGGCAGCGTGATTGACAGTCGCGCCCGTGCGGCGCAACAGGCCGACCGCGGCAATCGCCGTACCGCCCGTGGCGATCAGATCATCCACCAGCAACACATGATCGCCGGCACCAAGCACGTCGGCATGGATCTCGATCGTGTCGACGCCATATTCGAGCGCATAGTTCTGGCCGATGGTCTCGCCGGGCAGCTTGCCCTTCTTGCGGATCGGCACGAAACCGACGCCAAGCGCAATCGCCACCCCGGCCCCGAAGATGAAGCCGCGCGCTTCAATGCCGGCGACATGGGTGATGCCGAGACCGCGGTGGGCGGCGGCAATGCGCTCGACGCTTTCCTTAAAACCCTCGGGATGCTCGATCAGCGTGGTGATGTCGCGGAACAGAATCCCCTTCTTGGGATAGTCCGGGATCGTGCGAACGAGCGACTTGAGGTCGAGCGACATGGATAGCCTTGGCTGGAAGAAAGATCAGGACTTGCTGCGGCCAATGAGGTGCCGGGCAATGACGCCGGCATTATAGGCCACGCTGCGCGTTGCAGTGACGGCGGCCTCGCGCGCTTTGGGATTATTGGCGACGGCCTGAATACCGGCGCGAACAGCCGGATGCCGGCTGGCCGTAATGGCAGCGCCGACCACGGTAACAGCCAGGCGAATAGCGGACATGGCTTTATCCTCGGACGAGACGAACGCAGGGGTTATATTGCTTTGCGAGCCCGGAAACACAAGAGCCGATGGCCCGCAGCGCGGGAAAAAGCAAAGGGCCCCGAAGGGCCCCCTGCCGAATTCAACAGGTGCCGGACACCCTTGGTGTTCGATACCCAGCGAACACGCTTAGTGTTCGATACCGCGCCAGATCTTGCGCTTGGTGCCGTACATGAGGCCGGCGAACAGCACGAGGAACAGCAGCACAACGAAGCCGGTCTGCTTGCGCGACACCAGATGGGGTTCAGCCATCCACATCATGTAGGCAGCGACGTCCCGTGCGTACTGGTCCGCAGTCTCGGGAACAGTCACGCCGTTTTCGCCAGGCGTATAGGCAATCGCGCCATCGCTCAGCGGCGGCGCCATGCCGATGGCATGACCCGGGAAGTAGTCGTTGTAGTACTTGCCTTCCGGCAGCTCAAAGCCTTCCGGAGCGGTCGCCGGAACTTCGTCGTGGTAACCGGTCAGCAGGGCGCGCAGGTAATCCGGGCCGCCTTCCTGATAACCCGTGAAGTAGTTGGTGATCCACCACGGGAACGGGTCGGTGACGCCACGGGCCTTGGCCATGACCGACAGGTCCGGCGGCAGGGAACCACCCATTGCGTCACGGGCATCCTGCTCGGTCGCGAACGGGTTCGGCCACCGGTCAGCCGGAACGCCCGGACGGACGCCGCCTTCGACAGTGGGATCGGCCACTTCATATTCTGCAGCCAGCGCACGAACCTGGGCCTCGGAGAATTCCGGACCACCGGGTTCCATCAGATTGCGGAACGAAACCAGATGGGCGCCGTGGCAGCTGGCGCAGACTTCACGAAACACCTGGAACCCGCGCTGAAGCTGGTTGGTGTCATAGGTGCCGAAGATACCGCCGAACGACCAGTTCTGCTTTTCGATCGGTGCCCCTGCCTCGGCGGCCTGCGCCGAGGTGGAGGACAGGCCGACGACGAGCGCGACGGCTGCGAGGATGAACTTGCTCTTGATCATAGTACTCGCCCCGATCACGCGTTGGCATTCTTGCCGAGAACGCTCTCGGAAATGCTGGTTGGCAGCGGCTTGGGCGTCTCGATCCGCGACAGGACCGGCAGCACGACCAGGAAGTAGATGAAGTAGAATGCCGTGCAGACCTTTGCGAGCACCACGTAGATGCCTTCGGCCGGCTGGGCACCCAGATACATCAGGCCGATGAAGTTGATCACGAACAGAGCGTAGAACCACTTGAACATCGGACGGAAGTTGCCGGAGCGAACCTTGGACGTATCGAGCCACGGCACGATCAGCAGCATCAGCATCGCGCCGCCCATGGCGATCACGCCGCCAAGCTTGGAGTCGATGAACAGGATGTTGAAGTCGATGGCGCGCAGGATCGTATAGAACGGCAGCAGGTACCATTCCGGAACGATATGGGCCGGCGTCACCTGGCTGTTGGCCATGATGTAGTTGTCGGGGTGACCCAGGATATCTGGGGCAAAGAACACGAACCACGCGAACGGGATCATGAACAGCACCATCGCGAACAGGTCCTTCATCGTGTAGTACGGATGGAAGGGAACGGTGTCGCGGCTTTCCTTCACTTCAACGCCGATCGGGTTGTTGTTACCCGGCACGTGCAGGGCCCAGATATGCAGGGCCACGACGGCTGCGATGATGAACGGCAGCAGATAGTGCAGCGAGAAGAAGCGGTTCAGCGTCGGGTTACCGACAGCAAAGCCACCCAGCACCAGCTGCTTGATGTTTTCGCCGACCAGCGGAATGGCGGTGAAGATGTTCGAGATAACCGTCGCACCCCAGAAGCTCATCTGGCCCCAGGGCAGGATGTAGCCCATGAACGCAGTGGCAGTGGTGAGCAGGAAGATGACGACGCCGAGGATCCAGAGGATTTCGCGCGGAGCCTTGTACGAGCCGTAGAACAGGCCGCGGAACATGTGGATGTAGAGGGCCACGAAGAACATCGAGGCACCGACCGCGTGGGTCGCCTGGATGACGCGGCCGCCGTTTACGTTGCGGCGGATATGCTCGACCGAGTCGAACGCCAGCGCGGTATTGGGGGTGTAGTGCATCGCCAGGATGATGCCGGTGACGATCTGGATACCCAGGCACATCACCAGAATGGCGCCGAAGGTCCACCAGTAGTTGAGGTTCTTCGGGGTCGGGAAGTCCATGAGATGGGCTTTGGCGAAGCGCACGACCGGCAGGCGGTCATCAAGCCACTTCTCTGCAGCATTGCCCGGGACGTAAGTCGAGTGTTCTGACATCGGGACTGCCCTTATTAACCGATCTGGACCAGCGTATCGCTGAGGAATTCATACGGCGGCACGACCAGGTTGGACGGCGCGGGACCGCGGCGGATACGGCCGGCAGAGTCATAGTGCGAGCCGTGGCATGGGCAGAACCAGCCGTCGAAATCGCCCGCTTCCCCGACAGGGATACAGCCCAGATGGGTGCAGTTGGCGATCATGATCAGCCACTGTTCGTGGCCAGCCTTGGTGCGCTCTTCGTCCGTCTGCGGATCCTTGAGGTCGGACAAAGGCACTGCCTTGGCTTCCTCGATCTCGGCAGCCGTGCGGTGACGCACGAAAACCGGCAGGCCGCGCCACATGATCGTGACCGACTGCCCTTCGGCGATAGGACCAACGTCATATTGAATACTGGCGAGAGCCAGCGTAGACGCGTCCGGATTGAGCTGATTGATCAGCGGCCAAACCACGGCCGCAGCGCCGACGGCGCCGACCGCACCGGTGGCGACAAATAGAAAATCCCGCCGGTTTGTGGTTGAGTGTTCTGCTTGCGTGGCCAAGGTCCGTATCCCCGTACGATGCACAAATGACGGAGCCGGCTACGGTCGGACGATTGCGTATGCAGAATCGACCGCCGGTCGCCCTCAAGCGGTCCGTCAGGTGGGTTCTTTTTGCACTGTCGGCGTAGCTTGTCCAGTGCAGGAGAGGTGACAGCGAGCCATTTGCGCCACTATAGGGTGGGCCCGTGGAAGAACCGGACATCAATTGCGCGCGAGAACATGCAGCTCGACATTGCCCTCTACCAGCCGGACATTGCCAACAATACAGGAACGCTGATCCGTTTGGCCGCCTGTATGGGTCTGACCTTGCACATTATTCATCCCGCAGGCTTCCCCGTGAGCCCAAAGATCTTGGCTCGCGCCGGCCTCGACTATGTCGAACACGCCGCCCTGCGTGAGCACGTAAACTTCGAAAGCTTCGAGCATTGGCGCGCGGCCCAATGCCGCCGCCTCGTGCTGCTCACAACCAAGAGTGCGCAATCGGCCTATGCCGTCGCCTACGCCCCCGGCGATATATTGATGCTTGGCCGCGAGAGCGCTGGCGTCCCCGATGCCGTGGCCGAGATCGCTGATCTTCGCGTGCGCATCCCAATGCTGCCCGAACGGCGTTCTATCAATGTCGCTCTTGCCGCCTCGATGATCGTTGGCGAAGCCATGCGGCAGATCGACGGCTTTACTTCCCTCTCATAAGTCACTTATTGCTCCTGCCATGACACTGCCAGCCGATATCGACACCAAGAAAGCCACCGCCAGCGCCTGGTTCCGCACCCTGCGTGACCGGATCTGTGCTTCCCTCGAAACCCTCGAAGCCGAGGTAACGGGCCCCAATGCCGACATGGCGCCGGGCAGGTTCGAGCGCACCCCCTGGGATCGCGCTGCGGGCGGCGGCGGCGAAATGTCGATGCTGCACGGTCGCGTGTTCGAAAAGGCCGGCGTCCACATCTCGACCGTCCACGGCAATTTCTCGGAAGACTTCGCCAAGTCCATGCCGGGCACCGAAGCGGGCACCGCCTTCTGGAGCTCGGGCATCTCTCTGATCATCCACCCCTGGAACCCCCATGTTCCGGCCGTGCACATGAACACGCGCATGATCGTCACCGGCAAGCAGTGGTGGGGCGGCGGCGCCGACCTCACTCCCGTGCTCGACAATCGCCGCACCCAGGACGATCCCGACACCGTGGATTTCCACGCCGCCATGCGCGGGGCCTGCGAGGGCCGCCCGGGCGTCGACTACGAGAAGTTCAAGGCGTGGTGCGACGATTACTTCTTCCTGCCTCACCGCAATGAACATCGCGGCATCGGCGGGATTTTCTACGATCACTTTAATTCCGGCGACTGGGACGCGGACTTCGCCTATACGCGCGCCGTCGGCGAAGCCTTCGACGACATCTACCCGCGCCTCGTCCGTCGCAATTTCGAAATGCCCTGGAGCGAGGCCGAGCGCGAGGAACAGCTTGTGCGTCGCGGCCGCTATGTCGAATTCAACCTGCTCTATGATCGCGGCACCATGTTCGGCCTCAAGACCGGCGGCAATGTGAACTCGATCCTTTCGTCCATGCCCCCTGCGGTGCGCTGGCCCTGATCCCGCCCTTGCCTCAGGCGTTCCTTGCAAGCCAAGGTGACGCCTGAAAGGCTGGCCATGAATATCTGCGATTTCTCGATCAAGGGCTATCGATCGGTCCGGTCCCTGCGCATGCCCGTGCGCCGGTTGACCGTGCTCACCGGCGCCAATGGGGTCGGCAAGACCAATCTCTATCGCGCGCTCGAACTGGTGCAGGCTGCCGCCGATGGCGATCTCGCCCTGTCATTGGCGCGCGAGGGCGGACTGGCTTCCGCGCTCTGGGCCGGCCCGCGAAAAGCCAATGAGCAGCCCCGTCTCGAAATCGACATCGGGCTCGAAGGCGCGCTCCGCGAAACCGCAGAAAATGACGCGACGCTACGCTACCGCGTCGAGATCGGTTTTGGCGATTCCAAATATGGCGCGGTGTTCGCCGAAGAGCCGCAGATCAAGCGCGAAACCCTCACCATGCCGCTGGGGCGACGCACAGTGACCCTCCTCGAGCGATCCGGCGCCGCTGCATGGTATCGAGACGAAAACGGCCAGCGCCGCCAGGTGGAGGACACAATCCTTGGCAGCGAGACTGCGCTCTCCTCCCTGCGCGGCACCCTGCCCGAGGTCGATCTCGTCCGCCGACTACTCTCCTCCTGGCGCTTCTATCACAGCTTTCGCACCGACCGGGACGGCCCGCCGCGGCGCCCTGCCCTTGCGGTGACCGCACCACTGCTCGACGCCGATGGCGGCAATCTTGCTGCCGTCTTTGCCACTCTCGCCCACATTCGCGGCGACACCACCGATCTCACCGAGGCCATCGACAGCGCCTTTCCCGGCGCGCGGCTCATTATCCCGCCACCCGGGCAGGATGCGCGCTTCTCGATGGTGTTTCCCGAATTCCCCCATCGCCCCTTCGAGCAGCACGAGCTTTCGGACGGCACGCTGCAATTCCTCGCCCTGCTCGGAGCGCTGCTCTCCTATCGCCTGCCCCCGCTCATCGCCCTCAACGAGCCTGAGGCCAGCCTCCACCCCGACCTGCTGCCCGCCCTCGCTCGGGCCATTGCCAAGGCGGCGACCCGCACGCAGGTCTGGGTCGTCACCCACTCGCCCATTCTCACCAAGGCCATCGCCAACGAGACCGGCACCGTGCCGCGCACCGTTATCCGCCGCGATGGTGGCAGCTGGATCGAGGGGCTCAACGACATCGGGCTGTTCGGCGACGACGATTAAAAGGGAACCATATGCGCTGAACTGGCGTTTCTGACCTTACACCTCTTGCAGGCAGAAGGAGACAAGGCATGAAACGCTTCGATTCCGGCACGCTGATCCCAGGGTCTACATGGCGCGCAGAGGCTGACAGCGAAGCCGAAGTTGTGCGCCGCGCCGTCGAAAACCTCAGGGCCTACCATGGGGAAACGGAGGTGCGTCCCGACATGATCGAGCGCATCAAGGAACGCATCGTCGATTTTGACCCCGACGCGCCCACTACGCACTAACGGTTCAAGCTCAGTGGGCCAGATGGCCCAGAAGTTGCGCCTGGCTGAGGGTAAATCCACTCTCGACCCACAGCGCCTCGAGCCGGGTCAGTGCCGCTCCCAACTCTGGCCCGGCCCTGTAGCCGTAGTCGAGTAGGTCCTTGCCCGTTACCGGGAACACAGCTTCCGGTAGCCGTGCAATTTCGCGTGCGGTTTCGGCCAGTCGATCCCGGCTCCAATTGCCGCGCGCCGCGGCCAACGCCAACCCCTCCACCGCGTTTTCCCTGTGCCGGTGCACCGCCCAGGCCAGCTTGTCCTCTTCGATGAGGGCGGCTGCATCGCCGATCGACTTGGCACTGTCCACCAGCGCATTGGACAGCCGCCACCGCTCCTGCAGCGCCTGCACGTCATTACCGCCGATCAGTGCCAGCCGCGTCGACGTGTAACGGCCACCCAGCATTTCATAGCGCAGCAGCGCCTTGATCGCGTCGCGCTCCGCTCCAAGGAGACCGATTTCGGCCATTACCGCCACGGTGAGCGCAATGCGCGGCAGGCCCAGCATGCGCACCATTTCCTGCCCCACCCGCTCGGCGGAGATATGGTCGAGCTGGCCCACGGCCGCCTGACACGCTGCCAGCCCCGCCGGATCGAGCTTTTCCTCGCCATGGCTGGCTGAAAAGCGGAAGAACCGATAGACGCGCAATCCGTCCTCGGCGATGCGCCGCTCAGGGTCGCCGATAAAGCGCACCCGCGAATTGACCGCATCCCCGGCCCCATCCAGCGGATCGAACAGCGTGCCGTCCGGCCCGCAATAGAGCGCGTTGAAGGTAAAATCCCGCCGCGAGGCATCCACCGCCCAGTCGGTGCCGAAGGCGACCTCGGCATGCCGGCCATCGGTCGCCACATCTTTTCGCAGGGTCGTCACTTCCACCGACACATCGTTGAGCCGCAGCGTCACGGTGCCGTGGTCGATCCCCGTCGGATACACAGCGATCCCCGCCATCTTGGCGCGCTGCATCACCGTCACCGGCAAGAGTTCGGTCGCCATGTCGATATCGGTGTCAGGCCGCAGCCGCCCCATCAGCGTATCCCGGACGATCCCGCCGACCGCCCGCGTCACGCCGCTCGCGCCATCGAGCAGGGCAAAGATCGCCTGCACCTCGGGCTGCTTGAGCCAGGGCGCATTATCAAGGGTCTTGGGGATCATGCCGAATAAGCCTCGTTCAGCGCCAGCTCTCGGAACTGCCGCGTCAGATTGGCGGTAATGCCCCAGATCTTGTGGCCATCATGGTCGATCTGCCAGCTGGTCAGTTCCTCGCCGCCCCGTTTGACGCGAAACCGCACATAGGCATCCGCATCGAGAATGCGCTGCAGTGGCACTTCGAACACGGAGTGCACCTCCCCCGGATTGGGCACGAACGGCCCTGAAGGAGTAACCTCGGCGACCACCGGGGTGATCAGATAATTCGTGCCGGTATAATAGGTCGGCATAAAGCCCAGGATCCGCGCCTCCGCGGGCACCATGCCGACTTCCTCATTGGCCTCGCGCAGGGCCGCTGCCGCCACCCCCTCGTCCAGCGCATCGATCTTGCCGCCGGGAAAGGCCACCTGGCCCGAATGCGCCCGCAGGTCGGGTGAGCGCTCGGTATAGAGCACGGTGTGCCCCTCTGGCCGCTTCACCAGCCCGATCAGCACGGCGGCCGGCACGGGCGGACGCTCGAACGGTGTTGGGGGCGCCCAGTCTGGCACCAGCCGGTCAGCCGGAGACGCGGCAGGCGCCGTGGGCAGAAGGCGCGCAACAAGGCGGTCGATGATCTGGGAATCAGAGGTCAATGGGACGCGTTCGGCAAATTAGACATTGGCGGCACCAGCTTAAGCCAGCGCCGTGTCATTGACATCCCTTTTCGCCGCCGAAGTCGACTTGCTTGCCGTCCTCGAAGGCCGCGATCGAGCCCGAGAGCGTCTTGGCGAGGCTCTTGTCGTGGGAATAGAGCAGCACACGGCTGGTATCGACCGGACCGGGGAATTCGATAGCGCCCGGCGTGGTGATCTCCCACCCGAGCGGGCAATAATAGTCCTGATCGCCGACCAGCAGCACGAACTTCCCTTCGCCGCGCTCCAGCGCCCGACGCGTCACTTCCAGCGCGAGGAGCTTTCCGGCGCCGCGCTTGCGGAAATTGGGGTGAGTGGCCAGCGGGCCGAGGAGATACCCCTTCATGCCGCCAACGCTGATCGGGGTCATCCACACCGAACCGGACGCAACGCCCTCAACCTCGGAAACGAGGCTCAGTGTCGGGTCGATCGGGAACCGCTCGCGGATGCGAAAGGCCGTGCGCGCAAACCGGCCCGGACCGAAGGCAATAGCCTGCAGGTCCTCGATGAACGCGTCATCTTGTGGGGTCGCGGGACGAACAGTGGGCTGGCCAGAAACAAGGGTAGCGACGGGCGCGGCCGCAGCAGAAGTGGTCATGGAGCAAAGTTCCGAAAGATGGTGCGCAAGGGTGCTGGACGACCGCCGTCACGGGGTCGCATTTAACGACCGCTAGGGTCGTCGGGTCCTCAGCAAAACCTTCACCATCCTGGACGCCTCCACGTCTGAATCCGCATTAGCACCAGCGTGGGTGCGCGTAAATGGGAATATGTGGGTCATGCCGCAAAATCCTCGTCGGGGCTGCGCTGTGTCGCAATTGCACAACGGATTGTTGCCATTGCGCGCCCTTCTCACTGGCGGCCATTCCGCCTAGGTAGAGACCAACACACAAGCTCGCGCGTTGGTTCGATAGTGTGATCGGACAATGCCGACAGCAAGATGACCGAAAGGGACCCAAGATGGGACAATTGATCGACGGAAAGTGGTCGGACCAGTGGTACGACACCAAGAAAAGCGGCGGGAAATTCGTCCGGTCCAACGCGGGTTTCCGCAATTGGGTCACCGCTGACGGCAGCCCCGGCCCGACCGGCGAAGGCGGATATGCCGCCGAGGCCGGCCGCTATCACCTTTATGTTTCCCTCGCCTGTCCCTGGGCGCACCGCACGCTGATCCTGCGCAGGCTCAAGAACCTCGACAGCCTGATCTCGGTTTCCGTAGTCTCGCCCAAAATGCCCGACGAGACCGGCTGGAGCTTTGACAAGGCCGAAGGCTCGACCGGCGACGCGCTCTTTTCCAAGGATTATCTCTGGCAGATCTACACCGAGGCCCAGCCGGACTACACCGGCAGCGTCACCGTGCCCGTGCTCTGGGACAAGAAGACGAACACCATCGTCTCCAACGAGAGCTCGGAAATCATCCGCATGTTCAACTCGGCCTTCAACGAGCTGACCGGCAACACCGATGATTATTACCCCGAGGAGCTGCGCGCACAGATCGACGCGATCAACACCCGCGTCTACGACGACATCAACAATGGCGTCTACAAGGCCGGCTTCGCCACCACCCAGGATGCCTATGAAGAGGCGGTGTCAAAGCTTTTTGATGCGCTCGACTGGGTCGAAGGGATTTTGGGCGAAAGCGCCTATCTCACCGGCGACACCATCACCGAGGCCGACTGGCGGCTGTTCACCACTCTGGTGCGGTTCGACGCCGTCTATGTCGGTCACTTCAAGTGCAACCGCAAGCGCATCGCCGACTACCCCAATCTCTCGCATTATCTGAAGGCGCTTTACGAGGTGCCCGGCGTCAAGGAAACGGTCGATCTCGACCACATCAAGACGCATTATTACTGGAGCCACCTCACCATCAACCCGACCCGGATCGTCCCCATCGGCCCGGATTTGCCGTTCCTGGACTGAGGCCGCTTACCTCCTCCTGACCTCCTCCTGAAGAAGGGGGAGGGACCGATCGATTCTTACCCGACCTTTGGGGAGCCCCAACCTTCCCCTCCCCCTCCGAGGGGGAGGCCGGGTGGGGTCTACTCCCTCAATACCCCCAGACATCCCGCCGCGGTGCGCCATCGAAAACTTCGTCGATGCGCTGCGAGGTCGCCGGGGTCACCCCTTCGGGCAGCTTGGTGATGTCGAACCAGCCGTGTTCGGCGATCTCGTGGTCCTTCTTGCGCTCGAACTCGAATTTGTGGCTGCGCGCCACATAGAACAGCACATGGTCGCGGTTCGTGACCGAGCTGATGTTATGATAGATGCCGAAGAGCTCCATCGGCCCGGTCACCCGATAGCCGGTTTCCTCCAGCACTTCGCGGGCGCCGGATACTTCCGCCGTTTCGCCCGGCTCGATGCCGCCACCGGGAAACTGCCAGCCCGGCACATAGGTGTGCCGGATCAGAAAAACCTTGTTGCCATCAACAAGCATCACCCGCGTGCCGATCGTCATGCGTCGCATCAGGCCCACAATATTGAGGAAGACCTTGGCGCGCACGCGCTGAAACCGATTCATCATGGGCAGCACTCCTGGAATTGCCCCACGGGTAAACGCTCCAGCCGAAAAGTCGATAGCTGTTTTTGCCGCAAACACGGCGGAGCCGATGGAGCACCGACGCGTTTTCTCCTGACATCACCACTCATTCACCCGAAAAGAAGGGGCCATCTGCAATTGAGCGTTTCCATGTGCCGGCCCTTCTGGCACAACCCCTACCGATGATCACGCTAGCCCATATCTCCGACCTGCACCTGTCGCCCATGCCGGCAGTTTCCGTCAGCAATCTGGTCGGCAAGCGCCTGACCGGTTTCCTCAACTGGAAGCTCAAGCGACACGGGGAACTCAACAGCGAGACCCTGACGCGACTTGTCACCCACATGCAGGGCCAGAACGCCGACTTCACGGCGGTTACCGGCGATCTCACCAATCTCGCCCTGCCCGCCGAGGTCGAACGCGCCGGCGACTGGCTGCGCAATCTGGGCGACAGCGACAAAATTGCCGTCTGTCCGGGCAACCACGACGCCTATGTGCCCGGCGCGCTGGATCTGGCGCGCGAGAACTGGGGCCCCTATCTCAAGGGCGAGACGCTGGAAGGGGCCGCCTTCCCCTTCGTGCGCCGCGTCGGCGATGTTGCCATCGTCTCCTGCTCCAGCGCCGTGCCGACGCCACCCTTCTTCGCCATCGGGCGTTTTGAGGAAAAGCAGGCAGCCCGGTTGGAGCGCATGCTCAAACTCCTCGGTGACGCCGGCTATTTCCGCGTCGTGCTGATCCATCATCCGCCCAATGCCGAACTGCAGCACCCCTCATTCGGGCTCAAGGGCCACAAGCTCTTCCGCCAGGTGATCGCCAAGGAAGGCGCCGAACTTGTCCTTCACGGGCACACGCACCGCTCCTCGATCCACCATATCCCGGGCCTCAAGCATGAAGTGCCGGTGATCGGGGTTGCTGCCGCCAGCGCCGCCCAGGGCGGCACGATCGACGATCCCGCCCGCTACAATCTCTTCCGCATTGAGCGCGAAGGCGATGGCTGGCACTGCACCATGCGCGAATTCGGCTTCCAGCGCCTCGGCCAGGACATCGTCATGCGCATGCAGATGCGGATTTATTGAGGGTCGGGATCAGTCGATAGCTGCCGCGCCTGCGGCACTTTCAGGATCATCCGGGGCACGACGGCCGCATTGGGCATGTCCACATACCGGTCATGGACAAACCCGACTGACGTGTAAAAGCCCAGCGCCAGCGGGTTGGCCAGAACGAAAATCTCGGCCTCGCCCCATTCCGACGCCAGAACTATCGCAGCGTCGATAAGGGCCTTCCCAACGCCGCGTCTCCAGTGGCCTGGGTCGACGAACAGCGCAAGCAGCTCAGCCTCCTCCCCGGAGCGCGCGAGCACCGCAAATCCGACGCTGTCATTCCGGCCATCTACGGCCACTCTCACCTGATCGCCGCTGAACCACTCGGGGCGGAAACTGCGCTCGATAAACTCCGGATGGGCCTCCAGAATGCTGCGCACTGGCTCCGGATAGCCGGCAAGGGATGCGCGCCGCTGGAGATCGACCAGCACCGCAAAATCGGCGATCACGCCCGCACGCACCTCTAAGCCAGGATCAGGGAACATCATCGGGTCCACGCTGAATTCACCGACGTGAGCTTACGGCGGCAAAGTCAGACAGCCAACAGCATGGGCGACCACCGGCCCCAATGGCAAAGCTGTGGGGGCGCAATTGACGCCCCCACTCCCGCCGCAAAGGCAAATCACCTATATGATGGTGCAAAGCCAGCGAGTTGCCCGTGACCGAGACCTTCCGCATCCTCCGCCCTGCCTTCGACCCCGCCACTGGCGAGGCGCGCTTTCCCTATGCGCTGGGCGACCTCAGCTTCACCGAAGTGCTCACCCTGCCGAAGGTGACGGACAGGGCCGCAGCAGCGTCGCCGGCCTTCGCCAAACTGCTCGAACTCACCGCATTTGTGCTGGGCGTCAGCTATTTCAAGCTGCGCGCGCCTTTCCACATCGAGGCCCCGGAAATCGCGCTGAGCGAAGCCGAACGTGCTTTCGTCATCGACATCTATGAGAACGGCCTCGGCGAGTTCTATGCCCGCAACAATCTCGCCCGCTTTGGACGCCTGACGCTCGAAACGCCCACCGATCCCGAACAGCGCCGCCCGACGCTCGACCTGCCGGCTCGCACGCTGCTACCCATCGGCGGCGGCAAGGACTCTCTCGTCAGCGTCGATCTCCTCAGCCATGTCGGCGCCGATTTCACACCCTTCGCCGTCAATCCCAAGGGTCCCATCGTCACCTCCATCGACGCCATCGGCAAGGCGCCGCTCTATGTGACGCGGACGCTCGACGCCGAGATGATCAGGCTCGGCAAGGAACCGGGCTATTACAATGGCCACGTTCCCTCGACCGCCATCAATTCGATGATCGCCTCCCTTTGCGCCGTGCTCTTTGGCTATGACCAGATCGTGCTCTCCAACGAGCGCTCGGCCAGCGAGGGCAATGTGGTGTTCGACGGTCGCGAGACCAATCACCAGCATTCCAAGTCGCTCGGCTTCGAGCTGCTCATTGCCGGCATCCTCTCCGATGCGACGGGTGGCGCGCTCAAATATTTCTCGCTGCTCCGCCCCTATTCGGAGGCGCGCATCGCCTCGCTCTTTACCCAGGGCGGCAAGTTCGATCGCGTGTTTTCGAGCTGCAACCGCAATTTCCGCCTCAATGGCAATGACGGTCCGCTCTGGTGCGGCGAATGCCCAAAATGCCATTTCGTCTTCCTGATCTTTGCCCCCTTCATGGCCAAGGACCGACTGCTGTCGATCTTCGGCAAGGATCTGCTCGACATCGACGAAAACGAGCGCTCCTTCCGCGAACTCGCCGGTCTTGCCGGCCAGAAGCCATGGGAATGCGTCGGCGAAATTCTTGAAGCCGCCGCCTGCTTTTATACGCTCACGCGCCATGCCGACTGGCACGAGACCGCCGTGGTCAAAGCCATCAAGGCTGACCTCTTCGCCCAATATGGCGAGGAGAAGCTGCAGCTCGCCATGGCCGAATGCCTGACCGACAGCCACGACCACCATATCCCCCCCGCTCTCGCCGCAAAGGTCGCCGCCTATGCAGTTTGATGGGCCGGTCCTGCTCTACGGTGCGGGCCGCGAAGCCGTGTCGACGCGGCGATTTTTTGCCGAGCGGGCGCCGGGCCTGAAGGTCTACGTCACCGCCGACAGCGGCACGGCCGACATCCCGGACACCGAGTTCATGGCGCCTGCCGACCTGCCCGCCGCCTTCGCTCAGCGAAAAATCGCGCTGATCGTGAAAAGCCCCGGCGTCTCGCGCTACAAGCCCATTTTTGCCGAGGCTGCGGCTGCCGCCATCCCGGTGACGTCCAACCTCAATCTCTGGGGCCGGACCTATGGCGAGGATCGCACCGTGGTCGCCATCACCGGCACCAAGGGGAAATCCACCACGGCCACGCTGACCCATCTCATGCTCGACCGTTCGGGCATAGACGTGGGCCTCGCAGGCAATGTCGGCCTCGCGCCCCTCGATATCGCCGACAAGCACGCGCTGGTGGTGCTCGAACTCTCGAGCTACCAGACCGCGGACATGGACTTCCTGCCCGATCTGGCGGCCATCACCAATCTTTATCCCGAACATGTCGATTGGCACGGTTCGGTCGATCGCTATTACGCCGACAAGCTCCACCTGGTCGATCGCGACGGCAATCTCGCCGTGGCTCTCGGCGCTGCCGCGCGCGGCAATGCTCGCGTCGCCCAGGCCGTCCGCGACCATCGCCGCCTCGTTACCCCGCTCACGCCCGAGCAGGAAATCGCCATCGAGAGCGCCGCTGCAAATTCCCGCCTGCGGGGCGCGCACAACCTCGACAACGCCCGTCTCGCTGCCGAAATCACCCTCGCCGTCGGCGGCACGATGGATGGCGTCCTGCAGGGCATCGCCGCCTTCCGCCCTCTTCCCCATCGTCTGGAAGAGCACGTTTTGGGCCGCGTCATCGTTGTCGACGATTCCATCTCGACGACGCCCGAGGCCACCAAGGCTGCCCTCGCCGCCTATCCGGGCCGTCGCATTGCGCTTATCGGCGGCGGACACGAGCGGGAACAGGATTATGCCGAGCTGGCGACCCTCCTGCCGCGCCATGGCGTCACCACGCTCGTGACCCTGCCGGTCACTGGCGAGCGTCTCGCCCGCGCGGCCCGCGACGCCTCCCCGTCCATCGCCATTTTCGAAGCTGTCGATCTCGAAGCCGGCATGGTCTGGCTTGCTGGCGAGGCCGAGCGGTTCGACACCATCATCCTCTCGCCCGGCGCGCCGTCCTATAATCAGTTCAGGAATTTTGAGGAACGCGGCACCCGCTTCATCGAACTCAGCCGCACCCTCTTCGCCGAGAAACAATCATGAATGGCGCCATCTACCTCGCCATCGCGATTGTCGGCGAGGTCATCGCCACCTCATTCCTGCGCGCCTCCATGGGCTTCACCCAGCTGGGGCCGACCATTGTCGTGGTGGTCGGCTACGCCATCACCTTCTACTTTTTCTCTCTGGCCCTGCAGACCATTCCGGTCGGCGTCGGCTACGCCATCTGGTCCGGCGTCGGCATTATCCTCGTTTCGATCATCGCCTATTTCGCCTATGGCCAGACGCTCGACCTCCCCGCCCTCATCGGCATCGGACTGATCCTCGCCGGCGTGCTGGTCATCAATCTCTTCAGCCAGTCAACCACGCACTAATTTAGAACGGCCGTGTCAGCGCGCCTTCCGGGACACCCGCCGCGCCGAGCGCCTTGCGGATCCGCTCGATAAAGCCACTGTCAGCGATGCGCACGCGCAGGCGCGGCAGCACCCCGTTGGCGCGGAAACTAGGCACTTCCAGCACCCGCGGCAGATAGAGATTGACCACCTCATCGTCCGCAAGGCCCTGCGCTGCCAGAATGGCGAGGATCGGCCCAAGTTCGCGGTCGGACTGCGAATAGATCTCGGCATATTGCAGCGCCTGCCGATAATCGCCCTGGCTCAGCGCCTCAAGAGCCGGCACAGCCATATACCAGCGGGACGGCGATGGTGCTCCCTCGATAGCGCGCTTTGCCATGGGGATGGCCTCCGCTAGCTGGCCAATCAGCGCCAGATGCCTCGCCCGCGCAGCCAGCGCGTCCATGCTGGCCGGATTGAGCTGCAGCGCCGATCCATAAGCGGAGCGCGCCGCCTCATGCTCGCCCAGCCATTCATGAAGCCGCGCCCGCTGCTCCCAGACGAAACCATTGGTGGGCGCGATCTCAAGCGCAGCCGTGATCAGATCGCCGGCCTCCTGCAGCTCCTCGGCACGGACCGGGGATGGAGAGGTCCGCGTCAGCTCCGCTGTCAGGCTGGCCATGGCCGCCAGCACCGGGCCGGAGCGCCTGTCGCGTTCGATCAGCATGCCGAAGCAGGATCGTGCCCGCTCGGCCGCCGAAAAAGCGCTGGTGTCCCGATAGATGTCGAACAGCATCCGACAGAGATAGGCATTTTCCTGCCCGTCGATGGAATATTGCGCCAGCAATTCGCGCGCCCGCCCATGGACTGGCCCGCGCATGCTGCCCAGTGCCGCTGTCAGATCAAGCGACACCTTGTCTAGCGCCAGCATCTGGCCGGTCGGCGGCTCATCGACCTTGATCGAGCGGGTCCACACCACGCCCTCGCTCGGCCTGTCAGTCAGGCTGAAACTATATTCGAGCGCCTCCGTCCCGACAGGTCCGCGCCGCACCATGCCGGTGAGAATAAAATCGCTCTCGCCGGGGGCAGCCGCCTGATCCTCCAGCGAGGCGGCAAATCGGACATTGACCGTCTCGAAAGCCTCGAGATCGGTGACGACTTCCATGGCCAGACCAGACGTGGCGATCAGCTTTGCGTCATCGCCCGTGGCATTCTGGAATTCCACAACTGTCAGGCGCGGTCGCTGCAGCACGCCCGGCGCCTGCATCAGTGCTTCCTGTCGTGGTCCCCAGGTGGAGAGCGAAAATGCCAGCGCAGCCGCGCCGAGCGCGATCACCAGAAGCACGAACCAGGAGACCGTGACCTGCCCACGCGACGGGGGCTCGGCCACATAAGGTGCGGGCGCCGATGCCACGGCACTTTCCGTTTCACCCGGCGGCGACGGGACGATGAATTCGGGCACATAGCGCCCCACCGGCAAATCGATCCTTAAGGGATCATCGGCCCCCGGCCCGCTATAATATTGTTCCAGCAGTCCACGGAGCCGTCGGGCCTGCACCCGCACGATCGGATCCGCCTGCGGATCGAAGTCTGCTGGACGGCCAAACACGTCAACGGCAATGGAATAGGCCTTGATCGACTGACCCTGCCCCTCGAGGCTGCGCTGAACAATGTAGTCGAGGAACCGTCTGAGTTGCGGCGAACGCGCCACCTCGGGCCACGCCAACACCCGCTCCAGTGCGAGCTTGATCTCGTCCCGTGTGGGAGAAATCTCGGTCAATGGCGCCCCTTTCAACATCGCGCAATAATGGCCGTTAACATGTAAAACGCAAGGCCGGTAACACCGATTTAACAGGCAGTTGCCTTTTTCGTGAGCATTTCTGCGGTCATAGGGAAGGCGTCTCCGGCGACGACCCGGTGATTTGTCCGTCCGGCATTGCCGACATTCGGACGTATTAGACCAATCATAGAGTTTCGACCGGCGGCTAAAGCCAAGCTGACCTGTCATCTGTTCCCAGATAATCCCGTGCGGCACGGGATAGAGGTACGCTTTTGCTCGGTTTGGACATTTTGCCCGTCATCCATGTGATTGACGATGATCTGCACTCGGCCAGGTTCCTGTTGGACATGCTGGCAAAATGCGGCGGTCCGGCTGCCACGCATCTGGGTGCCGAATATGAAGGTCTGATGGCCCTGAGGCGCTCGTTCGAGCTGCCGGGTGAAATCCGGCCCGAGCTTTTGGTTGTGGACCTTAAGTCTCATAGCCGTGCGGTGCTCGATTTCGTAGAGCGCCGCGGACAGTGGTTGCGCGAAAATGGCGTGCAACTGGCTGTCATGGTCCCGCCCACCGACCATCGGGGTCGGGAAGAATATTACGAAGCCGGCGTCGACGCCGTCTTCTTCCGCCAGCCGGAACTCGAGGCTTACAAGCGCGAGGTGGCAGGCATCATCGGTTTCTGGGCGCAAACGCAGCGCCTGGATGCGGTTGGCATGTAACTCCTGCGTCCACAGGTTACGTGCCTTGCGGAGAGTAGCGCTGCAAGGTGGGTTTCGGCCTTCCCCTGCATTCCCAAGTGCGCTCTCCGCACTCTCGAACCAGGCATCGGTTTGCACCGCCGAAGCCTGATTGCGCCGGATCGTCCAAGAGATCGGCGCGGGTACACGGTTGCGTTTCCTCCCGATCGCAACCGTACGGGGGGAGAAGCATGTATCGGGCAGCGCGTCGTCCCTCTGCGCAGCCTGGTCTACTTACGGCTTCTCCCCGCGGCCCCTCCTCAGTTAGGGATCGAGCCTTTCCTTTTCCGGCGCCGTCTGGCGCAGCACCTGATGGGCAAAAAAGCGCAGGCTGGCCATCACCAGCACGGCCAATAGCGCCACCCCACCAGCAATAATGTAGTGTCCGAGTGCAGTCGCCACGCCGACGGCCCCGGCCAGCCACATGCCCGCGCCGGTCGTCAGTCCCTGCACGCCGCTGCCCCGCCGGAAGATCGCTCCCGCCCCCAGAAAGGCGATACCCGCCGTCACCGCCTCGACCGCGCGGATCGGATCGGCCCGCTGGCCACCCTGCCCGCCTTGGCCACCCTCATCAATGGTGTGGAAGATTTCGAAGGCCAGAATGGTGAAGAGCGAAGCCGCGATCGCAATCAGGATATGGGTGCGCAGTCCCGCTCCCGAAGAATGCTGCTCGCGCTCGAACCCGATGATCGCGCCGAAAATACCCGCCAGCACCAGCCGGATGGCGATGATGTGTTGGGGGAGATAGGTATCGACCAAGCCGAAACTATTGCCGACTTCCATGAGCCACACCGGGGAAAGGACTTTTCACAAGCCCAACTCTGCCCGGCAGCTCCGGTTCCCTCGACTAGCGTGCTGCCGCCCGGCCAAAGGCCAGGCGGAGACGCTGCGCGGGGTTCGACTTATCCCAGCCTGATCTGCAGTTTGACATCGCTCGGCCGCGCCTCGACCGCCCGATCAAACGCCTTGATCGAATCCTCGAACGCGAAGGTTTCGGAAATCAGCGGCTTGAGATCGACCTTGCCCGAGGCGATCAGCGCGATGGCGCGGTCATACTGATGCGCATAACGGAACACGTTCTCGATCCGCACTTCCTTGGTCGATGCCGCCGCAATATCGACCTTCACCGGTTCGACCGGCAGCCCGACAATGACAATTGCCCCGCCCGGCCGCGGCAGGTCCATGATCGTTTCCCAGGCTTTGGGCGATCCAGAGCATTCGAACACCACATCGGCGCCCCACCCCTCGGTGAGCCGACCGATTTCCTCGGCAAGGTTCGTGTCCCGGATATTGACCGGGATGATGCCCTGGTATTTCGCCGCGATATCGAGCTTGGTCTGGGCGAGATCGGCAACGATCACGCGGGCACAGCCGCCTGCGAGTGCTGCCAGCGCCACCATTGTGCCGATCGGGCCTGCGCCCAGCACCACCGCCGTATCGCCCGGGGTGATCTTCGCCTTGGTCGCCGCCTGCATGCCCACCGCAAAAGGCTCGACCATGGCGCCTTCGGCAAAGCTCACATTGTCGGGCAGCTTGAACGTGTAATTGGCTGGATGCACGACCTCGGGCGTCAGCACACCATGCACTGGCGGCGTCGCCCAGAAATTGACCGCGGGATCGACATTGTACATCCCCAGACGGCTGGCGCGTGAGTTGGGATCGGGAATACCCGGTTCCATGCACACCCGGTCACCGACCTTGAGATGGGTAACGCCCGAGCCAATTTCGGTCACCGTTCCGGCAGCTTCATGCCCCAGCACCATCGGCGCATTGACCACGAAGGGGCCGATCCGGCCATGGGTGTAATAATGCACGTCCGACCCACACACCCCCACTGTGTGGATGGCAATCTTGACCATTCCCGGCCCGACCTCGAGCGGCAGATCGATTTCGCGCAATGCCAGCTCATGCTGGCGCTCCAGAACCAGCGCCCGAACCCGTGCCATGGTCTTTTTCCTCCCAACGCAATTGCTGGCGCAGGATTATCTGATTGGCGCCGCGCCTGCCAGCCCGGCAGCACCGGCAACGTGGGGTGGGTGCGCTACTGCGCGCCCTGCCCCATCATCGAATAAATGACGTAGATCACGACGAACGCCACCACGACCCCGATGAGAGAAAAGGTAAGCACCCGCAAATTCATCTTGCGCGGGCTGGCCTGACGGACCTCGGTTTTGGTCTTGTGCGGATCGTAGGTTTCCATGACGCTCTCCTTGGTTGCTGATTGAACGTCTGCCGGCCATGCCGGTTCCGCGGGGACTTGACGCCGCGCCGGCCCCGGTCGACCCTCGCGCGGAGTTTTCTCAAGGACAATGCCCAGATGACAGCGCCCGAAACCCTGACCCGAATGATCAATGCCGGACAGGGGAAGGAGCCCGCAGACCTCGTTATCCGCAATGTCGGCTTGCTCGATGTTATCACCGGCGCTGTCACCACCACGGACATCGCCATCGTCGGCGACCGGATCGTCGGCACGCACGCCCACTATGAGGGCGCTGAAATCATCGACGGCACCGGTCGCTTTGCCGTCCCCGGCTTCATCGACACCCACCTCCACATCGAATCCTCCTTGGTCACCCCGCTCGAATTCGACCGCTGCGTCCTGCCGCATGGCGTCACCACCGTTCTCTGCGACCCGCACGAGATCGCCAACGTGCTGGGGGCCGAAGGCATTCGCTACTTTCTCGACAGCGCCGAGCGCACCATCATGGATGTGCGGGTCAATCTCTCCTCCTGCGTCCCGGCAACGCCCTTCGAAACCGCCGGCGCCCAGCTCGAGATCGAAGACCTCCTGCCCTTCCGCAGCCATCCCAAGGCACTGGGCCTTGCGGAAATGATGAATTTTCCCGGTGTGCTCAACGCCGATCCGGGCATCCTCGCAAAACTCGTCGCCTATCAGGACGGCCATATCGACGGCCACGCGCCGCTGCTGCTCGGCCAGGGCCTCAATGGCTATCTCGCCGCCGGCATCCGCACCGACCACGAAGCCACCTCCGCCGCCGAAGCCCGCGAGAAGCTCGCCAAAGGCATGGCCATCCTCATCCGCGAGGGCTCGGTCTCCAAGGACCTCGTCGCCCTCGCCGAAATCCTCGATGAGAACACATCGAGCTTCGTCGCCCTCTGCACCGACGACCGCAATCCCCTCGACATCGCCGAGGAGGGGCACCTCGATAGCTCCATCCGTCGCCTTATCGCCATGGGCCGCCCGCTCCACCACGTCTATCGCGCCTCCAGCCATTCTGCCGCCCGCATCTTTGGCCTCAGGGATCGCGGCCTCCTCGGCCCCGGCTGGCGCGCCGATATCGTGCTTGTCGACAGCCTCGAAAACTGCCGCGTCTCCGACGTCATCGCCGCCGGCCGCCGTGTGACCCCCGAACTCTTCGACACCCGCGGACACGTCGAGCCGGTCGGCCTCACCTCGATGAAGGCAAAGCCCCTCGCCGCCGAAGCCTTCATCACCGAGGCAAAGCCCGGCCAGAACCGCGTGCCCGTGATCGGCGTCAAACCCGGCCTCATCCTCACCTTCCGCGAGGAAGCCAGCCTCGCCACCACCGAAAAGGGCCTCCAGCCCGATCTCGATGCCGATGTCATCAAGGTCGCGGTAATCGAACGCCACGGCAAGAACGGCAATATCGGCCGCTCCTTCGTCAAAGGTTTTGGGCTCAAGCGCGGCGCCATCGCATCCTCCGTTGGCCACGACAGCCACAACATAACCGTGGTCGGCGCCAACGACGCCGACATGGCCGCCGCGGTCAACCGACTCATCGCACTGGGCGGCGGCTTCGTCGTCGCCAAGGACGGCGAGATCACCGCCGAGCTTGCCCTGCCGATCGCTGGCCTCATGAGCCTCAAGAGCTTCGAGGACGTCGCCCACGACCTCCACCATCTCCGGATCGCCGCCCAGGCGCTCGACTGCGTCCTGCCCGAGCCCTTCCTCCAGGTCTCCTTCCTCGCCCTGCCGGTGATCCCCCACCTCAAGATGACCGATCGCGGCCTCTTCGACGTCGACAAATTCGACTTCGTGAGCTGACCCGAAATGAGCCTCTCCACCCTTTATCTGGCCCGGGCCGAAGATCTCCCGCCCCGCCTGAACAGGGTGAAAAAGACGCGCGGCCTCGGCCTCGTGATGGACGACGGCGTCGTGCTCAAGACCGATCACTACGCCCCGCGCGCCGATGGCCCCCATCCGACCATCCTCATGCGCCTGCCCTATGGGCGCAGCGGTTTCGGCGCCATTGCCCGCGCCTATGCCGAGCGCGGCTTCCACGTCATCGTTCAGGCCTGCCGCGGCACCGAGCGTTCCGGCGGGGAGTTCGATCCCTTTGCCAATGAGCGCGCCGATGGCCTCGCCACCCTGCGCTGGATCGAACAGCAGGACTGGTTCGATGGCCGCCTCGGGCTCACCGGCCCCTCCTATCTCGGCTATGCCCAATGGGCGATCAGCGACGCCCTTCCGAAAATCTCCGCCATGGCCACCAAGGTCACCACGTCAAATTTCCGCCCCGTGGTCTTTCCCTCCGGTGCCTTCCACCTCAGCCTCTGGCTCTCCTGGGTGCAAATCATCGAAGGCCTGCGCAATCGACCCCTCACCACCGCCGCCCGCATGTTCTCCGGCGATATCGAACGCCGCACCGAGCGCGCCTCAGCCGTGCTGCCGCTCATCAACGCCGATAAGGCCGTCGTCGGCCACAAAATCCCGTTCTGGCGTCACTGGTTCAAAAACGCCATCGGCAATGACGCCTTCTGGGAGGAGCTCGACCACAGTCATCGCCTCTCGGAGGACACCCCGCCGGTTCACTTTATCTCCGGCTGGTATGATTTCATGCTCGATCCGCTGCTGGCCGATTATCAGCGCCTCGTCGCCCTCGGCCACACGCCCTATCTCACCATCGGCACCTGGTTTCACATCGCCGAAGAACTGCAGCGCGACAATCTCCGCGAGACCATTTTGTGGATGCGCGCCAAGCTCATGGGCGACAGCTCCGGCCTTCGGCAGAAGCCGGTGCGGCTCCACATTTCCGGCCGCAACACATGGCATGAGTTCGACGCCTACCCGCCCGGTCCACCGGCGCTGCGCACGCTTCACGCCAGCGCCAATGGCAAACTCGCGCGGGTGCCCGCAAAAAAGGGCGCCGACAGCTACCGCTATGACCCCAACGAGCCGACACCTAATCTCGGCGGCGCGATTTTCGCCTTCACCGGCGCCGGTGCGGTCGACAATGCCCCGCTCGAGGCCCGCCCCGATGTCCTCGTTTACACCGGCCCGGAAATCCGCGACGAGGTGACCATCATCGGCCAGTGCCAAATTGTCCTCCAGGCCCGGGCTAGCCTCCCGCACGTCGATTTCTTCGTCCGTCTGTCCGATGTCGACCCGGACGGCGTCTCAACCAATATCTGTGACGGCTTTGTCCGCGTCACCCCGGACACCCCGCAGGAGCCGGACGGGTCCTGGCGCCTCGCCATTCCCCTTCATGCTACGGCCCACACTTTCTGCGTCGGCCATGCTGCGCGCCTTCTCATCGCCTCCGGCGCCCACCCCCGCTACGCCCGCAATCCGGGTACCGCCGAACACATCGCGACGGCGACAACGCTTATTGCCAATGACATCGAGATCCTGCACGCCGGCACCCACATCGTGCTGCCGATCTACGACATAATCTGATATTGCCGTCATCTCTTCCCCTCCTCCGACCAGACAGTCAGGAGCCGTGCGATGACCGAAAAAGACCTTCTCCAACCCACTGACGACGAGGCCCGCCGCTGGGCCAAGACCATCATCCGCACCGCTCGCCACGGCGCCATTGCCACGCTCGACCCCAAGACCGGCGCGCCGCAGGTCACCCGCGTCGGCGTCTCCACCGATTTCGACGGCGCCCCGATCCTGCTGATTTCCGGCCTCGCCGCCCATTTCCCGGCGCTCCGGACTGATCCGCGCTGTTCGCTGCTGCTGGGCGAAACCGGCAAGGGCGACCCGCTCGCCCATGCGCGCATCACCATCGCGGCCGAAGCCAAATTCATCGAGCGCGACAGCACCGATCACCCGCGCCTATACGCCCGCTACCTCGCCCACCAGCCCAAGGCAAAACTCTACGCCGATCTCGGCGACTTCCGCTTCGTGCGGCTCGAACCGATCAGCGCCAGTTTCAATGGCGGCTTCGGCAAGGCCTTTGCCATGACCCCGGCCGACCTGCTCTCCAGCGCCGATCCCGCCCTCGCCGCCGCCGAAGCCCGTGCCCTCGAGCACATGAACGAGGACCATGCCGAAGCCGTCGACATCTATGCCCGCTTCTACGCCAAAGCCCCCGGCGGCAAATGGGTCCTCACCGGCATCGACGCCGAAGGCATCGACCTCGCCCTTGGCGACGGCACCAGGCGCATCTGGTTCGAAAAGCCCCTCACCGTCCCCCAGGACATGCACCTCACCCTCGTCCAGATGGCCCGCACCGCCCGCGCTGGATTGCTGGACGTCTAGGTCTCCCCAACAACCACCACCCTCAAGGCTCTTTCTTCTCCCTCCCCCTCGTGGGGAGGGCAGCAAAGCTAGGCCGCAGGCCGTAGCGGCGCTGGGTGGGGGGCCAAACTAGAGACCTCGCCTAGATCACCCCCACCCTTGTTCCCTCCCCACAAGGGGGAGGGAGACGATGGACATCAGCCCCTCGGCCCGGCCAACGCCTAGCTTGGACCGAAGGCTTTAGCGGCGCTCGGGAGGGGGAACCAACTAGAGACCTCGCCCATATTACCCCCACCCAACCTCCCCCTGATAGGGGGAGGAGCCCGTCAGTGCACCTTAACCCATCCCGCGCTCCGGCCCGTCCCTCCCCCTTCTTCAGGGGGAGGCTAGGAGGGGGTACTTCCTTAAACCCTCAGCCCCTCAACACCCCACAAAAACAAAAAAACCCCCGCTCACGCGGGGGCCTCAAACTCAAAAATCAAGAACCTTACTTGCTGTCGCGGGCCTTGACCTTGCGGCGGGCGGCGTGGAGCAGCGGTTCGGTATAGCCGCTCGGCTGGTCGACGCCCTTGAGCGCCAGGTCCAGCGCAGCCTGGAAGGCCACCGACTGATAGTTCTCCGCCATGGGGCGATAGATCGGATCGCCGGCATTCTGCTCATCGACCACCTTGGCCATGCGCTCGAATACCGAGGTCACCTCGTCGCGGCTGACGAGACCGTGGCGCAGCCAGTTGGCGACGGCCTGGCTCGAAATACGGCAGGTGGCGCGGTCTTCCATCAGGCCGACATTGTTGATGTCGGGAACCTTGGAACAGCCAACGCCCTGCTGCACCCAGCGAACCACATAGCCCAGAATGCCCTGCGCATTGTTCTCGAGCTCGCGCACGATCTCATCGTGGCTGAGCGTCGAAGCATCGAGCGCCGGCATGGAGAACAGCTCGCCAAGGCCCGGCAGGGCCTGGTTGTGACGGCGGCGCTGGGCCTCGAACACATCGACCTGATGATAGTGCAGCGCATGCAGAATCGCGGCGGTCGGCGACGGCACCCAGGCGGTGTTCGCGCCCGAATTGGGGTGACCGATCTTGGAATCCATCATCGCGGCCATGTCGTCTGGACGCGCCCACATGCCCTTGCCGATCTGGGCCTTGCCCGAGAACCCGCAGGCCAGACCGATCAGCACGTTGCGATCTTCGTAGGAAGAGATCCAGCGCTCGGCCTTGATCTCATCCTTGCGCAGCACCGGGCCGGCTTCCATCGAGGTGTGGATTTCGTCGCCCGTGCGGTCGAGGAACCCCGTATTGATGAAGAAGACGCGCTCGCGCGCTTCATAGATGGCAGCCTTGAGGTTGGCCGAGGTACGGCGCTCCTCGTCCATGATGCCGATCTTGATGGTATTGGGTGCAAGGCCCAGGAACTTCTCGACCGAGGCGAAGATGGCGCAGGCGAAGGCGACCTCTTCGGGGCCGTGCATCTTGGGCTTGACCACATAGATCGAGCCATTGCGCGAATTGCCGCCCTTGTCATGCATCGCGCAGAGCGCGGTGACGGCGGCATCCATCAGGCCTTCGCCCATCGGCTTGCCGTCGAGCAGCACCGCGTCGGTGGTCATGAGGTGGCCGACATTGCGCACGAGCAGCAGCGAGCGGCCCTTGAGCACCAGTTCATTGCCGCGAATGTCCTTGAACACTCGATCTGCGACCAGCTTGCGGGTGACCGGCTTTCCGCCCTTTTCGAACGTGTCCTCGAGGGTCCCGTTCATCAGGCCGAGCCAGTTGCGATAGACGCCAACCTTGTCTTCCGCATCGACGGCGGCGACCGAGTCTTCGCAGTCCTGGATGGTGGTGAGCGCCGCCTCGACGACGACATCGGAGAGGCCGGCAGCGTGCTTGGAGCCGATGGCGGTTTCCGGGGCGATCACGAGGATCACATGCAGGCCATTGTGCTTGAGCACGATCTGGCCGGCATTCTCGGTGCCGGCATAGCCGACAAAAGCGTCCGGATCACGCAGGCCGGTGCGGCCGTCGGCGGTGTCCACGGCCAGCATCTTGGTGTCGCCTTCGGCCACGACGTGGTAGCCGGTCACGTCCTTATGGCTGCCGCCCGCGAGTGGGAAGCTGGCATCGAGGAATTCGGCGGCCTTGGCCACGACAGCTGCGGCGCGCGCCTCGTTGAAAGCCTTGCCCGGCGCCAGATCGCCGTCGCGGCTGATCGCGTCAGTGCCATAAAGCGCATCATAGAGGCTGCCGAAACGGGCATTGGCCGCGTTCAGCGCATAGCGGGCATTAGAAACCGGCACCACCAGCTGCGGGCCGCAGATGCTGGAAATTTCCGGGTCGAGGTTTTCGGTCTCGATGGTGAAGTCGGCAGGCTCGGCGACGAGGTAACCGATCTCGCGCAGGAAGGCCTGATAGGCTTCTTCCTTGCCGGCCACGGCGCCATTGGCGCGGTGCCAGTCGTCGATCTTGCCCTGGATATCGTCGCGCTTGGCGAGCAGGCGCTCATTGGTCGGAACATGCTCTTTGGCGAGCGCCGAAAGCCCACTCCAGAACTGATCTGCACTGATGGCCAGCCCCGGCAGGGCTTCCTTTTCGACGAAATCCACCAGCAGCGGATGTACAGAAAGGCCGGATTTCGTGGGGTAGTCGCTCATACCATATGCCTTTTGATAACAGCTTGGCGACAGCTTTAGGCCATCGCAGCGGGTGTCACAACCCGCCTAAAGTTGACTTTGCTTTTGCACCAGCAACATAGACTTCGGCAATCGCCCGATCGTCGCCCATCGTCTGGAGCAGGAACAGTTCTTCGACCAGTGTCTCCACTGTCGCCATGCGCATCCGCATGGCCGGGGTCGCCCGCGCGTCAAGCACGATGAGATCGGCATCGCTCCCCGGCGCGACGGTGCCGATCTTGTCGACCAGCCCCAACGCCTCGGCATTGCCGCGGGTCGACTGGTGGAACGTCGCCAGCGGGTTCCAGCGATGCCCGCGCAATTGCTGGATCTTGAACCCTTCATCCATTGTGCGCAGCATGGAAAAGCTGGTGCCCCCGCCGATATCGGTGGCAAGGCCGATCCGCGTCCCGGCCTTGCTCAGCCGGTCGAGATCAAACAGGCCCGAGCCGAGGAAGAGGTTCGAGGTCGGGCAGAACACCGCCACCGACCCGGTCTCAGCCAACACCGCCGTCTCGCGATGGTTGAGATGGATGCAGTGGCCCAGCAGCGTCTTGGGCCCTAGAAGCCCATAATCCTCGTAGATGCCGGTATAGTCCTTGGCCTCGGGATAGAGCTCCATGGAAAAGGCAATCTCGGCGTCGTTTTCACCCAGATGGGTCTGCACGTAGCATTCTGGGTGCTCGGCCACCAGCGCCCGGCTCATCTCGAGCTGCTCGGGCGTCGAGGTAATGGCAAAGCGCGGCGAGATGGCGTAATGCGCCCGCCCGCGCCCATGCCAGCGCGCGATCAGCGCCTTGGTGTCGTCATAGCCAGTCTGGGCTGTGTCGCAGAGCGCCTCGGGCGCATTGCGGTCCATCATCACCTTGCCGCCGACGACGAGCATGTTGCGCCGCTGCGCCTCGGCGAAATAGGCGTCCACCGAGCGCGGATGGCTCGAGCAATAGGCCACGGCTGTGGTCGTGCCATTGCTGATCAGCGTGTCGAAGAACTCCACCGCCACCGCATCGGCGTGCCCCTGCTGGGCAAATTTCTGCTCGGCGATGAAGGTATAGGTATTGAGCCACTCCAGCAGCGAACCGGCATAGGAAGCAAGGATCTGGCTCTGCACATAATGGAGGTGCAGGTCGATGAACCCCGGCAGGATCAGGTTCGGCCGGTGGTCGATGACAATGGCATCGCTCCGGTCGGCCGCCTCAAACTCCCCTACCGCGAGGATCCGCCCGTCTTCCATGGTGACGGCGCCATCCTCGAGATAGAGGAAGCTCTCGCTGTCCTCGATCCCCTGGGGCGCCCGCAAAAAGCTCAGCACCCGGCCGCGCAGGATGGTCCGCGTCATGACTTGGATCCCTCGCGATACCACTCAACCAGCAGTGCCCGCTCGGCATCCGTCATTGCGGTGACATTGCCCGGCGGCATGGCGTGCGAATAGCCCGACTGAATGACAATCTCATGGGCGTGGTTGGCGATATCAGCATCATTGTCGAGAATGACATGCTTGGGCGCCTGATAGACGCCCTCCCAGCTCGGCTCGGCCGTGTGGCACATGGCGCAGCGCGTCTGCACCGCAAGGCTCGCCGCCTCGAAATGCTCTGCTGCCATGAAGCGCTCGGCGCTGGCCGACACCAGTGCTTCCTGATCCTCACCAATCTTCGGCGCCGTCGACAGCCACGCAATGACAAGGAACAGGATCACCGCCACCGCCCAGGTCCAGTGCGGATTGCCCTTCCGCGCATGGCGGGTGTTGAAATAGTGGCGGATGACCACGCCGACGAGGAAGATCAGCGAAGCGATGACCCAGTTCCACTGCGTCGCAAAGGCCAGCGGATAGTGGCTCGACAGCATGAAGAAGATAACGGGCAGCGTCAGGTAGTTGTTATGGAGGCTCCGCTGCTTGGCGATCTTGCCATATTTGGCGTCCGGCACGCGCCCGGCCTTGAGGTCCCCCACCACGATCTTCTGGTTGGGAATGATGATCATGGCGACATTCGCCGTCATGATGGTCGCGGTAAACGCGCCCATATGGAGCATGGCCGCCCGCCCGGTGAAGAGCTGCGTATAGCCCCAGCTCATCGCTACCAGAATGGCAAACAGCACCAGCATCAGCCCGGTGGTGGACTGGCCAATGGGCGATTTGCAGAGCGCATCATAGAGCAGCCACCCCAGAACGATCGAGCCCGCCGAGAGCAGGATCGCCACCCAATTGGGCACGTCGAGCACATTGCGGTCGATGAGGAAGAGGTCGGCGCCTACATAGTAAAGCAGCGCCAAGAGCATCGCGCCTGACAGCCAGGTCGCGTAGCTCTCCCATTTGAACCAGGTCAGGTGCTCGGGCAGAAATTCCGGCGCCACCAGATATTTCTGGATGTGATAAAAGCCCCCGCCATGCACCTGCCATTCCTCGCCATGGGCGAGCGGCGGCAGGCTGGGCGTCTTGCGCAGGCCAAGGTCCAGCGCAATGAAGTAAAAGGATGAGCCGATCCAGGCGATGGCCGTGATCACATGCAGCCAGCGTACTGCAAACATCGACCATTCATAGAAAATCGCTAGATCGCCCATTTCGGCTCCCCTTCAAGATTGAGGGCGGGGATGAACCCGCCCCCCTTTTGTCGTGAGGTCGTGGATGAAAAGGCCGCTTAGGCCTTCACGCCCTCGACATACCAGTCCATGGCCCACAGGCCTGCATCGTCGAGCGTCTGGCCGGCAGGCACGCGCTCGGTGCCGGTGTTGTCGACGATCGGGCCGGCGAAGGGGTTGAGCGAACCATCGACGATGCCGGCCTTGACGGCTTCGGCAGCGGCGACGACGTCAGCCGGGATCTTCTCGTTGTACGGCCCGATCACCACTTCGCCGGCGGCAATGCCGGGCCAGCTGTCGTCAGAAACCCAGGTACCGGCCTGAACGTCCTTGACCACCTGGATGTAGTGGGGCGCCCAGATGTCGATGATGGCGGAGAGGTGCGACTTGGGCGCGAAAGCGCTCATGTCGGCGCCCTGGCCAAAACCACCGATGATGCCGCGTTCTTCGGCAACCTGGAGAGCCGCCGGGCCGTCCGTGTGCTGCACGATGATGTCGGCACCTTGGTCGATCAGCGCGCGGGCCGCGTCAGCTTCCTTGGCCGGATCGTGCCAGCTCGAGAGCCACACGACATTGACGGTGATTTCCGGGTTGATCTTGCGGGCAGCGAGCGTGAACGCGTTGATGCCCATCACAACTTCCGGGATCGGGAAGGAACCGATGTAGCCGATGGTCTTGGTCTGGCTCAGGTGACCGGCCAGCGTACCCATGACGGCGCGACCTTCGTGGAAGCGGGCGTTGTAGGTGCCGACGTTTTCCGAGCGCTGGTAGCCGGTGGCGTGCTCGAAGATCACGTCCGGGAATTCCTTGGCGACCTTGATCGTGTAGTCGCCGAAGCCGAAGCTCGTGGCGAAGATGATCTTGTTGCCCTGCTGGGCCAGTTCACGCAGCACGCGTTCGCAGTCCGGGCCTTCCGGCACGCTTTCGACGAAGGTGATTTCGATTGCGTCGCCGAACTCTTCCTCGAGAGCCTGCGCGCCGACCCAGTGGCCATAGGTCCAGCCGTTGTCGTCCTTGGGACCGACGTTGACGAAACCGATCTTGAGCGGGCCCTCCTGGCCCAGAGCGAGCTGGCCCGCGACCGTAAGCATGACGCCTGCGGCTCCAAGCTTGAGGGCCGTGCGGCGGGTTAGAATAGTCATATTGTCTTCTCCTTGACTGACTTCTCTAGACTTTTTGTTCTTACTGACCGGGCATGAAAGGCTTGCCCAGGCAGGCCGGCGCGGCCGAATTTCCGGAGCGCCGCAGCGAGATCAGCACCAGAACGATGATCGTCGCCAGATAGGGTAGAGCCGCCCAGAATTCGGACGGGAAGAGGCCCATGCTGCCCGAGGCCTTGGTGTAGACCTCGATGGTCATCACCAGCCCGAAGAGATAGGCGCCGGCCAGAAGCCGGAACGGACGCCAGGCGGCAAACACCACCAGCGCGAGCGCGATCCAGCCGCGCCCTGCAGTCAGCCGCTCGGCCCATTGCGGGGTGAGCAGCAGCGGAAAACAGCTCCCGGCGATACCGGCCATGGCGCCGCCGAAAGCGACAGCCGCATAGCGCACCTTGATCACCGAGTAGCCAATGGAATGGGCGGAAAAGTCGTTCTCGCCAACCGCCCGCAGGATGAGGCCTGCCCGGCTCTTGTTGAGGAACCACCAGACAGCCACCACCATGAACAGCGAGAAAAACACCAGCGGGCTGTGGTCGAAGAAGACGCGCCAGAACGGGTGATTTTCGAGTTCGTCGGGAAACACCGAGTCAAAGATGACGATCGGCTTGCCGGTGTAGGCCTGGCCGAACAGCGCAGAGAACCCGGTGCCGAAAATGGTGAGGGCCAGCCCCGTCGCCACCTGGCTGGCCGACAGCGACAGCGTCAGGAAGGCAAAGATCATCGAGGATGCCATCGACGCCATGGCGGCGCAGACAATGGCCAGCCAGTGATTGCCGGTCGAATAGGTCACGGCAAAGGCCACCACCGCTCCGATCAGCATCATGCCTTCGACGCCGAGGTTGAGCACACCGCTCTTTTCGACCACGAGTTCACCGAGGCCAGCGATGAGAATGGGCGTCGATGCGCCGACCAGCGTGATGATGATCGGGATCAGCAAGTCCGGGTTCATCGCGCCACCTCCGCCTCGCGCCGCGTTCCCACACGCACCCGATAGCGAACGAGAACGTCGCTGGCGAGCAGGAAGAACAGCATCATTGCCTGGAAAATGCCAACCGCAGCAACGGGTAGCTTGATCGTCGTCTGGGCTACTTCACCACCCACCACGCAGACCGCCATGGCCAGACCGGCGAAGATAATACCGATCGGATGCAGGCGCCCGAGGAAGGCGACGATGATGGAGGTAAAGCCGTAATTGGTCGGGAACGAGGGCACCATGCGCCCGAACGGGCCAGTCGCTTCGAGCACGCCGGCCAGGCCTGCGAGCGCACCACTGGTCAGCAGCGCCAGCCAGATGGTCTTGTTGACCGAAAACCCGCCATATCGCGCCGCGCTGGGGGCCGCGCCCACCACCTTGATCTGATAGCCGAGCACCGAACGGCTCATGAAGAACCAGGCGGCAATGGCCACGACAATGGCGATCGGTGCGCCGAGATGCACGATGGTCCCCGGGATCACCCGCGGCAGCATCTGGTCGTCGGTGAACATCCGCGTCTGCGGAAAACCGAACCCCATCGGGTCTTTCCACGGCCCGATGATCAGATAGTTGAGCAGCTGGATGGCCACATAGGTCAGCATCAGGCTGGTGAGGATTTCGTTGACCTGCAGCCGCGTCTTGAGGAAAGCCGGGATCACGGCCCAGGCCATGCCGCCGATCATGCCGGCGGCAATCATCAGCGGCAGGATCCATGGTCCGCTGAAGTCGCGCGTCAACAGCGCCACGCCGGTTGCGGCGAGCCCGCCGAGCACATATTGCCCCTCGGCGCCGATGTTCCAGACATTGGCGCGATACCCGATGGAGAGACCCACCGCGATGATGATCAGCGGCGCGGATTTGACCGCAAGGTCCTGCCATTTCAGCGGATTGAGGATTGGCGTCAGGAAGATCTCCCGCACCGCGCCGATACCGTCATAGCCGATCAGCGAAAACACGATGGCCCCGACCAGCGCCGTTGCCAGCACCGCCCCGATCGGGGTCAGGTAGAGCATCGCCTTGCTGGGCTCGGGCCTTTTTTCAAGCCGGAACTGCGTCACGTTCTTCCATTCCCCCATGCACCCCACCCATCAGCAGGCCGATCTCCTCGATGCTGAAATCCTGCACCGGCCGCGCCGGGCTCAGGCGTCCCATGTTGATCACGGCCAGCGTGTCACACAGCGCCCGCAATTCATCGAGATCCTGGCTGATCACCACGATCGCCGATCCGGACGCCGCCAGATCCACCAGCGCCTGGTGAATGGCCGCTGCCGCACCGGCATCGACGCCCCAGGTCGGCTGGCTCACCACCAGCACCGTGGGTTTCTGCAGGATTTCCCGACCCATGATGTATTTTTGAAGGTTTCCGCCTGAAAGCGACCCGGCGAGCGAAGCCGGCCCCAGCGCCTTGACGGAAAAATCGGCGATGATCTTGCTCGTATAGAGCTTGGCAACGCTCGTATTGATCAGGCCCGAGCCGACCATGCCCATGCGGTCGCGGGCGGTCAGCACGGAATTATCAGCCAGTGTGAAATCGCCCACCGCCGCATGGCCATTGCGCTCTTCCGGCACGGCGCAAAGCCCCTGACGGCGGCGCGCCGTCGGCTCCAGCTGGCCGATCCCCTGGCCATCGATGGTAATGGCATCGCGGTCTTCGCTGCGGATTTCGCCGGACAGCGCATCGAGCAGCGCGTTCTGCCCATTGCCCGCCACCCCGGCAATGCCGAGGATTTCCCCGGCCCGCACGGCGAAGCTGACGCCATCGACCGGCACGTCAAAATGCCCGCCTTTTCGCGTCGACAGCGCGTTCACCACCAGCTTGGCCGGGCCAAAGCTGCGCCCTTCCGGCTTGATGATGTCCCTCAGATTGCTGCCGATCATCTTCTCGGCCATCGAGCGGCTGGTTTCCACGCGCGGATCGCATGTGTCCACCAGCTTGCCGCCGCGCAGGATCGTCGCCGTGTCGCACAGCGCTTTGATCTCATGCAGCTTGTGCGAAATATAAAGGATCGAGCAGCCTTCAGCCGCCAGCTGGCGCAGCACGCCGAACAATTGCTCGACCTCCTGCGGTGTCAGCACCGAGGTCGGCTCGTCCATGATGAGGAGTTTGGGGTTGAGCAGCAGCGCCCGGACGATTTCAATGCGCTGGCGTTCGCCCACCGAGAGCGTTGCCACCGTGCGATGCGGATCGAGCGCCAGCCCGTAGGTCTGCATCACCTGGCGGATCTGCGCCTCGAGCTCGCGCGCCGGGATTTTCGCATCCATGCCCAGCGCGATGTTTTCGAGCACCGTCATCGCTTCGAACAGCGAGAAATGCTGGAACACCATGCCGACGCCAAGTTTTCGCGCGGCCTTGGGATTGGTGACCACGACAGGCGCGCCATTCCAGCGGATTTCCCCCGCATCGGGCTGCATGATGCCGTAGATCATTTTGACGAGAGTGGATTTTCCGGCGCCGTTCTCCCCGAGCAGCGCGTGGATTTCCCCTGGCTTGACGGCGAACGACACGTTGTCATTGGCCAGAACGCCTGGAAATCTCTTGGTAATTCCGATCAGTTCAAGCCGATTGGGCATGTTAATGTCCACTCGTCACCCCCCTTTTGAAAGGGGTGAGCGTTCGCCCGTTCGTAGCTTCCCGTCCCCCAATCTGAACCATAATTTCAGCGGCCGCCAGCACCGCAATAACAGATGGGCGTTTATCCCCAAGCCCCTGCGCCCCAATTGGTAGCACAAGTTGCTCAAGCGCCTCAGTTTTTCCGCCCTGTTCGAGAAACCAGCTGGCAAATTTCGCCCGCTTCGTCCGCGATCCCACCATGCCCACATAGGGACTGTCCCTACGCGCCAATGCCTCAAAAGCGATCAGGAAATCAAGGGCATGATCGTGGGTAAGGATAACGAATGCACTTCCGGCCGGCGCAGCGCGCACCACGGCCTCGGGCATGGCAACCCGCCGGAACGCCACGCCTGCGGGCAGGAGATCAAGTTCTTCCTGCCGGGTATCGATGACTTCGACGCGCACCGGTAGCACCGAAAGTATATGTGCCAGCGCCCGCCCCACGTGCCCCGCGCCGAACACATAAACATGCGGTTCCGCGCTTTCGAGCGCCGCGACCCGCTCCGCAAGCTCCCGGCGAATCGGAGCGTCGGCATAGCGCAGGCCGACCAGCACCCGTCCGCCGCAGCACTGGCCGATCTCCGGCCCCAGCGGCACATCCATCGCCTCTTCCGCCCGACCCTCGGCGATCAGCCGGCGCGCATGGTCGATGACCATATATTCGAGCGCCCCGCCCCCGATGGTCCCGAAAATCGCCCCCATGCCCACCAGCATGAAGGTCCCCTCCGCCCGCGGCGACGACCCCCGCACCTGCGTCAGCTCACAGGCAATCACATCCCGATTGGCCGAAAGGAAAGTCTCAAGGGCGGCGGAATTCATTCTGCAATCACCCCCACCCAACCTCCCCCTCTCAGGGGGAGGAGCTGGGTCTGTGGCGCGCCAGCCTTACCGCACACTCGATAGATCCCTCCCCCTGTCAGGGGGAGGCTAGGTGGGGGTAACGCGGTCGCAGCCACCAAATTCCTCACCCCCGCGCCTCCCGTTTGATCCGTTCGACGCCCATCAGCACGCGCTCTGGCGTCACCGGCGTATTGAGCTGCGGGGCATATCGGTAATCCGCCACGCTCGCCACCGCCATGCCCAGCGCTTCCACAACGCTCATCGCCAGCATGAACGGCGGCTCGCCCACGGCCTTGGATCGCCCGATCGTCGGCTCCCGGTTTACCGACCATTCGGCCAGTTTCACATTAAAGACCGGCGGAATATCCGAGGCCAGCGGGATCTTGTAGGTCGAGGGTGCGTGTGTCCTCAGCTGCCCCTTGCCGTCCCACACCAGCTCCTCGGTGGTCAGCCACCCCATGCCCTGGATGAAGCCACCCTCGATCTGCCCGATATCGATCACCGGGTTCAACGACTTGCCCACATCGTGCAGAATATCCGCCCGATCGACGGAATATTCCCCCGTCAGCGTATCGATGGTCACTTCACTGACCGACGCGCCATAGGCGAAATAATAGAACGGATGCCCGCGCCCGGTCGCCCGATCCCAGTGAATGGTCGGCGTCTTGTAAAACCCGGCCGCCGAAAGCTGCACACGGTTGAGATAGGCCGATGCGCAAAGCTCGGCGAAGGGCACGAAGCGCGTGCCGACCATCATCCCGCCCTGCACCCACTGGCAGTCGACGCCATCGGCCTCATAGAGCTTGGCCGCATGCGCCTCGAGCCGGCGCTTGATCTGCTCGCAGGCGTCCCAGGCCGCCATGCCGTTAAGATCGGTCCCCGAAGACGCTGCGGTCGCCGACGTATTGGGCACCTTGCCCGTCGTCGTCGCCATGATTTTCACAGCATCGAGGCCCACGCCAAAAGCGTCAGCCACCACCTGCGCCACCTTGATATAGAGCCCCTGCCCCATCTCGGTGCCGCCGTGGCTCAAATGGATCGAGCCATCCTTATAGACATGCACCAGCGCGCCGGCCTGATTGTACCAGGTCGCCGTGAAGGAGATGCCGAACTTGACCGGCGTCAGCGCAATGCCCTTCTTCAGCACACTGCTCGTCTGGTTGAACGCGACAATCGCCTGCCGCCGCGCCTGATAGTCCGACGATGCCTCCAGCTCTTCCACCACGCGATGGATGACATTGTCCTCCACCGTCTGGTGATAAGGCGTCACATTGTCGGTGTGCGTGCCATAAAAATTGGCCTTGCGGATCTCCAGCGGATCCTTGCCCAGCGCATAGGCAATGTCCTCGATCCAGCGCTCGGCCGCCATCATCCCCTGCGGCCCGCCAAAGCCACGGAACGCGGTGTTGGACACGGTATTGGTGTAGAGCGGCTCGGACCGCACCCGCACCGCCGGATACCAATAGGCATTGTCGGCGTGGAACAGCGCCCGATCCGTCACCGGCCCGGAGAGGTCCGAGGAAAAGCCCGCCCGCGCGCCATAAACGGCGTCGACCGCGTGGATTTTTCCGTTCTCGTCATAGCCGACGTCATAATCGACCACGAAGTCGTGTCGCTTGCCCGTCGCCTGCATGTCGTCATCGCGATCCGGGCGGATCTTGCAGGCCCGGTTCCACTTCTTGGCCGCCAGACACGCCACCGCGGCAAAAAGATTGCCCTGGGTTTCCTTGCCGCCAAAACCGCCGCCCATGCGCCGAACCTGCACGGTCACCGCATGGTGCCGGATCGCCAGCACCTGGGCGACCATCAGCTGCACTTCGCTCGGATGCTGGGTGGAAGAATAAACAGTGACGTCCTCGTCTTCGCCCGGCACGGCAAAGGCGATCTGCCCTTCAAGATAAAAATGGTCCTGCCCGCCAATAGCAATGCTGCCTTTGACCCGGCGCGGCGCCGCCGCAAATCCGGCATCGAGGTCACCGCGTTCGAGCTTGAGCGGATCGGTCACCAACGCCCCGCCCGCCGCCTGCGCCGCGCGCACATCGAGCGCATGGGGCAGATCGCGATACTCGACCTTGGCCAGTTGCGCTGCCCGTCGGGCCGCATCGCGCGTCTCAGCGACCACCGCAAACATCGGCTGGCCCCAGAAATGCACCTTGCCCTGGGCAAAGATCGGCTCGTCATGCTTGTGGCTGGGCGACACATCATTCTCGCCCGGAATATCCTCTGCCGTCAAAACGCCGATCACCCCCGGCGCAGCCTTCACCGCCGCCAGATCAATCGAGGCGATCTCGGCATGGGCTCGGGTCGACAGCCCCAGATAGGCATGCATCGTGCCCACCGGCTCGATCATGTCATCGATATATTCAGCCGTCCCCGTCACATGCTTGGGGCCACTGTCATGGCGCGTATTCTTGTGCAGCACCGACAAGGCAATGGGCGCTTCATGCTTGTTCATTGCAGACACCCTTCCGCTTGCTGAGATCGCCCCGCAAACGCGATCTGATCCCCTCGCCCCTCCGGGGAGAGGGTTAGGGTGAGGGGGCCTTCAACGCACAAAACAGCCATCACGCCACCTCCCGCTTCAGCCGCTCGCCCTGACCCTGCGTCTCAAGGAAAAACCGCTTGAGCAGGTTCTGCGCGGCCAGCAGCCGATATTCCTTGCTGGCGCGCATATCGGTAATGGGCTGAAAATCCTCGGCGAAGGCCGGCAATGCGGCCTCGATGGTGTCCATGGTCCACCGCTTGCCATCGAGCGCGGCTTCCACAGCCTTGGCGCGCTTGGGCGTCGCCGCCATGCCGCCAAAGGCGATCCGCACCATGCCCACTCGACCCACATCATTGACGAACACACGGAACGCCCCGCACAGCGCCGAAATATCTTCCTCGCGGCGCTTGGAAATCTTGTAGGTGGCAAATTTCTCGCCGGCCGGCAGCAGCGGCAGCGTCACGCTCTCGACGAACTCGCCCGGCCGACGGTCCTGCTTGCCATAGTCGATGAAGAAATCCTCGAGCTTGATCTCCCGCCTATGGCTGCCCTGGCGCAGATGGAGCTTTGCCCCCAGCGCGATGAACGGCGGCGGCGTGTCGCCGATCGGCGAGCCATTGGCGATATTGCCCCCGATCGTGCCCATATTGCGCACCTGCTCGCCCGCAAACCGGTTCCACAGCTCCTTGAGCTGGGGGAAGCCCGCTTCAATCACCGGCAGCGCTTCCGAATAGGTCACACCGGCATAAAGGCGCACTTCGCTGTTGTTCTCGGCGATGCGTTTCAGTTCCTGCAGATGGCCGGTGAAGATCACCGGACCAATGGCCCGCATGAATTTTGTGACCCACAGCCCAACATCGGTCGAGCCGGCAACGATCCGCGCTTCCGGATGCGCGGCATAGATTTCGGCAAAATCATCGAGGTTGGCGGGGATGAAAATCTTGTTTGCGCCCTCTCCGATTTCGACGCGGCGACCATCGAAAATGGCCCGCACCTTGTCCTTGACGGCAATGCGTTCGGCCCACAGCACATCGCCCTGCGGCGCGCCATACTGCGACATCGCTTCGGCCGCGCGGATGATCGGCGCATAGCCGGTGCAACGGCAGAGATTGCCCTGCAGTGCCTTTTCAATGGCCGGACGCGACGGATGCGGATCGCGCATCCAAAGCCCATAAAGGCTCATCACAAAGCCCGGCGTACAAAAGCCGCACTGGCTGCCGTGGTAATCGACCATCGCCTGCTGCACCGGATGCAGAGCGCCATTTTCACCGCGCAGATGCTCGACTGTCACCACGTGGGTTCCATGCAGGCTCGCCACGAACCGGATACAGGCCGTCACCGAGTCATAGATGATCTCGTCGCCAGCCACCCGGCCGACCAGAACCGTGCAGGCGCCGCAATCACCCTCGGCGCAGCCTTCCTTGGAGCCCCGCAACCGCCGCTCCAGCCGCAGCCAGTCCAGCAGCGTCAAATCCGGCGCCACATCCGTCAGCGCCACTTCCTCGCCATTGAGCAGGAACCGGATCGTATTAGAGACCTCAACCATTGATCAGCTCCTTACTTCCCCTCTCCCCTTGAGGGAGAGGGTGGATCGCGCAAAGCGCGAGACGGGTGAGGGTTCTGCTTCAAACCTGGCACTGATATCGCCCCCATCGTCCCCTCGCCCCTCCGGGGAGAGGGTCAGGGTGAGAGCTCTTTCAACCAGCGCCAGAACCATCATCAGCTTCCCCGATAGGTCGAATAGGAGAACGGCGTACACACCAGCGGCACGTGATACGGCTTGTCTTCAGAGATCAGGAAGCGGATCGGCACCACGTCTAAAAACGGCGTCGCGTTGTCCACACCCATGCGCTCGAAATACTGCCCCACATGGAAGCGGATTTCGAACTCACCCTGCTGGAACTGGTCGCCGGCCAGCAGCGGCTGGTCCACGCGCCCATCGGCATTGGTATAGCTGTCCACCAGATGATGGGTGTGATCGCCATGCACGAAATGCAGTTCCAGCCGCATGCCGCGCGCCGGCTTGCCATGCATGGTGTCGAGGACGTGGGTGGTAAGGCGTCCGTCCGCCATTCTCTTGCTCCTCAGGCATCTGCCCCGCCGGCGCTGCTGCGACCGGACGGAGGATGCGTTTCTCCAAACCGTACCATAGAGACGCACTATTGCTCTTGATACTATCAAATTGGGAGCAGTATGCTGCCAAAACGGCAACAAGGGAAGTGCTCGATGGACAAGGGCAGTACGGGTGACCGGCCACGAGAGCACGCGCTCTCGGCAAGCCTGTTGAGCCGGGTCTTCCACCAGCCCTCCCTGCTCTATTTCAACGCTGTCGCCACCCACCTATCCATTCGCGAGGCCGCTCGCCGTCTCAATGTCGCGTCGTCCGCGGTCACCCGGCAGGTTGCCCAGCTCGAAGACGCCCTGGGCATCGCCCTCTTCGTTCGCGACAAGCGCCGCATGCGCCTTTCGCCCGCGGGCGAAATTCTCTTCCGCCATTCCCGCCGGCTGGCCGCCCCCATGGAAGCGGCTGTCTCAGAAATCGAAATGCTGCGGGGCGTCCGCGCCGGTTCGGTCCGCATCGCTGCGGCCGAAAGCGTCGGGCACTCCTTCCTGCCCCGCCTCATCAGCGAATTCGGCGCCCGCTATCCGCGCCTCACCATCGACCTGTCCATCGTTTCCTCCGCCGAAGTGGTCGACCAGCTCGTTGAAGAGCGCGTCGATATCGGCTTCGGCTTCATCGCCCGCCCACCCAAGCAGGTAAACGTCGCCTTCCGCCGCGATGTGCGCATCGGCGCGGTCATGGTTCCGACCCACCCGCTCGCGGGCGTCGACCATCTCACCATGGAAATGTGCCTCGACCATGCGCTAGCCGTTGCCAAGCCGGAGATTTCCATCCGCGAGGTCATCGAGCCCTTCCTCCGCCGCTCGTCGGCCATCCTGCCACCCATGGTCGAAGTCAATTCCATACGCATGCTGGCCGAGCTGGCGCTGGGCGGTCACTACCTCTCAATCATGACGCCAATCGGCGCGCAGAATGAGATCGCCTCCGGCAAGCTCGTCTTCAAGCCGCTCGAGGACGGCGGACTGCCGACCAACCGTTTCGGCATCCTCGTGCGGTCCGGCAGTGCGCTCCATCTGGCGCCCGCCATCTTCTTTGATCACGCGAAATCCTATTTCGACGGGGTCGAGCTTCCCGGTGCTATTGCGTGAAGTCACGCTTTCACGGAAATCTCGCTCTCAATGCTAACAGTCTGCTAACCAACTCGGGACCAATGATGAACCGCTACCCACGCGACATGCACGGCTACGGCCCCACCCCACCCAATGCCAACTGGCCCGGTGGCGCCCATGTCGCGGTGCAATTTGTGCTGAATTATGAAGAGGGTGGCGAGAACAACATCCTCCACGGCGACGCCGCCTCCGAGGCTTTCCTCGTCGACGTGCTCGGCGCCGCCCCCTGGCCCGGCCAGCGCCACGCCAATGTCGAATCCATGTACGAATACGGCGCCCGCGCCGGCTTCTGGCGGCTGCATCGCCTATTCACCGAAACGGAAATTCCCGTTACGGTATATGGGGTTGCGACCGCGCTGATGCGCGCGCCGGCCCAGCTGGCGGCCATGCAGGAGGCCGGTTGGGAGATCGCCAGCCACGGCCTCAAATGGGTCCAGCACAAGGACATGCCGCCCGAGGAAGAGCGCGCCCAGATCGCAGAAGCGGTCCGCCTCCACACCATCGCCACCGGCTCTCGCCCGCTCGGCTGGTACACCGGCCGATCCTCGCTCAACACCGTCGACCTCGTCGCCGACTACGGCGGTTTTGCTTATATCTCCGACACTTACGACGACGACCTGCCCTATTGGAAACTGATCCACGGCCGCCCGCAGCTCATCATTCCCTACTCGCTATCGACCAATGACATGCGCTTCGTCACCGGCCCGGGCTTCGACAATGGCGAGGAATATTTCACCTTCCTCAAGGACACATTCGACTGCCTCTACGCCGAAGGCGCGGCCGGCAGCCCGAAGATGATGTCGCTCGGGCTCCACTGCCGCCTCGTCGGCCAGCCCGGCCGTTTCCAGGGCCTCAAGAAATTCGTTGAATATATCAAGGGCTTCGACAAGGTCTGGATCCCGACCCGCCTCGACATCGCCCGCCACTGGGCCGAGCACCACCCCTATCAGCCCCCCGACGCGATCCCCTCGCAAATGGCGCGCGAGGAGTTCGTCACCCGCTATGGCTCGATCTTCGAGCACTCCCACTGGATCGCCGAGCGCGCCTGGGACACCGAGCTGTCGCCGGCCAATGACACCGCTATCGGCCTCCATTTCGCCCTGCGCTGCCAGTTCCGCATGGCCACTCCGGAGGAACGCCTCGCCGTGCTCCGCGCCCACCCGGATCTCGCGGGAAAACTGGCCGCTGCCAAGCGTTTGACGGCAGATTCAACGGCCGAGCAGGCCTCCGCTGGCCTTGATGCCCTGACCGATGAAGAGCGCGAGCGCTTCACCGCGCTCAACACCGCCTATGTCGAAAAGTTCGGCTTCCCCTTCATCATCGCCGTGCGCGACAACACCAAGGCGTCGATCCTCGCCGCCTTCGAAAAGCGCATTAATAACAATGCGGAGGAAGAATTCGCCACCGCCTGCGCCCAGGTCGAACGGATCGCTTTCCTGCGGCTCGAGGCTATCCTGCCCTAAGGGGCGCTCAGCCGTTCCGGTCCGTCAGGGATGACCCTACGTGGGGCTCGCCATCGTCGAGCCCCATCACCCGCGCCAGCATCGCCAGCCACGGCAAGTGATGCTGCAGGCAATTGTGCGGCGCGAGGCCAAATATCGCGGCGAGTGTGCTCATGATCTCATCATGGCACACGAAGATTGAAATTCGGTAACCCTAACCGAACCTTGCCGAAGTCCTATTTATAGAAGCCGTCGCGCAAGTTGATTCCGTGTTCCACGAAGACTTTCATGGCGCACAACATGCCGGTCCAGCCCTCGCAATTGCCGTAGGATGCTTTCTGCCCGGCCGCATTGTCCCGCCAGCCCGCCTCGTGGATCGAGACCAGTGTCCGCCCTTCTTCGAGCGGCGAAAAACTCATGGTGACGGTGGTTTGATAGTTACCCGCCGGGTCGTCGTCCGGCGGCGCCTCCCAGCGCAACACGATTTTCCGGTCAGGCTCGACCTCCACCACCTGCACCGGAAAAGCTCCCGGAAAATCATGGAAATCCCAAGTCACGGTGGCCCCCGTCTCCAGCCGCCCCACCGCGCCGCCTGTCGTAAAATAGCCGGAGAGCTTGGCGGGATCGACGACCGCCTCGAACACATCGTGGACAGGCCGCGAAATGCGGCCGCTGACCGTAAATTCATAGGCCATGGCTTCCTCCATCCTTGACCCCACCCAAGATATGTTATAAAAATATAACATGTCAAGCGACGATCAGGACGACCTCATCTTCAGGGCCTTGGCGCATTCGGTGCGACGTCGCCTGCTCGATCTGCTCAAGATCGAGCCACGCACCACCGGCATGCTTTGCGACCTCACCCCGGACCTCGATCGCTGCACAGTGATGCAGCATCTGAAAGTGCTGGAGCAGGCCGGTCTGGTGATTGCCGAGAAGCGCGGACGCGAGCGCTGGAACCACCTCGATGCCCTGCCCATCCAGACGATCCATGAGCGCTTTATCGGCCCCTACGCCGCCTACGCTGCCAATATGTTGAGCCGTCTCGACAAACAAATCGGAACGGCTGGGAAAATCGAGGCTTAGGCACTTGGCCTCGGCGCCGGGATCGCTCTACTGTCTGGGCACACTGTTTGATGTGAACCGCGACATGTCCTCATACGCCTCCCCCATCGCCGGCCTGCCCACCCAGATGGCGCTCCACACCGGACGCGCTACCTTTAATGAGGCCTACGCCTTTCTCCCGCGAGGGGTGATGCGCGACATCGTCACCTCTTACCTGCCCCATTGGCGCGAGACCCGGCTCTGGGTCATCGCCCGGCCGATGTCCGGCTTTGCCGAGACCTTTTCGCAATACATCGTGGAAGTTGCGCCCGGCGGCGGCAGCGAACGGCCCGAGGAGAACCCGGAGGCCGAAGGCGTGATCTTCGTGGTCGAAGGCGACCTCGTCCTCACGCTGGAGGGCACTGTTCACCAGCTCAAGCCCGGCGGCTACGCCTTCCTGCCCCCCGGCGCCAATTGGAGCCTCGTCAACCGCACGACTTCCCCTGCCCGCTTTCATTGGGTGCGCAAGCGCTACGAGAAGGTCGAGGGCATCGACATGCCCACCGCCTTCGTCACCAATGAGCAGGATGAGCCGATCCGCTGGATGCCTGACACCAATGACCGCTGGGGCACCACGCGCTTTGTCGAGCCCACCGATCTGCGCCACGACATGCACGTCAACATCGTCACCCTCGAACCCGGCGCAGTGATCCCTTTCGAGGAAACCCACGTCATGGAGCACGGGCTCTATGTTCTTCAGGGCAAGGCGGTCTATCGGCTCAATCGCGACTGGGTCGAGGTCGAGCCGGGCGATTTCATGTGGCTGCGCGCCTTCTGCCCGCAGGCCTGTTACGCCGGTCCCGAGCGCTTCCGCTATCTGCTCTACAAGGACGTCAACCGCCATGCAAAGCTGCCGTTCTGAGCCATGACCGACCGTCACATCACCATCGAGCCGCTCACCGCCGGGGCCTTCGCGCCCTTCGGTCAGGTCATCGAGCGCCAGGGCGCCCACCACTACCCGATCAATGCGGGCATGACCGAGCGCTTCCACGATCTGGCAAGGGTCGAGCTGGGCGGCGTCCATGCCCGCCCGCTGATCTCGATCTTCCACGGAAAGCCCTACGCCTTGCCGCTGTCGCTCACGCTCGTCGAGCGCCATCCGCTGGGCAGTCAGGCATTCTACCCCATCTCACAAGCGTCATGGCTCGTCATTGTCGCCGAGGATGAAGGTGGCACGCCAGTGCGCCTCCGCGCCTTCCGTCCCGGTTCCGATCAGGGTGTCAATATTGCCATGAACACCTGGCACGGTGTGCTGACGCCGCTGGAGCGCGAGAGCGAATTCCTCGTGGTTGATCGCGGCGGCGACGGCAATAACCTCGAAGAATATGTCTTTGACACCCCCTGGATCGTCGGAGCCGCTTCGTAACCCTAAAACGAGAGCCCGGCTCGCAAGAGCCCGGCGCATCGTTTATCCTGCCTCAAATGCTGACGTTTATTGGTGTAATGCCCGCCTCACACGGACAGCCACTCGCCAGATACGGGAGGAAGCCATGTTTTCCAGGCTGATACGCATCTTCGCCGCCCTGCTACTGCTTATGTCCCCGGCGCTCGCAGCGCCACTGATGGTGACGGGCGAAGTGTCCTATCGCGAGCGCATAGCCCTGCCGGCGGGCGCCAGCCTCCATGTTGGTCTGGTCCGCCTTCCGGAAGGCACGCCCATCGTTGGCGCCGAAGCCTATATCGCCCCCTCCGGACAGGTCCCGCTCAGCTTCCATCTCAACATCCGCACCAATCCGGACCTCCGGCGAAACTATGGCCTGCGCGCCGAAATCCGTGCCAATGGCCAGGTGCTGTTCTCAACGCCCGCACCGGTGGCGGTCGATCTGGCCAATCCCGCGCCGGTCAGCATCCTCGTCACCCGCCACAAGCCGCAACCCGTCGTCACGCCCCCCGTCATGCCCGAACCCAAACTGATCGACACCAGCTGGCGCGTCACCAGCATCGGCGGCAAGCCGGTTACCGGCACGCGCCCCATCACGCTCGCCATCGCGGCAGACCTCCGAGCCACGGGCAATGGCGGCTGCAACAGCTATGTTTCCGAATTGACCCTTCTCGCCAGCAAGCTGGTGTTCGGTCCCGCTGCGGCGACCCGCATGGCCTGCGGCGAAGACATCATGGCCCAGGAAGCCGCCTATTTCGCTGCGCTTGCAGCCGTCGGCGGCTTCGAACTCGACGACAAAGGCCTGCGCCTGCTCGATCCTGCCGGCATTCCGCTTGTCGGCCTCGTCCCCTCTGAGGAGTAAGTCTTGGATACCGCATCTTTCATTTCCCGCCTGCTCGACGTCATTGAGCACGAGGTCGTACCCAAGACAGCAAAGGGCGTCGCGCTGGGCAACAAGCTGTTCGGCGCCGCCATCCTGCGCAAATCAGATCTGTCGGTGGTGATTGCGGAGACCAATAACGAGACCGAGAACCCGCTCTGGCACGGCGAGATGCACGCCATCAAGCGGTTCTATGAGCTGCCGGCCGAGAGCCGTCCCGATCCCAAGGACTGCATCTTCGTGACCACGCACGAGCCCTGCTCACTGTGCCTCTCGGGCATCACGTGGTCCGGCTTTGACAATTTCTATTTTCTCTTCAGCCACGAAGACAGCCGCGACAGCTTCGCCATCCCCTATGACATCCAGATCCTGCAGGCCATTTACGCCGTGCCCGATCCCGGTGTCGAAACAGTCCCTGCGGATCGACCGCTCTACAACCGGCACAATGCCTTTTTCAAAAGCTATGCAATCCAGGGCCTCATCGCCGGGCTGGAACGGACGCAGAAAGAAGAATTGCTCGCCCGTGTCGACAATCTCGTCGGCGCCTATGCCGATCTCTCGGCGGTTTATCAGCGCGACAAGGGTAACAAGGGCATTCCCCTCGCCTGATCTAGCGCCCGCTTTTGCGGATAGATTTGAGCGGTCCCCGAACCGGCATACCCGGACTTCTGGGGGCCGGACTCGGCGGCAGGCGCTGCACACCCCAGGAAATCAGCTGCGCGCCAAGGCCGCCCGTCACTGAATTACCGGAGCTGGCCATTGGCCACCTCCACCCCATCCGCATGCGGCGGCATTTCTGCAAAGCTGGCTGCCAGCGCGATGAAACTCATGGCCATCGCGAACAGCATCGTGAGGAGCAGTTTGTGGGGCGCACTATTTAACATTGTTTCCGCTTTTCTCTGGCATGGCCGACGTTTCGATGATCACCGTCCAGTGATCTCTGGTTGGGAGCTTTAACGTCGCTACCCCTGATATCGCTCCCGCCCTGAACTGCTCACGAATGCGTTATTAAGAATTCGTTCATATTTGTGGCCCTGCGGCCTACTTCGCAGCCGAACCATTTGGCTTCGCTGGCGTTTCCATTGGTAACCAAGCATCAACCAAAGGGGCTGTCATGGCCGATCCGAACCTTGTGGGTGGCGAAAACCTGCCTCTCCTCGCTGTGTTTACCGACTTCGACGGGACCCTTGTCGAAATCGCCGAAACCCCCGAAAGCGTTGCCGTTCCGCCCGGCCTGCCCGCAGAGCTGGACAAGATCCTCACCGAATTTGATCACGCCTTCGCAGTTATCACCGGCCGCGAAATCGCGGATATCGATCGTTTTCTCTCGCCATTGCAATTGCCGATCGCCGGCGCCCATGGCTCGCAGCGCCGTCGCGCCGACGGCAGCCTTGAGCAGCTCGACCAGCATCTCATCGAAGCCGCCGAAGAGATCGCCGCCGCACTTGAACCACTGGTTTCGGATCATCCCGAGCTTATTCTCGAACCCAAGGAAGGGGCAGTCGCCCTGCACTTCCGTCAGGCGCCGGAGCTGGGCGATGAATGCCACGGCGCCATGCAGGACGCGGTGCGCTACCATTCCGACTTCACGCTTGTCGCCGGCAAGATGGTGATCGAGGCGCGCCCCTCTGCCTTCGACAAGGGCGCCGCCCTTCGTGCCTTCATGCAGGAGCAGCCTTTCGCTGGCCGCGTCCCGATTTTCATTGGTGATGACCGCACCGATGAAGACGCCTTCCGCGTCGCCCAGGAGCTCGGCGGGGTCGGCATCAAGCTCGGACCTGGAGAAACAATCGCTCGCATGCGCATCGCCGACGTGACCTCAGTCCATGCCCTGCTGCGTGGGCTCAGTGAACTCTTTCACCGCGACCAGCCGATAAACGAGCAGCGCACCGACGAAGAGGATGAACACCGGACCGCGCCGGCCGACGGCCTGGCGCACTAGCAACAATCCAGCATCCCGACGGGGCAAACGCCCCGTCGCGACCTAAGCAAGAAGAAAAGGGGCAAGAACAGCATGAGCCGCATAGTCGTCGTATCCAACCGCACACCCAGCAAGGGTCCAGCCGCCGGTGGCCTGGCCGTGGCCCTTCGAAAAGTGCTGATGGAACGAGAAGGTTTCTGGTTCGGGTGGTCCGGCAAAATGGCCGAGCAACCCAGCGGAACCGCCCGGCTCGAGGATGTCGATGGCGTGAAAGTTGCCCAGATCGACCTCACCCGCGAGGATCATCACGCCTATTACGCGGGCTTCTCAAACTCCATTCTCTGGCCCAGCTTTCATCTCCGGCTCGATCTCGCGACCATCGAAAGCCACTGGTACGAAGGCTATCGTCGGGTCAACGCCCAGTTTGCCCGAGCGCTGCTGCCGCTGCTCAAGCCCGACGACGTCATCTGGGTGCATGACTACCACCTCATCCCGCTCGCGGCGGAGCTGCGCCGCCTCGGTGCCCGCAATCGCATCGGGTTTTACCTCCACATCCCCTTCCCCACGGCGGACGCGCTCTATGCGATCCCCAATCATGCAGAGCTGATGCGCGACCTGTCGCGTTACGATCTCGTCGGCATGCAGGCCAAGCGCGACATTGCCGCCTTCACCGAATTTGCCGAGCATCAGTCCCCATCAACCTTTATTGGCGACAATCAGGATCACATCGACTTCAGCCGGACTGAATTCGATGCATTCCCCATCGGGTCCGAACCCGACGCCTTTGCCAGCCTCGCCGTCAGTCCCGCCGCCACCAAGATGGTAAAGCGCATGGAGCGCTCGCTGGGCGAACAGCGGCTGATCCTTGGTGTTGACCGTCTCGACTATTCGAAGGGCCTCCCTCAGCGCGTTGAAGCCTATGAAAAGCTCCTCGCCAACAACACGCGTCTGCGCCGACAGGTGCACATGCTGCAGGTCGCGCCACCTTCGCGTGATACGATTAAGGAATATCGGGAAACCAGCGATGCGCTCGACGCCATCTGCGGCCGGGTGATGGGCCATTTCGCCGAGCCGGACTGGCAGCCCCTTACCTATGTTAAGCGCGCTTATGGCCAGCCCAGCCTCGCCGGTCTCTATCGGCTGGCGCGCGTCGGCCTTGTGACGCCGCTGCGCGATGGCATGAACCTTGTGGCCCATGAATATGTCGGCTCGCAAAATCCGGCCGATCCCGGCGTTCTGGTGCTGTCGCGCTTTGCCGGCGCCGCTGAGATTTTCCCCGAGGCCCTGTTGGTCAATCCGTTTGACACCGACGAAACCGCAGAAGCCCTGCGCATCGCACTCGACATGCCGCTCGACGAACGGATCGAGCGCTGGCAGGCCCTTATGGACGCGGCCCGCAAACATAATGTGGTCGACTGGGCCGTCAGCTTTCTCGATCGCCTCGCGCCGCGCGGCACCGCCTCCAGCGCCACCCGAGACATTCTCTATCTCGCCTCGGTAGCCTGAGGCGCAAACAAAAAGGGCGACCCGAGGGTCGCCCTTTTCAAACTCTTAGCCTTCGCGGCGATTGCGCGCTGCGGTTTTCTTGGCTGCCGTGGTCCAGCGCTGCTTGGTCTTGAGACCATCCGCGCGGGGCGGCTTGACCGACTTGACCGGAGCCAGTGCATTGTTCGGATCGCGCGCGACAGCTTCGCGGGCGACCCCGCCCTTGCCACGCTCACCGCCCGGACGGGGCGTGTTGAACCGGCGATTGCTTTTCGCCTTCGGGTTGCGTGCAGTACGCGCACCGCCGGGTGCACCGGGATTGTTGCGCGGCGCGCGCGGAGCAGAGCTCTCGACTTCCGTCAGCAGCTTCTCGTCGCCCGACACCGGAAGTGTGCGGCGGATCAGGCGTTCCACGTCGCGCAGCTTGCCACGCTCGGTGCCGTCACACAGCGTGATGGCAATGCCGGTCGCGCCATTGCGGCCCGTGCGGCCGATACGGTGGACGTAGTTTTCCGGATCGTCCGGCAGGTCATAGTTCACCACATGGGTGATGCCCGGCACGTCGATACCGCGTGCGGCGATATCGGTCGCAACGAGGATGCGCACTGCGCCCGAGGAAAAGCCCTTGAGGGCCGCCTGGCGGGCGTTCTGGCTCTTGTTGCCGTGGATGGCAGCCGCGTCATGGCCGTCAATGGCAAGGTTCTTGGTGACGCGGTCGGCGCCATGCTTGGTGCGTGCAAAGACGATCACCCGCTCCATGGCTTCCTTCTCGTCGCCGAGCAGGTCGTTGAGCACGTTCCGCTTGGCCTTGGAGTTGGAGAGGATCACCCGCTGGTCGATCTTGACCACGGTCGAGCCCTGAACGGCAGCTTCGACCTTGACCGGCTCCTTGAGGAGGCTCTTGGTCAGGTCTTCGATTTCCGGCGCCATGGTCGCCGAGAACAGCATGGTCTGGCGACGCAGGCCGATCGCCTTGGCAATCGCCTTGACCGGGGCAATGAAGCCCATGTCGAGCATGCGGTCGGCTTCGTCCAGCACCAGCCAGCGCGTTTCGTTGAGACGGATCTTGTTGTCGTCGAGCAGATCCTTGAGGCGCCCTGGGGTGGCGACAACGATGTCGACGCCCTTGGCGATCTTACCGACCTGATGGTAGCGCGAGACACCGCCCAGGACGAGCACGGTATCGAGCTTCATCTTGGCGCCGGCGAACTTGCGGATATTTTCGTCGATCTGTACGGCCAGCTCACGCGTCGGCGCCAGGATCAGCGCACGCGTGGTCATCGGGCGCGGACGACCGGTAAGGGTGAGGAGGCCGGCCAGGATCGGCAGGCCGAAGGCGGCGGTCTTGCCCGAACCGGTCTGGGCAATGCCCAGCATGTCCCGACCTTCGAGCAGCTTTGGAATAGCCTGGCTCTGGATCTTGGTGGGCACGGTGAAACCGCCCGCAGTCAGGCTGTCGGTGATGACTGTGGGGAGGCCGAGCGAAGCGAAATCGGTCAAGTCTGGTCTTTCTGCGCCAATGCGGCGCTGATGTGCACACAGCAATGCTGCGCGCCGATCGCCAGTCGCACGGCGACAGGCGGTTCAACAGGTGCAATCGGGCGATAAAGGGAGGTATCGCGCGGGTGCTGGCTCACCTCCGGACCAATTCGTGGTATCCGGAGTGACTTCGCCGCTCACCGCTTGAGTAAGAAGAGAAGTCCATTCGCGGCACTCTGGCCGCGATGTAACCCCCATATGGGCCAATTTCCGGCCGATGGCAAGTCAGGTGCGCGCATGGGGGGCCTGCGTCGGCCGTCAGATGCCGCCGTACCAGTCGTAGCCATTGTCTTCCCAATAGCCGCCTTTGCCGCCACCGAACGCGCGGAGATCATCCACCAGCTCGATGGTGTGGAGGTATTTGGGCTGCTTGTAGCCGAGCGCCCGCTCGATCCGCAGCCGGATCGGCGCCCCGTTGCTGACCGGCAGAACCTGGTCGTTAAGGCCGTAGGAGAGGATCGTCTGCGGATGATAGGCGTCCACCAGATCCGAACTCGTATAGTAGAGAATATCGCCCGACAGCGTTTTCTGGATGTTGTCGTAGCAATGGTAGACGCAGAACCGTGCCTCCGGCTTGACCCCGGCCATGTCGAGCACAGGCCCGAGCGCCGTGCCCGTCCACTTGGCGATGCAGCTCCAGCCCTCGACGCAGTCGTGCCGCGTGATTTGGCTCCGCGCCGGCATATTGCGCAATTCATCGAGTGAGAAACTGACCTCGCGCTCCACCATCCCCTTGATGGTGAGCTTGTAGGGCGCGAAATTCTGCGCCTTCAAAAACAGATATTCCGGCGTCGTCGGCTCGGTCGAACCGTTTGGCTTCATGCCCTGGCGGATCTCGCTCGCCTCATATTCGCGCGCCAGCACTTGGTCGCCGATCAGCGCCCGCTGTGCCCGATAGGTCAGCACATTGGCCTGCTCGATCGCCTCGCGGACCGGATTGCCGCGCTGGGCGAGGAAATCGAACTGGTCGCAGCCCGAAAGCACCAGCCCTGAACCGAGCGCCGCTGAACCCATAATGAAGCGACGGCGATTGACGATGAGACTGCTCATGGCCGGTCCCCCTCCTGCACGACGGTGCCCCGCCCGGTGCGATACCAGCCCGTGATCATCGAGCGCATCTCGTTGATCGGCCCCGCCAGCACAACCATGAGCACGTGCACGATGAAGAACAGCACCAGCAGCGCCATGACGATGAAATGGATGGTCCGCGCCGTCTGCCGCCCGCCGAACAGATCGAGCAGCCAGGGCCAGGCCGCATCCATGCCGGGGCTCATGGTCAGCCCGGTGAGGATGATCAGCGGGAACAGCACAAAGAACACGATGAAATAGCTCAGCTTCTGCACCGGGCCATAGCTGCGCCCATGGTGCAGCCGAAGGCGCGCATGGTTGAGCGCGTCCTGCGGCAAGGTTTTCAGATCCTGCCCCTTGGGCAAGATATCCCGCCGCAAATGCCCGTTGATGGCGCTGGCGAGAAACCAGACGAAAAGCGCCGCCACCAGCAGCCAGCCGAAAAAGAAATGCACCACCCGTCCGGTCGCCAAATCGCGGAAGGAGGGAATGGTCACCGCGCCGGGAAAGCCGACATATTGCGGACGTTCGGCAGTTCCGCTCATGCCCAGCACGCCCGTCGTGTCGAAAGTGGTGCCCAGGATCGTGGTCTGCCCGCGCGGACCTTGCGGCGTGTTGATCGCGCCGATCCGGAAAATGGCGTTGTCGTATTCGAACCCCGACTCGTTACCGAGATAAAGCGCCGGGTGGGCGTTGAAGATCTGCAGCCCGGACAGCAGCAGGAAAAACAGGCAGATTACCCAGACACAGTGCGTCACCCGGGTCCAGATCGACTGGCGATAGACCAAAGGTCCCTTGTGCGTCCCATGCGGTCCGGCGTCGTCGTTCATCCCGCTCTCCTTGCTCGAAGAGATACGAGGCCAAAACGCCGACAGTTTCAACTCACCATCACGGGACGGCCGCAGAACAGCGTGAAATTACGCGTCGCGCGCCGCCCAGTTCATGCCACGGCGCATGATCGTTGCCATATTGGTGTTCTCGAATTCCTTGGCGCGATGCCCGAGCGTCGAATGGAACACACGGCCTTCGCCATGCTTGCGCTTCCACACCACCGGCATCACCACGCCCTCGACCCAGGGCGCGTGCTCGCCCGAAAAGGTCGTCGTCGCCAGCACCTCGTTGGAGGGGTCGACATGCATGTAGTATTGCTCGGAGGTGTAGGGGAACGCCTTGATCCCCGCCATGATCGGGTCATCCGGCGCGGTCACGTCAACCGTGTAGTCGATGATATTGCCCGGATGCGCGACCCACTGGCCGCCCACCATGAACTGATAGTCAACGCTGTCGCGGAAGGCATCGCTCATGCCGCCGTGGTGGCCGGCAAGGCCCACGCCATTCTGCACCGCCTTGGTGAGGTTCTCGACCTCTTCCTTGCCGATCTTGCTCATCGTGAAGATGGGAATGATCAGGTTGAGATCATGAATGGAGGGATCGGCAAAGGCGCTGGTTTCGGTCGCCATGCGCACGGAGAAACCGTCTTCGTGCAACCACCGCCGATAGATGGTGGCACATTCTTCCGGGTCATGACCTTCCCAGCCGCCGTAGACGATCAAAGCACTTCGCATTGGAAATCACCCCGCAAATCAAACGGCGCGGAGATTACCCTACTCTCCCCGCTTTGAAACCCATCCCCCTGCGGATTCCGTCTCACGGCCCCGGAGCACCACCCTCGGCCACAGTAGATTTGACCAACAGGTCCACTTTCCACTGTCATAAATAGCTGATTAACTGACTGCTGATGCCGTCGGCCAGTTCCCAGGGGAGCACGTTCGGAATCTGGTCCCGCGACTTCAATCGCCAAGAGAAACAAGGGACATCAGGGATGAAGAAGTTATTGCTGGGCGCCACCGCGCTCACCCTCTGCGCCGGCTTTTCCAGCGCGGCTTATGCCGAATTCACGCTCAACATCCTGCACATCAACGATTTTCATTCGCGGTTCGACCCGATCACCGGAACCGATTCCAATTGTGATGCCGAAACCGATGCAGCCGGCGAATGTTTTGGCGGCATAGCCCGCCTCAAGACAATCATCGACGATACCCGCGCCAAATACGAAGGCGGCAATTCCCTGCTGCTCTCGGCCGGCGATAATTTCCAGGGCTCTCTCTACTACACCACCTACAAATCCAAGGTGGTCTCTGACTTCTTCAACCAGATGGGCTTTGACGTCGTTGCCACCGGCAACCACGAATTCGACGACGGCCCCGAAGAATTCATGACCTTCATCGACTCCGCCGAATTCCCGATCATCGGCGGCAATTTCGATGTCACCCGCGATCCGCACCTGGCGGGCAAGATCAAGGGCTCCTATGTCGTCGAAATCGGCGGCGAAAAGATCGGCATCATCGGGGCCACCACGGAGGACACGCCCGAGATCGCCTCGACCGAAGACATCGAGTTCCACGACGTCATCCAATATGTCCGCGGCGCTTCCGAGGCGCTCGACGCGGCCGGGGTGAACAAGATCATCCTCCTCAGCCATATCGGCTACACGGTCGATCAGCAGGTCGCTGCGGCCCTGCCGCTCGTCGACGTCATCGTCGGCGGCCACAGCCATTCCCTGCTCGGCTCCATGGAAGGCGCTGCCGGCCCCTACCCCACCATGGTCAAGAACCCCGATGGCGTGGAAGTCCCTGTCGTCCAGGCCAACCAATACGGCAAATATCTCGGCGACATCGCCATCAGCTGGGATGACAATGGGGTCGTCACCTCGGCTGTCGGCGAACCCTTCCTGATCGACGCCTCGGTCAAGGCCGACGAAGCCTTCGCCACCGAGCTCACGGCGCTGCTGGGCCCGATTGAGGAACTCACCAGCACCGTCATCGGCACCGCCACCGACAAGCTCGAAGGCGCGCGCGAAGTCTGCCGTGTCGAGGAATGCTCCATGGGCAATCTCCTCGCCGACGCCATTCTCGATCGCGTCGCCGGCCAGGGTGCAACCATCGCCTTCCAGAACGGCGGCGGCATCCGCGCCTCGATCGACGCCGGTGAAATCACCGTCGGCGATGTGCTGACCGTCCTGCCCTTCTCCAACACCCTCGCCACCGTACAGATCAGCGGCGCCGATGTGATCGAAGCGCTCGAAAACGGTGTCAGCGACATCGAGAACGGCGCCGGGCGCTTCGCCCAGGTCTCCGGCCTCAAATACAGCTATACCCTTTCCAAGCCGGCCGGCGAACGCGTCAGCGATGTGCTGGTCAAGGGCGAGGGCGATGCCTGGGTTCCGATCGATGAGGACGCCACCTACACCATCGTCACCAATAACTATGTCCGCGGTGGCGGCGACGGCTACGGCACCTTTGCCGAGGGCGATAACCCCTATGACTTCGGCCCGCCGCTGGAACAGGTGGTCGCCGAATACATCGCCAAGCTTGGCGGCGAATACACCCCCTATACCGATGGACGCATCACCATCATCGAATAGGCGGTTGACTGCCAACTCAGGAAGGGCGCCCCCGCGGCGCCCTTTTCTTTTTGTCGTCTGGGCCGCAATTGCGCCGAAACATGGTCATATTGGCACCGCAACTTCGACGCTTTTCCATCGGACAGCTTAATCACCGCCCTGTGAAGAGGCGTGAGCCCCTGTCGTTGAAGAGAAAAAATATGAAACCCATCGCCATCGCTGCAATGCTCGCTGCGACACTGACCCTGGCCGCCTGTGGCGGCGACACGCCCGATCAGCCGGCTGCCGAAACAACTGCGCCTGTCGTGGTGGAAACCACTCCAGCGGCGCCAGTCGTCGTGGAAACCACGCCTGCCGCACCCGTCACCGTCGAAGTGACGCCGCCTCCTGCAGTAAGCGTCGAGGTCAACCCTGAGGGGGTCATCCCCGGCACTGACGTCACCGTCGAGGAGGCGGTCGATAACGTGCAGACCCAGATCGACAACGTACAGACCCAGATCGATAACGTAACGCTGACTGACGCACAGAAGCGGGAGGCTGTTGTCGAGGCGCGCACCCAGGCTGAAGCCGCCGCCCGTACCGCTGGCCTCAGCGATGAGCAGGTCAAGCAGGCCGGCGACGCCGCCGAAAACGCCGCCAAGCAGATGTTCGGCCTCAACTGATGCGAATAGAGAAGGCCCGCCTCATGCGAGAGGCGGGCCTTTTTTACGTCTGGCTCCGGGTCAGACCCGGTGTTCGGTACGATCCCGGTCGGTCACCGTACCAAGGTCCAGCACCTTTTGAATATTGGCCGCGTGGCGGAAGCTTGGCTCCAGATTACGTCCCGAGTTCACCGCTTCGGCAAAGCGCATGTAATTCGTCGGCACCGGATCGACCGCCACTTCGCTCCAGGTCCCGGTCTCGATATCATCGCCAAGGCAGGTAAAGAGCTTGGACCAGTCGTGCCGGTGTTGCACTTCCACCGACCCCTTTTCGCCATAGACGCGCAGGCGCAGTTCATTGAAGTGGCCCGTCGCCCAACGCGTGGCATGGATCACGCCCAATGCGCCGTTTTCCAGCTGCGCGGTCATGGCGAAGCTGTCATTGGCATCGAGCTGATATTCGCCGATCTGGTTGTTCTCGGCCTTCGCAAAGGTTTCGAGCCGGCAGAACACCCGGCTGAAATCGCTGCCCGCGCCATAGGCAGCAAAGTCGAGAATATGCACGCCAATGTCCCCGAGCACGCCGTTTGAGCCGTGCTTCTTGCTGAGGCGCCACAGCCACTGGCTTTCCGTGCGCCAGTCACCCCAGGCCTTGGACACCAGCCAGCTCTGCAGATAGCTCGCCTCGAAATGCTTGACCGTGCCGATCTGGCCCGACTGGACGATCTCGCGGGCCTTCTGCAGCTGCGCCACATTGCGATAGGTGAGGTTCACCATATTGACGAGACCCAGGCGCTCGGCTGTCTCGGTCATTTCCATGGCCTTGGCAAAGTCGGTCGCCAGCGGCTTTTCGCAGAACACATGCTTGCCCGCATTGAGCGCCGCCATCGTCGTTGGATGGTGGATGCTGTCCGGCGTGACATTGGCGATGGCGTCGAACTCGCCCCAGGCCAGCGCCGCATCAAGCGAGCCAAAGCCGCGCTCGATACCATGGGCCGCGTTGAACGCCTCCACCCGCGCCGGATCCACGTCGACACCACCTGCGAGCGTCACGCCCTCAATGGCGGCAAAATGCTTGGCATGCTGGTTCGCCATGCCACCAGTACCCAGAATAAGGATACGCATCGTCTCATTCCCTGGCCGCAAAGCGACCGTCTCATTGTTTCAAAAAATCGCAGGACAGCGAACCGGCCTGCGATACTAACTCTATCACCACCGCCCGGAGCACCGGACGATCAAGTCCCACCTCGCCGCCTCCGTCCATTACCGGCTCATGGCTGGCAATGGACGGGCAGCGGCCAGCCTATAGCTTCACTTCACCCGCATGGTCGGCGGCGCTGAGCTTGGGCCCGCGCTCCTCGATATGTTCGATAGCCTCGCCCACCGGAACATTGGGTGCCTTCATCAGTCGGGCATAACGATCGCCGTTATACGCCCAGTTGACGGCATTGCGCAGCACCTGCCCGACCGTCGCATCGTGGTAGGTCGGATAGGTTTCGTGGCCGGGGCGGAAATAGAAGATATTGCCGGCGCCGCGCCGATAGGTCAGGCCCGAGCGGAAGATTTCTCCGCCCTGGAACCAGGACACGAACACCGTCTCCAGCGGCTCCGGCACGGTGAAGGGCTCGCCATACATCTCTTCGTTTTCAAGCTCGAAATAGGGCGGCAGGCCCTTGGCGATCGGATGACCGGGATTGACCACCCAAAGCCGTTCGCGCTCGCCGGCTTCACGCCAGTTGAGGTTGGCCGGCGCGCCCATCAGGCCCTTGAAGACTTTCGAGTGGTGTCCCGAATGGAGGACAATCAGCCCCATACCCTGCCAGACATGTTCCATGACGCGCTTGACTACCGCGTCATCCACCTGGTCATGGGCAGTGTGGCCCCACCAGAGCAGCACGTCGGTCTGGCTCAGCGCTTCTTCGGTGCAGCCATGCTCGGGGTCCTGCAGCGTCGTCGTCTTCACCGACAAATTGGCATCGGCAGACAGAAGCTTGGCAATCTGGCTGTGCATCCCCTCGGGATAAATCTCAGCCACCGTCTTGTTCTTCTGCTCATGGACATTCTCGCCCCAGACGAGGGTACGGATCGTCATCGGTAGTCTCCTGCTCAATCCAGGCCGGTGGGGAGGCACCAGCCCGCGTGTTTAATCTCGGTCATCAGCGCAAAACTGGCGCCTCCCTCAAATCCATTCGAGGTCAACGCATCAGGACGCATGAGGTTGAGGCGCGCCGGGAAATGCAACATCCGCCGCGCCAGTTGTGATTTTCCTAGCGCAGCGGCTTGCCAGCCTCATCGAACCGGTGAATGCGCTCTTCGAGGGGCGAGATGTGCACGACATCGCCGCTCTTGTAGTCATTCGCGCCGTCGAGCCGCACGACCACGGGCTCTTCCGTACCCATCTCGAGATAGACATAGGAATCCGCGCCGAGGTTCTCGGTGTGGATCACCGTGCCGCTCCAGGCTCCGCCTTCGGGCACAATAGTGATGTGCTCGCCGCGAATGCCGACGGTGTGACAGCCATAGCCCTTGGCCTTGTCGCCGCTGATGAAATTCATTTTTGGCGAGCCGATAAAACCAGCCACGAAAACCGAATTGGGGTTCTCGTAGAGTTCCATGGGCGTGCCGACCTGCTCGACGAGCCCGTCGCGCAACACGCAGATGCGGTCGGCCAGCGTCATGGCTTCCACCTGGTCATGGGTCACGTAGATCATCGTGACATTGTCCATTTCCTCATGAAGCTTGGCGATCTCGATACGCGTTGCCACGCGCAGGGCGGCATCGAGGTTCGACAGCGGCTCGTCAAAGAGGAAGACTTTCGGGTCGCGCGTGATGGCCCGGCCGATGGCCACGCGCTGGCGCTGGCCACCCGAGAGCTGCTTGGGCAGGCGATCCAGATATTGCCGGATCTGCAGCATGTCGGCGGCTTTTTCTACCCGCTGGCGGATCGCGTCCTTGCTGTGGCCCTTCTCGAGCTTGAGCCCGAATGCCATGTTTTCATAGACCGTCATATGCGGGTAAAGCGCATAGGACTGGAACACCATGGCGATGCCGCGCTTGGAGGGCGTGAGGTGATTGACCACCTGCCCGTCAAACAGCATCTCGCCCGAGGTGATGTCTTCCAGTCCGGAAATCAGCCGCAGAAGAGTGGACTTGCCGCACCCGGAGGGGCCGACAAACACCATGAACTCACCCTTCTTGACCTCAAGGTCCACGCCCTTGATCACATTGACGGCGCCGAAGGACTTGCGGACGTTGCGAAGTTCGATTGAAGCCATTTGGCCGTCTCCTTTAACCCTTGACGCCGCCGGCGGTCAGGCCGCTGACGATCTTGCGCTGGAAGATGAGCACCAGCACGACAAGCGGAACGGTCACGATGACCGAGGCCGCCATGATGATGCCCCAGGGAATTTCATATTGTGAGCCGCCCGAGAGCAGCGCGATGGCCACCGGCACGGTGCGTGTCTGGTTGGACACTGTAAAGGTCAGAGCGAAGAGGAACTCGTTCCACGCCGCGATGAAGGCGAGGAGGCCCGTGGTCACCAGCGCCGGCCACATCAGCGGCATGAACACCTGCGTGATGATCACCCAGGGCGAGGCCCCGTCGACAATGGCCGCTTCCTCGATCTCCACCGGCAGGTCCCGCATGAACGTGGTCAGCACCCACACGGTAAATGGCAGGGTGAAGATGGTGTAGGAGAAGATCAGCGCCCAAGGCGTATTGTAGATGCCGAGGAACCGGATCACCTCGAACAGCCCGGCCAGAACGGCGATCTGCGGGAACATCGACACGGCGAGAATGGTCATCAACAGCAGCCCTCGCCCCCGGAACCGCACGCGGCTGAGCGCAAAGGATGCGGTCACCGCCAGGAACAGCGCCAGCAGCACTGTCACCGAGGCGACGAACACCGAATTCAGCAGATTGCGCGGGAACGCCCCTTGCGAGAACACCGACTGGTAATTGGCCAGGCTGAACCCTGTGGGCCAGTAGCTCACCCGGAACAAATCCGTACCCGATTTGAAGCTGGTGATGATGGCGTAGTAAAAGGGAAAGACGGAGATGACCACGATGGCCACCACCAGCGCGTAAAAGAGCACACGCTTGGTGATTTTCCAGAGGTTGATCGAGCTGTCCATCAGCGGTCTCCCCCCTCGAAATTGACCTTCCCAAGCCAGATATAGACGATGGTGAAGATTGCGATCAGCAGGAACAGCAGGGTCGACTGCGCCGACCCTTCGGCGAATTTATTGAACTGGAACAGGTTCTCCTGCGAAATCACCGACATGGTCTTGGTGGCGGACGAGTTCGGCGTCAGCACATAGATCAGGTCGAAAATGCGCAGCGCATCCAGCACGCGGAAAATGATCGCCACCATCAGGGCCGGCCGCACCAGCGGCAAGGTGATCCTGAAGAACTGTTTGACCGGGTGAATGCCGTCGATCTCCGCGGCCTCATAAATGTCCCGCGGGATCATCTGCAGACCGGCGAGGATCAGCAGCGCCATGAACGGCGTCGTCTTCCAGATATCCACCACCAGAACCGCCGTCATTGCGGTGTCGGGCGAAGCCGTCCAGGCGACGGGTGCTGCCAGAAGGCCCAGCCGCATGCCCAGATCGTTGAGAATGCCGAACTGGTCGTTGAGCATCCAGCTCCACATGCGCGCCGAAACAATGGTCGGGATCGCCCAGGGGATGAGGATGGCGGCGCGAACGATGCCGCGGCCCCTGAATTCGGCATTGAGCACCAGCGCCACGATCATGCCGAGGACTGTTTCCCAGAGCACGGACCAGAAGGCGAAGCGCACCGTGTTCCACACCGCGTTCCACCAGGCGGGGTCCGCCAGCACGCCGCGATAGATGACGCGTCCGCTCTCGAGCGTGCGGATCTGCAAATAATTGGCAAAGCCGATCCACTCGGCCCCGTAGAGGTCATTGAGCGTGGCATCGGTAAAGGAGAAATAGATCGAACGGGCCAATGGCCAGCCGGCGACCACCCCCAGGGCGATCATCATCGGCAAAAGGAACAGTCGCGCAGCCCGCACCCGCTGCTGCATCAGTTCGGAGCGAACCGGTCGCTGAACCGTGGTTGTTGAACCCAGCACCTCGGCTGTCATGCAGCCCTCCCCTGGTCAGTGTTGGAGGGGAATGCGGGAGACACCCACCCGCATTCCCGGTTTGCCAGAAAATATCAGTTCAGCAGGTCTTCGAGGTCGACCTCGAGCAGTTCGAGGTTTTCAGCGGCCGAACCATTGCCCGAAAGCGTATTGTGGACGGCACTCCAGAACAGCGAGGAAGCCTCGTTATAATTGGCCTGGGTCGGTGCGGACGGACGCGGCACGGCATTCTGGAAGATCTCTTCCCATGCTGCCATGAACGGCGACGCAGCCAGCACGTCTGCATCCTGATAGAGCGACTGCACGGTGGGCAGGTTTGCCTGCTGGATAGCGCGGCGCTTCTGAGACTCTTCCGAGCTCAGGAACAGGGCCAGCTCAACGGCAGCTTCTTGATTGGCGGAATACTTCGAAACCGCGAAGTTCCAGCCACCAAGGGTCGCCGACGACTTGGCGCCTTCGCCTTCACCGGCCGGGAGCGGAGCAACGTCAAAATTGCCCTTCACGGCCGAGTCATCATTGTTGCTCAGCGCATAGGCGTAGGGCCAGTTGCGCATGAACACGGCATTGCCCAGCTGCCAGACGCCACGGCTCTCTTCTTCCATATAGGCAAGATTGCCTTCCGGAGAGATCGTGCCGATCCAGCTGGCAGCTTCCTCGAGGGCAGCGACGGCCTGCGGATTGTTGATCGAGATGGTGCCGTCTGCCTCGATGATCTGGCCACCGCCAAAGGAGTTGACCCACTCGAGGGCGTTGCAGGTCAGGCCTTCATAGGCATTGCCCTGGAACACGAAGCCCCACATGTCGGTCTTGCCCTCGGCGCGCTCGCCATCCATGATTTCCTGGGCTGTGGCATGCAGCTCCGACCATGTCTTGGGCACGTCCTTGCCGTATTTTTCGAGCAGGTCGGTGCGATAGTAGAGCGCAGGCGCATCGGTAAAGCCGGGGACGGCCACAAGCTTGCCATCGACAGTCTGGGACTCGATGACCGAAGGGAAATGCTGGCCGACAACATCGGCCGCAGCCTCGGTAAGGTCGACGAACTGGTCAGCGAGCTGAGGCGCCCAGATCACGTCGGTCTGGTAGACGTCGATGTCGGCATTGCCCGCTGCAAGCCATAGACGGTACTGGCCGAACTGGTCGCTGGTGGACGAGGGCATCGGCACGATGGTCACGTTGTGGCCGCTCTGCTCCTTGAAGATTTCCAGCTCGGACTGCAGGAACTGCAGGCCAGTGCCGGTGTCACCGGACACAATGGCGAGTTCCGCTGCCTGGGCGGCGCTGGCCACCAGTGTCACGCTGGCCATCATCGCCACGAGCATTTTTTTCAGTGTCATTGGATTTCCTCCCGATAGAACCCTGAATCAGGGAGGCACGCGCACGCGGCCTTGCGCGCAGGCGCTCGACCACAAAGGCTCCTCCCGAAAAGCGGCTTCGCCAACCCTTTTGGGCCTAGCTTTCAAAGCGCTTTGAACGAAAAGGAACCAGAGGCTCCCGCCACTGTCAAGCTGAACCATGCCGCAAATTAACGAACTTCTTCGCGGAACCTGCGGATATTCAACCAGATCAAGTATTTAGATAGAAGGCTGACCACCATTGGTAAACAGAAGTTAAAATAGCGCTGATGTACGCACCTCAGGGAAAACCGCGACTTTCAGCTACTTGCATCAAAAATTGAAATCGCTTTGAATGGTTTTTGGAGGAGATGGCAGCCAGCCCTTGTTCAGTGGGCCCTGCCTGCCCCATTGGCGTGGCACGAGCGAATTTTTCGGTCCCCGAAAGCATCTGCTCCTGACAACCATCGGGGCCACAAGCCGCTATGAGACTAAAGGACCTCGCCGAGCATTTAGGCCTGTCGCAGACCACGGTCAGTCGTGCCCTCAACGGCTATCCGGAGGTAAAGGAAGCCACGCGCCTGCGTGTAGCGGAGGCGGCAGACCAGCTGGGCTATCGCCCCAACGCCAGCGCCCTGCGTCTCGCTACCGGCCGGGCCGGAGCGATCGGCATAATCCTGCGCGGCGCAGACGAATTCGGCCCGCACACCAGCGAGTTTCTGGCCGGTCTCGGCACCCGTATGGCCGAGCAGGATATTGATATTCTTGTCACAACCGTCGGTAGCCTCGAAGAAGAACTCACCGCCTATCGCCGACTGGCCGCCAGCCAGAAGGTCGATGCGATGATCCTCCATTCCCCGACGCTTAACGACGAGCGGGCGGCGCTACTAATCGAGCTAGGCATCCCTTTTGTGCTCCACGGCCGCACCAATATCGGCAAGCCGGTTGCCTGGCTCGACATCGACAATACGGGTGCACTCGAACGCGCCACCAGCCATCTGCTCGATCTTGGCCACCGCCGCATCGCCCTGCTCAATGGCATCAAGGGCCGCACTTTCGCCGAGCATCGCGAACTGGGCTATCTGGCCGCGCTCTCCGCCCGTGGCGTCGAGTTCGATCCCGCGCTGATGAGCAATTCGGTGTTCACCGACGAAGTCGCCTATCGCATCGCCCATGACATGCTGGAGCTGCGCCCTCGCCCCACTGCCTTTCTCGCCGGCTCGATGATGACGGCGCTGGGGGTTTTTCGCGCCATCCGCCAGGCCGGCATGACCTTGGGCACCGACGTCTCCATGATCGCCCATGACGACGTCTTTCCCTATCTCAACGCCGACAACATGTACCCCAGCATGTCGACCACACGGTCCTCCATGCGCCAGGCGGGCATGCGCATCGGCGATCTCGTCCTCCAGGTGCTGAGCGGCAAGCCCGCCGACGCCGTGCATGAGCTATGGCCGGTCGAACTCGTGCTGCGCGAAAGCTCGGGCCCCGCCCCGCTGTTCTGAACCGCCGGTCTGGCCTGACACGCCGTCGCCAGACAAGCGCGTCGACGCAGCGTTGTCCGACCTGATTTTTGACCATCTGGACGAAACTGTCACAATTGGGCAATCTGCCCCCACGGCTGGGAGGAGCCAGGACGGGCATTCGACAAGGCAATTGGCGGATTTCGGGGGATGCTCGGCCATGAGGAGAGCCGCATTCCCAGTCACGGAACCGTCATCGCCCTGTCACCAACGCCCACTACTCCCTCGCCCGTTCGCTGGGCCGCAGCGCTCGCGACCGCTTTTCAGGGAGTCCATAAATGACCTTCAAGTCTGCACTCACCGCCTCTGTTTCCGTACTCACGGTACTCAGCCTTTCGGCGCCCGCCTTCGCCCAGACCGACCTCGACGCGCTCTATGAAGCCGCCAAGGCCGAGGGCCAGCTGACCACAATCGCCCTGCCCCACTCCTGGTGCAATTACGGCGGCGTGATCGAGGGTTTTAAGGCCAAATATCCCGGCATCACCGTCAATGAACTTAACCCGGACGCCGGCTCTGCAGACGAGCTCGAAGCTGTCCGCGCCAACAAGGGCAATACCGGCCCGCAGGCGCCTGACGTGCTGGATATCGGCCTTGCCTTCGGCCCGCAGGCCAAGGACGAAGGCCTGCTGCAGGCGTATAAGGTTTCCACCTGGGACGAGATCCCCGATGACGCCAAGGATGCCGACGGCTTCTGGTATGGCGACTATTACGGCGTGCTCGCCTTCGGCATCAACAAGGACATCATCACCGGCGACAATCCGGCTTCCTGGGCAGACCTGCTCAAGGACGACTATGCCAATTCCGTCGCTCTCGCCGGCGATCCACGCACAGCCAACAACGCCATCATGTCGGTCTTTGCAGCCGGTCTCTCCGGCGGCGCAGCGCAGGACGCAGCAGCCCAGGCTGGCCTCGAATATTTCAAGGCGCTGAACGACAAGGGTAATTTCGTTCCTGTCGACGCAGAGGCTGCCGCCATCGCCCAGGGCACCACGCCCATCGCCATCAACTGGGACTACAATTTGCTCGCTGCCCGCGACAACCTCAACGGCAACCCGCCGATCGACGTTGTCGTGCCCTCCGACGGCGTCGTCGCCGGCGTCTACGTCCAGGCCATCTCCGCCTATGCGCCTCATCCCAATGCCGCAAAGCTCTGGATGGAATATCTTTATTCCGACGAAGGTCAGCTCGGCTGGCTCGCCGGCTATTGCCACCCGATCCGTTTCAATGCGCTCGCCGATCAGGGCAAGCTCCCCGACGATCTGATGGCAAAACTCCCCGCTGCCGAAAACTACGCCAAGGCCGTCTTCCCCTCCATCGAGGAGCAGAACGCCAACAAGGCCACCATCACCAGCGGCTGGGACTCCACCGTCGGCGCCAGCATTCAGTAGCGCTTAGGCGCCACCCCCACCCAACCTCCCCCTTACGAGGGGGAGGAGCATATCGAGTTTGAGACAGCATCGCGCCACACACGCCGCGCGGTCCCTCCCCCTGCCAGGGGGAGGCTAGGAGGGGGTATTCCCACGACACGATGAGTACTTCTCCAAGCACAACCCGAAGCCGCATCCCCTGGGATTCCTTCGCGGTCGTCCCCTTCATCATCTTCGCTGTGATGTTCCTCTTCCTGCCGACCTTCTCGCTCATCGGCGGCGCCTTCACCGATCGGGCCGGCAATTTCACATTCGACAATATTGCGGGTCTGTTCACCGACCAGATCATGTCCGCCTATTGGATTTCGATCCGCATCTCCGGCGCTTCAGCCATACTCGGCGCGCTGATCGGCCTCGCCATCACGCTCGCCATCATCCGCGGAAAACTCCCGGCCCCCCTCCGCTCCGCCGTCATGACCTTTTCTGGCGTCGCGTCCAACTTCGCCGGTGTGCCGCTGGCCTTTGCCTTTATCGCCACCCTGGGCCGTCTCGGCCTCGCGACCATCATTCTCAAGACCGTTTTCGGCATCGACATCTACCGCTCGGGCTTCAACCTCTTCTCCTTCTGGGGCCTCACGCTCACCTATCTCTATTTCCAGATCCCGCTGATGATGCTGACCATCGCGCCGGCAGTTGATGGTCTCAAGAAAGAATGGAACGAAGCCGCCCAGACCCTGGGCGCCTCCACCTGGCAGTTCTGGCTCTATATCGGCTTCCCGATCTTATGGCCCTCGGTCCTTGGCACCCTCTCGCTGCTTTTTGCCAATGCCTTCGGCGCCATCGCCACCGCCTGGGCGCTGACCGGCTCGAACCTCAACATCGTCACCGTGCTGCTCTACAATCAGATCCGCGGCGACGCCCTCCAAAACCCAGGCATCGGCGCCGCGCTGGCTCTGGGCATGATCGTCATCACCTCGCTCGCCAACGTGATCTATCTCATTGTCGCCGCCCGCGCCGAAAGGTGGATGAAATGAAGAGCCAAAAATTCTGGGCCTGGCTGATCTTCGCCCTCGGCGCGTCCTACTTCCTTATTCCGCTCCTGGCTTCGTTCGAATTCTCGCTCCGCATGCGCCGCGGCGAATATTCCTTCGACGCTTATGCCTCGGTCTTTTCCGATCCGAAATTCGCGGCGAGCTTCACCTATTCGGTGGTCGTGGGCCTCTGCACCATTGTCGTCGGCATTCTGGTCGTCGTGCCCGCCGTCTATTTCGTGCGCCTGCGCATGCCCTGGCTCCGCCCCTTCATGGAGTTCATCACGCTCCTGCCGCTGGTCATTCCGGCGCTGGTGCTGGTCTATGGCTATATCCGGCTCTATGGCTCGTCCTCGTTCATCCCCTTCACCGGCTCGGTGCTGGGCACGGATATTCTGCTCACCTGCGCCTATGTCACCCTCGCCCTGCCCTATATGTACCGGGCCGTGGACAATGGCATGCGCACCATCGACATCGGCACTCTCACCGAGGCCGCCCAGATCATGGGCGCCAATCAGCTGCAGATCATCTGGCAGATCATCCTGCCGAACATCCTCGTGGCCATCCTCTCCGGCGCCTTCCTGACCTTCGCCATCGTCATCGGCGAGTTCACCATTGCGAGCCTGCTCAATCGCCCTGCCTTCGGCCCCTACCTCGTTAATATCGGCACCAACCGGGCCTATGAGCCCGCCGCACTCGCCATGATCTCCTTCCTCATCACCTGGGGCGCCATGGGCATGATCAATGTGCTCGGCCGTTTTGCCCCCCGCACCTCCGTCCGGACCGATTGACCATGACCGCTTTTCTCGAAGTCAAAAATCTCGTCAAAAGCTTCGGCGCCACCACCGTGGTCAAGAGTGTCAACTTCGCCTTCGACAAGGGCGAGTTCATCTCGCTCCTCGGCCCCTCCGGCTGCGGCAAGACCACGATACTGCGCATGATCGCCGGGTTCGAAACCCCGTCCTCCGGCACCATTCTCGTCGAAGGTCAGGACATCACGCATTTGAAGCCCAACCAGCGCCAGCTCGGCATGGTCTTCCAGGCCTATGCGCTGTTCCCCAATCTCAATGTCGGCGACAACATCGGCTTCGGCCTCAAGATCGCCGGCATGCCGGCAGAACAGCGTCGCGCCCGCGTCGAGGAAATGCTCAAGCTCATCGGTCTCTCCGGCTACGAGAAACGCTTCCCCTATGAAATGAGTGGCGGCCAGCAGCAGCGCGTCGCCCTCGCCCGCGCCATCGCGCCCCGCCCGCGCCTCCTGCTGCTCGACGAACCGCTTTCGGCGCTCGACGCCAAGATCCGCGTGTCGCTGCGCGAGGAGATCCGCGCCATCCAGCGCGATCTGGGCATCACCACCCTCTTCGTCACCCACGATCAGGAAGAGGCCCTCTCCATTTCCGACCGTGTCGTCGTGATGAACGCGGGCAATATCGAACAGCTCGGCACGCCGCACGAGGTCTATAACCGCCCGAAGACCCGCTTCGTCGCCACCTTTGTCGGCCAGCTCAATACCGTACCCGCCACCCTCGTCGATGCGGCTGCCCCCGGCGACGAGCTGCGCGCCATTCGTCCGGAAATGCTCTCGCTGTCGCCCCGATCCGGAACCGACACCACGCTCTCGGGCACGGTAGATGACGTCCACTTCCTCGGCTCGGTCGTGCGCCTGCGCATCGATGTCGGCGGCACCGCCCTCAGCGTCGATACATTCAACGATCAGGCTTCAGCCCCACCCCAGCGCGGCGACACCGTAACGCTCCATCTCGCCGCCAAGGACCTCCTCGCCCTCGCCGACTAGGAGCGCACAGCTTTTATGAGCGCAAACTGCGGCTGGACCACGCTTTCCCGGCCCCGCCGCATATTTGCCGTTTGACCCCGTCAGAATGCCGGACCATCCTGCGCCGAACGAGAACCGGAGTCGCTCATGCAAAGCCCATTCGTCACCACCGACTGGCTGGCCCAAAACCTTGCCGATCCAAGCGTGGTGGTTGTGGATGCCAGCTGGCACCTGCCGAACGCGGCCCGCAATGCCCAGGCCGAATATCTCGACGGACACATTCCGGGCGCCGTATTCTTCGACATCGACGGCATCGCCGATACCTCGAGCGATCTGCCGCACATGTTGCCCTCGCCCGACGATTTCTCGCGCATGGTCGGGGCGCTGGGGATCAGCGATACTGACACCATCGTCATCTATGACGAGCTCGGTCTCTTCAGCGCGCCGCGCGTCTGGTGGACCTTCCGCAGCTTCGGCGCGAAAAATGTCTTCATCCTCGAAGGCGGCGGCCCCAAATGGCGCAGCGAGCGCCGCCCGCTCGAAACCGGTCTCGTCGCCCGCACCAAGGCAAGCTTCGAGGCGCATTTCAACGCCGACCTGGTCGTTGATTTCGACACGGTAGACGCCCGCAGCAAGGATGGTGCCGCCCAGATTCTGGACGCCCGTCCGGCGCCGCGCTTTCATGCCGAAGTGCCCGAGCCCCGTGCAGGCCTGCGCGCCGGGCACATCCCGAACAGCCGAAACATCCCGATTTCCCTCCTCTCCGAGGGCGGCAAGATGCGCCCGGTCGAGCAGCTGCAGGCGCTGTTTGCCGATCGCGGCGTCGACCTCTCCAAGCCCATCGTCACCTCTTGCGGCTCAGGCGTCACCGCCTCGACGCTCGCCATGGCGCTCACCCTCGCCGGCGCAAAATCCGTCGCTATTTATGACGGCTCCTGGGCCGAATGGGGCTCCCGCCCCGACGCCGAAGTCGAAAGCTAATCGCGCCCCACGCACTGCGCCTCTCCTCCCCCTGCCCAGGGGAGGCCGGGAGGGGATGCCCTCCCCAAACGCGATCGGCTCCCTCCCCTCGATGGGGAGGGCTGGGGTGGGGTGACCCACACGCTCGGCCATAGGGAATCCTCCCGCCCCCGGCCCATCCTGTCACTCCCCCAACCAAACCCTTAGCCGCCCCGCAAATCCCCCCCTACGAAACAATTACGCGATTGTAATGCCCAAGCGGCCGCCGGCCCTGCTATGGTCGCGCCATTGTTTTCAGCATACCTCGTAGGTCTGGTTTGATCCGGCAGCTTCTCGTCTCTCTCGTCATCCTCCTTGCTGCGGCCTATGCCTGGCTTTATTTCGTCCCTAGCGCACCCCAGACGGTCGCGTCCTGGGGCATTTCCATTCCGTTTGCCCCCTCCGTCGCTGAAGCAGCGGCCCCAGGCGCCGGCGCACCGCGCGGCCCCGCCGGAGCCCAGGGGGGACCTCCTGCTGCCGGTGCCCCAGGCGGCGGTCGCCCCGGCGGCTTCGGTGGCCGCACCACCAATGTCATCACCAGCGCGGTAAAACTGGCCACCATCAACGACACCCTCTCCTCCATTGGCGAGGGCACGCCCGTCCGTTCGGTCACCGTTACCGCCCCTGCCGGTGGCGAGCTTGCCGAAATCCTCGTCCGTCCGGGCCAGCGCGTCGAAGCCGGCACAATCATCGCCCGCTTCGATGATGCCGCCGAACAGATCGATTATGAGCGCGCCCTGCTTGCCGCCAAGGACGCCCGCTCCGCTCTCGCCCGCACCTCCGGCCTCGCCAGTTCCAATGTCGTCGCCAACACGGCGGTTTCCGCCGCCCAGCTGGCCGCGTCCAATGCCGAGCTCGCCCTGCGCAATGCCGAAATGGCCCTCGAGCGTCGCACCATCACCAGCCCCATCGCCGGCACGATCGGCCTGATCCGAGTCTCGCCAGGCAATTTCGTTTCCGCCCAGACCGCGATCACCACGATCGACGACACCTCCTCCATCCTCATCGATTTCTGGGTGCCCGAGCGCTACGCCGCCCAGATCGAGCCGGGCATGCCCGTGGCTGTCTCCGCAATCGCCCTGCCGGGCCGCAGCTTCACCGGTGATGTCTCGGCGGTCGACAGCCGCATCGATCCGGCCAGCCGCACGCTTCAGGTCCAGGCCGAGATCCCCAATCCCGACACTCTCCTGCGTTCGGGCATGAGCTTTACCGTCGCGCTCACCTTCGCTGGCGAAACCTTCCCCGCCGTCAATCCGCTCTCCATTCTGTGGTCGGCGGAAGGCTCCTACGTCTGGAAATATCAGGACGGCAAGGCCACCAAGGTCATGGCTGAAATCGTCCAGCGCAACAGCGACGGCGTGCTGGTGCGCGGCGACCTCAACGAGGGCGATCCGATCATCACCGAGGGTATCCTGCAGCTCAGCGAAGGCGCCAACGTCAATCTTCTCGATGGACCCGATGGCAGCGGGGCCGCCGCCCCAGCGACGAACTGAGAGGGACGCCAGCCATGTCGATTGCCAGCAAGAACGAAAATGGCGGCTCGCTCGCCGCTCTCTTCGTCCGCCGCCCGGTTCTTGCCATCGTCATCAATGCGATGATCGTGGTGGCAGGTCTTGCCGCCCTGCTCGGCATTGAGGTCCGCGAACTACCGCGCGTCGAAAGCCCGGTCCTGTCCATTTCGACAAGCTTCTCCGGCGCCGCTGCCGAAACCGTCGACCGCGAGATCACCGCCGTGGTCGAAGGCGCTGTCGCCCGCGTGCAGGGCGTCACCTCCATTTCCTCGTCCTCATCGGTCGGCAACAGCCGCGTCACGCTGGAATTCTCCGAAAGCACCAATCTAGACGTCGCCACCTCTGACGTCCGCGACGCCCTGAGCCGCGTCACCCGGAGCCTGCCGGAGGACGCCAGCGAGCCGATGATCTTCAAGGCCGACAGCGACGCCCAGGCCGTCATGCAATTGTCCGTCACCTCGGACAGCTTAACCGTCGCCCAGCTCAGCGAAATCGTCGACGGCATCATTTCCGAGCGCCTCAGCGCCGTCGAAGGCGTTGCTGAAGTCCAGATCTATGGCACGCGCAGCACCGCCTTCGAGGTCGATATCGACCCGATCAAGCTGGCCAGCCGCGGCCTCACCGTTGCCGACGTGCGCAATGCGCTTTCCACCATTGCCTTCGACGCCCCTGCCGGCTCGATCAACGGCCCCAACCAGAACATTTCCGTTCGCGCCATTTCCGAAATCACCGATCCGGCTGATTTCGAAGCCATCATCATTCGCGACCGCACCCGCCTCGGCGACGTTGCCACGGTGGTGTTCGACGCCGCGGCCAGCACCTCGGCCATCCGTTCCGATGGCAAGCCGGGCATCGGGCTCGGCATTGTGCGTCAGGCCCAGTCCAACGCCGTCTCGATCTCCCACGCCGTCCACGCCGCCGTCGAAAGCCTCAATCAGACCCTGCCCCCGGGCGTGACCCTGAAAGTGTCGAGCGACGAGGCGGTCTTCATCGAAGGCGCGCTGCACGAGGTGGAGATCGCGCTTATCGCGGCCCTCGTCATCGTTATCGCCATCGTCTACCTCTTCCTGCTCGATTGGCGCGCCATCATCGTGCCGGCCATCTCCATGCCCATCGCCCTGCTCGGCGCCGTTGCGGGCATGTATGTGGCCGGCTTCTCGCTCAATATCATCACTCTCTTGGCGCTGGTTCTCGCCACCGGCCTCGTCGTCGACGACGCTATCGTGGTTCTTGAAAACATCGTGCGCCGCAAGGGCATGGGTGCCGGTCCCCGCGCCGCCGCCGTGCTCGGCACCAAGGAAGTGTTCTTCGCCGTCGTCGCCACCACGCTGACGCTTGCGGCCGTCTTTGTGCCGCTGTCCTTCCTTGATGGTCAGACGGGGCGCCTCTTCCGCGAGTTCGGCTTCACTCTCGCCATCGCCGTTCTGCTCTCTTCGGTGGTTGCGCTCTCCATGGGCCCCATGGTCGCCTCGCGCCTCCTCAAATCCGAAACCAAAACCCATGGCGGCGGGCCCTTCGCAGCCGTCGGCAAACTCTTTTCAGGCCTTTATCGCTCGACCCTCAGCCTGTCCCTCCGCAATCCGCTGGTGGTCATCGTCGTCTCGATGATCTTTGCCGCCTCGGCCGTCTATGTCTGGGGCAATATCCGCCAGGAAATCACGCCGCCCGAAGATCGCTCACAGATCTCGCTGCGCGTCTCGGCGCCAAACACCGTCAGCCTCGACTTCGTCCGGACCCGCCTCGGCCAGGTCGAATCCATGCTCCAGCCCTATGTCGAGAGCGGCGAGGTGGCATCCATCTTCGTCATTTCCGGCTGGGGCAGCGGCGGCTTCCTCACCCTCACCCTTGCGCCCTGGGGCGAACGTGAACGCAGCCAGCAGCAGATCGCCTCGGAAATCACCGGCCTCATGGCCCAGGTCCCCGGCGTGCGTGCCTTTGTCAGCCAGGGCAATAGCCTGGGCATTCGTGGCGGTGGCTCGGGTCTGCAGTTTGCCGTCGCCGGTTCGGACTATACCGTTCTGGCCGACACGGCCCAAACCATCGCCGACGCCCTTGAAGAGGACGGTGGCTTTGGCCGCGTCAGTGTCAATTTCGATACCAGCCAGCCACAGCTGACCCTCACCGTTGATCGCGCCCGCGCCTCCGCACTCGGCATCGACATCAATGGCCTCGCTACCACCATGCAGGCCATGATCGATGGCGCCAATGTCGGCTCCATCTTCATCAACGACCAGAGCTATTCGGTTCGCATGGTCTCCACCACCAACCCGGTGAATGACCCGCGCGACCTCGAAACCCTGTTCGTGCGCACCGGCGACGGCCGCTATGTGCCGATGTCGACCATTGCGACCCTCACCGAGGCCGCGGTGCCGCCCTCGCTCCGCCGCGAGGAACAGCGTCGTGCCGTCACCGTCTCGGCCAGCCTCGAAGATGGTCTGGCGCTCGGTGACGCCTATAACCGCCTCCTCGAAGTCGCCACCCCGCTCCTGCCCGAAGGCACCTCGATCCTGCCAATGGCCGAAGCCAAGACGCTGGGCGCCGCCAACAACGCGCTCTTCCTCACCTTCGGCTTTGCGCTGATCATCATCCTTCTGGTGCTCGCCGCCCAGTTCGAGAGTTTCTGGAGCGCCATCATCGTCATGGCTACCGTGCCCTTCGGTCTGGCGGCAGGTGTCTGGGCGATCCTGCTCACCGGCGGGAGTCTGAACATCTTCAGCCAGATCGGGCTTGTGCTCGTCGTCGGCATCATGGCCAAGAACGGCATCCTCATCGTCGAATTTGCCAATCAGCTGCGCGATCGGGGCATGCCGGTGAGCGAGGCCATCGAACAGGCCTCCAACATCCGTCTCCGCCCCGTGATCATGACCATGATCGCCACCATCCTCGGCGGCCTGCCGCTGGTGCTGGCCTCTGGTGCCGGCGCCGAAGCCCGCGCGGCACTCGGCTGGGTCATCGTTGGCGGCCTGTCCTTCGCGGCCATTGCCACGCTTTACCTGACCCCGGTGGCCTATCTGCTCCTTGCCCGCTTCTCCAAGCCCAAAGCCCACGAGGAAGCCCGCCTCGAGCGTGAACTCGACGCTGCGGAAACCGCGACCGGCCCTGACCCGGATCTGCCGACAGCCACGCCCGCCCCGGCGGAATAGCCTTGCCATCCGGGCGCACATGGGAAACCCTGTGCGCCCGGCTTTTTGGGAGGGTTTGAAAATGCACCACGGGTCCTGCCTTTGCGGCAAAGTCCGCTTCTCCGTCGCCGGAGACCTTTCCCCGCCCACCGCCTGCCACTGCACCAAGTGCCGCAAGCAGACCGGCCATTATGAAGCGGGCACCGATGTTCTCAGATCCGAGGTGACCATCACCGGCGAGGACGAGGTGCGCTGGTATCAATCCTCCGAACATGTCCGCCGCGGCTTCTGCGGCACTTGCGGCTCCGCGCTTTTCTTCGATCCCATCGGCCGGGACTGGATCGGCATCTTCATGGGCGCCTTCGATGGCCCCACCCACACCAAGCTGGCGCTGCATATCTTCGTCGCCGACAAGGGCGATTATTACGACATCGCCGACGGCGTTCCGCAGAACCTGCAATAGCGCCGCGCCGGAACCAGTCGGAAGAGCGCTCGTTTCTGCTGCCAAGGAGTTTTAGCCATGCTCGATCATACCGGCATCGTCGTCACCGATCTCGCCAGCGCCCGCCGCTTTTATGACGCCATCGCGGCCGCGCTCGACCTCCAGACCATTTCCAACAGCGAGCAGTCCTTCCTCTTCGGCAAAAGCGCCGCCGAGCCCATCCCCTATCTCTGGATCGGCACGCTGCGCCCCAGCTACTGGACCGAAGGCTCCCGCGCCGGCATCAACCAGATGCATATCGCCTTCCAGGCCCGGGACAAGGCCATGGTCCACGCCTTTTACGAGGCCGCCCTCGCCAATGGCGGCACCGACCATGGCGCCCCCGGCCCCCGCGAAGGCGCCGGGGACTATTATGGCGCCTTCGTTCTCGATCCCGACGGCAATAACATCGAGGCCTGCTGCCGCGGCGAAGCGGCCAAATAAAAAAAAGGCCGCCGGATCGCTCCGACGGCCTTCGCCTATACCTGCGTCCACAGGATCTCAGGCTGAACGGTTCTTGTTGTAGAGATCGAAGAACACGGCGGCGAGCAGCACCACGCCCTTGATCATCTGCTGCCAGTCGATGTTGACGCCCATGATCGACATGCCGTTGTTCATCACACCCATGATGAAGGCGCCGATCACTGCGCCGGCCACCTGGCCAACACCACCCAGCGCCGAGGCGCCGCCGATGAACACGGCCGCGATCACGTCGAGCTCCAGCCCCTGCCCGGCCTTCGGCGTCGCCGAATTGAGGCGCGCCGCATAGATCATGCCGGCGAGCGCGGCCAGCGCCCCCATGATGGCGAAGATATAGAACGTCGTCCGCTCGGTCTTGATGCCTGAGAGCGAGGCAGCCTTGAGATTGCCACCCAGCGCATAAATGCGGCGGCCGAAGGTCATGCGCTTGGTCAGGAACACAAAGCCCGCGATCAGAATGCCCATCACCACCAGCACATTGGGCAGGCCGCGATAGGACGCAAGCATATAGGCAAAGAACAGCACCATTGCGGTGATAACGACGTTCTTGATCACGAAGAGGCTGAACGGCTCGACGGCATAGCCGCGGGCCATGCGACGGCTGCGGGTGCGGATCGAGAAGAACACCATGCCGACAATGGCGAGGATTGCGATCACCATGGTCGTCGTGTGCAACGCCACCGGCTTGCCGTTCTCCGCCAGGATCGGCAGCACGGTCGGCCCGATCAGGTCCGGAATGAAGCCTGCCGACAACATCTGGAATTCGGCCGGGAACGGACCAACCGACTTGCCGGCCAGAATGGCCAGCGACAGGCCCTTGAAGATCAGCATGCCTGCCAGCGTCACGATGAAGGCCGGCACCCGGTGATAGGCGATGATATAGCCCTGCGCTGCGCCGATGGCTGCCCCGGCCACCAGACATATTGCCCCTGCAACGATGGGATTGGCCAGAAACGCCAGCTCTGGTGGGAATTTCCATCCCACCATCAACATGGCCGCCAGAGCGCCGACGAAACCGGACACCGAGCCGACCGACAGATCGATATGACCGGCCACAATGACCAGCAACATGCCCAGCGCCATCACGATGATATAGCTGTTCTGCAGGATGATATTGGTCAGGTTCACCGGCTTGAACAGCACGCCATTGGTGAAATACTGGAAGAACAGCATGATCAGGATCAGCGCCAGCAGCAGGCCGTAATCGCGCATATTGGCGCGCAGTGCGCCGACCAGGCTCAGTTCCTGGCTTTGCGCAGGCTCGCCAGTCACTTCGGGTGCAGTTTGCGTGGTCATGATGCCTTCCCTTCAGCCCGCACGATGGCGCGCATGATCTTTTCCTGGCTCGCTTCGCTGGTGGGCATTTCGCCCACGATACGGCCTTCGTTCATTACATAAAGCCGGTCGGTGATCCCGAGCAGTTCGGGCATTTCCGAGGAGATCACGAGGATCGCCTTCCCCTGCGCCGCCAGCTGATTGATGATGGTGTAGATTTCGTACTTGGCGCCCACGTCGATGCCGCGCGTCGGCTCGTCGAGGATCAGCACATCCGGATTGGCATAGAGCCACTTGGACAGCACCACTTTCTGCTGGTTTCCGCCCGAGAGATTGCCCGTCACCTGATAGACGCTGGACGAGCGGATATTGGTCTTCTTGCGATAGTCATTGGCCGCATCGAGCTCGCCCAGATCGTCGATCACCCCGAAGCGCGACACGCCGGGCAGATTGGCGATGGTGATATTGTGCTTGATGTGGTCGATAAGGTTGAGCCCGTAGGTTTTCCGATCTTCAGTGGCATAGGCAATGCCGTTGGCGATCGCCTTGCCCACGGTCGAGACGTCGATTTTCCGGCCGTCCCGGATCACTTCACCGCTGATCTTCTGCCCGTAGGATTTGCCAAAGAGGCTCATGGCGAATTCGGTCCGCCCTGAGCCCATCAGTCCGGCAATGCCCACCACTTCGCCCTTCCGCAGGACGATATTGACGTCACGGATCATCTGCCGCTCGCGGTGCTGCGGGTGGAACACGTTCCAGTTGCGCACTTCGAGCACAACGTCGCCCACCGCGGGCGTCCGCGCGGGATAGCGGTCTTCGAGCGAGCGGCCCACCATGGAGGTGATGATCCGGTCCTCGGTGATCTGGTCAGTGTCCATCGTCTCGATGGTGCGCCCGTCGCGGATCACCGTCACCCGGTCGGCAATGCGCGAAATCTCGTTCAGCTTGTGGCTGATGATGATCGAGGTGATGCCCTGCTTCTTGAACTCGAGCAGAAGCTCGAGCAGCGCCTGGCTGTCCTTTTCCGACAGCGACGCGGTCGGCTCGTCCAGGATCAGCAATTGCACCTGCTTGGAGAGCGCCTTGGCGATCTCGACTAGCTGCTGCTTGCCCACCCCGATATTGGTGATCAGCGTGTCGGGGTCTTCGTTGAGCCCCACCATTCTCAACAGCTTGCGCGCGCCATCGCGGGTCTCGTCCCAGTCGATCACGCCGCTCTTGGCCACTTCATTGCCCAGAAAGATGTTCTCGGCGATCGAGAGCAGCGGCACCAGAGCCAGCTCCTGATGGATGATGACGATGCCCTTGTGCTCGCTGTCGCGAATGGACTTAAAATGCTGTTCTTCGCCCTGATAGATGATCTGGCCATCATAGGACCCGTGCGGGTAAACCCCGCTCAGCACCTTCATCAGCGTCGATTTTCCGGCCCCGTTTTCCCCGCAGATGGCGTGGATCTCGCCCTCGCGCACGTCCAGATTGACGTCGGAAAGCGCTTTGACGCCGGGAAAGGTCTTGGTGATGCTGCGCATCTCCAGAATGGTTTTCGTCATGCTGGTCCTAACTTCGATAGACCTGGGCCTTCGGGACCACCGTACCGGGCAAACTGAACAGCCGCCCCGTCAGTGCCGGAACGACTTCTTGCCAGATCGGAGCCCCAAACCAGGAAAGGGCCCCGCTGGTGCGGGGCCCTTCCGATGCGTGCGGGTTACTGCAGTTCTTCTGCCTTGATGTAGCCCGATGCGATGACGCGCTCTTCGTAGTTGGTCACGTCGACTTCATAGGGGGTCAACAGGATCGACGGCACGACCTTGACGCCATTGTCATAGGTGGTGGTGTCGAGGCCGCTCGGCTCCTGGCCGGAGAGAACGGTGTCGAGCAGCTGGGCGGTGTACTGGGCCAGCTCGCGGGTGTCCTTGAACACGGTCGAGTACTGTTCGCCGGCGATGATCGCCTTGACCGACGGCACTTCAGCGTCCTGACCGGTCACGATCGGCCATGCGAGGTCGCCCGAGCCATAGCCGACGCCACGCAGTGAGGAGATGATACCGCGCGACAGGCCATCATAGGGGGCCAGAACGCCGTGAACCACCGAACCGTCCGAGTAGTTGGCCGACAGGATGTTGTCCATGCGGGCCTGTGCAACGGCACCGTCCCAACGCAGCGTACCAACAACGTCCATGCCCTGCTGGCCGGACTTGATGACGATATCGCCGCTGTCGATCATCGGCTGCAGCACGGCCATGGCGCCATCATAGAAGAAGAAGGCGTTGTTATCGTCGGGCGAGCCGCCGAACAGTTCAACGTTCCATGGCTTGTCACCCGGGAAGCGCTCATTGAGGCCCTTCACCAGGCTGTTGGCCTGCAGCACGCCGACTTCGAAATTGTCGAAGGTGGTGTAGTAGTCGACATTGCCGCTTTCACGGATCAGGCGGTCATAGGCCACGACCTTGACGCCCTGGTCCGCAGCCTGCTGCAGCACGGCCGAGAGCGTGGTGCCATCGATCGAGGCGATCACGAGGGCGTCGACGCCCTTGGTGACCATGTTTTCGATCTGGGCGAGCTGGTTCGGGATGTCGTCTTCCGCATACTGCAGGTCGACTGAGTAGCCCATGCCTTCGAGGGCAGACTTCAGCTCATTGCCGTCCGAGATCCAGCGCAGCGACGACTGGGTCGGCATGGCGATGCCCACGGAGCCCTTGTCCTGCGCAAAGGCGCCGGAAAAGGCGGTCGCAGCCATGGCGCCAGCAGCCATCAGCGTCACGATTGATTTCATAATCTTCACGTCTCGTCTCCCTTAAATCTCTGAGATCGTAGATATTTTTTGAGCACAGCCTGGCTCGCGGCACGACATCATCCGAGCGTGTCGTCTTGCCCCAAACAGGCGCGCCGATATCTCTGGGCATGCGTCAGCAAACCCATTCCTGCGGCGACCGCGGGGTGAAATAAACACGATTGCATGACGTCCTCCCGCCGGGCCTCCCTTCTCACAGGGCCGTCCCGAGCTGCGACGAAAGTATGACAGTGCAATGGGGCTGTAAAGCGCGCCGGCGACCTCTTGCTCTATTTTTTTCGAGTGTCGAATATAAATGCTCCAGCCGCTTGGCGCGGATATCGATTTCAACCGGGCGGAAAACGGCTTGCGATGGGGTCCGTCATGTCCGAATAATCCCGCCGATCAACCGGACCCGATGATGTCAGCCCGACAGGAAACCACCACGAGCCGCCTCGACGACGCCGCCCGCGCCGGCTGGCTCTACTATGTCGCCGGCAATACGCAGGAAGAGATCGCCACGAAAATGGGCATCTCGCGCCAGTCGGCGCAGCGCCTCGTCTCGCTGTCCGTCAGCGAAGGCCTCGTCAAAGTCCGGCTCGATCACCCGATCGGTCGCTGCATGGATCTGGCCGAGCGCCTGCGCCACCGCTATGGCCTCGAGCTCAGCGAGGTCGTGCCCTCGGACCCCGCCTCGACCTCCTCTACCCTCGGCCTTGCCGAAGCCGGCGCCGCCGAGATCGAGCGCTGCCTCAAATCGGCCGAACCCACCATTGTCGCCATCGGCACTGGCCGCACGCTCAAAGCGGCCATCGAGCAGCTCCAGCCCATGGAGTGCCCGCACCACAAGGTCGTTTCCCTCACCGGCAACATCGCCCCGGACGGCTCGGCGGCGTTCTACAACGTCATTTTCAACGTCGCCGACACGGTCAAGGCCCGCTCCTTCCCCATGCCCCTGCCGGTCTTTGCCTCCTCGGCCAGCGAGCGCGAACTGCTGCACGCTCAGCCAATGATCGCGGCCACGCTCGATCTCGCCGCGCGCGCCAGCACGACTTTCGTCGGCGTCGGCCACCTCGATGACGATGCCCCGCTGCTGCTCGACGGTTTTATTACGCGCGACGAACAACTTGAGCTCGCCCGCTCCGGCGCTGTCGGTGAAATCTGTGGCTGGGTCTATGACGCCGAAGGCCGACTGATTGACGGCCCCACCAATGCCCGCGTCGCCTCCGCCCCCATCCCGACGCGCGAAAATGGCGTCGTCATCGCCCTCGCCATGGGGCGGCGCAAGGCCGCCGCCATCCGCGCCGCGCTGACCAGCCGCCTCATCAACGGCCTCATCACCGACGAGGCCACAGCCACGCTCCTCTTGGCCTGATAATTCAAACTGGGCATTTGCCCGGGCTTGACACTTTTGCTCAGTTAGTGAACATTTGCCCACGACGAGAGCAGAAACTCGCTTCGTCTTGGGAGGACTACATGAAACTGACACCCCTTTTCGTGGGCGCGATCACCCTTGCGCTGGTCGGCACGGCCTCGGCGCAGACGCTCACCATCGCCACCGTCAACAATGGCGACATGATCCGCATGCAGAACCTGTCCCCGGCCTTCACCGAGGAAACCGGCATCGAGCTCAACTGGGTCGTGCTCGAGGAAAACACGCTTCGCCAGAACGTCACCACCGATATCGCCACCAATGGCGGCCAATACGACATCATGACCATCGGCACCTATGAAGCGCCGATCTGGGCCAAGCAGAATTGGCTGAAACCACTCGACGCGCTTTCCGCCGACGCCAATTACGATGTCGACGACCTGCTCCCCGCCATCCGCTCCGGCGTTTCGGTCGATGGCAAGCTCTATGCCGCGCCATTCTATGGCGAGAGCTCCTTCATCATGTATCGCACCGATCTGATGGAAAAAGCCGGGCTCGAAATGCCTGAAGCCCCGACCTGGGAATTCATCGGCGAAGCCGCCCGCGCCATGACCGACCGCGCCAATGACATCAACGGCATCTGCCTGCGCGGCAAGGCTGGCTGGGGCGAGAACATGGCCTTCCTCACCGCCATGTCCAATTCCTTCGGCGCCCGCTGGTTCGATGAAAACTGGGTTCCCCAGTTCGATCAGCCCGCCTGGAAAAATACGCTCGATACCTATCTCTCGCTGATGGCCGACGCCGGCCCGTCCGGCGCCTCGTCGAACGGCTTCAATGAAAACCTGACCCTCTTCCAGCAGGGCAAGTGCGGCATGTGGATCGACGCCACCGTCGCCGCCTCCTTCGTCACCAATCCCAATGACTCCACCGTCGCCGACACGGTCGGCTTCGCCCAGGCGCCCGATACCGGTCTCGGCAAGCGCGGCAACTGGCTCTGGGCCTGGTCCCTCGCCATCCCCGCCTCCTCGCAGAACGCTGACGCGGCCGAGCAATTCATCAACTGGGCAACCTCGAAGGACTATCTCACCCTCGTCGCCGAGACCGATGGCTGGGCCAACGTGCCTCCGGGCACCCGCACCTCGCTCTACGAAAACCCCGAATACCAGGCCGCGGCACCCTTTGCTGCCATGACCCTGGCCTCGATCAATTCGGCCAATCCGGCCGAACCCACGGTTGATCCCGTGCCCTATACGGGCGTCCAGTTCGTCGCCATCCCCGAGTTCGCCGGCATCGCCACCAATGTGGGCCAGCTGTTCTCGGCCGCCCTTGCCGGCCAGATGTCCGCCGACGACGCCCTGGCCCAAGCCCAGGAAGCCACCCGCCGCGACATGACCCGCGCGGGCTACATCAAGTAACGCCTCCCTCCCAAACGACTGGGTGGAGGTGCTGACACCCCCCACCCGACCTCCCCCTCTAGGGGGAGGAGAAGTTCAGTATTTTGGGCAGCTTCGTGCCTCCCGAGTGGAGCCAGCCCCTCCCCCTGCCAGGGGGAGGTTGGGTGGGGGTACACCGGAACCAGTGGGGACAGTATCTTGGCCACCAGACAAACCCGCACCCTTGCCCGCACCATGATGGCCCCGGCCGTCTTCGTGCTCTTTATCTGGATGGTCGTGCCACTGGTGATGACCGTGTGGTTCTCCTTCCAGAACTACAGCCTCATCAACCCGATGATGACCGGTTTCGCCGGCTGGGCGAACTACGCCTATGTCATCGGCGACCCCAGCTTCACCCAAGCCCTGGTCAACACGCTCATCCTCGTCGGCGGCGTCCTCCTCATCACCATTGTCGGCGGCACGCTCCTGGCGCTGCTGCTCGATCAGCCCATCTGGGGCCAGGGCATTTTGCGCATCCTGGTCATTTCGCCCTTTTTCGTCATGCCGCCTGTTGCCGCGCTGATCTGGAAAAACGGCTTCATGCATCCCGGCTACGGCATGCTCGGCCATCTCTGGAAATTCTTCGGGCTGCAGCCGGTAGACTGGTTCAACCAGTACCCGCTGTTTTCCGTCATCGTCATCGTCGCCTGGCAATGGCTGCCCTTTGCGACGCTGATCCTGCTCACCGCCCTGCAATCGCTCTCGGAAGAACAGCGCGAAGCCTCCGAAATGGATGGTGCTAACGCCATCAACCGCTTCCGCTACATCATCCTGCCGCACATGGCGCGGGCGATCACCATCGTGATCCTCATCCAGACCATCTTCCTCCTCGGCATTTTCGCCGAGATCCGCGTCACCACCGGCGGCGGTCCGGGCTATGCCTCCACCAACATCGCCTTCCTCGTCTTCCGCACCGGCATTCTCTCCAACGACATCGGAGCCGGCTCCGCCGGCGGCGTCGTCGCCGTCATCATCGCCAACATCGTCGCCATCTTCCTGATGCGCGCCGTGGGGAAGAACCTCGATGCGTGAGCTTGCAACAGCCCCCCACCCTCATTTCCTCCCCACAAGGGGGAGGGAAACTTGCTCGGTGCTGACATTGATATCGTGCGCACCGTTGGCGCAGTCGTCTCCCTCCCCCTTGTGGGGAGGGATCAAGGGTGGGGGTTCCTTCCTCACGCTCAATTTGACGGAGGCACACTGAATGGCCCGCCGCGTCCCCACCAGCACCCGCATCGGCTTCACCATCCTCGCCTGGGCCGTCGCCCTGCTGCTGTTTTCGCCGATCCTGTGGACCCTCGTCACCGCCTTCAAGACCGAGGCCGAGGCCATTGCCACGCCGCCGACCTTCCTGCCGGAAACTTTTACGCTCGAGAATTTCGCCGCCGTCCAGGCGCGCTCGGACTATATCAAGCACGCCACCAATTCGATCATCGTCTCGGTCGGCTCGACCCTGATCGGCCTCATCATCGCCATCCCCGCCGCCTGGTCCATGGCCTTCGCCCCGACCAAGCGCACCAAGGACATCCTGATGTGGATGCTCTCCACCAAGATGATGCCCGCCGTTGGTGTGTTGATCCCGATCTACCTGATTTTTCGCGACCTCAGGCTGCTCGACACGCTGCACGGCCTGACCATCATCATGACGCTGATCAATCTGCCGATCATCATCTGGATGCTCTACACTTATTTCAAGGAAATCCCGGTCGACATCCTCGAAGCCGCCCGCATGGATGGCGCCGAGCTCTGGAACGAGATCGTCCATGTCCTCGTGCCCATGGCCGTCCCCGGCATTGCCTCGACACTCCTCTTGAACGTCATCCTCGCCTGGAACGAGGCCTTCTGGACCATCACCCTCACCTCGGGCCGCTCCGGCACGCTGACCGCCTTCATCTCCTCGTTCAGCTCGCCACAGGGCCTCTTCCTCGCCAAACTCTCCGCGGCCTCGCTCCTCGCCATCGCGCCCATCCTGCTGCTCGGCTGGTTCAGTCAAAAACAACTCGTCCGCGGCCTGACCTTTGGAGCGGTGAAATGATGCTCTCTTGCTTCACCTCTCCCTCTGGGGGAGAGGTCGGCGCACAGCGCCGGGTGAGGGGGCCTGCCCTTCACCGCACCGCCAATTTGGCGCCCCCTCGCCCCTCAGGGGAGAGGGTAGCGCCGCCGGGAGCGCAGCGACCTGGCAAAGCTGGGGTGAGGGTAAAGTGGTCCGTTGGCCCTCAAACCCCACCCCAACCACGATCCATCCCTCCCCCTACCAGGGGGAGGCTAGGTGGGGGTCACTTCACCCTGCTCTTCACTCGCAAACTTTCACCGGAGGACTGTAAGAAATGGGCTCCATAACCCTCGAACACGTCAACAAGTCCTTCGGCGATGTCCAGGTCATTCCGGACATTTCCCTCGCCATCAATGACGGTGAATTCGTCGTCTTCGTCGGGCCCTCAGGCTGCGGCAAATCCACCCTGCTCCGCCTCATCGCCGGGCTCGAAGACACGACCTCCGGCAAAATCCTGCTCGATGGGCAGGACATGACTGACGCCCCGCCTGCCCGACGTGGCCTGGCCATGGTGTTCCAGTCCTACGCGCTCTATCCGCATATGAGCGTGCGCGACAACATCGCCTTCCCGCTCAAGATGGCCAAGCTTCCCCAGGCCGAGATTGACCGCAAGGTCGACTACGCGGCGAAAACCCTCAATCTCGCCTCCTATCTCGATCGCCGCCCGCGCGCCCTCTCCGGCGGCCAGCGCCAGCGCGTCGCCATCGGCCGCGCCATTGTGCGCGAGCCCAAGGCGTTCCTCTTTGACGAACCGCTCTCCAATCTCGACGCGGCGCTGCGCGTCAACATGCGGCTCGAGATCACCGAGCTGCACCAGCAGCTGAAAACCACGATGATCTACGTCACCCACGACCAGGTCGAAGCCATGACCATGGCCGACCGCATCGTCGTGCTCAATGCGGGCAATGTCGAACAATTCGGCTCCCCGCTCGAACTCTACAAGCGCCCAGCCAACCGCTTCGTTGCCGGTTTCATCGGCAGCCCGAAAATGAACTTCGTCGATGGTCCGGAAGCGGCCAAGCACAACGCCCAATCCATCGGCGTCCGCCCCGAACATTTCACCATTTCCACCACCCCTGGCGCCGGCCTCTGGAGCGGCACTGTCGCCGTAGCCGAACAGCTCGGCTCCGACACCTTCCTTCACGTCAATGTCGATGGCCTCGGGCTCATGACCGTGCGAGCCGATGGCGACCAGACCTTTGCCCACGGCGACAAGATCGCTCTCACCCCCGACCCCAACCGCATCTATAAATTCGATGCGGCCGGCAAGGCGGCCTGATCGTGTCTAGGGAAAAAAGGCACCAACCGTCGCCACGCACTCGATGCGTCCCTCCCCCTATCAGGGGGAGGTTAGGTGGGGGTACTACCTCCCTCATTCATTTCAACTGCCTGCCTAAAGCCGGGCCCGTCCTGCCATGACCACAAAACTCTCCGCAGCCTCGCTGCCCGCCATCACCACGGCCGCCACTCCAGCCTACGACCGGAAAGACCTCACGCCCGGCATCGTCCATTTCGGCGTCGGCAATTTCCATCGTGCCCATCAGGCGGTCTATCTCGATGATCTCTTCGCCCTGGGCGAAGATCATGACTGGGCCATTATCGGCGCCGGCGTCCGCGATGCCGATGCGGCGATGCGCGAAAAACTCGAGGCGCAGGATTGGCTGACCACCGTCGTCGAGCAGGAGGCCGATGCCAGTTCAGCGCGCGTTACCGGCGCCATGATCGACTATCTGCGCCCTGGCGACACCCAGGCCATCATTGCCCGCCTCGCCGATCCGGCCACCCGCATCGTGTCGCTGACCATCACGGAGGGCGGCTATTACATCGACCCGGCCACCCAGCAGGTCGACATCTCCCACCCGGACCTCGTCTGGGATGCCGCTCATCTCGATGCGCCGCGCACGGTGTTCGGCCTTATCCTTGCCGGCCTTCTCCGCCGTCGCGAGCAGGGCATCATTCCGTTCACCGTCATGAGTTGCGACAATATCCCGGGCAACGGCGATGTCACGCGAAATGCTAGCAGTCTGTTAGCCGATAAGGCCCAAATGGGCCTTGGTGATTGGGTCCGTGAGAATGTCGCCTTCCCCAATGGCATGGTCGATCGCATCACCCCGGCGACCTCCGAGCGCGAGCGCAAATTGCTCAGCGAAAACTTCGGCATAGACGACAACTGGCCGGTGTTCTGCGAGAGCTTCCGGCAATGGGTGCTGGAAGAGCATTTCCCCGCCGGCCGCCCGGCGCTGGAAAAAGTGGGCGTGCAGTTCGTGGACGACGTAAGCCCCTACGAACACATGAAGATCCGCATTCTCAACGGCGGCCACGCCACCATCGCCTATCCTGCCGGGCTCATGGATATCCACTTCGTTCACGAGGCCATGGAGCATCCGCTCATCGCCGCCTTCCTGCGCAAGGTCGAGGATGAGGAAATCATCCCCGTCGTGCCCCCGGTCCCCAACACAAACCTTCATGATTACAGGGCCTTGTGCGAACGCCGCTTTGCCAATCCCAAGATCGGCGACACCATTCGGCGCCTCGCGCTCGACGGCTCCAACCGCCAGCCCAAATTCATTATCCCCTCGGCGCTGGATCGTGTGAAAATGGGCACCTCGGTCACTGGCCTCGCGCTCGTCTCCGCCCTCTGGTGCCGCTACTGCTATGGTACCACCGAGAGCGGCGCGGTCATCGAACCCAACGATCCAAGCTGGGATCGGCTGACTGCACAGGCAAAACTGGCGAAGGACAAGCCGGATATCTGGCTTCAAATGACTGATATTTATGGGGAAGTTGCTACACTCTCCCCCTTCTCCTCGGCCTTCAGTCATGCGCTTGAAACCCTCTGGTCCATCGGCACCGAAGCCACGCTGAAGCGCTACCTGGCCGACCAGCTCTAGCTCACCCGAAAGGCTTGAGCTAATGTCCGCCCCGAACCAAAAGAGGGGCGGACAAAAGTGTCGGAAAGCCTGTTGGCGGGAGTGGATGTGGGCACCGGCAGCGCCCGTGCCGGGGTTTTTACCAAGTCCGGCCAAATGCTTGGCCGCGCCGAACACCCCATCGCCCTGCGCCGAACCGGGGCCAGCATGGCTGAGCACGATAGCGAAGACATCTGGCGCGCCACCTGCGCGGCGCTTCGCCAGGCCATCGCCAATGCGGGCGTAAGTCCTTCCCACATCGTCGGAATTGGCTTTGATGCCACCTGCTCCCTCGTCGTCCGCGACACAGAGGGCCAGCAGCTCTCCGTTTCCAAAGACGGCGACGACCGCTGGGACACCATCGTCTGGCTCGACCATCGCGCCATCGCTGAGGCAGCCGAATGCACCCGGACCGGCCATCAGGTCCTCTACTATATCGGGGGCGTCATGTCGCCCGAGATGGAAGTCCCTAAGCTCATGTGGCTCAAGCGCAATTTGCCCCAGAGCTGGGCCCGCGCCGGGGTCATTCTCGATCTTGCCGACTATCTGTCCTGGAAGGCAACCGGGTCTCTGGCCCGCTCGCAATGCACGCTGGCGACCAAATGGACCTATGTTGCTCACGACGAAACCGGATGGAAACAGGACTTTCTGGACCAGGTCGGCCTTGAGGACATGGTCGAAAAGGCAGCCCTGCCCGACCGTGCCTCCCCCGTCGGCGCCGATCTCGGCCCGCTCACCCCCGAGGCAGCAGCCGAGCTTGGCCTCACCACCAATTGCCGCGTCGGGGCCGGTGTCGTCGACGCCTATGCCGGCGCTCTCGCCGTTCTCGGCCCGCTCTCCACCACCCCAGAGCAGATGGATCGCCACTGCGCGCTCATTGCCGGTACGTCCAGCTGTGTCATGGCAATGTCCCAGCACAATCAGCCTATTAGCGGCCTCTGGGGCCCGCACTGGGGCACCATTCTCGAGGGTTTCTGGCAGCTAGAGGGAGGGCAATCCGCCTCGGGCGCCCTCCTCGACCACATCGTCAAATGGCACGGCGCCGGTGGCGAGCCCACCGCAGAACTGCACAAAGCCATCTGCGCCCGCATCATGGAACTGCGTGAGACCGAAGGCCTCGCCCTCGCCCGGCGCCTCCACGTCCTTCCCGATTTCCACGGGAACCGCTCCCCCCTCGCCGACCCAAATGCCTTGGGCGTCATTTCCGGCCTGACGCTGGACAGCGACTTTGACAGCCTCTGTCGGCTTTATTGGCGCACCTGCGTCGCCATCGCGCTGGGCATCCGACATATCGTCGAAACGCTCAACGCCTCCGGCTACGCCATCGACACGCTCCATGTCACCGGTGGGCACACGAAAAATCCGCTTCTGATGGAGCTTTATGCCGACGCCACGGGGTGCACCGTGGTCGAACCGGCCACTCCGGATGCCACCCTTCTGGGCATGGCCATGGTCGCAGCCTGCGCTGCCGGACTCTACCCTGCGCTCGACCAGGCCTGCGTGGCCATGCAGCAAGGCGGCACGGCCAGACCGGCAAAGCCCGAGGCAGCGCCGCAGTTCGACCGCGACTTCAGCATCTTCCTCGAAATGCTGCGGCATCGCCAAGCCATTGACGCAATGAACTAATATTCGCCTCCCCGGTCAAAATGCCCGCTGACCTCTGCCAAGTTTACAGGCGGCGGGAACCAATTGCCGAAATCTCCGTTTTTTCTGCCATGCAACCGGCAACGGATGCGGTTCGGAACCCCGCAAAGGGGATGGAGGCAAAGATGACCCAAGCTGAAATCAAATCCATCGAGGACGCAGGCCGCTCCACCATGGTCTGGTCGAACGATGTTTATGACAGCTCAGGCCGTTTCGGCGATATCGCCAAGACGCTCATCCCTGCCTTTGTCATTCTGACTGCTGCCACTGCCTTACTTCTCGCCTTGCTCTGACGGGTCGCAGCTAGGGCGTTGAATTATCAAGAATTCCTGGAGGGTTTGACATGACACTTGGCACAATACTGATCATCATTCTCGTGCTGCTGCTGATCGGCGCACTGCCCAATTGGGGCTATTCGCGCGGCTTCGGCTACTTTCCGTCCGGCATTCTGGGCGTGATCCTGGTCGTGATCCTCATTCTCGTCCTGATGGGACGGATATAAAAATCATCCGAACTGGACACTAGGCAAACTGCACGACGTGTCCTTGCGAGCCGACGGTCGCCCCCCTTTCGGCTCGCCCATGCCCCGATGTGCTCACGCGCATCGGGGCTATTCTTTCGAAATCCCAAAATGGAACACGCGGAACCTTGACCTAGGTTAGTGCGTTGTTGAATTTCGCAACAGGAGTTAGATTTCCATGGCAAATACGCCCGAAATGGCCTCTTCCGCGCGCAAGGCTGCTGCTAGCGCAGCCGATGCAATCCTCCATACCGACCGCGAGCGGGAACTGGAGGCTCAGGTCTCTCAGTTGCAGGATGACCTCAAGGCGATCACCGAGACGCTGCGCAAGCTGACTGAGGAAAAAGCTGGTGAAGTCAAGGACATCGCCCAGGCTGAATTCCGCCAGCTGAAGCGCCGTGGCAAGCATCTGATCGAGGACGCCCAGGATCAGGCCGTCGAGTATGAAGAGCAGCTCAAGGACACGATCCGGGAAAAGCCCCTGACCGCAGTGGCAGCCGCCGCCGGCATCGGCTTCGTTCTGGCCCTTCTGACCCGGCACTGAGGATGAACTTGCTCGCGCCCCTGGCGGCGCTGGTTGGTTTTGAAGCGGAGCGCGTGGCCAGCCGGGCCAAATCCACGGCAGTCACCTATGGCCTGATGGCTGCATTTGGCCTTGTAGGCATAGGGTTTCTGGTTGGAGCGGGCTATATCGCGCTAGCCGCCGCCACCAGCCCGCTGGTCGCCAGCCTGATCATGGGGGGTGTATTCATCCTTCTGGCGCTGGCGGTTTATCTCGGCAGCCAGATCGGCGAGGGTCGCCGAAAGCGAGAAGCCGTGGAGCGGAAGCACTCGAACGATACGAGCGCATTTGTCACCACGGCGGCGCTGACGGCGCTTCCGGCTTTGGCGAAATCACCGATGATGCTGCGCTTCGGCATTCCGGCCGCCATCGTCGCGTTTTTGCTGATGCGCGATAGAGACTAACAGTCCAGAGGGTCAGGCTTACGCCTGGCCCTCATTCTTTTTGGGCAGCAGAACCGGCAGCGCCCGGTGATGCAGGACCAGCTCGACGCGCCGGTCCAGCTTGACCAATTCGCCATCGATAACAGCGTAGGCATTGCGCTTTTTTTGGGGGAAGCGGAGCACGATGCGGCTCACTTCCACTTCACTGACCTGCGGATTGTCCCGCCAGCGCCCGCGCAGAACATCGAGTGCCAGAGTAAGCAGTTCCGTCGTGCCGACAGGCCCGGCCAGATACACGCCGAGCAATCCGCTATCCAGCCGCTCCGCCACCGGGATCGCCCCATTGTCGAGCGGATTATTGGACACCGCAACGCCACTGACCGTGCGGGTCATTGTCCGGCTGCCGCTTTTCAGTTCAACCTCGAACCGGGGAGGATTGAGAGCCGCGGCCCCAATGGCCCTCAGGCTGGCGAACATTTTTCCAAAGCGACTGCTGTAGCTCATGCCCTCGCGAATGCGGACCAGCCGGGCGTGGATCCCCACGCCGAACTGATGGACGAACGGACGCCCATTGGCGGTCGCAATGTCGACGTATCCGACATCCCCCTGGGCGATTGCCGTCAAAGCCTCTTCGAGCCCGGGGGGAAGGCGCAATGCGCGCGCAAACAGGTTCATCGTCCCGGCCGGCAACACTGCCAGTGGCTTGCCGCTCTCGAAAGCCATCGCTGCAGCCGAAGAAATCGTGCCGTCCCCGCCGCCCGCGAGGGTCGCATCGATACGGGCATTCCGCGCCGCAGCGCGCAGTGCTCGCTCGACGTTTTTGCCTTTCACGAGGTGGATTTCCAGATCATGGCCATTGGCGGCGAAGATCTCCGCAGCCCGCTGGGCCAGGGCTTCCACATCTATTGTGCGTAAACTACCGCCATCGCGGTTCAGGATGGCAGCTATGCGCACTATTCGTCCTCGGTGTGGACCGCCATGGCCCGGTTGAGATGAGGCAGCGGAATGGTGATCGTGAGCCCCCCGCCCGCAGTCGGCGAATATTCAGGCTTGCCGCCAAACTGCCCGGACAGCTGCTGGATAATGAGAGAGCCCATCCCGCCCTCCCCGGCTTCGGGAGGCAGGCCCACCCCGTTGTCGGCAATCGAGAGGGTCGGAACCGCGTCCACCCGCGCCAGCGTCACGAGGATCGTCCCGTCGCGACCATCGGGAAACGCATGCTTGAGCGCATTCGTCACCAGCTCGCTGACCAGAATGCCAATCGTCGTCGCATCCCGCGCGCCAACCTCGATATCGTCGATCTCGCACTGGATCGTCACATGCTCGGACATGGTCTGGGTATTGATGATGTCTTCGACGACGGCGTTGAGGAACTCATTGGCCGCGGTCGACTCCAGATCCGCTCCGAGCCTGAGCCTGCGGTGGGCCGACGCAACGGCATGGACACGCAGCCGCGCCGCCTCCAGCGCGCCTTTGACCTCTTCCGATCGGCTGCGCATGATTTGCAGCGCAAGGAGTGACGACACTGTCGCCAGCGAATTGCCGATCCGATGATTGGCATCCTGCAACAGCGCTTCCACCCGCTGGCGTTCGTGCTCGGCATGCGCCCGAGCCTCTTCGATGGCGCGGGTGCGTTCAGCGATTTCAGCCTCCAGCGCCTCGTTCTGCGTCATGAGGCCGCGATGGCGCTGGGCGAGCGCGCTGACCTGACGCTGTGTCCGGCTCAACAGCGCATAGGCCAAAATCGCAGCCGAACAGAGCGCGGCAATCAGCACGGCGGCGAGGACAAGACGCATGCGGTCGATCTCGGCATTGCGATCGACGAGCTTCTGGTTTTCCTCGGCAATGAACTGGTTCAGCGTCTCGCGCACCTCAACCATCAGGCGCGCCCCCCGGCCGGTCTCGGTCAGGCTTTGCGCTTCGGCATCCCGCTGCAGCGAGACAAGTTCGACGGCGCGGGCCATTTCGACCAGTTTACCCTCGATATCGCCGATGATCCCCCGCACCCGTTGACTTTGGACGGGATCGTCGGCGGTCATATCGAGAAGCGCATCAACCTGCGCTTCGATGCTGCCAATCGCGGCGTTATAGGGATCAAGATAGCCAGGATCCCGGGTCAGCAGATAGCCGCGCTGGCTGGCCTCAGCCTCCCCCAGCGTGATGATGAGTTCGCTCGCCTGCTGGCGGACGGCATAGGTCTGCGTGATATCAACGAGCTGGCGGCTGATGCCTTGGATGAGAACCAGGGAGATGAGGCCAGCGAGAATGACAAGTGCGAGGGAGACCCACACGGCAAGGCGGCGCAGACTGATGCGCCCCCAGATCGGAATGGCTATCCCCGTCGACTTTTCGTTCACCCGTGCCCACCCAAGCCTTCTCGGCCGTCCCCGATCTCGAGACGAGCCTTGCCGGTGCCCAATATGCTAATGCCTTGCGCCAATGGCAGCAATGAGGCCGGCACTGAACCGTTGCTGGCGTTTTAGGGAGCGGACTGCACTGTTTGAATAAGGGTGCCCTAGACTATCGCTCCCACGGTCGCTGCGGCCCGCAGGACATCAGGTCCCGGCGCGCACGCCGGGACTTTTCACGTCCACACCAGGGCGCCAGGGGCGCCACCAGCATCAGAACGAATGATTATTGGTCGTGACCTGTGCAGAGACAGCATCCGGCCCATAGTCGGACTCGCCGCTAACCTTGAGCATGTCCTGAAGGCGAGAGCGGGCCCGGCTGACGCGACTTTTCATCGTCCCGACCGCACAATCACAGATGTCAGCCGCCTCTTCGTATGAAAATCCCGAGGCGCCGATCAGAATGATCGCTTCGCGCTGATCATCGGGAAGCTGGGAGAGGGCCTTCTTGAAGTCCTCCATATCCATCGACCCATACTGTGAGGGGTGAACCGACAACCGCTCGGTAAAGGCACCATCGCTATCCTGCACTTCGCGGCCACGCTTGCGCATCTGGCTGTAAAACTCATTGCGCAAGATGGTGAAAAGCCAGGCCTTGATATTGGTGCCCATCTCGAAGCTGGACTGCTTGGCCCAGGCCTTCATCACCGTGTCCTGAACCAGGTCGTCGGCCTTGTCGTGCTTGCCGGTTAGAGATACGGCGAATGCGCGTAAGCTCGGCAGGGTCGCCAACATTTCGCGTTTGAATGACGTCTGTTCAGTCGCCATCCGATCATTCCCCTTCCTGTGCAGGAAGCTTATGTTTTTGGGCTTGCTCGGCGTTGTCGAGCTTCTCCAGCAGGTCTAACAGCTGGTCTGGCACGCCTTCATCCTGGATAGCGCCATAGAGCGCACGCAACCGCGACCCGATGTCGGAATTGACACCGAGTCCGTCATCTGCGCGCCCCGCCAGCGTCCGCATGCGTTGCTGGTTCACAGAGGTTTCCTTCTTCATCCAATCGACCGATCAAAACGCGTAATTGCCGCTTGTTAGCTTTAATGTCTGATAACAAAAAAAGTTCCCCCATCTGGAACTTTTCCGCACCTCGGTAGTTAATCAGTTTCGTGAAATCACGAATACAAGCGTCACCGGGAGTTGTTTTCCATGTCATTGTCCACGCGGATCGCTCCGCACCTGCCCTATCTGCGGCGTTTTTCTCGTGCAGTCACGGGATCGCAGACCTCAGGCGATGCCTATGTGGCCGCCACCTTGGAAGCGCTCATTGCCGACATTTCCCTCTTCCCAGAAGCATCCAGCGATCGCATCTCGCTCTATAAGCTCTTTTCGGCGCTGTTTTCGTCGTCTGCGGTAACCATTCCGGAACCGACTTCGAGCTATGCGTGGGAGAAGCGCGCTGCGGCTAACCTCGCCAACCTTGCACCCCGTCAACGCCAGGCATTCCTATTGGTTGCCGTCGAAGGCTTCACGCATGCGCAGGCCGCTGAAATTCTCTCGGTAACCGATGCCGAATTCGTGCAGCTTCTCGATGAAGCTTCGCGCGATATCTCGCGTCAGGTGGCGACCGAAATCATGATCATCGAAGATGAGCCGCTCATCGCGATGGACATCGAACAGATGGTCGAAAGCCTTGGGCATAAGGTTGTGTCGGTGGCGCGCACGCATAAGGAAGCAGTCAATCTATTCCATCAGACCCAGCCGCGCATGATCCTTGCAGATATCCAGTTGGCCGACGGCAGCTCGGGTATTGATGCGGTCAACGACATCCTCAACTCCCACTCCGTGCCGGTGATTTTCATCACCGCTTTCCCCGAACGCCTCCTGACGGGTGAACGGCCGGAGCCGACATTCCTCGTCACCAAGCCGTTCAACCCGGAAATGGTGAAGGCGCTGATCAGCCAGGCGCTGTTCTTCGACGAGGGCTCTCGCGCAGCAGCGTGACACGTCAAGTTTCTACCCGAAAGGCCGGTTTTCACCGGCCTTTTTCTTTATGGGAGGAACCAGCGATTGCACCGGGCGTTGTTCCAGCAAGATAAATCATGGAGCTTCCCATGCTGTACTATGCACTCGTCTTCCTCGTCATCGCACTGATCGCCGGCGTTCTTGGCTTTGGCGGCGTGGCTGGCGCGTCCGCGGGCATCGCCCAGGTTCTGTTCTTCCTGTTCCTGGCCTTCCTCGTCATCTCGCTGGTTATCGGTCTCTTCCGTCGGACCTAGGTTCGGACGGCATACGTCTAAAAGGGCAGTGCTTCGGCACTGCCCTTTTTTATGGGCCTGGCACAAGCGCGCCGATCCGCCCAGTCCAGTGGTAGATGGCGAGGCCGATCCACTCCTTGATTGCCACAGTCGATACGCTGATGTTCTGAACCGGATTGGCGATGTCGAACCAGAAGCCCACCGGACCGGGACTGCGAAAATCGGTTGGCCAGGGCACGACATCCAGATCCTGCGCCGCGAAGAGCCCGACCGAGCGCGGCATATGGAAGGCCGAGGTCACCAGAAAGACCGGCCCCGCGGCATCATCGAGAAAATCCCGCGAGAGGGCGACATTTTCGTCCGTATTGCGCGAGTCTCCTTCGAGCACCAGCCGATCACTTGCGATCCCGAAACTCGTAAAAAAGCGCGCCGCAGTCACCGCCTCGCTTTCCGTCTCGCCCGAAAGAAGGCCGCTGCCGCCGCTGAGGATGATCTTGGCTTCCGGATAGCGCCCGGCCAGCCAGAGTGTGGCACTTAATCTGTCGCCGGCATCGTTCATCTCGACGGTCTGCCGGGCTGAACTGGGCCGTGCCAGCGTGGCGCCGCCCAGCATGATGATCGCCCCCGCTGTCTCCGGCATCTCGGCCGGCCGGGCAAACCGGTCCTCGAGCGGCTGGATCAGCACATAGCCGAGCGTGGTAAAGCCGGTTGTTCCCAGGACAATTGCCGCCAGAAGAAGGGCTGTCGCAGCGAGCCGAAGGCGCGCTGTCCACAGCAGCGCCAACCCGACAAGGAGCAGCAGCAAGGTAATGCTGAGCGGCTGCGTCAACAGCCAAAACACTTTCGCAGCAACAAAAAACATCCGATTCCTCGCGCCAACACACAGGCATGACCCTATCGCGGCAAATTATGCACGCTCTGTGGCCGTTCGCCTCTGGAACATTCCGTTTTTCCGCTTGCTATCCGGCTGACATTTGCCTTTCTTTAGCGCGGTGAAGATTGTCAGCCTCATATAAGGGCAGTCGCCAGGTCAGGAAGCGCCTGCTCGTCGGGCCAGAACAGTAAGCATGACGCAACTCGAACCCGCTGCGCCGGGAAAATCGCCGATCGTTGAGCTGCGCGATCTGCACAAGTCCTTCGGCGAGCTGGAAGTCCTCAAGGGCATTTCATTTTCTGCGCAGGAAGGCCAGGTCATCACGCTGATCGGCTCCTCGGGATCTGGAAAATCCACCCTTTTGCGCTGCATCAACATGCTCGAAATTCCGAATGGCGGCGACGTCCTCATCGACGGGGAGGCCATTCGCCTGCGCGGAACCGGCGCATCTCGGCGTATCGACGATGAGGGCCAGATCCGCAGGATCCGGTCCGAACTCGGCATGGTGTTCCAGTCGTTCAATCTCTGGGCCCATATGACCATTCTCGAAAATGTCATGGAAGCGCCCCTGGTCGTCCAGAAACGGCCGCGCGCCGAAGTGGAAGCCGAAGCCCGCGCCATGCTCGATAAAGTGGGTATCGGCAGCAAGGCCGACGCCTACCCGTCCCAGCTTTCGGGTGGTCAGCAACAGCGTGCCGCCATCGCGCGGGCGCTTTGCATCAATCCGCGCGTCATGCTCTTTGACGAGCCGACATCGGCGCTTGACCCTGAACTCGAGGTCGAAGTGCTGCGCGTCATCAAGATCCTCGCCGACGAGGGCCGGACCATGATCCTCGTGACCCATGACATGGAATTCGCGCGCACGGTCTCCGACCGGGTCATCTTCCTCCATCAGGGTCTGATCGAGGAAGACGGCACGCCCGAGGAAGTCTTTGGCGCCACGCGCTCTGCCCGTCTCAAGCAATTCCTAAATGCCGCCAGTCACTCCTGACGGCAACAAAGAGAGCAGAACCCGGTCAACCGGGCGATAATAACAGGTCAATCGAACGGAGTACGTTTATGAAGAAGATCATGCTGGCGGCCACTGCGATCCTGGCGCTGACTGGCTCCGCCATGGCACAGGAAACCGTGCGCATTGCCACTGAAGGCGCTTATGCTCCCTGGAACTTCCTTGATGACAGCGGTGCACCTGCCGGTTTCGAAATCGAGCTGGGCAACGCCATCTGCGCCCACGCAGGCCTCACCTGCGAGTGGATCATCAATGACTGGGATTCGATCATCCCGAACCTGCTCGCAGGCAACTACGACCTGATCATGGCCGGCATGTCGATCACCGAGGAGCGCCTCGCGACCATCGACTTCACCCAGAACTACTTCCCGCCCGATCCGTCCAAATATGTCGCTCTGGCCGGCTCGAACCTTGATTTCGCAGCCCTCTCCGGCGCCCGCGTTGGCGTTCAGGGCGGCACGATCCAGGCCAGCTACGCCGAGACCAATCTCAGCGCTGCCAACACCATCATCACCTTCGCCACGGCCGATCAGGCCATGGCCGATCTGGCTGCCGGCAACCTCGACACCATCATCGCCGACGGCGCCTATCTCGAGCCGGTTGTTGCCGCTTCGAACGGTGCCATCGAATTTGCCGGTGAAGACGTGCTGATCGGTGGCGGCGTCGGCGCAGGCCTCCGCAAGGACGATGCCGAGCTCAAGGCCGCTGTTGATGGCGCCATCACCGCCCTGAAGAAGGACGGTACCGTCGACACCATCATCGCCAAGTGGTTCGAAGGTCACGGCCCCTACTTCGCCGAGTAATCCTCAATCCCGCCCGCCGCAGGGTCATCACCCTGCGGCGACATTTTTTGCTGGCAACGCTGCATTGCAGGGCCGTGCCGGAGCGACTCCCCGTCCATGACAGACGACATAGCCTTCTGGCTCGCCTATTTGACCAATGGTAAGCACCTGACCTGGTACGCCAGTTTTCAGTTTACCATCTTTGCTGCCCTGTTGGGCGGGGCCCTGGCGGTCGTCTTCGGGCTCACCGGCGCAACCCTGCGCAATTCCCGCTTTCTGCCGCTGCGGCTGATCGGCACGACCTATTCGGCGATCGTGCGCGGTGTGCCGGACGTCTTGTTCTTCCTGTTCTTCCCGCTGGCTTTCGAGCAGGGGGTCGAATGGTTCATCGCGAGCCAGGTCTGCACGCCCGAAACCATCGCGGCGCAGACCTCGTCATGGCCCCCTTGCCGCGAAGCGAACTGGTTCCTGGGCACCACGGAATACCTGCTGCTCGCCAGCGTCTCGCTTGGCCTCGTCTACGGCGCCTTCGCCACCAATGTCATCCATGGCGCCATGCGCGCCGTCCCCAGCGGTCAGCTTGAAGCCGCCCGCGCCTATGGCATGAGCGCGTCGCAGGTGCTGTGGCGCATTCAGATCCGCCAGATGTGGGTCTATGCCCTGCCCGGCCTCTCCAATGTCTGGATGCTGATCATCAAGGCGACCTCGCTGCTCTCGCTGCTGCAGATTGCCGATATCGTGCTTTGGGCCGACCGCCTTGGCGCGCCAAACTTCCTGCCGGCCGTGGGCCTCGTCCACGAAGACTGGCGCTGGCGCTATTATCTCGTGCTGTTCGTGTTCTACATCCTCGTCACCTGGCTCTCTGAGAAGGCCTTCGACGCCATCATGCGCCGTGCGGGTCGTGGCATTCTGAGCGAGGCACAGGGCTGATGCAGGCTTTCCTCGACGATCTCGCTCTCATGGCACCGGCGGTGCTGTTCAATCTCTACTTTGCCGCCGCCTCCATCCCGGTCGGCTTTGTCTTGGCCATCTTCCTGGCGCTGGGCAAGGCATCGTCCAACCCGATCATCAACCGGCTGTCACGCGGCTATATCTATGCCTTCCGGGGCTCGCCGCTCTTCATCCAGTTCTTCATGTTCTATTCGCTGGCCCTGTCACTCAATCTGACAGTCTGGCGTCCCCTGGGCATTTCCGGCTTCGTGCTGCATCCCCTGTTCATGGGCCCGCTCGTGCTGGTGCTGAACACGGCCGCCTATACCGCCGAAATCTTCTACGGCGCCCTGCGCGCCGTGCCGCGCGGCGCCATCGAGGCAGCCCGCGCCTATGGCATGAGCCGCAGTCAGCAGTTCCGTCGGGTCATCTGGCCGAACCTGATCCGTCTGGCCTGGCCGGCCTACACCAATGAAGTGGTCTTCCTCTTCCACGCCACCGCCATCGTCTATCTGGCGCTGCCCGTGGTCGGCGGACAGAAGGACCTGATGATTACTGCCAAGGATCTGTTCGAACGCGATTTCAACGCCTTCCTGCACTTCCCCGTGGCGGCGCTCTACTTCCTCGCGGTTTCGCTGGTGGTGTTCTTCGTCTTTGGCCTTATCTACCAGCGACTGATGCGCCACCTGCCCCAGCCGCCGCGCGTCCGCTACATGCCCAGTTGGATGCGCTAGGAGAGTGCCATGAAGATCATCGCTGATCTCTGCATCGTCCCCATGGGTGTCGGTCCCTCGGTTTCGACCTATATCCGGGAGGTGCGCGACATCCTCGCCACCCGAAATGCACGCCAACGGCACCAATATCGAGGGCGAGATGGCAGAGGTCAGCGCTGCGGTGGAAGCCTGCTGTGAACGCCTGCACGAGATGGGCGTCGAGCGCATTTTCTGCACCATGCATTTCTCGACCCGCACCGACAAACCCCAGACCATGGCCGACAAGCTGGCCCGTCTCGCCTGAAGAAGCAAAAATGACCTTTCAGCAACACACACGTGACTTCCCCGGTGACGCCCCGGGGCAGACAACGACCCTTTATTGGTACGAGCTGGGCCCGCAGGACGCGCCCACCAAGGTGCACCTGCAGGCAGCGCTCCACGCCGATGAACAGCCGGGCACGATGGCGCTCCATCACCTCCTGCCCATGCTCCGCAAGGCCGATGAGAACGGCCAGCTCAAGGCAAGGTTCGTGGTCTTCCCCTCGGTCAACCCGATGGGTCTGGCGACCCGCGTTCTGCGCCGTCATATCGGCCGCTACGACCTCGAAACTGGCGTCAACTACAACCGCCGCTGGCCAGATCTTTATCCCGCCATTGCAGAGGCTGTGCGCGGCAAGCTGACCGCCGACGCCGCCGCAAACGTCGCGACGCTCCGCAAGGCCGTCGGCGCCTGGATCGACCAGCAAACCCCGGTCACCGCGCAGCAGAAGCTGCGGCTGCACATCCTCAGATCAGCGCATGACGCCGATATCGTCCTCGACCTGCATTGCGACGACGAAAGCCTCATGCACATCTTCACCTCGCCCGAGATGATGCCCGGCCTGCAGGATCTGGCCGACCGCATGGGCGTGGCGGCAACCCTGACGGCTGAGGACAGCGGCGGTGGTTCGTTCGACGAGGTCCTGCCCAATCTCTATCGCAAGGCGCAGCGCGACAATCCGCAGGCCTCAATCCCCATCGCTGTCGAAACCGCGACCCTAGAATATCGCGGCCAGGCCGACACCAATGACGAAATGGGCCAGCTCGATGCGACCGGCCTCTTTGGCTTCCTCGCTGGCCGGGGACTGATCGATGCCGACGTCCCCCCTGTCGAGACTTCCGCGCCCCCGGCAACGCCCTTCGAAGCCACTGAAGTGCTCCGCACAACGCAACCAGGTCTCCTCGCCTATCGGGTCACGCTCGGCGACCGGGTTGAAGCTGGCGATGTCGTAGCCGAGCTGATCGCCATGGATGGCCCCGAGGCGTTCCTCGCGCGCACGCCCATTCGCGCCGGTACGAGCGGCTTCGTCCTCTCCCGCGCCAGCGCCAAATATGTCCCGGCTGGTGCCTCCGTCGCCAAGATCGTCGGCACCGAAGTGCTGCCCACCCGCGCTGGCGGCTACCTGCTCGAAGACTAACGGCCAAAAACAAGATTGCCCGGCCAGGCCGGGCAATCTCTGAAGTCTCTAGAGACCGTGCGCGGCATGCTCCAGCGCGGTCATCACGCCACGCAACTCCGCCAGCCCCTTCATGCGCCCGATGGTCGGATAGCCCGGCTGGGCGCGGCGCCCCAGATCATCGAGAATGTCCTGGCCGTGGTCGGGCCGCATCGGGATGATGGCATCCTTGCGCCCCTCGGCCTCGCGACGGCGCTCCTCGCGGACAATGGCGGCAATCAGCGCCACCATGTCCGTATCCCCGGCCAGGTGCTCGGCCTCGTAGAACGAGCCCATGATATCGCCGTTGTCGCGCTTCACATTGCGCAGGTGGAGGAAGTGAACCTTGGGCCCGAAGCGCTCCATCATGCCCGGAAGGTCATTGTCAGGGCGGGCACCGAGCGAGCCCGAGCAGAGCGTCATGCCATTGGCCGGGCTATCCACCGCATCGAGGATATGTTTGTAGTCTTCCTCGGTGGACATGATGCGCGGCAGGCCGAGCAGCGCGAACGGGGGATCGTCCGGATGGCAGCAGAGCCTGAGCCCAAGCTTTTCGGCTTCCGGCACCACCTCTTCGAGGAAATCGATAAAGTGCTGTCGCAGCTGGTCCCGGCTGATCCTGCCATATTCGGACAGGTGAGCCTGCACGTCCTCGAGCGACATAGATTCCGTTGAGCCCGGCAGGCCCATGGTCACATTGCGGCTGAGCTGCTTCTTCTCGTCCTCGCTCATCGCCGAAACCCGGCGCCCCGCCTCATCGGCGATGGCATTGGTGTAGTCGGCACCAGCGCCGGGGCGCTCGAGAATGTGGATGTCGAAGGCCGCGAAATCATTGATATCAAAGCGCATGCAGGAGCCGCCATTGGGCACGGTCCAGCGCAAATCCGTGCGCGTCCAATCGAGCACGGGCATGAAATTATAGCAGATCACTTCCATGCCGCTTCCAGCCAGATTACGCATGGAAATCTTGTAGTTGGCGATGTGCTCGCGCCAGTCGCCCTTCTGCTTCTTGATGTCCTCGCTGACCGGCAGGCTCTCCACCACGTCCCAGGTCAGCCCCGAGGGCGTGCCGTCTTTGCGCGTGCCGATCTCGGCATAGCGTTTGTCGATCTCCGCACGGCTCCACACCACCCCATTGGGGATATGGTGCAAGGCGCTGACGACCCCCTGGGCACCGACCTGCGTAATATCGTCAATGCTGCAAAGGTCCTTTGGGCCGAACCACCGCCAGGTTTGTCGCAACTTAAAACTCCGTACCAAGAGAAGGTGTTTTGATCATGCTGGCATCACTATTAGCCAGCGCGAGAAGTGTATGGACATGGCAGGGCGTTCCGGCCCGGCACCAGCAGGCGAGGTTTTTCCCGCCCAGCGCCGCACGAATAGCGTCGCGTGTAGGGGGCCGCCGGATGGCGCTGATTTCGCCGTTCATCCAGCGGGCGTGACGCGCCACCGCCTCTGCCTGCGCCGCCTCTTTGCCAAGTCCGGTTTCCGCCATCACCTCGGCGATGGTGAAAGGATTGCCCCAGGCCCCCGGGCGCGCCACGGACTGCGCCGGCAAACCATTGAGCGTATGCGAAACGGCCTGCAGGTCGAAACCCGCCTTGCGTGACAGGACGATCCGCGCCGGTTTCATTTGCGCATGTCCTTGTCATAAACGAACTTGGGCATTTCCCATTTGAACCACAGCGCAGTGACGCGCAGAACAAAGCCCACCACAATGGCAATCGCCGCCATCAGATCGAGCGGCATGCCGCCGAGATAGCCGAGGTAATAGATGATGCCCGCCACCATCGAGACGGTGGCGTAGAGCTCGCCCTGGAAGATCAGTGGCACGTCATTGCAGAGCACATCGCGTAAAATGCCGCCGGCGGTCCCGGTCACCATGCCCGCCACGATGACAATGATCGGATGCACACCGGCCTCGATGCCGATATTGCAGCCGATCACCGTGAACACCACCAGGCCGAGCGCATCGAGCAAAAGAAACGGCCATTTGAGTTTGTCGATGACCCGTGCCAGCGGGATGGTCAGCAGCGCCGCGCTGCACACCAGCAGCAGAACATAGGGATTGGCGACCCAGAGCAGGGGATAGTGGTCGAGCAGGATATCCCGGATCGTCCCACCGCCAAGAGCGGTCACGCAGGCAATCAGGCACACGCCGAACCAGTCCATGTTCCGGCGCCCGGCCGCCAGCGCGGCCGTCATCGCCTCGGCAGTAATGGCGATGTAGAACATGATACTCAGCATGAAATGCCCTCAAGCGCGGTAGAATCTGGATCGCAAGGGCCCATTCCACCATAGGCGCCGCCCCAAAGCCTAGAGATAAGGCGGCGGGGAGCGCTTTGTCTGTGGCCTGCTACAGGAAATCGGCACGGTGCGGCGTGAACGCGTCGACGAGCCTGCCTTTTTCCAGCGCGACAACGCCGTGGGTGACCCCCGAGGGCACGATGAAGCTGCCGCCCTGCCCGACTATCTGGGTCTGTTCGCCGATCGTTACCTCAAAGCTGCCCTCGGCAACATAGCTCACCTGTACATGCGGATGGCTGTGAAGCGCGCCGACAGCACCCTTCTCGAAGCCAAACTCGACCTGCATCAACTCAGGCAGATGGATCAACACGCGACGAGTATTGCCGGGCGCCAGTTCGATCCATGCGCTGTCCTCGGCCTGGGCGAAGAGTTTTGGTTCAGTCATGATGTCTACCTCGCGAGCCAGCCGCCATCCACGGGGATGACAGCGCCATGCATGTAATTGGATGCGGGGGCGAGAAGGAAAACCGCCGCATCGCCGATATCGGATGGAACGCCCCAGCGACCAGCCGGAATGCGACCGAGAATGGCCGAAGACCGCTCGGGATCATTGCGCAGGGCCTCGGTATTATTGGTTTCGATATATCCCGGGGCGATGGCGTTCACATTGATGCCCTTGGCCGCCCATTCATTGGCGAGCAGCCGCGTGATCCCCAGCACACCGCTCTTTGACGCCGTATAGCTCGCCACGCGGATGCCACCCTGAAAACTGAGCATCGAGGCGATGTTGACGATCCGCGCACCGCGTCCCGCCGAGATGGCCTTCTTGCCGAGCGACTGGCTGAGAAAGAACATCGTCTTGAGGTTGATATTCATCACCGCGTCCCAATCCGCCTCGGTGAAATCGACCGCATCGACACGCTTGATGATCCCGGCGTTGTTGACGAGACCATCGATGGGGCCATGCTCTTCCCAGGCCGTTTCGAACATCGCCTGGGCATCCAACGCCGAGCCGAGATCTGCCCGCACTTCGGCAAAATCGGCACCTTGCCCGGCCATTAGCGAGGCGGTCACTTCCATGCTCGACCGCCCCACGCCGACAACCCTGCCCCCTGCCCGGCCAATCGAGAGCGCGATGCCCTGCCCGATGCCGGTGTTGGCGCCGGTGACCATGATGGTCTTGCCGGCAAGGCTGAAAGCCGTGAGGTCGGTCACCGCAGATCCTCCATGGCGACCTTTTCGACGTCGGTATAGTCGACATTGTCGCCAGCCATTGCCCATATGAAGGTGTAGGAACCGGTGCCGGCCCCGCAATGGATAGACCAGGGCGGCGACAGGATCGCCTGCTCATTGCGCACGATGAGATGGCGCGTTTCGTCCGGCTCGCCCATCAGATGCACCACGAAAGCGTCGGGCTGCAGGTCGAAATAGAGATAGGCTTCCATGCGCCGGTCATGGACATGCGCGGGCATGGTGTTCCACAGCGAGCCCGGTGCGAATTCAGTCAGCCCGACCACCAGCTGGCAGGTCTGGACGCTGTCCGCATTCACATATTGGTAGATCGAGCGCTCATTGGCGGTTTCGCGTGCGCCCATGTCGAGCCGCTTTGCGCCCGACTGACGCAGGAGTTTTGCCGGATAGCTGGCGTGGGCCGGCGCACTGAGGAGATAAAACTTCGCACCGGCGCCGGCAAAGCGGACATCCTGCGCTCCCATGCCGACATAGAGCATGTCGCGCGGACCAACGTCGTGCGTGGTCCCGTCAACGATGATGCGCCCCGCTTCCCCGATATTGACCGCGATCATCTCGCGCCGGTCGAGAAAAGCCTTGGTCCCCGTCGGCTTGATGGTTTCGAGCACGAGTTCCCCGCCACCCGGCACCGCTCCACCGACGGCCATCCGGTCATAATGCGAATAGGTCCAGCGCACTGCGCCGTCGGCGAAGAGATCGTCGATGAGGAAATTCTCGCGCAGCTCGGCCGTGCCCATGCCCGCAGCCCCAGCCGGATCAATGGCAAATCGGATGTCGTATTCGGTACTCATTTTGGCTCCTGAAAATCTCTTGGCCGGAATGTCGGGGCGATCAGTGGCTTAGCGCTTGCTCGGCCAGGCGGACGCGATAGCGCTCCTGGCTGCGGGACAGGTGGTCCCGCATCGCCTCGCGCGCCGCGTCACCGTCCTGCGCTGAAATCGCCGCGAGGATATGTCTATGCTCTTCGTGCAGCCCCGCCTGATAGTCATAGGTAAGCACGCTCTCGGTCCCCCAGGGCGATGCGACATCGCAGGGGATGGTACGGCTCCCCAAGGCATCGAGCACTTCCATGTAGAACGGATTATTGGTGGCCGCCGCGATGGCGCGATGGAAGGCGAAGTCGGTCTTGCCGGTCGGGTTTCCCGCCTTGAGCAGGCGGCCGAACTCGTTCCAGGCTTCATGGATCGCGGCTTCCTGGCTGGTGCTCCGTCGCATTGCGGCCAGGCCAGCCGACTCGATCTCGATGCCCATGCGCACTTCGAGCACATTGAGAGCGACCGAAATCTTGTTCGATGCCTCTCCCATCATATTGTTGAATGTGCTGGCAAAACTCGCCAGCACAAAGACCCCTGCCCCCTGCCGGGACTGAACGCTGCCCTCGGCCGCCAGCGCCGCTATCGCCTCGCGGATCACCGTTCGGCTGACCCCGAACTGTACCGTCAGCTGACTCTCTGTGGGCAGCTTCATGCCCGGCACCAGCTCCCCGGTCACAATACGCTGACGCAGCGTATTGATGACCAGCTCGGCAAGCTTGGGTTTTCGCGTTGGCGGCGGAATGATCTGGGCTACTGACATGGCGCTAGTGGAACAGGCTCGGCAGCCACAACGACAGCGCCGGGATGTAGGTGACGAGGCCGAGAACGATCAGACCCGCCAGATAGAAGGGCCAGACGCTCCTCATGGCGGCCCAGATCGAGATCTTGCCGACCGCCGCCGCCACGAATTGGACGGGTCCTAACGGCGGGGTGTTCAGCCCGATACCGAGATTGAGGATCATGATCACCCCGAAATGGACGGGATCGACGCCGAACTTCTGCACCATCGGCAGGAAGATCGGGGTGGTGATGATGATCAGCGGCCCCATGTCCATGAACGTACCCAGCAAGAGCAGCAGCACGTTGATGAGCAGCAGCACCATCAGCGGATCGGTGGTGAGGTTTGAGATCGCGTCGGTAAGGATCGGCGCGACCCGCAGATAGGCCATCAGCCAGCCGAAGGAGGCGGCGGCGCCGATGATGAACAGCACCATGGAGGTGGTCCGCACCGCGCCTTTCACCGAGTGAACAAACTCGCTCCAGCTCAGCGAGCGGTAGACGAGCAAGGTCACCAGCAACGCGTAGATCACGGCGATACAGGAGCTTTCCGTGGCGGTAAAAATACCCGATCGGACGCCGCCGAAGATGATGACGATCAGCATCAGCCCCGGAATGGACACAAGGAAATACTGGAATGCCTTGGCAAAGCCCGGAAAGGGCTCGGTGGGGTACCCACGCTTGACCGCCACGATATAGGCGGTGATCCCCAGGGCCAGTGCGAGGAGCAGCCCAGGAATGATCCCGGCGGTGAAGAGGTCGGCGATGGAAATGCGCCCTCCACCCGAGAGCGAATAGATGATCATGTTGTGGCTGGGCGGCAGCAGCAAGGCGATGAGCGCTGCCATCGAGGTGACATTGACCGCATAGTCCGCGCCATAGCCGCGGGCCTTCATCTGCGGGATCATGATGCCGCCCACGGCAGCAGCCTCTGCCACTGCAGAGCCGGAGATGCCGCCGAAGAGCGTCGAGGCAGCGACATTGACCTGCCCCAGGCCGCCACGGACATGGCCGATCAGCGCCCCGGCAAATTGGATGATCCGCGCCGCAATACCCCCGCGCATCATCAGGTCGCCGGCGAAGATGAAGAACGGAATGGCAAGGAGCGTGAACCCGGCGACGCCGGAATTGAGCTGCTGGAACACCACGATCGCCGGGCGCCCAAGATAGACGATGGTGGCAAAGCTGGCGATGCCGAGGCAGAAGGCGATAGGCGTTCCGACCAGCATCAGAGCTGCGAAGACACCGAAGAGAATCCAGTATTCCATAGTGATCAAGCCTCGGTCACGAGTTCGGCTGGCGGTTCATCGACCGGCTCCCCGGCAGCGCGCAGCAGCAGGCGCTCAAGCGAGAACAGCATCATCAGAGCACCGGAAATGACCACCGGCAGGTAGGTGAAGGTCTGCGGGATACCAAGCACGGGAATGCGCACGGTCCAGCCGCGCAGGGCCAGTTCACCCCCGAAATAGACCATCCCGAAAGCAAAGCCGAAAATCGCTATGTCGCTGATCGAACGGAGATACTTCTTGCCGCTGGGCGGCAGCGCGTAGAGCAGGACGTCAAAGCCCATATGGAAATTCTCGCGCACGCCGACGGCGGCGCCGAGAAAGATGAACCAGCTCATCAGCATGATCGCCGCGCCCTCGGTCCAGGACGGAGAGGCGTTGATCACATAGCGCATGAACACCTGGTAGGCGACGATGGCTGTCATCACGACCAGCCCCACGCCGGCGAGCAGGAGAATGAAGTTGGAAATTGCCCGCAACACGCGACTGACAGGCACGAGGCTTTCTTTCACGTCTGGTCCTCCAGGAAAGAGCCGAGCCGGGGCAAGCAGCCCCGACCCGGTGCTTTGGCTTTAAAGTCAACCTTCAGTAGCCTGGATGCGGGCGACCAGATCCTGCAGCTGCGGATCGGTGACATACTTCTCGTAGACCGGCTTCATCGCTTCAATGAACGGAGCCTTGTCGACTTCGTTGATCGTCGCGCCGAGAGCTTCGACGGCGGCCTTGGATTCAACTTCCTTGGCGGACCAGAGATCACGCTGATAGGGCACGGATTCCTTGGCGGCTTCGCGCATCGCGGTCTGGACTTCAGGCGACAGGCCATCCCAGACGACCTTGGAGACAACCAGCACTTCGGGCACCATCAGATGCTCGTCGAGCGAATAGAACTTGGCGACCTCAGCGTGGCCGGCCGTGTCATAGCTCGGGTAGTTGTTTTCAGCGCCGTCGATAACGCCGGTCTGGATGCCAGAGTACACTTCGCCATAGGGCATTGGCGTGGCGTTGGCGCCGAGGGCACCGACCATGTCCACGAAAATGTCCGACTGCATGACGCGGAATTTGAGCCCATCCATGTCGGCAGGCGAGTTGATCGGCTTGGAGCTGTTGTAGAACGAGCGGGCACCGCCATCGTAGAAGGCCAGCGCGATCACATCGACCTTCTCGAAAGCCGCCAGGATTTCTTCGCCGATCGGGCCATCGAGCACATTGTGGAAGTGTTCGGCGGAGCGGAAGATAAAGGGCAGCTGGGTGACGGTGGCTTCCGGCACCTGGGTATTGAAAGCACCGATCGAGATACGGTTGAGATCAAGCACACCGAACTGGGTCTGCTCGATGGTGTCGGCCTCCTGCCCCAGCTGGGCGGAGTGGAACACTTCGACGCTATAGGCGCCGTCGGTCTTTTCGCTGAGCAGCTCACCGAACTTCTTGACCGCTTCCACGGTGGGATAGCCGTCAGGATGGGTGTCCGATGAGCGCAGCACCGTCTGGGCGCTGGCCCCGGACACCATTAAGGTCGCAGCCACGGCAAGGCCGGCCGCCATTTTCGGCAGATACAACATTCGAATCCTCCCAAATTCTCACACGTCCGGCACGTCTCCCCGAGGCGCCGGCGTCAGTCGGCAGCTCGCGGCGCCGATCTGCAGGAAAACTAGTATGGAAGGAAAATACAAGTCAACATACAATCAACCGCAACTTGTATGATGACTTTACTGAATAAGCAAAGGGGCGGATCAACACCGCCCCTTTGCATTATTGAACAACAACTTCAGCGTCTTGCTGGCAGCTGGCTAGATGTGGATGGCACCATCACCCAAAGCCAGCGCGGCCTCGCGGATGGCTTCCGACATGGTCGGGTGTGCGTGGGTGGTGCGAGCCAGATCTTCGGAAGCACCCGAAAATTCCATCAGCGTCACCAGCTCATGGATCATCTCGCCGGCATTCTTGCCCACGATATGCGCGCCCAGCACGCGGTCTGTCTCGACGTCGGCGAGGATTTTTACAAAACCCTGGGTCGCCACCATGGCCTTGGCCCGACCATTGGCCGTAAACGGGAACTTGCCGATCTTGTAGTTGACGCCATCGGCCTTGAGTTCGTCCTCGGTCTTGCCGACGGAGGCGACTTCCGGATTGGTGTAGACCACCGAGGGAATGGCGGCGTAATTGACGTGACCCGCCTGGCCCGAGAGAATTTCGGCAATGGCAATGCCTTCGTCCTCGGCCTTGTGGGCCAGCATCGGGCCGGCGACCACGTCACCAATAGCGTAGATGCCGTCGACCGACGACTTGTAATGGGCATCAACGCGAACACGGCCGCGCTCGTCGAGCGCCACGCCGACAATGTCGAGCCCCAGGCCTTCGGTGAACGGCTTGCGGCCAATGGCGACCAGCGCCACATCGGCGTCGAGCAGCTCGACGTCTCCGCCTGCTGCCGGCTCCACCCGCACCTTGAGCGAGCCGTCTTCCTGCTTGTCGATGCCGCCGACCTTGCTGGACAGGCGGAATTCCATTCCCTGCTTCTGCAGCATGCGCTGGAACTGACGCGCCACTTCGCTGTCCATGCCCGGCAGGATGCGATCGAGATACTCGACAACGGTGACCTTGGCGCCAAGGCGCGCCCAGACCGAGCCCAGCTCCAGCCCGATCACGCCGGCCCCGATGACGAGGAGGCGACCGGGAACCTTGTCCAGCGCCAGTGCACCTGTGGAGGTGACGACGGTCTTTTCGTCGATTTCGATGCCCGGCAGATTGGCCGAGACCGAACCAGTGGCAATGACGATATTCTTGGTGGCGATTTCCTGCTGGGCGCCGGTCTGCGGCGTCACCAGAACCTTGCCTGCGGCCGGGATCGAGCCAATGCCGCGGAAAACAGTGATCTTGTTCTTCTTGAACAGATAATCGACGCCGCCAACGTTGGAATTCACCGTGTCGGTCTTGTGGTTCATCATCTGCGGCAGGTTGAGCTGCGGCGCAGGAATGTCGATACCGAGGGCCTTGAACCCATGGCCGGCCTCTTCAAACAGCTCGGAAGCATGCAGCAGCGCCTTGGAGGGAATGCAGCCGATATTGAGGCAGGTCCCGCCCAGCGTCGGCCACTTCTCGACCACGGCCACTTTCATCCCAAGCTGCGCCGCGCGAATTGCGCAGACATAGCCGCCAGGGCCCGAACCGATGATGGTGAGGTCGAATTGATCTGCCATGTTTCTCTTTGCCTCAGAAGATTAGCGCTGGTGTTTCTGCATGTCGCCTAAAGGCCAGCAGCACAGATGTAATGTGGATTGCGCCAATAAACCACCATCCGCGCACTATACCATTGCGTTACACCACCGGGCACAAGCCAGCAACGCGCACCAGGGCTTGGGGGCGTGCCGATTGGGCAAGACCCCGCCCCGGTATCAGAAGGCGACGCCGACAAAGAGCAGGACGAGACCAATCAGGGAGATGGTCCAGATCAGCGAGCGAATATAGGGCGCCTCGATGAAATAGGCCGGCAGATAGACCCAGCGGCTCCAGAACCAGATCTGGCTGCCCCATTGGGTGAACCCGTCCGATCGACCCGAGAGTTCGGTGGCGACGGCGAGGGCGATGAAGATGCCGTAGGTTTCGAGGAAATTGCGCAGGGCCTTTTCGCCACGCGCCGCCCATTTGCCCGGCGGACGTTCGCCATCACGCTGGCCATTGGCAAATTTCACACCATAATCAAGGCGATAGACGGTCGATTGCACCGCCAGATAGGCAAAGGCGAGCGCAGCGCTCCAGACGAGAAGTGTCAGCTCAAGGCTCATTGGATTTATCCCCACTATCCCCCTTATACGCGGGCGGGACACCAAAGGTTTCAACCCCCATTTGGGCGAGCCTCTTCCGACCGCCAGTCTATACCGGAGTTCGGAGGGGGAGGATAAATCAGGAGGAGGCCGAGATTTCCTGAGCGCGTTTCAGGGGATCGGGCAATTGCTGGTCGATGTCGAGCGCGCCGGTTTCCACCTGTTCGAGGAAGGTCCGGCAAAAGCTGTTCTTGTTGTCGGCCTGGTTATAGGCGGACATGATCTGGCTGCCGCCATAGGTCTCGGCGGCTGCCTGCTGCCCCTCGGCACCCCCGCCCAGCCGGGCGATCACCCGGTCTGCAAGGTCCAGAAACCCTATGTTTCTGAGGTACCAGTTCTCGGCAGCGGTCTTGTAGGCACCATCGAGACCGGTGTTCTCGTAGCAATGGGTGGTCATGACCTCGACGATGGCCTGCGAGCCATGGAAGGCCATGAGCTCCCCCACCAGCTGGGTATTTGCGGCGACGTCCTCCTGCGCCGACGCGGGAGAAATTGCGCCAAAACACAGGGCTGCCAGAACCACAAAACGTCGCAAACCACACCTCGAAAAATAATCCAGACACAGCCTTAGCGTCACAATCTGCTAACAGACTGCTAACGTTTGCCGTGACGTTAAACACCAATCGGTGAACAAAAAAGGGTCCGGCGAACCGGACCCTTTTTCAATCAGCAAAATGCGGCGATCACAGGTCAAGCACGAGGCGTTCGGGCGCCTCGAGGCTTTCCTTGACGCGCACGAGGAAGGTCACGGCCTCCTTGCCGTCGACGATGCGGTGATCATAGCTGAGGGCGAGATACATCATCGGGCGGATGACGATCTGGCCGCCGACGACAACCGGACGCTCCTGGATCTTGTGCATGCCCAGAATGCCCGACTGGGGGGCATTGAGGATCGGGGTCGACATCAGCGAGCCGTAGACGCCACCATTGGAGATGGTGAAGGTGCCGCCCTGCATGTCAGCCATGGACAGCTGGCCATCGCGCGCCTTGCGGCCGAGATTGCCGATTTCCTTCTCGATCTCGGCGATCGACATCTGGTCGGCATCGCGCACCACCGGCACGACGAGGCCCTTGTCGGTGCCGACAGCCACGCCGATATGGGCGTACTGCTTGTAGATCAGGTCATCGCCGTCGATCTCTGCATTGACCGCCGGGATTTCCTTGAGGGCGTGGACCACAGCCTTGGTGAAGAAGCCCATGAAGCCGAGCTTGACGCCGTGCTTCTTCTCAAAGAGCTCCTTGTACTGGTTGCGCAGGTCCATCACCGGCTTCATGTCCACCTCGTTGAAGGTGGTGAGCATGGCGGCAGTGTTCTGCGCATCCTTGAGGCGGCGGGCGATGGTCTGGCGCAGGCGCGTCATCTTCACGCGCTCTTCGCGAACCGCATCATCGGCAGAGCTCGGAGCGCGCGGGGCTGCGGGCTTTGCAGCAGGGGCCGGAGCGGCAGCGGCGGGAGCCGTGGTCTTGGCCAGGGCGGCAAGCACGTCTTCCTTGAGCACCTGACCGGCCTTGCCCGAACCGGCGATGGCGCCGGCATCAAGACCCTTTTCATTGATCAGCTTCTGGGCCGAGGGGGCCGGAGCACGATCGGTGGCGGCGGCAGCCTGCGGTGCGGCAGCCGGTGCAGCGGGAGCAGCAGCAGGCGCTTCGGCCTTGGGGGCGGCCTTGGGCGCAACGGCAGCACCAGCACCGGCAGCAATGGCGCCGAGCAGCGCGCCGACGTCGACCGTGTCACCCGGCTGGGCGGCGATCGCTTCGAGCACGCCGGAGGCCGGTGCCGGCACTTCGATGGTGACCTTGTCGGTTTCGAGCTCGACGATGGGCTCGTCGGCAGAGACGGCGTCCCCGACCTGCTTGAACCACTGGCCGATGGTGGCCTCGGTGACGCTTTCGCCCAGGGTAGGCACCCGGATTTCTGTCGACATGGAATGTTGTCCTTCTATTTCGGGCCAGAGCGCCACCGTCCTAAGGACGAATGTGGCGCTCAATATGACTTGTCACAAGGCTCAGGAGCCCAAGGCATCGTCGAGGAACGCCTGGAGCTGCTCCAGGTGAACGCTCATGCGGCCCGTAGCGGGCGAAGCGGCCGCCGGACGGCCGGAGTAGCGCACGCGCTGGTGGCCACGGCCCATCTGGTCGAACACCCATTCCACATAGGGCTGGATGAAGGCCCAGGCACCCATGTTGCGGGGCTCTTCCTGGCACCAGATCACTTCCGCATTGGGGAAGCGGCTCAGCTCGTCAAGCAGCGCCTTGGCCGGGAACGGATAGAGCTGCTCGATGCGCAGGAGATAGACATCGTCGATGCCCTTCTTCTCGCGATCTTCGAGGAGGTCGTAATAGACCTTGCCGGTGCAGAGGACGACGCGACGGATCTTTTCGTCCGGCTGGAGGCGGATAGTGGTCTTGGGCAGACCGGGGGCCTCGGCATCGTCCCAGAGGAGGCGATGGAAGACACTGTCCGGACCAAGCTCGACGAGGCCGGAGACCGCACGCTTGTGGCGCAAGAGGCTCTTGGGCGTCATCAGGATCAGCGGCTTGCGGAAGTCGCGCTTGAGCTGCCGGCGCAGCACGTGGAAGTAGTTGGCCGGCGTCGTGCAGTTGGCGACCTGCATATTGTCTTCGGCGCAGAGCTGGAGGAAGCGCTCGGGACGCGCGGAGGAGTGCTCCGGCCCCTGCCCTTCATAGCCGTGCGGCAGGAGCATCACGAGGCCCGACATGCGGAACCACTTGCGCTCGCCCGAAGAGATGAACTGGTCGATGACGACCTGCGCACCGTTCACGAAGTCGCCGAACTGGGCTTCCCACAGCGTCAGCGCCCGCGGATCGGCGAGCGAATAGCCGTATTCGAAACCGAGCACCGCCTCTTCGGAGAGCATCGAGTTGATGACCTCGTAGCGGGCCTGATCGGGCGTGAGATTGTTCAGCGGGGTGAAGGTCTTGTTTTCCACCTGCTGGTCATTCAGCACCGAGTGGCGCTGGCTGAACGTGCCGCGTTCCGAATCCTGGCCGGAAAGGCGCACAGGGTGCCCTTCGGTAACAAGCGTACCAAAGGCCAGCGCCTCGGCCGTCGCCCAGTCGATGCCCTCGCCGCTCTCAATTGCCTTGAGGCGGTTGTCGAGGAAGCGCTTGACCGTCTTGTGGACGTTGAACTCGGCCGGAACCTTGGTGAGCTGGGTTCCGATAGCGACCAGACGGTCGAGATCGACACCGGTGTCACCGCGGCGCGGGCCTTCATCGGCGGCCGGCTTGAAGCTCTTCCAGGCGCCGTCGAGCCAGTCGGCCTTGTTCGGGCGATAGTCCTGGCCGGCTTCGAATTCGGCCTCGAGCTTGGCCTTCCAATTGGCGCGCATCTGCTCGACGTCGTTCTCGGAGAGCACGCCTTCAGCGATCAGCTTTTGCGAATAGATCTCCAGGGTCGTCTTGTGCGACCGGATCTTGGAGTACATCAGCGGCTGGGTGAAGCTGGGCTCGTCGCCTTCGTTGTGACCGAAGCGGCGATAGCAGAACATGTCGATGACGACAGGCTTGCCGAACTTCTGGCGGTATTCGACAGCCACCTTCGCCGCGAACACGACAGCTTCCGGATCATCGCCATTCACATGCAGAACCGGCGCCTCGATCATCTTGGCGACGTCGGTCGGATATGGCGAGGAGCGCGAATAGATCGGCGAAGTGGTAAAGCCGATCTGGTTGTTGATGACGAAGTGGATCGACCCACCCGTGCGGTGACCCTTGAGGCCGGAGAGCCCCAGACATTCGGCAATCACACCCTGGCCGGCAAAGGCCGCGTCGCCATGGATCATCAGGGGCAGGACCATGGACCGGTCCGGCTTGCCATCCTGGGCGATGTTGACGAGCTTGCCATCGGGAGCGATGTGCTGGTCCTGCTTGGCGCGCGACTTGCCGAGCACCACGGGATCAACGATTTCGAGGTGAGACGGATTGGCCGTCAGCGACAGGTGCACCTTGTTGTTGTCGAACTCGCGGTCCGACGACGCGCCAAGATGGTACTTCACGTCGCCCGAACCCTCGACGTCGTCGGGGTAGAAGGCGCCGCCCTTGAATTCATGGAACAGCGCGCGATGCGGCTTGGCCATGACCTGGGTCAGAACGTTGAGACGGCCGCGGTGGGCCATGCCCAGCACGATATCCTTGATGCCAAGGGCACCGCCGCGCTTGATGATCTGCTCGAGCGCCGGAATAGTGGCTTCGCCGCCATCAAGGCCGAAGCGCTTGGTGCCGGTATACTTGACGTCGAGGAACTTTTCGAAGCCTTCGGCCTCGATCAGCTTGTTGAGGATCGCCTTCTTGCCTTCGGCGGTGAAGGTGATTTCCTTGTCCGGACCCTCGATGCGCTCCTGAATCCACTGCTTCTCTTCCGGATCGGAGATATGCATGAATTCGATCCCGAGCGTGCCGCAATAGGTGCGCTGCAGGATGGCCAGCATCTCTGGGATGGTGGCGTATTCGAGGCCCAGATAATTGTCGATGAAGATCTTGCGGCTGTAGTCGGCCTCGGTGAAGCCGTAGCTGCGTGGATCAAGCTCGGGGGCCGGTTCGTCGGCCTTGAGCTTGAGCGGATCAAGATCGGCATGCAGATGGCCGCGCATGCGATAGGCGCGGATCATCATGATGGCACGGATCGAATCCCGGGTCGCCTGCAGCACGTCTTCGGCGCTGGCGGAAGGCTTGCCTTCGGCGACGGCCTTCTTGGTCGTGGCCTTTTCGGCCTTGACCGCGATCTCGCCCCAATTGCCGTCAAGCGCAGCTATCAGGTCGCCGCCGGCCGCCTGCGGCCAATCCTTGCGACCCCAGCTGGGACCTTCAGCATTCCGGACGGCGACGTCCTGGCTGTCGTCCAGACGGGAAAAGAAGCTCGACCAGGTCTCGTCGACACTGCTCGGGTCAGACTTGTAACGGGAGTAAAGTTGTTCGATGTAGTCAGCGTTCCCCCCATAGAGGAACGAGGTCAGCAAGAACGCGTCGTTCTTTTCCTGTCGTGTCATCGCTTTTTGTGCGAGGCGCCGCCCCGCCATCCTTTGAAACGAGCCGGCGAGCCGGCCTCAATGCGGTCCCTTGATTACGATCGGATACTGACCGCTTATCCTTAGTATCCTGTTAAGTGAACGACCCCTGAGCAGGGTCGTGGCTCAGATATCGAGAGACCTTGGCCTAATCTTGGCTAGCATCCCTCTGGGCAGTTAGCGCGGCGAATTTCGCCGCGCCCAGTGACGATCCCGTGAAGGGATCCGTTATATAAGTCGTGCACTTCCGTCGGCGGTAAAAGACAACTCTACTGACCTTATTGGTCGAGATGTATACTTTCAGACAAAAGCGCTGGTCGGTTAACCCTTGAGCACGTCCACGAGGGTCTTGCCGAGACGTGCGGGCGACGGCGACACCGTGATCCCGGCCGCTTCCATGGCCGCGATCTTGGATTCCGCATCGCCCTTGCCGCCGGAAACGACAGCGCCGGCATGGCCCATGGTGCGCCCCTTGGGTGCGGTGCGCCCGGCGATAAAGCCGGCCATGGGCTTCTTGCGGCCCTTCTTGGCTTCGTCGATCAGGAACTGCGCCGCTTCTTCTTCAGCCGCGCCACCGATTTCGCCGATCATGATGATCGACTCGGTCGCGTCGTCGGCGAGGAACATCTCGAGCACGTCGATGAACTCGGTGCCCTTCACCGGATCGCCGCCGATGCCAACAGCCGTGGTCTGGCCAAGGCCCTCATTGGTGGTCTGGAACACGGCCTCATAGGTCAGCGTGCCCGAGCGCGAGACGATACCGACCGAACCCTTGCGGAAGATCGAGCCCGGCATGATGCCGATCTTGCACTCTTCCGGGGTGAGGATACCGGGGCAGTTCGGGCCGAGGAGGCGCGAATTGGAGCGTTCGAGGCGGGCCTTGACGCGCACCATGTCGGCCACCGGAATGCCTTCGGTGATGCAGGTGATGAACGGGATCTCGGCTTCAATGGCTTCGATGATCGCGTCGGCAGCACCGGCAGGCGGCACATAGATCACCGATGCGTCAGCACCGGTAGCGTCGCGGGCTTCGGCAACCGTAGCGTAGATCGGCAGGCTTTTGCCGGCAGCGCCAGTCCAGGTTTCGCCACCCTTCTTGGGGTGAATGCCGGCAACCATCTGGGTGCCGTAATAGGCCAGCGCCTGTTCGGTGTGGAACGTGCCGGTCTTGCCGGTCAGGCCCTGAACGAGGATCTTGGTGTCTTTGTTGACGAGAATAGACATGCTTTCCAGTCCCCTGAATTAGCCGTTGACCGCAGCGACGATCTTCTTCGCCGCATCGTCGAGATCGTCTGCCGCCGTGATGGCGAGACCGGATTCGTTGAGGATCTTCTTGCCCAACTCGACATTGGTGCCTTCGAGGCGCACCACCAGCGGAACCTTGAGGCCCACTTCCTGAACCGCAGCGACAACGCCTTCGGCGATGACGTCGCACTTCATGATGCCGCCGAAGATGTTGACGAGGATGCCCTCGACCTTCGGATCGGCGGTGATGATCTTGAACGCAGCCGCGACCTTCTCCTTGCCGGCGCCACCGCCGACGTCACAGAAGTTCGCCGGCTCCTTGCCGTAGAGCTTGATGATGTCCATGGTCGCCATGGCGAGGCCCGCGCCGTTCACCATGCAGCCGATATTGCCGTCGAGCGCCACATAGGCGAGGTCCCACTTGGAGGCCTCGATTTCCTTGGCGTCTTCTTCGGTTTCGTCGCGCAGCGCCTTGATGTCGTCGTGGCGGAAGAGCGCATTGCCGTCGAACGACACCTTGGCGTCGAGGACGCGCAGATGGCCGTCCTGCATGACGATCAGCGGGTTGATCTCAAGCAGCGCCATGTCCTTTTCGACAAACGCCTTGTAGAGGATCGGGAAGAGGCTCTTGGCGTCTTCGGCAGCAGCGCCGTCGAGCTCGAGGGCCTTGGAAATGGTCGCCACGTCGGCGGCGGTCACGCCGGCTTCCGGGTCGATGGCGATGGTGTGGATCTTTTCGGGCGTGTCATGGGCGACAGCCTCGATGTCCATGCCGCCTTCGGTCGAGACCACGAAAGCCACGCGACCAACGGAACGATCGACCAGCAGCGAGCAATAGAGTTCGCGGGCGATGTCGGCGCCGTCTTCGATATAGAGGCGATTGACCTGCTTGCCGGCGTCGCCAGTCTGGGCGGTCACCAGCGTATTGCCGAGCATTTCGCGCGAGAAGGCAACGACGTCATCGATGGTCTTGGCCAGGCGCACGCCGCCCTTGGCGTCGGGACCGAGTTCCTTGAACTTGCCCTTGCCGCGACCGCCGGCATGGATCTGGCTCTTGACCACATAAAGCGGGCCGGGCAGCGACTTGGCGGCAGCTTCCGCCTCATCAACGGAATAGATGGCGACGCCCGCAGCAACCGGTGCACCATATTCCTTGAGCAGAGCCTTGGCCTGATGTTCGTGGATGTTCATCGTGTTCCCCTTGGTGGGTCAATCGCTTGCGATCACGGGGCTCCAAGACCCCTACCGCGTCATTCCCGCCTCAAAGCGGCAATCTCGGTTTCTCTCCCCTGAAAGGGAGATCCCCGCTTGCGCGGGGATGACACTTGTTCGGTTACGCCAGCTTCGGCGCGATTTTCTTGCAGGCTTCGATGAGGCCTTCAACGGCGCCGACCGACTTTTCGAAGGCCTTCTGTTCGGCGGAGTTGAGCGCGATCTCGACGACCTTTTCAACGCCACCGGCACCGATGACAACCGGAACGCCGACATAGGTGTCCTTGATGCCATATTCGCCGTTGAGATAGGCGGCGGAGGGCAGAACGCGCTTCTTGTCCTTGAGATAGCTCTCGGCCATGGCGATGGCGGAAGCGGCAGGAGCGTAGAAGGCCGAACCGGTCTTGAGGAGACCCACGATTTCGGCGCCGCCATCACGGGTGCGCTGGATGATCTCTTCGAGCTTTTCCTTGCTCATCCAGCCCATCTTGACGATGTCGGTGAGCGGGATGCCGGCAACGGTAGAGTAGCGCGCCAGCGGCACCATGGTGTCGCCGTGGCCGCCAAGCACGAAGGCGTTGACGTCTTCGACCGAAACCTTGAGCTCATCGGCGATGAAGTGGACAAAGCGCGAGCTGTCGAGCACGCCAGCCATGCCGATCACCTTGTTGGTGGGCAGGCCGGAGAACTTCTGCAGCGCCCAGACCATGGCGTCGAGCGGGTTGGTGATGCACACCACGAATGCGTCGGGAGCGTACTTGGCAATGCCCGCACCCACCTGCTCCATCACCTTGAGGTTGATTTCGAGCAGGTCATCGCGGCTCATGCCGGGCTTGCGCGGCACACCGGCGGTGACGATCACCACGTCTGCGCCTTCGATGTCCTTATATTCGGACGTACCCTTCATGACGGCGTCAAAGCCCTGCGAGGGAGCGGACTGGGCGATATCAAGCGCCTTGCCCGGACCGACACCATCGACCACGTCGAACAGGACGATATCGCCCAGTTCCTTCTGCGCTGCGAGCAGGGCCAGCGTTCCGCCGATCTGTCCAGCACCGATAAGGGCTATTTTCTTGCGCGCCATTTGCCATGTTCCCCGACTGCGTTGATTTGGCGCACCTCTTAACCTTCCGCGGCCTGAGGGGCAAGTGAACCCTTCGTCTAGACCCCGGTTTCGCCCTTGCTCATGGGCGATGGGGGAATGCCAAATGGGCAAGATGAGGTCGCGCTTTTGGCAGTAGCGTGACAAGCTTGAGACGATGACACCGGACCCCAACCTGCCCCCGCCTGTTCCCAAACCGCCCAGGGCGGCGCGCGTGAGGCTGGGCCCGCTCCAGGGCGCCACCATGCTGGCCGGACTGGTTCTTGGCGCCGTGCTCGGCGCCATGGCAGGGTTCAATGTCAATCTGACAGGCGCAGCCATCGGCGCCCTGCTCGGCGCTGCCGCCGGCGGCACGCTGGGCCTTGTCATCTGGCACTGAAGGCTTGTGACTAGGCACCGACCTCGGACGCCACTTCGCGCAGCCCCTTGCCCAGATATTCCTCGGACTGCATTTCCGTCAGGCGCGAGATGGTGCGCTGAAACTCGAAGGCAGTCCTGTCATCCTTGCCAAGCTGATCGAGCGGCACCGCAAAGCTGGCCGCAAGCTTGACGCCGCGATCATAAAGGCTGTCGATGAGGAGGATAAAGCGCTTGGCCGCGTCCGAGCGGGTGCGATCCATCTGCGGCACATCCTCGAGCATCAGCGTATCGAAGGAATGGGCGATGCGCACGAAGTCGCGCGTACCCAGCGGCTTGTCGCAGAGATCGGCAAAACCGAAACGGGCGGCCCCCATGGCAATGCGCGGCACGGCAATTTCACGACCGATGCTTTCGATGACGCCGGGCGCGCCCTCTTCACCACCAGTAAGACGCAGCCAGAGTGCGTCCATCTCCGCCGCCACCTGCGGCCCCGTCCCGAACACATAGACCTGCTGCCCGGCAAATTTGAGCCGCCGATAGTCCTGCTCCGAAGGCAGGCCCACCACTTCGGTCTCGCGCTTGAGGCGCTCGATGAACGGCAGGAACAGCTGGCGGTTGAGACCGTCCTTGTAGAGCCCGTCCGGCACCACATTGGACGTCGAGACCAGCACCACCCCGCCGGCAAAGAGCTTGTCGAACAGCCGGTCGAGCAACATGGCATTGGTAATGTCATGGACATGGAATTCATCGAGGCAGAGCACGCGCAGCCCCGCCTTCAGCATCGGGCGCACCACCGCTTCGATGGGGTCGGCATTGTCATTGCTGCCGCGGGTCGTCTTGCGGAAGGCCGCCACCCCCTGGTGCACTTCATCCATGAATTCATGGAAATGGACGCGCCGCTTCTCCTTGTTCGGAACGGCGGCGAAGAACAGGTCCATCAGCATGGTCTTGCCGCGCCCGACCTCGCCATGAAGGTAAAGCCCGCGCACCGGACGGGGCTTTTCGCGAAAACCGAACATGCGCCTCGGGCGGGCCGCGGCCAGTTCGGCAATGATGCGATCAAAATGGCTGGCCGCCTCGAGCTGTGCGGGGTCAAGGGTCAGCGCGCCACGGGCGGCGAGCGCTTCATAGGCGGCGCGAACGGGGGTGCTTGAGGAAGCAGACATCAGGAAATACCACCGGACGGTCCCGCCACAGCGAGACCCCTATTGAACCGCAACCGAAAACAGAGCCCCCGCTTTCGCGGGGGTGACACGATGCCTCGATGCGGTGCAACGCCTGGAAACAAAAAGCCGGCCCTGCGCGGGCCGGCCTAAAAGACTTAGCGCGACATCGCGATGGCCTGGCCACCGCCCATGGTGCCGATGTAGCGGCCGCTCGAGGGGGCGAGGAAAGCCGCGATATTGCCGTTCTCATCATAGAGCTGCAGCTGGCTGCCGACCTGCTGCCAGCCGGTCACCGAGGCGATCTGCGGCACGGTGCAGCCGGGCGAGGAGGCGCGGAAGTAATTGGTGCCGGTCTTGGCGGTCATCGGCAGGTTGAGCTGGCAGGTCTGTGCACCAGCAGTGACGGTCCACACGCCTTCCGGACCAGCGCTGAAGCTGCCGGCTGGCTGGCCGATCGTGGTGATCGATCCGGCGCTGCCAACTGTTGTGGTGGTGCCGAAGCCCGGCTGCGGCGCAGCAGGCGCCCCACCCAGAACGGGGGTACCCGACAAGCCCGGTGCCGGCGTACCGGTGGCGCCGATCGAAGGCAAAGTGCCCTGCTGAACAGTCGAGGGCTGGATCGGCTGCAACTGCTGGGGCGCGCTCACGACGTTGAGCCCGGCCGTATTGGATCGTGTGGACGGCGAGCAGGCTGCAAGCAGCAGCGCAGCAGCGGCCACACCCAATACGGAACCAGCTCCGCGTTTCCAAAGCTTCATGAGTGACTCCTGCCCGAGGGCTTAAGGGAAATTAACACTTGTGGCGGCTTATAAACCAAAGCGACCACTCCGTTCAACGCCCGACCGCAAACCAATGGTGTTTTGTCAATATGGCGGTTTTGCGGGACGAGGCTCTGTCATGTCCTTCAACAGGTCCTCGACCAGAAGCGTTGCATCGCCCATCTCGTTTTCCGGCACCTCAATGCCGACGCCATCGGCCCCGAAAATATTCGGCACCCCCGGCAGGCCACCATCGCGCGGGTCGAGCGGATGAAATCCGTGGGCCCGGAGGGCAACGATAAGGACACGGGCGATACCGGCATCCCGCACCTGGGCAATCGTCTTGTAGTTCATGGGCACTCCCGTGGGCCGATTGTGACGGTGGCGAGGGGATGAGGCAAGCGGAGATGAGGCTACCCCCACCTGGCCTCCCCCTGTGAAGGGGGAGGGACCGATCGAGTTTTTCTGAGCGGCCGGTGAGCCACAGAAACATCCCTCCCCCTCACAGGGGGAGGTTAGGTGGGGGTGTTTGGCGAGACAGAAGCTCCCAATGAAAGCGGCAGTTGCAAAAGCTGTCGCCAAATGGTGCATTCGGGACAAACCCCTCTCACCGCAAGGTGATTTGCGGGTGGCTCGACAAAGTGAACCATGGCGAGCCAAGGGTTGGAGACGAGATGGGCGCCTATATCATCCGCCGACTATTGCTGATGATCCCGACCGTTTTCGGCATCATGGCTATTTCCTTTCTCATCACCCAGTTTGCGCCGGGCGGGCCGGTGGAACAGGCCCTGGCCAATCTCTCCGGCCAGAACGTGGCGCTGACCGAACGCGTCACCGGTGGCGGGGGTGACGTTGTCTCCCAGCCCAATGCCCAGAACCAGCCCGGCAGGAGCGGCTATCGCGGCAGCGACGGCCTGCCGCCTGAACTTGTCGAGCGGATCGAAAAGCAGTTCGGCTTCGACAAGCCGCCGCTCGAACGCTTCGTCACCATGATCTGGAACTATCTCCGCTTCGATTTCGGCGAGAGCTATTATCGCGACATCTCCGTCATCGATCTGATCAAGGAGAAGATGCCGGTCTCGATTTCGCTGGGCCTGTGGATGACGCTGATCGCCTATGGCGTCTCCATTCCGCTCGGCATCGCCAAGGCGCGCCGCGATGGCTCCCGCTTCGACGTCTGGACCTCGAGCCTCATCATCGTCGGCTATGCCGTGCCCGGTTTTCTCGTTGCCATTGCGCTGATCGTGCTTTTTGCCGGGGGCAGTTTCTGGTCGATCTTCCCGCTGCGCGGGCTGACCTCGCCGGGGTTTTCATCTTTCCCCTGGTGGCGGCAGGTGCTCGATTATGCCTGGCACCTCGTCCTGCCCATCACGGCCATGGGGCTCGGGGCCTTTGCCACGGCGACGCTGCTCACCAAAAATTCCTTCCTCGACGAGATCGGCAAGCAATATGTGGTGACGGCGCGGGCCAAGGGCCTGAACGACCGGCAGGTGCTTTATGGCCATGTCTTCCGCAACGCCATGATGCTGATCATTGCCGGGTTTCCGGGCGCGTTCATAGGCGCCTTCTTCGGTGGCTCGCTGCTGATCGAAACCATCTTCTCGCTCGACGGGCTTGGCCTCCTCGGTTTTGAGGCCATCGCCAATCGCGATTATCCGGTGGTCTTTGCCACGCTCTATATCTTCTCGCTTCTGGGGCTGGTGATCGGGCTGATCTCGGATCTAGCCTATATGTGGGTGGATCCGCGCCTCGACTTTGAAAGCCGCGACGCATGAGCATTGCCCTCTCCCCGCTCAATCGCCGGCGCCTCGCCAATTTCAAGGCCAACCGGCGCGGCTGGTGGTCGCTCTGGATTTTCCTCGCCCTCTTCATCGTCACGCTGGGGGCCGAGTTCATTGCCAATGAGCGCCCGATCCTCGTCTCCTACAAGGGCGAATTGCTGGTGCCGGCGCTGGTCACCTATCCCGAGAGCAAGTTCGGCGGGTTTCTGGCCACCACCAATTACCGCCAGCCCTATATATCAGACGAAATCGAGGCCAATGGCTGGGCGCTCTGGCCGCCGGTGCGCTTCGACTACACGACGATTGATGGCTATCTGCCCTATTCTGGCGCCAATCCGCCCAGCTGGCTGATGAGCCGGGAAGAGTTCTGCGCCCGCTATCCCATGGGCGTTGACGACCCCAATTGCCATATCGGCAATTATCACTGGCTGGGCACCGACGATCGCGGCCGCGATGTTTTTGCGCGGCTGGTCTATGGGTTCCGGCTGTCGATCCTCTTCGGGCTGATCCTCACGGTCATATCTTCGGGCGTCGGTATCGTGGCAGGGGCCGTGCAGGGCTATTTCGGCGGCTGGACCGACCTCATCGCCCAGCGCCTCATCGAAATCTGGACCTCGATCCCGGCGCTTTATCTGCTGCTGATCATCTCGCGGGTGATCGCGCCCAGCTTCTGGGTGCTGCTCGGCATCTTGCTGCTGTTTTCCTGGGTGTCGCTGGTGGGCATTGTCCGCGCCGAATTTCTGCGGGCGCGCAATTTTGAATATGTCACCGCCGCCCGCGCGCTGGGCGTTTCCAACCGCACCATCATGTGGCGGCACCTCCTGCCAAACGCCATGGTCGCAACACTGACCTTCATGCCTTTCATTCTCTCGGGGTCGGTGGCGACCCTCACCTCGCTCGATTTCCTCGGCCTCGGCCTGCCGCCGGGCTCGCCCTCGCTTGGGGAATTGCTGGCGCAGGGCAAGAACAATCTGCAGGCCCCCTGGCTGGCGCTGACCGGCTTTTTCACCATCGCCGCCATGATGACTCTGCTCGTCTTCATCGGCGAAGCCGTCCGCGACGCCTTCGACCCGCGAAAGACCTTTGCATGACCGGGCCGCTGCTTTCCGTACGGGATCTCACCATCCGCTTCGGCACTTCCGAGGCGGTGCGGAACATCGCCTTTGACATCGCGCCGGGGGAGACGCTGGCGCTGGTTGGCGAGAGCGGGTCGGGCAAATCGGTTTCGGCTCTGTCCGTGCTGCGGCTCCTGCCGCCCAGCGCCAGCATTTCCGGCGAGATCAGCTTTGAAGGGCAAAACCTTGCCAGTGTCGATGAGCAGATCTTGCGCGGCCTGCGCGGCAATCGGGTCGGCATGATTTTTCAGGAGCCGATGAGCTCGCTCAATCCTGTGCACACGATCGGCAAGCAGATCGGCGAGGTGCTGGCGATCCATCAGGGCCTGCGCCAGACGGCGGCCCGCAAGCGTACGATCGAGCTCCTCACCGATGTCGGCATTCCCGATCCGGAAAGCCGGCTGGAGTCATACCCTCACCAGCTTTCAGGCGGGCAGCGCCAGCGCGTCATGATCGCCATGGCGCTGGCGAATGATCCCAAACTGCTGATCGCTGACGAACCGACCACGGCGCTCGACGTGACGGTGCAGGCGCAGATTCTTGATCTCCTGAAGCGCCTGCAGCGCAGGAATGGCATGGCCATGCTGTTCATCACCCACGACCTCACGATCGTGCGCAAAATTGCTGACCGCGTGGCAGTGATGACCGAGGGCAAGATCGTCGAGACTGGCCCGGTCAGCGAGATTTTCGAGAACCCGCAGCACGCCTATACCAAGAAACTCCTCGCCGCCGCGCCGAGTGGTTCGCCAAACCTGCCCGAGCCTAATGCCGAAAAGATCGTGGAGGCGCGGGACGTCAAAGTCTGGTTCCCGATCAAGCGGGGACTCATGCGCCGCACCATCGGCCATATCAAAGCGGTCGACGGAGTCGATCTCGACATTTATCGCGGCGAGACACTGGGCGTCGTCGGCGAGAGCGGCTCGGGAAAGTCGACGCTGGGCTATGCGCTCTTGCGCCTCATCTCGTCCGAGGGGCGGATCGTGGTGCTGGGCGAGAACGTCGCCGGCCGCTCCGGCCGCGCCCTGCGCCCGATGCGAAAGCACATGCAGATCGTCTTTCAGGATCCCTTCGGCTCGCTCAGCCCGCGCATGTCGGTACGCGAAATCGTCGCCGAAGGCCTGTCCGTGCACATGCCGAGCCTTTCGCACGACGAACGTCAAAGCAAGGTCGTCGACGTGCTGCGCGAGGTCGGGCTCGACCCCGACAGCGCCGATCGCTATCCGCATGAGTTTTCCGGCGGCCAGCGCCAGCGCATCGCCATTGCCCGCGCGCTCATTCTGGAACCGGCCTTCCTCGTGCTCGACGAGCCAACCTCGGCGCTCGACGTGTCCATCCAGGCCCAGGTGATCGATCTGCTGCGCGATATCCAGCAGCGGCGCGGCCTCACCTATCTCTTCATCAGCCACGATCTGCGCGTCGTCAGGGCGCTTGCCCATCGCCTCATTGTCATGCGTCACGGCCTTGTGGTGGAGGCGGGCGCAGCGGCTGAGATCTTTGCGGCACCGCGCGAGGATTACACCCGCCAGCTCATGGCCGCAGCCTTCGACATCGCCCCAAATTCGGACTAATCTTCCGACCAAACCAACGGAGCCCAGGAATGAAGTTCGCCGCCCTTGTCGCATCCGGCCTGCTGACGCTCGGCCTTGCCGTGCCTGTTCTGGCGCAGACCCCGACCGGTGTGTGGGTCCACGCAGACTCCCTCACCGAAGCGCCCAAATATGCCGAGGGCTTTGCCCATTTCGACTATGTGAACCCCGACGCCCCCAAGGGCGGCACGGTGCGGCTGGGCACGCGCGGCGGCTTTGATACGTTCAACCCCATATTGCCCAAGGGCAACGCGGCCTCCGGGCTCGGGCTGATCTATGAAACCCTGATGACAGCGTCGATGGACGAGGTGAACACCTCCTATGGGCTCCTCGCTGAAGCCATGAAGGTCGCCGACGACTATGGCGCGGTGACCTTCCGCATGGACCCCGATGCACGCTGGCATGATGGCGAGCCAGTCAAGGCCGAGGATGTGGTCTGGTCCTTCGACAAGCTGATCGAGCTCAGCCCCACCTATACGCAATATTACGCCAATGTGACGGATGCCGAAGTCACCGCCCCCGGCGAGGTGACCTTCACCTTCGACATGACCGGCAATCGCGAGTTACCCCATATTCTGGGCCAGATGATCGTCTTGCCCCAGCATTGGTGGGAGGGCACCGACGCATCCGGCAAGCAGCGCAATATCGGGGAATCGACGCTCGAGGCTCCGCTGGGCTCGGGCCCCTATCGCCTCGTCAGTTTCGATGCAGGCCGCACGATCACCTATGAGCGGGTAGAGGATTATTGGGGTGCCGATCACCCGACCCAGATCGGCACCAATAATTTCGACAAGCTTGCCTACGAGTATTTCCTGGATGAGGCGGTGTGGTTCGAGGCCTTCAAGGGCGACCAGTTCGACTGGTGGAGCGAATATACCGCCCGCCGCTGGGCCACCGGCTTTGATTTCCCGGCCGTCGCCGATGGCCGCGTCGTCCGCGAAGAATTCCACGAGGACTACAATGGCCGGGGCGAAATGACCGGCTTCATTCCCAACCTGCGCCGCGACAAGTTTGACGATCAGCGCGTCCGGCGGGCGATCAACCATGCCTTCGATTTCGAAGAGTTGAACGCCACCGTTTTCTTCAATCAGTACGCCCGCATCGACAGCTATTTCTTCGGCCTGCCCTTTGCCGCCAAGGGCCTGCCGGAAGGCAAGACGCTCGAAATTCTGGAAGGCGTGAAGGACCTTGTCCCCGAAAGCGTCTTCACAGAGGCCTACACCAACCCGGTCAATGGCGACCCGACAAAACTGCGCGAAAACCTGCGCACCGCGCTCAATCTCCTGACCGAAGCCGGCTACACACTCAATGGCACCCAACTGGTTGACGCCAACGGCACCCAGCTCTCCATTGAGCTCCTGATGCACCAGCCCACGCTCGAACCCATCGCAGCCAATCTGCAGCGCAACCTCGCCCAGATCGGCGTCGATGTGCAGATCCGCATGGTCGACACGCCCCAATATATCAACCGCCTGCGCAGCTTCGACTACGACATGATCTATGCCAGCTGGGCCCAGTCGTTCTCGCCGGGCAATGAGCAGCGCTATTTCTTCGGCTCGGGAAGCGTCGACGAACAGGGCTCGCGCAACTACGCCGGCATTGCCGATGCGGGTATCGACGCGCTGATCGACCAGCTCGTCGCCGCCGGCGACCGCGACACCCAGCTTGCCATTGTCGAGGCGCTCGACCGGGTGCTGTTGGCGCATGACTATGTCACCCCCGGCTATGCGCTGCTCTACTCCCGCACCGCCCGCTGGGACCGCTTCAGCCGCCCCGAAACCCTGCCGGAATTCTCCAACGGGTTCCCGACGATCTGGTGGTGGGACGAAGCCAAGGCCGCAAAGACGGGCGGCGCTGGTCAGTAGCCAGTGCGTTCCAACCGTAGGCAATTGTCATCACCCGGCTTGTCCGGGTGATGTATTTTTGGGGCGGAGTGGATTGCCCGGACAAGTCGGGCAATGACGGTGGGGAGTGGCGTGGGGAACGCCGCTGGTCAGGAGCACCTCTCCCCTGAGGAGCGTGCAGGCCTGGCCCCGTGACAACGACGTGCCCAAAAACGCGATCGACACCTCCCCCTTTTAGGAGGGAGGATGGGAGGGTGTGAAACGTCGGGCTGAGGCCCTAAAACCTTAGTAATCGCGCTCGTAGAAGACGCCGAGGCTGGAATTGCCATCCTGGCCGGCCGCGCCCTTGACCGTGAGGTCTTCGGTGACGTCGAGGTTGATCGTCACCTTGCTCTGGCCGTTGGCACCCGCCGTGACGCCGAGATAGATATTGTCCTGCAGATAGGTGCCGGCTTCGACGCCGACATTGCCCTGCGCGTCGGTGACGACGTCAAGGTCGGCGAGGCCTGCGGCACCGCGAAGGCCGCCAAGAAGACCGCCACCGCCGCCCCCTGCTCCCACCAGTTCCCCGGCTGCGGCTGCCAGCTGTGCCAGCTGCAATGGCGACAGCTCGCCCATGGAGCGCTTGAACAAGAGGCGCGCCAGGACTTCATCCTGCGGCAATTGCGGGCTGGAGCCGAAACCGATTTCGAGCGCGGAGACGCGGCCCGACACCGTCACCACCACCTCGATGCCATCGGCTTCGGTGAGCGCGACGAAATCAAGCTGGGGATCGAGATCGCCGACCAGCGTAACCGTGCCGCGCTCGAAGGTGATGCGCTGGCCGAGGATGGAGAGGCGACCGCGGTTGAGGGAAAAGGCGCCCACGGGCTGGATATTGTTGAGCGGGCCGGTGAGACGGACCGAACCACCCACTTCCGCGTCGAGCCCGCGACCCTGGATAAAGATCTGGTTGGGCGCGTTGACGTTGATGTCGAGCAGCATGCCGGGCGAGCGGCTCTGCGGCACCGGCGCACCATTGGTGGTGATCTTGGCGCGATCGAGGGTCCGGGCCACATCGGCCGGCGTGCCGCGGTGCTGGACATCGATCAGCTCGGCGCCGCCCCCAAAACCCTCCGGCACGGTGATATTGGCCTGCTCGACCAGCACATTGCCCGCGAGCAGCGGCGTGCCGGTAAGATTGCCTGTGAGCCCGAGATTGCCGGAGACGGTGGCAACGAAGAGATCGCCATCGGCATAGCGCGCCGAATTGACGTTGAGCGCCAGATTGGCCGGGAAGTTTCCGGTGATCCCGACCGTGCCCGAGATCGAGGCACTGCCGCCGGTCGAGAGATTGGCGCTGAGACCTTCGATGGTCGCAACCGTGCCGTCGAGGCGGGCGCGACCGGTGATGTCAGCGAGGCGCAAATTGAGCTCTGGATCGACATAGCCGGCGCCACTCGTGGACACCGAGCCGCCGAACTGCGGGTTGGCGATACTGCCGCTGACCTGGGCATCGAAATTCGCCGTGCCGGACAACTGACCGCCCCGGTCGATAAGGAAGCGGTTGGCGAGCACCAGAGGCGCCGAACCATTGGCCGTCACCGAGAGACCCGAACCGGACAGCGGCACGCGGCCGGAGCCCGTCACCGAAAGCCCGCCCGAGCCATTGGCGCTGAGCGCATCGATGGAAACGGTGTTGGCGGCAAAGCTGCCGCGCGCCGAGGCGTTGACCGGAGCAATGCCAAAGGGCGCGATTGCCGTGGCATTGATGCCATTGCCGCGCGCGTCAAAGGTCACGCGCGGATCGCTGGCCGAGCCGGTGACCCGGGCATTGCCCTCGAGCGTACCGGCGAGGCCGAGGCCCGGCACAACGGCATTGGCAATGGAGAGCGGCAGCGCGGAAATATCGACGCTGAGATCGAGCGCATTGCCGGCGGTGCCGCTCGCGGTGATGCGGCCAGTGCCGACATCGAAGCGCACGGCATCGAGCGCAACGCTGTCGCCGCTGACCATCAGAGCGGTCGGGTTGGCGAGACGCGCCGAAAGCTGGCCCTGGACGAGATTGGCGTGGTCGAGACCGAGGCGATAGCCACCGGCAACCGGGCTCAGCGATCCGCCGACAGCAACGCCGGTTCCGGTCGAGAGCGCGGCGGTGGCGTCAAAGCTCGTAGTGTCGCCATTCTGGCTGGCGCGGGCATCGAGAACATTGACCGTCGTTCCCGCGACGGAAATGGCACCGGCCTTGACGGTGCCGTCGATTGCCGGCACGCCGAAGAGATCACCGACAGTTGCGGCGATATCAGCGCGGCCGATGGCAATGTCGCTGACCCGCAGATTGGCGGCATTGGCCGATACCGACGCGCCCTGTTCGCCATTGTTGGGCGCCAGCTCGATCCGGGCGTTGACCGCGCCGGAGGCTTCCTGCAGCAGCAGGGCCGCCGCGAGCGAGACGTCGGGCGCGGTGACTTCGATCTGCCCGGTAAGAAGTTCTGTTTCAACCGCGCGGGCAACTTCACCCGAAATGCGCGTGCCGGCAATTTCAAAGCCAAGACCGGTAAGGGCCTGACGCACTTCGTCGACCGCGACCTGGCTAGCGAGGGTGGCGCGGTGTCCGTCGAGCATGGCTGAGCCATCGACGGTGCCGGAGAGCTTGCTGCCGAGAAGATCGAGATCGAGCCCAACCTGCGCATCGCGCAGGGTCCGGCCGACCAGTGTGCCGCTTGGCACATTGGCGTCGAGCACCAGGGCAATGGGCTCTTCCGGCGCGGCCGATTTTGCAGTGCCGCGAACGCGGAGCGCCCCGCTGGCCTCTTCGGTGAGAAGCGCCAGATCGGCGAGATCGAGCCCAATGGCAAAGTCGGCGGTGTCGCTGGCATAGGTGCCATCGGCGGTGAACTGCACCTGCGGATTAGTGACCGAGAAATTCTCGGCAACCAGCCCGTTTTCGGTGCGCGCCAGGCGCCCGGCGAGCTCCACCTGCCCGGCGAGCAACTTGTCGGCCGTCTCGTCGTCAATGCTGAGATTGGTGCCCATGCCGTCAAAGGTGAGGTCGAACGCCCCGCCCACAGCCTGGATTTCGCCTTCCGCGTCGAGCATCAGCCCGCCGGTCAGCTGGCGGTCGGCAAGGCCGGAGAACGGCGCGATGCTGTCGGTCTGAAGGCCGATGCGCCCCTTGAAGTCCGTGCCATCAATCACGCCCGCAAGGCTGGCGGTCAGCGCCTCGCCCACCACGCGCAGCTGCGCCAGCTGGATCGGCTGGCCGCCCTGCCACATGCCGGCAAGACCGAGACCGACGCTATCACCCAGCGCGGCCTTCACAGTCGGATCGGCGGCAATGCCCGAGAGTTCGCCGTCACCGTTGAAGGTGACCATGCGATTGGTCGGATCGGAAAGATTGGAGGCAACGCCGGACACACCAAGCGCAAACTGCTCGGCGGCAAAGCCGTCGGTTTCGAACCGCTCAATGTCGAGATCGGCAGACCAGTTGCCACCCTCGTCATCGCCGAAGTCGATGGAGAAGCGGGCGTCGCCGACTCGGGTGGCATTGCCGGCGACCGGCAGGGTCACAGGACCACCGGCCGGATCGGCAATGCGCGCCTCAAGATCGAGGCGCGACAGGAAATTGTCGGCCGTGGTGGCGCCGCTCGCGGTCAGCGACAGCTGCCCGCCGCTCAGCGTCACGGCCGTCAGGTCCAGCCCGCCGGCAGACCGCAGCAGGGCATTGCCGGTGAGGCGGGTTTCAGCACCAAAGAACGGACGATAGGGCTCGGCCACAAGGCGCGACAGCGGCCCGCCGACATCGGCGACAACGGCCAGGCCATCGGCAGCCTGCTCGATCCGCGCGGTGCCGGCCAGCGCCGGCTGGCCATCCGCGAGAAGATTGAGTTCGGCGGTGAGATCTTCGACCGGCCCTGCCCCAGCGAGGGTCAGCTGCATGGCCGGGCGCCGCTCGATATTGAGGAGGTTGGCGATCACGCCATTGGCCGGCTCATTGAGATCGACCGAAAGATCGATGGAATTGTCGGCGCGAAGATAGGCGACATCGAGCCCGAGCGTACCGCCCGGACCATCGAGGCGGGTGATGTCGAGCGCCGTGTCAAGATTGCCGCCTTCGAGCGTGAGCGACCCGGCGAGCGAGATTTCCGAGCCCAGACCGAAGACACCTTCCCCAAAGGTGACGCGTGGGACCTCCAGCTCACCAAGCTGGATGGCAACGGGGAATTCGGGGATTTCAAGCGAACCGGCTTCTGGCGGAGGTAGATCCACACCCTCTGCCGGTACGGCATTGCGGATATAGTCGATGCTCTCGGCGCGCAGCGAACGCACCTCGAGCTTGCCGGTAAAGAGCGCGCCCTGGTTCCAGTTGAGGCTCGCGTTGTTGACGCGCAGCCAGACGCCCTCCTGGTCCGAGATGGTGATCTCGCGCACCGAAACGTCCGAGCCCAGAATGCCGTCGATATTGGAGAGGCGGATCTGGCGTTCGGGCGTCGAAAGCTGCCCTTCGACGAAGCTCGTCAGCCAGTCCTTCTGCTCATCTTCGGGCATGGACAATACGTCCTGCGCCACCAGCGCCACCGGCACGGCGATAACCGGCACGAGCAGGGCCGCGACATAGGTGAAGCGGCGGGACATCTTGGGCAGGGTAATCATCAGAAAGCCTGTCCGATACCGGCATAGATGGCGTAGTCCGGATCGCCCGGCCGCTTGTTGAGCGGCACGGCCAGATCCAGCCGCAGCGGGCCGAGACCGGTGTAATAGCGGGCACCAATGCCGGCGCCGAGGCGCAGGTCATCGAGACCGGGGAAAGTATCGGCGGCCACATAGCCACCATCGACGAAGCCAACCACACCGATATCCTCGGTGACCTTGACGCGCGCTTCGAGCGAGCCTTCGAGCAGATAGCGCCCGCCGGTCACCCCGCCCGCGCCATTGTCGACGCCAAGCGACTTGAAGCCATAACCACGCACCGAGCCGCCACCGCCGGCAAAGAACAGTTTATCGGGCGGAATTTCGCTGAGATCGGGGCCCACCAGGGCGCCCGCCTTGATGCGACCAGCCAGGATGAAGGCGTCATCCTCGGAGAAGCCGAAATAGGTGCGGCCTTCGATTGTGATGCGGGCGCCGGCCTTGCCAACGCGCAGATCATAGAAGGGCTCGAGCATGCCCGAGGCATAAAAGCCTTCGGTCGGGTTCACACTGCTGTCGCGCCCGTCATAGGTCGCGCCGCCATAGAGCCCCACGGTCGAGAAGTCGCGCGTACCGAAGCTGTCGTCGAAGCGAGCCTGCTTGAAGCTCATCCCGCCTTCAAAGGTGATTTCGTCGGAGAAGAAGTGCGTGAGGCCCAGCCGTCCCGCCGCCGAGGTTTCGGTATAGGTCGGGTAGATGGTGCGCTCAGCCGACACCACCGCCACAAGGTCTGTGTCGGGGGTGAGGAAGCCGGGCTTGGTGAAGGTACCGCCGACAAAATAGTCGAATTCGGCCGTATCCACCGGCCAGGCAATGCTGGCGACGCGCGCGTCGAGGCGCAGCCGCTCGGCCTGGCCGAAGAGATTACGCCAGAGGTGATACCCCTCAAGGCCCAGGCCATCGACGGTGGAATAGGTCGCGCCAACGCCAAAGCGGCGGCCCGACATTTCATCGACGATCAGCTGATAGGGCAGCAGCCCGTCCGAGCCGATGGCGTCGGCTGCCTCGAACCGCGCGGCGCGGAACACTTCGAGACGGTCGAGACGCTTCTGCGCCCGCTGGATTTCGTCGGGGTCATATTCCTGGCCCACGACGAGCCCCGTCTGCTGGCGCACGAAATCGGGGTTCATATTGGTCGTGCCGGTCACCGTCACATCGCCGAAGGCAGCGAGCCGCCCAGGATTGACGATGATCTTGGCATCGACGGTGCGCGAGGCGTGGTCGGCGACGACTTCGCGCCCGACGATCTCGGCCTTGGCGTAGCCCTGCTCCTGCCAGGCGGCCAGCGCGAGACGCTCGGCAGCGAGAATTACGGAGGACTTGGCCACCTGCCCGGCTGCAAAGCCACGCATCACCGGCAAATCGACCTGATCCTCGGGATCATCGGTCTGCGGCGCCTGATTGACTACCGCGACATCGTTGAAGGTAAAAAGCGGGCCGGTGGTGATCGCGATGGTCACGTCCACCGGATCGGGCAGATTGACGTCCGGCGCCAGCGTGGCCGCCTCGGCTCCGCCAATGCGAATGCTGACTGCGCCGCCGTAATGCCCCTCATTGTAAAGGGCACCCAGAATGCGGCGGTAGTCGCCGCGCGCCTTGGCGATCAGCCCGGCAGCGCCGGAAGCCGGCTGGGCCTCGTCGGCAATCAGCGCCGAGGCATTGCGCGCCGCGGCCTCGGCAGCGCCGGTTTCGCTGGCGGAAAATGTGACAACATAGGGCTGTGGATCGACAATGACGTCGTCCGCATTAACCTCTTCGGGGTTCTCGAAAAACTTGAACCCAAAGAGCTCAAACCCATGGGCAGCCGGAACCGTCACGGCAGCACATGCCATGGCGATGCACAGGGCGCCAATACTCGTTACCAAACGCGCGCTTTGCAGTGGACCAGTTCCCGACCGTTACGCTTCAACTACTTACGGTTAAAGCCGACAATGCCTTCCCACGGGGAAAGATTCCGTTAAGGCCTCCCCCAGGCTGTGCAAATCTTCCTGCACCGGCCAAAGAGGCGGCCCTTTCATGGCGAGTTTAGGGCGCTGGGACCGGCAGGAACAAGTGCGTGCGGTCACTTTCGCCGTCATTGCCGGCGAGCGTGACCGATGCGCAACGCCGCCACATGGTTGACGTCGCCCCTCGGCCCGGTCCACCCTCCCTTTCATCCTTCCGACTACGCTCAGGACTGTCATGTATCAGCTGCTCGATCCCAGCCGCTTCGTCGTCTTCATCACCGGCGCCACCTCCGGATTCGGCGCGGCCGCAGCGCGGCGCTATGTGGCAGCCGGTGGCAAGGTCATCGCGACCGGCCGGCGCGAGGATCGCCTCGAAGAGCTGCAGGCAGAACTGGGCAAGGACAACTGCCACATCATCGCGCTCGACGTGCGGGATCGCGCTGCCCTCGAAAAGGCCATCGCCGATATTCCCGCGCCCTTTGACGCCATCAATATCGTGCTCGCCAATGCAGGGCTAGCGCTCGGCCTCCAGCCTGCCGCCAAGGCCGATCTCGATGATTGGCAGACGATGATCGACACCAATATTTCCGGCCTCGTCTATACCGTCCGCCTGCTGCTGCCCGGCCTCATCGCTCGTGGCGGTGGCCATGTGGTGACGCTCGGCTCGGTGGCCGGCGAATATGCCTATCCCGGCGGCTCGGTCTATGGCGCGACCAAGGCCTTCGTGAAGCACTTTGCCCTCAATCTGCGCTCGGACCTGCAGGGCAAGAATGTGCGCGTGACCGATATCGAACCCGGCCTCACCGAGACCGAATTCTCGCTGGTCCGCTTCAAGGGCGACGAAGGCAAGGCCGCCGCCCCCTATTCGGGCACCAAGGCCATGACCGCCGAGGATATCGCCGAGAGCATCTTCTGGGCCACATCCCTGCCCGAGCACGTCAACATCAACAAGATCCAGATGATGGCGACAACCCAGGCCATCGGCCCCTTCGACATCTACCGAGAAAAGTAGGAGCCATGTCAGCGCAGCCAGTGGTGCGTTGAATGTGTGTAATTTTGATGGGGCACTTAGCGTGCCCCATCCTCATGTGCCTGACCTAGTCACTGCCGGAAGGCGGATAGGCGTGCTCATTGCCCTGCCAGTCGCGGATGCTCATGCAGCCATCGCCGCCTGATACGCGGCTCTGCGCCAATTCGGCCTTGCCGTGTCCGCCGGGAATATCAAGCACATAGACGGGCTGGCAGAGGCCTGAAATCCGCCCGCGCAGTGCGCCCACCAGCGCCTGGCCCTCCTCAATCGACAGCCGGAAATGGCTGGTGCCCGGCGCGAGGTCGGGGTGATGGAGATAGTACGGCTTGATCCGGTTCTCGACGAAGCCGCGCATCAGCGCTGCGAGCGTCTCGACAGTGTCATTGACCCCACGCAGCAGCACGGACTGGCTGACCAGCGCCACACCACCGGCGATGAGGTTGCGGAATGCCTGCTGCGCTGCCGGGGTAAATTCGCGCGGGTGATTGGCGTGGACCGCCAGATAGGTGGTCTTGCCGCTCGCTGTCAGCGCCGCCACCATCTCGTCGTCCACCCGGTCCGGCTCGACCACGGGCACGCGGGTATGAAAGCGCACGATTTTGACATGGGGGATCGCCGCCAGCCGCTCCATCAGCGCCCGCAACCGGCGCGGCGACAGCACCAGCGGATCGCCACCGGTGAGGATCACTTCCCAGATTTCGCTGTGCGCTGCGATATAGGCCATGGCTGCATCGAGCTCGGCCGGGGTCAGCGTGCCCAGCCCCTGCGGCCCTACCATTTCGCGCCGGAAGCAGAAGCGACAATAGACCGGACAGACATGCACCGCCTTGAGCAGCACGCGATCGGGATAGCGATGGACAATGCCTTCCACCGGCGAGTGCGCCAGATCCCCGATCGGGTCCTCGCGTTCTTCTGGCGTCGACACCAGCTCGTCGAGCCGCGGCACGAATTGCCGCGCCATCGGGTCATCGGGGTCGTTTGGATCAATCAGCGCATGCACGGCCGGAGTGATGCCGATGGCGTATTTTTCCGCGACGGCGTCGAGGCCAATCGAATCGCTGAGGCCGGCGGCTTTCAAGCTTTCTATCGACTTGATGGATCGTCCCCCCTCATCCCAGCCGAAGTCGGAAGCTAATTCGGCGACCCTTCGGGCACCTTCTCCCTCGAGGGGAGAAGGGGGCTCAGTGCCCGTCACAGGAGTGGAGCTGCCCCTCTCCCCCTGGGGGAGAGGGTGGACCGTCCGCAGGACGGGACGGGTGAGGGGTTGCTTTGCCGCGCCACTCATTCCGCCACCGGTGCCCACAGCACAGCCTCGATGCGCGGCGCGCCCGTCGCCAGCATCACCAGCCGGTCAAAGCCCAGCGCGACGCCGCTGGCTTCCGGCATCACATCCAGTGCCGCCAGAAAATCCTCATCGATCGGATAGTGCTCGCCATAGATGCGCTGCTTTTCCGCCATTTCGCCCTCAAAACGCCGGCGCTGTTCATCCGCGTCTGTGAGCTCTCCAAACCCATTGGCCAGCTCGACCCCGCAGGCATAGACCTCAAACCGCTCGGACACCCGCGCATCATCCGGCACACGCCGCGCCAGCGCCGCCTCGCAGGCGGGATAGCGGTCGAGCACGGTCACGCGTCCATTGCCCAGCTGCGGCTCCACCTTCTCGACCAGAATAAGGCTGAAAAGATAGCTCCAGCTGCGATCCTCGGGCACATCCATGCCCCGGTCTTCCATCTGCGCTGCCAGGGCCTCCCCATCAGGCACGCCCGCCTCGTCCATGGTGGCTAGCAGATCGATGCCGGCGTGCTGCGAAAACGCATTCGCAACGCTGATCCGCTCCGCCTCGGCCAGCGGATCGCAGAGGCGGCCGCGGAACTCGAACTGGGTGATCCCTGTGGTTATGGCCGCAAGGCGGATCAGCGCCAGCGTATCGGCAATGATGACGTCATAGGGCTCGCCGACACGATACCATTCGAGCATGGTGAACTCGGGATGGTGCAGCGCGCTGCGCTCGCGATTGCGCCAGACATGCTGGAGGCTGGCGATGCGCTGCTCCCCCGCGGCCAGCAGTTTTTTCATGGTGAATTCGGGCGAGGTGTGCAGATACATGGCCTGCCCCTCCCCGTCATTGCCGATCATATTGGTGCCGAATGCGTGCAGATGCGCCTCATTGCCCGGGGAGCGCTGTAACCCCGGCGGATCGACCACGAGGAAGTCGTTTTGGGCCAGCCATGCGCGCACCGCCGCATCGATGCGGTTGCGGGCGAGCAGGATCGGACGGCGGTCGGCATGGCGCTCGGGCGCCCACCAGGGGGAGGCTTTGGGTGCGGACATACGGGTTTCTGGCGCTCCGGTCTGGCGGTTTGGCGCGGAATAATGTATCGGGCGCTCGATGATACGTTTATCGGCGCGCGGGATGGCCCAGCCTCTAGTACGCGCCAGAGCTACGAACAAGGAAGAAATATGGTCAAGGTCATCGCCTCGTCCCTGCGCAAAGGCAATGTGGTCGAGCAGGACGGCAATCTGCACGTCGTCCTCACCGCTGAAAACGTCCACCCGGGCAAGGGCAACTCCATCACCAACGTCAACATGCGCCGCATCTCCGACGGCGTGAAGGTCATCGGCCGCTGGCGTACGGTTGAAATGGTCGAGAAGGCCGACGTCGATGACCGCGTCTACGACTATCTCTACTCCGATGGCGAAGGCCATCACTTCATGGAGCCCGCCACCTACGAACAGATCACTGTTCCCGACGACGTGATCGGCGACCAGGCGGCCTATCTGTCCGATGGCATGAAGGTTCACCTGATGACGTTCGAGGGCATTGCGCTCTCGATGGAACTGCCGCAGCGCATGACCTTCGAAGTCACCGAGACCGAGCCGGTGGTAAAGGGCCAGACAGCGTCGTCGTCCTACAAGCCTGCCACGCTCAACAATGGCCTGCGCGTCATGGTCCCGCCCCATATCGGCGCCGGCACCCGCATCGTCATCCTGACCGAAGACAACTCCTACGTAGAACGCGCGAAGGACTGATCGCCGGCCGCGCTCCGCGCGGCGAAAACGCTCCGGTGGAGCGTTTTAGGCGATCAGGCCCGAAGAGCTACGCTCGCAGGGCCCAGCCTCTCCAAGCACGCGATATAAAAAACGGGCCCCGCGGGGCCCGTTCTCATTTGTCGTCAAACTTCTGATCGATCTCGGCTTCCGCCTGATACCAGTGCAGATCCGACCGGTCCGAGGGCGTTCCATCCGCAAGCCAGCGATCATAGGCCAGCTGCCGGAGATACATCGCCTTGGCCCGAAGCCAATATTCCATTGCACGCCCCTCGGGGCGTCCATCCTGCTCCCACAGGAAATAGGCCGTGTCGCGGACGCGTTCGGCCAGGGCTGTGTTCTTGCGCATGTGCCGCTAGACCCGGAAGGGTGGGCGCAATGCCCACCCGTCTGCCAATCAGGCAGCTTTCTTGTTGGCGACGGCGGTCGCCAGCTGGGTCAGCTTCTTGTCGGTCGCTTCTTCTTCGGCAAGAGTCTGAGCGAAGAGATCGGCGGCTTCCTTGTGGCCGAGCTGCTGGGCCCAGGCGCGCAGTGTGCCATAGCGGGCAATCTCATAGTGCTCGACAGCCTGCGCGGCAGCGGCCAACCCGGCGTCCAGCGCCTGAGTGCCCTTGTATTCTTCCATGATTTCCTTGCCCTCATCGAGGATGCCAAGGATGGCGTCGCAGGTCTTGCCGCGCGGGCTCTTGCCCAGGATTTCGAACACGCGCTCAAGCCGTTCCACCTGCACTTCGGTTTCCTGGCGGTGCTGTTCGAAGCCGGCACGAAGCTCTTCGGACGTGGCAGCCTTGGCCATCTTCGGCAGTGCCTTCAGGATCTGCCGTTCGGCGTAGTAGATGTCCTTGAGGGTGTCGAGAAAGAGATCGTCCAGTTGCTTGTCAGCCATGTTGTCGTCTCCAGAATTTGATGGGGTAGTGACGCTGCTCCACAAACGAACCGGGTGCGGCAACGGTTCCTCCGCATAACAAATCGACTGTCCCCCGAACCCGATTTTGCTAGTGTGGTCGCAAGGAGTGATTGTGCCCATGTCCACCAGCCTCTACCCCGCCGATTTCTACGCCGATCGACGGAGCCACACCGCTCATGCGGCAGCCAATATTCTCGCTGCACTTCCGGCTGGACTGAAGCGCGACAGCGTTGCCGACATCGGCTGCGGCACGGGCACTTTTCTGGCGGCGGCGCTGGAGGCGGGCGCGTCCGCCGTCTACGGCATAGAAGGCGCCTGGGTCCGCCCGGACATGCTTGATGATCCACGGATCCATTTTACCAATCAGGATCTCGAACACGGTTTTTCCGGCGCGCAGGTCGATCTCGCCATGTCACTCGAAGTGGCCGAACACCTGACGCCGGAGCGCGCGGAAGGCTTTGTGACCGATCTCGTCGCCATGGGTCCGGCGACCCTCTTCAGTGCTGCCATTCCCGGCCAGGGCGGCGTCGGCCATATCAACGAGCAGTGGCAGAGCTTTTGGGCAGACCTCTTCGCCGCCCATGGCCGCAAGCCCTATGATGTGCTGCGCCCAAAACTCTGGGCCGACGAGGCCATCCCGGCCTGGTACCGCCAGAACATCATCCTCTATCTCGATGACGCCACCGCATCGGGACTTGGCCTCGTGCCGGAAGACCCGGACCTGCTCGACCGCGTCCACCCCGCCTTCTGGGCCCGCGCCAACCGCGAACTGGCTTATGCCAACGCCCTACCGGAATCAGAAGTGCTGCGGCGGCGGGCGGAAGAAGCGGCGGAGTGAGTGGCGGATACCCCCACCTAGCCTCCCCCTGACAGGGGGAGGAGCCTATCGAGTTTGCCACGCGCTATGTGAGCCACAGGCGCATCCCTCCCCCTTTTCAGGGGGAGGCTAGGTGGGGGTATTTTACCCCGCACTACCGCGCCGCCCAGAGCAGCCCGCGCTTCAAAATTGTCCGCACCTGCGGGATCTCCAGCTCATCGGCCGTGTGGCCGAGTGAGGAATAAAACACCCGACCGTTGTCATGGGTCGTGGTAAACACCACCGGCATCACCACATCCTTGCGCCACGGGTGGAATTCGCCCGAAAAAGTCGTCGTCGCCAGCACCTCAACGGCCGGATCATAATTGAGATAATATTGCTCGGATGTGTGGCTGAAACTCTCGATCCCGGCCATGATCGGGTGGTCGGAGCGGGTCACGTGGACTTGGTAAGTGATGATATTGCCCGGATGCTGCACCCAATAGACGCTGGCGGCATATCGGAAGGGCACGCTGGCCCGGAACGTGGTCGCAAGGCCCATGTGGTAGCCGGCGAGCCCCGTGCCGGCGCGAATGGCGCCGATGAGGTTCTTCATCTTCTCTGGCGCCAGCGTCCCATCGGTGATGACCGGCACGATGAGATCGTTCTCGCCGACATCTTCGGCACCCAGCGCCTCATAGTCGGGAGTAACGGTGACGGCGAAACCCTCTTCCTCCAGCAGCGCCTGCACCACATGCGCGCCCCGTTCGGGCGTGTGCAATTCCATCCCGCCCCAGACGACCAGCGCCTTCTTCCCCGTCATCTCACGTTCCTTTCCTAGAGCCCCAGCCCCACTGCCTCGGTCCGGTGCACACCCTTGGGCACGAAGGAAAACGCCTCGTCCATGCCCAGCAGCTTGGCCGCCAGATGCACCACCGAGAGCCACATTTCCGTGCCCTGCAGGCCCGGCGTCTGCCCGTCGGCAAAGGCGAAACCCCGGCCTTCCACCCAGCGCTCACCCGCCTGCGCAATGATGGCCCGCGCAATTTCCTCGGCCTCCCGCCGCCGGTGATCAGTCTGCATCAGGCACAGCAAAAGCGGATGGATGGTATCGAGCAGATTGCAGGCCGTGTAGGTGGCGGCAGAAAAACCGCCAAAATTGCGATAGTTGAGCAGTACGCTGTCGATCGCCGCTTCCGGTCGCGGCACGGCGACGCCGAACTGGGCATAAGTGCCGCGCGTCAGCCGGTAAAACCCGTTGACCGGCTGCAACAGGCCCTGCTCTGGCGTGGCACTGCCCCAAAGACCCGTGCCCCGGTCCTGTTTCAGCGCCAGCCAGCCAAAAAGCGTTTCCCGCGCCCGCCCGCTGGCAAAATAACGGGCGTTGAAATAAAGCGCCGTGCTGATCGCATCCACGCTGGCCCCTGCGCCCCAGGCGCGTGACCGCCAGGGGAGACTTTCGAGCCAGTCGCAGAGCTCCGGGCCCGCAAGTTCCACCGCCGAAATCGGGTGGAGCGGACGGCTGCCGAGCACTTCGAGCGCATAACCGGCCGAGAGCACATTGTAGAGCGCCAGCCCGTCATCGCGCATGGCGCCGCCCGGCGGCGGCGGCTGGAAGGGATCGGGGAAGAGCCCACTCGCCGGGTCCTGCACCGCCTGCAGCCGCGCGATCGCAGCCGCAACATCAAGGCCCGGCGGCAGTTCCCCGAACCCGGCCGCAATCTCGATGGCGTCGCAGAGATGGCGGTTGGATTTTCGCACGCTGCCATCATTCTCGCGCGAGACATATTCGTCCCCGTCCCGGTTCTGAGCCAACACATCGCGCCATTGTTCTTGCGCCCGCGCGCCCAGCGCCTGCAATTGCTCGCGCACGGCGTCGCTCCGCCCCTGCCCGCGAAAGCGCAGCACTTTGGCCGGCACGCCGCCGACGACCGCCATGGGCGGCACATCCTTGCTGACGACAGCCCCGGCCGCAATCACGGCGCCCCGACCCACAGTCACCCCGTCGACTACCACCGCATTGGCGCCGATCCACACATCATCCTCGATGATGATCCCGAGGCTCTCATGCTTTTGCTGGTGGATGGGCACATCGGGGTCGTCAAAACCGTGGTTGAAGCCGACAAGGGACACATGGCTGGCGATCCGCACGCCATCGCCGCAGCGCACCTTGCCCGAGATCATCGCATAGGGATTGACCGTGCAGTGGCTGCCAAAGGTCACATTGCCCCGCACCAGCGCATGGCCGGCAATCCAGCTTTTCGCGCCGAGCACCAGCCGCGTCGTAAAAATCGCGGCGTCTGCGGCCACATAGGCATCGGGGGCAAAACTGGCCCCTGCCCGCTCGACCAGCAGCGCCTGCCGCGCCCGATGCTCGACGCTTTCGATATCGTCCGGCGTGCGGTCCCAGGTCAGAAACTGCAGGCGGGCCTCGTGCCAGTCCCCCTCATCAGAGGCATTGGACACAGTCATGCCAGCCGTTCCAGCAATTCAGGCACCACCTCGTAGTGCAGCGGTTCGCCGCGCACATAGCGCTCGATTTCATCAGCCACCATCAACCCCAATCGCAGCCGCTCCGTGCCCACCGCCCCGGCGAGATGCGGGGTGAGGAAGACATTGGCCAGATGGTAAAGCGGGGAGTCTGGCGCAGGAATTTCCGGCTCGGTCACATCGATAATGCCGTTTATCCGTCCTGTTTCCAGCTCTTCGACCAGCGCCGCCTCGTCCACCAATCCCCCGCGTGCCGTATTGATGAAGGTCGTCCCGTCCCGCATCAGCCGCAAATGCCGCGCGCGGATCATGCCCCGCGTTGCGGGCAAGAGAGGCGCGTGGATGGACACCACATCGGACCGCGACATCAGCCTCTCGAGATCGACCAGTTCCACCCCGGAAAGCTCCGGATCATCTGCCCGCGCGAAGGGATCAAAGAGCAGCACTTCGATATCGAATGGCTTCAGCAGCTTGATCACGCGCCGCCCGATGCGGGACGCCCCGACAATGCCCACCACGCGACGGAAATTGCCGATGGGCTGATCCATCAGGGCATAGCTGGTCATCCGGCTGGGATCAGCGCGATAGCGGTCGCGCAACTCGAACACGGCCTTATTGGCAAAGAGGATCGCCGCCAGCGTATATTCGGCCACCGGCACGGCGTTGGCCTCCGCCGCATGCGTCACCCTGATGCCTGCCTCATAGGCGAGCGGGTCGACGGTGAATTTCACCGTCCCCGCCGCATGGGCGATGAGTTTCAGCTGCGGCATCTGGCGCAAAAGCGCCGGAGTGATCATCGGACAGCCCCAGCCGGTCACCAATATTTCCGCCTCAGCCATCGCGGCCCTGGCCACGTCAGTGGTCAGATCCTCAAACGGCTGGCGCGAGAGAATTTCGCAGCTCTCGTCAAGGCGATCGACCGTGGCGGTGTCGAACACATGCCGCGTCTTGTCTGGCGCCATGGCAAAAGCAAGTTTTGGGCGCATCAGAAAGTCTCCGGCACCATAATGGCGCTGACATCAACGCCCTCGCGGGCAAAAAGCGCTTCGAGCGCGGCAAGGTCGGGCGCCTTGGGCGGCTGGGCGAGGGCCGTTTCGGCCGCGGCACCAGCCGGAAGCGCCATCGCCGCCGTGACCAGAACAGTGGTCCCGGCCGGGATCTCGCCCCGCAATTGCGGCACGATGGTTTTCGAGACGATGAGATTGGTGTTGGGCAGCGCCCGGAAAGCCCGCCCCTCGCGCTGGCCGTCCGGCGACAAATCCACAATGGCGCTGACATCGGTCACGCTTTTGGCCACACCGCGACCGGGCTCGTCGATATAGGTGTCGGCGTTCTGGTCGGCACGACCAACGGCAAAGCCGCCCTCGGTGGCATGCAGCGCCCGCGGCGTCGTGATCTTGTGCACGCGGATATGCCAGGGATTGGCCGGGATCAGCCAGGTCTCGACCGTCACATCCGCCCAGGGCTTCCACACGGCGTGGAGCTTGTCGCCGGCAATTCTGGCGCTCTCATTGGTCTCGCGCACGCGATAATGGCGACCGTCATCGGAAAAGGCGAGCGCCCCGTCAAACGCGCCCTGCGGATAGGCCCGCTCATCGGCCTCAACGGAAAAGCCATAGCGCGAGGAATAGACAAACTTGGCGTATTTCTCGGTGCCGTGGCGCATCTGCCAGTTCTGCTGGCCGCTCGACAGCGCCACCACATTGCCCGGCGTATGCATCATCACCATGCCCGGATGCTTTAAGGGCACCGGCGCATCGTCGAAATTGGCCTCGACCTCTTCCGCCGTCCAGAAGGGATGGTCGGCCGGCAGCGCCAGCGGCAGGAAGGCTTTGAGCGCCCAATAGGGCGAGCCCGAGGAATTATAGCTCTCCGACATGAAGAGGTTGGGATAGCCATAGCCCACCGAGAGCACGCCATCGCGCGTGGCAATCGGCAGCTTGCTCCACCAGCGCAGGTGCCGGAGGAACTGGCCCTTGATGACGCCCCAGGGCAGCGCTTCGACATCGGCAAAGGCCAGCGCGCCCCAGAAGCCGCCACAGGCAAAGCGATAGGTCAGAGAACGCCCGAAGGCCAGCGTGCCGCCCTCATCGTCAAACCAGTGCTGGATATCCCGCGCAAAGAGCCGCGCGCGCTCTTTGTAGACGGCCACGCGGTCCCCGTCGCCCCGCGCCAGCTTGGCGTAGATCAGCCCATAAAAATGCATGGCGAAGGGGATGTAGTGGTCGATCCGACGGATATTGCCGTCGCGATACCAGCCATCGTCGATATAGAAATCCTCGAGCTCGGCCAGATATGTGTCCGTATAGGAGCGGTCGAATTCGACCCCACATTCCTCGAGCCCGAGATCAACGAGGATACGGAAGAACTTCCAGTTATTGGGCGCATAATCGAACTGGCGCGCATGCTTGAGATAGGCGGCCAGATTGTCCTTGGCCTTTTGCGGCAGCGGCTCCCAGACGAGGTGCGGCAGCATCTTCATGGTAAAGCCGATGGCCGCCAGCTCCACCTGCCGCTGGTCAATGCCGTTGACCGTCCCCCAATATTCGGGGTGCTCGGGATCGGTGCCATTGGCCAGACCTTGACGATAAAGCGCCCAATGGTCGAAATCACCGCCGCCTGCGGCCAGCGGCGTCAGCCCCCACAGCGGCCGGGCAAAGCCTTCAAGGTCGGCCGCCGCCCGATCAAAATGGGCGCCCACCGCGTCGAGCCGCACCCGCGCCCCACCTTCGGAGAAATAGGGCAGCAGCGGCGCAAACAGATCGCGCAGCCCCTTTTCGACATCGTTACGGCTTTTGAGCGGATTACCGGCCAGCGGATTGGCGGAAACGGGATCGTAGGTCATGTCAGCTCGGCATCTCTGTTGTGAACCGGAATGTCAGTGGTTTTTGGGAGGGCACAAAGGTCGGGGGCGCGAGCCGCAATGATCAGGCTCCCCTCACCCCCTCCCACCCTCCCCCCTCAAGGGGGAGGTGTAGGCCGGTGACGGCGGTAAATTCTTGGACAATCGAACCCATCCTCCCCTCCATCGTCATTGCCCGGCATGTCCGGGCAATCCATCGGCGGACTGCAGCGTGCGCGGCGTGACAGGCGCCGGCCCATAGGCCCCCTTCAGCTCCAGACTTTCGGCAAAGTGGCATGCCGCCAGCTGGGCCGAGCCGTTGATCGGGCGCAGCGCCGGCTTTTCGCTCCGGCAGATGTCCTGGGCATATTTGCAGCGCGTGTGGAACGGGCACCCCTGCGGGCGGTTGCCGAGATAGGGGATTTCGCCCTTGAGCTCGGTGCTCCGCCCCTTGCGCCGGCTTGGGTCGGCAATCGGCAGGGCTTCGAGCAGCATTTCCGAATAGGGGTGGCGGGGCCGCTCGAACAGCGCCTCGGTCGGCGCATTTTCCACCACATGGCCCAGATACATCACCACCACCCGGTCGGCGATGTAGTTCACCACGCCCAGATCATGGCTGATGAAGATATAGGTCAGCCCGAAATCGGCCTTGAGGTCCTCCAGCAGGTTCAAGACCTGCGCCTGGATCGACACATCGAGCGCCGACACCGCCTCGTCCGCGATCACCAGTTTCGGGTCGAGCACCAGCGCTCTTGCAATGCCGATGCGCTGCCGCTGCCCTCCCGAAAAGGCATGGGGATAGCGGCCCACCGCATCGGCGGGAATGCCCACCTTGGCGAGGGTGTCGATGACCTTGTCCTCAAGCTCGCGCCCCTTGGCGATGCGATGCACCCGCAGCGGCTCGGCGACGATATCGAAGACCCGCATGTTGGGGTTGAGCGAGCTCATCGGGTCCTGGAAGATCATGCGGATATCGCGCCGCCAGGGTTTTATGGCGCGCTTGTCGAGCGCACTCAGCTCAACGCGCTGCCCCTCTTGTGGGTGATAAAACACCTTGCCCGAGCTGACCGGCTGCGCCTTGATGATGCAGCGCCCCAGCGTGGTCTTGCCACAGCCGCTCTCCCCGACAATGGCGAGGGTTTCCCCCGCCTCGACGGTGAGGTTGATGTCATTGAGCGCTACAAGCTCCCGGCCAGCACCGAAGAGCCCGCCACCCAGCGTATAGATCTTGGAGAGGTTTTCGACGGTAAGAAGCGTGCTCATGCCAGCGCCTCCGCCTTCTGATGAGTGAGAAGATGGCACCGCGCCACATGGCCTTCAGAGACCTGGGTCCGTTCCGGCCGCTCGCCCGCGCAGGGCGCAAAGGCATGCGGGCACCGGCTGGTAAAGGCGCAGCCGACCGGCCGATCCTTGGGCGAAGGCACCGTGCCCTTGATCGGCGACAGCCGCTGTCGCTCGGCTTTCCGCGTCAGCCGTGGCACCGACGCCATCAGCGCCTGCGTATAGGGGTGCTGCGGCGCGCGGAACACCCCATAGACGTCCCCCTGCTCCACCACATCGCCCAGATACATCACCGCCACCTCATCGGCGATTTCCGCCACCACCCCGAGATCATGGGTGATGAACAGCATGGCCATGCCATAATCAGCCTGCAGCTGGCGCAGGAGATCAAGGATCTGCGCCTGCGTCGTCACATCGAGCGCCGTGGTCGGCTCGTCGGCGATCAGCAGTTTTGGCGTACAGGCCAGCGCCATGGCGATCATGGCGCGCTGGCGCAGCCCACCCGACAGCTCGAACGGATAGGCATTGGCCCGCTCGCGCGCACCGGGCACGCCCACCTGATCGAGCAGCGCCACCGTCCGCTCCCGCGCCGCCTTGGGTTTTAATCCCTCATGGAGCACGATGATCTCGTCGATCTGGTCACCGATCGTATGAACCGGCGACAGCGAACTCATCGGCTCCTGAAAGATCATCGAAATCTGCGCCCCGCGAATGGCGCGCATGGCCTGGCTGTCGGGCTTGAGCCGGGCAATATCGACCGGCCCGCCCGCGCCCTCAAAGAGGATTTCGCCGGTGCGGATATCGGCGTTCTTTTCCAAAAGCCGCAGAATTGCCCGCGCCGTCACCGATTTCCCGCAGCCGCTTTCCCCCACCAGCGCCAGTGTCTTGCCCGGCGTCAGCGTCAGATCCACCTGCCGCACCGCCTCGATGTCGGGCTCGTCGGGCGAGGTGAAAATGAGGGACATATTGTTGATGGTCAGGAGGGGTTTGGTCATGCCGGACACTCGCTATTTGCCGTCGAAAGCCCCCTCACCCGTCTCGCGCTACGCGCGATCCACCCTCTCCCAGGAGGGGCGAGGGGGAGGCCTGTGTTAGGGGAGGCACCCTGCCTTCCTTCTCCCCTTGAGGGAGAAGGTGCCCGAAGAGCGGATGAGGGGTTAAACATCCACAAAACCATCATCTCACCGCCCATGAGGATCAGCCGCGTCGCGCAGGCCGTCGCTGAAGAAGTTGAGCGCCAGGATCACCACCACCACGCAGATGCCCGGCGTCAGCAGCCACGGCGCCGTCGCCAGGGTGCGGATGTTCTGGGCTTCCTGGAGCAGCGTGCCCCAGCTCACGATCGGCGCCTGCAGCCCCAGCCCGAGGAAGCTCAGCGCTGTTTCGGCGAGGATCATGCCCGGAATGGCGAGCGTTGCCGCCGCAATGATGTGGCTGGTGAAACTGGGCACCATATGCCGCGTGATGATGCGCCAGTCGCTGGCGCCATCAAGCTGCGCCGCCGTCACAAAATCCTCGGTGCGCAGACTGAGGAACCGCCCGCGCACCACACGCGCCAGCTCGGTCCATCCGATCAGCGAGAGAATGATGGTGATGGCGAAATAGGTCTGGAGCGCATTCCAGTCCTTGGGCATTGCGGCCGCCAGCCCCAGCCAGAGCGGAATGGTGGGCATGGAGCGGATGAACTCGATCACCCGCATCACCGCGCCGTCGAACCAGCCGCCATAATAACCGGCAAAACCGCCGATAATGATGCCGAAAAAGAGGCTGAGGGTCACACCGGCCAGCCCGATGGAGAGCGAAATGCGCGTGCCGTGGATCAACCGGCTGAGGAGATCGCGGCCCAGCCGGTCCGCCCCCAGCACATAGAACGGATCGCGCTTGTTCTCGACCCCCATCAGCTTGACCGACATGGGGATGACGCCAAACAGCCGATAGGGCTCGGCGGGGGCAAAGAACTGCACCGGGATCACCACATCGGGATCCACCACAAAGGTGCGGCGCATGGCCTTGGGGTCCACCTCGGACTTGTAGCCATTGACATGGGGCTGGAACGACCAGCCGCCATTCTCGTCGCGCAGGATGAAGTGCAGCCCCTGCGGCGGCGCATAGGTATAACGGGCGCTATAGGCGGACGGATCGGCCGGAGCCAGAAATTCGGCCAGCGCCGCCACGAGATAGAAGGCCATCACGATCCAGAGGCTGACCACGGCCAGCTGATGCCGCTTGAACCGGCGCCACATCAGGCCAAGCTGGGACTCGCGGGCGCGGCGCGGCGGCACCACTTCTGCAACGGGCGAGAGCGTTTCGACGGCCATCTTACTTTCCTCCGAAACGGATGCGCGGATCGATCCAGGCCAGCAACAGGTCCGAGATCAGCGTGCCGATCACGGTGAGCACGCCCAGGAGCATGATGATGGCGCCGGCCAGATACATGTCCTGGCTGGTCAGCGAGCGCAGCAGAAGCGGCCCCGCCGTCGGGAGATTGAGCACAACAGAGACAATCACCGAGCTCGAGACCAGCGCCGGCAGCAGCCAGCCAATGGTCGAGACCAGCGGGTTCAGCGCCACGCGCACGGGATATTTGAGGATCACCTTCCATTCCGGCAGGCCCTTGGCCCGGGCGGTGGTGACATAGGGTTTTTTGAGCTCATCGAGCAGATTGGCGCGCAGGATACGGATCAGCTCCGCCGTGCCTGCGGTGGCCAGCACCAGCACCGGCGCCCAGGCCCGGGAGAGGAAATCCATCACCCGCGGGATCGACCAATGCGCGCTTTCATATTCGGGCGAGAACAGCCCGCCGATGGTCGTGCCGAACCAGACAAAGCTGAGATACATCAGCAGCAGGGCGAGGAGGAAATTTGGGATGGCGAGGCCAATGAAACCGCCCACCGTGGCGAGGTAATCGCCCAGCGAATATTTCTTCACCGCCACATAGATGCCGATGGGCAGGGCGATGAACCACATCACCAGCACGGCCAGCCCCTCGACGAGGATGGAATTGCCCAGCCGCCCCCAGATCAGGGTCGTCACCGGCGCCTTCCACTCAAAGCTCTGGCCAAAATCTCCGCGCGTCAGAATGCCGGAGATCCATTTCCAATATTGGACGAGATAAGGCTCGCCAAAACCATATTGCCGGCGCAGCGCCTCGATGGTCGCCGGATCCACCCGGTCGCCATTGGCCGAGAGCGTGGCCACATAAGTGGTCAGATAGTCGCCCGGCGGCAGCTGGATGATGGCAAAGGCAACGAAACTGACCGCCCACAAGGTGAGCACCATGGCCAGCAGTCGATTGGCAATGAAGCGGAGCATTGGGCTCTCCTTGAAGAAGCAGAAAAGGTTGGGAGCATGGAGGCGTCAGCCCCCACCCAACCTCCCCCTGATCGGGGGAGGAGCACTTCAGCATTCCGGGCAAGTTCGGTGTCCACCCACCGGCCGGTCCCTCCCCATTTTCAGGGGGAGGCTAGGAGGGGGTAACTCACGAGCCGCCCTTCATAATCTCCAGCACCCCGCGGCCCATGGGAGGGGTCGCGGGAGCCGGGGAGGACCTATTCCTGGGCGAAGTACCACTGGAATGGGTCGTAGGGAGCAGGCGTGGGGTAGAGATAGGCATGCAGCATCGGCTCGGCGATGTTGCGCATATTGTTCTTGGCGATGTAGTAGCCCTCGCCCGGCAGGCTGATGCCGATGACCGGGAAGTTCTCCTTGGCGAGCGCCAGGATCTGGGTCATCAGTTCGGAACGCTTGGCCGGATCACCCTCTTCGCGCAGCTGGCTGTAGAGCTTCATCTGCTCGGCGGCCCATTCTGCGGGCTCCTCGGCAATTTCCGGCGTCGAGCCATTGTACCAGGCCTGCCAGCGGAAAGCCCAGACGGACTCCCCACCCGAAGCCATGTAATAGCGCGGCTCCTGCACCACATCTAGGCCACCGTCGCCCTGCCACACCTGCGCGTCGAAATCGCCGAGCGGTCGCTTGTCGTAATAGAGCGTGCGGTCAATGTTGTTGAGCTCGATATCCAGCCCACCGGCCTCGAGCTGGAGCTGCATCAGCTCCATCATGTCCACCCATTCCGAACGGAACGAGGAGATGAGGTGATGGTGACCTTGAGTGGGGACCCATCGCCAAAGGTATAGACCCCGTCGCCACCCTTGCTCAGGCCCGCCCGTTCGAAGGCCGCGGCCGCCGCATCCGGATCGAACTCGGTATATTGCTTGGCCATTTCCTCGTCATAGAACGGGCTTTCCGGGCGCGGCGCCGCCTGGAAGGGCTCGCCCTGGCCGGTAAAGACCACGTCGATGATTTCCTCGCGGTCGAGCAGATGGCTGACCCCGATGCGGAAATCCTTGTTGGCGAAGAGCTCGCGGCGCTTCTCGTCGACATGGTTGAGGTTGAACTGCAGGACCAGCGTGTTCATCGACGAGGGCACATTGGCGCCCAGCCGGTAATCACCGCCCTCCTGTCCGTCAAAGAACAGAGGCTGGTTGGCGACGGTCGCGATATGGCGGTCCTGGAAGTCGATCTCGCCATTGAGCGCCATCAGCGTGATTTCTTCGAGCGAGTCGGACACGCGCATGTCGAGCCGGTCAATATAGGGCAGCTGGTTTCCTTCGGTATCGACCTTCCAGTAATAGGGATTGCGCTTGAAGCTGGCGCGCGTGGCGTCACCGGTCAGCGGATCGTCGATCATCCAGGCATTCATCATCGGCAGGTCGGGATTGGCCCAGCGGATGGTCTCCGTCGCCCAGGAGCAACGGTCCGTCATGTGCAGTTCCCAGGTCTCGAAGCCTGCCGCCTTGGCATTGGCAGCCGCGTCCGGGTTGTATTTCGGGTAAAACTGGCTGCAGTAATCCTTGCTGAGCGACACCACGGTCAGGCCGTTGACGCTGGCCAGATCATCCATGATCAGCCCGTTCGGGTGCTCGAAGACGAAGCTGAACGTCGTGTCGTCGATGACCTCTACCGTCACAGGATTGTTGGGGTTCTTCATGAAGGTGCCGCCGCCATAGCTTGGCTCGGCGAAGAGCTCGACCGCAAAGGCGATATCGGCGCTGGTGAACGGCGTGCCGTTATTCCACTTCAGCCCCTCGCGCAGCTTGAACGTATAGGTGCGGGCGTCTGCGCTGACCTCCCAGCTTTCCGCCAGATTGGGGATGATTTCCTTCCATTCGCGGTCATAGCGAACGAGGCCGTCATAGGCCACGGTGCGGGCGATCCAGGCATTGTCGAGGCCACCGCGCAGGGCGCTGCGCCAGGTGCCGCCATAGGTGCCGACGCTGTCGACTGGCTCGATCACCAGCGGATTGGCCGGCAGGCGCTCCGCGACGGGCGGCAACGCGCCACTTGAAACAAGGGCGTCGAGTTCCGGAGCCTGCTGGTATTGAGCCAGGGCACTCCCGTTCAGCATAAGAGCGGCGGTGATTGCACCTATGGCAATACCTGCCGGACGCTTCCCCTGGAGGGGATGAGTCATGGTCATGTCTTCCTCCCTTTGCGGCCGGCATTTCCGGCCCGGCGCTATTTGCACGCCGGAGAAAGCTAGGTCGGAATTTGCGCAAACTCAAGCAATTTGCGTATTCCACGCAATTTCCGCAATATTGCGTAATTTGCAATTGGGAATCAGCGTCCTGCGCTCTGCAAAATGCGCGAAAATGCCCTGCTTCCAGCCAAAGCGCGCAGAAAAATTTGAGAAATATTCTGCCTCAGGCAGGAAAAACTGTCTCACCGGCGACGAGAGACAGGCCGATTTGCAAATGTTGCACGGCCATTTCCCCGTCCATGCGCTGAGCCAGGAGGCGAATGGCGCCACGCCCAATCGCCTCACGATCAACCCGCACCGTGCTCAGCCGCGGATTGGCCATGCCGGCGATCGGCAGATCGTCAAAACCCATGATGGAGAAATTGGGCGGCAGAGAGCTATCGGGCCCAAGAAGCGTCTCGACCATCGACACGGCCACGCCATCATTCCAGCAGAACATCGCCGTCACGTCATAGACGCCACCGAGGAAATTCTCAAGCAGCGCCTTGGTCCCCACCTCATTGGAAAACACCACCACCCCCTCGGTGCCGACATGGTCGGCGATCGCCGCTTCAAAGCCGCGCTGGCGCTGGCGAATGGTCGGGCGGTGCCGGAATGTATAGTGCAGTATCCGGCGATGCCCAGCATCGATCAGATGCTGCGTGGCCATGTACGCGCCGTGAAAATTGGCTGGCGACACGGAGTTAAGCCGCATCAGCGGGTCAAAGCCGTTGGCGAGGACGACGGCAATATCCTCCTCGGCCGCCCAGTTGACCAGCTCGGCACTGGGGTCGATCCCGGCGAGGATGACCCCTGACGCATCCGATTTGCGCACCTGCTTATGGACAAAATCGAGCGTCACCATTTCTTCGTTGATGAGACGCACATCAAGGGCGATGCCGGCCTCTGCGGCCTGCGCGCGCATCCCCTCGACGATCCCGTGGTAAAAACTGGCAAGGCTTCCGATGGCTCCACTCAGCGGCACCAGGGCCACGGCGCGCTTGTCGGGATTGCCCGTCGCGGGCGTGTGTTTGCTCTTGTAGCCCAGCATGCGCGCAACGCGCTGGACGTCGCGCCGCACCGCCTCGCTGATGCCGATCTCATTGGCCAGTGCCCGGGAAACCGTCGACACCGACACCCCAAGCTTCTCGGCAATATCGGCCTGGTTTGCACGCTTGGTGGCCATTTCAGCGATCTCCTCACTCCCCTACGCAATATTTGCGTTTTTTGAGCAGATCAAGAGGAGATCGCGAATTATCGTTCCACGCCCCCCGAGCGCGCCGCCTGCCCCCCTCCCCCTTGTGGGGAGGGATCGGGGATGGGGGCATATTGTCCGCTGATGGTTGAGCGCGGCTAAGGCCGTTCTGGCCCTCAGACCCCAAACTGCCGCGTCAGCCACTTCATCTGCTCGCGGTCCTGGAATGCCGCGCCGCCTTCGTGGTTGTTAAACTCATATTCCACGATGGTCTTGTCGGTGCCCGCAAAGGCCTTGTAGGCGCCATAGACGGTCGAGGGTGGGCAGATGTCGTCCATCAGCGCCACCGAGAACAACGTCGCAGCCTTGCTGTGGCGGGCAAAATTGACGCCGTCGAAATAGCGCAGGGTGTCGAACACCTGGTCTTTCTTGTCCCGGTGCACGGCAAGGAAACGGACGATTTCCAGATAGGGATCGCGCCCGGCGACACGAACGGCGCGCGGGAAATCACAGAGATAGGGCACGTCCGGCATCACTGCCTTGACGCGATTGTCGATCCCCGCCACGGCCAGCGCGATCCCACCACCCTGACTGACGCCACAAACCGCGATCCGCTCGGCATCGACAAAATCCTGGCCGAGCAGCATGTCGATGGCGCGCACCCCGTCGGTGAACAGGCGCCGGTAGTAATAGTCGTTCTTATCGAGAATGCCCTTGGTCATCATCCCCGGCACGGATGGTGTCGTGCCCTGCGGGTCCGAGGTCGCGCCCATATGCCCACTCGAGCCCTGCCCGCGCGTATCCATGCGGAAATAGGCAAAGCCCGAGGCGGCCCAATGCAGCGTCTCATGCGGAAAGCCGCGCCCGCCGCCATAACCGATGAACTGCACCACAAGTGGCAGTTTTTCGGTCCGCTCCTTGGGCAGCACCAGCCAACCCTTGACCGGCTGCCCGCCAAACCCCGGGAAGGTTACGTCAAAGGCTTCCACGAGTTTCAGTGTGGTATCCGCCGGCACGATGCTGACGTCACCGCCCGCCGCGCGGGCCTCGGCAATGGTCTTGCCCCAAAAATCGGAGAAATCGGCAGGCACGGTCACCGCGCTCTCATAAGCGTCGATGGCGGGATGGGTCATGTCGGGAAAGGGCACGGCGCGGATCCAATCTGGAGCTGGCAAACTTGCCAACAAATCTGCACCCACTCCGCCATTATATCCAGCACAGCCCGAACTTTGTCACAGCAATCGGCGGGGCTTTACCCTACCCCAGCCGCACCCGCACCCGGCTGACGAGATCGCCCTCCCACCACATGGGAAAATTCGTCCCCCATTTGTTGTTGTAGAGATTGATCCGTGCCCCCGCTGAAAAGTCCGGCACCTCCGGTTGGAACGGGATGAAGGGGGCTCCCGCCGGCGCTACCAGCGCGCTGTCGAGCAGTGTGAATTCCGTTCCACCGCAGCGCAGCGCCGAAACCGCCTGCAATTGCCCACCCCCGCGGCGCACTATGTCGTGTGCCTCGTGCCAGAGCCCCAGCTTCTCCAGCGCCCAAGAGCACGGTTCGGGCGTCAGGAGGAAGAACCCCGCCTCGGGCATGCGATTGGCAGGTTTCGCTCGCAGCACCAAGATGATTTCGGCCTCGTCATCGCTGATCCCGCGCAGGATAATCTCGTGTCGATCCGGCGCCCCCAGCGCTATCCGCGCCTCCTCCGGCATGCGCCCCAGCACCCGCGCCCCGTCCTCTGAAACACCTTTTCCCTTGGGCACAAAGCGACCATTCCGCGCCGTCTTCGCCGTCCGCAATCCCGGTTTGTCATGGTCCAGAATAGCCCAGACCTCGCGGTGCATGAGATAGCTGTCGAGATGGCTCTGCAGCTCGGCCCAGTCATAGCTTTCGTGCCGATAGCCGAAGAGGCACCCATTCTGCCCCGCCAGCCGCCGCCCGTTCGGCGCAATGAGCGCGGAAAGATCGCCCGTCGCCGCATCGATCTCGGCGACCCAACCATTGCTCTCCAGCCGGTCGCCAGCACCAATCACCGCCTCAGCCGGCACCGACGCCTCGTTCCGCGCCGCCTCAGCCAGCGCCCGATCCGCATCGGACAATTGATCAATCGCCGCATCGAGATAGGCGCGCTGCTCGGCCCAGCTTGCCTCGGTATAGTGGAAGCGATAGTCGTTTCTCCGCGCCGCCTCGAACTTTTCCCGGTCCCAGGCCGTCTCGTCCCGTAGAAAAGTCTTTATGTCGACGCCCCAGGTGTGCTCGGCGATTTGCGTCAGCCCGCGCCCAAAGGCCAGCCGTTCCGGCGTCAGTCCCTCGGCATCGAATTCATCATAGAGCCGCCCCAGCGCTTTAAAATGTCGCAGCTTTTCCGGATCGGTGCCAACGCCATGGATCCAGCTGTCGCCGATTTCCTGTGTCACCACCGGAAAATTTTCGCGCCGTGCCCACATCTCGGCCCCGAAGGCATCCAGCGTCGAAGCCATCACCCGAGCCTGCGGATGCTCCAAACGCAGATGCCGCAGCGCCTCCACCGTCTGCCCCACGCTTTGCGGGCCGATATTGTCATTGGTGTGCGCAAAGCTGAGGCCAATGTCCGGCCCGGCCGGAAAATCCGTCGCCCCATAGGAGGCCTGATACATGACCACGATTTCGTCGCCGCCCGGCGCTTGCCAACGGAAGATCGGCGGCACATCGGGCACGGGGCTCGCCGTGTTCACTCCGAGGTGCAGGAATTTCAGCCCCGCCCCGGCCATCAGCGGCACCATGCCCAGCGTATGGCCCGGCACGTCGGTCATCTTCGCGGCAATCGTCTGCCGCCCAAAACGCCGATCCAGCTCCTGCGCATAGGAAAGCCCCGCCCGGAACAGCGCCGGCGTCATCAGCTCGGTGTGGGTGGTGAACGGCAATCCGTGCCAGGCGATCAGCCCACGCTCAATCGCCCTTTGCAGCCGCTTTACCTTCTCTCCATCCTGCGAGTTGAGATGGTCCCAGATCAGCCAGGCGCCCGTCGTCCAGATAAATTCAGGCGCGTCCGGGTTCTCGGCATAAAAGTGCTCGCCCGTGGCGATCGCCTGCGGGATGAACTGCTCATGATATTGCCGCCGGACCTTGGCCGCGTGGTCGGTAAAACCGATATCAAGGTGGGTCTTGAAGACAAGGTGAATGAGCGTGTCGGTCATGAAAAGCGCCGTCAGCCGACCGTGCCGCGCACGACGAGCCGTGTGTTGAGAGTTTCCTGAAAGCCCGGTGCATCGGGATTATTGAGCCGCCGCAAGATCAGCCTTACCAGCGCCCGCACCCGCTCCTCGAGATCGAATTTCACGGTGGTGAGATTGTAGCTTTTCCAGTGCGACTGGGCGATGTCGTCAAAGCCAACCACCTTCACATCCTCCGGCACCCGTAGCTTCAGCTCGTGCCGCAAGGCATCCATCGCCCCGAATGCTCCGACGTCATTGGCGGCGAAAATCGCATCCGCCCCCGCGCCCACCCGAAAGAGATCGATGGTCACCTGATAGGCCGCGTCATAAGAAAAATCGCCGCGCACTACAGTCGGCGGCTCCAACCCACGCGCCGCCATGACCTGTCGCAAAACCTGCTCGCGCGAGGTATTGGCCCGCGCCTTTTCCTCGCCGGACACATAGGCGACCCGCCGCACACCATACCCCTGCAGCAATGCCACCGCCTGCTCGATCCCGTCGCGCTGCAGCACATTGAGTCGATCATGCAGCGGCTCGCCCTTGGGCTCCGCCTCCCCGTCCATTGGGTAATGCACATAGATCGGCACTGCGCGGTCGAGAAACCGCGCCAGCGTCCGTGGTTTTACGTTCTCGACGAAGGCAATCACCGAGTCCGGATTGAAGCCGCGCATATAGGCGAGCAACTGCTCGTCCATCGAATAATCGGTGCGCGTCTTGAACAGTAGCGTGGCAAAGCCTTCCGCCTGCAGCGCCGTGGTCAGCGCATCAATCTCCTGGCTCTCCCAATAGCTGCACACATCGGGCACGATGACGCCCACGAGATGCGAGCGCCCGCTCACAAGCGCCCGCGCTGCGCGGTCCGGCGTATAGTTCAGCTCCTGCGCAATTTTGAGGATCAGTTCGCGTTTTTCGGCCTTGAGCGAGGCGTGCGGGTTGAAGGCGCGCGACACCGCAACGCGGGACACATTGGCCCGTTCGGCCACCATTTCCGCTGTCGCCCGCCCGCGCACTTCCCCCATCGCTTCGCCCAAGCCAGGCCTCCCCAAAACAGCGGCAATATTGAAAACGTGTTCATTTCTCTGACGTTTCGCCCCCACTCTGTCAAGCACGCGCGCCAACACCTCCGCCCTCGAATTTCACCGCGATGTCACCACCACGTCGCAAAACCCTGCCATTCAACCGCCGCACGCAATCCCTGCCGTCACCCCAGGCGAATTCTCCGCATTGACGCTTAGTGAAAACGTGTTCATTCTACTTTGGCCTGCGCCCGGAAGATTTATTCCACCGACGGGCCAATAGCCGGCTACCGGAGAATTCGGAGCCACCATTTGGGAGGATTTTTGCGATGACCAATCGTCTGCGCAGTCTCGCGCTTGGACTTGTCGGCGCCACCGCTGTGGCGCTGCCGGCATTTGCCGTCGATCTCAACGTCACCTGCCGCTGTGTCATCGGCGGCGTCAACAGCGGCACCGCGCAGTGGATCGAGGAAAGCGTCATCCCCGCTTTCGAGGCCGCCAATCCCGACGTCAACGTGGTGCTCAACCAGTTCGGCGGCGAAGACGCCCAGCTCACCCAGCAGCTGGCGCTCGACTTCTCCACCGGCGCCGGCCCCGATGTCACAGCATTCGACGGCTTCCTCATCCCCTCCTTCGTCGAAGGCGGGCTCCTGAAATCGCTCGATGAAGTCGCCGGCCCCGAAGTCAATGACTGGTCCGGCTGGGCAGCGCTTTCCGAAGGCTCGCGCGCCCTCATGCTCTACCAGGATAAATATTACGGCATTCCGCTCGGCACCGACGTGCGCATGATCAATACGCGCAAGGATATTCTGGCCGAAGCCGGCATCGACGCCGACACCTGGCAGCCCAACTCCTGGGAAGAACTGCTCGACGCCGCCCGCGCCATCAAGAAGGCCAAGCCCGACAGCTTCCCGCTCCAGATCAATGCCGGCGTCGCCATGGGCGAAGCCACCACCATGCAGGGCTATTGGATGGTTCTGCTCGGCACGGGCGAAGCCGTTACCGACGAGAACGGCAAGTTCATCGTCTCGAGCCAGGGCATTCTCGATACGCTCAACCTCTACAAGACCATCTATGTCGACGAAAAGCTCGGCGACCAGCGCGCCCAGCTCCTCGCCGATGGCCGCAACCGGTCCTTCGCCAATTTCCGCGACGGCGTGACGGCGCTTCTGGTCGAGGGAGATTATTTCTACCGCTCCGTCACCCCAGAAGGCTCCGAATTTGCCGTGGCCAATCGCGATGAGGTCCAGGGCTGGGCCAAAATGCCGGCCAAGGAACCCGGCGCCGGCATCCGCGGCCAGGATTTCGTCACCATCTCCGGCGGCACCGGCTTTGTCATCAATCCGGCGACCGATACGCCCAAGGAAGCCTGGGCCTTCCTCTCCTTCATGAACGAGCCGGCCCAGCTCGAAGCCTTCCAGGCCATCCAGCCGCGTATCACCGCGCGCACCGACGTGGCCATTCCCAACAATCCCTTCCTGACCGAGACCAGCCAGACCCTGCTCCCGCTCACCACGGCGCGCCCGAATGACCCGAACTACAATGCGGTCTCCTCGGAAATCCAGCGCATGACTGAAGCCGTCGTCTCCGGCGAGCTCTCGCCCGAAGAGGCCATGGCCCAGTACAAATCGGCTGTCATCGCCATTGTCGGCGAGGAAAACACCGTCAGCCTGCTCTAGCCCTCCCTGGCACCCTCCGGCGCGTTGCGGCGCGCCGGAGGCTCTTATCAAACGCCTCGGCGCCATCGCCTCCCTCCCCTTGCGGCGAGGGATTGAGGGTGGGGGTACGCCTTGTCCCCATGCTCGCACCATCGGGCCTGACGTCAATCAGGGCCCACCCGTCCCCCTCCCTTCTGGAGGCGGGGAAGAGGACAGAGCCATCCATGACCACCGACCTCAACACTGCCCCCGCCAGGCGAAAACCCAGAAACTTCGCACTGCTCTCGGCCCGGGCCGGCGCGGCCTTTCTCACCCCCGCAGGCATTCTGGTTTCGGTCTTCGTGATCGTCCCCTTCTTCTGGGTGATCTTCGTTTCCTTCACCAACCGCACGCTGCTCGGCCGCACAGCGCTCAATCCCGAATTCGTCGGCCTCGCCAATTATCTGGCGCTGTTTGACCCCGCGACCTTCTTCCAGCGCGGCCAGTTCGGCTTCTCGTTGATCCTCACCACCCAGTTCGTCCTGGCCTCGGCCTTGATCGGGCAGGCCCTCCTCGGCCTGCTTCTGGCCTGGCTCATCCAGACCGTGCCGCCATGGGTCAAGCGCATCACCGAAACCTTCGTCATTGCCGCCTGGATCCTGCCGGAGGTGGTCATAGGCTTTGCCTGGTTCGCCTTCCTCGATCGCGACCAGGGCACGCTCAACATGCTGCTCGAAAGCGTCGGCCTGCCGCCGGGCGATTTCCTCCTCGACTCCCCCTTCTGGGTCATCGTCGTCTTCAACACCTGGCGCGGCGCTGCCTTCTCCATGATGCTGTTCAACTCGGCCTTCTCCTCCATTCCGCCGAGCTATTTCCAGGCGGCGGACGTGGCCGGCGCATCCTCCTGGCAGAAATTCCGCGACATCGGCCTGCCGCTCATCCGCGGCCATATCGTCACCGATCTCATCCTCATCACCATGTGGACCTTCAACACGTTTACGCCCTTCCTCCTTACTAATGGCGGGCCGAGCTACCGGACAGAGCTGGTGTCGATCTACAATTACCGCGTCGCCTTCCAGGATTTCCAGTTCGGCAAGGGCGCGGCCGTGGGCGTTATCATGATGCTCATCAACCTCGCCTTTGCGCTGGTCTATCTCAGTCTTGGCCGCAAGAAGAGGGCCTGAACCATGAAGCTGACGCTCCCCGCTTTCATTGGCCGCATAGCCTTTTCGGCCCTCGCAGCGCTGATCGGCGCCATCTTTGCCCTGCCGCTGCTCTGGTTTCTGTTCGCGCCTTTCAATGCCCGCGCCGAACTCGGCCTCGCCCTGCCTGACCCCTGGACCCTCAGTAATTTCGTCACCGTCTTCGGCAATTCCTTTGCCGTGCAGGCGCTCTGGAACTCCTTCATCCAGGCTGTCGGCGGCGTCATTCTCGTCGGTGCTGCGGCAACCCTTGCGGCCTACGCGCTCTCCCGCTCCTCCATCCCCGGCAAGGGCGCGGTCACCTATATTCTGCTGCTCTTTTCCTCAGTGGTGTCCGGCTCGGCCGCCATGGTGCCGATCTTCCTCATTATCTCGGCCGCGGGGCTGATGGATACGCACCTCGCTGTCATTCTCACCTTTGCCGGTGGGCTCCTCCCCACCGCTATGTTTATCCTCCGCGACTTCATCGACAGCATTCCGAAATCCTACGAAGAAAGCGCCATGGTCGCCGGCGCCTCACCGGTTCAGGCCTTTTTCGATGTCGCCCTGCCGGTCATTCGTCCCGGCATTGTCGTCGTGGTGGTGTGGAGCTTCGTCAATATCTGGGGCAGCTTCCTCATCCCCTTCATTCTCCTCCGCAGTGACAAAAACATGCCGGCGGCGGTTGCCATCTACTCCTTCTATTCAGAGGCCGGCACCCCGGTCGTCACGCTGCTGGCAGCCTATTCGCTGATCTATTCGCTGCCCGTCATCGCTCTCTATCTCTTCGTCAGCTGGAAGTTCGGCTTCCGGTTCTTCGGCGGCATCAAGGCTTGATCCCTCATGGCATCTGTTGAATTCAGGAACGTTTCCAAGAGCTTTGGCGAGTTCAAGGCCGTCACCGACGTCAGCTTCTCCATCGGCGATGGTGAGTTCGTGTGCCTGCTCGGCCCCTCAGGCTGCGGCAAGACCACCTCCCTGCGCATGATGGCGGGCCTTGAAACACCCACATCCGGCCAGATCTTTATCGGCGGCGAGGAGGTCACCCACCTCCACCCCAAGGACCGCAACATCGCCATGGTCTTTCAGGATTACGCGCTCTACCCGCACATGAATCTGGCCGATAACATCGCCTATCCGCTCAAGGTGCGCGGCGAGAGCGTCGAAAAGCGCCACGGCCGCGCCAAGGAAGTCGCCGACGTGCTCAAGATCGGCCATCTGATGGACCGGCTCCCCAGCCAGATTTCCGGCGGCCAGCAGCAGCGCACCTCACTCGCCCGCGCGCTGGTTTACCCGGCAAAAGTCTATCTCTTTGACGAGCCGCTCTCCAATCTGGATGCAAAACTGCGCCTCGAGGCCCGCGGCTTTCTCAATCATCTCCAGCGCGACATGGGCATGACGGCCGTCTACGTCACCCACGATCAGGCCGAGGCCATGGCGCTCGCCACCCGCATCGCCGTCATGGACCAGGGCAAGATCGTCCAGTTCGCCTCGCCCATCGAAATCTATCGCCGCCCGGCCACCACTTTCGTCGCCAATTTCGTCGGCAACCCGCCGATGAATCTTGTCACCGTCACCGGCACCCAAGGCGATGGAAAACTCCAGCTCAAGGCCGATGGCCTCACCATCGCTCCCCTGCCCATGACCGATTCCATCGGCAAGGCGCTCGCCACAAGCGAAAACCTCACCCTCGGCATCCGCCCCGAGCATCTGGGCATTGCCGCCCCCGGCGCCCCCAACACCATCACCGCGCCGCTTTTCGCCAATGAGAACATGGGCCCCGAAAGCCTCGTCACCATCGATCGCGGCGACAGCATCCGCCTCACCGCCCGCATCTTCACCGACGACCACCTCGACATCGCCGACATCGTCACCCTCTCCTTCAGCGCCGAGCACATCCACCTCTTCGACCACCACGGCAACCGCATCCCCGGCGCGGGCGAATAGCATCCGCTCTTCCCCTCTCCCCTTGAGGGAGAGGGACAGGATTTCTGCGTTCAGCAGAATCCAGGGTGAGGGGTTCTCTCCCCCCCCTCCCCCTGTCGAGAAGCCCCCTCATCCGCCCCTGCGGGGCACCTTCTCCCTCGAGGGGAGAAGGAAGAAGGCAAAAGCGAAGCGTTGAGATGACCACCTCTACACCATTCCCACCGCCCCATCGCCTCCCTCCCCTCAAGGGGGAGGGTGAAGCCGGTTCACTTGGCGAAACGGTGCCTCAAACGCGATGCCACCCTCCCCCTCGAGGGGAGGGCTAGGGAGAGGGGCCCTTTCCTACCCCCGAAGTCCGTAATTTCGCCCCATCAAGGCACCCAAAAATGATCACCATCACCACGCCCCTGACCCGCGCCGACCAGTCGCAAAACCCCTATTTCTACATCCCCTTCGATGTCCCGGTCGGCACCACACGGATCGACGTTACCCTCGCCTATTCCAAGGCCGAGGACTGCATCATCGATCTCGGCGCCTTCGATCCCCGCGACACAGGCTACCCCACCGCCGAAGGGTTTCGCGGCTGGAGCGGCGGCGCGCGCGAGAGATTCTTCATTGCCACTGACGACGCCACCCCCGGCTATATCCATGGCGAGATCCAGCCCGGCATCTGGAATGTCATTCTCGGCCTCTACAAGATCCCCGAGGCCGGCACCGAGGCAACAGTCACGATCACCCTCGACGCCGCCCCGCGCGCACTAGTACCCCAGCCCGCCCGCACCCTCCCCGTGCGATCCAAACCCGGCTGGTACAAAGGCGACCTCCACTGCCACACGTTCCACTCCGACGCCCGCGGCGCACCCGAACTCCTGCACGCCGCCGCCAAACAGGCCGGGCTCGATTTCCTCGCCATCGCCGATCACAACACCATCACCCAGCGCCGCTATTTCCATCCGCACTCTAGCCCGGACCTCGTCTTCGTGCGGGCAATGGAAGTCACCACCGCCGTCGGCCATGCCAATGTCTTTGGCGTCGACGCGTGGATCGACTTCCGCATGACCAAACCCTCCGACGCCCATGTCCTCGCTGATCTGGTGCATAAGAAGGGTGGCCTTCTCTCCATCAACCACGACAAGCCGACTATTCCGTGGGACTATGATTTTCCCGCCGCCGATTGCCAGGAAGTATGGCAATCCACCTGGCTCGCCTGGAACTGGGTTTCCCTTGATCGCTATCAGCGGCGCCTGGCGTCAGGACTAAAACTCTCGGCCATCGGCGGCTCCGACTACCATCAGCCCGACCGGCTCATGCCAGAGGGCCCGCTTGTCCTTGCCCGCCCAACGACCGTCTTCTGGCTCCCCGAGCTTAGCGAAGACGCCATTCTGGCCGCGATGAAATCGGGCCATGGCTACGTTACAGAAAGCCCCACCGGCCCCCATCTGGAGCTCCGCGCCGGCGACACCCCCATGGGGGGCACGGTCAAAGGCCTCACAGAGGTCACCGCCATCATCCGGGGCGCAGCCGGCGACCGGCTCAGCCTCATCGACGCCACCGGCCCCATCGCTGATATCCTCATCGCCTCCGAGGACTGGCAGGCCACCTTCCCCATCGCGCCCCAGAAATTTCTTCGCGCCGAAATCATCGCCAAGGCCAGCCGAGGAAATCTCGTCGCCCAGTTCAGGGCCGCACTCGATGGCCGCGCCTTGCCTTGGCAGTTGCAGAACGTTGACCTCGACACCCAGCCCATCCGCCGCGCGCTGAGCAATCCGATCTATCTCGAGGAGCGCAATTCCATTTCATAAATGGAATGAACGGTCTTTTTGATCAGAACTAGAAAAGCTTCGTTCCACACCATTTCCGGCAGCACGGCACCGGCCGGCGCACAAACCTATACTTGTTATAGAGGCATCGCTCGTGCATTCGCCGTCACTCACCTCGGCAGCAAACCCTTGCTGCCTCTCGCACCAGCACCGGCTACCCCAAGCTCGCCCTCCACTCTCACATTATTACTAATTACCCATAGCCTTCAATATATTAGGCATACAGCACAGCTTCATTGAGACGTCATCTTGGCGTCATCAACACGTCATCTCAAAGCGCTTAGTTCTGACCGCGACTTGCTTTCCCGGCGCAAATGGCGCTTTCCGCTTGCTTTCAAATTCAAGCGAGGCTTAACCTCTTGCCAAAGGAAAAGTCGACGTCAGCGCGATGAAATCCAGAGTGCATTGTGACACAAACTGGAATGTCCGTTCGAAAAGGGAGAAGTTTGATGAAACGGCGTGATTTCATGCTCGCCGCCGGTGCCGCCGCCGGCGTTGCTCTGTTGCCCCGCTCCGCCTTCGCTGAAGCGGGCCGTATCGACTGGTACACCAGCTCGGACCAGAACATTCTCGATTTCTGGACCAATGTGGTGGCGCCCAAATTCGAGGCCGCCAATCCCGGCGTCACCATCAATCTGGTGGATGGCGGCGACAACGCCGGTCTTCAGGCCATTGCCGAGCGCGGCCTCGCCGCCATGGGCTCCAATGCCGATCCGCAGGCCGACTTCTTCGAGGGTTTTGATGCCCGTCAGCCGGTCGGCGCCATCGACCAGGGCCTTTGGGTCAATTTCGAGGAAGCCGGGCTCTCCAACTATTCCAAGATCAATCCGCTGGCCCGGGACATTCCGCAAAACCTGCCCTATCGCGGGTCCCAGGTCCTGCTCGCCTACGACACCACCAAGCTCGATCCGGCCAATGTGCCCAAAACCTGGGCCGATCTCATGGCCTGGATCAAGGCCAATCCGGGCCAGTTCATCTATAACCGTCCCAACAAGGGCGGCTCGGGCCTCAATTTCGTGCGACGCGCCGTGCTCGAGGCCAATGGCCAGGATGTGTCCAAGTTCACCGTCGACAACGCCACCCCGGAAAATGGCGATGCCATGCTCCCCGGCGCATGGGACATCCTCAACGATATCGGCCCCTCCCTCTTCGACGGCGGCGCCTATACTTCGGGCAATACCCAGTCGCTGCAGCTGCTCGGCCAATCCGCCGTCACCATGATCCCCGCCTGGTCCGATCAGGCCCTGTCAGCCATCGAGCAGGGGGTGCTGCCCGAAACCACCGGCCTCGTTCAGCTCCAGGATCTGGGCCTGCCCGGCGGCTTCTCGCGCATCACCATCCTCTCCAATGGCAGCAACAAGGACCTCTCGCTCAAGCTGGCCGATTTCGTCCTCTCCGAGGAAATCCAGTCGGCCGTGCTCACCGAGCTGGGCGGCTTCCCGGGCGTCTCCTGGGACCATGTCGACCCTGCCCTGCGCGAGCGCTTTGCCGATGTCATCCCCAATTCCATCCCGGTCTTCCCGAGCGGCAATTGGGAACGCCTCATCAATGATGGCTGGTACCGCACCGTGGCCCCCAATGTGGATCCGGACGCGTGACCAACTCCGCCCTCAGCTCCCCCGGAGTTGAGCACATCCAACGCGGGAGGCCGTTCGGCCTCCTGCTCGTGGCGGCTCCGGTAATTCTCGTCGTTTGGCTGGTGATCTGGCCGATCGTTTCCGCCGTCATCCAGACGCTGTGGCTGCCAACGCCCGAGGGCGGTCGCACCTTCTCCACCGGCACCTACCAGTTCTTCTTTTCCGACAGCTACAGCCTCTCCAATCTGTCGATAACGCTCTGGACCACCGGCGTCTGCGCTGTCCTGCTGCTGGTCATCTGCGTACCCATCGCGCTTTATCTGCGCTTCTCCGACAGCAAGCTGGCCGCCTATGTCCAGGGCCTCGCCATCTTCCCCATGTTCGTGCCCTCGATCATCCTGGCCTTCGCGTTCATTCGCGTGCTGGGACCAAACGGCACCACCGATCTTCTCCTTAATTCCGTCGGCCTGCCCAAGATCAAATCGCCCTACCTCACCCCCTGGGGTCCGGTGATCGGCCTCGTCTGGGACAATATCCCGCTCACCGTGCTGATCCTGCTCTCGGGCTTGGGCAATGTGTCCAATCAGGCGATCGAGGCAGCGCGCGATGTCGGCGCCGGGCGCCTGGCGCTCTTCTGGCACATCATCCTGCCGCGCATTTCCAATTCCATGCTGGTGGCCGTCTCATTTGCCGTGCTCGGCATTTTCTCGGCCTTCACCCTGCCCTACATCCTCGGCCCGGCCGCGCCCGAAATGATGGGCCCCTTCATGCAGCGCACCTTCCGCGATCTCTACGATCCGACCAATGCCATCACCCAGGCCGTGGTCACCTTCGGCTTCTGCATCATCTTTGGCCTCTTCTATGTGCGCTCCGTCGCCAAGAACAGGACGCCCTGACATGGCCGCAACCCTCGCAAGACGTCAAATCGACTGGGTGGGCATTTTCTTTGCCGTCACCCTCACCATCGTCATCATTGTCCCGCTGGTCGTCGTCGGCACCTGGGCCTTCACCAATGTCTGGCGCTATCCGTCCGTCATCCCGCAGGAATTCGGCCTCCGCTTCTGGAGCCAGACCCTCGCCCGCGCCGACGTGTGGAGCTCCATCACCATGAGCCTATCGCTGGCCACGGTGGTGACGGCCCTCTCGGCGCTGATCTGCCTGCCCGCCGCCTATGCCTTCGCTCGGCTCGATTTCCCCGGCCGCGATATCCTGTTCTTCTCGTTCCTTGCCGGGCACGCTTTCCCCAAATTCGGCCTCCTGGTCGCCATCGCCGGCATATTCCTCCAGCTCAATCTCATCGGCACGTTTTGGGGCGTGGTCCTCATCCAGCTCGTCGGCACGCTGCTGTTCATGATCTGGATCCCCGTCGCCGCCTTCCAGGGCGTCGATCGCCGCATGGAGGAAGCCGCCCGCGATGTCGGCGCCTCCCCGTTCCGCGTCTTCTGGTCGATCACCCTGCCGCAGGCCGGCCCGACCATTGCCGCGGCCCTCCTGCTCAGCTTCGTCGGCACCTTTTACGAAACCGAAGGCGCCTGGCTCATCGGGGCCCCGCAGATCCGCACCCTGCCGGTGCTGATGATTTCCTTCATCAACAATCAGCCCGTTATTCAATATGGCGCGGTGCTCTCCGTCCTCCTCTGGATCCCCAGCTTCATCGCCCTCCTCTTCGCCCGCCGCGTCGTCAACTCCGGCTCGTTTGCCAAGGGGTTCGGGGCATGATGGCCCTCCGGCGCCAGGGCTTGCTCCCCACCTCTCCCTTTGGGGGAGAGGTCGGATTGCGCAGCAATTCGGGTGAGGGGGCCTCGTCCCTACCCGCCGACCCCATCGTGCGCGGTGCTCCCATTAAAGCCCCCCTCACCCGGCGCGAGGCGCCGACCTCTCCCCCAAGGGGAGAGGTGGGAACCGGCCCCAGGAACTGAAGAAATATGTCCGTACTGAAGATCAAAGACGTCACCAAAATCTTCGCCAACGGCGCCGTCCGGGCGGTCGACACCTTCTCCCTCGACGTAGCCGATGGCGAGCTTGTCTGCCTGCTCGGCCCATCCGGCTCGGGCAAATCCACCCTGCTGCGCATGGTCGGCGGCTTTGAGCGCCCCTCTTCGGGCGAAATCACCATCGATGGCGAGGACATCACCCACCTGCCGCCGGAAAAGCGCCCCACCGGCATGGTGTTCCAGAGCCACGCGCTCTGGACCCATATGGATGTATTCAAGAACCTCGCCTTTGGCTTGAAACTCCGCCGTCTCCCCGCCGCCGAAATCAAGCAAAGGGTGGAAGCGGTCCTCGAACTCGTGGGTCTTGCGGGCTACGGCAGCCGCCGCGTCACTCAGCTGTCCGGTGGCCAGCAGCAGCGCGTCGCCCTCGCCCGCTCGCTCGTGCTCGAGCCCAAAATCCTACTGCTCGACGAGCCCTTTGCCAGCCTTGACCAGCACCTGCGTGAGCGTCTTCGCGAGGAAGTCCGCGACATCCAGCAGCGCCTGAAAATTACCACGCTCTTTGTCACCCACGGCCAGGATGAGGCTCTCTCCATGGCCGACCGCATCGTGGTCATGCGCGATGGCCGCACCGAACAGATCGACCGCCCGGACGTCGTCTATCGCGATCCGCAGACCCCGTTCGTCGCAGGTTTCATCGGCACCATGAACCTCATCGAAGGCGTGGTCGCCAATGGCATGCTCACCCGCGACAGTTTTACCACGCCCCTCGCCCTGCCCGACGGACCGGCCACGCTCGCAATCCGCCCCGAAGCGCTCGACCTCGTCGCCGCCGAACCGGGCCAGGCCAAAATCCACCGCGTGACCGATTTCGGCACCCACGGCCTTGTCGACCTCGCCCTGCCCGACGGCACCCGCCTCAAGGCCATGGTCTCCCACCCCGACCTCTTCGCCACCGGCCAAGGCGTCACTCTCACCCCCCGCGCCGTCGCCGTCTACCGCCACGACCAACAGATCTTTCGGAGCGCCCAGGACAGCAAATCTCCTGCGCTAGCGCAGGGATGAGCCGCGGCGCTAGCCTACCAAGCCAGCGGCTCCTGCGCCTCCCTCCCCCTTGTGGGGAGGGAATGAGGGTGGGGGTCTTCAGTCGACCCCAATGGGCACGCCGAGCTCGCCAAGCGAATGTCGGTTGAGACGAGGAGTTCAGCCTTGGTGAAGACTCTCTCCACCGCCCCTTCACCCCCCCCTTGAGGGGAGGGCAAGCGCAGCTTAGGCCCAAAGGGCCTTAGCGCAGCTCGGGCGGGGGTATTTTCTCTCCTCTACGCCCCCTCTCCCCTAAGGGCAAAGCGCGCGATAGAACCAATTCATTCCACCCCGAGCCGCCCATGTCCGCCCCGCTCTACCTCACCCGCAACGCCCACCGCACTTGGCTCAAATGGCATCGCGGCCGTCGCCGCGCCTCCGATCCAGTCTTCACCGGCGCCCGCATTCTGGAAGCCATGCAGCTCGGCGCCAGTGTCGAGATCGACCTCGTCATTCATGCCGACCGCGGTTTTGCCGTGCTCCACGACAAGACGCTCGAACGCGAAACCACCGGCAGCGGACGGGTCGTCGATACCCACGCCTCCAAGCTGCGCACCCTGCACCTCCGCGCTGAAGACGGCACGCCCATCCCCGACCACGTCATGCTGCTGGAAGATCTCTCTGCGCTTCTGGCCGAGCACCAGCCTCATCCCGAGGCGCTGCTCCAGCTCGATTTCAAGGAAGATCTTTCCGCGCTCGACCCCATCGCGGTCGCCAATTTTGCCAGCGCCGTGGCCCCGATCGCCAAATCCCTCATCCTCTCGGGCGGCGATGCAGACGCCATCGCCCTGCTCGCCGCAAACACCCCCGGCCTCCGCACCGGCTACGACCCCTGCTACGGCGCCTCCCTCGCCCGCCTGCAGGCCACTGGCGATTTCGCGACCTTCACCGCCGACGCGCTCACCGCCGCCGCGGACGCCGAAATGATCTACCTGCACTACGGTCTGATCCTCGAAGCCGACCGCGCCGGTTTCGACATCATCGCCGCCCTCCACGCCGACCACCGCCGCGTCGACGCCTGGACCATCAAAACCGCCGACGACACCACAAAACCCGCCATCGACAGGCTTCTGGACCTCCGCGTCGATCAAATCACCACCGACGACCCCGAGGGCGTTCTTGAGATGATGGGGAGTAGGTAGGACAGAAGAAGACCCCTCACCCTAACCCTCTCCCCAGATGGGAGAGGGGACGAAGGAGCCGAGAGGTTGGGGGTGTGGCACAGACAGACTTGGTCTTTCGAGTGGAGCCCGAGACACACTCGATCTGATCCCCTAGCCCCTTTGGGGAGAGGGTTAGGGTGAGGGGTGCAAGCCCATCAGCTGGCCGAGAAAGCCATGAGAGCTATGCTCCAATGGCCGGTTAGGGTGAGGGGCTCTTCTGCCCCACAAAAACTACCTCGGATCCTTCCGCGGCGCATCCTTCAGCATCTCGATGAGAAACGCGTGCGTCGCCGGATTGGCCGCGATCACGCACCCCGTGCGCTCATAAAATTCCGGCCCGCGCCCCCACCAATCACTCACCACGCCGCCTGCCTCCTCGACCAGCAAGACGCCCACCGCCCAGTCGACGATGCCGCTTTCTTCAAAATACCCGGTCAGCCGGCCCAGCGCCACGAAGGCGCAGCTATTGGCCGAGCTCCCCACAATCCGCACCGCCCCCACCTTCGCCCGCAGCGCATCGAGCCGCGCGTAAAACCCTTCATGAGTGAACAGCCCCGGCGTCGCCAGTCCCGTGCCGATATTGAAGAGCCCCACATCTGTGCGTTTGCTCACCGAGAGTTTTTCGCCATTGCAGAACGCGCCCTGCCCCTTGATGGCCGTGAACATTTCCCCGTTCACCGGATTGAACAGCGCCCCGCACACCGTCTCATTGCCGCGCCGCAGCGCGATCGAGATCGTGTACTCCATCCCATTGATGAAATTGGTGGTGCCATCGATCGGGTCGACCAGCCAGCGGTGCTCGCTGTCTTTCTCCACCGGATCGAATTCCTCACCGGTAAAACTCCAGCCGGGATAGCGCTCGAAGAGATATTTGCGAATGAGCAGCTCGCTGTTCTTGTCCGCATCGGAGACGAAATCGGCCGGTCCCTTGATGCCGATCTCGATGTCCCGAAACTTCTCGAAATAGCCCTGCGTCAGCGCCCCGGCCTCGCGCGCGACTGCAACCATGTCCGCCAGTACCGGCTGGTAATCCATCACAAAAATCTCCGCTTATTTTTCTACCCGGTGCGGCTCGAGGTCCGGCGCATCGCGCAGCCGACTCTCGTCGAGCTCGCCCTTGGTTTCGAGAATGGGATAGGCCACCGAGGCCAGATGCGCGTTGATACGCTTGAGGTCGCGCAGCATGTCGAGATGCACCGAGCTGGTCTCCATCGCCGCCGGCACACGCTGACGTACCCTCAGGAGATGCGCCTTGGCCGACAGGGATTCCAGCCGCCGCACCTCGACCTTTGCTGCCACCAATTGCCGGGCCAGCACCGGGTCCCTGGTCATGAACACCGTCTGGCTGAGCTGCATATTGGCGATGGTCTTTTCGTAAAGCGCAACGATTTCGGCAAAACCTTCGGCGGAGAATTTCACCTGCCGCTTGGCCAGCTTGGCGATCCCCTCGTTAAGCCCGCCCTCGACCATGTCGCCCACATGCTCGAGATTGATGGCGTAGCTGATGATCTCGGTGGCCCGCTCGGACTCTTCTGCGTCGAGATCGCCATTGTCGAGCCGGCTGAGATAGAGTTTGATCGCGTGCTGAAGGCGGTCGACGTCGTCGTCGAGCCCGGCAATGGTCCGCCGCGCCGCCGGCGCTGGCTTGCGCAGATTGGCAAGGCTGGCGTTCAGCATATTGAGCACGATATCGCTGACCCGCAGCGCCTCGCGCGCCGCCGCCGCCAGGGCAATCGTGGGCGTATCGAGCGCCGATTCATCGAGATAGCGCACCCCGCGCTCGGGCTGCTCTGGCGCCGGAATGGCCAATGCCGCAAGCTTGCCCACCGGCCCGATCAACGGCAGGAACACAATGAGCAGCACGACGCTGAACCCTACATGGGTAGCAATCGCCAGCGTGCCGACATCGGTAAAAATTCCCGAGAGCAAGCGCGCCAGCGGCACCGACAGCGCCGTCAACGCCAAGGCACCGATCGCCCGCACAGCAAGGTTCGCCAGCGTAAGGCGCCGCCCTTCATATCCCTCCCGCAGCACCGCCAGAAACGGCGGGATCGCCCCGCCCAGATTTGCCCCCGCCACCAGCACAATTCCGAGCGCCGCCGGCAAAATGCCCGCCTGCCCCAGCATGGCGACGAACAGCACCACCGCCAGGCTCGAAGTCGCAAGGAACGCCAGCCCCGCCGCCAGGATCAGCGCAAATACCGGCGCCTCGCCGAGCCCGGTCAGCACAGCGATCATCACCTCGGACTCGCGCAGCGGCCCGGTGATATTGCCCACCAGCTGCAGCGCCAGCAGCATCAGCCCGAGCCCCAGAAAGGCCCGCCCCAGCCCCTTGCCGCGCGCATCCGGGCTCAGGGAGAACAGCGTCACCCCGGCCAGCATCATCACCGAGGAAAACCAGTGCACATCGAGCGAGAGGATTACCGCCGCGATGGCCGTGCCCACATTGGCGCCCAGCATCACCGCCTGCGCCATGCGCGGCTGGATCGAGCCATTGGCGGCAAAGGACGCAGTGATGACAGCCGTCGCCGTGCTCGATTGCAGCGCCAGGGTCGCCATGAACCCGCTCAGCGCCGCCCACACGCGATTGCCCGTGCCCTTGGCAATCCAATGGCGCAGCGAAGCCCCGAAGGCCCGCATCACCCCGGTTTTGATCAGCCGCAGGCCCCAGAGCAGAAGCGCTGCGGCACCAAGCAGGTCAATCAGCTGAATTGTGGAATGCATGTTCTCCTACCGAAGCAGATAGAACATTTATTGTACGCCTATTCCTCCCGGGAGGCCACCCCTCGCCCAGGTCACGAACGAGAAGTCAGGCCGCCGGAAAGACCCGCCAGCGCCGCGGCCTGAACGCGATCTGGCTGCGCTCGCCGGCCGGGTGATCGAACGGCAGGTCGATCTCGACGCGGTGCTTGCCGCCACCCACGTCAAGCTCCACCCGGCGCGTGCCACCGACGCGGCGGCTCGTCGCCACCACGCCCGCAAGCCCCGGCCCGCCCTCGATCAGTTCCACATCATGCGGCCGGAAATAGAGCTGGGCTGGCCCATCCTCCTGGCCCGTTGCCGCAACCCCGATCGGCCGGTCATCGAGCCAGAATTCGCCATTACTCACCCGCACCGGCAGCGCGCTCGATTCCCCAATGAATCCGAACACGAACGGCGATTGCGGATTGTCATAGACATCGTCCGGCGTGCCCACCTGCTCGATCCGCCCCTGGCTCATCACGCAGAGCCGGTCCGACAATTCCAGCGCCTCTTCCTGGTCATGCGTCACGAACACCGTCGTATGCCCGGTGCGGTCATGGATCTCCCGAAGCCATTTGCGCAGATCCCGCCGCACCTGCGCGTCGAGCGCCCCGAAGGGCTCGTCGAGCAGCAAGACGCGCGGCTCGATGGCCAGCGCCCGTGCCAGCGCCACGCGCTGCCGCTGCCCGCCCGAAAGCTGGTTGGGGTAGCGCTTCTCCAGCCCCGACAGCTGCACCAGGTCGAGCAATTCCAGCGCCCGGCGCCTTATTTCACCCGCAGCCGGCCGTAGCGCCTTGGGCCGCACCTTCAGCCCGAAGGACACATTTTCCAGAATCGTCATGTGCCGGAACAGCGCATAGTGCTGGAACACGAAGCCGATATTGCGCTCCTGCACGCTCTTGTCCGAAGCGTCTTCCTGACCAAAGAAAATCTTGCCCGCCGTCGGCGCTTCGAGCCCCGCAATCAGCCGCAGCAACGTGGTCTTGCCCGAGCCGGACGGACCAAGCAGCGCAATCAGTTCTCCGGACTGGATATCCAGCGACACATCGTGCAGCGCCGGAAACCGGTCAAATTCCTTGCGAACATTTTGTACGCTGACATCCATGCGGCCACTCGATTGCATTGGTGTTTCGGCCGACGGAGCTCTCCCGCCGGAAGTGCCTAGACCCTATCGTCCAAGTCGAGATTAACAAGACGTCCCGCCAACAATTGCACCCGGCGCAGCGGAAAATTCTGCCACGGGAAAAGCCCCGCGCAGAATGAATGCGTCGACGGCACCCGCAGCCACCTTCCGGCGGCCACCGTGCCCCGCCGCCATCCTCATCCTAAATCCGCCCGAATGTGGCGATGACAATAGAATGGCTTTCCACCACCGGGCACAGCCTGAGGACGAAATGCCATCGGCACCCTGTATCGGGCACAACAATGTCGATCCAGCCAGTAGTGATTTATTCCGCCTGCTTCTAAAATCGCCGCAATCGAACATCTGGAGCGTCACATGACCACCAAGACCCTTCTCCTTGCAGCAGCTCTGCTGGCCGGCGTTTCCCTGCCCGCCGCGACCCTCGCGCAGGATTTCAACCCCGATGCTACCATCCGCATCGGCTCGCTCTACGAGCCGCAGAACCTCGACAACACCGCTGGCGCCGGCCAGGGCATCAACGAAGCCTTCAATGGCAATGTCTATGAGGCCCTGTTCCAGCTCGCCGACGAAGGCAATGTCGAGCCCCGTCTGGTGGAAGGCTATGAGGTCAGCGAAGATGGCCTCACCTACACCTTCACCCTCAAATCCGGCGTAAGCTTCCACTCCGGCGACCCGCTGACCGCGGTCGACGTCAAGCGGTCGATCGAGCGCGTCACCGCCGAGGAATCCAAGAGCTCGCGCAAGCGCAGCCTCTCGACCATCACCTCGATCGAGACGCCCGACGACCAGACCGTGGTCATCACGCTCTCGGCCCGTTCGGTGTCGCTGCCCTACAATCTCTCCTATGTCTGGATCGTCAACGACGCGGCCACCGACATCACCGCTTCGGCAGACGGCACCGGCCCCTATATGCTGGGCGAATGGCGTCGCGGCTCGGCCCTGGCCCTCGAGCGCAATGCCAATTACTGGGGTGAAGCCCCGACCAATGCCGAAGTGATCTACACCTATTTCACTGACGCGACCGCCCTCAACAACGCGCTTCTGACCAACGCCGTCGACATCATCACCTCGGTCCAAAGCCCGGACTCGCTGGCCCAGTTCGCCGGCAACTCGTCCTTCACTGTCACCGAAGGCGCTTCCACCACCAAGGAACTGCTGGCCTATAACGACCGCGTCGCCCCCTTCGACAACGTCAAGGTTCGCAAGGCTCTCGCCCGCGCCACCGACAAGGCACGCCTTCTCAACTCCATCTGGGGTGACTATGGCACGCTGATCGGCTCCTTCGTGCCGCCGACCGACCCCTGGTATGTCGACCTCACCGGCGTCGATGCCTATGACGTTGAAAGCGCCAAGGCGCTGCTCGCCGAAGCCGGCTATCCCGATGGTTTCGAGTTCACCCTCGACACGCCCGACTACGATCCGCACCCGCTCGTGGCGCAGTTCCTCCAGGCCGAATACGCCAAGATCGGCGTCAAGGTGAACATCAACATCATCACCGCCAACGAGTGGTACACCAAGATCTACCAGGAGAAGAATTTCGAGGCGACGCTGCAGGAGCACGTCAACCACCGCGACATCGTCTTCTACGGCAATCCGGACTTCTACTGGGGCTACAACAACCCCGAAGTCGTCCAGCTGATCGCCGACAGCGAAGCCGCCAATTCGGAAGCCGAACAGGTCGAAAAGCTCACCGAGGCCAACAAGATCATCGCCGAGGACGCTGCCAGCAACTGGCTCTACCTCTACCCCCAGATCGTCGTCTCGGCCGCCAACGTCACCGGCTACCCGGTCAACGGCCTCAACTCCCAGTTCTTCGCCTACGACATTCAGAAGGCTGAGTAGTCTGGGCTACCCCCCTAACCTCCCCCTCTCCAGGGGGAGGAACCCATCGAGTAAGCTGAGAAGCCTGTAAGCCACCGGCCGATCCCTCCCCCTCCTCAGGGGGAGGCTAGGTGGGGGTTCTCTTCTTAGCCAGACCATAGTGGGGACAGAGCACCCCCACCCTCAATCCCTCCCCTTGATGGGGAGGGATTGAGGGTGGGGTGAGCCACTTGCGCTAATCTCGCGCCCCCCAAACCACCAACAAACCCTGTGCTCCACCGCCCGACCCCGGTGGCTTTGCGCTCCGCCCCCCGCTATTCTGCGCCATCAATCGCGCAAGGAAACGACGCCATTCTCGCCTACCTCATCCGACGCACGCTGATCCTGATCGCCTCGCTGTTTCTCGCGGCCGTGGTGCTCTTTGTGCTGCTGCGCCTGCTGCCCGGCGACCCCGCCAATGCCCTCCTCGGCGTTGGTGCCACCGAGCAGCAGATTGCCGCCGCCCGCGCCCAGGTCGGCTCCGATCAGCCGCTCTATATCCAGTTCGTCAATTTTCTCGGCAATCTTGCCCGGCTTGATCTCGGCACCTCCTTTGTCAGCCGCGCCTCGGTGCTCGAAGAGATCGGCAACCGTATGTCGGTCACTCTGCCGCTGACCTTTTTCGGCTTTGTGCTGGCGCTGATCCTTGCCATTCCGCTCGGCATTCTTGCCGCCGTGCGGTCCGACAAATGGTATGGCAACGCCATCTCCATCGTCTCCCAGCTCGGCATCGCCATCCCCGTCTTCTGGGTCGGCATTCTCCTCGTCACCCTCTTTGCCATCAATCTGCGCTGGCTGCCCTCGGGCGGCTTTCCGCTGCGCGGCTGGTACAATTTTGGCGAGGCGGCGACCGGCATGATCCTGCCGTCCCTCACCATCGGCCTCGTCATGGGCGCCTCGCTCCTGCGCTATGTCCGCGCCGCCACGCTTGATGTCCTCGGCAGCGATTATCTGCGCACCGCCCGCGCCCTCGGCGCCAGCTTCCCCGAAGCCCTGATGCGTCATGGGCTGCGCAATGGCGCCGTCCCGGTCATTTCCATCCTCGGCATCGAGCTCGCCAGCACCTTCCTCGGCGCCGTCGTCATCGAGCGCGTCTTCTCGCTGCCCGGCCTTGGCTCCATGCTGCTGCTCGCCATTCAGCAGCGCGATTATCCCAATGTGCAGGGCGTGCTCTTTGTCTCCACACTGCTGGTCCTCCTCATCGGCTTTGCCGCCGATATTGCCCAGCGCCTGGTCGATCCGCGCCTGCGCGGCCGCACGAGGGCCGCATCATGACCATCGCTGTTACCGCCAAAGCACCGCGCCGGTTCTCGCTCACCCTCTGGGCCGGGCTCATCCTGGTCGGCGTCCACGTCTTCACCGGCCTTCTTTCGCTCGTCTGGCTTCCCTATGAGCCGACCGGCATGGTCGGCATGCGCCTTGAAGGTCCAAGCTGGCTGCATTGGATCGGCACTGACCGTCTCGGCCGCGATCTCTTCACCCAGTTGATGATCGGCAGCCGCATTGCCCTCATCGTCGGGCTTGGCGCCGTTGCCATCGGCGCCATCATCGGCGTCACCCTGGGCATTCTCGCAGCCTTTGCCACCAAATGGCTCGACGACGCCCTGGCCGCCGCGCTCGACATCCTCATCGCCTTCCCCACCCTGTTGATTGCCATGCTGGTGGTCGCCGCCAGCGACACAGCCAGCCTCTGGTCGGCTATCCTCGCGCTCGGCATCGCCCTTTCGGCCATTGTCGCCCGCCTCACCCGCATTCTCGCCAAGCGGGTGTTGGTGATGGACTACATCACCGCCGCGCGCACCTCGGGCAGTTCCTGGCCAAAGATCGTCGCCATCCACATTCTGCCCAATATCTGGCCGACCCTCTCGGTCAATTTTGCCCTGCAGTTCGGCCTCGCTGTCATTGCCGAGGCCTCGCTCTCCTATCTCGGCCTCGGCGCCCCGCCGCCCAATGCCTCATGGGGCCGGATGCTGCAGGAAGCCCAGGGCACGGTCTACACCGCCCCGCTCGGCGCCATCGTGCCCGGCCTTGCCCTCGTCTCGCTCGCCATCGGCGTCAATCTCCTCGCCGACGGCCTACGCGAAACCATCGATCCGACGAGGCGCGCCCGATGAGCCTGCTCAAGGTCAAAAACCTCTCCGTCCACGCCGGCAGCAAGACGCTGGTGTCCGATCTTTCCTTCACGCTGGAGAAGGGCGAACGGCTCGGCCTCATCGGCGAATCCGGCTCGGGCAAATCCCTGAGCTCGCTCGCCATCACCGGCCTCCTGCCAAGCGGTCTTGTCGCCACCGGCTCGGTCGAGCTCGCCGGCAAGCAAGTCATCGGCACGCCCGACCGCCAGCTCGATCGCCTGCGCGGCACCGCCGCCGCCATCGTCTTCCAGGAACCGCTCACCGCGCTCGACCCTCTCATGCGTGTCGGCAAGCAGATTGCAGAACCATTGGCGCGTCGCGCCCGCCGCGATGGCCAGCCGCTCGATTCACAGGCACTCTCCGTCAACGTTAACAGTCTGCTAACCGAAGTGGCACTTGGTGAACCCGAACGCATAGCGCGTTCCTACCCCCATGAGCTCTCCGGTGGACAGCGCCAGCGCGTCGCCATCGCCATGGCTCTGGCCTGTCGTTCAAACCTTCTCATCGCCGACGAACCGACCACCGCGCTGGATGTCACCACCCAGGCCGAAATCCTCGCCCTGCTCGATCGCCTCGTCCGCGAGCGCAACATGGCCCTGCTTTTTATCAGCCACGATCTCCCCGTCGTCGCCAATACTGTCAACAAAATCATAGTCTTGCGCCAGGGCGAAGCCGTCGAAGCCGGCCCGGTGGACACCGTTTTCACCCAGCCGCAACACGACTACACCAGGAGCCTCCTCTCCGCCGCCCGCCAGTTCGACGCCGCTCTGGAGGGCCAGCCATGAGCCTCGTTTCCGTAGACAATGTCAGCTTCGCCTACACCGCCAACCGACCCATCCTCGACAAGGTCTCCTTCTCCATCGAGCCCGGCGAAACCATTGGTCTTGTTGGCGAATCCGGTTCAGGCAAGACCACAATCCTGCGCCTTCTCCTCGGTCTCGCCCGCCCCGACAGCGGCGAGATCACCTTCGACGGCGCCCCCCTCGACCCGCGCAATGCCGGTTTCATGCGGCACTACCGGCGGCAGGCGCAGGTGGTCTTCCAGGACCCCTATTCCTCACTCGACCCCCGCCAGACGGTCTTCTCGATCATCGCTGAGCCCTTGAAATCCCTGAAGATTTCGGGCGACCACGCAAAGATGGTCGCCGAGGCATTGGAACAGGTCGGCCTGCCCGCCGACGCCGCCGACCGCTATCCGCACCAGTTCTCGGGCGGCCAGCGCCAGCGCATCGCCATCGCCCGGGCCATCGTCCCCGGCCCGCGGCTCCTCCTCGCTGATGAAGCCGTCAGCGCTCTCGACCTCACCACTAAGGTGCGAATTGTCGAGCTGCTGGAACGGCTTAGCGCCTCGATGAGCCTGCTCTTTGTCTCCCACGACATCGCCGTCGTCGCCGCCCTCTGCAAGCGCATGGTCATCCTCGAGAAAGGCCGTATCGTCGAGGCTGGCGAGACGGCTAACATCCTGAAATCCCCGCAACATCCCTATACGCAGCGCCTGCTCGCCAGCGTGCCGCGCCTGACCCTCAACGAGGCCCAATCATGACCGACTACGCCACCGAATATGCCGATTGGCAGGCCCGCCGCCTCGCCGCCCTCAAGGCTCCCGAAGGCTGGCTCAACATCATCGCCCGCGCCTGGCTGGCCGAAGGCACAGTCACCCTGGGCAAGGCCGGCGACAACGATATCGTCCTCTCCGCCGGCCCAGATTATGCCGGCAGCCTCACCCAGGACGCCGAAGGCAATGTCACCTGGACGCCTTATGGCGGCGCGGCGCAGAAGCTCGAACTGGCCAAGTATAAGCCGCCGCGCTTCATGGCCGAAAACCTGCTGCTCGAAGTGACAACGCTCAATGGCGAAAACGCCGTGCGCATCCGCGACACCACCTCGGACGCCCCTAACCAGCTCGCACCAATTGACTATTTCCCGCTCGACGAAAGCTGGCGCATCACCGCCGACTGGGTTGCACTTGAGGCCCCCAAGGGCCTGACCGTCGACACCTCAAAGTCGATCCCGACCGATGTGGAGGCCACCCACAAGGCCGTCTTCACCCGCGATGGTGTCACCTATGAACTGCTGGCGACGCACGGCACGCCGGAAGCCCCGCAATTCGTCATCCGCGATGCCACCTCGCGCGACAGCACCTATCCGGCCTCGCGCTTCGTCTTCGGCGAAAACGTCACCGAGAACACCATCGTCCTCGACTTCAACAAGGCGATCAATCCGCCCTGCGCCTTCACCGAGCATGCCGTCTGCCCGCTGCCGCCGGCCGAGAACGTCCTGCCGATCCGCATCGAGGCCGGTGAAAAGCGCCTCAAGGCTTGATCAGCACATAAAAAAACGGCCGGCAGCGTCACCGCTGTCGACCGTGAATGCTTGAAGCATTTGAGTATTTCTACCTTCGAACCGCTCTGACAATGGCAATGAGGATACACGCGCCAACGAGGCCCGCGATCAGATAGCCGAGCCAGCCGCCGAACGAAACGCCCAGCATGCCAAACAGCAGGCTGGCGATGGCGGCGCCGACAATGCCCAGAATGATATTGAGGAAAATACCAGTATTGGTCTTCATGATGCTGGAGGCGAGCCAGCCGGCGATACCGCCGATGATGATGGCAGCGAGCCAACCAATGCCTGTTTCGTCCATGATAACCCCCGTTGGGTGGAACCGGCCCGATCGCCGGACCTGAACTAAACGCCGGAAAACGTGATCTGGTTGCGCAGTCACTTTTGAGCGAGGCATTTTCTTCGATACGCCAGTCCTCTGCTGACGCTCACACGGCAGCGTCACTTTCCCCGTCGACAGGCGCACAACAGGAAAAGAAAATAAACACTCTCGACCAGATAGAGGATATACTACAACATCAACCGCCCCGGCGACATTTACAAATCTGAAACCAAATCCCCGGAAACGAGAATTCAGGCCCAACAGGCCATGTATGAATACGCATCTTTAGGACGGCATCGCCTATAGTTTCATTCGTGGCTGGTACATCGTCAGGCCGGAGCTTTCATGACGGACACGGCGCCGAACAGTCAACATTCGACAAGGCTGGTTGTTTCCTACGAATATGCTTCCCTGATCCTGGTGGTGCTCGGGCTCGGCTGGGCCGGCTTCTTCGCCTCTATTGGCTGGTGGCGCGTGGTTGGCCTGGACCTACTGCTCATCGTCGTTGGAGTTGCAAGCTATCTGCTCATTCGCAGGGGCCAACTCACTATTGGCCTCCTCCTGTCTCAAACCGCCCTGTTCCTGCTCGTCGGCGCGATCTGCCTGATGTTCGACGTGCCGAGCGCCGATGCGCCCCGCGTCTCACATCTCTATTTGCTGGTCATTGCGGCGTTGGGTTACCTCAATTACCGGCGGCAGCCATCGGGTGTGCAGATCGGTCTTGTCGTCATTTGCCTCGCCAGCTTCGTGGCATTGGCCAGTTCCACCCTGTCCACGCCGCTGGCCATGCCAGTTCCGGATTCCGTTCGAATTGCAGGCAGCTGGGTGAACACCATAGTCGCCGTCGGCATGCTCTGTGGTTGCGCCTATGCCATGCAGGCCGAATTCACCAGCCGGGGTGCATTGAGCCGAGACCTGATGGCGGCACTCTGGAACGAGGAATTCATCTCGTCTACCAGCCTCAGGTCGATCGAGAGCGCTCCACTATCGGCGCGGAAGCTCTCTTGCGCTGGACCAGCCCCCAGCGCGGGGCGCTTCCCCCGGCAGAGTTTATTCCCGAAGCCGAGCGCAGCGGCCTGATGGTCCGCATCGGCGGCTGGGTGTTGGAAGAAGGCTGCCGAACTCTGGCCGAATGGAACAATCACCCCGAGTTCCAACACCTGACACTTTCGGTCAACGTCAGCGTCCGGCAGCTGCTGAACAAGGATTTCGAGCCGCTCGTTCGCAAGGTGCTGGCATCCACCGGCGCCGACCCGCGAAAGCTCACACTGGAGCTGACCGAGAGCGTGCTGGTCACCGAGATGGACGTGGTCGTCGGCAAGCTCAAGGCGCTACACGAGCTGGGCATCACTATTGCGCTGGACGATTTCGGAACGGGCTATTCTTCGCTGTCCTATCTGCGGCGCCTGCCTGTGCAGCAGCTCAAGATCGATCGCGGATTTGTTCAGTACGCCGTCAAGTCTGCCCGCAGCGCATCACTGGCCGAAAACGTCATCCGACTCGGTCACGACCTTGGCCAGCATGTCCTCGCCGAAGGCGTCGAAACCGAGCAGCAGCATGATTTCCTCGCCCGTGCCGGTTGCGTGCAGTTCCAGGGCTATCTCTACGGCAGGCCGATGCAACTGACCGACTTCGAGCGCCGCATCGGGCTTGAAGCCAGATCCCCGACCGACCAGACCAACCCGGGATGCGCACGGCAGGTTAGCCTCGTGCAACCCCGTCATAGACGATGACCGGCGCCCCCGTCTGCGGATCCTCGATCCGCCGTGCGGTAACCCCATAGACCCTATCAAGCAGTTCGGCCGTAAGCACGGCATCAGGCGTCCCTTCGGCGACCACCTTGCCCGATTGCATCACCGCTAGCCGGTCGCAATAGCGCATCGCAAGGTTGAGATCATGAAGGGCAATAAGGACTGTGGCCCCGGCGTTCGCCGAGCGCTTCAGCAGATCCAACACCTCGATCTGCGCGTGAATGTCGAGATGGCTGGTCGGTTCATCAAGAACCAGAAGCTGCGGCTGCTGGGCAAGCGCCCGCGCGAGGTGCACCCTCTGCCGCTCTCCGCCGGAAAGACTGGTGTAGAGCCGCTGAGCGAGGGCACCCAGTCCGACATCATCTAGTGCCTGAGCGACGATAGCCGCGTCGGTGGCCTGCGCGCCCACGTCCTGCCACACACTCTGGAAGGGCATCCGCCCGAGCCCGACCACATCCGCAACGGTCAGGCGGTCCTCGGTATTGGCCGCTTGCTCCACATAGGCCGCGATCTGCGCGCGTTGGCGCCGTGGCATGGCGAGCAGGTCTGAGCCGCAGAAACGTACCGCCCCGCTGGCAGTTGGCCGAAGGCCCAGGGCCCCTGACAACAAGGTAGACTTTCCAGCGCCATTTGGCCCCACCAGCCCGGTAATTTCCCCGGCATGAGCCGACAGACCGGCACCGGCCACAATGGCCAGCCCACCAGCCACCATGGTCAGGTTGGACACCACAAGACCGCTCATGTGACGCGCCTGTAGCGCATGAGGACGAAGAAGAATGCCGGTGCGCCAATGAGCGCCGTGACAATGCCAACAGGCAATTCACGGGGGTCGAACAGCGTCCGTGCCGCCGTATCAGCCCAAAGCATGACGAGGGCCCCGACCACCATGGACCATGGCAAAAGCCTCCGGTGTCGCGCGCCAGTGACCAGCCGCACCGCGTGTGGCACCACGAGGCCCACGAAACCGATGGCGCCGCCGATGGCCACCATGATGCCAGTCAGGATAGCCGTGGCGATGAGCAGCATCCAGCGCAGCCGGTTGACGTCAATGCCGAGGCTTGCCGCCGAGACGTTGCCGAACACAAAGCCATCGAGCGCCCGTGCTGACAAGAGGATGACCGGCGCACAGAGCAGCAACCCCGCGCACACCAGCCCCACATCGCTCCAGAGCGACCCGCTGAGCGAGCCCATGAGCCAGGACAGGATTTCCCGATAACTATCGCCGGTGGCTGACCAGAATATAAGGAAGGATGTCGCCGCCGAAGCCAGCGCCGATATGCAGATGCCGGCCAGAATAGCGCGCGATGGTGTGGCTCCGCCGAGGAGATGTGCGATGCCCAGTGCCATTCCCAAAGCAGCGAGCGCCCCCAAGAATGCGCCGATCGGCATGAGCAGCGCCGCGCCCGTCAGCAATACTGTCACCGCGCCGAGGGCCGCACCAGAGGACAGCCCAAGCAGATAGGGGTCAGCCAAGGGATTGCGCGTCAGCGCCTGCATGACCGCGCCTGCCAGCGCCAGACCCGCGCCGATGCCGCAGGCGACAAGCACACGGGGCAGCCGCAACTCCCAGACGATCGCGTCGCGCAAACGACTGACCGGGCTTTCGGGCAGGATGCCGAGATGATGCAGCACGATCGTCCACACCTCACCCGGCGAAATCTCGGCCGGACCAAGCGTCACCGCGATCAGGGCGCTGCAGACAAGGAGGACGCAGAGAGCGAAAAACGCCGACAGTCGCAAAGGCGTCGCCATCATTACCGGGATCGATCAGTGCGGAGATAAAAAGACCCTGGTGTCACCGCGAAAAATCCAGCGCGCGCAGCTGGGCCGCCATATCGACGACCGCGGGCACATTGCGCACGCCCGCCTCCCCCGCAGGGAATGGAACGACGAGATAACGCTGATGGATCACCGCATCAAGTTCTCGCGTGATCGGGTTTTCGGCGAGGAGTTTGCGTTTTTGCTCGGCAGAATTCCACGCAGCGTCGACGAGGACGATCACATCGGGATTGGCATCCACGATGGCTTCCCAGCTTGCTGATACCCAGCCGTCGTCCACTTCAGCGAAAATATTGGTGAGCCCAAGGGCGTCCATGATCATGGCCGGCGCATTATTCCCCGCGCCGACATAGGGGGTCTTGGTGCCGGAAGAATACCAAAGCGCGCTCAACCCACGATCATCGGCGGGTGTACTGGCCAGCATGGCCTTTTGGCTCTCCACTAGCGCCGTGGCCGCGTCTGAAACGTCGAAAATCTCGCCCATCTCGGCAATTTCGCCGAACAGCACGTTGAAGTCGAGCCTGGGTGGTCGGACCGTGCGACAAGCTGCCGGCGCGACGTAGGTGTCGACGCCCAGCTGTGCGAGCGTCGCGCGCTCACCGGCGCCGTCGGCGGCAAAATTACTCTCCCAGCCGCCGTAGATCAGATCTGGTTCGGCTTCGAGCACAACTTCCTGCGATGGCAGTTTTTCCGAGAGCACAGGGAGATTGGTACCGGAAAATTCTGCGGGCAGCGAGCCATCCAGAAACCCCACTCCGACGATGCGATCACCCACTCCCAGCGCCAGTAGCAGCTCGGTCGCGGTTGACTTGATGGTAACAACGCGCTGCGGGGGAGCCTCGAACTGAACCATCACGCCGCAATTGTCGATCACCAGCGGGTCGTCTGTCGCCGCGACAGCGGGGCAGCTCAATGCAAGAGCCGCCAGAATGGCGAATTGGACACGCATGACCTCAGTCCTGCCGCTGCTTGGTCGACGCGGCGATGCGCCCTTCGCCCAGTTCAGCCATCGCCGCTTCATAGCCCAGCCGATACGCCTCTGCTGAACCGAAGCGGAACATGTCGTCATCGCCGACGCGCGCCAATGTGCGGGCTCCGGAGCCATCGAGATCGCGCACCAGCCGCCCGAGCCCACGCACCACGGCCACCGGAATCCCGCTCGTCTTGCCCTTGACGAGATCGGCGGCACCCGCAATCTCGTCCGCCACGACCGCGACCGTGACATGCAGAGGCCGGCCATTGGCATCATTGGCGCCACGCAGATCGTCGGTCAATTGCAGCCCAGCGGCGCCAATAGCCTGGTCGGTCTGGCCAACGCGCCAGGCGCGCCCGATCGTGTCGGTGATGATCACGCCGATATCGACACCCAGCCGCTGCCGCAGCCCGGCACAGAGTGCCCGCGCGGAGCGGTCCGGATCCTCGGGGAGACGCAGCGCGACACCTTCAGGAACATTGGACATATCGATCCCGGCGGCCGCCATGATAAGGCCCTGCCGCGTCTCGACGATCTTCATCACCCCGCCCGGATGGACGCGCTCCGCCACGATGCGCACCGTATCGTCGGCAATTGCCTTCTCGCGCTCGCTGGCCGGCACCTGCATGCCCTCGGACTTGGAGACGATCTTGCTCGTGACGACCAGTATGTCGCCGTCGCGCAGGGCCGCGTCAGGGTCGTTGTGGGCCGCCGCGTCAACTGCTTCGCCGATCCGCACGACGAGGTCGTCCCCGGCCACGATTTCGGGAATGCCTTCTAGGCCCCAGACAGTCAATCGAGGCGTCATCATGCCCCCGTGAGTTTCCGGAGTCTGGGGAGAATATCCTCTGCGTAGAGCGAGAGGAACCGGCTTTGATCCGGGCCCGGCGCATGAAAGACAAGATGGTCAAAGCCGTAGTCGATATAGGTCTTGATATCGGCGACATGCTCATCGGGATCGCTCGACACGATCCAGCGCTTGGCCACCCGCTCGATCGGCAAAGCCTCGGCCAGCCGCTCCATTTCCTCCGGGTCCTGCACGGAATGCTTTTCCTCCGCCGAGAGCGAGAGTGCAGCCCAGTGGCGCGTGTCATTGAGCGCGCGGTCGGCATCGGGGTCGAAGGACACTTTCACCTCGATCATCCGTTCGAATGGCTTGCTCTCCCGTCCGGATTCGCTGCGGCCGGTGGCAACATTCGGTAGCAATTGATCGACGTAGAGCTCGGCGCCCTTGCCGGAAGTGCAGATGAACCCATCCCCTTCCCGCCCCGCGTACTTCGCGTTGAGCGGCCCGCCGGCGGCGATATAGATCGGCACGGGCGCATGGGGCTTGTCATAGATCGTGGCATTGACGGTCTTGTAATATTGACCCTCGAAGCTGACACGGTCCTCGGTCCACAGCTGGCGAATGAGTTTGACGGCCTCGCGCAGGCGCGCCGAACGCTCCTTGAGTTCGGGCCATTCCATGCCGGTTGCCGGCACCTCATTGAGAGACTCGCCCGTCCCGACGCCCAAAATGACGCGGCCGGGGAACATGGCGCCCAGCGTGCCGAAAGCGTGTGCGACCACGGAAGGATGCAAGCGGAACGTGGGCGTCAGCACCGATGCACCCAGCACGATCCGCTCCGTCCGCGCCAGCACGGCTGCCATCCAGGCAGGGGCGAAGGGGGCGTGGCCGTCAGTGTGTTTCCAGGGTTGGAAATGGTCCGACACGAAGACCGAGTCAAAACCCGCCTCTTCTGCCTCCACGGCAAACTGCATCAGCTTGCCCGGGGCGAATTGCTCGGCCGAAGCCTTGTACCCGAAGCGCATTTTCTAAGGTCTCCTCCGAAGCCGGTGGGATCCACCCCCACCTAACCTCCCCCTATCGAGGGGGAGGGACACATCCAGTTTGCCGCGGCCATCGTGAGCCATCGGCAGATCCTTTCCCCTCCCGGCAGGAGGCTAGGTAGGGATCAGATCGCGCTGCCCCTAGCGGAACGCCGGGATCACGTACCGTCCGTAGTTGGCGATGATTTCCTCCTCGTCGCCACTATCGAGATAGATGTTGAACTGGGTCACCCCTGCCGCCTCGAGCTCGCGCACCTTGGAGACATGCTCCTCCGGCTCGCCCAGCACACAGAAGCTTTCCACCACGTCGTCAGTGATGAAATCGAGATAGGGATTATCGGCCTGGCCGTGCTTGGAATAGTCGTATCCGCGCCGCTTTTCGATGTAGCTGGTGAGGCTCGCCGGCACCTTATCGCTGTCCGAACCGTATTTTTCGACGATATCGGCGACGTGATTGCCCACCATGGCCGGGAACCATTTCACCTTCTCGATGGCCCGCTTCTTGTCGCCAAAATAGGCCGGCGCAGCGGCCATGGAGCGGAAGCCCGACATGTCCTTGCCTGCGGCCTTGCCGGCATCGACGCACTGGTCAGTGAACCATTTGCAAAGCCCGGGATCGGCAATCTGCAACACCACGCCATCGGCATGCTCGCCCGCCGTCTTCAGCGCCAGCGGGCCATAGGCGGCGATCCAGCTTGGCATTTCGTGTCCGACAGCCCAGGGGAATTTCACCGCAGCCGGGATTTCGCCGTAGCTGACTTCCTCGCCTCGGACCATGGCCTTGGTCTTGTCGATGAAATCGGCCACCCGGGCCAGCGTCGCCGGCTTCTTGCCCATGACGCGCATCGAGCTGTCGCCACGGCCCACCGCGAGATCAAATCGCCCACCGCTCTGCTTGGAGAGCGACCCAAAGATCGAAGCGGCAACCGACCAGTCGCGCACGTCCGGGTTGGTCACCAGCGGGCCGAAACGCATGTCGGTCGTATGTTCCATGCACATGGCAATCGCCGCATAGCAATCGCGCCACAAGATATGGCTGTCATAGAACCAGCAATAGGAAAAGCCGGCGTATTCGGCCGCGCGGACCAGATAACGGGCGCGATCTGCCTCGATGAACCCTTTGAAGGTGATGCCGAATTCCATTGTTCCCCCGCTCTCCCCCTGCGGCCATAAATTTGACCAGTCGATCAAATTTTTGATCTTGGTAGCGGTGATTGTCAACGGGGTAATCGCAAGGTTGCGATACAATGCAAAGGGCGGCCCCGAAGGACCGCCCGCTGGTGTTGCTTGCTTTTGACAAATGCTGTCAGCGCGCGGCCCAGTTGAGCCCGCGCCGAAGGATCGTGCGCATCTGCGGCACTTCGAATTCCTTCGAGACATGGCCGAGCGACGAGTAGAAAACCCGGCCCTTGCCATGCTTGCGCTTCCACACCACCGGCATGGTGACGCCGTCGATCCAATAGGCATGATCGCCAGTGAACATTGTGGTCGCCAGCACCTCGTTGGAGGGGTCGACATGCATGTAATATTGCTCGGACGTATAGGGGAAGCTTTCGATCCCCTCCATGATCGGGTCGTCCGAACGGGTCACGTCGACACGGTAGTCGATGATATTGCCCGGATGGGCCACCCACTGGCCGCCAACCATGAACTGATAGTCCACCGCGTCGCGGAAGGCATCGCCCATGCCGCCGTGATAGCCACCAAGACCCACGCCCCCGGCCACGGCCGCGGTGAGGTTCGAGAGCTCTTCCTTCTCGATCTTGCTCATGGTGAAGATCGGCACGATCAGGCTGAGATCGTGGATGGTCGGGTCGGCAAAGGCCTCGGTCGTGTTCTCGACATAGACCTTGAAGCCGTCTTCCTCGAGCATCGACTTTATGATGGCAGCGCACTGCTCGGGCTCATGCCCACTCCAGCCACCCCAGACGATCAGCGCCTCACGCATCTTTTTCTCCTCTACCATAACTATTGCAGCCGCCCCTCGCGCAGCGATTGAGACAGTGGTGCCGGCCGATCGACAGGCGTGGTGATTTCGACCACCTGACCACTCTCGGCCGAACGCTGGAACGCCTCCATGACCTCCAGCACGTGCAGGGCCAGATCGCCATTGCAGCGATGCGGCCGGTTCTCGGCAACGGCATGGGCCATGTCGGCCAGCCCGATCGAGCGATAATTGCCGTCCGCGTAAGGCTGGTCGGTGTCGACATCAGCCCATTCGCCGCCCTTTTCGAGGAACTGGATCTGCCCGCCGAAATGGTTGGGATCCGGCACGAGCAGCGTGCCATCCGTGCCGTAAATCTCGAGCGGCACATGCTTGTGGCCGGCAACGTCAAAGCTCATGGTGACCTGAACCAGCGCGCCATTGGCAAACTGCAGCGTGCCCGAAACATGGGTCGGCACATGGACGGGGATCACTTCGCCATTGCGTTCCTTGGCGGTGATGGTGCGGGTCGTGCGCAGCATTGAGCCAAAGCCCGAAACGCGCGCGACAGGTCCGAGCAGATTGACCAGATCGGTTATGTAGTAGGGGCCCATGTCGAGCATCGGCCCGCCACCGACTTCATAGTAGAAGCCGGGATTGGGATGCCAGCGCTCGTGGCCCGGACACATGAAATAGGCCGTCCCGCCGACCACCTGACCAAGCTTGCCGCTGTCCACGATATGCCGGGCGCTCTGGTGCGAACCGCCGAGGAAGGTGTCGGGAGCCGAACCGACGCGCAAACCCTTGGCACGCGCGGCTTCGACCAGCTTCTTGCCCTCAGCGAAGACAATGCCGAGCGGTTTTTCGGAATAGACATGCTTGCCCGCTTCGATGGCGCGGAGGCCAACTTCGACGTGGGCCTTGGGAATGGTCAGATTGAGAATGATCTCGATTTCCGGGTCCGCAAAGATCGCATCCATCGACACGGCCTTGACGCCAAATTCCGCTGCGCGCGCTTCCGCAGCGGCCGGATTGAGGTCAGCTACGCCACGAATGTCGAGGATGGGAAAATTCTGTGCCGCCTTGAGATAGGCGGCTGAAATATTGCCTAGTCCAATTATACCGATGCCAACCTTGCGCATCAAAATCTCCTCACCAAATTCCTCAGTCTTACGGATTATTCCGGAGCGCCGGACCGGTCGTGCTCCAGGGTGATCCATAAAGTTCGCTCAGCGCCACGGCGGCCGCGCCGCGCGCCCAGACCTCGTCCCCCGCCTCGTCGATGACGATCTGGGTGACCTCACGCAGCGGCTCCGCCAGGGAGCGCGCAAAGGATGCCTGCAAAGGCTCGATCAGCCCGCGGCCAAGCGCCAGACTGGAGCCAACGAGGATGACCCGCGGCGGCGCAAACAGCCCGGCGAGATTGGCAATGGCGATGCCCAGGGCTTCGCCGGCACGGCTTGCGGCGGCCGCAAACATGTCGTCACCATCTGCAAGCAGTCGACGGACATGACTCATGCCACGCCCGACGCGCATCGCTTCTCGCAGCCGCAGATCAGCATGTTCGCCGGACAAAATGGCTTTTTCACTGGCAATATCGGCCAGTTGCTCGGACTGGGCCGTGGAAACGCCCATCATCATGTGCCCGAGATCGAGGCTCAATTCCCGCGCACCCCGGAACAATTGCCCGTTGTGCATCACGCCGAGCCCCAGCGCATCCTCTACGGAAACCAGCACGAAATCATCGCAATCGCGCGCCCGTCCGAACCAGTGCTGACCCATGGTGATCGCATTGGCGTCGCTCTCGGCAATGGTGGCAACGCCCAGCCGCTCGGCCAGAAAGCTCGCCAACGGCACATCACGGTCGCGAAAGATCGAGCTCGAGCGCACCCGGCCCGAGCCATGTTCGACAATACCGGGCACGGCCAGAGCGACCGAGGTCACATCGGCAAGGCCCAGCCCTGCATCGAGGACGCAGCGCCGCACCCCGTCTTCGACCAGATCGGCGAAAACCGGCAGCGGTAGCCGGTCAACACGGACTGGAAGCGTAAGGCTTGCAAGGATATCGCCCTGAAAATCGGTGACCACGAAAACGAGGCCATTCGGCGCGATCTTGGCGCCAACGACACGTGCAGCCGAAGCATTGAGCGTTAGCATGACGCGCGGTCGCCCGCGACCGGCGCCATCGCGCAGATCACCCTCGTGGCGCGGCGTGATCAGCGCATCATCCAGCAGCGACGCGGTGATGGCCGAGATGGTCGTGGCCGACAGCTGCGTGCGTTCGCCGATCTCCACACGGGAGATTGAACCGGCCTTCCGGATCGTATCAAGCACATGGAACCGATTGATTGCACGCATCAACTCGGGATCGGCTGTCTTCATGCCAAAGCCCCGTACCTCCCCACCGCTCATTTTTTCAGCATGGCGGATTAATTACTGGCTTCTTGGCACATTCCGACAGCACCGCACAAGAGGCAGACTGAGTAAAACCAGCCGCAACGAGCCACCCCCTTGACAGTTTCCCAGCAAAGCGCACTAATTAATTTGCAATCAGGACAAAAATGTCCGGTGGGAGGACTACATGAACATTTCTTTTGGCCGCCTTGCGCGGCATCGGCTTGCTATTGCCCTCAGCGCTGTTGCCTTGATGGCCGGAGTATCTTCGGCATCGGCACAATCGGTCATCAAATGGCTGCATCTCGAGACGAACGCCGACCGGCTCGGGACCTGGCAGGAAATCGCCGCCGCGTACGAAGCCCAGAACCCGGACGTCAAGATCGATTTCCAGTTCCTCGAGAACGAAGCCTACAAAGCCAAGCTCCCCACCCTGCTGCAGTCCAACGAAGCGCCGTCCATGTTCTACACCTGGGCTGGCGGCGTGCTGGAAGCGCAGATCGCCACCGGTGCCCTTCGCGACATCACCCCGGCAATGGATGCCGACAATGGCGCCTGGCGCAATTCCATCAACAAGGCTGCTGTCGACGGCATGACCTTTGACGGCAAGGTCTGGGCCGCTCCGGTCCAGTCCGGCGTCGTTTCCTTCTTCTACAACAAGGAGCTCTTTGATCAGGCTGGCGTCGATGGCACTGCCATCGGGACCTGGGACGAATTCCTTGAGGCCGTCAAGACGCTCAAGGCAGCCGGCATCAACCCCATCGCAGGCGGCGGCGGCGATAAATGGCCGTTGCACTTCTACTGGTCCTATCTGGCCATGCGTGAAGTCGGCCAGGACGGCTTTGCGGCAGCCAAGGGTGGAGAAGGCTTTGCTGGCGAAGGCTTTGTTCGCGCCAGCGAAAGGCTGATTGAACTCGGCGCTCTCGAGCCCTTCCAGCCCGGCTATCTCGGCGCCACCTGGCCAGATGCCACAGCCGCCTTCGCAGACGGTCGCGCTGCCATCCTCCTCGGCTTCGAAAATACCGCAACCCCGACGATCCAGGGCGGCGCGGCGACGGACGGCAAGGGCCTCGAGCAGAGCAATATCGGCCGCTTCCCCTTCCCGGTCATTGAAGGCGCTCCGGGCCTGATCACCGACGACTTCGGCGGCATCAACGGCTGGGTAGTGACGGCCAATGCACCTCCCGAGACCGAAGAATTCCTCAAGTTCTTCACCAATGCTGAAAACCAGGCCATCGTAGCGGAACGCAACGCCATTCTTCCCACCACGATCGGTGCAGAAGTCGGGGTCAAGGACCCGTCCATGGCCGAAGCTGCAGCCCAGAAGGCCAAGGCAACCTGGCACCAGAACTATCTGGATCAGGATCTCGGCCCCAATGTTGGTCGCGTCGTCAACGACATGTCCGCTGAACTGGCCGCTGGTCAGATCTCTGCGGAAGACGCCGTCCAGCAGATCCAGGACGCCTTCTCGCTCGAGATGTAGTTCAAGGGCGGCCCTGCTCCGGCGGGGCCGCCTCTCGCGCCTGACCCGTCCCGGGAGACTGATCCATGAGCCAAACCAGTTCGCTGCCTGCCGCGCCGACGCTCGCATCTCGCGCGCCCGCGGTCGCCCGCCGCAGCAAACGCCATGTCCGCGGCACCCTGCCCGTGCTTGTGCTGTTCCTGCCGCCTGCACTCCTGCTCTTCACCGTCTTCGTCATCCTGCCCATGGGCGAAGCGGCCTGGTATTCCTTTTACAACTGGAATGGCTACGGCCTGCCAACCCAATGGGTCGGCACCAAGAATTACGAGCTGATCTTCAACAATGGCGCCTTCCGCCAGGCCCTGATCAACAATGGGCTGATCATCGTCGTCTCGATCATAATCCAGATCCCCCTCGCCCTGTGGATTGCCACCATGGTGACCCATCGGATCAAGGGCGCGGTGATGTTCCGGCTTTTGTTCTTCCTGCCATACGTGCTGGCGGACGTCGCCGCAGGCATGATCTGGCGCTTCGTCTACGATGGCCAGTTCGGTCTCGTCGCCGGTATTTTCAACACCTTCGGCATGGAAGCGCCGTTCTGGCTGGCAGACCGTCAGGTCGCCTTCTACGCCGTGCTTGGCGTCATCGTCTGGAAGTATTTCGGCTTCCACATGATGCTGTTTGTGGCGGGGCTGCAGTCGATCGATAAAAGCGTGCTCGAAGCCGCCGACATCGACGGCGCGACCGGCTGGCAGAAATTCTATCGAGTTACTTTGCCCATGCTGGGCTCGACCGTGCGCCTGTCAGTGTTCTTTGCCGTCATTGGCTCGCTGCAGCTTTTTGACATGATCATGCCGCTTACCGGCGGTGGTCCGTCCAACTCCACCCAGACCCTTGTTACCTTCCTTTACAGCTTCGGCGTCATGCGCATGCAGGTCGGCTTTGGCTCGGCCGTCGGTGTCGTGCTCTTCGTCATCTGCGTCGTCCTCGCCTTCAGCTACAAGCGGATCTTCATGAAAAATGACTGAGACAACCGCACCTATCGACGCCGCAACGGCCGCAGGCGGGCGGAGCGAGCGCCTGCCCACCAAGGTCTATCTCTACGCGAGCCTCACCATACTGGCGGCGATCATCGTCATTCCCTTGCTGACAACAGCGCTGGGTGGCTTCAAGACTTTGGGCGAGCTGCGGGGCAATCCTTTCGGCCTGCCTTCGGAATGGCAGTGGAGCAATTACGGCAATATTCTCTTCAGCCAGCGTTACTGGCTGCAGATGGGCAATTCCCTGCTTATTGCCGCGCTTACCGTCTTTCTGACCCTGTCGCTCTCCGCGATGGCGGCCTTTACCTTCGCCCATGTCAAATTCTTCGGCTCGGGCTTTTTGCTCAACTACTTCCTCATTGGCCTGATGTTCCCTGCCGCCACGGCCATCCTGCCGCTCTTTATCCGCATCCGCGATCTGGGGCTGCTCGACACCTATTGGGGCGTGGTGCTCCCGCAGGTGGCGTTCGGCCTGGGCATGTCGATCCTTTTGTTCCGCAATTTCTTCCGCAATCTGCCGAGCGAACTCTTCGACGCTGCATTTGTTGATGGCGCGGGTTATCTGCGCTTTTTCTGGAGCATCACTCTGCCGCTATCCCGGCCCATCATTGCAACGGTCGGGATCATCTCCTTCGTCGGCTCCTGGAACAGCTACATCCTGCCGCTGATCATGCTCAATTCCGAGAGCAAGTATCCGTGGCCCCTGGGCATCATGGTCTACCGCGGGGAGTTCTCGACCGATTGGCAGCTGATCCTGGCCTTCATCACCCTCACCATCATGCCGACCGTGATCGTCTTCTTCGCGGCGCAAAAACACATCATTGCCGGTCTGACCGCCGGCGCCGTCAAATAGCCTCGGAGTGCAGAAAATGGCCGGTCTCGAGTTAAGAAACATCTCCAAGAGCTACGGTACCGTCTCGGTCATCGAAGGCGTTAACCTCTCGGTCGAGGACGGCGAGTTTGTCGCCCTCGTCGGCCCCTCCGGTTGTGGCAAGTCGACCATATTGCGCATGGTCGCCGGTCTTGAGGACATCACCGGCGGCGACATCGTCATTGGTGACCGCGTGGTCAATGACCTCACCCCACGCGAGCGCAACATCGCCATGGTGTTCCAGTCCTATGCGCTCTACCCGCATATGACCGTCTACAAGAACATGGCGTTCAATCTCGAGCTGTCCGGCAAGCCAAAGGCCGAGATCGACCAGCGTGTCCGCCAGGCGGCCCGCATGCTCGAGCTCGAGCCGCTGCTGGACCGCAAGCCCAGCCAGCTCTCCGGCGGCCAGCGCCAGCGCGTCGCCATGGGCCGTGCCGTGGTGCGCGATCCCGCTGTGTTCCTCTTCGACGAACCGCTGTCCAATCTCGACGCCAAGCTGCGCGTCCAGATGCGGTCCGAAATCAAGGCCCTGCACCGGAAGGTCGGCGTCACCTCGATCTATGTGACCCACGACCAGGTCGAGGCCATGACACTGTCCGATCGCGTCGTGGTGCTCAATCATGGCGTCATCCAGCAGGAGGGCTCCCCAATGGAGCTCTATCGCCGTCCTTCCAATCTCTTCGTCGCCGGTTTTATCGGCTCGCCAGCGATGAATTTCTTTGACGCCACCATCGACGGAAATATTGCCCGCACAGCCAGCGGCCTCAGCTTCGACTTCAATGCTTCTGAGCCCGTCAGCGATGGCCAGAAAGTGACCATCGGCGTCCGGCCGGAGCATTTCCAGGCCGGCAGCGGCCCTCTGAGCGGCGAAGTGACTTTCGTCGAGCCCACAGGTGGGCAGACCTTCGTCACCCTCGATCTCTCGGGCCAGCCGACCATGGTGCTGGTATCGAGCGAAGAAGACATCGACACTGGCGCGCACCTGTCCGTGACCGCGCCTGTCGAACGCACCTATGTCTTCGACGGCCAGAGCGGCCGCCGCATCAGCAAGAACTAGGCCCGTCTCACAAAATGGCGTTCGCGGCATTCAACCGCGACCGCACTGGCATCACTTCTCAGTCCAGTAATTCTTGCCGATCCCGGAAGTGCGACAGCGCTTCGGGATTGGCGAGGCCAGGATTGTCTTCCATCGCCTTGCCGTTGACCGCATCGCGCACCGACAATTCGGCGATCTTGTTCGAGCGGGTGCGCGGAATATCGGGCACTGCCAAAATCTTGGCAGGTACGTGACGCGGCGTCGCCCCCGAGCGGATACGCTTCCTGATTTCCGACACGAGTGCATCATCGAGCACGGCGCCGTCTTCCAGACGAACGAAAAGGATGATGCGCTGATCGCCCTGCCACTCCTGCCCCACCGCAATGGCTTCAAGGATTTGCGGAATAGGCTCGACCTGCCGATAGATCTCGGCCGTCCCGATCCGGATGCCACCGGGATTGAGCGTCGCATCCGACCGGCCGTGGATCACATAGCCGCCTGATGGACGCCGTTCGACGAAGTCGCCGTGGGTCCAGACGCCCTCGAAGCGCTCGAAATAGGCCGCGCGATAGCGCGCGCCACTTGCATCATTCCAGAACCCGACCGGCATGGAGAGGTGCGCATTGCGGCATACCAGCTCGCCGGCCCCCTCCGAAACTGGCGCCCCGTTCTGGTCAAACCCGTGCACGTCCATGCCCAGCATTGCGCCCTGCATCTCGCCGCGTCGGACCGGCAAGGTCGGGACGCCGCCGAGGAAGCAGGCGCAAATATCCGTGCCACCTGAAATGGACGCGAGATGCACATCGCTCTTCCAGTCCCGGTAGATGTGATCATACCCATCGGGAAGCAGCGGCGAGCCGGTCGACAAAATGGTCCGCAGCCGTGACAGGCGATGGGTATCCTTGGGACGAAGGCGCGCCTTGTTGCAGGCGTCGATATATTTCGCCGAAGTCCCGAAAATATCGATCTCGTCCTCGTCAATGATGTCCGCCAGCCGCCCCATGTGCGGATAGGCCGGATTGCCGTCAAAGGTGACGAGCGTGGCTCCCGACGCGAGGCCGGAGACCAGCCAGTTCCACATCATCCACCCGCAGGTCGTGTAATAGAAGAACCGGTCGCCCGCCCGCAGGTCACAGTGGAGCTGTTGCTCCTTGAGGTGCTGCAGCAGCAGACGACCAGCGCCATGCACGATGCCCTTGGGCTTGCCCGTCGTGCCCGAGGAAAACAGCACGGCGTGGGGCGCATCAAAGCCCTGCCGCACGAAGTCGATTTCGTCCTCCGCGTACGGCGCGATCCAATCATCGAGCGTAACCGCCGGCCCATGATAGCCAGACAGATCCGAGGCTTCGCCGAGCAGGACGAGACGTCGGGGCATCCCGGCGGCGCAGACGGCATTGATGGACGCGGTCGTGTCGAACTGCTTGCCGCCGTAGTCATAGCGAGGTACCGCCACGAGAAGCGCCGGCTCCACCTGCCCCAGGCGGTCAGCCGCAGCAGCCGGGCCGAAATCGGGCGAGCACGATGCCCAGATCGCGCCGATTGCGGAGGTGGCCAGATAAAGCGCGATGGCCTCGATATCATTGGTGACGATCCCCGCCACACGATCTCTCATGCCCACGCCCTCGGCCCGCATCGCCTGAACGAGGCGCGACACCAGCCCAAAAAGCTCCGCGCGCGTCAGGGTCCGGCGCGTTCCGTCTTCGCGATGTGCGATGATGGCCATGCGGCCATCGGGCTGTCGCAGCAGGTTTTCGGCATAGTTCAGCCGGGCATCAGGGAAAAACCGCATGTCCCGGATCGACGACCCGGGCAGATAGACCCGCGCCCCCCGCTCTCCGACAATATCAAACTGCGCCCACAGGGCTGAATGGTAGGCGTCAGGCTGCTCGACCGACCAGCGATGCAAACTCGCATAGTCGGTTGGAGTAAAACCCTGCTGTTTCGCGAAACCGGCCAGAGCCGCGGCGGCAATGCGCTCCGGGCCGGGCTGAAAAAGAATATCGTTCATCTAAATGGCTCTTCTGCAATCACTTGGCCGTCCAACCGCCATCAATCGAGATGGCAGAGCCGGTAATCGATCTCGCCCAGTCCGAACAAAGATAGGCGGCCAATTCCGCCACTTCTTCCGGCTGAACGAATTTCTTGCTGGGCTGCGGCGCGAGGATGATCTTGCTGATCACCTCATCCTCGCTGATGCCATGCACCCGCGCCTGGTCTTGCACCTGCTTGGCAACCAGCGGAGTCCAGACATAGCCCGGACAGATGGCATTGACCGTGACATTGCTCTCGGCCACTTCCAGCGCCGCTGTCTTGGTCAGGCCCACCAGCGCGTGCTTGGCGGCCACATAGGCCGATTTGTAGGGCGAGGCGCGCAGGCCATGAGCCGAGGCGATATTGATCACCCGCCCCCACCCACCGGCAAGCATATGCGGCATCGCGCTGCGCATGGTGTGAAAGGCGGCATCCAGATTGACCGACATCAGCCTCTGCCAGTCTTCCTCGGCAAAATCGGATACCGCAGCGACCTTCTGGATGCCGGCATTGTTGACCAGCACATCCAGCCCACCGAGCGCATCGACCACGCTCTGCACGAGGCCCATGCTGGCTTTTGCATCGGCGAGATCGGCGCGGGCATACCAGACGCGCCCTCGACCGGCCTGCCGCAAGAACTGCAGGATCTCCGCGACCTCCTCCTCGGGCTCGACACCATGCACGGCGACATCGAAATCACTGGAAGCGAATTTCAAAGCTATCGCCAGACCGATCCCGCTGGTCGACCCCGTCACCAGGGCAATATGCCGACCCCTCATCCCATCCCCCTCATAGACCTCGAGGTCTTTCCCGAACTCTGGCCGTTTGGCGTCGCCAGTTCAAGCCGCCGCTTGACGAAACCGTTCGCACACTTGATGACAAGGCGAGGGAAAAGGGGAGGAGAATGCCATGGTGGGAAAGATTATTGCGCCCATAGTCGTGCTTGTCCTGCTCGTCTGGATGGTACTCGCGACGACACGCCCCCAGGCCCCCAACGCCCCGGCTGCACCCGACGTTATCGATGGCGTTGCCGACAAATACATCGAATGCGCCGCCTATTATGCCCTGACGGCCCGCTATCTCACCGCTGACGGCGATGGCGAAACCGGCACGCAGTACGACGAGCGCGCCAATAGCGCGCTTGATGAGGCGAAGGTGCTCTCGGGCGAGCGCGACCTCGACCTCATGCGCAAGCGCGATACACTGATGGCCCAGATGGGCGGAAGCTCCAGCGCTGAAGGCCACGGCCTCGCCGATCTTGGCGTGACCTATGACGAGGAATGCATCGCCCTACTGGATGGTTGAGCTACCCTTCGCGCCGTGAGGAGTTCAGGATAATGCGCATTCTCGATACCCATCTCCATCTCGTCTACCAGGACCGTTTTACCTATCCCTGGCTCGCCAACGCACCGGCGCTCAATCGCCAGTGGACGCTCGAAGCCTATTTCGCCGAAGCGCTCCCCCTGGGCATCGAAACGGCCCTCCATATGGAAGTGGATGTCGCCGAGCCCGACATGCTCGCCGAAACCGAATTCGTCCTGGGACTGCCGCGGATTGTCGGCGCCATCGCGGCCTGCCGTCCCGAACATCCCAACTTCGTTGCCGAGATCGAACGCCTCAGTTACCACGCCCACGTCAAGGGCGTCCGGCGCATCCTTCATGAAGTCGCAGACGATCTCAGCCAGTCCGATCTCTTTATCGAGAATATCCGCCATTTGCCGGACTATGACCTGAGCTTTGACCTCTGCGTCCGGGCAGACCAATTGCCCATTGGCCAGCAGCTTGTCGAACGCGCGCCGGACGTGACCTTCATTCTCGACCATTGCGGCGTGCCTGATGTTACCGGGACAGGCCTAAATCCCTGGCGCGACCACATCCGCGCCATCGCCCGCCTCCCCAATCTCAACGCCAAGATTTCGGGCATTGTCGCCTATTCCGGCAGAGACTGGACCGTCGACACCATCCGCCCCTATGTCGAACACATCATCGAGTGTTTCGGCTGGGACCGCATCGTCTGGGGCTCCGACCACCCTGTGGTGACCCAGACTGGTTCGCTAACGCGCTGGGTGGAGGCGACCATGGATATCATTGCCGGCGCTAGCCCTGACGAGAAGGCGCGCCTCCTCCATCGCAATGCCGAGCGCATCTACAAGGTCTAGCCGTCCGCCGTCGCCTTAAGCATTCGCTTGAGCGAATCTCGACGCAACACGAAATGCTCGACCAGCGCGCCAACCACGTGGAAGGCGATAGCCGGGATCAATATCAGCCGGCCGATTTCATGCACCTCGGCCGCCGGCTCCACCCCCAGAAACCACGCCACCGCCCCGGTCACCGGCATCAGGAAGATAAAGCCATAAAGCAGGAAGTGCGTGATCTGCCCGAGCCAGTTGAGGATGGCCGGATTGTCATGATGGGGCGCCGGCACGCCTCGGCGGAACCGAATGAGAAGGCGCAGTGCTGCCAGGACAAGTACGGTCAGCCCCAGGATCATGTGCAACATCATCCCGAGAGTCTGGCTCGCGTCCTTGCCCTCGAGGCGCTCGTTGAAGGCGATCTGCATCCCTTCATTGACGAACAGCTGGAACACCACCAGTGCGGCAATCGCCCAATGCAGGACGATCTGCACATTGGAATATCCTTTCACCGCGGCCATCAGCGCCCCCATTTTGCCAGCTCTAATTAGGGAACTCATTGGCCGGGTCCGCGTTCCATTCACGGATCATCCTGTGGGGGCAGATGCGACGCAAATCGGCACATCTTTTTCAATGTACCGTCCGTCTGGCGCTTCTGGGCGCTATTTCCCTGTTCCTGACCGCCTGTAATCCCGAGCAGAGCGCGCTTCATCCCGCCGGCCAGGATGCCGCCGAACTCTCCGATCTCTTCTGGTTCATGACCTTTGGTGGCGCCCTCGTCTGGTGCATCATCATGGGCGCGACCGTCTATGCCGTCCTCGGCAAGAAGCGTCCGCGCAGTGAGCAATTCGCGGACCGGTTTATCTTCTTTGGCGGCGTCATTTTTCCCACTGTGGGCCTCGCCATCCTGCTTCTGGTGGGTCTGGCGCTGCTGCCCAGCTGGCGCGAGGAGGACCCGCCTGATGTGAGGATCCATGTCGCAGCCGAGCAATATTGGTGGCGGTTCTCCTACGAGACGGCCGATGGCGGACGCGTCGACACCGCCAACGAAATCCATCTCCCCGCCGGCTCCACCGTCGAGTTTGTGCTGACCAGCACCGATGTGATTCATTCGTTCTGGATCCCGGCCCTGGGCGGCAAGCTCGACGCCATTCCGGGCCGCACCAATCTCCTTCGCCTCCGGCCGACGACACCCGGCGTCTATCGCGGCGTCTGTGCCGAATTCTGCGGCCCCTCCCACACCTTCATGGCCTTCCCCGTCATTGTCAGCGAACAGGCCGAATACGACGCCTGGCTGGCAGCCCAGGCCCTGCCGGCGACCGCCACCAATGCCGGCGCCTTCCTTGCTGCCGGGTGCGGGGCCTGCCACATCGTGCGCGGCGTGAGCGAAGCGGGCTCTGTCGGGCCTGACCTTACCCATCTCGCCAGCCGCCGGACTATTGGCGCGGCCTCCCTGCCCCTCACCCGTGAGGCGCTCGACGACTGGATCGTTGCGCCGACCCATATCAAGCCGGGCGCGCGCATGCCCTCCTTCGCCACCCTGCCCGATGCCGATCGTGCGGCCATCGTCGATTTTCTCATGGACCTCAGATGACCGACAGAAGCGCCGAAGAACAGCAATTGGCCAAGGTCTGGGCCCGCCCAACCGGTTGGCGCGCCTTCTCCGACGTCAACAACTCCGTTGTCGGCCTTTGGTATATCGCCACTGCCTTTGCCTTCATGATCTTTGCCGGCGCTCTCGCCCTGATCATCCGGCTGCAGCTGGCCGTGCCGGACAACACCCTGGTTAGCGCCGACACCTACAACCAGATCTTCACCCTCCATGGCACGGTGATGATGTTCCTTTTCGCAGTGCCGATTTTCGAGGCCGTGGCGATCCTTATCCTGCCCGCCATGCTGGGCGCGCGCGACCTGCCATTTCCTCGCCTTTCGGCCTTCGGCTACTGGTGTTTTCTCATTGGCGGCGTCTTTGTCTGCGGCTCTATTTTCTTTGACGCAGCCCCGGATTCCGGCTGGTTCATGTATCCGCCGCTCTCCACCGAACAGGCCGGGATCGGCGCCGACATCTGGCTTCTGGGCCTGAGCTTTATCGAGGTTGCATCCATCGCCGCAGCGGTCGAGCTGATCGTCGGCGTCCTCAAGTGCCGTGCCCCCGGCATGCATATCAACCTCACCCCGCTCTATGGCTGGTACGTGCTGGTCGTGGGAGCGATGATCCTCTTTGCCTTCCCGCCGCTCATTGCCGGCGACTTTCTCTTCGAGCTCGAGCGCGCCTTCGACTGGCCCTTTTTTGACGTCCGCCGCGGCGGCGATCCCATCCTCTGGCAGCACCTGTTCTGGATTTTCGGCCACCCGGAAGTCTACATCATCTTCCTGCCGGCAATCGCACTCCTCGCCATGATTGTGCCGACCTTCGCCCAGCGCCCCATCGCCGGCTATTCCTGGATCGTGCTGTCAGCCATTGGCACCGGCTTCCTGTCGTTCGGGCTCTGGGTCCACCATATGTTCACGACGGGCCTGCCGTCGATTTCGCTCGGCTTTTTCGCCGCTGCGTCGGAATCGGTGGCCATCCCCACTGGCATCCAGCTTTTTGCCTTCATCGCTACCGTCATGCTGGGCACTGTGGTGCGCACCGTGCCAATGCTCTTCTGCCTGGGGGCGCTTGCCACCTTCATCATTGGTGGCCTCACTGGCGTCATGGTCGCCGTCGCCCCCTTCGACTTCCAGGCCCACGACACCTATTTCGTCGTCGCCCACCTGCACTACACGCTCATCGGCGGCATGCTGTTCCCGGTCCTCGCCGGTATCCGCTATTATTACCCCTTCGCCCGCGGCAAGGCGCTGTCGCGCGCCATGGGCATATGGTCGTTCTGGCTGATCTTCGTGGGCTTCCACATCGCCTTCCTGCCCATGCACTTCACCGGCCTTCTGGGCATGCCGCGCCGCGTCTACACCTATGGCGCCGAGCGCGGCTGGGACGCGCTCAACATGACCTCGACCGTCGGGGCCTTCATCTTTGCGGCCGGCTTCATGCTCTTTGTCTGGGATTGCGTACGTCCCAAGCGCAAGGAGCCCGATGTGCCCCGCAATGTCTGGAATGCCGGCACACTCGAATGGGCCGGCCGTGTTCCCGCCGACAATTGGGGCCTGCGCTCCATCCCCACCATCAACAGCCGCTACCCGCTCTGGGACGACAAGACCCTGCTCTCCACCATCGATGAGGGCCGTGGCCTGCTGCCCAGCGCAGAAGAGGGCAAGCGCGAAACCCTCGTCACCTCGGTCCTCGACGCCGAGCCGATCCAGGTCCTGCGCGTTGGCCAGCCCACTTTCCTGCCCATGCTGGCGGCCTTCGGCCTCGGCGGCGTGTTTATTTTCTCCGTTTTCAAATGGTGGTTGATCACCGCTCTCTCCGGCGTCTTTTTCCTCGCCGTGCTGCTCTACTGGCTGTGGACGGGCACTGGTGTTCACCCCGAAAAGGACACCAAGGACATCGGCGATGGCCGCCATTTGCCCCTTTATGTCTCGGGGCCGAAATCGACCGGCTGGTGGGCGATGTTCATCACCATGACCGGCGATCTCACCGCCTATCTCTCCGTCGTCTTCGGCTACTTCTTTTTCTGGACCATCCACACCGATTTCCCCCCTGCCGGCGAAACCGGGCCGGGCTGGCAGTGGCCGCTGGTGGCCTTCCTCCTCGGGCTTGTCGCCTGGGGCGCCACCTTCGGCGCCCGCCTGGCCAATGGCTCGGGCGCTGTCGGGCTGGCGCGGGGCCTGCTCGTCCTTGGGCTGATCGCCGCCGCCAGCTGTGGCCTCGCCATGATGGCCGGTCCCTGGACCACCGGCCTCGACCCGACGCTGCACGCCTATCCGGCCATCGTCTGGGCGTTGGTCGTCTGGGTCGTCCTGCATCTGGCCGTGGGCATGATCATGCAGGCCTATTGTCTCGCCCGCTCCATCTTCGGCCTGATGACCCCGAAATATGACGCCGATATCTGGAACGTTTCGCTCTACTGGCACTTCCTCGGCTTCAGCGTCGTCCTGACCTCAGCAATCATAGGAGGCTTTCCGCTACTCCAATGAATGCGAACCGCGCCAACAATGAAATCGAACACGAAACCGGACACGGCACTGACCTCTGGAAGGTCATCGCCGCCCCCATCATCTGGGCCGTCCATTTCCTCGTCTGCTATGTGCTGGCGGCAATCTATTGTGAAAAGGCCGGGCGCGGCGCCTCCCTAGAAGACATCCGCATCTGGCTGATCGTCGTCACTGTGGCCGCACTCGCCGGCATTGCCGCCTGCACCATCACGCTTTGGCGGGTCCGCGCCCGCAGCGTCACCGACAATGATTTCGAGTACGAACACAACACGCCCGAGGAGCGCCACCGTTTCCTCAGCCATGTGGCGCTGATGCTCTGCGTGCTCTCGGCCATCGCGGTGCTCTACGTCTTCATTCCCGTCCTCTATCTCTCGACCTGCCGATGAGCCCGCGCGTCCTCACCTTTACCGGTCTGGCCATGCTCGCCCTTGCCTGGGCGGGTCCCCTACCGGGCATGGTGCCGGGCAGTTTCGTCGCCCATATGAGCCTTCACATGGCCGTGGTCGGGATAGGCGTGCCGGTCCTCGCGGCAGGGCTCGCCCCGGCGGTCGCGGGGCATCCCTTCATGCGCTCGCAGCTGGCGCTGCCCGTCGCCATCAGCCTCCTCGATTTCGTGGTGGTCTGGGGCTGGCACACCCCTGCCCTTCACCATGCCTCGCGCACCGATCCCTGGGCTCTCGCCTTCGAGCAGATCAGCTTTGCTGTCGTGTCGCTGGCCGTCTGGGTTCTGGCCCTCGCCAGCACGACCGAAACCCGCCGCAGCGCGGCCCTCGCCGGTGCCCTCTCCCTCTTTTTCACCTCCATGCACATGACCCTGCTTGGCGCTCTGATCAGCCTTGCCCCCCGCTCGATCTATGGCGACCACCTCCATCACGGCACCACCATGTCTCCCGTGGTCGAACAGCAATTGGGCGGCGTCATCATGCTGGCCATCGGCGGGGTTATATATCTCCTCGGCGGGCTGATCCTGATGGCGCGCGTCCTGCGCCGGGAGCCGGTCACATGAAGCGGCTGAAACCCTTCATCATCGGCGCCGCCGGCGGCATTTTCGGCCTGCTCCTCTTGCCCCTCAGCGGCATCCTGCCGATCACCGCAATCCCCGGACCGCCGGCGCTGGTCGACTGGTATCTCAATATGGCCGCCCAGCAATCGATTGCCCTACGGTCCCTCGAAATCGCCGTCCCTGACCTCGACGATCCCGAAATGATCGCGCGCGGCGCCGGCCATTATGAAATGGTCTGTGCCGACTGCCATGGCAGCCCAACTAGGCCGGCCAATCGCATTGCCGACGAGCTTAGCCCGCCACCGCCCCTGCTAACCGATCGCATGCAGCAATGGCACCCGTCCCAACGTTTGTTTTTTACCGTCAAGCACGGCATTCGCCGCACGGCCATGCCAGGCTGGGCCAGCCAGATGCGCGACGATGAGGTCTGGGATATGGTCGCCTTCATCGAGGCCCTGCCCCAAACCTCGCCGGAGGACTATGCCGCCCTCGCCACGGGCGCAGACCGCAATGATTGCGCCCGCTGCCATGGCGACAATGGCGAAGGACGCCTGCCCGGCGTCCCCCGGCTCGACATCCAGTCTCCGGCCTATCTCGAAATGGCCCTCAAATCCTACCGTAACGGCACCCGCCAGAGCGGCACGATGATCGCCGCCGCCCGTGATCTCACCGACGCCGAGATCACCGAACTCGCGGCTCATTTCGGGCGCAGCCAGAACCTGCCCCCGGGCAATGAGACCACCGGCGCGGCCATCGCCCAATCCGGCATTCCGGATCGCGACATTCCCGCCTGCGCCTCCTGCCACTCCCCGGCAGCACGTGCCGACTATCCGCGCCTTGCCGGACAGGAAATCCATTATCTCCGCACCCAGCTCAAACTCTTTTCCGAGCACGGCGCCGCGCGTGGTGGCCCCAATGCGCACATCATGGCCGAGGTCACCCGAGAGCTCTCCGAGGACGATATCGAGGCCCTCGCCGCCTATTTCGGCCGCTAGACCTTGATCGAGGACGGTCAGGGAACCCTCAGGCCACACTGTCGTTGCGGACCATAGGCCTAATTTTCAGAGGGAGACGGAAAACATGCCGCAAGCGAGACATGGTTTTGGATTTTGGGCAGTCCGAATACTCGCTGTGGTCATGATCCTCTTCGGCCTCCCGATAGCAGCGGGCGGCGCATGGCTGATCACGCTCGGCGGCTCTTGGTATTACCTTCTTGCCGGCATTGGCCTCATCGCCTCTGGCATCTTCCTCTGGCGGCACGAGATGCTGGGGGTCTGGATCTATCTCCTCACCTTCGCCGGCACCCTCGTCTGGGCGCTTTGGGAACGGGGCATGGACGGCTGGGCACAATTGCCACGCCTCTTCGCCCCCACCATCATTCTCATTCTCGTGCTGATCTCCATACCCGCGCTCAAGCGCTCCTTCGGCGGCGGCCGCGCGGCCTTTGCCGCCTCGATTATGGGTCTGGGCGCGCTGGGCCTGTCTGGCGGTATTCTCACCTCTGTCCAGCAGACAGAACTCGTCGCCCAGGAGACGCCTGCGCCCGAGACGGAGCCAGCAGCACCCGTCACAGCGCCTGCGCCCGAAGCAGCTTCATCTGAAACTTCGGTGGCGCAAGTGCCCGAAACACCGGCCGCCCGCGCCCCCGGCATTGTGGCAGAAGTCGGCGCGGACTGGCCAGCCTATGGTGGCACCTACGAAGCCGTACGCTTCTCGCCCCTCGCCCAGATCACGCCGGACAATATTGATCGACTGGAACGCATCTGGGAATTCAACACCGGCGACATGCCATCCGAAGCCGCAGAGGGCAAATACTCGCCAGAAAACACGCCTCTCAAGGTGGGCAATAACCTTTACCTCTGCACGGCCATGAACATCCTCATCGCCATCGACGCCGCCAGCGGTCTCGAAGAGTGGCGCTATGACCCCGGCGTCTCCACCGACGCCATCCCCTATGGCGCAACCTGCCGCGGGGTCGCCTTTTACGAGGTCCCCGACGCCACGCCCGATGAGGCTTGTGCCACCCGTATCCTCGTCGGCACGCTGGACGCCCGTCTCATCGCTGTGGACGCACAGACGGGCCAGCCTTGCGCCGATTTCGGCGTGCAGGGTCAGGTCAATCTCGAAGAAGGCATCGGCGACACGGTCCCTGGCTGGTATGCCGTCACCTCGCCCCCCACCATTGTTCGCGGCTTTGCTGTTCTGGGCGCGCAGGTCAAGGACGGGCAGGACGAGGACGCACCGTCGGGCGTCGTACGTGGCTATGATGCCGTCACCGGCGAACTCGCCTGGGCTTGGGATCTCGGCAACCCGTCCAATCGCGGCGCCCCGCCAGAAGGCGAAGTCTATACCCGCGGCACCCCAAATATGTGGACCATCGCAGCCGCCGACGAGGAGCTCGGCCTCGTCTACCTGCCGCTCGGCAATTCCTCGGTCGACTATTACGGCTCCAACCGCAGCGCACTTGAAAACGAATACGCGACAGCACTTGTCGCCGTGGATGCCACGAGCGGCGACGACGTCTGGCACTTCCAGACCGTGCGCAATGACGTCTGGGATTATGATCTGGGCTCCCAGCCCTCACTGATCGATTTCCCGACAGCAGACGGACCGGTGCCCGCTCTGGTGCTCGCCTCAAAGCAGGGCGACATCTACATCCTTGATCGCGCCACCGGTGAATCTCTCTTCGCCGTAGAGGAGCGCGAAGTCCCTCAGGGCGGCGTGGAGCCCGACTATCTCTCGCCCACCCAGCCCTTTTCGGCTTACCACACCCTGGCCTTCCCGGACCTGACCGAGGCCGACATGTGGGGCATGACCCCGCTCGACCAGCTCTGGTGCCGCATCCAGTTCCGCCAGTCCCACTACGAGGGCATCTACACCCCGCCCACGACCGACCAGCACTGGATCCAGTATCCCGGCTATAATGGCGGTAATGACTGGGGGAGCGTCGCCATCGATCTCGAACGTGGCCTGCTCATCGCCAATTATAACAACATGCCCAACCACAACCGGCTTGTTCCCCGCGAGGAAGCCGACGCGGCAGGCCTCGCGCCCATCTATGCAGCCGACGGTCAGGGTGAGACTGCGCTCGGTGAGGCCGGCCCGCAGATCGGTGCGCCCTATGCCATCGACGTCAATGCCGGCTGGCGCATGCCCACGGGCCTGCTCTGCACCCAGCCCCCCTATGGCGGCATTCGTGCCATTGACCTGGCGACCGGTGAAACTGTCTGGAATCGCCCCTTCGGTCAGGCCCGGAACAACGGCCCGTTCGGCATCCCGACCTTCCTCCCGCTCGATATCGGCACGCCCAATAATGGCGGCCCGATCATCACGGCTGGCGGCCTCATCTTCATTGCCGCCACCACCGATGATCTCATCCACGCCATTGATATCGAGACTGGAGAAACCGTCTGGACCGACATCCTCCCCGGCGGCGGGCAGACGACGCCGATCAGCTATGAGGTCAATGGCCGCCAATATATCGTCATCGCGCCGGGCGGGCATCACTTCATGGAAACGGCCATCAGCGACGCAGTTATCGCCTACGCCCTGCCCGAGGAGTGATCGCGCTTAAGCCATGGCTTCGAGAACGCGGCGCCAGCCTTGCGGGTCAGTGACCTGCAGCTGCGCCGCAGCCAAGCTCGCATCGGCGCTGAGACGCCGCACATCCTGGCCGACGAGCCGCGCCCGAATGGTCTCTTCGATAATCCGGTGGAGGCTCAGCACGCCGCCGATAAAGCCCGCCGGGCGCGGACCAATCCGCGCCGTCAGCGCCTCGATCAGCAGTGCCAGTTCATTTCCCGCCTCCCGCAGGATGTCCAGCGCCGTCGCATCCCCGACCTCCGCCGCCGCGGCAACACCAACGGCAAGAGTGCCGACCCGGCCACGGTCGCCGGCATAGACGAACTGGCGCACATCGCCCCAGTCATTGCCGCCAATTTCCTTGAAGAGACTGTCCGCCAAAAGCTGGACGTCGGCAAATGACCCGGTATGGTCAAGCGTGCGATAGATCCGGTCGAGCGCTCGCAGCGCAATCCAGCTGCCTGCCCCCGCATCATCGATCAGAATGCCGCGGCCACCGACCCGGGTGAATTGCCCATCCGCCGCGATATGGACGGCAATCGAGCCCGTCCCCGCCGAAACCAGATGACCCTCGCCCGGCGCAAAGTTGGCCATATAGGCGAGCACCACATCGTCGATGACGATCATCCGGCCTGTGTCCACGCCGAACGCCTCGGCCAGCATGGCCTTGACCTCGTCGGCCACGCCATTGCCAAAGCCGGTCATGCCCAGCGTTATGCTCGAAATGGCGAACTTCGTCCGGTCGATCTCGGCGCGGATGGACGCCAGCGCAGCCTTGAGCCGTGCGTTCTCCGCCGGATTGAACACATGTCCGGTGGCGCCGCTGGCCTTGCCGCGCGCCACTTCCGCGCCACCAGCGTCACATAGCACCCAGCGACTGGCAGTGCCGCCAATATCAAGGCCGAGATGGACTTCGGTCACTGCGGCACGCCCTGGCGCACAAAGGCTTTCGTAATCTCGCGCGGGTTCGTAATCATCGTGCCCACCACAATGGCATGGGCCCCGGCCTCAAACCCCTGCCGCACGAGATCAGGCGAATTGTATCGCCCTTCGGCGACCACCGGGATGGAGAGGCGCGCAACCAATTGCTCGACCAGTTTCAGGTCGGGCGTTTCCGGCTTGGGCTGGGTTGCCTCGGTATAGCCCGAGAGCGTGGTGGCGACATAGGTCGCGCCCCAGTCCGCGGCGGCAAGCCCTTCCTCGAGCGTCGAAATGTCCGCAAACACCTCTGCGCCCAGTTCCTCGCGAATGCGCCGCACGAGAATATCAGGGTTTTCCCCGTCTCTCCCGCGCATCGTGCAGTCGAGCGCGACAATCTCGGCCCCTGCCGCCACGATCGCTTCAGCCGCCGCGAAATCGGGGGTGATATAAACCGGATAGGCGTCCGAAAACACTTTGTGGATGCCGATCACCGGCAGGCCCGCAGCCTTCACCGCAGCAATGTCCTCAGGCCCATTGGCGCGGATCGCTACTGCGCCGCCGTCGCGGGCGGCCAGAGCCATGGCGCCCATGAACTGGGGACCGTGCAGCGGATTGTCTGCCCGTGCCTGGCAGGAGACGACAAGCCCTCGCGGCAACATCATTTGACCGCTCCCGAGGTCATGCCGGCGATGAACTGCTTGGAGAGCAGGATATAGATGATGATGATCGGCGCTGCCGACAGCGTCAGCCCGGAGAACAGCACGCCCCAGTCGGTCGTATATTCGCCCATGAAAGTGGTCAGCCCCTGCGGCAGGGTTTTGAGATCATCGTTCTGGATGAACACCAGCGGGAAGAAGAAGTCGTTCCAGATCGGCACCACGTTCTGGATGGCTGCAATCACCATGGCCGGCTTCACCAGCGGCAGCATGATCGCCCACATGATCCGGGCCTCGCTGGCTCCATCCATGCGCGCCGCGTCCTCCAATTCGTTGGGCAGGCTGCGGATAAAACCGGTCATGATGAAGACGGTCGAGGGCAGGCCCATGGCCGTATAGACGAAGATCAGGCTGAGCTGGTTGTTGAGGATCGACAGGTCCCGCATCAGCATGAAGAGCGGGATGATGGCGAGCTTGAGCGGCAGCGTCAGCCCGGCAAGGAAGAACATCAGAATAAAGGTCGAGCCCTTGAACTGATAGCGCCCGATCGCATAGGCGGCCATGGTCCCCAGCGTCAGGATCAACACCATGGAGGCGCCGGTTACGATGAAGGAGTTCATCAGGTAGCGCAGGAAATTGGTCTGCGTCCAGATCTTGGCGAAGTTCGATACCTGGGTGAAATCTGGGATCGAGAACGGCGACTGGAAGATCTGCGGCGTCGTCTTGAAGGCCGAGAAGACCATGATGACGATCGGCGCCAGCATGATGACCGTGTTGGCGATCAGGATGATCTGCAGCAGCCCATCCCGGCCCAGCGTGCCCAGAATACCCTTGCGGTCATAATAGTTCATGCTCGAAGCCGCACTCATAGCTGGATCTCCCGGGCGCGCAGCCGTGTCGTGATCACGCCGGCAACCGCTGCGATGAAGATGAAGATCAGCACCGCCAGCGCGCTGCCAAGCCCGAAATCCTGCTGCCCCGACGACACATTGCCGAAGGCGGTACGATAGAAATAAAGGCCCAGAACGTCAGTGGAACCGAAGGGCGAACCATCGAGGCCACCCATGATGTAGGGCAGTTCAAACCAGTTGAAGGCGCCCACGAACAGCAGGGTGAACACGATGGTCGCGCTCGGCGCAACCAGCGGCCAGACGATCTTGGTGATCTTCACCCACTCGCTCTCGGTCTCCATGCGCACGGCATCGAGAATTTCGCCCGGAATACGCTGCATGCCGGCCAGGAAAACGAGGGTCGGAAAGCCCACCATATGCCACGCCTGGGCGATGATGATGCTCCAGAGCGCCGTGCCGCCCTGCCCCAGCCACGGCTGTGCCAGCCAGCCGAGCCCAACGGACTTGAGCGATATGTTCACCACGCCAAACAGCGGGTGATAGAAGAGCTTGAAGAGATAGGCGACGATGATGGTCGAAAGCACTACCGGCAGGAACACCGCGATACGGTGGAACCGGGCCCCCGGAAGTTCGCGCCAGAGCGCATAGGCCAGGATGAACCCCAGCCCGTTCTGCAGCACCATCAGCGCGAAAAAGACGATGACGTTGTTCTTGAACGCATTGAGCGTCCAGCTCCGATAAGGCTCGACGAACAACACCGTATGGAAATTTTCGAGACCGACAAAATCGCCCCGCCGCAGGCCCTGCCAGTCGAAGAAGGCATAAGCGAAGGCGGAAATGATCGGATAGACGATGAACAGCGCCACAAAAGCCAGTGGCGGCACGATCAGCGCGGTAATCCAAAGGCCGCGGCCAGTCATCCGAAGTTGGGGCATTGTCTTGGGCTCGCTTGGTTTCGGGGCCGGCGCCTGCCACCCCCACCCGACCTCCCCCTTGTCAGGGGGAGGGGTAGTTCTGTGTGCTTTGCAGATCCTCGCCACACCCGCCGCACTGTCCCTCCCCCTTAACAGGGGGAGGCTAGGTGGGGGTGTTTCGAAGGTTGGACTTACTTCTTGAACGGTTCGTACCAGGCAGCCAGGCCGGTGGTCAGAGCTTCGCCGATGGCTTCCGGCGTGGTTTCACCGGCGAACAGCTTCTGCATTTCGCCCTGAATCAGCACCGAACCGGAGGGTTCGCCATAACGGAAGTGCGCCAGCATCAGATAGGGGATGGACGACTGGTTGAGCTCGTTGACTTCGGCCAGCAGCGGGTCGTTGAAGTTAACGCCCGGAACGGTCGAGATATTGCTCAGCGAGTCGGCAAAGGCCTGGCCGAACTCGACGCTGGCCAGGTAGCTCAGGAACTTGAGCGAAGCTTCCTTGTTGGCGCCGGTCGCATTGGCTGCATAGCCACCGTCGAAATAGAGGCCGACGAGCTTGTCGTCTTCAGCGGTCTTGCCGGGAGCTGCGAACACGCCGACTTCGATCTCGGGGTTGAGGCCCTTGAACGTTGCCACTTCATAGGAGCCGCCGATGAACATGCCGGCCATGCCCGATGCAAACAGCTGCTGGGCGGACGGATAGTCGAGGCCGATAAAGCCGTCGGGGAAGTATTCGGTAGCGACAGCCGCGATCTCACCCAAGGCGCCGGTGAAGCGCGCATCGGTGAAGTCGGCAGTGCCAGCCATCAGCTCTTCATGGAAGTCCTTGCCCATCAGCGAGGAGCCAAGGCCAAAGGTCACGGTTTCATTCTGCCAGGCAGTTGCAGTGCCATTGGCAAAGGGGATAACGCCGGCGTCCTTGAGCTTCTGGCTCAGCGCGACCAGCTCGTCCCAGCTCTGGGGCTCTTCGAGGCCATTGGCATCGAAAATGGCCTTGTTATAGATCACGAGCTGGGTCTGGCTGGCGAACGGGACGGCGTAGACCTTGCCGTCGGAACGCAGGGTCTCGGCAGCCAGAGCCGGCTCCGCGAAATCTGCCAGTTCCGGCACATTGTCGGCCGAAAGCGCTTCGAGATAGCCGGCAGCAGCAACGTTCTCAAGGCCGCCATAGGCGCGCACCATCATCACGTCCGGGCCCGTGCCACCAGCAAGCGCGGTCGACAGGATCGTGTTGTAATTTGCCGCCTCAAAGGCCTCGAACTTGACCGTGATGCCGGGGTTGGCGGCTTCGAACGTATCGATGAACTGCTCATAGGCAGCGCGGTCTTCCTGGCGCCAGCTCCAGAACGTGATGTCCTGGGCGAATGCCGGGGCCGCGACGAGCACGGCACCAAGAGCGGCACCGGCGCGGATCATGGTCTTCTTCATCAGATTTCCCTTCCCTTCAAAACTCTGGTGGCATTTGCCTGGCGCTACTGCGCCAACCGCCGGCCATCCTCGGCGGAAAAATAATGCACGCCGGCCGGGTCGACGCCGATCGTCACAATCTCGTCGGGTGCATAAAGATCATTGGGGGTCGTGCGCGCCGCCAAGAGCGTGCCATCGGCAAGGCGTACGTAGACATAGGCGTTGTCACCGAGATACTCGGTGTAGACCACCTGGCCGGCAAACCCCTCGCCGGCTGCACGGGAAAGCTTCACCGCGTCGGAGCGGATACCAAGCTTGAGCTTGCCATCGGCGGGCACATTGCCCAGCGCGACGCTGCCGCCGTCCTGGCCCAAGGTCAGCCGTTCGCCCCGGCGCTCGACATCGACCAGCGTCATACGCGGCGAACCGATGAAGGTCGCGACAAAGGTATTGGCCGGCGTCTCGTAAAGTTCGCGCGGGCTGCCGACCTGCTCGATCCGGCCTGCATTCATCACCACGATCTTGTCGGCCAGCGTCATGGCCTCGACCTGATCATGGGTCACATAGATCATGGTACCGCCGATATCGCGGTGCAGCTTGGCGATCTCGAGGCGCACTTCCGAACGGAGCGCCGCGTCGAGGTTGGAAAGCGGTTCGTCGAGCAGAAACACTGCCGGCTTGCGCACCAGCGCCCGACCGATGGCCACGCGCTGCCGCTGCCCACCAGACAATTCGCGCGGCTTGCGCTTGAGCAGCGGCTCAAGCCGCAGCATCCGCGCCGCCTCGGCGATACGTGCCTCCACCTCATCCTTGGTGAGCCCCATCAGACGGGCACCGAAGGCCATGTTCTCGTAGACGTCCATATGCGGGTAGAGCGCATAGGACTGAAACACCATGGCAATGCCGCGACGCGACGGTGGCACGTCGTTCATGCGCTGTCCGTTGAGGACGAATTCGCCATCGGTGATCGGATCGAGCCCGGCGATCAGACGCAAAAGGGTCGACTTGCCACAGCCGGACGGGCCGACAAACACCACGAACTCACGATCACCGATCTCGAGATCGATCCCGTGCAGCACGGCCGTGTCCTTGAAACGCTTCTTGATGCCGCGCAGTGACAGTTGAGCCAAGATACCTCCTTAGGGCACCCGCTCGAGAGCAGGCGCTCCAGTCCGGGCCTCTCCACGCGAGAGCCCACAGCTTAGGAATATTGAATTCCAAACTGCGGAAGTGTCAAGAATAGAATATTACAAATTCACGCCGTGGAGAAATTGTACTGCCCGCTCAGGCCTTGAGCACCGTCACGGCCGTTTCGCTGTTGTGAATAAAATCGTTGGCGTCGGCCTGATGGCGCAGCAGCAGGATGAACAGCATGTCCATCAGCATCAGCTGCGCGTCCCGCGCAGTGATCGCCGAAGAGCGCACCCGGTCCTCGTCGGCTACCGTAAAAAGCTTGATGTCGGCGACATCGGCGAGCGGATTGGACTGCAACCCCGTGACCGAGATCACCGTGGCGCCCCGCGCCTTGGCCAATTCGGCAATGCGCAGTGTTTCCACGCTCCGTCCTGAATAGGACAGGGCCATCAGCGCGTCGCCTTCCGTCAAGGCCGACGCATTGGAGATCTGGATGTGATTGTCGCTGTTGAGCAGAACCATCCGCCCCAGCTTGAGCAGCTTGTAGGAAAAATCCTCGGCCACGAGCGAAGACGCGCCCACCCCGGCCAGCAACAGCTTGCGGGCTCCGACCAGCTTTTCGAGCGCAGCGTTGATCGTGTCTTCGCTATTGGCCGCCGCTGTTTCGCGCATCGACTGCAGCTTGCTGCTCACCAGCTTCTGCACCACGGTCATCTGGCTGTCGCTGCTGTCGATCGATCCGTGGATCACCCCACTGGGCGCGTGCCACTCCCGGGCGCGGGCCGTGGTGACGGCCATCTTGAGCTGCTGGTAGCCGGAATAGCCCAGCTTCTGGCTGAATTTGACAACGCTCGACTGGCTGCGTCCGGTCGCCTCCGCCAGCGCAGCCGAAGACAGGTCCAGCATCCGGCCGGGGTCCGCGAGGATAAACTCGGCGATCTCCCGATCCGCCAGGGTCATCGACGCCTTCTGCGCCTCGAGCAGTTTGAGAACCGACATAGTAGTTTCCATCACTGATGCGGCGCAGCACGCCGTTACCCCGGGCGCCATAGTCCGGTCAGAAGACTCGAAAGCCCACACGGACGACTACTGGGGCGACCTCCCCCGCGCCGCAAAGTGCGCCACCGGACATGCGCCGGTTTTCCACCACTCTACACACATCCCTGTTCAATCCGGAATACAATATTCCAAGTTTCGTTGACAGGCGGAATATTCGTTCATAGCATCACCCTACCCCAAGAGTGATGGCACGATGGCAAAAAGCACCCTGATCGCGGAACTGGAACACCTGGTCTCCGAGTCGCGCAATCCAGACACGCTGCAGATCGATCTCATGTCGACCAGCGAAATTCTGGCCGCAATGAATGCCGAAGACGCCAAGGTCGCCGGCGCTGTCAACGCGGTGCTGCCGCAGATCGCAGAAGCAGTGGACTGCATCGTCGAAGCCTTCAAGGCCGGCGGTCGCCTGATCTACACCGGCGCGGGCACCAGCGGTCGACTGGGCGTGCTGGACGCCTCTGAATGTCCCCCCACGTTCGGCGTTCCGCCCACCATGGTTGTTGGCATCATCGCCGGCGGCGATCACGCCTTGCGCCACCCGATCGAAGGCGCAGAAGATGATCGCGCCGAGGGCCGCCGCGATCTCGAAAACATCAAGCTCGAAGCGCGCGACGTGCTGGTGGGCATCGCCGTCAGCGGCCGCACCCCATATGTCATTGGCGCGCTGGACTATGCCAACGAGATCGGCGCGACCACTGTCGCCCTCTCCTGTAATCCCGTCTCGGCAATCGCTGATATTGCAAAGATCGCCATCTCGCCCGTCGTCGGCCCAGAATCCCTCACCGGCTCGACCCGCCTCAAATCCGGTACCGCCCAGAAGCTGGTGCTGAACATGCTCACCACCGCCTCCATGATCCGGATCGGAAAGAGCTATGAAAACCTCATGGTCGACCTCTCGGTCTCCAACGCCAAGCTCGCCGCCCGCGCTACGCGCATGCTGGCCGACGTTGCTGGCTGCTCCACCGAGGATGCGGAAAAATACCTCGCCGAGGCCGGCAATAATGTGAAGCTGGCGATCCTCATGGCCCTCACCGGCATGAACGCGACCGATGCCCGTGCCGCCCTCGACGGCGCCGACGGCTTCCTGCGCCGCGCCGCCGCCGATCATCCGCGCATCGCGAGCTGACCATGGACCTCCTGGTCAATCTCTACTCCCGCAAGATGGATGAGCTGCGCCAGAAGGCCGAGGCCGTTGAGGCGACGATCCGCGTCGCCCTGCCGCCCGAGCAGCACATCATCAAGGATTGGGTGCGCCAGCACTTTTCCGAATATTGGGTCAGCGAAGTCTCTTCCGCCATGGCCCACCAGCCGCCCGGATGCCTCATCGCAACCGTTGATGGGCAACTGGTCGGCTTTGCCTGCCACGACGCCACGGCACGCGGCTTCTTCGGCCCCACCGGCGTCTCCGAAGACCAGCGCGGCAAGGGAATAGGCCTCGCGCTCTTTTATCACACTCTCGTGGCGATGAAGGCCCAGGGCTATGCCTATGCCATTATCGGCTCGGCCGGTCCCGTCGACTTCTACGTCAAAGCCGCTGGCGCCATGCCGATCCCGTCGGACAATGAAGACATTTATCAGGGCCTGCTGCGCATCAAGCCCAAGCCCGAAGCGGAACACTGATCATGGCCTCGACCACCCCTCTCGCCCTTTTCGTCGGCATGCCGGGCTACGAGCTCTCCGCTGACGAGATCGCTTTCTTCCGCGAGACCAGTCCGTTTGGCCTTTTTCTCTTCAAGCGCAATCTGGACAACCACGACCAGATCCATCGCCTGGTCAGCCAGTTCAAGGAAGCCGTCGGCCGCGACGACGCCCCGGTCTATATCGACCAGGAAGGCGGCCGCGTGCAGCGCCTCGACAATGGCAATTGGCCCCTCTTCCGTCCGCTCGGCCATTTTGCCGCGCTGGCCAAGACCGACCGCGAACTGGCCAAACACGCCCTGCGCCAGAGCCATCTGGCCATGGGTTCGATGATGAGTGAGCTCAACATCGGCTCGGGCACGACCCCCGTGGTTGATCTGGCCCGTTCCGGCACCCACGACATCATCTCGTCGCGCTCGCTGGGTTCAGATCCCGAGCTCGTCGCTGAATTTGGTCGCGTGGCGATCGAGGCCCTGCTCGAGGTCGGCTCCATGCCGATCATGAAGCACATCCCCGGTTATGGCCGCGTCGACGTCGACCCGCATCACGACCTGCCGGTTGTCCGCGCCTCGGTCGAGGAGATGATGGACACCGACTTCCTGCCCTTCATCCGTCTCAAGGACACGCCTTGGGCAATGGTAGCCCATCTGATCTTTACCCAGATCGATCCAGACCTGCCGGCCTCCATCTCGCCGCGCGTCTGCGAGCTGATCCGCGATACGCTGGACTACGATGGCGTACTGATCACCGATTGCCTCACCATGGACGCCCTTTCCGGCAGCTGGGATGAGCGGGTCACCGCAGCCCTCGACGCCGGCTACGATATAGCCCTTCATAGCCAGGGCGACCTTTCTCAAAGTCTGGCGGCCTGCAAAGCAGCCCGGCCCTTGAGCGAGAAAAGCCTCGAGCGCATTGCACGCGCAGAGGGCAGGCTGGGAACACACCGCGTGGACGTGCAAGCACTCCATGCCGAGGTGGAACAGATTTTCAGGGAGAGTGGCGTCGCCTGAGGCGAACCACCAAGCAAGGAGACTGAAATGAGGAAACTCACACTTCTGGCGGCAACGTCCGCCGCAGTGCTGGCAATGGCGGCCCCCGCCTTTGCCCAGAACGTGCTGACGCTCAGCTCGGAGCAGACCACCACGTTCGTGCGCAACTTCAACCCGTTCGGTCAGACTTCTGCCCGCTACACCACGCTCCACTTCATGTACGAGCCGCTGGTCGTGTTCAACCGCCTCAAGGGCAATGAACCCCACTACCGCCTCGCTGAAAGCTTCGAGCTGGCCGACGATTTGATGTCGATCACCTTCACCCTGCGTGAAGGTCTCAAGTGGAGCGACGGCGAAACGCTGGACGCCGACGACATCATCTTCACCTATGACTACATCAAGAAGTTCCCGGCGCTGGACTTCATCTCGGTTTCCCAGCAGCTGACCTCGGTGGAAAAGGTCGACGACCGCACCGTGCGCTTCAACCTTACCGAAGCCAACTCGCTGATCGCCAACACCATCGTCGACATGCCGATCGTGCCCGAGCACATCTGGGCCTCGATCGAAGATCCGGTGACCTTTGCCAACGAGAACCCGGTTGCGTCCGGTCCGATGACCGAGATCACCCGCTTCACGCCCCAGGTCTACGAACAGTGCGCCAACCCGCACTATTGGGACGCTGCCAACCTCTCCGTCGACTGCCTGCGCATGCCGCAGCTGGCTGACAATCCCCAGGTTCTGGCTGCCCTGGCCGAAGGCACGCTCGACTGGGCAACCAGCTTCATTCCGGACATCGACAACACATTCGTTGCCAAGGATCCGGAGCACCACAAGTACTGGTTCACCCCCTCCAGCCTCGTTTCGCTGCAGATGAGCCAGGTCTCGCCCGACGAGAACGCCCGCAAGGCCTATAACGACGTCAACTTCCGTCGCGCGCTCTCGATGCTGATCGACCGCCAGACCATCGTTGACATCGCCGGCTACGGCTACCCGCTCGTTAACGAGGATCCCTCGGGCCTCGGCGAACTCTACTCCGCCTTCGCCAACCCCGAAGTCGAGACCCAGTTCGGCAAGTACGCCAAGTTCGACCTCGACGCTGGTATCGCCCTCCTCGACGAAGCCGGTTATGTCGACGCAGACAATGACGGTTTCCGCGACAATCCCGATGGCACTCCGATCGCCATCGACTTCATGGTTCCCAATGGCTGGACCGACTGGATCGACGCCGTGCAGATCTCCATGGAGACCATGCAGGAAGCCGGCCTGAACGTGAAGATGTCGACCCCGGAAGCCGCCGTGTGGACCTCTGCGCTCATCTCGGGTGAATACTCGATGACGCTGAATGCCCTGGCTTCGGCTGCTGACCCTTACTTCCCCTACATCCGTTCCTACAACCCGGATGACTTCGGCAAGTCGCGCTTCACCGCGCCGCACTGGTCGAGCGAGGAAGTCTCGGCCCTGCTCAGCGAATACAAGCAGAGCAAGGATCCGGAGGCCCGCAAGTCGGCCATGGACAAGATCCAGCTGATCGTGGCTGAAGCCCTGCCGGTCGTGCCGCTCTACAACAGCCCGTCCTTCTACGAGTACAACACCACCCGCTTCACCGGCTGGGCGGATGCTGAAAATCCGAAGTACTCGCCGGTCGTGTCCAACGCCAATCCGGCGCGCCTGCTGCAGCTGCTCGACCTCGAGCCTGCCGCTCAATAATCATCCCGGGAGGCACGCTTCGGCGCGCCTCCCAACTGCCTTCACGCGCTATTTTCGGGACCTTTCCGGGAATTCAGTCAGGCAGCCACGAGAGAAGGAAAAAACATGGGCTTCCTGCTGCGACGCCTGGCGTTCTACCTCGCGGCCTTCCTCGCCGCCGCCACAATCAATTTCTTCCTGCCACGCCTGATGCCGGGTGATCCCATCCAGATCATGTTCGCCAGCGCCGGCTCGGAACTAAGCCTCGAAAACCTCAACGCTCTGAAGCTCACCTTCGGCTTCATCGACGCGCCGGTCCACGAGCAATATTTCTCCTATCTCAAGAGCGTCTTCACCGGCGATCTCGGCCGCTCGATCAAATATTTCCCCCTGCCCGTCACCGAACTGCTCGGCCGCGCGCTGATCTGGACGCTTGGCCTCGTCGGCATTGCCACGCTGATCAGCTTCACGCTCGGCACCTTCATGGGTGTCATGGCAGCCTGGCGCCGTGGCTCGCGCTTTGACTCGGTTGTTTCCCTCCTGGCGATCTTCTGCAGCTCGGTGCCGGCCGTGGTCATCTCGCTGATCATGCTGTTCCTGTTCGGCTATACCCTGCGCTGGTTCCCCAATGGCTATGCAGCAGACCCGATGCTCGATCCCGCCTTCAGCTGGGAATATATCTCGAGCGTCATCTACCACGGCACCCTGCCAATGGTGACCTTGGTCATCGCGCTCTCGGGCGGCTTTGCCGTCACCATGCGCAACAACATGATCAATCTCCTCGGCGAGGACTATATCGTCATGGGCCGTGCAAAGGGCCTTTCCGACAAGAACGTCATGCTCTGGTATGCCGCCCGTAACGCGCTGCTGCCGACGGTCTCGAGCCTTGCCATCGCCATCGGTACGATCCTGTCGGGCTCGCTGATCATCGAGGTGGTGTTCAACTATCCGGGCCTCGGCAATACGCTCTACCAGGCCATCCTCGCGCGCGACTATCCCGTGATCCAGGGCCAGCTCCTGATCATGACCGCCGCCATGCTCATCTCCAATTTCGTCGTCGATCTGAGCTATGTCCTGCTCGATCCGCGCCTCAAGAAGGCCTGAGCCATGCCCCTGCTCCGCCAGCTCATGCACAACAAAAAGGCGGTGGTCGGTCTGACCATCATTACGCTGATCCTGCTTGTTGCGATCTTTGCGCCCTTCCTCACTGAATATAGCCCGACCAAGCGCGTCGGCCGTCCGCATCAGGCCCCATCCTGGGATCATTGGCTCGGCACCACCCGCCTTGGCCACGACGTCTTCTCCCGCCTGATCCACGGCGCGCGCGTGTCGCTTGCCGTCGGCTTTGGCGCTGGCCTCCTCATCACCATCATCGGCACCATCCTCGGCATCATCGCCGGCTACAAGGGCGGCGTGATCGACGAGGTCATCAACTTCTTCACCAATATGGTGCTGGTCATCCCCAATTTGCCCCTGCTGCTGGTGCTTGCCGCCTTCATTGGCCAGGCCAGCCCGATGGTCATTGCCATCATTCTCGGCCTTACCTCCTGGGCCTGGGGCGTGCGCGTCACCCGCTCGGAAACCCTCTCCATCCGCCAGCGCGACTATGTGAAGTCCGCTGAAATGCTGGGCGAGCCGAGCTGGCGCATCATGGCCTTCGAGATTTTCCCGAACCTGATTTCCATCGTCGGCATCAATTTCATCGGCAGCGTCATCTTCGCCGTCATCGCTGAAGCCACCCTTGAATTCCTCGGCCTCGGCGATCCGAACACCGTCTCCTGGGGCATCATGCTCTATAACGCCCAGAACGCCTCGGCCCTCTCGGTCGGCGCCTGGTGGGATCTGCTCTCGCCCTGCTTTGCCCTGGCCTTCCTTGGCCTCGGTCTGGCGCTGGTGAACTTTGCCATCGACGAAATCGCCAACCCGCGCCTGCGTACCGGCGGCATGCTCAATCGCTGGACGCGCATGGTACACGCCGGAGAAGGCAAGCTATGACCACTCCTGTCCTCTCCGTCCGCAATCTGACCATTGACTACATCGGCGCCGAAAAGGATTTTTCGGCCGTCAAGAACGTCAGTTTCGACATCCAGCCGGGTGAACTCTTCGGCCTCGCCGGCGAATCCGGTTGCGGCAAGTCGACCATCGCCTTCGCCGTTTCGCGCCTCCACCGCCCGCCCGCCCTCATCCGCAAGGGTAGTGAAATCCTCGTGGACGGCCGCGACGTGCTCACCCTCGACGATCAGGAACTGCGAAAATTCCGCTGGCGCGAAGTTGCCATGGTGTTCCAGAGCGCCATGAACTCGCTCAATCCGGTGCTGACCATCGAAGAGCAGTTCTACGACGTGCTGCGCACCCACACCGACATCACCCGAGCCAAGGCCCAGGAACGCGCTGCCGAGCTGCTCAAGCTCGTCGACATTTCCCCCGACCGTCTCTCCGCCTACCCCCACCAGTGCTCGGGCGGCATGCGCCAGCGCATCGTCATCGCCATTTGCCTGGCGCTCAATCCCAAGCTCTTGATCATGGACGAGCCCACCACCGCGCTCGACGTCGTGGTGCAGCGCGAGATTCTCCAGCGCATCGACATACTGCGCAAGCAGCTCGGCTTCGCCGTGCTGTTCATCACCCACGACCTCTCGCTCATGGTGCAGGTGTCCGACCGTATCGGCATCATGCTCGAAGGCAATCTGGTGGAGGTCAACGACGCCCAGACCATTTACCGGTCGCCTCAGCACGATTATACGCGCCGCCTCTGGGCCTCCATGCCCAAGCTGCACGGCACCCAGATTTCCCGCGAGGCCAATTCATGAGCCAGTCTGCGCCCATCCTCGCCCTCGACAATGTCTCGAAGATTTTCGGTGGCAAGGACAAGCTCGTCTATGCCGCCCGCGACGTGTCCTTCGCGCTCCACTCCGGCCGCACGCTTGCGCTCGTCGGCGAAAGCGGCTCGGGCAAAACCACCGCCGCGCGGCTCATCATGCGCGAATATGTGCCCGATCACGGTCAGCTGATGTTCAAGGGCGCGCCCCTCGGAAAAGCTGACGCGAAAGCTGTGAAGGCCTATCGGTCCTCAGTGCAGATGGTGTTCCAGGACCCCTTCGCCTCGCTTAATCCGACGCACACCATCCGCTATCACCTCGAGCGGCCCCTGCGTCTGCATCAGAAGGGCCTTTCCGCCGACCAGCGCCAGGCTGCGATCGAAGAGCTCTTGACCCGGGTCAAGCTCGATCCAGCCATCGTCATGCCGAAATACCCCCATGAGCTCTCGGGCGGCCAGCGCCAGCGCATCTCGATTGCCCGTGCCCTCGCAGTCAATCCGCAGGTCATCGTCGCCGACGAACCGACGTCCATGCTCGACGTCTCGGTGCGTCTCGGCATCCTCAACCTGCTCAACGACATGAAGGCCGAGCTTGGCCTCGCCCTCCTTTACATTACCCATGACATCGCCACGGCCCGCTATGTGGCCGAAGACATCATGGTCATGTATGCCGGTCAGATCGTTGAATGGGGCGCTACAGACAGGGTGCTCGAAAACCCGCAGCACCCCTACACGCGTCTTCTGCTCTCGGCGGTGCCCGATCCCGACCGCCGCTTCTCCGAAACATCGGAGGAACTGGGCCAGGTGGAAATGATCCGCCATCGCTCCGCCCTGCCCCAATCAGAAATTCGGCAGGTGTCGGAAAATCACTTCATCCGGCCAATGCCCGAAGCATGACAATGACTGTTACCCTCAACCTAACCGAAACGCCGACCAGCGACGAGCTGGCGGCCATCGGCGATAGTCTTGCCGCTTTTAACGCGGCTGATGCCGGCGAAGCGGATCGCCGTCCGCTGGTCATTACCCTGACCGACGAAACGGGTGCCTTTGCCGGCGGCCTCTCGGGCTTCACCGCCTGGGGCTGGCTCTATATCCAGTGGCTGTTCGTCTCAGAGGGGCTTCGCGGTCAAGGCTGGGCCCCGCGCCTCCTTGAAGCGGCCGAGGCCGAAGCTCGAACCCGCGGCTGCCACGGCGCCCATATCGACACCTTCAGCCCCATCGCCCTCAAGACTTACCAACGCGCCGGCTATACCATTTTTGGCGAACTGCACGACTTCCCCAAGGGCCGCACCCGCAGTTTCCTGCAAAAGCAACTCTAGGCCTGGCGACGGCGCGGTGAAGCCACCGCCTGCCAAGTCTTTGACAGGCGCCTCTTCCCCCAGCGCCCCATCATCGCCACCAGACTTGCGGCGATGCCTGGATAAAGCCGCACGGCACTAGCGAGAAACGCCATTGCCAGCCGCCTCTTGCCGAATTTGAACATGTGTCGGGCAAGGTCGAGCCTCAAGCCAGCGTGCTGTCGGGGATAGTTCGCCAACACGGCCCTGTTCTTCTTGAGAATGCGGATCAGTCCCGTGCATTCCCGCCGCTTGTTGCGCGAAATGCTGTCCGCGGACATGAACCCCAGCACCACCGGCACCGTGTCCTCATGGATATCGGCATGCTGGGCAAAGCGCACCGCGAATTCCCAGTCCTCATTGGCCCGCGCCAGCGGATCGAACCAGACGTTCCCGGGATAGCAGTCGCGGCGAAACAGGGTGTTCTGCAGGCTGACGCGGTTCTCGGCGAAGAGATGCCGGACGGTATCGCCACCCGGCATCAGCTTGCTCGCCGGATCTGGCGCGACCGCCGACTTCCCCGGCCCAAAGACATAATTCTCGTCTCGACCGTAGAGAATTTTTGGGGCGGTCACGGCGCCATAGGCCGGGCCCAGAGAATTCAGCAACTCCATCTGCCGCGCGAGCTTTCCGGGCAGCCACAGGTCGTCACTGTCATGAAAGGCGATGAACCGCCCCTGCGCTAGCGCAAGGCCCGAGTTCCGCGCCGCACCCGCGCCACCATTCTTGCTGCGCCTGAAAAACCGTACCCGCGGATCGCCAAAACCCATCACAATCGGCTCGACGTCTTCCTGCGATCCATCATCGACAACAATGAGTTCAAGGTCGGCGACGGATTGCGACAGAACGCTCGCCATGGCGTCGCCCAGCGTCTTCGAGCGGTTGTAGGTCGGGATGATGACCGACACGCTCGGCACCGCCCCCGACGACACCGCAAATTCCTGCCCCTCGGTCATTGCGTCATCATTTCTACATCGGTTGGCGGCCACGCGCCGCCGGCAGCCGCAGAGAGCTTTGCCGTCTCGACGCGGTGCTTGTGCTGCTTGTTTCGCGGCACATGATTGTCGAACTCGCGGCCGAACGCCTTGCCGAGAACACCGGCCACCTCCGTCAGCCGTGACACATGCCCCTGACGGACCACCGTTTCATAAACGTCCAAAAGCCGTCCGCTGAGGTGCTCGAGGCTGAACTTTTCTTCCACGATCCTTCGCCCCATCCGCCCCAGAGCGACACGCAACTGGGCATCGTCAAGCAGGCGCATGATCTGGTCGGAAAGCGGATCCCCCCGTCCATCGCCGATGCCGTAAAACCCTTGATAAAGGAACAGCGGGGCAGAGGTCTCGTCAAACACCCGGGAAAATCCTCCCTCCCCCTGGACGATCAGCGACCGCCCGATGGACAGGGCGCGCAACGCTGAACTTCCCATCCCCAGCACGATATCGGCCGCCGCATATGCAGAGCGTGGATCGCTATCTTCCCCGAGAAGGCACACCACCTCTCGCCCATGCCGCGCATTTACCGATCGCGCCCGCTTGAGCAGCGCCTCATGCGCCGGCCCACCACCCACAAAGGCCAAACGAACCGGATAACGGCCGGCCACAGCATCAATTGCGTCGATGGCGCGCACGAGGGAATCGAGCTTGAGATCGACGGCCAGCCGAGACACGATCACAGCCAGCAATTCTCCCGCCCCGAGCGCCAGCCGCTGTCGGAACGCCGAGCCGTCGATTCCTGGATTGTCCCGCTCGATATCGATCGGTGGCTCAATCGCCCAGACTGGCCCGGGCCGGGCCTTGCGCCCCGCTTCGGCCAGTTCGGCCGTGCCCATGATCAGCGGCAGCGATGGCGGCACGAAGGGCGAAAGGGTCATGTCCAGAATGGTCGCCAGCACCGGCACCCGACCAAAAAGCCCCGCCCCCAGATAGGCGTCAAGGCAAGGCGGCCATTCATAGGTGTGAATGAGATCGGCCTTCTCCCGCCGCGCCAGCGACATGAGCTGCGCCACCTTTGGCGGCGCGGGCCGATAGCGGAACGGCCGCGCTTTCACATATCTGAGCCCACGCTCCCGAATATACGGCACCAGCGGGCCATCCGTGCCGTAGATGATGACCTCATTGCCTTTGGCGGCAACAGCAGCGGCCAGATCAATGGCGTTGATCTGACTCCCGCCAATTATCAACTCATGCGGCGCAACGATAATCTTCATGTCTTTTCGGCCCTGAGCATTGCGATCAAACTTAGGAAGAGAAGGCGTTGGCGGGTATCAACACAACGGACTAGCGCAGTTGGTTGCTGACAACGTGTCTCCGCGTCTGACCCGAGATCTTTGGGCTGTCGGCCATCCACCGCCCGCTCCCGAGCAGAAAGATGAACAGCACGTAGGTCGCCCCCCAAAAATGCACCATCCAGCCGGCGAGGAAGAACCCACACATGCACACGAGATAAGCCAGCCTGCAGCGCTCTTCTCGCGCACCCAGCCCCTTTGCGAAAGCGACGGAAAAGGTTGAGGAGAAGAATGCAACGACCATGAACAGCCCTGCCGGTATCCCCCCGATAATGGCATTGTTTAGCCAGAAAATATCGACGCTGGCTGGCATCCAGGCGGGCCTGTCCCATTCCCCCACCCCCACCCCGAATACCGGATGGTTGAGCACGGACTGGGAGCCGAACTCCCAGATCAGCAGCCGGAAATAGGCCGAGGCCTCATCCAGGGCAAAGTAGGAGAACAGGATCGCCGGCAGCGGCCGGCTGGAGACGATATCCACCAAGAGGACGATGGAGCCGACGCCGACGATGAGCAGCCACCACCGCTGCCTGAAATTTCGCAGCACTTTGTCCCAGACCAGCAGCATCACCTGCACCATCAGGGTCGAGATCGGACCGGACGACAGCGACAGGAATACGGTCAGGGCAATAACGGTGGCACTGGTCATCCGCTGGAGGGCGGAGCGGCCATGGCCCCGCACGACGAAGGTCAAGGCGAACACCCCAGAAGTGAAGACCCCAAAGAGGATGGGGTGCTCGAACACGGACTGCACGCGGCGCACGCCCAGCCGCGGGGGCTGGTGGTTGATTATGTGCGTCGGCATGATCGTCGAGGCCAGCTCGAGAACGACGTTTCGCCCGGTCGCCGCCTCCAGCACTGCAAGCGGGAACAGCACCACGCCAACGATGATGAACAGCAGCCGCGCCAGGGCCTCGAAATCCTCAGCCGAACGGATGTAGGCCCGCGCTACGAGAAAGGTCCCGAAGGCCTCGATCACCTGACTGCCAGCCTGTTCTACGGCGCCGACCCCATGCGCAATGAACAGCGCGAGCGAAATCCAGCCCGCAAATAGAAGAATGGAGATCTCGGGAACGCCGATGCGTCCACCCTTCCCGCTGACTACGCGAAAAAACGCTGGGAAGATCGTCACGAGCAGCACCAGCCGATACGGCTGAATGGAGAGCGAACCCAGCGGAATGATCCAGGGCAAGACAAGCGACCAGCAAAGAAGCACCACTGGCCAGGCCAGTCTTGCGCGCCTGGGCTTCGGTTCCGGCTCCGCTTTCAGCACCGGCGCCACAGTGTCTCGGACCCGACGCGAGCGGGCCTGATCCGCTCGCCCCGTGCGTATGGCGACCGGTCTCATTCGGCTTGTGGGCCGAAGTTCATCGCTACTGGACAAGGGGGTTCGCCTCCCCTTCGACAGCCGTACCGGGCGGCCCGGCTGTAGATGAATAACGCGACATCACAGGCCCCGTTACTGATCCAACCGGTTGGCCGAAGGCGCTTATGGCATGGGGCCCGCTGGTTGCCGCCTTGCCCGCAAGCGCGGTCACTGCCACGCCCGCCGTTCGTCCCAGATAAGAATCAGCCAGCCACATGGACAGCTTCATGATGGTGAAGGTCGGATTGGCGCTTCCCGCCGTGGGGAACACCGAGGCGCTGGCCACGGCGAGATTTGGGATCGCGTGGCACCGCAAGTCCGGCCCCACGACAGAGGTCGCTGGATTGGTACCCATCCTCGTCGATCCCGAAGGGTGGGCACATGCCACTGCGCGATCGCTGATGCGCCCCGCCGGATCAAGCACCGAAGCGTCCCAGTCGAGCCTGCAAAGTGTGTCGAAGCCGGAACCCCTCCAATAGCTGGCAAGGCGCTTAACCGTTGCGCGAAACGTCCGCTCGTCCGCATCACGTGGCTTCCAGTCAAATCGGGCAATTTTCATGCCTAGCCGATCCGTCTTGGCGGACAGGCTGATCCGATTTTGCGGATCGGGAAGCTGCTCGACACAGGCCATCAGGCGAAAGGGAACATCGCGCGGCACATAGAGCTGGCGGTAGCGCAACCGCCAATATGCCGCCGTGGAGAGCAGCCCGACCTGGCCGAGCGCCTGGCGAAACTGTCCACGCTCGACCCGTCTCTCCTGAAGGCCATGTGCGAAAGACTTGAAGACCGAGAGCCCACTCCGCGCCAGATCCATGGACACATAGACGAAGCCGCTGGACACGCCGTCCGCAACTTGCGCGCTATGCGTCAGCTCCAGGTGCAGGTCACGACGCGTCCCATTGATGAAGCGAATGCCGAGCATGTGGTTGGTCAATTCGGCGCGCTGTCGATCCACAGTGGCCACTTCGGCCTTGAGATGATCCTGGAAATATCGCCCCAATGCGTTGGTGCCGGCGAAAGCGCGCTGGTCATTGTCTGCATCGAGCGCCAGTAAAAGGCGCGTTGTTTCGATTGTACCGGCAGCAATCGTGAATTCTTCGGCGGCCACTGTCACGCTGGCACCCGAGAGGCCCCGGGCCGTTACCGAGCGCAGCCGCCCCCGCTCCCGGTCAAGATCGAACCCGACGACGGTGGCATGGAGCACCACTGTCAGATTTGGGTTGTTGAGGATTTCCTTGCCGAGCACCGTCACGATATTGCAGCGCGCAAATGTCGGGCATTTGGCCCAGCGTGCCCGAAAATTCTCGATATCCGGAAGCAGCAGACCGGAAGGCCCCGGTCTGCTCGCGTCTATATCCTCGAACGAGTCATGGCCAATACCAAAGAGCGTCTCCAGCTCCTCATGGTAGCAATCGAGCGTTTCGAGCGCGAACGGCCATTCCTCTTGCCCCACATGCTCGCGTTTGCCGTGCTCCTGGCGACTGATCGGAATGATGCGACCACCCCAGCGCGAGGAGGATCCACCCAGTCCCCGGTATCGCCCGGTTTTTTCCCGACCATATCGTCCTTCGGGGTCATCGATGCCATTCAGGTCGTGGATTTCTTCGTCGAACTCGATCCCGCCGCTTTCAAGCACCACCACCTTCCTGTGGTGCCGTGCGAGCCGGGCTGCCAGCAAAAGGCCGGCAATGCCACCACCCACGATGCAGTGAGCAGCACTGGTAGGCAGCGCGGCGCTGCCGGTACGGAGATCGCGTATCGTCATCGGTCTTTCTCCCCAAGCCCTGAAACTCTAGCGCGACCGCAGATGTCGTCGGATGATCAGTACGGCGGGGGGATTTCGCCTTTCGAGCTAAGGACACTATCATTGACGGGTTATTGCCCGCCTTTGCCCGCCACAGCACTCTGAGCAAAAGTCAGGGAGCGCAGGGAATGGTCGAAACGCCGCGTGTCAGCATCATTCTGCCGCATCTGAATGAACCGGACCTGCTGACCTGTTTGCGATCCCTTGATCGCCAACGCGCTGACGGCATTCCTTTCGAAATCCTGGTCGTCGACAACGGCTCGACCGTCCTTCCCGAGGGCACCGTTTCTCTGGTCCCGGGAGCGCGCCTGCTCAGCCAACCCATTCCCGGTCCCGGTCCCGCCCGCAATCTCGGAGCCGAAGAGGCAAAGGGCGATCTCCTGCTCTTCATCGACGCGGACTGCATCGCCATGCCCGGCTGGCTGTCGCGCATCGTCAACTATTTCGACGAGCACCCCGATGTGGACGTGGTCGGCGGCGACATCCGCATCCAGCCTGCCAAGGCCTCGGACCTCACCGCTGTCGAGGCCTATGAGAGTGTCTACAGCTATCGCGCCCGAAATTATGTGGAGCGCTGTGGGTTTGCGGCCACCGGCAACATGGCCGTGCGCGCCGATGTGTTCCGCAAGGTCGGCCCTTTCGGCGGCATCGGCACCATGGAGGACACCGCCTGGGGCCAGCGCGCCACCGCCTTGGGCCACCGCATCGCATTCGTCGAGGGCGCCTGCGTGAAGACCCCCTCGTGCCGGTCCTTCGCGGAACTGGCCAAACGCTGGGATCGCCACGTCGCCCACGAGTTCGGCTCGATCGACAAGTCGAGGCTCGGCACGGCCCGCTGGCTGGCCAAAAGCGCTGTCATGGCGCTTTCGCCTCTCGGCGAAATCCCGACGATTCTGCGGAGCAACCGGCTGGAGACCGGACGCGAACGCCGCCTGTGCTTCACCTGCCTGGCGCAGGTGCGGCTCTACCGGGCCCAGCGCATGGCCGGGCTGGTCTGGCGGGATAATGCCGCTTCCATGGTTGACCTCTGGAACCGCGAAAAGCGTTAGCCGACCCAATCCATCGGACTAGATCACTCCCCCGGATTGTGCCCGCGCCGTCCCCGGCTCCATCGCAAAGGCGATGTGCGCCCCTTCGGCCCCATGCCAGTTTCACTGCAACACCAGTACGAGGAAAACCGATGCTGAACGGTATCGATGGGCACAGTCAGATGGGCATCGCAAATACGAGCAGACACGATCGCATAGCGGCGATGGGCCTGGAGAGCAGCAAAAGCGCGAAACGGCTTCCGGAGCTATGCGACCTTGCGACCGAAGGTCTGCGCCGCATGGTCTTTCCCGATCTTCGCGTCGCCCACACCATGCGGGGCATCGGCACTGTAAACGGCTCCGGAACCAGCGCCGAGGGCGATAATCTGCGCTATGCGGCCAATGTGGCCCAGGGGCTCGGCTGGTTGGACGAAGAGGTACAGCGCGATGTCCTGGGCGGCTGGAGCGCCATCGACCTTGCCATCAACTGCATCGAGCGCGCCAACCGGTCTGGCGAGCCCGGCGCGGTAGCGCTGGCGGCCTGGGCGGCTGCTGAAACGGCAGGCATCTTCACCCCCGAACTCTTCGCTATCCTCGAACTCGCCCTCTCGAGCAGCACGCCCATCCACACCGTCCCCTGCGCCTGGGCCCTGACGGCCGCAATTGCCGCCCGTCATCTCGGCGACACCAGCCAGGTGCAGGCCATGGCGACGCAGAAACTGCGGCAAGCCCAGTCGGCCTCGGGGCTCTTCCCTCATGTCCTGCCCTCGACCTCATCAAGCTGGCTCCGGCGCCATGTCGGCAGCTTCGCTGATCAGGTCTATCCTATCCAGGCATTGTCCCGCCTCAGCGCCGCAACCGGCGATCAGAGTGCCTTGCGCGCGGCGGATGCATGCGCTGCCCGTATCGTGCAGCTGCAGGGTGCGGCCGGACAATGGTGGTGGCACTACGACACGCGCAACGGCGAAGTCGTCGAAGGCTATCCGGTCTATAGCGTCCACCAGCACGCCATGGCGCCAATGGCATTGCTCGACCTACTCGACGCCGGCGGCGCCGATTATCGCGGGGCCCTCGCACTGGGTCTGCGCTGGATCGACAGTCGTCCCGAAACCAATGAGCCCATCGTCTCCGAGGCAGACAACGTCATCTGGCGCAAGGTTGGGCGCAGCGAGCCAAACAAGCTGGCCCGCAAGGTCGGCGCCGTGACCACGGCGGTGAAGCCCGGCCTGCACCTGCCCTATCTCGATGCCGTCCTGCCCGCCGACAGGATCGACCGGGAATGCCGACCTTATGAGTTCGGCTGGATGCTCTACGCCTGGCGTTCGCGCGGCGTCATCGACCAGCTGCGTCAGGCATAGCTTCTGCTGCAAAAATCCGGATATCGCGCATTTCACCGTTTCAATTGAAACGGTGAAATCGCTTCAGGGCTCCCGCAACGCCTCGTCGAGGCCGCGGATCAGCGGATGGAGGAAGTAGGAGATCACCGTGCGTTCCCCGGCATGAATCTCGGCCGAAACGGTCATCCCCGGCAGCAACACGAAATCTTCGGGCAGGTCGGTAAGCTTTTCCTCGCCCAGCTTGATCCCGACCTTGTAGAAAGCCGGGCCCTTGGCCTGTTCGGTGCCATTGGCAGGCGAGAACGAGCTACCGCTGATTGTCGTCACCGTGCCTTCCATGGTGCCATGCACCGGGAACGGAAAAGCGTCGAACTTGATCCGCGCCAGATCCCCCAGCGCCAGATGGCCGATGTCATCGCTCGCCACCATCACTTCCACATCGAGCGGTACATTGATCGGCACCAGCGTGATCAGCGGCTCGGCCGGCTGCACGACGGAAGCAATCGAGCGCTCGGCCACCTCCAGCACCGCACCGTCGGCTGGCGCATAAAGCTTCGACATGGTGGCGCGCAGCTCGACCTTGCGAAACTCTTCCCGCGCCTCGGCATGCCGGTCCTCAAGCTCAACCAGCTGCTCCAGCGTCAGGCGTCGATAGTCTTCGATGAAATTGCGCCGCTCGGCCGCGCTCTTGTTGAGTTGCTCGAGGGCCTGGGCATGTTGCCCGGCGATCTGGCTCATCGACACCTGCAGGTCCAGCCCCAGGTCGCGGCTCTCCAGCAGCGCCAAACGCGAGCCGTTGCCGGTCTGCGCCAGGTCCGAGCGCATGGTCTCGATCTCCCTTATTCCCGCAAGGCGCAGATCGAGCGCCTCCTGCTGGGACCGCGAGGCGTCGATGACAGCCTGGCTCTGGGCGATCTGCGCGTCGTAGTCGGAGAGACGGGCGTCATAGGCGAGCCGCCGCTGCAGGAACAGCTGCCCCTGCATCAGCTCCTCTGCCGAGGCCGTCGCATCCGGCGCATAGTCCCGTCCCTCGACTTCCGCCCGCAGCCGCGCCACCTGCGCACCGAGGTTGGCCAGCCGAGATTTCAGCTGCCCCTCATCGGACGAGCTGAACGTCGGGTCGAGCGTTGCCAGCAACTGCCCTTTTTCGACAATGTCCCCCGGCCGAACCGAAATATCCCGGATGATGGAGGTTTCGAGCGGCTGCACCACCAGCATTGGCTGGCTAGTCGACAGCTTGCCCGGCGCCACCACGATCTCGTCGATCTTGGAAACGCTGGCCCATGCCACCCCTGTACAGATCGCCGTCGCAACGAGGTAAAGCGTCAGCCGCGCCGCAATCGGCGGCTTGCGCTCCTCGAGTGCAATGGCGTCAGTCTGGAAATCCATCACCGCATTGTCGGCGACGTGCTTCTCCACCTTTTCCGGCTTGGCCTTGGGCGGCTTGACCAGCCGCGGCTTTGTCTTTTCAGCGACACTCATCCTGCAAGCTTCATCTGCTGGTTCCAGAGGTGACGGTAGGTCGTGCAGCGCGACACGAGCTGGCTATGGGGCCCCACATCGACGAGATGACCCCGATCGAGCACCAGAATGGCGTCGGCGTCGGTCAACATCGACAGGCGATGGGAAACGATGATCACCGTGCGCCCCGCCGCTATGCCCTTGATCGAGCGCTTGACGATGGCCTCGCTCTCGGGATCGAGCGCACTGGTGGCCTCGTCGAGAATGAGGATTTTGGGATTGGTCACCAGTGCCCGGGCGATCGACAGCCGTTGGCGCTGGCCGCCGGAGAGGTTCTCGGCCCCCTCCTCGATCATCGTGTCAAAGCCGCGCGGCAATTGCTCGATGAATTCGGTCGCGCCCGCAAGACGGGCCGCCTCCACCACTTCCTCAAAAGTCGCGTCCGGCTTGGCCGCGGCGATGTTGTCGCGCACCGTGCCGCGGAACAGAAAACTGTCCTGCAGCACCACCCCGATACTCCGCCGTAAATGCCCGAGGTCGAGCTCGCGCACGTCGTGGCCGCTGATGCGGATCAGTCCCTGCTGGATCGGATAAAGCCCCTGGATCAGCCTGGTCATCGTGCTCTTGCCCGAGCCACTGCGCCCGACGACGCCCATCACGCTGCCACCGGGAACGGTGAAGCTGACATCATTGAGCGCGAAGGCGCCGTCCTGTCCGTAGCGGAAGGCCACATTGGAAAATTCAACCCCGCCGGTCAGCTCCGGGCGAAGGCCCTCGCTGCGGCCGGCATGCTCGACCTTCTCGTTCATCACCTGGCCAAGCATACGCACCGAAAGGGCGACTTCCTGATATTCGTGGACCATGGTGACGATCTGGACCAGCGGCCCGGAAACGCGTCCGGCCAGCATGTTGAAAGCGATAAGCGCACCCACGGTGAGCACACCATCGAACACCTGCATGGCGCCAAAAACGATGATCGCCACCGACATCAATTTCTCGATGAGCCCCGTCACCGCCTGGGCCGTGACCGAAATGACTTCCACCTTGAAACGGCTGTTGATGGTCTGCGCCGAGCGGTCATCCCAGTTGCGGCGCTGCAGTGGCTCCATTGCCAGCGATTTCAGCGTCCGCACGCCATGCATGGTTTCGACAAGCAGCCCCTGCCGCTCGCCCTCGGCGGCGTAGAGGTCAGCGAGACGCCTGCGAAACGGCGCGACCAGGAGCGCGACGACAAGGCCGATCACCGCACTGCAACCGAGCACAATCAGCGCCAGCGGCGTGCTGTAAAGAAACAGCACTGGAATGAAAACGAACAGCGACATGGCGTCGAGCAGCGTCAGGAACAGCCGGCCGGTAAGAAATTCGCGGATCCGGCTCGCCTGCTGCATGTGCTTGACCAGCACCCCAGCCGACGAATGCTCGAAAAACGTAATGGGCAGGTTCAAGAGGTGCTTGAAGGTGCGCGTCGCCACCCGGATATCGATCCGGTTGGTGGCGTAAACCAGCAGGTATCGCCTGAGGAACACGAACAACGCCTCGAACATCAGCGCTACGCCGATGCCGATCGCCAGCACCACCAGGGTTGAATAGCTCTCGTGCACCAGCACCTTGTCGATGACCAGCTGGAAGAAGATCGGCGTCGCCAGTCCGAGCGCGTAGAGGAACAGCGCCGCCACCGCCACATCGATGAACAGCCGACGCTGCTGCAGGATTTCCGGGATGAACCAGCGAAAGCCGAACGGCTGTTCGGGGTCGCTCATGCCGAAACTGCGCTTGGCCAGCAGCACTTCGCCGTTCCAGTGCTTGGAAAACTGGTCGAGCCGGAGGACGATCATCCCGCCCGAAGCTTCCGCCAACGGATCAAAGATCCGCAGGACGCCATCCCCCGCCTCGTCTTTCTCGGCCCCCACGAGCACGACCCAATTGCCGTTATTGAGCCGGACCAGCGCCGGATAGGCCTGTCCGAGCCGCAGGAGCGAGCGGGCCGAGAGCCGGGTCTTGCGCGCCTTGAGGCCTCCATTGCGGGCCATGCGCAGAACCAGATCGGCCCCGACCCCCTCGTCGCCGATGGCATATTCGGCGACCAGCCGTTCGGCACTGACGTCTAGTCCATGGTGCCGAAGGATGGCTGAGAGGCATACGGGTCCGGTCTGAACGCTCATTTGGACAGCTGCGCTTACATGAAGTTGGGTGAAGTGGCGCCGCCCGAGGCGCCCGCCGGATTGGTCGGCATCTGGTCGGGCTCATTGCGGCGGATGGCACGCGCCTCGATCAGCCCGTTCATGGCGTTCTGCAAAACCTCGAAACTATTGGCAAAGCCCTCGAGCGACATGACGATCCGCATCCGGTGCTCAGGCACGGGCTGCCCCCTGTCGTCGCGCATGGTGTGCGAGAGGCTCACCAGGTCGAGGCGCATCACCGTACCGGTGACTGTGATTTCGCCAATGGCGTCGGCATAGATTTCGGACTGCATATCGTTACTCCGGTTATGATTAGGCTCAGGACGCGAGCTGGGCGTTGAAGACGACGTCGACATGGTAGTTTGCGGAATTGTAGCTGCTTGTCGGGAAGGCGCTGGCAGTGCCATAGCCATAGAGCCCGTTGCCGCCGCTCGATGTGCTCGAGGGTGCAGTCAGCGGACCGGATGTGACCGACTCCACGAGGCCTCGGCCAGTCACCGAGTAATTCCCGTTGGTGTGGTAGGAAATCACGTAGGTCGTGCCGGCGGTGATGGCGATCGGGGTGGCAAAGCTGGCCGTCTGCCAGCCGCTGGCGGTTTCGTTGGTGAACGCCACCTGCCCCAGATTGGTCCCGGTCGCGCTCCACAGCGTTGCCTCATGCGGCCCGGTATTGGTTGGGCCCTTGTAGAATTTCGCTCCTGTGATGAAGCCGTTCTCCGAACTGGTGAACTTCATCCCGAGGTTGACCCCGTTGGGATCATTGACCGAGACGGTCGCGGGCGTCGAATTGGCCGCAAAGATCGAGATGCCGCTGGGCACAACCGGTGCAGCCGCCACGGTCAGGCCGACATTTGCCGACGCCACGCCACCCCGGCCATCGCTGATGGCATAGGTAAAACTGGCTGCGCCCGAATATCCCGTGGTCGGGGTAAAGGTCACGACCTGCGTCTGCGCATTATAGGCCACGGTGCCATTGGTGGCCCCGCTGACGCCGGTGATAACAAGGGTATCGCCATTGGCGTCGGTGTCATTGGCGAGCAGCGTTGCCGCCTGGATCTGCAGCGGCGTATTGGGCTGTACGGCGATGCCGGTATCTGCGGTGGCGACCGGCGCGCTATTGGCGCTGGGCTCATAGTAGACATCAACGAAGTAATTGGTCGCATTCCAAGCGTTGGTCGGCATCACACCGCCGGCACCATAGGCAAACAAACCATTCCCATTGCCCGTGCCGCTGGTGCTCTGGGGCGCGGTGATCCCGCCATTGCTGATCGGCGCGGTAAAGGCGCCGCCGCTGGCCGAATAATATCCACTCGTCGTGTGATACGAGACGACATAGCTGGTCCCCGCCGTCACCGCGATCGGGCTGGCAAAACTGGCCGATTGCCAGCCGCTGGCCGTCTCATTGGTGAAGGTCACCGTCCCCAGCCGGGTGCCGGTGCTGGTCCACAGCGACCCAGTGTGGGTCCCTGTGTTCTGTGGCCCCTTGTAGAAACGGATGCCATTGATCACGCCGGCATTGGCGACGGAAAAGCGCATGCCCAGCTCGACGGGGAGGTTCTCGTTGACCGTCGTCGTCGCAGGCGTCGCATTGGCCGCAAAGAGATTGGTCCCGGTTACCCCGGCTGCAACGGTCAGACCGACATTGGCCGAGGCCGTCCCGCCCCGTCCGTCCGCCACTGCGTAGGTAAAGCTCGCCGCCCCTGTGTAGCCGGTGGTCGGCGTAAAGGTGATGACATTGGTCGCCGCATTGAAGGCGACCGTGCCATTGGTGGCCCCACTGACCCCGGTAATGGTCAGCGGATCGCCGTCGGGGTCAGTGTCATTGGCCAGGAGCGTTGCTGCGCTGATCTGGGTGGCCTCGTTCCGGCGCACCGAAAGGCCGGTGTCATTTGTTGCGACCGGCGGCCGATTGGCCCCCGCTGCCACCGTCAGGCCGACCGTCGCGCTGGCCGTGCCGCCCCTGCCGTCACTGATGGCATAGCTGAACGATGCCGCGCCCGAATAGCCGGCCGTCGGGGTGAACACCACAGAATTGGTCTGCGCATTATAGACCGCCGTGCCATTGACCGGATTGCTGACACCGGTGATCGAAAGGGGATCGCTGTCCGGGTCCGTATCATTGGCCAACAGCGTCGCGGCGGCCAGCGTCAGCGCCGTGTTCTGCGCGGTGGTATAGCCCGTGTCATTGGTAGCGATCGGCACTCGATTGGCGGCCGCCGCCACGGTCAGGCCGACATTTGCCGACGCGACGCCACCCCGCCCGTCGCTGATGGCATAGGTGAAACTGGCTGCGCCCGAATATCCCGTGGTCGGGGTAAAGGTCACGACCTGCGTCTGCGCATTATAGGCCACGGTGCCATTGGTGGCCCCGCTGACGCCGGTGATAACAAGGGTATCGCCATTGGCGTCGGTGTCATTGGCGAGCAGCGTTGCCGCCTGGATCTGCAGCGGCGTATTGGGCTGTACGGCGATGCCGGTATCTGCGGTGGCGACCGGCGCGCTATTGGCGCTGGGCTCATAGTAGACATCAACGAAGTAATTGGTCGCATTCCAAGCGTTGGTCGGCATCACACCGCCGGCACCATAGGCAAACAAACCATTCCCATTGCCCGTGCCGCTGGTGCTCTGGGGCGCGGTGATCCCGCCATTGCTGATCGGCGCGGTAAAGGCGCCGCCGCTGGCCGAATAATATCCACTCGTCGTGTGATACGAGACGACATAGCTGGTCCCCGCCGTCACCGCGATCGGGCTGGCAAAACTGGCCGATTGCCAGCCGCTGGCCGTCTCATTGGTGAAGGTCACCGTCCCCAGCCGGGTGCCGGTGCTGGTCCACAGCGACCCAGTGTGGGTCCCTGTGTTCTGTGGCCCCTTGTAGAAACGGATGCCATTGATCACGCCGGCATTGGCGACGGAAAAGCGCATGCCCAGCTCGACGGGGAGGTTCTCGTTGACCGTCGTCGTCGCAGGCGTCGCATTGGCCGCAAAGAGATTGGTCCCGGTTACCCCGGCTGCAACGGTCAGACCGACATTGGCCGAGGCCGTCCCGCCCCGTCCGTCCGCCACTGCGTAGGTAAAGCTCGCCGCCCCTGTGTAGCCGGTGGTCGGCGTAAAGGTGATGACATTGGTCGCCGCATTGAAGGCGACCGTGCCATTGGTGGCCCCACTGACCCCGGTAATGGTCAGCGGATCGCCGTCGGGGTCAGTGTCATTGGCCAGGAGCGTTGCTGCGCTGATCTGGGTGGCCTCGTTCCGGCGCACCGAAAGGCCGGTGTCATTTGTTGCGACCGGCGGCCGATTGGCCCCCGCTGCCACCGTCAGGCCGACCGTCGCGCTGGCCGTGCCGCCCCTGCCGTCACTGATGGCATAGCTGAACGATGCCGCGCCCGAATAGCCGGCCGTCGGGGTGAACACCACAGAATTGGTCTGCGCATTATAGACCGCCGTGCCATTGACCGGATTGCTGACACCGGTGATCGAAAGGGGATCGCTGTCGGGGTCATTGTCGTTGGCCAGCAACGTCGTCGCACTCAGCGTCAGCGCTGTATTCTGCGATGTCGTAAACCCGGTGTCATTGGTGGCGACCGGCGCTCGGTTGGCAGATGTCTCCGTCGACGTCATGATCACGTCGACCCAGTAATTGGTGGCGCCGAACGAATTCGTCGGCATCGCATTGGCGGGGCCGTAGCTGAAGACGCCATTGGCTCCCGCGGGCGCCGTCAGCAGCCCGCTGGTGTGGCTGGTATTGAAATAATTGCTGGTCGTCGCGTAGCGGCCATTGCTGTGATAGCTCGCCACATAGGTTTGCCCGGCAGCAATCGGCACCGGGTTGCTGAACATCACCGTCTGCCAGCCGCTGGCGGTTTCGTTGACGAAAGTAGCTGTCGCCAGCAGGGTCCCCGAACTGCTCCACAGCGAGCCGGTATGTGTACCGGTGTCGAGGGCGCTCTTGTAGTATTTGATGCCGTTGATCAGCCCACCGGCCGAGGCCACGAACTTCACCCCCAGGTTGACCTGGGCCGGGTCGCTGTTGCTGAGATTGGTTGGCGTGTCGCTCGGCTGGAACAGGCTGCTGGTGCTGACCGCTGACGACACAGTCATGTTGACCATGGAGGCGCCTGTACCGCCCCGGCCATCCGAGATCGAATAGCCAAATGAGGCCGGGCCCGTATAGCCGGCGTTCGGCGTAAAGGTCAGTGTTTGCGCGGCAGCATTGAAGGTAACCGTACCGTTCGACGCCGATCCTGCACCAATAACTGTCAGTTCGTCATTGTTCGGATCAGTGTCATTGGCCAGCAATGTCGACATCGCAAAGGTAATGGGCGTGTCGCGCTGCACCAGATAGCCATCGTCATTATTACCGACAGGCGGCGCATTCGGGGTCGGCACGCCGCTGAACACCACATCCACCCAGTAATTGGACGTGCTGCTGGTGGTGGGCAGGGCGCTGGCCCCGCCATAGCTGTAAAGGCCACCGGTCGACGTCAGCGGGCCACGGGTTTGGGGCGATGTGAAGTAGTCTGTGGAGGCGGCATAGCCGATGCCATAGCTGCTCGCCACATAGGTGGTGCCAGCGGTGATGGAAACAGGATTGTCGAAAATGACTGTCTGCCAGCCGCTCGGGGTTTCGTTGCGGAACGTCGCGCGCGCCAGCAACTCGCCGGTCGACGTCCAGAGCGAACCGATATGTTCGCCGCTATTGCCGGTGCCCTTGAAATAGCGCACCCCCATGATGCTGCCCGACTGGTTTGACGAGAATGTCACGCCCAGGTTGACCGCCCTGTTGTCGAGGACAAACGGCGTGCTGGGCGTTTCCCCAGGAGCGAACAACGTGCCCGAACCGCCCTGCTCAACCGTGACCGTACGGCCGGCACCCGGCGTTTCGAGGTTGATGCTGTCGTCGACGGCGCGGGACATGATGGTGTAGGCGCCCGCGACGAGCGGCGTCCAGCTATAGCTCCATGTGTCGCCCCCGGTGGCGCGATGCCAGGATTGGCCGCCATTGGTAGACACTTCCACCACCGATACGAGACCGCCGCCAGTATCCGTGGCCGTACCGGTGATGGTGACGGTCTTGGCCGCTTCGAGAGGTTCGCTCAGTGCATTGATCGTCGTCGTCGGCGCGACATTGTCGGTGGTCTGGCTGGCTGCGACGAGGCTCTGCATCAGCGTCGCCGGCTGCACGCCCATGTCAGCGAACAGATTGATCATCGCCTGCTGGACATTGGGGTCGGTCGGCGTCCGCTCGAGATCGTGGTTGCTGTCGAGCCCCCACGACCAGTAGACCGTGCCTGCCCCGAAGACGAGCGCCCCGCTCGGGGCACGATAAAGCGTCAGGCTGTGGTCTGCCGTGCCCGGACCCGTGGACGTGCCATAGTCGAGCAGCAGCGTATTGACGTCGACAGTAGTCGACGACAACGGCACGAGGCCCGCTGGGCGGAAGCCGTTGTCGACGTCGGAATCCCACTCATAGCCGAGCAGATTCTTGGTCAGCGTATAGACCTCGCCGGGATTGATATTTGCGACATCCGTATTCCGCCAGAACCGCAGGTTGGACATGTCATAGGGCACGTCGATAGCGTCGAGCCGGTACGAATCCACCGTGAACATCGTGCCGGTCAGCGCGTTTTCGGGCCGCCCGGATCCGAGCACCGGATCGCGCCAGGTCGAGGTGGTGCCATCGGGGTCGCTGTCGCGGTTGTCCCAACGTTCCTTATAGGAAACCAGTGTCTTGTATGGGGTCCCCGTTCCGTCGATGCTGGTCTCCCAGCGCGTCTGCCAATAGACCTCGTTGCCGCTCCAGAACGAGAGATTGACCCCCGCGTCGCGCGCCGCTTCCACATTGTCGCGCTGCTCGCCCGACCAGTATTCGTCATGACCGACGGAGAGGAAGATCTTGCTGTTTAGCAGCTGCGCGGCATCGGCAGCGGAGTCGATGCCCGAGATATAGTTGATGTCATAGCCATTCTGCTCAAGGAAGCGGATGGCTGGATATTCGGCGCCGAAGATATAGTCCTGGGGCCCAGCGGCAAAGCCGCCGTCGCGGGTGATGATCGGCCGGTTATAGCTCACCTTGCTGGCGCGCCCGGTGCGCAGGCCGCCGTCCACGCCGCCGTAGAAATTATAGCCGCCCCACCAATTGTAGGCCTGCCAGGTGGTGTCCGCGGTCTGGAAGGTGATGTCGCTGGGCTCATCGTCATTGCGGACGATGAAGGGGATCATGTTCTCCCCCATGGAGCCGTCATGGCGCGTCAGCTTGGCGAAATAAATGCCCGAAACTGCATCTTCCGGAACCGCCCATGAGGTGGTGACCGACCAGTTGCCGGCATCGACCAGCTTGGTTTCCGGGTCGAAAATCGGCAGCGGCTGGGATTGGGCCGTGGTGAGGTCGCGCTCGATCGTATCGATCAACCTGGCGCCATCACCATTGTAGTAGCCGATGCGATAGATATCGACGGTGTAGTCGGTGGAGTTGGTATTGATCTTGAAGTCGACCGTCTCACCGCGATTGAGGGAGAACTGGTCGGCAAACCCTTCGATGGTCGGATCATGCGCATTAATCAGCCACACACTTTCCGGCGTGCCCTGCTTCATGTTCTCGAGCACGATGGCGTTCGGCGCGGCATCGGGGTTCATCAGTGACGCAGTCGTCGCGCGGGCCAGACCCATACTCGCGTCGCTGGTCACATTCTCTTCGGGCTTGTAGAGATCGAGCACGCGCGCGGAGTATCCGGTCGGCTGGCCGTTACTTGCAGTTGGACCGCCTGTGCGTACCGAGCACATGGTGCAGGCCCGGCCGGTGCAGGATCCGCAAGGCGTCAGCGCGGCCGCATTCAGCCAGCTGGTGCGCCAGTCGAGCATCGACGCGGCTTGCGCCGGGTCCCCTTCCGAAGCGGAGACGCTGGTCTGGCTGGCAGACGTCTGCAGTATTTTGGCCGGGGGCTCAGCCACCGGCGACGGGCTCTGACTCGCACTTGGCGCCGGCATGGCCTCCAGATTTGCGCCCGAAACAATGGCGCCGGCGGTACCGGGAAATAGCGTGGCTGCTGCCGAGCTTTGCACCATCCCTCCGGCCGCTGCCCCCGCATCGAACGATGCCGCAGGGGCAAGCGACGGCGGCACCACCGGCTCCAGCGCCCGTGCGGTGAAAGCGGGCACAGCGCCAGGGTCGGAGACGCCGGAAAAATAGGTTACGGGAGCCGCTGCCCCAGCGGAAATGAGGGCGTTGGACGACAGGCTTTTCTCGCTCGCCAACCAGTCCGTACGCCCCAGAGAATGCCGCTCGCGCAATGCCGCAGCCGGCTTGCCGTTCTCCCTCGACACCGCAAAACGGGCCTGGTCGCTGCTCCGGCGGAATTTCTGCGTTCGTCCGTCGCGCGCTCCCCGGGAAAGGGACGACACACCCACCCAGCTCAACGTGGGCTGGTTGGTACGTTGCGCCTCGGCAATGCTGTAGCGTTCCACGGGCATTGTCTTTGCTCCTCTCCCAGACTTTCCGTGTGCCCGGGAAGCCAGAAATCAACCGAAAATCGTGGCCGCCTTGGCCCTTTAGCCGTCGGCGGCGACGCAGACTGAGGATACGAACCAGCGTCGGGCGAGCTATCCTCAAAGCCCGGCCCGACGCTCAGTGACCGCAGTGGCATCGCCTTGACCCCAGTGCCACGAACACCGCTGGATTGGCGCTTATGTTGCCCTGCAACAGGGCGCAGGTGACTTTGGTCCTGCGCCTCTGGATTGATCTGATCGGACTTCGCTATAGGCGCCTATCGCCTTATGGGATTAGGCTTTGCCCCTGTCCGATCTAGTGAAGTGTTTACGCCCCCCGCGTGGACGGCTGCTGGGGGGCTCGGCGCTGGACGGAAAAGCTCTGCCACGCCGCCTGCACCCCTGCGCGATGGACGGCCGAACCGCGGAAGCTGCGCAGGAGCTCGCCACTCATTACGGCAAGGCGGAATATGGTGGTGGCGACGGGCCCGTGATGTCGCTCGTAGTCGATGATACGATTGGCGGTCAGCAGGGCGTAGAGCCGGGCGTTCCGGCTATACTCGCCACCGATATGGACGAAGACGGCTTCAGGAACGAAGGCGATCTTCAGCCCTGCGTCCCGGACGCGCCGCTGATAATCCACTTCCTCGCTGTAGAGAAAAAAGCTCTCGTCCCAGGGCCCAATCACCGCCCGGGCGGCGGCCGAAACGAGCAAGGCCGAGCCGCTCGCCCAATCTACCAGTCCCGTCCGTTCATAGCGGCCGTCGTTGCAGACGCATTCTCCCCGATCAAGGCCATAGCCGAGACGCGTCCCGAGCAGTGCATCTGCCCAGGCCGTCTGCAGCGATGGCTCCCGCCGTAGCGAATGGAACAGCGTTCCGTCCTCATGCAGGATGCGCGGTACAGTAATTCCGATATTGGATGAAAGTCTGCGCATCAGCTGGGCGACCGATCCTGGCGCCACGCGAATATCGGGATTGAGGATCAGAAGATCGGCATCGGGCGAGATCGTTGCCGCACCGGCATTGATCCCCGCAGCATAACCCCCATTGCGGCCGGTCTGGATCACGCGTGCTCCGATCGGATGCTGGCGCGCCATCGCAACCGAAGCGTCCGACGAGGCATTGTCGACCACGACAATCTCTGTCTGCCCGATACCCACAAGGCCTGGGCTCAGCGTGTCGAGCAGCCCCTCAAGCGTATCCGCGCTGTTATAGGTGACGATGAGCACCGCCAGCTTGCGCTGTTTCACCCCTGTTCCGCCGGGCTGGCCCGGAATTTCTGCGGCCATCTGCGCCTCCGAATATCAAGAGGTCACATCAGCTTTTGGGACGCGAGCGGTACACTAGCGATTTGATCTACCGTCGCGTCGTTGTGCTTATTTCCCTAGTCACAATTGCGCCCCAATTGGACAGCCTCCAGCGCGCGGGCACTCATAAGATACCTCCACCGCACCTATCCGACTGATTGTTGGGTCTGCGCGACGCCGCATAGCGTCACCTCCACGCTCTAGGAGGATTCAATGTCATTCATTTCGGGAGGAGCCCAGTTCGGCCAGCCTTCTCGGGGGGCCGGTCTGCTGTTCGGGTTGCGTGTCGATGCAATCTGCATGGCCGAGGCGCTGGAGCGCTGTCGCCAGGCCCTCAAAACCAGGCGCACCCTGCTTGTCGGTGTTCTCAACGCTGCCAAGATCGTCAGCCTCCAGAAGAACGGCGAGCTGCGCAACGCCATCCTCGACTGCAACATGCTGCTCGCCGATGGGCAGGCGGTGGTCTGGGCAAGCCGCGTCCTGGGGCACAAATTACCCGAACGCGTCGCCGGCATTGATCTCTTCCAGGAACTGCTTGGGCTAGCCGATCGTGATCAACGGCGCATCTATCTGCTCGGCGCAACGCCGCACGTCCTCGACAGTCTGCTCGTTGAAATCAGCCGGCGCTGGCCTGGCGCAGAAATCGTCGGCAGTCAGGACGGCTACTACACCGAGGATCAGGCCGAGGCTGTGGCCGAGCGCATCCGCAATGCGCGCCCGGACATGCTGTTTCTCGGCATGCCCTCACCCAAAAAGGAAATCTTCCTCCGCCACTTTCAGGATCATCTGGGTGTTCCGATCCTTCACGGGGTCGGCGGCTCTTTCGATGTTCTTGCCGGTCTCACCCGGCGCGCGCCGGTCCTCTGGCAACGCATGGGCCTCGAATGGGCCTATCGCCTGCTGCAGGAGCCCCGGCGCCTGTGGAAGCGCTATCTCACCACCAATACCGCCTTTGTCACCCTGACCCTGCGCGAGGTCTTCCGACCCAGCGCCGAGCTGCAACGCATGCCGACATCCGATCGGACGGGCCCTTCGGGCCAACCCCTCTCACCATAGGAACTTTCATGTTGAACGAAGTCTTCAGCGGCAATCTTGTCGTCGTCGGAATGGGCTATATCGGCCTGCCCACGGCGACAGTCCTCGCCACACGCGGCGTCCAGGTCACGGGCGTCGACGTCAATCCGCGCATTGTCGAGACCATCTCGCGCGGCGAAGCGCCCTTCATCGAGCCCGACCTCGCCGTCGCGGTCAGCGGCGCCGTCGCCATGGGCCGGCTCTCAATGTCCCGCGAAATCCCCGAGGCCGATGCCTTCATCATCGCGGTCCCGACGCCCTTCAACGAGGATCACACGGCGGACCTCTCCTATGTAAAGACGGCCGCCGAACAGGTCGCGGCTAAACTGCGCCCGGGCAATATCGTAGTCCTTGAATCCACCAGCCCTCCCGGCACCACCGAACTGGTCAGCCGCTGGATCGGCGCCGTGCGGCCGGACCTCAACATGCCCCATGATGTCGGCGGCAATGCGGACGTCTTCATTGCCCACTGCCCGGAGCGTGTGCTGCCCGGCAAGATCATGATCGAGATGATCACCAACAGTCGCGTAGTCGGCGGGCTGACCAGCACCTGTGCCATCAAGGCCGCCAGCATTTACCGGGTCTTCGCCCAGGGCGAGATCCTGCTTACCGACGCCGCCAGCGCCGAAATGGCCAAGCTGGTGGAAAATGCCTATCGCGACGTCAACATCGCCTTTGCCAATGAGCTCTCGCTCATCACCGAGTCCCTGCGTCTCGATGTGTGGGAAGTCATCCGCCTCGCCAACCAGCATCCGCGCGTCAACGTGCTCTCACCAGGCCCCGGCGTCGGCGGCCACTGCATTCCGGTCGATCCCTGGTTTATCGTCGCCGCGGCGCCCGATCTTGCCAAGCTGATCCGCACCGCTCGCGAGGTCAACGACCACAAGCCCCATCACGTCGCCAATCGCGTCGTGGCCAAGGCCAAGCGCTTTGTCAGCCCATCGGTTGCCTGCCTGGGCCTCACCTTCAAGGCCAATGTCGACGACATCCGCGAAAGCCCGGCCGTGGAGGTCGTCGGCCTCATCGCCAGCGCCCTGCCCGAGGTCGAGATCATGGTCGCTGACCCCTATGTCAATGAGCTGCCCAAGGAACTGGTCGGCAACGCCAATCTCCGCCTCACCAATGCCGGAGAGGCGGTCGACCGGGCCGACATCATTGTTCTGCTTGTCGAGCACGACGCCTTCAAGGCGCTGCGCCATACTCGACACAATGGCAAGGTGGTCTACGACACCCGCGGGGCATGGGCGTGAGCAACACGCTCACTGGGCAAGAAGTCGATCGGGCGCTCGGCATAGCCGAAAAAGTGCTCGATTGACTGGATGCTGCGCTCGGAGGCAAGGCCGTCGCCGTAAGGATTGACGGTCTTGGCCATCGCATCATAGGCGAGTTGGTTCGTAAGCAGCCGGCTCGCCTGTTCAAAGATCAGGTTCTCATCCGTTCCCACCAGCGACACCGTCCCGGCCAATACGGCTTCGGGACGTTCTGTCGTTTCGCGCATGACCAGCACGGGCTTGCCCAGGCTCGGCGCCTCCTCCTGCACACCACCACTGTCGGTCAGCACGATGTCAGACTTGTTCATCGCATAGATGAAGTCGCTGTAGCCGAGCGGATCGGTGATGATGATGTTCTCGATCCCGTCGAGCTCGGGCAGGAGAATTTCCCGCACGGCCGGATTGAGATGGGCCGGCAGCAGCAGTTGAATGTCGGGAAAGGCATTGGCCAGTCTTGCCATGGCCCGCGCGGCGCGCGCCATCGGCTCGCCCCAGCTCTCGCGGCGATGCGCCGTCACTAGGATCGTACGGCGACCGTCAAGGCGCAGCAGGTCCGGGTTTACCGGCGGTATCTGGCGCGCGGCAACGTCGAGCAGGGCGTCGATCACCGTATTGCCCGTGACGACCACACGGCGCGGATCGATCGCCTCGGCGAGGAGGTTCTGCCGGGCCGTCTCGGTGGGCGCAAGGTGCAGTGCCGCAAGGCGCGAAACCATGCTGCGGTTCATTTCCTCGGGGAAGGGATCGAACGCATTATAGGTGCGCAGGCCCGCCTCCACATGGATCACCGGCGCCTTGGAATAGAAGGCCGCCAGCGCGCCGGCAAAACAGGTCGTCGTATCGCCCTGCACCATGACCGCGTCGGGATGCTCGATCTCGAGCACGTCGGCGATGCCTTCCAGCGCTCGCGCGGTAATGCCTTCGAGGCGTTGCCGGTCGGCGATGATGTTGAGGTCGTAGCGCGGCTTTATGCCGAAAATGGAATTGACCTGGTCCAGCATTTGCCGGTGCTGGCCAGTCACCACCACAATGGGCTCGAGGTGTTCTGACGCCTCCATCGCGGTGATCAGCGGGGCCATCTTGATCGCCTCCGGCCGTGTTCCGTACACGATTAGTATTTTGCGCATGCTCCCGCCTCCTCTGCCTGGATAAGGCAGTGCGCAGACGCTAGGCGCGCTGGCGTGCGGCCCAAATACCTACATATTCTTAACCTGGCGCAGGGGTTTGAGCCCAAGTTTTCGTGCCACTAAGCCATGTCGACTAGCACGCCGCCCAAAAGTGTATGGTCGTGCCCCATCCGGCCATCGCTCACCCGGCAAATACGCCGTTGAGCCTAGTCCTCATCCGCCGACGAGTGCCCGAAACACTATGTTGTTTAGCGGATGATTAGCCCGGAGGACCAAAACCCAGCCCCCTCGCCCACCCCATAGCTCACACGGCGGAATTCTGTAGCTGCTGAACGCCGTTAACGTCGCGCTAACAGATTTTTGGGGACGACAAATGCTCGAACACTTCGTTGAAGGCCAGGCTGTCATGGGCGCGCGCGCGCGCTCAGCCTGGATACCACGTACCGGGCGGCGTCAGGGATATAGAGTGGTCAAGCGCCTGATCGACATCACCCTCGTGCTGCTGAGCGCGCCGCTGACCCTGCCACTGATACTGGTTATGGCGCTCCTCGTGCGGACGGATGGCGGCCCGGCCTTTTACCGGCAGCCGCGCATCGGCCGCCATGGCCACGTGTTTCTCCTTTGGAAACTGCGCTCCATGGTGCCGGACGCCGATAAGGCACTCGAGGCCTATCTCGACGCCAACCCGGCCGAAAAGGCCGAATGGGACAAGCACCAGAAGCTGCGCCGTGATCCGCGGCTCACCGCTATCGGTCCGTTCCTCCGCCGCTATTCGCTCGATGAACTGCCCCAGCTGTGGAACGTGCTCATCGGCGACATGAGCATCGTCGGGCCACGCCCGATGATGCCGCAGCAGCGTCTGCTCTATGAGGGTTTTGCCTATTACGACCTGCGCCCCGGCCTCACCGGCCTCTGGCAGATCAGCGAACGCAACAATTGCAGTTTTGCCGAACGGGCGCGCTATGACGAGCTCTATTGGGGCACCATCTCGGCGGCCACCGATATCCGCACCATCTTCCGGACAGTCGGTGTGGTCCTGGGCGGCACCGGCTACTGAGCCTGGTGCCGGCCCCCGCGAATTGCCCCTGGCACCGGCTATTGAGCCGGTGCCATTGCCGTATCTGAAGGCCGAGCCGGCGCTTCCACCAATGTCACCTTGATCAGATCACCCGGCTGCAGCTGGCTGGTTTCCGTTGCGGAAAGGGTGATGACCTCCTCGCCCTTCTGCCGCACGATCGCATAGGCCAGGGTCGTCTGGATCTGCCCGGCGAGGACCAGATTGTTGTCGGTTTCGACTGACTTCACCAACATGCGCCGCGTCGCCGCCTGCTGCTGCAGGATCTTTTCCAGCTTGCCCTGCTCCTCCTGCAGAGACCGCGCGGTCTCGGACTGCTGCTCGTCTTCTATCTTGGCCAGTTCGCGCTGGGAGTGGTTGAGGTTTTCCCGCGCCGTCATGGTGGAAATGACGATATCGAGCCGCTCGGACCGCAGATTGGCGAGTTCGCGTTCGATGTCGCTCAACCGCGACGCCGTGGCAGAGCCTTTGGCAACCAGTTCACGGATCGACACAACCTGCTGCTCGGTACGCGTGATCTGCTCGTCCACCGCCGCCAGCTTTTGTCCCAGCGCATCAATCTCAGCCTCGTAGAGCGCATCGAGGTCGATGAGGCCGGTTTTCTGTCGCGCCATCTCATTGCCATGGGCGGCGAAAATGCGCTTTTCCTGCTCGAGGATTTCGGCAATCACTGGATCGAGCGGGTCGAGCACGACCGGAAACTCGATCGCGCTCTCATGAGTGAATTCTGCCTTGAGCCGCGCCAGCCTGGCCTGAAGACGAACGATATCGCTCTCATAGCCCAACAGGTCGGTTTCGAGCCTGATGGTCTCGCTGAGGCCGCGTTCCATATCCATGCGGCGCTCGCCGCCGGCCATGGCCAATGCCTGGATAACGCTCATGCCCGGCCGATACGCAAACTCTCCCGGCGTCGTGACATCACCTGCAACATATACGGGCGGATATTGCACCACCTGCACCGTGGCATCCGGTTTTTCGAGCAGGCCGAGCTTTGTCTGAAGCCGCGTGGCGATTTCGCTGCCCAGTTGGTCGGCCGACATATTTGCGATGGATATCGGGCCCAACGATGGCACATTGATCGACCCATCTGCAGCCACGTCGAATTCCCCGCCGAGCGCGTCCCAGTTGCGATACTCGCCGAGTGAGGTGACAAATTGCACCACGGTCAGCTTGAGACGCGTCATCGGCACGAGCGCCTCGGCCTGGGCCGCCATGGGCGATGCCGCGACTGAAGCCATCAGGACAGCCCAGAACAGGACGTGTTTTTGCGATCTGGCTCGCTTTTGCAAAATCGGCATGGTTCGACCCGCCCTCTCAAAGCTATGGTGGGGCATCCTATCCCGCGACAGCCCCGACCAGAACCGACCACTGCGGCTTAGCCCAAGCGGCGTAGCGGCCTCAAACGACTACCCAAGTTGGCAATATTCAAGACCGGGCGCTCCCGTATCGTCACCCATCATTGACCGCGCATGCATCATCCGGATGCAAACTCGGTGTGGCAGATGCAGGGAGACGGCATTGTCGAATTTTGATTTCGGTTTCTACTTCGCCCTGTTTCGGCGCCGACTGCCCACCTTCTTGACGGTCCTGATCCTGGCCGGCGCCGCGTTGTTTGTCGCCATTTCCCTCTGGCCGGTGTCCTATCGGGCGTCCGCGCGCATCCTCGTCGAATCACCGCAGATCCCAACCGATCTGGCCAAGTCGACCGTGCCCACCGGTGCCGCCGAACAGTTCCAGATCATCCAGGAGGACGTGCTCTCCCGCGAGAGCCTTCTCGCCCTGGCCGATCGCTTCAAACTCTACGCCAGCCGGCCGCGGATGAGCGAAACCGACATCGTCACCGATATGGAGTCCCGCTTTGCCATCGACCCGATCCCGGTCGGTACAGGCAGCGGCGCCACAGCCACCGTGTTCCAGATTTCCTTTAAGGCCGACCGCCCCGGAACCGCAGCCACAGTGGTCAACGAACTCGTCGCCATGATCCTCAAGAAAGACGTTGAGCTGCGTACCGAGCGCGCCCGCGAAACCGTGACCTTCTTCAACGCAGAAACTGCCCGTCTGAACGCCTCGCTACGCCTCATCGAGGAGCAGATCCTCTCCTTCAAGAACGAGAATTTCAGCGCCCTGCCCGACAGTATCGACTTCCGTCGCAACCAGCAGACCACTCAGCAGGGGCGTCTGCTGGTGCTGGCGCAGGAAGAGGCCGGGCTCAACCGTCGACGTCTGTCGCTTCAATCTCGCCCGCTCAGCCTCATGACCAATCCGGTCACTCCGGACGAACAGACCCTGGCCTCGCTCCGCCAGCTGCTCGTGCAGCAGAGCGCCGCTTTCAGCAACGACAGCCCCACCCTCGTTGCCTTGCGCGGCCGCATCGACGCGCTCGAAAAGAGCTTGATGGCTCCCGCCGCAGCCACGACCAGCGGCGAAGCCGACGCCAATGGTGCAGCCGGCGACACGGGTGCGGATGACGACACCGCCATCCAGAGCTCGGAAATGTTCGATATCCGCGAGCGCCTTGAGGAGATTGCCGACGAACGCGCCCAGCTCGAAAAATCGCTGGCCACCCTGACCGCATCCATCGAAGCGACGCCCGGCATCGAAACCGCCCTCAATTCCCTCCAGCGCAATCGTCAGAACCTGCAGGCGCAATATGATGTGACTGTCTCGCGCCTCGCCGAAGCCTCGACTGGCCAGCAGATCGAACTCCTGCTCAAGGGCGAACGTCTGTCGCTGATCGAAAGCGCCGTTCCCCCGCAAAGGCCGCAGGGCCCGGGTCAGCGCCTGCTGATTCTCGGCGGCGGGCTTGCGGCGCTGGGCATCGCGCTGGCCACGCTGGTCGTGCCCGAATTCTTCAACCGGCGTATCCGCCGGCCAGCCGAGCTGGTCTCGCGGCTCCAGATCACCCCTTACATCACCGTGCCCTATATCGAGCGTCGGGCCGCCGGCTACAGCTGGCTACCCCGCCTCATCAAGCGCGTGGGCACCAAACTCGGCCTCGGCGCGCGCCGCGGCCCCGCCCCAGTTCCTGCCCCCGCCTTTTCCGCCTCCCGCAAAACCACAGCGAGCCGCTAGATCATGGACACACTCAACGGAGATCTCGGCCCACTCATGGCCAATCCCAATCCAGAACTGGCCTGGTCGGCCCTCGCCCCCCTCGAGCTCGACATCTGGCGGCTTGAGCGCCAGCGGGTTATCGCGCTCAACCGTCGCGATCCCGGCGCCGAGGCCTTTGATGTCCTGCGCACCAAAGTGTTGCGCGACGCCAGAGAGCACGGCTGGAACACACTGGGCATTTCCGCTCCGACGGCCAATTGCGGCAGGGCCACCGTGGCGGCAAATTTGGCCATCAGTCTCGCCCGGCTTGAGAATTTCAAGGTGGCGCTGATCGACCTCGAATTGCGCAGCCACAACCTTTCCCGCATCTTCGGGCACTCGGGACGCTACTCGACCGAGGATTTCCTGCGCGGCAAATGCCGGAGCGAGGATTTCCTCGTCCGTTTCAGCGACAATCTCGTCGTCGGCACCAGCGCCCCCTCAGCCAATCACGTCGCCGAACTGCTCCACGGCGCCGCGGCGACAGAGGTGTTGAACCGGCTCAAGACCGAGCTTGGTGCCGACATCATCGTCTACAATCTGCCGGCCCTCCTCGAAGGCGACGAGTGCCTGGGCCTCCTGCCAGGGGTCGAGGCCAGCCTGCTTGTCGTCGCCGCTGAGGAAAGCACGGTCGCCGATATCGACGTAGCCGAACGTCAGCTGAGCGAGCGGACCCGTCTCCTCGGCGTCGTGCTCAACAAATGCCGCTACGAAACCGGAAAGAACAGCAATTACCAGGTCTGATCAGCCTTCCCGGAATGTCCGGAGAAACCGCTCTTCGATCGGCCCCATCAGATAGGACCAGACGGACCGCGCGCCCGTCTGGAAAAAGCCCTCGGCCGGCATGCCCGGCGTCAGCTGCGCGTCGGCCGGAAGATTGATCAATTCCTCATCGGCCACATCGACCCGCACCGAGAAATAATCCATCCCCGTCACCCGATCGCGCAGCAGATCAGGCGCAATCGCGTCGACCTTGCCAACCAACAGCGGCGTGCTGCGCGTGTCAAAGCTCAACAGGCGCACATCGGCCGGCTGGCCCACGTGAAGCCGGGTCACGTCCGTGGGCCGCACCCGCAGATCGACCACCAGGTGGACCGCGCGCGGCACGATCAGCATCAGTACATCGGCGGGCGACACCACTCCACCCACTGTATGCACGCTCGATTCGTGCACAATCCCGTCGACGGGCGCGCGAATTTCCAGCCGCGCGAGCCGGGCTTCAGCCGCGATGATCTTCTCGCTCACCTCCGCTATCGTCTGCGAGACCCGCTGCAACTCCACCAGCGCCTGGCTCCGAAAATCGCTCACCGTCTGCTCGGACTGCAGCCGCAACTCCGCGATTGAGCTTTGCGTCGAGGCAATGGCGGAACGCACGCCCGCCAATTGCCCCTCGATCTCCGCCTTGCTGCGCCGGACCTCATTGACGCGCTGGTTCGACACCAGCGCCTGCCCGGTCAGGGTTTCGAGCTGCCCCAGTTCCTCAGTGACAATATCGAGCTGGCTGGAATAAGCGGTGATCTGGGCCTCCTGCCCGGCGATCAGCGCTTCTTTCTCGGTCATCAATTCCTTGATCCGGGACACCGAGCTGTCGAGTGACTGTTTTCGCGTCATCAACAGGCGAAGCTGCTCGACCAGCACCTGCTCGAGCAGCGGGTCGCCTTCGAGCACACCCGCCACCTTGAGCATGGTCATGGACGTACTCCCAACGCTCTCGGCAGAAAGCCGGGCACTGGTCCCAAGCGCCTCGCGCAGTTGGGTCTTCATCACGCCCAGTTCGGCCTGCGCGAACACATCGTCGAGCCGCACCAGCAATTGTCCCGCGGTGACTTCGTCATTGTCCGCCACGAGGATCTCGCGAACGATACCACCTTCCGGATGCTGGACTTTTCGCGAACCACCCTCCACCACCACGATCCCCTGGGCGATCACCGCGCTCTCGACCTGAGCCAGCGCGACCCAGCCGCCCAGCCCCAGCACCAGTACCGCGACAACGATCAGCCCGAGCACGGCATGGCGGTGCAGGCTCCCAAGGAAATGGTCCTGCGGCCGGAGCGGCTTTATTCTCGGCCCGCCAAGGCGCAGGGGATCACGCATCGCGGCCGCGCGCGGGCGGCAGCGCCACCTGTTCGAGCACCTCACCCTTGTTGCCGAACGCCGCCTGTCGGCCATCGCGCATGAACAACAGCTTGTCCACCGCCGCGACCGCGCTTGGTCTATGGGCCACGACCACGACGATCGCCCCCCGCCTGCGCGCGTTCAGGATCGCCCCGGTCAACGCCTCGTCCCCCTCCATGTCCAGATTGGAATTGGGCTCGTCGAGCACAATCAGAAAAGGGTTTCCATAAAGGGCCCGTGCAAGTCCGACACGCTGGCGCTGCCCTGCCGAAAGGTTGGAGCCGTGCGGACCCAGCCGGGTTTCGTAGCCATTGGGCAGGGATGAGATGAGCCCATGCACCCCTGCGGCCCAGGCCGCCTCGAGGATAGCCTCGGTATCGTGGTTCTCGTCGAACCGGCCGATAATTTCGGCAATCGTGCCGTCGAGCAGTTCCACCGCCTGCGGCAGATATCCGGTGGCCGCGCCCAGTTCCTTGGCGTCGAAATGCGCCAGCTCCGACCCATCCAGCCGGATCGCCCCGGCCAGCACCGGCCAGACACCCACCAGCGCCCGGGCCACCGAGGATTTTCCGGCGCCCGAGGGCCCGATGATCCCGAGGCCGTCGCCGGCATTGAGCGTAAAATTCACGCCGCGTGCCACTGGAGCATGATCACGGTCGATCCCGGTTGAGAGATTTTCAACGCTGACGCTCTGGCGCAGGATCGGGAGCCGCGTCGGCCGCACTGGCTCGAGCGAAACCTGCAGCATGCGATTGACCCTGCCTCCCGCCTGCCGTGCGCTGACGAAATTGCGCCAGTGCGCCACCACCTGCTCGATCGGCGCCAGCGCCCGCGACGTGAGGATCGAGGCCGCGATCATCACCCCGCCCGTCGCCTGGTTCTGAATGACGAGATACGCCCCCAGTGCCAGCACGGCAGACTGCAGCAGATAGCGAAACCCCTTGGTGAGTGACCCGTAAAACGCCATGCGGTCGAACGAACGCGTCTGGGTGCGCACCAATTGTTCGGCGGCGCGGCCCCAGCGATGGGTCACCGCGTCCTGCATGCCCATGGCAAAGATAGATTCCGCATTTGTGTCGGCGTCGCGCGACAGCGCGGCCCGTTCCGCCGCTGCGGCAGTCGTCGCCATGGCAGGCCGATGCGAATTCAGCTCGTTGAGCACCAGCAACAGCGTCATCATGAGCCCACCCGCCAGCGCCAGCATGCCCAGCCAGGGATGCAGGTAAAACGCCAGCGCCAGATAGATCGGCACCCAGGGCACATCGAGCAGCGAAATCGCCCCCGGCCCGGAGACAAACATGCGCACCTGGTCGAGATCCTGCACCGGATTGCTCAGCCGCAGATGGCTCTGGTTAAGCTTCATCCGCATGGTCAGCGGAAACAGGCGCTGGCTCAGCCGGTCGTGCAGAAGTCCCCCGATGCGCCCTGCCATACGCGCCCGGATCCACTCGATGACAGCGTAAAAGCCGAACAGCACCACCACCAGCGCCGTCAGCGCCACCAGCGTTTCCGGCGAGCGGCTCGGAATGACGAGGTCATAGACCTGCAGCATGAAAACCGAGCCGGTCAGCATCAATATGTTGGAGGTGACGCTGAGCAGAAACAGCACAATCAAATGCCCACGCGCCTGGCGCACCACGTCGCCGAGCGAATTGGGGGCAGCGCTGGCAACCATCATCGACAAGACGGCCTCCTCGCGAACAACCGTGTCGTGACAAGGCGCCACCGACAGGCTCTTACCGATAGCAAGCGGGCGCGCCCCGCCTCGCTAGCTCTATCTACTTATACCAGCGCACCAAGCTAAGCAGAAAGCCGCTTATCGGCCGCCGTCCCTGCTGGCCGGGTTACTTGCCTAGATACATTGGAAAATTGCTGCCAACCGGGGCGTCGCTAGATTTTTGTCCAACACCGGCGAACCGCTGCCGGCAAGAGGGCAAGACCATGATGCAGCAGGTGACGATGGGTGAGGGCGTGGTGATCTTCCAGCCCGACCTCGTCAATCTCTACGGCTGCTCGATCGGCAGGAACAGTCGCGTCGGCAGCTTCGTGGAAATCCAGAAGAACGCCAGTGTTGGCGAGAACTGCAAGATATCGAGCCATTCCTTCATCTGCGAAGGCGTCGTTATCGAGGACGGCGTGTTCATCGGCCACGGCGTGATGTTCACCAACGACCTCTACCCGCGCGCCACCACCGAGAGTGGTGAACTGCAGGGGGCGGCCGACTGGTCCGTGGTTCCCACGCGCGTCTGCCGCAATGCCTCCATCGGCTCCAATGCCACCATCCTTGCCGGCATCACCATTGGCGAAGGCGCCCTCATCGGCGCCGGCTCCGTCGTCACCCGCGACGTTGCGCCCGGACAAACCGTCGCCGGCGTTCCCGCGCGGCCGATGCGCCACCAGGCGCCGGCCGCCCCCCAGCCTCACCAGAAAGAGCTTCAGTCATGATCGGCATCGGTGTCATTGGCTATGGATATTGGGGGCCCAATCTGGTCCGCAATTTCTCCGATATTCCCACGGTCGATTTGCGCTGGGTGTGCGATCTGCAGACCGAGCGCCTCGCCCGGTTGCGCTCGCGCTATCCGGCGGTCCAGATCACCGAGGACATGAATGACGTCCTCAACGACCCCAAGGTCGACGCAGTCGCTATCGCCACCCCGGTCTCGAGCCATTTCGAGCTGGCGATGAAGTGCCTCAAGGCGGGCAAGTCCGTCTTTGTCGAAAAGCCCATCACCGCCACCGCCGAAGAGGCCCGCCGCCTCATCGATGAAGCCGACCGGCGCGGTCTGGTCGTCGCCGTGGATCACACCTTCATCCACACCGGCGCGGTCAAGAAACTGCGCGACATCATCCGCAACGACCTCGGCGAGCTCTACTACTACGACTCCGTCCGGGTGAATTTGGGCATCTTCCAGCACGACGTCAGCGTCATGTGGGACCTTGCCGTCCATGACCTGTCCATCATGGACTATGTCATCGGCGCCCAGCCCGTCGCCGTCTCGGCGCTCGGCATGTCCCACATTGAAGGCTCGCCGGAAAACATCGCCTACCTCAACCTGCATTACGACTGCAAGTTGATGGCCCATATCCACGTCAACTGGCTGGCCCCGCTCAAGGTGCGCCGCACCCTCGTCGGCGGCAGCCGCAAGATGGTGGTCTATGACGACCTCGAGCCCAGCGAAAAGATCAAGATCTACGATCGCGGCCTGACCATTGACCCCATGGCCCCCAAGGCCGGCGAACGTCGCAATCAGATGCGCATCGGCTACCGCGCCGGCGACATGTCGGCGCCCCAGCTCGACATCACCGAAGCCCTCGGCTCCGAGCTCGCCGAATTCGTGTCCTGCGTTGAACGCGGCACCAAACCCATCGCCGACGGCGCTGCAGGCCTGCGCGTCGTCAAGATTCTCGAAGCCGCGACCCAGTCGATGGCCCAGGGCGGTTCCGTTGTCGAACTCGCCCGCGAAAAGGTGTTCTCATGATCCCGTTCCTAGACCTTCGGGCGCAATACGCCCTCATCCAGCAGCAGATCGAAAGCGCGGTCACCAATGTCCTGCGCTCCGGCCATTACGTGCTGGGCGATGAAGTGAAAGCCTTCGAGGAAGAGTTCGCATCCTATTGCGGCACGCGCCACGCCATTGCCGTCAATACCGGCACCAGCGCGCTCCATCTCGCGCTCATTGCCGCCGGCATCAAGGCGGGCGACGAGGTCATCACCTCCCCCTTCACCTTCATCGCCTCGGCCGCCGCCATCCGCTATATCGGTGCCCGCCCGGTTTTCGTGGACATCGATCCTACAACGTTCAACATCGATCCCAACAAGATCGAAGCGGCCATCACTCCGCGCACCAAGGCCATCCTGCCAGTGCATCTTTACGGGCAAATGGCGCCGATGAACGACATCCTCATCATCGCCGCCCGCCACGGCCTCGCGGTCATCGAAGATGCCTGCCAGGCCCATGGCGCCGAATATGATCGCCAGCGCGCCGGCAGTATCGGGGTCTCGGGCTGTTTCAGCTTCTATCCCGGCAAAAACCTTGGCGCCTATGGCGAAGGCGGCATCGTCGTCACCAGCAATGACGAACAGGCGCGAAAAATCCGCATGCTCCGCGACTGGGGCCAGGAGCGCCGTTACCACCACGTCATGGAAGGCTATAATTACCGCATGGACGCCATTCAGGGCGCCATCTTGCGGGTCAAGCTCCGTCAGCTCGAAGAGTGGACCGAGGCCCGCCGCGCCCGCGCCCGCCTCTACACAAAACTGCTCGCCGGGTCCGATGTGATCACCCCCGCCGAAATGGAGGACAATCGCCACGTCTGGCACGTCTTTGCCGTCCGCAGCACGGATCGCGACGGCCTGCGCGCCCGCCTCCTGCACGAGGGCATCGAAACTGGTCTTCATTATCCGGTGCCGGTGCACCTCCAGCCCGCCTATGCTGATCTCGGCCAACAGCGCGGCGATTTTCCTGAGGCTGAGGCCGCCGCCGACAGCGTGCTCTCCCTCCCCCTTTATCCGGAACTGTCCGAACGCGATGTCGCCTACATCGCCGATGCGGTGAGGCAAGATGTCTACGCTGCTTGACGAACCCGCCATCGCCCGCACGGTCAAGGCCATTCACGGCCGGAACACGTCCGCCAGCGACCCTGCCTTCGAGGCCGGCTTTGCCGAATGGCTGGCCGAAAATTACGACGGGCACCTGCTGGACGCCTATGCGCGCTTTGCCACCGGCGACGGCCGGCTCAATGCGCTGATGCGAAAACTGATCTTCAAGGCTGGCGCCCGCGCCTGCGGGTCAGGCCTGCAAGTCGGCAGCCAGGTTGGCTTCAAGCATCTCGAAACCTTCGAAATCGGCACCAATGTCTTCATCGGCGCCGGCGCCTATATCCAGGGCCGCTTTGATGGCCATTGCAAGATCGGCAATCAGGTCTGGATTGGCCCGCAGGCCTATTTCGACGCCCGCAATCTCGAGCTTGGCGATCACGTCGGCTGGGGGCCCGGCGCCAAAGTGCTGGGCTCCCAGCACACCGGCCTGCCCACCGATGTCCCGGTTATCGCCACCGATCTCGAAATCAAGCCGGTCCGCATCGGCGCGGGCGCCGATATCGGCACCAATGCCACCATCCTGCCCGGCGTCACCATTGGCGAAGGCGCCATCATCGGGGCCGGCGCCGTCGTCAACACCGATATCCCCCCTTTTACCGTAGCCGCCGGCGTCCCCGCCCGCGTGCTGCGCCAGCGCTGAACCAGAAGGATTTTTCAGTCATGAGAGGCAAGCGCATTCTGATCACTGGCGGCGCCGGACTGATCGGCTCCCACATCGCCGACCTGGTCGCGCTCGAGGCGCCGGCCGAGATCGTCATCCTCGACAATTTCGTGCGCGGGCGCCTCGATAACCTCGAAACCGCCCGGCGCCTGGCCAATGTCACCATTGTCGAGGGCGACATCCGCGACACTGCCAAAGTCGCCGAGACCATGGCCGGCATCGACATTCTCTTCCACCAGGCCGCAATCCGCATCACCCAATGCGCCGAAGAACCGCGTCTTGCCCATGACGTTCTCGCCACCGGCACCTTCAACGTGCTCGAAGCCGCAGTGAACGCCGGCGTTCAAAAAGTCGTCGCCGCCTCCTCCGCCTCGGTGCTGGGCGCCGCCGACATCTTCCCCACCACCGAAGAGCACCATTCCTACAACAACCGCACAATCTACGGCGCCGCCAAGGTCTATAACGAGGCCCTCTTGCGCAGTTTCAACGAGATGTACGGTCTCAAATACGTCGCCCTGCGCTATTTCAACGTCTATGGCCCGCGCATGGATGTGCACGGCGTCTATACCGAAGTGCTGATCCGCTGGATGGAGCGCATCGCCGCGGGCCTGCCCCCCATCATCATGGGCGACGGCACCCAGACCATGGATTTCGTCCATGTCCGCGACATTGCCCGCGCCAATATGCTGGCCGCCCAATCCGATATCAGCGACGAGGTTTTTAACGTCGCCAGCGGCAGCGAGATCAGCCTGCGTGACCTCGCCCAGCTCCTGCTCGACGTCATGGGCTCCTCCCTGACGCCCATCCACGAGCCCGCCCGCAAGGTGAACCCGGTGCCACGGCGTCTGGCCTCCACCGAGAAAGCCGCGCGCGATATCGGTTTTAGCACTCAGATCTCGCTCGAGGCCGGCATGGCCGATCTCGTCTCCTGGTGGCAGGCCAGCCGCATGACGCAACGGAGTGAAGTGGCATGAACAAGCCCATGCGCCAGCTCCCCGTCGCCCGGCCGGTCCTCGGCGAGGAAGAGGCCGAGGCCACGCGCCGCGTCATCCTCTCCGGCTGGGTCACGCAAGGCCCGGAAGTCGCCCGGTTCGAGGAAGAATTCGCCGCCTATGTCGGCGCGCCGCACGCCTGCGCCGTCTCCAATTGCACGACGGCCCTACACATGGCGCTGATCGCAATCGGCATCCAGCCGGGCGACGAAGTGATCACCGTCAGCCATTCCTTCATCGCCACAGCCAATGCCATCCGCTATTGCGGCGCCGTGCCGGTCTTTGTCGACATCGCCGAAAATAGCTTCAACATCGACCCCGAAAAGATCACCGCCGCCATTACCCCGCGCACCAAGGCGATCCTCTGCGTCCACCAGCTCGGCATGCCCTGCGATCTCGCCGCCATCATGGCCATCGCCGCCGAACATGGTCTGAAAGTCATCGAGGACGCCGCCTGCGCATCGGGCAGCGAGATCGGGATCAACGGGGACTGTCAGCGCATCGGCCGCTCGCATGCCGACATCGCCTGTTTCTCCTTCCACCCGCGCAAAGTCATCACCACCGGCGACGGCGGCATGCTGACCACGCGCAATCCCGATTACGACCGGCACTTCCGGCTCCTGCGCCAACACGCCATGAGCGTGCCGGACACCGTCCGCCACGGCGCGGCGAAAGTGATCTTCGAGAGCTACGAAACCCTCGGCTATAATTACCGCATGACCGACGTGCAGGCCGCCATCGGCCGCGTCCAGCTCTCGCGCCTGCCTGAAATCCTCTCCCGCCGCCGCTTTCTCGCCGCGCTCTACACTACCCGCCTCTCAGCCCTCGATGTCCAGCCGCCCGTCGAACCCGACTGGGCCCGCAGCAATTGGCAGAGCTATTGCGTGACCCTTCCGGAGGGCGCCGATCAGGTCCGCATCATGCAGGCCCTGCTCGATCGCAACATCTCCACCCGCCGCGGCGTCATGAACACCCATCTCGAGCCGGCCTATGCAGCGCCGGGCCTGTTCCGCACCGCCGGTGACCTCACGCGCTCCGAAAAAGCGCAAAACAATACGATCATCCTGCCGCTCTATGTGCAGATGAGCGATGACGACGTGCACTACGTCGTCGACGAGCTGGCGGCAACCCTCGCCGCCTGAGCCTGGACTCCGCGCCCAGGCGGGCCGCCGTTCCCCCCGAACGGCGGCCTTTTCTTATGCAATTTCCGGTCGATAGCCGACAACGCGATAAATCAGCGGCCGCACTGGCGAGGGGATCCACTTTTCCGGAAAGATGCGGACAAGTTGGGAGAGCGACATCCAGCAGGCCACCGCTGTCACGCCCAATCCGATCAGAACACCTTCCAATCCCGGCAGATATTCAGCGGCGCCGAGCGCAACGACGACCTGCAAAAGGAACAAACTGGCGAGTTGAACATTCTCGGAAGACCAGACAAAGCCGGTCAGCCGCCCGACGAGGATATTGATTAACACGCCATGCCAAATATAGAGACCAGCAAAAGCAATGCCGGCCCCTTGAAGGCCCAGCGTGTCTATCAGGATATAGGCCAGCCCGACATGAACCGTCGTGGCGGCGACCTCGGTCCAGAAGAACATCGCCTGTTTGCCCTTGGCGAGGATCAGATACCCCATCGGCCAGGCCATCACCCGAAGCAGCATGCCCAGACACAGCCAGCGCAGAACCGGAACGGCGTCTGCGAAAGCGCTCGAGTAAAAGGCGATGATCACCTGCGGCGAGAGTGCGATAGTCGCCAGCAGCCCCGGACCGGCCAGCAGCATGCTGACGCGCGCCTGCTCGTTGACCAGCCGGTTAGCCGCAGCATGGTCATTGGCGAGCCCCGACAGGCGCGGATAGAAATCGGTCCCCATCGCCTGGAGGATAAAGCCGACGTAAATGCCGCCCAGCGCCCATGCGGCCTGGTAATTGCCGGCTGCCTCCAATCCGTCGTGCTGCGTCACCAGAACGCGAATCGCCAGGGCGGCGCCGGCCGTCAGTATGCCGCTCGCCATGAAAGCAAACCCGAGACCGAGCAAAACACGCGTCTCGGCACTGAAAGACGACCACCGCAGCTTCGCTCGCGGCAATTTGATCTGGCGACCATACCAGATCGCCGCCAGCCAAGAGGTGAAGGCCATCGCGACCAGCGATAACACGACCCCGGCCTCACCAAGGAAATAGACAAGGACAATCGCCACCACAGTATTGAGAACGGCGCCCAGGACCGTCATGCGCGCCAGATCTCCCATGCGCCGGCTGCCCTGAATAAGGGCGAAGGGAGATCCGGCAATGATGCGCAGGAACAGGGCGGCACCAAGCAGCCCGATCGCGGGCGCATTGGCCTCCGTGCCGAAGGTCAGCACCGAGACGGGCCCTGCCAGGAGAAAGAGGAGCACCGCTCCGATGACCCCGAGCAGGATCGAAAGCCGAGAAATTGTCTGCGCCACCAAGGCGATGCGCGTCGTATCGGCCTCGGCCATTGCGATCGCTACCTGCCTGACGCCACTAGACTGCACACCCATGCCGGCGATGCCGGCGCCCAGATCGAGGATGACATTATAAAGACCGAACAGACCAACGCCGGTTGGACCAAGCAACACCGCCAGAACTTTTATCCGCAAAATCGACAGCGCAATGCTGATCATTTGCGAGAGCCCGATAACCGACATCGACTTGATGATGTCGCCGTAGCGCCGGCTCTCCTCCCTCTGTTCGTCCCCTGCGGCACCCATGCGATCGCTCCGATACTGGTCTGATCACAATGTTGCGGAGCCGTTCGATGGGGGCAATCAACCAAGCCGTGGCCTTTCGATGCGATTCTACATCGTCCTGGCTAAGCGCTTCGTCCGGCCCTTGGCCAAACCCGTGCCAGCTGGGACTTTTCCGCGCATTGCCGCGGAAAGGCACCGGCCGACCGAGCCCTTAGGGTGTAACCCATATGGTCTGCGGTCACCCCTCTTGACGGCGTTCTCTAAATCGAACGCAGCCAACCTTTTGAACTATTTAATGAAAACTTGATGCGAGTCACGCACGTGTCACGCCACCTGTGATCAGGTCGTCCGGTAAGTAAATCTACCGTGCAAATGAGGGATAAGATGGTCGAACCATCCAGCGTCGAAGAGTCAGGTGCATACGCTTTTTGGCAGAACACAACAATGCAAAGTACAGGAAAGTCGGGAATACTGATTCTCGGCGACACCGGCGTAGCATTCCAGAGCCTTCTCAGCTCAATGCAGAAATGTTTCCCGTCGGTCAAAATCGTCCTGTCCAGTCAGATACCAGATGATGACAGCGCAGAATTTGAACCGCGCCTCATTCTTATCGACGCCTTCGCCTTCCGCAGTGTCTCCACACTGATGGGCGAATGCCGCGAAAATTACCCGAATGCCCAGATTGCCCTCATGGTCGAGGGTGGCTGGAATGATGATCCTGCGTTGCGCGCTGTTGTAGCAGAACGCGCCATCCAGGGCCTCGTCCCGTTCAATCTGCCGATCAATGTCTGGCTTGCCACGATCTGGTTGCTTTTGAATGGCGGCGAATATTTCCCGCATGTGGTCTCGCCGCGCTCTGCTGCTCGGGGCTTCCTGTCCCGTCGCGGTCCAAGCAACGCATCCGATCCGCACGCGGACTCGGCAGGCGTACTGTCCTCTCGTGAGGCAGAAGTTCTCGAACTGATGTCCGACGGGCTGCAGAACAAGATCATCGCCTCGAAGATGGCCTTGTCCGAGCACACGGTCAAAGTCCACGTTCACAACATTATCCGCAAGTTGAAGGTGCACAACCGGACCCAGGCCGCAGCAGTGTTCCGCTCGCTCGACCGCCGTCCGCTCTACGACACCCCTTCGATTCGCACCTCTGCGTAAGTGTGGTACATTAGAAAGATGAAGTGGCGAGGACATATGTGACAGAAATATTGACAGAATTGATCACGCGCCGGGGGGCGTATCGGATCAAACCCCTTCTTTAATAATCTAAACGCGGGTCGTTAGGTTATGCGCGATATCAACGATAACACTACAAATGTAACTATAAGACTACTCGGTGACTGCAACGTCTTCGCTTCAGGGAAAATTGTCTACCCCACTTTCCACTTTCTGCGAATACTTTCTTATCTCATCATCGAGGGCCGAGGGCAGCCAATCTCTCGCAGACGCATAGCAAATCTGATTTGGTCCGAGGGAGCGTCGGAGCAAGTCAGTGCGGATGTGCGCCAGACCGTGGCCAGGATTCGGCGCTTTCAGCAGGAGCATGGCTTTCAGCTGCTGACCAGCGATGCCAATATGGTCTGGCTCACGGAGCAGGATGACGTCTACACAGACCTGATCGAGTTCCGTAGTCTCATTGCGACGCCCGGGCCCAAGGCTTGGGTCCGCCTCTGCGAGATTTACGGCGGCGACCTTCTGGGGGCCCATAAACCGGCCGGCCAGGGGTTCGAGGAATGGCTCGATCATCACCGGACCGCACTGCGTTTTGACTTCATAAACGCCATCTCGCAGGCCGTCCTGCCCACCAGCCTGCTCACCCATCAGGAGCGTCACTTCTGTGCGACGCGCCTCCTGGATGAGGACCCCTTCCACGAGGGCGCGCATCGCGCGCTCATGTATGAGGCGGCCCTCAATGGCGATTTCACGCTGCTGCGCCATGTCTACGAACAGTGCAGCAGCCTGCTCAATCGCGAGCTGGGCGTAAACCCGACCGCTGAAACGGTCGCCTTCTACAAGAGCCTGTTGAGCAGAGCCTCTGCGGTTTAATCAATCCCGCAGCCGGCTCAGCAGACGCTCGGCGATATAGTCCGCAATGGGAAGCGAGGAGGTCGCCGCGGGCGAGGGCGCATTGCACACATGCAGCATGCGCGCCGTCTCGAGGACGAGAAAATCCTGCACCATTGCGCCGTCGCGGCGCACTGCCTGGGCCCGTATGCCGGCCCGCATCGGCATGAGGTCGGCGATCTCCAGCTGGGGGCAATATTTGCGACAGGCAGCAAGATAGCGGCTGGCGAGCAGACTATTGCCCATCTCATCCAGTCCGGATTTGAGATTCTTGCGGATCAGCCTCCAGAGCCCGGGGAACCGCAGTTCGTCGGCCATGTCGCGCAGCGACACCGCCCCCTTGGCATAGCCTTCCCGCGCCAAGCCCAGCACTGCATTGGGCCCGAGACTGATACTGCCGTCGATCATCGGCGTCAGGTGAATGCCCAGAAATGGCAGGTCCGGATCGGGCACCGGATAGATCATGGCATGGACAAGCCCCTTCCGATGCGGCGGCAGCCGGTAATATTCGCCCCGGAACGGAACGATGGCGAAATCGGCATCCATCCCGGCCATGCGCGCCACCCTGTCCGATTGTAACCCCGCACAGGAGATCAGCGCCGATGTGGTCATGCTGAGATCACCAAGGTCGAGTTCCACCGTCGCCATGCGCTCGCGGATCGCCACCGGCGCCGTGCCCATGGCGATCTCCCCGCCCAGGGCACGCACATCCTCGGCCATCGCCGCCAGCACCGCCCCATAATTCACGATCGCCGAGGACGGCACATGCAGGCCCGCCAGTCCCTCAATGGCCGGCTCCCTCCGCGAAATCTCTGCGCCCGTCAGCGCCTCCACCGCAATGCCGTGGACCTGCGCCCTTCCCTCGAGCGCCCGCAGCCGCTCCACCTCGAGCGGCGAGGTCGCGACGATCAGCTTGCCCCGGTCTTCAAAGGCAATGCCCTTGGCCTGGCAATATTCCTTGGTCCGCGCCATTCCGGCCCGACAGAGCCGCGCCTTGAGGCTTCCTGGCGCATAGTAGATCCCAGAATGGATCACACCGGAATTGCGCCCGGTCTGGTGGAGGCCAAGCTGATCTTCCTTTTCCAGCACGATGAGCTTCGCGCCCGGCCATGCCATGAGCAGCGCGCGGGCCGTTGCCAGCCCGACAATGCCGCCGCCGATGACACAGAGATCGTAATGCATGCCTGCGTCCTCAAACGAACCGCTTGTCCCAAGACTCCGGCAGTCGCCGGCCGGCGTCAATGCGCCTTGAGCAACACCATTTCGCTGGCAATCCTCTGGGCGACCTCTGTGGCGCTCTGCTGCCAGGAGGGCATGGCCCAGCTGAAGCGCCGCTCAAAGAGGGCAGACACGAGCGGCGAGGCCACGGGCCGTTGCGCCGCCGCCTTGTAGTCATCGCCCGAAATCTCGGCCACGTCCGCCCAGGGACCGTCCACCGCCCGGCTCGCCGCAAACACATGGCGCGCCAGCCCGGCCCAGCTGGTGCTCCCCCGGCAGGTCAGGTGATAGAGCCCGTAATTGCGCTCATCGATCCGACCGGCGATGTGGAGGATGGCCTCGGCCACATCGAGCATCGAGGTTGGCGAGCCATAGCGGTCGCCAACCACATTGACCGTCTTCTTTGTCGTGGCGAGGTTGAGCATGGTGCGGATGAAATTGCCGCCATAGGGACTGTGCGCCCAGGCCGTCCGCAGGATGACGCTTTTCGGATTGGCCGCGCTCACCGCCAGCTCGCCTGCATATTTGGAAAGTCCATAGGCGCTCAGCGGCGACGCCGGGTCGCCCTCGGCATAGGGCTTGGTCTTGTCCCCGGCAAAGACATAGTCACTCGAAATATGAACCACGCTGGCCCCGACCCGCTCGGCTGCCGCCGCCAGCGCGCCGGCGCCATCACAATTGATCGCAAAGGCCTCCGTGGGCTCGCTTTCCGCCTTGTCGACCGCCGTGTAGGCCGCCGCCGAGATCACCATCTCGGGCCGCACCTCCTCGAGCACCGGCAGCAGGGTCTCGGTCCGCATCAGGTCCAGCTCCGGTCGCCCGATGGCGATCAGCTCGATATCCCCGCGCAGCGCAGCCTTTTCCATCAGGCAGCGCGCCAGCTGCCCGCTCCTGCCGCTCACCAATATTCTCATGAGGCCAAAGCCTTGCCCCGACGCGCCGTGGCCTCCCCGGCGTGCTGAAGCTCCCGCCACCAGGCGGCGTTGGCCAGATACCAGTCCACCGTCTTGCCGAGACCGCTCTCCAGCGTCTCCGCCGGCGTCCAGCCCAGCTCCCGCTCGATCTTGGATATATCCATGGCATAGCGCCGGTCATGCCCGGGCCGGTCGGTTACAAAGCTGATGAGATCGCCGTAAAGCGCGCCCTGCGGTCGCGGCACGCGCGCATCGAGCAGTGCGCAAATGGCCTCCACCATTTCGAGGTTGGAACATTCCGCCCGGCCCCCGATATTGTAGCTCTCGCCCACCGTGCCCCGCGCGCTGACCAGCGCCAGCGCCCGCGCATGATCCTCGACATGGAGCCAGTCGCGCACATTGCTGCCCGTGCCATAGACCGGCAGGGGTTTTTCCGCGAGCGCACTAAGGATCATCAGCGGAATGAGCTTTTCGGGGAACTGATAGGGCCCGTAATTGTTTGAGCAATTGGTCAGCACCACCGGCAGGCCATAGGTGTGGTGCCAGGCCCGCGCCAGATGGTCCGATGCGGCCTTCGATGCCGAATAGGGCGAGGACGGCGCATACGGCGTCGTTTCCGAAAACAGGCTCCCGTCGAACGGCAGATCGCCAAAAACCTCGTCGGTCGAGATATGGTGGAAGCGGAATTCCTTCTGCCCCTCCGGCGAAAGCCCCTGCCAATACGTCAGCGCCGCGTGCAGCAGCACATAGGTGCCCACCACATTGGTCTCGACAAAGGTCCCCGGCCCGTCGATCGAGCGGTCTACATGGGTTTCCGCCGCCAGATGCATGACGTGGTCGATCGCATTCTCGGTGAGCAACCGGCTGACCAGCGCTCCATCGCAGATATCGCCGCGCACGAAGGTGAAATTGGGCTTGTCCCGCAGCCCGGCAATCGAGGCCAGATTGCCGGCATAGGTCAGCTTGTCGAGCACCACCACGACATTGTCCGGATCCTCCATCAGATGCCGGCACAAGGCCGAACCGATAAAGCCGGCGCCGCCGGTCACCAAAACCCTCATGCCTCTTCCTCCAGCAACTGCGTGAGATCGGACGCATCCAGCGTCGGCGCCAATCGGTCTTTTTCGGAAAGCTGCATCTCGGACGCATCGACCGGCCAGTCGATGGCGAGGCGCGGATCATCGAACCGCACCGCCCGCTCATGCTCGCGGCTATAGGGTCTCGACACCTTGTAGATCACCTCTGTGTCCGGCTCGAGCGTCACAAAACCATGGGCATAGCCCGCCGGCACCAGCAGCTGGTTCCACCGTTCCGCCGAAAGTTCCACACCCACCCAGCGCCCGAATGTCGGTGACGCCGGATGAATGTCAGCCGCCACATCGAAGATCGACCCGCGCACTACCCGCACCAGCTTGGCCTGCGCAAACGGGCGCAATTGATAGTGCAGCCCCCGCATCACCCCGCGCTGGCGCGACACCGAATGATTGTCCTGAACGAATGTGGTCGTGATCCCATGCCGGGCGAAATCCTCGGCATTGAACACCTCGCAGAAACTGCCCCGTTCATCGCCATGCTTTTGCGGCTGGATTTCCAGCACACCGGCCAGCCCGGTCTGTCGTACCGAAATACTCACAGCGCCAGCTCCCCGATCCGCCGCTTGAGATAGGTGGCGTAGCGCGATCCTCCCAGCTGCCGCGCCCGTTCCATCGCCCGGTCGGCATCGAGCCAGCCGAGTTCGAGCCCGATCTCCTCAAGACAGGCGATCTGCATCCCCTGCCGCTGCTCGATCGTGCGCACGAATGACGCGGCATCATGGAGGCTCTCATGCGTCCCCGTATCGAGCCAGGCATAGCCCCGCCCGAGCCGCGCGACATTGAGCAGGCCCCTTTGCAGATAGTCATTATTGACCGAGGTAATCTCGAGCTCCCCGCGCGCCGAAGGCTTTGTCGCCGCCGCCACTTCCACCACGTCATTGGGATAGAAATAGAGCCCGGTGACCGCCCAGTCCGACTCCGGAAACTCCGGCTTTTCGACAATGCGCGCAGCCTTGCCGGTGCACTGGTCAAAGGTCACCACGCCATAGCGCTGCGGATCATCCACCTGATAGGCAAATATCGTCGCGCCATCCTCCCGCGCCGCCGCCGTCTTGGTGAGATCGGCCAGCCCATCACCGAAATAAAGATTGTCCCCCAGGATCATCGCCACGGGATCGTCGCCGATAAACTCCCGCCCGATGATGAACGCCTCCGCCAACCCATTGGGCTGGCCCTGCTCGGCATAGGAGAGCGTAATCCCGAACGCGCTGCCATCGCCCAGCAGCGCCTCAAAACAGGGCAGATCCCGCGGCGTCGATATGATGAGGATTTCCCGAATGCCCGCCCGCATCAGCACGCTGAGCGGATAATAGACCATGGGCTTGTCGTAGATCGGCAGGATCTGTTTCGAGATCGCCAAAGTCAGCGGATAAAGCCGCGTCCCGCTCCCCCCCGCCAGGATGATGCCCTTCACAACCGACCTCCCACACAGCACGAGCCTGCATGGGACCATCAGGGATCAGGACAAGAAATCGACCGTCCGGCCAAAACCCCATAGCCATTGGAGCTATCAAGCGTTGTGGAAGGATGACCGCGCCCCCCACCCAACCTCCCCCTGAAGAAGGGGGAGGAGCCACATCGCGCAAGTGGCAAAGACTCGCCCCACCCACCAGCCCAGTCCCTCCCCCTACCAGGGGGAGGTTAGGTGGGGGTCAAGCGGTGCATTGGGGCCCGAACGCCCCGATCTATCGGGTAAAAAGCCTACCCCACAATCTTCCCGCCCAGCATCGGCTGAGCCACACCGGTCGTGGTCGGAAAACTGATCGGCAGTCCGCGCACAACCCGCGCCGCCAGCAGCCCAAAGCACTCCGCTTCCACCGCATCGCCGCGCCAGCCAACGCTGTCGGCATTCACCGCCTCGACCCCGGCCCGCTCGCCGAGCATTTTCATCAGCGTCGGATTATGCCGCCCGCCACCCGACACGATCAACCGCGTCGGCCGGCTCGGCAGCAAATCCAGCGCCTTGCCAACAGCCCCGGCGGTGAACGCGGTTAGCGTCGCCGCCCCGGTCGCATCATCGAGCCCATCAGCCATGCTGGCCGGGAAATCAAAACGATCCAGCGACTTCGGATAGGCCGCCGCGAGATATTTATGCTCAAGGAGCTTCGCCAGCCGCTCCTCATCCACCGTTCCGGTCGCCGCCAGCGCCCCGTCCCGGTCCATTTCGCCGAGCCCGCGCGCCTTCATGAAATCATTGATCGGCGCATTGGCCGGACCGGTGTCAAATGCCACCAGCACATCCTCGCCATCCCAATAGGTCACATTGGCCACGCCACCGAGGTTGAGCACGGCCGTGTCCTTGGCCACGCCCAGTTTTCGCAACAGCGCCCGGTGATAGGTGGCCGCCAGCGGCGCGCCCTGCCCACCCGATTTCACATCGGCGCTGCGGAAATCAAAGACCACCTTGGTGCCCAGCATCTCGGCCATCAGCGCCCCGTCGCCGAGCTGGCGCGTATCGCCGATCCGCCCCGGCTGCGGCGCCCGGTGCAACACCGTCTGGCCGTGGAACCCGACAACGCCGATATCGGCCATTGTCATGCCCGATGCCGCCACAAAATCCAGCACCGCCTGCGACTGTGCCTTGGTCAGCGCTGCCTCGGCCCGCGCAAAGATGTCCGGCTCCGGCCCCTCGAAATTCCACGCCCGCGCCGCCGCCAGCGTCTCTTCGAGCAGCGCGCGCACCTCGGCATTGTAGGGGGCCAGCGTATAGGGCCCGAACTCGGCGATGGTCTCGCCATCGGTCTTGAGCATGGCAATGTCGATATTGCCGTCGAGCACGGTGCCGGTCATCAGGCCGATGGTCCAGATCGGTTCCATGGCAGAAATCCTTATTTGGCGTTGATGCAGTCGCTGACAGCGCGACGCAGGGCAAAGATGCCGCTATCGAAATGGCGGGTGGGGTGAACGCGATTGGTGAGCAGCGTCCACGAGTGGCCGCGCTCGAAATCGATCCAGAGCCCGGTCCCGGTAAAGCCGGTATGGCCGATGGTTTCCCTCGAGGCGAGGTCGCCGCCCGACCACCCCTCATAGGGGCGCTCCCAGCCGTGCGTCCGGCGGCCAAACACCGGGGTTCGCATCAGCGCAACCGCCTTGGCAAACGCCCCGGTGGCGCTCAGAGCCGCATGGCCGAAATCAAGCACAGCCGAAACCGTGCCAAAAAGCCCGGCATGGCCAGCCCCCTGCAGCGCCGAGCAGTTCTCGTCATGCACTTCCCCGCACAGCACCCGGCCCCGCCAGGCACAAAATTCGGTGGCCGCCGCCGTCTCGGGCGCCGCGCCCCAGGCAAAGCCATTCTGCGGCGCAATATTGCGGATGCTCGTGCCCGCCAGCCGCTCAATGGCAATACCGAGCAGGATATAATTGATATCCGAATAGACCGATGGTCCCGCCGGCCAGTCCCGCTGCAACACAAAGTGGCGCAGCAGATTGGGATCGCTCCCATAGGTATAGAGCGGAAACACCCCCGGAAACGGCGTCTGATGCCCCAGACACTGGCGGAAGGTAATCTTCCGCTGCCAATTATCGGCATTGTACTGCGCAAAATCGGGAATGACCGAAATCAGCGGCGCATCAAGATCAATCGTCCCCGCATTGGCGAGTTCGAGAATTTTCGGCGTCGTGAACAGCACCTTGGTGAGCGAGGCCAAGTCAAACCAAATGTCTTCGCTGATTGGCCGCGACACCGGCACCTTCTGCGCCTCGCCAATGGCCCGCACCAGCCGATTGCCCGCGCCATCGACATAACCGAGCACGCCGCCGGGGATTTTCCCGGCCGCTACGGCGTCGGCCAGAAGGCCAAACGCCCTGTCAAACTTGTCGTGCATCAGCTTTCCGCCCTTGCCAGATGATCCTCACCCACCTCGACCCAGCTGGCGAGCTTTGGCTCGTATCCCTTCGGACGGATCAGCGAGGGCACGGCCGTGGTGTCCACATCATAGCGCTGCCGCCGCCGCTCCATGCCCGGCACGGCTGCAATCAGCCGCTGGGTATAGGAGTGGTGCGGTCGCGCCAGAACGGCTTCGGCCGATCCGATCTCCACCACCTGCCCGGCATACATCACCGCCACGCGGTGCGCGATGCGCTCCACCACGGCCATGTCGTGCGAGATGAAGAGATAGGCGAGACCAAATTCGTGTTGCAGATCAATGAGAAGATCAAGCACACGCGCCTGCACCGACACGTCCAGCGCCGACACCGCCTCGTCCAGCACCACCACATCCGGGTTCAGCATCAGCGCCCGCGCAATGCAGAGGCGCTGCCGCTGCCCGCCCGAAAACTGGTGCGGGTAGCGCTCCAGCACATCGGCCGAAAGCCCCACGCGCTCGAGCAGGAACACCATGCGTTCCCGCAGTGTGCCGTCCACGCGCTGCCCCGCCGCAATCGCCGGCTCGGCCATCAGGCTTTCGACATTGAGCCGCGGGTTGAGCGAAGCAAACGGGTCCTGGAACACCATCTGCACCGGCCGGTTCGACTTGCCCGGCGCGGTTTCAATCTTGCCGCGGGTCGCCTCGACCAGCCCGAGAATGGCCCGCGCCGTTGTCGACTTGCCCGAGCCGCTTTCGCCAACAATGGCAAGGGTTTCCCTGGCCACCAGATCGAAATCCACCCCTTCAACGGCGTGGATCGCGCCCTTGTTCTTTGCGAAAAACCCGCTGCCCGTTGGGAAGCGCACGGTCAAATTCTCGACCGCCACTACCGGCTTGCGCTCGCCTGCCGGCTGGTCCCGCCGGATCGAGGTGCCGCCATCAAAATGCGGCACGGCGTTGAGCAGATGCCTGGTGTACTCATGCTGCGGATTGTCGAGTACTTCGTCCGTTGGCCCCTGTTCCACGGCAAGCCCGTGCTGCATCACCATGATCTGGTCAGCGATGCCGGCGACGAGCCCCATGTCATGGGTGATGAAGATCATCGCCATGTTGAGCTCGGTCTTGAGCTCGGCCAGCAGCGCCATGATCTGCGCCTGCACCGTCACATCGAGCGCCGTGGTCGGCTCGTCAGCAATCAGCAGACGCGGATTTCCGGCCAGCGCCATGGCGATCATCACGCGCTGACGCATGCCGCCCGACAGCTGGTGCGGATAGTATTTCAGCCGCTCCGCCGCGTCGGGAATACGCACGCGCTCCAGCGCTTCCTGCGCCGCCTTCTTGGCCGCCGCACCTTCGAGCCCGCGGTTGAGCCGGAAAGCTTCCTCGATCTGCTGCCCGATGGTGTGCACCGGATTGAGCGAGGTCATCGGCTCCTGGAAGATCATGGCGATCTCGCTGCCGCGAATGCCCGTGAGCACATCTTCGCCCGCAGCGATGAGATCGAGCACCGATCCATCCGCGCGCTGCAAATCCATCGACCCGCCGACAATCCGGCCACCGCCGAAATCGACAAGCCGGTTGATCGACAGCGACGTCACCGATTTGCCCGAGCCGCTCTCGCCCACAATGGCCAGGGTTTCACCCGCCTTGAGCTCGAAACTAACACCCTTGACCACCGGGTTTTCGGCCGCCGATTTACCGAAGCCGACCTTGAGGTCCCGTACGGAGAGAAGCGAAGTCATGATGCTCTCCCCTGACTCTTGGGATCGAGAATATCGCGCAAGGCGTCCCCGAAGAGGTTGAAGCCCAGAATACCGAGCATGATGGTGAGGCCCGGGAACGCCAGGAGCCAAGGCGCCTGCTGCATCAGGTTTCGCGCCTCGCTCATCATCAGCCCCAGGGACGGTGCCGGCGGCTGCGTGCCGAGGCCAAGGAAGCTCAGGCCGGCCTCTGTAAGAAGCGCCCAGGCCAGCGCCAGGGTCACCTGCACGGTCAGCGGCGCGACGAGATTGAGCAGCAGATGCCGGCTCATGATGTAGCGCTGCGAGCTGCCAAAAGTGCGCGCCGCATCAACGAAATCGCGGCGCTTGAGCGACAGCGTCGGCCCCCGCACCACGCGCGCAAAGATCGGCGTATAGACCGAGGCAATGGCGACCACGCTGGTCATGGTCCCCGGCCCGACAATGGCGATAATCAGCAGCGCCAGGAGGATTGCCGGAAACGCCAGCAGCACGTCCATCGAGCGCATGAAGACGCCATCGAGCCATCCGCCCCACCATCCGGCGAGAAGGCCAATGATGGTCCCAAGCAGCGTCGCCAGCCCCACCGAGGCAAAGGCGATGACGAAGGACTGTCCGATACCGGCCATGAGACGGCTCGCCGTATCGCGCCCGAAGAGGTCGGTGCCCATGAGATAGGTCTCATTGGGCGGCTTCAGCCGGTCGACGCGGAATTGCTGGATCGGATCATGCGGCGTGAAGCCGAAAGAACCGCAGACCGCCAGGATCAGATAAACGAGAATAATAGCCGCGCCGATACGGCCGGTCGGATGGGCCGCGATGGCCTTGAGAATGCGCATCAGCGGGCTCCCAGACGAATACGGGGATCGAGCGCTGCATAGGCAAGGTCTACCAAGAGGTTCACCACGAGGAAGTTGAAGGCGATAAAGAGCACGCATCCCTGCACCAGCGCATAGTCACGCTGGCCGATGGCTTCGAGCGTCAGGCGCCCCAGCCCCGGCAGGGCAAAGATCTGCTCAACGATGACAGCGCCACCCAGCAAATAGCCGAACTCGACGCCGCTCAGCGTCACCACGGGAATAAGCGCATTGGGCAGCGCATGGCGCCAGATCACATTCCGCTTGGGCACGCCCTTGGCGCGCGCCGTGCGGATATAGTCGTCGCTCAGGACGTCGAGCATGGCCGAGCGCGAAATGCGCGTCACCGAGGCGGCAAAGGCAAAGCCCAGCGTAATGGCGGGGAAAATCAGCTGCGCCAGATTGGCGACGGGATCGACCCAGAACGGCACGAAGCTGCCCATGGTCGGGATGTAGCCAAAATAGACCGAGAGCACATAGATGATGACGAGGCCGACGACAAAGCCCGGCGTCGACTGGCCCAGCATGGCAAAGATGCGCACCACCACGTCGGTGGATTTTTCGGCCCGCGTCGCGGCCAGCACACCGGCCGGAATGCCGATCGCCAGCGCGATCACCATGGACATCAGCGCCATCTGCAGCGTCAGCGGAAAGCGCTCGAGAATAATGGTCATGACCGAGCGGCCATGCGTCACCGATATGCCGAGATCGCCCTGCACCACGCCTGTAAGCCAGCGGCCATACTGGACGATAACCGGCTGATCGATACCGAAATACACCGCCAGCGCCTGGCGCTGGGCGGGTGTCAGCAGGCCTGACTCGGTCCCGAGCATGGCGGTAATGGCGTCGCCGGGGATCATGCGGATGGAAAAGAACACCAGCAGCGACACGCCGATCAGGATCAGCGGAAATGTCAGCAGCCGTCGCGCCAGATAGTTCATGGCCTAAGGTCCTGGATGAAAGAAATGAAAAGGCCGACCTCGGGCAGGAGGAGGCGGGCCGCAGGGCCCGCCCCAAGATCGGATATTACTGACCGAGCGTCACCTTGGTGAGGCCGAACAGCGTACCGGTTGCCGACGGCTCGAAGCCCGACAGGGTCTTGAGCTGAGCGGTGTAGGTGTTGGAGGTCGAGAGCCACACCCACGGAGCAAGCTCGGTGATGCGCTGTTCGAACTTGGCGAAGATTTCCTTGCGCTTGGCGAGGTCGGTCTCGACACGGCCCTGCTGGAGCAGGCTGTCGATCTCGTCGTCAGCGAAGTTGGAAACCTTCTGCAAATTGCCGTCCTTGGTGAAGTAGCGGTTGTACATCGGGTACGGATCCGCGCGACCACCATTCTGGGCCACAGCCATGTCGAAATCGCCCGCCAGCCAGCGGTCGACATAGACGGACAGTTCCATCAGTTCGATCTCGAGCTTGACGCCGATCTCAGCCAGCTGGCTCTGCAGCACCTGGGCTTCAGCCGAAGCAACCGGGGGCTCGCCGGTGGCGGCGATCACCTTGGCGGTGAAGCCGTCAACGCCGGATTCAGCCATCAGGGCCTTGGCCTTTTCGATGTCCTGCTCATAGCAGAACAGCGTCGAGGGATCGACGGCATAGGCCGGCATGGTCAGGGGACCCGTCACCTTGCCTTCGCCGACCAGCGCCGTGTCGAGCACGTCCTGGCGGTCAACGGCGCAGGAAATCGCCTGACGGACCTTGAGGTTATCCATCGGCGCGCGGGCCGGGTTGAGCTGCAGCACGTTATAGGCAAGGCCCGGAACGGCGTTGAGCTGCAGGTTCGCTTCGTTCGGAACCAGCGTTGCGACCAGCGGATCGTTGATCAGCGCGAAATCGGTTTGGCCAGCGCGCAGCGAAGCCAGGATTGCGGTCTCGTCGGGCAGGACCGAGATGGTGATGCCATCATAGGCGATCTCGCCGCCAGCCCAGTTCGGGTTGACGCTCAGCACTTCGCGGGAGTTGGGCTCCCAGCTGTCGAGCACGAACGGGCCCGAGCCCAGCGTGGTGGTCGCAATCGAGCCTTCGGCAATTGCCTTGGCCGGCAGGATGGCAGCATTGATCGAAGCCATGGCCACCAGGATCGGCGCGTCCGGCTGCGACAGGGTAAACACCACGGTTGCCGGATCGGTCACTTCGATCGAGGAGATCGAGAGGAAGTTCGAGCGGGCAACAGCGGCGGTCGCTTCGTCGAGCAGGCGCTCAAACGAGGCCTTCACGTCCTCGGCAGTCACCTGTGCGCCGTCGCTGAACTTGGCGTTCGGATCGAGCTTGAAGGTCAGCGTCAGGCCGTCGTCGGAGAACGTCCAGCTCTCGGCAATGGCCGGAACCACGTCGAGCGCGGCATCGTGGCGAACCAGCGGCTCATAGATGAGCTCGAGCAGGCGCAGCGACGAAAAGGCCGGCTGGGTGTGCGGGTCAAGACCAGCGGCGTCCTGCGCCCAGGCCATCCGCAGATTTGCGGCCTGTGCCGGCAGCACGACGCCGACACTGGCCACGAGGGCAGCGGTCAGACCGGCGAGCACAGTCCGGGAAAACTTGAAAGTCATGTCATCTCCCTTTGAGGTGCGATCTCTGTGCGCCAGCGTGCACCTCGATTGTCCTGGCGCAGCCGGAGAAAACCACCCGGCCATTGAGCCGAGCTTAGGAGGCTTCTCCCAGCCTTGTCGAGAGTGGTATCACAATGGACTGGATTTGATAGTAGATTGGCTGCGGCCAAGGCGACCAATCTACAGCTTCATGGCCTGTCGAGGGCTCCTGAGACGAATTGCCCCGCCTGCGGCTCGCCGCGTTCGACGGGTTTTCCGTCAGCCGTGTAATTGAGGAAGAATGCAGGAAGCCCCTCCCCATCGGTGAGGTCTGTCGTCGTCTGCAGATGAAGGTGCAGATGCGGCTCGGAGGTATTGCCGCTATTGCCGCACCGTCCCAGCTCCTGCCCGGTCGTCACCTCATCACCGACCTCAAGCGAAATGCTCCCCTCCCGCATGTGCCCGAGGAAGGCGAACTCGCTGTTCCCAAGGTCGATGACCACGTGGTTTCCGGCCGGATTGGCCGCATCAGTCTCCCCGATCGGATTGTCAGGCAGGTCAGACACCACAGCGACAAGTGTCCCCTCTGCCGGCGACAGGATCGGTTCGTCCCAGCAATAATAGTTTTCGAGTACGCTCGCCTCACCCGTGTGCGTCTTGCCATCGCGCATGATCAGCGCGTCCACGGCGAAACGCTGTTCGCGGTTGGCAGCGTGATAATTGGCTTCGAGCGTTCGTCCGCCCCAGACGACGAACCACTCACCTTTGAAGGGCAGGGTCAGCTCGGCCTTGGTCGCGTAGTCGAGGTAGTCGCTCTCGGCCAGCTGGGGCTCCGGCTGGACCAGAAAACCGTCAATCTCGCCCTCCGGCGCAATGGCGAGCTGGATGATCAGCGGCGTCTCCGACAGCGACCAGCGCGACACCCGCGTATAGACCGAGAGCGCGCCATTGGGCGCCACATTCTCGCTCAGCACTTCCAGCTCTTCCCCGAAGCTGGTGGTCACCCCGATCTGAAACTGCTCGAGCCCGGCGAGCCCACCGAACACCTCCTGCATGGAGGCGGACATGTCGTCCCAAAGCTCGGGCAATGCGCCCGAGACAAACGCCTCCGCCGCCGCCTGCCCCTGCTCCAGGGCCGGCTGCTGCCCGATAGCGGGAGCGACACTCATCATGGCAAAGATTATTGGCAGCAATCGCATCGGCTGGATCTCCCTGTCGCCCCTACCCTCACGGGCCAAAGTGACCGGGATGTGACCGCGCGCCAAGCGGAGATGGCCGTGGCCTCAAGGGCCACCGCCGGGATTGAAAAAACTTACTTCCCGCCCATCGCCGCTTCATCGCAATAAACGATGACATGGGCATGGTTGTGCAGGGCGGACGCCGGGCAATCAAGGCTCGGTTCGGCGCGGAACGCCTTGTCCAGCGCCTCGGCCTTGTTGGCGCCGATCGCCACGAGGACGATTTCCTTGGCCTGCATGATCGTGCCGACGCCCATGGTCACAGCCTGCGGCGGCGGCACTTCGCCTTCCGGGAAGTCCGATGTATTGGCCGCAATGGTCGATGGCGTCAGGTCGACGATCCGCGTGTGGCTGTCGAAGGGCGAACCCGGCTCGTTAAAGCCGATATGCCCGTTCTGGCCGATGCCGAGCAGCTGCAGGTCGATACCGCCGCGCGCCGCAATGGCGGCTTCATAGTCGCGACAAGCCTGTTCGATGTCGCCTTCGACACCCGGCAGGTGGCCGCTATGTGCCGGCAGATCGATCTGGCTGAACAGATGCTCTTCCATATAGCTACGGAACGAAGCCGGATGCCCCGCTGGCAGGCCGATATATTCGTCGAGATTGAAGCTCTCCACCGCGGCGAACGAGAACCCGCCCTGGCGATAAAGCGCGATCAGCTCGGCATAGATGGAGATGAAAGTCTTGCCGGTGGCCAGACCAAGCGTCACCGAAGGATTGGCCTTCACCGTGTCGGCGATATGCTGTGCGACTGCGCTGGCCACGGCCTGCGCCGAGCCGAATACCCGAAACTCTGGAGTGTTCATGCTGAGATCCGTAAACTTCCTGTGCCGCCCGACGCCTGGACGGACTTGCTACCAACCGCAATGGCCGCTGCGAGGCATTCCCTGCCGTCCGCGCCATTGAGCCAGGCGTTCAAGAACCCGGCATTGAATGCGTCACCCGCGCCGGTGGTGTCTATGACCGTTACTGCCGGAGAAGGCAAATAAAGGGTCTCGCTGTCCACCGCCAAATGGGCGCCATCGCCACCGCACTTCACGGCCACAATAGGGAAGTGCCTGGCCAGCACCGACAGGGCCCGCGCCGGATCGCTCTCGCCGGTCAGCGCATGCGCTTCCTCCTGATTGGGCAGGAAAATATCGGCTCCAGCGCAGCGCTCGAAGAACTGCGGATCGCGGATCAGCTGGTCGTCCCAGCTGGGATCGATGGAGACGCTCAGCCCGTGCCGCTTTGCCGCGGCAATGGCATCGGGCATTTCATGGAGCGTCGCATATTCGGCGATGTGAAGGTGCGCTGCCTCGCTCCAGGCAAGACCTTCCTCAAAGCTGGCCGGACGCGCATGTCCCGCGCGCTTCGATAAAAACGCCCGGTCGCCCTCGCCAACCATGACCACGGTCAGCTGCGGCCCGGCCGTCTCGTGCTTGTCGAGAAACCGCAGGTCGAGCCCCAGCGTCTCGATCGTCTCCTCAACGCTGCGCGACAGCCCATCCGTGCCGAAGCGCGCGACAGGTGCCGCCGCTCGGCCGATCCCGACGAGATGGGCCGCCGTGATCAGCGCCCCGCCGCCCGGAGTGACCTCGAACTCCTCGGAGAATACCTCGCGGCCCATTTGCGGCAGGCCGTCGAGCCCGCGGAACACGAGGTCGCAATAAATCCGTCCGAGGCTGAGAACAGCCCCGGCTTTAGGGGAGAAAGTCATGCGCGGCCCAGGGCCTTTTCGGTGGCGGCATCAAAGAGATAGAGCGAACCGGCTTCTGCCTTGATCGACACCGTGCTGCCGACGGCCGGCACCACGCGGCCCGGCGCAGTGGCAATGATCAGGCTGTCGCCCAGCTTGACGTGCACCAGCGTTTCCGAGCCCAGCGGCTCGACCGCTTCGACCTCGCCGCGCGCACTCAGACCCGAGCCGCCAACGTCCTCGGTGACCACCAGATCATGCGGACGAATGCCGACCAGCACCTTGTTCGCCTCTGCCGGCAGGGTCAGCCCTGAAATCGCGGCACCCTCGACATTGAGGACGCCCGAGGCCACCGTCCCGGCCACCATGTTCATCGACGGGCTGCCGATGAAGCGCGCGGTGAACACATCCTGCGGGTTTTCATAGAGATCGGTCGGCGTGCCGACCTGCAGGATGTGCCCATCCTTCATCACCACGATCTTGTCGGCCATGGTCATGGCTTCCACCTGGTCGTGGGTCACATAGACGATCGTGGTGCCCAGCCGGCGATGGAGGCTCTTGATCTCCATGCGCATCTGGCTGCGCAGCTGCGCGTCGAGGTTGGACAGCGGCTCGTCAAACAGGAACGCCACCGGGTCGCGCACCATGGCGCGGCCAATCGCAACGCGCTGGCGCTGGCCGCCGGAAAGCGCCGCCGGACGACGATCGAGCAGCTTTTCGAGCCCGAGGATCTTGCCCGTCTCGGCAATACGCTTCTGCTTTTCTTCCTTGGTCAGCTTGGACGTATAGAGCCCGAAGCCGATGTTCTGCCCCACGGTCATGTGCGGGTAGATGGCGTAGTTCTGGAACACCATGGCGATGTTGCGCTGCTTGGGCTCGCGCTGGTTCACCACTTCGTCGCCGATCAGCAGCTGCCCGCCCGAGATATCCTCTAGGCCAGCAATCATGCGCAGCGTGGTCGACTTGCCGCAGCCCGAAGGGCCCACGAACACGACGAATTCACCATCTTCAATCTTGAGGTCAATGCCATGCACGGCGCGGGTCTTGCCGTATTCCTTGACCAGTCCCTTGAGTTCGATCGAGGCCATTATGCGACTCCCTTCAATGCGTTGAAGCGCTCATTGAGCGTGCGCGCGGCCTCAGCCTGGCGGCGCAAAAATGTCTGGTGTCTGGCGGAAAGCTCTTCTGCCTGTGCCTTGTAGCCGGCAATCGCCGCGTTCAGCGGCTCCGGCGCCGGCCCGCCATAGCGGGTGCGGACGGCAACGAAATATTCCGGCGACACGATCTCGGCAAAGGCTGCCGCATCGAGTTTGGTCTCGCGCCCCGTTGCGTGCTGGAACGCGGCCTTGAACGTCTCAAAGCCGTCGCGCGCCAGATCGCCCTGTTTGGCCACAACCGCCTTGGCGACCGCCGCAGCGATCTCGTGCCCTTCGCGGAACGACAACCCTTCCCGCCGCACCAGGCTATCGGCCAGCTCGGTAATGGTGATGCACGACCGCGAGATATTTTCCCGCACGCGATCCGGATTGATCCGGATCTGCGCCACCAGCGCCGCCAGCAGGTCGAGCACACGATAGGCGCTGGCAAAGGCGCCATAGCCCATGGCCTGCGTCTCGCCCTCGCTGTCGTTCATGTCGGTGAACGGGGTATTGTGCATTACGGTCAGCATGGCCTGCGCCCGCCCGACGGTCTGGCTCGAGAGATGCCGCAAATGCTCGATCGGCACCGGATTACGCTTCTGTGGCATGATCGAGGAGATCTGCACGAGGCTGTTGGGCACATAAATCTGCCCCACCTCAAAGCTCGTCCACACCTGAAAATCCTGAATGACGCGCCCTAGGTGGAGGAACATCAATTCGATGCCAGAATAGGTCGAGGTGATGTAGTCCACCCCGGCAATGCAGGAATAGGAATTCTGCAGCGGCGCGGCAAAACCGAGCAGTTCCGCAACCCGCTGCCGATCAATCGGGAAACCCGATGTGGTGATCGCGGCAGCGCCCATCGGCGACAGATCGAGAATGCGATAGGCTTCAAACAACCGCTCGATATCCCGTCCGACAAATTCCACCACTGCCGAGAGATAATGCCCGAAGGTCGTCGGCTGGGCCGGCTGGCCATGGGTATAGGCCACGATCAGCGTCGCCTTTTCCCGCTCCGCCGCCGCGATCAGCGCGCCATGCAACGCCAGCGCCTTTTCAAGCAGCACATTCATCCGCTCGCGCAAGCCGAGCTTGAACAGCGTGTGGTCGATATCATTGCGCGACCGCGAGGTGTGCAGCCGCCCGCCGAGGTCCGGCCCGACGCGCTTTTTCAGCTCCTTCTCGATGAGGAAGAAGAAGTCCTCGACCTCACCGGTATAGACGAGCGTTGTCGGGTCAATCTCGGCATCAATGCTGTCGAGCGCCTTGGCGATATCGCGGGACTGTTCGCCATCGAGAATGCCGGTTTCCGCCAGCATCACCAGATGCGCCCGGTCGATGGCCCGAAAACCCGCGACATGGTGGTCCTTGGCGCCATCGAACAGCGGCGCCAGAACGGTTTCTTTGTAGACCGGATCGGGGAAGACCGAAGTGTCGGTCAGGCGTGGATCACTCATCGCTTAGCCCTTCAGACCGGCCAGCATCACACCGCGAACGATGTAGCGCTGCAGCACAAGGAACACGAGGAGCGTCGGGATCGTGCCGATCGCCGCGCCGGTCATGATCAGCTCCCACTGGATCGACGCTTCCGCCGAGAAGGAGGAGATGCCCACCGGCAGCGTATAAAGCTCCTTGGAGGTGGTCACGATCAGCGGCCAGAAGAACGCCGTCCAATTGCCGAGGAAGGTGAAGATGGCCAGAGCCGAGATCGCCGGCACCACCATAGGCATGGCGATCTTCCACCAGATGGTGAATTCGTTCAGCCCATCGACGCGCGCCGCCTCGAGGAAGTCGTTCGGCACACCCTCGAAGAACTGCTTCATCAGGAACGTCCCGAAAGCGGTCATCATGCCGGGGAACATGATGCCCCAGTAGCTGTCCAGCCAACCGAGCTGGCTGCTCATCAGATACCACGGGATCACCAGCATTTCGGTGGGGATCATCAGCGTCGAGAGAATGGCGAGGAAGATGAAATAGCGGCCGCGGAATTCGAACTTGGCCAGCGTATAGCCGACGATACTGTCGAAAAACACGTTCGATGCCGTCACCGTCAGCGCGATGAAGGTGGAATTGAAGAACCACTGCATGAAGCGGCCATCACCCAACACCTTGAAATAGTTATCAAGCGTCGGCGCGGCGGGGATCAGCTTGAGGTCATAGACCTGTGCCGAGGTTTTCAGCGAGGTCGAGAACATGAACAGGAGCGGCGTGATCATGATCAGCCCGCCGATCAGTAGCAGCGTCCAGGTGATGATCCGCCCGGGGCGAATGTCACGGCGATTGGCTGCCAGCTCCGGAGTTGAGGTGGTCGCGGTCATTTCTTTTCCCTCAACACATAGAGCTGGAGCAGGGACACGATGAGCAGGATGGTAAACAGCACCACGGTCTGCGCGGCGGCATAGCCCATCTGATAGGACGAGAACGCAGTCTGGTAGATCATGAGCACCAGCGGCTTGGTCGCATTGAGCGGCCCACCCGGATCATTGGTGGTCATGTTGTAGACCTGGTCGAAAATGCGCAGGAACCCGATGGACGAGAACACCACGAGGAAGACGGTCGTCGGCTTCAGAAGCGGAATGGTGATCTTGCGCAGGATGGCGCTTTCGCCGAGCCCGTCGATCCGCGCCGCCTCATAAAAGGTGCCGGGGATGGCGCGCAGGCCAGCCATGAAAATGATGATCTGGAACCCCAGGCCCGCCCAGATTGCCGGGATCAGGATCGAGATCAGCGCCTGGTCCACCGAGCGGAGGAACGGCTGCTGGGCAATACCGACCGAGCTCAGCACCCCATTGATTACCCCGATCGGAACCGGCTGGTAGAACCAGCGCCACACCCAGCCCATGGCCGCGGCCGTGGTCAGGAAAGGCAGGAAATAGAGGGCGCGGATAAAGCCGTGCATGAAGCGGACGCGATCGAGATAGAAAGCGATCACGAACGAAATGACGAGGCTCAGCGGCGTACCGATGATGAGATAGAGGAATGTGTTGTTGAACACTTTCCAGAAGACCGGGTCGGCGAACATTTTCTGGTAGTTCGCAAAGCCGATGAATTGGGCGGGGCGCAGCAGGTCCCAGTTGGTCAGCGACAGCCAGAACGCCTGGAACGTCGGATAAAACCGGATCACCGCGTAAAAAAGAATGGGCAGGGCGAGGAAGGTCCAGGCCCAGATGACACGCTTGGTGCCGATATTCAGCCGGTCCCAGAAGCGAACAGGGCCTGCTTGTGGAGTTGCGTTCACCGACGCCATTTTCGCTCCTGCACGTTTAGCCGGGGCTCCATTGGGAGCCCTGGCGATTGATCCCGCTTGTCGCCCCGGCCGAAGCCGGAGCAACCAATATCGGGGCGCTCTCTGTTACTGGCGGCCGGCGTCGATGATTGCCTGCTCGGCCTGAGCGGCCTGGGCGAGGGAATCTTCGATGGACTGACCTTCGAGCAGGACGCGATTGACCATGTCGATCGACGTCTGGCGCTGCCCAGCTTCATCATAGAAACGCGTGGTGTGGGCGTATTCGAGACCCTTGAGGAACGGCCCGAGGATCGGGTCGGCCAGATTGGCGTCGGTCAGCGCAACGTCGCGGCGGGCCGGAAGCTCGCCAACGGTCTCGAGCCAGATTTCCATCGCCTCGGGCGAGGAAATGTACTTGAGGAACTTCTGTGCCGCTTCGAGCTCTTCGCCCTCCGCGGTCGCGCCGATACCATTCGCGAAATAGCTCGAATAGTTCGAACGCATGCCGTTGGCATCAGCCGGCAGCTCGACCACACCCCATTCAAACGGGTTGCCGGCAAAGGCGCCGAGACGGAACGTGCCGTCGATGGTCATGGCGGCAAGACCGGCGCGGAACGCTGCCTGACCCTCATCCATGAAGCCGACGAGACCAACCTTCTGCTCGGTCTGGAGGTCCGTGTAGAACTTCAGCGCTGCGGCACCGGCCGCATCATTGTAGGCCACATTGCCTTCGGCATCATAAGGCACGCCGCCATTCTGGCGCACGAGAGCCTCGCGCCACCAGTGGTGATCCTGGCCGGCCATGTCGAGCGTGATGCCTGCGGTGGTGATATTACCGCCGCCATCGCGCTTGGTGGTCGCCTCGGCAGCCGCGAGCAGCTCCTCGAGATTGGTCGGCGGCTCGATACCGGCTTCTGCGAACAGCGCCTTGTTGTAGAACAGGGCGAGCGAACGCACGGCGGTCGGCAGACCATAATAGTCATCGCCGCGCTTCATCGCCGAGACGATGGGGAAAAAGTCGGCTTCGATCTCGGCGTGCGGGAACACAGCCGGATCCAGCGGCTGGATCAGCCCGCCGTTCACGAACTGATCGGTCCAGCCGTAGAACAGCTGCACCACGTCCGGACCCTGGCCGGCAACCTTGGCCGCGACGACGCGGGTCTGGTAATCCGCATAGGGGAAGGTCGTGTGCTTGACGGTGATGTCTGGATTGGCTGCCTCGAAATTCTCGATCAGCTTGTCCATGGCCTGGATGCGGCTGTCGAAAACATACTGCCAATATTCAATCTCGACGGCCTGAGCCGCGCCCATTGCCAGGAAGCTGACGCCGGCGACGAGCCCGGCCAATTTTGCCTTGGTGAGCATTCTTTTCCTCCGTATGGCCGCCGAACCCTGCGACAGCCCTCTCTCCGAGCCTGAGGCGGACTCCCGCCTAGCTGGCCTTAGCGTCGAACAGATCAGGCGCCCCTGTCAATAAAATAATCTACTTGAGTTATTTTGTTCGCGATCTATCGTGTCCATCGATCACGGCATACCGTGGTCCCGGTATCGTGGGGAGGACTAGGGTATTGAGCGGACGCACGAAATCGGAACTGCGCCAGCGCGTGGCTATCGGGTCGAACCCCGAGCGGAACCGCGCGCATAATCGCCGCGTCGTTCTCGAAGTCATCCGTATGCACGAGCATTTGGGACGCACCGAGATCGCGCGGCGGGCCCAGCTCACCCCGCAGGCCGTTGCCAATATTGTCGAGGAACTGCTTGAAGAGGGCCTGCTCATCGAGCTTGGGCGCCTGCGCTCCGGTCGCGGGCAGCCGCCGATCCAGTTCGCCGTCAATCCCGATGGCCCGCTGACCGCCGGCGTCGAAATCGCCGCCGACCACATGGTCACCGCCCTCCTCGACCTCTCGGGCGGCATTCGCGGCCAGTCCATCATTCCCCTTCCCGACGCTGGGCCGGATGTCGTTCCCGGCCTTGTCGCCAAGGAGGTCGCCCGCCTCGAAGCCTCGCTCGGCGCCGACCACAACAAGCTCCTCGGCCTCGGCGTCGTCATGCCCGGCCCGTTCGAAGTTGAGGGCATGAGCTCGGTCGGCCCGGCCACCCTCCCCGGCTGGACCGGCACCGATCCCGTCGCGCTCTTTGCTAAAGCCACCGGCCAGCATGTCGTGGTCGAGAACGACGCCACCGCCGCTGTCGTGGGCGAACGCCTCTATGGCGCCGGCCGCCAGCTGGGCTCCTTCTGCTACCTTTATTTCGGGGTCGGTCTCGGCCTCGGTGTCATCCAGGACGGCCGTCCCCTGCGCGGCGCCTTCGGCAATGCCGGTGAAATCGGCCATGTCGGCCTCGTGCCGCGCAATGGCGCCACCCGCTATGGCCCGGCGGGCGCGCTCGAGCGCTTCGTTTCCGTCTTCGCCCTGCGCGAGCGCCTTGCCATGGCGGGCATCTACGCGGCCAATGTCGAGGACATCCAGCGCCTCCACGACGAGGGCGACAAGACCCTCCTCGACTGGATCACCATGGCTGCCGATTATCTCGCGCCCACGGTCGCCATGCTGGAAAACATCTTCGACCCCGAAACCGTCATTTTCGGCGGCGGCCTCCCCGATTCCGTCCTCGAAGCGGTCATCGCGGCGCTTGATCCCCTGCCGGTCTCCGTCGCCACCCGCCAGAAGCGCACCATGCCCCGCGTCATTCGCGGTCAGACCGGCCGCCTCACCGCTGCCCTCGGCGCGGCTGCTCTGCCGCTGCTCGACACTGTTTCGCCGCACCTCAGCACTGCCGGCCCCGCCACCTGATTTTTTGCCGAATGGAGCTTTCCATGCTGCCAGATCGTGATCGCCTGCGCCGCCGCGCCACCCAGCCCCGCCTCGTGGCATTACACCGCGCATTGGGGCGCCTGCGTTCCACCGTCACCGTCATGAACACCGGCGCGCATCCCGATGACGAGCACAATGACATGCTCGCGACCCTCCGCCACCAGCATGGCGCCCGCATCATTGTCGCCTGCTCCACCCGCGGCGAAGGCGGCCAGAACACGCTTGGCCCGGAGCGCCTTGGCCCCCTCGGGGTCCTGCGCAGCCGCGAGATGGAAGAAGCCGCCCGTGTAATAGACGCCGACATCGCCTGGCTCGGCCACGGACCCGACGATCCCGTCCACGATTTCGGCTTCTCCAAATCCGGCCCCGACACCCTCGGCCGCTGGGGCGAGGACCGCACCATTGATCGCCTCGTCCGCGCCTATCGCCAGTTCCGCCCCGACATTGTCATCCCCACCTTCCTCGACGTGCCCGGCCAGCATGGCCACCACCGCGCCATGACCGACGCGGCCGAACGCGCCCTCGCGCTCGCCGCCGACCCCGCCTATATCACCGAAGGCTTCTCCCCCTGGCGCGTCGCCAAATACTACCTCCCTGCCTGGTCCGGCGGCGGCGACACCTATGATGACGAGCTCCCCCCGCCCCCGGCCACCACCACTATCACCGCCAACGGCCCTGACGCCGCCACGGGCATGAGTTTTGACCGCCTCGGCGAAGTGTCCCGCGCCTATCACGCCAGCCAGAACATGGGCTTCTGGCGCCACCCGCCCCACACCAGCTGGCAGCTCCACCTTGTCGGCGGCGCCACTGAAACCAGTATCTTTGACCAACTCCCCACCCGGCTCACCGATCTCGGCGGCACTCCCGCCCTCGCCGAGGCCGACGCGGCCATCGAAGCCGCCATCGCCGCCTTCCCCGATGCGGACAAGCTGATCACAGCCCTCCTCACCGCCCGCCGCGCCATCCTCGCTGCCACTCCCGGCATCGCCCCCGAACACGCCCACCGCCTCACGCGAAAACTGCGCGAAATCGACGCCGTCCTGGCCCTCGCCGCCGGCATCGACATCTCAGCCGCGCTTTCCGCCGCGAGCCTCATCCCCGGCGCCTCCATCGACCTCATCATCGAAGCCGATCCCGGCCGCGCCAGCGCCCTCACCATCACCCCGCGCGCCCACCCCGCCATAACCGCCCCCGCCGCAGCCTCCCTCGACACCGGCCGCACCGAGCTCACCATCTCTGCCAGCCCGGAGGCCCCAATCGGCAATCCCTTCCACCCCGACTGGCACAGCCTCGGCGGCAATGGCCTGCTCTCTCTCGAGGTGACCGCCATCGTAGCCGGCGAAACCATTAGCTTCGCCCTCGACACCGAAGAGCCCCTCGTCATCGACCCGGCCCACGCCGTTTCGATCTCCCCGGATGCCCTCATCATCCCCACCGGCACCACCGCCCCGCAGACCATCGCCATCAAGGGCGCGTCTCCCCGGTCGCTGGCCCTCCCCGCTCTGCCCGGCCTCGCCATCGGCACAACCGACGCCGGCCTCACGCTCACCCCGTCAGCAGATCTCGCGCCCGGCCGCCACAGCCTCCCCATCAGCGTCAATGGCCAGCCCGCCTACGCGGTCACGCCAATCGCCTATCCCCATATCGGCCGTACCCGCTTCGTGCGCCCGCAAACCCTCGACATCCTCGCCCTAGATCTGACGCTCCCCAAGACCCGCATCGGCTATATCGGCGGCGGTGCCGATAATGTCGGCCTCTGGCTCGAGCGTCTCGGCGTTGACGTCACCCCGCTCGGCCCCGATGCCCTCTCGGGCGATCTCACCCCCTACGACACCATAGTCGTCGGCCTCTTCGCCTTCGGCACTCGTCCCGATCTCGCTGCGGCAATCGCAAAACTCCACGAGTTCGTCCGCGCCGGCGGCCATCTCGTCACCCTCTACCACCGCCCCGGCGACAACTGGCGCCCGGACGTCACGCCGCCCCTGCCCCTCACCATCGGCAGCCCCTCGCTGCGCTGGCGTGTCACCAATCCGGCCGCGCCCGTCACCCTGCTTGATCCCGAACACCCGCTCTTTACCGGCCCCAATCGCATCACCACCGCCGATTTCGACGGTTGGGACAAGGAGCGCGGCCTCTATTTCGCCTCCAGCTGGGACAGCGCCTACACCCCACTTCTGTCCATGAGCGACGCGGGAGAGAGCCCCCTCACCGGGTCCCTGCTCTCGGCAAAAATCGGCGAAGGCCGCCACACCCACACAAGCCTCGTCCTCCATCACCAGATGGACAAGGTCGTGCCCGGCGCCTTCCGGCTCATGGCCAATCTCCTCCAGGCGGCCTGATCGCAAGTGTCCGGCCCGCCCCGCATCGCTGTTGCCTGGCTCCTCAGCGACATGGTGCTCGTCACCATCATGACGGTGCTGGTCAAGCTCGGCGGGGCCAGCTATCCGGCGGTGCAGATGGTCTTCATCCGCTCGCTGATCGGCCTCGTCAGCGTCCTGCCCCTCGCCTGGCGCCATCGCCACGCCCTGCGCCAGACGCGCCAATGGGGCCGCCACAGCTTTCGCGTGCTCTGCAACACGCTTGCCCTCAATGCCAATTTCGCCGCCCTGACAGCCCTGCCGCTGGCCCTCGTCAACGCCATCGGCTTCATGCGCCCGCTGGTCGTCCTCGCGCTGGCCACCTTCATGCTGGGCGAACGCTCCGGCCCCTGGCGCTGGATCGGCGCCCTCATCGGCTTTGGCGGCGTGCTGGTCATGGTTGGCCCCAGCGAAATCTCCTGGAATCTCGGGCTCCTCGCCGCCCTCGCCATGGTCGTCTTCGGCTCGCTTGCCACCGTCCAGACCCGGGCCCTCGCCGGCGAAAACACCACCGTCCTCATGGTCTTTTATACCGTCGGCCTCACCGTCTTCACCGCTCTTCCCGCCCTCTGGGCCTGGCAGCCGGTTGCAAATTCCGATTGGCCGCTGCTGCTGGCCATCGGCGTTCTCGCCCAGATCGGCCAATATTGTTATCTGCGCGCCTACCAGTCGAGCCCGGCCAATCGCCTGGCACCCTTCCACTATCTTTCGATCGTCTTGGCCAGCCTCGCCGGCTTCCTCGCTTTCGGCGAAGTCCCGGCCCCCACCACCTTTGCCGGCATCGCCATCATCATCGCCGCGCTCGTCATCACTACCCGGCTCGACCGCCGCAGCCAGACAAAGCCCGAATAGAAAACCCCCGGCCGATGCGACCGGGGGCTTTTTGCCGCTGGAGGTTGCGGCCTTGGTGGTTCGCGCCAGGGAGGAGAGCGCGAACCGGTATGGGTAACTAATCTCAGTCCTTGCGCTTGGCCGGCTGGATCAGATTGGCCATCAGGCGGAAGGCGCCGGGGGTCAGCTTGTCGAGCTGGTGGTGCAGCACAAGGCTCGTGTGCGTATGCCGCCCTTCGCCAATCTCCGCCGACAGCAGCGATCCGGTCAGCGGCTCTTCCCCGGGATCGCTCATCGCCAGCAGCGGCACATAGGCCTCGCCCCATTCCGAAGCGAAATAGAGCCCGCGTTCCTTGTCCCAGCCGGCCCAATCCTCTTCACCAATGGTGTTGGGATAGGTCAGCAGCGGATGGTCCGGCACCAGCACTTCCACCTTGGCTTCGGCATCAGTCACACGATAGCGGATCGAAGGCGTGCCGATCTTGAGATAGGCCAGCGGCACCGTCTCGCTGTCCCAGCCGTCCGACGGGCGGTGGTAGAGCGTCACCAGATGCCCGCCCTTGTTCACCCATTCATGCACGCCTCGCAGCGCCGCGACGAGATCCTGACGTCGCCCGAACGAGAAGATGCCGACCACCAGCGTATCGAGATCGCGATAGGCGCCCGCTTCCATGTCGGCTGGGGTCAGCTCCTTGAGGTCCACACCCAGGCGCTTGAGCCAGACCGCGACATTGTCGTTGCCACCGCCGATATAGCCGATCTTGCCTTCCGGAATGATCGCCTCGACCGACTGCACCGGCACCGCCACCTCGGTCGGCACCACCGATCGCCCGATATGGGGATAGGTAAAGACGTTGATCGCATAGGCCTGCGAGCCCAGGAGCTTTGGCGCAATGGTGATCCGCGTCGTGCCGAGATCGGTCGGCGGGGTCAGGTCAAACGTGCCCGCCTCGATCCCGGTGTCGCCATTGGCGCTCATCGTCCAGCCCGCGGGCAGGTCGAAGTCGAGGTCGGCAATCGTGCCGCCTGCAACCACGGCAGTCATCTCCACCGGCGCGATTTCCGCCTGCGTGTTGAACACCACCGCGTCTGGCGTCAGCTCCAGCGAAGCCTGGGGCAATACCCGCAGCGCATCCTCGAGATCGACGTCGATCACCGCCTCATGGCCATCGATCTCCGCCGTCAGCCGCACAAAGGCGTCGCCATTGCCGCCGAGGGGATCGAACTGCTCGTTGAGCGGATTGGTCAGCGCGGCATCATCGGCCACGGTGACGGTTACGCCATCGGCCGTGGCTTCGGCGCCGCTGATCCCCGCGCGCGCAATCACTTCCACCTTGGAAATGGTCACCGCATCGCGCGCATCGACAATGGTCTTGACCACGATCTCGTCGCCGGGGTGCAGATCCCCGCCATCGCTATAGGCGCGGATATGCATGCCCGCAGCGGTTGCGAGCGCGAGATCGGTTTCCTTGATCTTGCGATCGAGGCGATGGGCGATATTGTCCTCGAGCTCCACGGGCAGCGTCTTGCGGGCCTCGGCCAGCGCCTTGGCGATCTCGACCAGCTTTTCGGTCACGCCCACCGGATCGCCGTAATCATCGAGCGCGTCGTCGATCAGTCCCTGCGCATTGCGCAAGGCATCCGCTGCGCCGGCGGGCATGCCATCAACCTCGGCGATCTGGCCAAGCGTCGCCAGAATGCCTTCGCGAATATCATTCTCCGCTGCACCCGCCTCGCCAATGCTGGCCCAGCTGAGGTTGATCGGCCATTCAGTTTGCGGATCGGGGCGCCAATTGCCCATGCCCTGCGTCAGATGGCAGGAACGGGACCATTCGCCCATCTGCGGGAACGTTGCTCCGGAAATCGGGTCGCGCTCGGGCGCCTTCACCACCAGCGTGGTCGGCGGCGGCGGGGTTTCGTCGTCATAGACGCCGCCACCGCCACCCCATGCCGGCTGGTAGATCTTGGGCACGGTCCAGGGCTTGAGCCCGGCCGCGATCTGCTTGGGGAATTGCGTCTCGTCGCCGGAAAGATCGGCCACGATGAAGGTCGCCACATTGGCAGCCCGGTGGTGGCCGTGCTGACCACCCACATCGAGGAAGCAATTCATGATGGCGTCGGGCTTGTACTGGCGCACCGCCCAGGTCATGCGCTCGACCACGCGATCCCGACCCCAGCGATCGATCGTCGCATTGGGATCCTTGGAAAAGCCGAAGTCATGCATGTGGTCGTGGTGCCCCTGGCTGCCAAAGGCCAGCGAGGCGTCGAGCGCGCGCGAAGCCTCTGTCATCTCCCGGGTGCGCAGCACACCCAGCACCGAACCGCGTTCCGGGCCGATGGCGTTCTGCCCGCCCTCGCCGCGCGTGATGCAATAGAGCACCGGATGGATGCCATAGACATGGCGCAAGGCGGCCAGCATGCCGCTGGGCTCGTCATCGGGGTGCGCACCTGTCGTCATCAGCGTCATCGTCGAGGTCAGTCGCTCGAGCTGACGATAGAGTTTGACGATGGCCGGCTCACCCTTCTGCGCCGCAATCAGTTCGAGATTGGACGCTGGCGCCGCCCAGGCCGGGATCTGCGTCGCCGCCAGAAGCGGGGGCACGGAAGCGATGAAAGTACGCCGGGTCAATCGTGTCATGAAACTATTCCTCTCCTTGTCCGCCATGGACCCCGCCCCCTCAGACAGTCGCATGGCGCCTGTCTGGGACTATGGGAGGAGGAATAACTCAACTCAAGTATGTTATCCGGATAAAGCGTTTCCTATCGCGAAAAGTCGAAACGACAAAAAATCGCGCTATCCCGCGAACAGACAACAAAAAATCGCAATGAGTACTTTACGGACAGCAATTGGCGACCCAGAATAATGAGCCCCTATCTCCAAAAAAAAAACGACGCGGGACACCTCAACTGTCCCGCGTCGATAAAGCTGCTGCAGTGCGATTCGGCGTAATGCCCGACGACTGACGGCTGGGTGAAGCACCAGCTCTTGCGCCAGTCCGTTTCGGGCCTCAGCTGCCCTCGGAAAAGCGGCCACGCTCGTCCGCTTCGAGAAGCTCATTGATCACATTGCGGATATGGCGCGACATCGCCTTATAGGCCGCATCCGGATTGCGTAGGCGCAGCGCCGCCACGATCTAATGGTGATCCGGCGGGCAACGACCTGATACAGTCGCTGCCCCCGATCAGATGCGGTATATGGTCCCCCATGCCCCCTCCTGTCTTCCGGCAGAGCCTCAGGGCAGCCAGGAATTGTAATAGGGATGGTCCGGTGTGACCGGCAGCTTTGAGACTTGCCCCGTGCGCTGGGAATGATAGGCCGCCGTCACCAGCTCGATGGTCATGCGCGCCTGCTCGAGCGTTACCGGCACTTCGCCATCGGTCATCACAGCTTCGTGGAACAGCTGGAACTGGCGCGGATAGCTGACGTCCTTGTCGACATATTCGGCCAGCGCCGCATCGATCTTGGCCTGATGCGCCGGATCGCGCGAGGTGAAGGTCCAGGGGTCCTCGCCAAAAGTGTAGGGCGCGTGCACGCTCTCGGCCGTCATGTCCGAGAAGCAGAACCGCAGGCGCGACAGCTCCTTGTGCGAGCCCAGCGTCACCGACAGCGCCGCCACTGACCCGTTCTGCATCGTCAACGAGGCTACCATCGTGTCCTCGACCTCGATCTTGTGCATCAGCGTCGCGCCATGGGCCGACACGGCCGCAACAGGCCCCTGGATGTAGCAGAGCATGTCATGGATATGGATCGCGTGGCCGAGGAAGCTGCCGCCCAGCTCGCTCTTCCACTTGCCGCGCCATTCGACGTCATAATATTCCGGCCCGCGCCACCAATGGGTCTCGATGGTGGAGAGATAAGGCTTGCCGGTCAGCCCCTTGTCGACCAGCATTTTCATCTTCTGCAGCCCGCTGCCATAGCGGTACTGGAAGATCGGCATGAACTTGCGGTCGGATTTGGCGAGGATCTCGGCCATCGCATCCACTTCGGCGATCGAACCGAACAGCGGCTTTTCGCAGATCACATGCTTGCCCGCCTCGATGGCCCGCTTGCACAGCTCGAAATGCGGCACCGGCGGCGTGCAGATATCGATCACATCGATATCGTCGCGGGCAAACAGCGAGTCGAGATCACTCGTAAACTCCCCCACCCCGTGTTTGGCGACGACCTCTCGGCCCCGCGCTTCGTCCAGCGAGGTCAACACCGGGACCTCGAACAGGTCGCTATTGTCGGCATAGCCCTCGAGATGCGCCTGCGCGATGCCGGCACCAATTACGCCGACGCGGAGTTTGCGGGTCATTACTGTTATCCTCCTTGAGAAATTCTTGCGGCCTTGCTCTGCGCCTCAAGCGAGAGGCGGCAGCGCGCAATGCCATTTCGTAAACTCATTTCAGATTCGCCACGATCCTGCACGTTAGCGCCAACGACAAACTCGACTGTCAGTGTTGGCCGGCTTCTTTCAGCCGATTGGCAACAACGTCCCCGAAAATCGCTCTCAACGCTCACAGTCTGTTAGCAAAACCACCACCGATACGAGCATATTGCCGTTGCTCAAGCGCGGAAATCTGCGCACTCAAAATGGCCCGAAAACACCCTCTTGACTTGTATGGAAGACGTTGCAATCTTCCCGGGGTCTGAGTGGGGTCAACCTCTCAGGAACGGCCGGAGACACGTCATGGGCGAAAAGCCCAGCCAGGGTATGTGGTTAAGCGTGAGCTACGCGGTATGTCTGCTGTCTGACCGACTAACCCCCGGACAGCTGCTCGTATCGACCTTCTGAGTTGCCCGCAAAATGAACACAACCGTGCGGTCGCGGTTGGCGGGACGAGAAATTCTCCCCAGCAGCGCCGCCTGATGACCCCGAAAAGGGGCGCGGGATTTGGGATGGAGGACGGCCTCGTCGAGGGTGCACCCTGCACCGATCTCGAACGCTATATGTTTGATCTTAATGGCTTTCTCGTGCTGCGCAACGCCTTGTCGCGCGATGAGGTCGCCGCTTGCAATGAGCTGCTCGACGAGGTCGACGGCTTCGTCGGCGACGGCTGGCATGGCAAGGTCAAGCTCTACAACGACACCAGCCGGCAGGAGGGCCTCGTCCTCCAGCAGGTCTATGAAGGCGGCCCGACCTGGGAGAGCCTCATCGACCACCCGTCCTGGTTCCGCCAGGCCGTCCACTTCATCGGCTCGGACGACCCCGAAAATTTCGACGGCCACCATGGCCCGGCCTTCATCGACGAGTGTTTCGCCTCGGTACGCGGCCCCGGCCAGGCGCTGCGTCTCCACTCGGGCGGCCATGTCGGGACCATCCGTACTCAATACCGCTTCCATGCCGGCAAATTCCATTGTGGCCAGGTCAACGTCTTGATTGCGCTCAATGATATCGGCCCCGGCGATGGCGCCACCATGGTCATTCCGGGCAGCCACAAGTCCAATCTGCGCCATCCCCAGACCGTCGCCCTCGACAAGCGCGACGAGCCATCCTCGGTCGATGGCGTGGCCGGAGCGGTCGAGGTCCATCTCAAGGCCGGCGACGCCCTGATGTTCGTCGACGCCATCATGCATGGCGCCGCCCGCCGCACCAATCCCGGCCATCGCCGGATGACCGTCTACCGCTACGGCCCGAGCTGGGGCTATTTCCGGCACGCCTATGTGCCGAGCCCGGAACTCCTGGCCCGGCTGACGCCCGAGCGCCGCCGGATCATCATGCCGCACAAATTGCCGGCAGCCGCCAATGGCTGACGGCAAACAGCACGCAGGACTGACCCGCACCACCTAGAGGTACGTAAGTCGGCCGAGGTTTAGGCCCCGCCTCATAAGGGAGTGATGCGGGGAAACCATAGACTGCTCAAGGGAGGAACAGATGAGCAAACTCAATAGACGCCTGTTTATGGGGGCCGCCGGCTCCGTCGTTGCACTCTCGGCTTTTGGCCGCCCGGCCTTCGCCCAGGGCACCCAGATCCGCCACTTCTGGTGGGGCAACCCGGAGCGCGACAAGCGCACTTTCGCCGTCATCGACATCTTCAACCAGAAGAACCCCAACATCACGGTCAGTGGTGAAACGCTTGGCTTTGCAGACTATTTCACCAAGCTCACCACCCAGATCGCCGGCGGCAACATGCCCGACGTCATCCAGCAGGGCTATGGCGTGCTGTTCGAATATATCGCCAATGGCGCCGTCGTTCCGCTCGATGACTATGTCGGCAAGAGCCTCGATATCTCGCGGATCGACCAGAGCGCGATCGACGCCGGCACCGTGGACGGCAAGTTCTATGCCCTCTCCATCGGCGCCAATTCGCACATGGCGATCTACAACACCCGACTCTACGAGGAGGCCGGCATCACGATCGGTGAAGGCGCCGACTTCGATCCCTATGGCTACACCTATGACGATCTCGCCCGCATCGGCGCACAGATCAAGGAAGCCACCGGCGTTCCCGGCACCGAGGACAACACCGCCGACTACCAGAATTTCTCCGACTTCATCGCCCAGAAGGGCGTTGCCATGTTCAACGAAGATGGCACCTACGGCGCGACCCAGGAAATCGTCGAGGAATACTGGTCAACCTGGCAGAAAATCCGTGAGGCCGGCGCCACCCCTGCAGGTCCGGAATCGGCGGGTATGGCCGGCGTGTCCGACCTCAGCCAGCTCGGGGTCGTCACCGGCAAGGCCGCCACCTCCTATGTCTGGAGCAATCAGCTAGTCGGCGCACAGGGTCTCGTCGAGGACCCGCTCGGCGCGGCCATGTATCCGAACACTCCCGAAATGATCCCCGGCTCGATCATCCAGCCCAGCCAGTTCGTCTGCCTCACCCGCGACAGTGTCGATCCGGAAGCCGCCACCGCCTATATGAGTGCCTTCGTCAACGATCTCGACATGACCGGCGTCCTGGGCCTTGAGCGCGGCATCCCCTCAAATCCGGACGTTCGCGCCGCCCTCGAACCCACGCTCTCGGCCGCAGAGGCGGTGTCGGTCGCCTTCTTCGATGCCATTCAGGGCAAGACCGCAGCGCTCGCGCCGCCGCCGCCCTCGGGCTCCAACGAGGTCGAACAGACCTTCGAACGCGTGGCGGTCTCGGTCCTCCTCGGCGAAAAGTCGATCCCCGAAGTCGCTAAAGACTTCCTCTCCCAGGCCAAAGCCATCCTGGCCCGCGCCTGATCTCCGGGCGTCGCGACAACGGCGCCACATTCACGAAAGGCACCTCCCCCTCGAAGGGGGAGGTTGGGAGGGGGTGGCGGTTCGGCACCTGGCCTTGACCGTCGCCCGCCACCCCATGACCAAATAGGACCACCGCCATGGAAAAATTCTTCCGACGCAATTTCGCCGGCTATGCGTTTCTCTCGCCGTGGCTGATCGGTTTTTTCCTCTTGGCCATCGGCCCGATCCTGGCCTCGCTCTACCTCAGCTTCACCAAGTACAACATCGTGCGCCCGCCGCAGTGGATCGGGCTCGACAATTTTGTCTACATGTTCGAGTTCGACGACCGCTTTAAGAAGGCCCTGCAGGTCACCTTCACCTTCGTGGTCATCTCCGTGCCCGCCAAACTGATCTTCGCCCTCGGCGTCGCCATGGCGCTCGACAAGGGCATCCGGGCCATCGGTTGGTATCGCGCTCTTTTTTACCTGCCCTCGATCCTCGGCGGCTCCATCGCCGTCGCCATCCTCTGGCGCCAGCTGTTCAATTATGATGGCGTTATCAACGGCATACTGCGCCTCTTCGGTGGCGACGGCCCCTACTGGCTGGCCGACCCCAAATACTCGCTCTGGACGCTGATCGTCCTCGCTGTCTGGCAGTTCGGCTCGCCCATGCTGATCTTTCTGGCTGGCCTCCGCGCCATTCCCCAGGAGCTCTACGAGGCCGCCGAGATCGACGCCGCTGGCCCCGTGCGCAAATTCTTCGCCATCACCGTGCCGCTGCTGGCGCCTGTCATCTTCTTCAATCTCGTCCTGCAGATGATCGAGGCCTTCAAGAGCTTTTCCGGCGCCTTCATCATCTCCGGCGGCAGCGGTGCCCCGCTCGACAGCCTGCTGTTCTTCACCGTGTACCTTTACGAAGAAGCCTTCAGCTATCTGCGCATGGGCTATGCCTCAGCGCTCGCCTGGGTGCTCCTCGTGATCATCGCGGCCTTTACCGCAATCGCCTTCTGGACCTCCAAATATTGGGTCCACTACGAAAACGAGCGGGGTTGAGCCATGACCGACGCCACTTTGCCCACCACCCCCATGACCGCCAGGGACTATCGCGAGCTCAAGGCCAAACGCGCCCGGCGCGCAGGCCTGCTCAAGCACATCTTCCTCATCATCACCTCGCTGATCATGACCTATCCGCTGATCTGGATGCTGGCGGCCTCGTTCAAGCCCGACAACCAGATCTTCGGCTCGCTCTCACTTTGGCCGACCCAATTCGACTGGCTCAACTATTGGCAGGGCTGGAACGCGCTCTCGGTGGATTTCGGGCGCTTTTTCTGGAACTCCACCGTCGTGACCGTGCTCTCGGTCATCGGTAATGTGCTGTCCTGCTCCTTTGCCGCCTATGCCTTTGCCCGGCTAGAATTTACCGGCAAGAACATCTGGTTCGCCCTGATGATGATGACGCTGATGATCCCCTATCACGTCGTCCTCATCCCCCAGTACCTGCTCTTCCTGCAGCTCGGCTGGGTGAACACCTATCTGCCCCTGATCGTGCCGCAGTTCCTCGCCGGCGACGCCTTCTTCATCTTCCTCATGGTGCAGTTCTTCCGACAGCTGCCCCGCGAACTCGACGAGGCGGCCATGATCGACGGCTGTTCGCCGTTCAAGATCTATTGGGCGATCATCCTGCCTTTGAGCCTGCCCGCCATGGCAGCCGCCGCCATCTTCAGCTTCATCTGGACCTGGCAGGATTTTCTCGGTCCGCTGGTCTATCTCAACAAGGTCGAGGACTACACCGTGCCGCTCGCTCTGCGCATGTTCCTCAGCCAGGATGGCGCCAGCCAGTACGGACCCATGTTCGCCATGTCGATCCTCTCGATCCTGCCGATCTTCCTCTTCTTCATCATCTTCCAGCGCCTCATCATCCGCGGCATCGCCATGAGCGGACTAAAGTAAGGACGAACCCATGGCATCCGTTACCCTTTCAGAAGTCCGCAAGGCCTATTCCGGTTTCGAAGTCGTCCACGGCATCGACCTCGAAGTGCAGTCCGGCGAATTCCTGGTGCTGGTCGGCCCATCCGGCTGCGGAAAATCGACGCTCCTGCGCATGATCGCCGGGCTCGAGGAGATCACCGACGGCACGATTTCCATCGGCGACCGCGTGGTCAACGACCTCCCGGCCAGCCAGCGCAACCTCTCCATGGTGTTCCAGTCCTACGCCCTCTACCCGCACATGTCGGTGCGCAAGAACCTGGCCTTCGGCCTCGGCAATCTGCGCATGCCCAAGGACGAGATCGCCCGCCGCGTCGCCGAAGCCGCAAAAATCCTCCAGATCGAGGAACTGCTTGAGCGCAAGCCCCGCCAGCTTTCGGGGGGTCAGAAGCAGCGCGTCGCCATCGGCCGCGCCATCGTGCGCGAGCCCCAGCTTTTCCTTTTTGACGAACCGCTGTCGAACCTCGACGCGGAACTCCGCGTGCAGATGCGCGTCGAGCTCGCCGGGCTCTACAATCGCCTCGGGACCACAATGATCTACGTCACCCACGACCAGATCGAGGCCATGACCATGGCCACCCGCATCGCCGTGCTCAACAAGGGTCGGCTCGAGCAGGTCGGCACCCCTTACGAGCTCTACAACGCCCCTAAAAACCTCTTCGTCGCCAGCTTCATCGGCTCGCCGAAGATGAACCTTATCAAGGGCAATTCGAGCGGCACCGCCATCGAGCTTCCCGGCCTCGGCATCCTGCCACGCGCAGCCGGCGCTGGACCGGTCACACTCGGCGTCCGTCCCGAGCATCTGGCCATCGGCGCCCCCGGAGACATCGCCGCCGAAGGCACCATTACCCTCATCGAATATCTCGGCAGCGAGGTCTTTATCTATGTCGCCCTGCCCGATGGGCAGACCCTTCTCGCCCAGGCGCCCGGCAATGTCCGCCACCAGCGCGGGGAAAAGGTCAGCGTGAGTTTCCGCGCCGAAGACACCCACCTCTTCGACGCCGATGGCCTTCGCATCGAGGCCGCCCAGTGACCGAGGACCTTCTCGCCGCCCTGCGCGCCACCGACGTCGCCGCAGCCATCGGCCCCCTCGGCAAGCCCGCCGACGCCGCCCTCCTTGACGAGTGGCAGCGTTCCGGCGTGCGCTTCGTGTCCAACGCGCCGAAACTGACGGCCCGCTACTACCAGGCTGTGCGCGAACTGTTCGACTGTATCGCCCCCGCCGCCGACGACACGCCGATCCTGCACGAAGGCGGCATTTATCACGGCTGCTGGCTCGAGAGCACCGGCACCATCAATGCCGAACTCTTGAGCCGTTTCCTCCCCTCTATCAGCGGCGCCACCTTTGCCGCCTTCGCCAGACACCAGCGCGACGACGGTCTCTTCCCCTATAAGATGACGGCCGGCGGCCCCGGCTTCAGCCAGATCCAGCTGGTAAGCCCCCTCGCCCGCTCCGTCTGGAACCATTTTTGCCTCAACGGGCGCGACACGGCCTGGCTGCGCACCCAATACGACGCCATGCCACGCTACGACGCCTGGATCGCGCGACACCGCGACACATTGGGCACCGGCGCCGTCGAGGCCTTCTCGACCTACGACACCGGCCACGACCTCTCCTCGCGCTTCTGGCATGTGCCGGACAGCCCCTTCGGCAATGACCCTACGCGCTGCGATCCCGACAATCCCATCCTGCCCTTCATCGCCCCCGACCTGACGGCGAACATCGCCTGCCAGCGGCATTATCTCGCCCGCATCGCCGATGCCCTGGGCAAAGACGCTGCCGGCTGGACCGACAAGGCAGAGGCGAGCACCGAGGCGCTGTTTGCCCAATGCTTCGATGCCGAGGACGCCTTCTTCTACGATCGAGACCGACATGGCCGGCCTGTCCGGCTCCAGTCAGACGTCCTGCTCCGCGTCCTCGCCTGCGAGATCGGCGACGGAGACCTGTTCCGGCAGGCACTCGCCCGCTACCTGCTCAATACCCGCAAATTCTTCGCCAAGTTTCCGCTGACCTCGATAGCCCTCGATGATCCGCGCTTCGACCCCAGTTTCGCGCAGAACAGCTGGGCCGGGCCGACCAATTTCCTCACCCTCATCCGCACGGCGCACGCTTTCGAGCACCATGGCCACCACGTCGAACTGAGCTGGATCACCCAACCCACGCTCGCCGCGCTTTTCGAGGCCGACCGCTTCCCGCAGACGCTCAATCCCTTTACCGGAGCGGCCGGGTTCACCGAAAAATACTCCCCGTCCATTCTCTGCATGCTCGACTTCATCGAGCGTCTCTCAGGGATTCTGCCGCGCCCCGACGGAACCGTGTGGTTCACCAGCCTCCTGCCCAAGCCCGTCACGCACAAGCACGAAACCTGGAACACCGGCTACGCCCGCACCATCGACGGCGCAGTATTTGAGCTGATCAATACGGCCGACGGCGGCGAAATCTATCGCGACGGTCACCTTCTCTGCCGCTTCCCTGCGGGAACCCGCGTTATCCTCGATCGCAGCGGCGCGCTCTCTGGCGTCCTCGGCCTCACCAGCCGCACGGTAAGGGGTACGATCGCCTTTGACGGCCAGACGGTGCCGCTCTCCATTGCCCCCAACGAGCACCTGTCCTGGGACGGCACCGGCCTTCACCGCAGCGCCAACCCTGGCCTCGTGCTGCCGGAATACGACTGACCCTGCGGTTCATGTCAGATCAGTCCTCGGAGGAGACTTCGCCGGTCGCGTAAAACCGCCGGCGACTGTCGTCGCAACTGCCCAGGAAGCCCCTGTCTCGCTCGGAATTATAGGCCGATCCCAGCACTTCGATGATATCGCCCGCTCCGGACTGGTAACTATAGAACTGCAATCCGCGGCAAAATCGGCTGCCCTCGATCGGGCGCACGCAGTTCAGATACCGGCTTCCCGCCACACTGGCGGGCACGATGTCACAGCGAAACCCGTTGGCCTCAAGCACAGGCGCCTGCTCTTCCAGATCGGCTTGGGTTGGCACGAAGCGCGAAAAAACCGCGGTGAGGGCATTTGCGTCCTCCGGGCTTGCCACAAGCGCCTCGTAAAGCTCTCCGCGCGCTAAATTTTCCTCGCTCAAGCCAAATTGGCTGAGCAGGACCATCACGATTGCGCCGCCGATCACGAGTGCTATTGCCACTTTGCGCATGACCAGAACTCCCGTCCCCAATAGATATTCGAAGGCCTCAGCAGGGGCCCAGGATTTCCGCCACCTCCAGCACACCATCGGCATAAGTGCCGCTGACCAGTGTGCACCTATCCGCATAATTGGCGCGGAGATACGCCTGATCTTCAGCCGAACCCCGCATGCGCGGCAGCCGGTTTCCGCTCCACAACATCGAATGCGGACGGGTAACCTGTTGGGCAAGCGAAATGCCGTTCCAGGGACATGGCTCGAGATAGCACTGGATAGCGGTGCGACCGACCTGGAGTTCGACTAGATCCGCATCGCCCTTCAATTTCCTCTCCTCCGCCATCGCCGGCTGGAAGGCAGAAAAGCTGATCACCCCCGAGATGACCAGCACTCCTGCGATCAAAACGCCCGAGTTTCGCGTCATGGCAAAAATCCGAAAAAGGTTTCCATGACCATGTGACGCCCCCAGTTCCAAAAGGCTTGGGCCAAGACGCTAACTTTGTTTCCGTCGCCCCCGCGGCTGGGCTTTCAGCGGAGCGCACATCGCAACTTTTAGCTGCAATCCCCCCGCTATCGCCGGCCAGACATGGGGCCTTGCCCGCATACTGACAATTATCACCTTACAAGGCGCAACCGTGCTGAGAGATGTGCGTTTCGAAGCCCCAAAACGGCGCTGACAGTTGTGCTGAACCCTCCAAATCACCCTTGGGCAAATTGACGCAGAAGCCTGTAAAAACAAGACCTTGACCGCAGCGCCGGCCGAGAAAAAACGGAGTTGTAAGTAGCTTATACCAGAAGGACTATCCCACACGCGCCGGCATAATACTTTTGGCCTATTCTGGCAAAATTCCGCCTAAAACTGTGTCCGATTGGTCACAGTTCTCGCATTTTTTAAAAATTTCTGAGGTACCGCGCCTCATTAATCATATTGTTCCGCAACGAATCGCTCCTCAATTTTTCGGAGTTCCCAGTCAGTTGCCGTCAACCCCATAATTTTGAGTCCAGAAGTCGTGGCGAAACTAGGGCGTAGCTGGGTCACATCAGCCGAGAACGGGCCGTTCGAGGGCCCCATTTAGGGTTAATCACTCAGTCATCAGAAACAATAAAAGGATGAACCTGATGGCTTCCTGGCCGGATTCAACAAACACTGGCGTTCCAGATGGCGTTAAACTGCTTCCCTCGGGCGACATCATCGTAACCAAGCCCGGCACGGTTATCTCGGGCCTCAACATTACCGGAACTGTCTATATCGACGCCGACAATGTGACCCTGCAGAACTGCAAGATTACAGCGGCATCCTTCGCCGTTGTTTACATCAAGGCCGGCTCGGACGGCGTGGTGGTCAAGGACTGTGAAATCAATGGCGTAGGCACGAATAACTCGGGCAGCCACGGGATTTATGGCGGCGGCACGTTCCTGCGCAACGAAATCTACAATGTTGAAAACGGCATTTCGCTCTCCGGCACGCGCGGCACGGTGATCGAAGGAAACTACATCCATAGCTTCAAGGCCTCTGGCTCCCCGCATTATGACGGCATCCAGATGGATGGTGGCCAGACCGATACGATTATTCGCGGCAATTCCATTATTCTAAACCACGGCCAGACGGCCGCGGTGATGATCGATAACTACTTTGGTCCGATCAAGAATGTGCTCGTAACGGACAATCTGTTGGTTGGCGGCGGTTACACCGTCTATTCCGACGGCCAGTTCAGTGGCGGCTCCATGTCCGGCATCGAGATTACCAACAACCACATTGGTGGCGGTCGCTGGGGTGATCTGAATATCAACAATTCGTCCCCCGTTTACACCGGCAACTCCAAGGATGGAGCGGCGATCGCTGCGACGCTGAACGGCAACGGCAATGAAACCGGTTCCGGCCAGGATAACGACACCGACAACGGCACCACCACGCCCCCGCCGGTGACCGAGCCCACAAACCCCACCACCCCGACCCAGCCGGGCAATGAGACGGGTTTCACCGGCACGAACAATGCCGATCGTCTCGTCGGCAACTCCAGCGCCAACTTCCTTGATGGCAAGGGCGGCAACGACATCCTCGACGGTGCCGGCGGCAACGACACGCTTTATGGCGGCGCCGGTCGCGACACGATGACTGGTGGCGCCGGAAACGACGTGTTCCTGTTCAAGTCGGTATCGGAAATGGGCCGCTATGCCAGCACCCGTGACATCATAACCGACTTCGTGAGCGGCCAGGACAAGATTGATCTGTCCTCAGTTGACGCCAATGCGAGCCTGAGCGGCGTTCAGGACTTCACGTTCCTCGCCAGGGACAACCAGGTGTTCAGCAAGACGGCTGGTGAACTGGCCTGGCACACGGACGCCGCCAATAATCGGACGATTATTCAGGGCGACACCAATGGCGACGGCAGGCACGATTTCGAGATCGAACTCAAGGGCCTCGTGTCTCTGAAGGCCAGCGACTTCGTCGGCCTGACCTCGTCCAATAACGTCGAGGCGCCCACCACCCCGACCACTCCGCCGACGCCCCCGACTGCACCCACTCAGACGACCATCTCGGGCACCCGTTCGGCTGACCGCCTGACCGGTGATGCCGGCGCCAACTTCCTCGATGGCAATGCCGGCAACGACACGCTTAACGGCGGCGCCGGCAATGACACGCTCTCTGGTGGCACGGGTCGGGACACGATGACAGGTGGTGCCGGCAACGACATCTTCCTGTTCAAATCCGCTGCGGAGACCGGACGCTTTGCCAGCACCCGTGACATCATCACGGACTTCACCAAGGGCGAGGACAAGATCGACCTCTCAGAGATCGATGCCAATACCAAGTCGAGCGGCAATCAGGCGTTCACCTTCCTCGCCAAGGACGACCAGATCTTCGGCAAGAATGCTGGCGAACTCGCCTTCCACACCGACGACGCCAACAACCGCACCCTGATCCAGGCCGACACCAACGGCGATGGCGTGCATGACTTCGAAATCCAGCTGACCGGTCTGGTCCAGCTCAGTGCCGGCGATTTCATTCTCTAGGCCAAACACACTCTCAAAGCGGGGCCTGACGGCCCCGCTCAATCCATTTTGTTCAGTTTCGATACAACGCTCACGCGGCCCGAGATCAAGGGCTCAAGCGCAGCATCGCGGATCGCAATGATGTGCCGCGCAGGCCATGGGCGGTGGTTGAGCACCGCATCGGCATCGAAACTCTCCACCTCGTGCAGCGTCCGCTTGAACGGATGATAATAGAAAAATCGGTAGCCAAGCTGCGCTATGGCCGCGTAGTGCGGCAGCGAGGGTAAACCCAACAACAGCACCATTACATCGACCTCCTGCGCCCGCAATTTTGCCATGGCTCCGTTGATCACGGCCGGCTCGAACCCGGCGACATTGATCTTGAGCACATTGACATGCCCGATCCCGAGATCAGCGAGAACCGTATCGAGCGTGTCGACCGCGACCTCTTCAGTGCCTTCAGAGGGACTGCCCGCAGTCACCAGCTGGCTCATCCAGTTCTTGGACGCCGTGGCAAAATGCGCCGTCTCCTTGCGGTCAGAGAGTGCGGCCTGATGAACAGTGACCTTGTCAACGACGCCGTTTCGTTCGAGGTTGCGCTTCAACGTCGCGATATTGGCGCTGCTCGGCTCGAACGCATCCACACGCGATGCGGGCAGGCACATGGTGGCAAACAGGGTGAACTGACCGATTGCGGCGCCGACGTCGATTACACGCCAGTTCGGGCGAGCCACCCGCTTTAGAAATGCAAATTCGGGGTCGATCAAATCCCCGAACATGGTCAGCGTCGGGGGAAATTGCTCGGGAAAGGCAAATTCGAGCACCGGCCCCGAGCGAAGATGTACCTCCCCTTGAGGCCGACGCGAAATCAATATCGCCGCTGTCCTGAACGCCCCCAGCAACGTCGCCAGGGGCCCAGCAACACGCAGCCCCCAACGCAGCTTGTATGCAGCACTTTCGAACCTGCTGACCATAGCACCCACTCTCGTCACCTCACGCCATCAGCAACACACGCCGAGAGGTCACGAGTGTACAGCAGGCGCGCCTGTCGCCCTTCCCTCCTTCGGCTTATGTGCTGCGGTCCGACGATGTAGAGCTACGCCCTCATCCGCCTCCTGCATGTGCCACGAGGATTACAGCGCTCCCCGGACAGCAGGGGAACAGGACTATCTTTGGCGGCCCGCAACGATACGGCCACGACGACGATCAGATACCGACAGGGGCGATCACGTCCCCTTCATGCGAACGACCGTCCACGAAGCGGGCGGCAAGACGAGGCGGCAGTGGTTACCACTGGCTTCCATTGCCGAGAATGCGGTGGGCGCTACGGCCTGATGGTCACGCGTATTGGTCGCTTCGAGGTCGTCATTGCGGAGCACTGTCGCACTCTCGGGCGAAAGCGAGGAGAAACCGCTCCCCTCCACTGCCACACTCATCTCCTGATCGAGGCTGCGGTTGAGGAGGAACAGCGTTGTCATCCCGTCATCCGCTCCGTGAACCACAGACGCCTTGAGGAAGGGCACCTCCGGCATCGGAAAGTCGAGGTCCGTCGTTCCGCGAGGATCGTAATAGGTCGTGGCATAAGTGGGGGACTGAACCTGCGCGCGCAGCACCTCCCCACGCCCAAGATTGGCAAAATCGGCAAAGGGCCAGAAAATTGGCTGCCGCCAGGCCGGACCGCCGGTTTCGGTGAGGATCGGAGCGATGGCATTGACGAGCTGCGCCAGGCACGCCGACTTCACCCGGTCGGCGTGGTTCAGCAGCGAAATACAGGCGCCACCAAAGGCCAGCGCATCCTTCATCGTATAGAGTTCTTCCAGGATCGGCGGCGCGATCGGCCAGCCGGGAAGCTTGCGATCGTCACCGCGCCGCGTGCGATACCAGACGTTCCATTCATCGAAACTGAGATCGATACGCTTGGATGAGCCACGCTCGGCGGCAATCTCGTCGGCAATGCCGACCACTTCGTCAATGAACCCATCCATCAGGTCGGAGCTGGCGAGAAAGGCCGGCGTGTCCTTGGCATAGTCGTTGAGATAGGTGTGGAGCGAGATGAACTCGACTTGGTCAAAGCTGTGCCGCAGTACCTCGCGCTCCCAGGCGCCAAAGGTCGGCATGTTGCGCCCAGAAGATCCGACGGCGGCCAGCTCGATAGTGGGATCGATTGTCCGCATCATCTTGGCCGCCTCGACGGCGATCCGGCCATACTCTGTCGCGGTCTTCGAACCCATCTGCCATGGGCCGTCCATCTCATTTCCGAGGCACCAGAATTTCACGTTATGGGGCTGCTCCCAGCCATGCTCCCGTCGCAGGTCCGAATACTTGGTACCGGATGGAAAATTGCAATATTCCAATAGCTTGCGGGCATCGTCGGGTCCGCGCGTACCGAGGTTCACCGCCAGCATGGGCTCGAGTTCGGCCTGTCGGCACCAGTCGATGAATTCATTGGTGCCAAATGTATTGGGCTCGATCGACAGCCAGGCCAACTCCAGCCGCTTGGGACGATCCTCCACCGGTCCGACGCCGTCTTCCCAGTCGTAGCCGGAAACGAAATTGCCGCCCGGGTAGCGGATAATGGTGGTGCCGAGTTCGCGCACCAGCTCCAGAACGTCGCCACGAAACCCTTCCTTGGTCGCGGTCGGATGTCCGGGCTCGTAGAGCCCCCCATAGACGCACCGCCCCAGATGTTCGACAAACGCGCCGAACAGGCGACGGTCAGTGGCGCCGATCAAGTCGGACCGGTCGAATGTCAGTTGTGCCTCAAGCATTTTTCGTCCCTCGATCTCAAAATGGCGCTCAGTGGCCGGGTTAGGCCGAGAATGTATTGGATTGGTGCGGCCGCTTGACCGCCAGAACCGACGCCTTGAGGCGTTGGGTATAAGGATGCTGCGGCGCGTCGAGCACCTGCCGTGCGTCGCCGCTCTCGACAACGCGGCCGGTCTGCATGACGATGATGCGATCGCTTATGTAATAGGCCGTCGCCAGATCATGGGTGATGTAGATGATGGTCACCCCCAGCTCGTCTCGCAGCGTCTTGAACAGATTGACGATCGACATGCGCAGGGAAGCATCGACCATGGAAACCGGCTCGTCAGCGACAATCAGCGCGGGTTTGGGGATCAGCGCCCTGGCGATTGCCACGCGCTGGATCTGGCCACCCGACAGCTCATGGGGAAACCGTCGCTCGATCTCGGCATAAGTGAGGCCGACATTGCGCAAAGCCTCGTCGGCGGCGGCCGCAGCCTCTGCATCACTGCGTGCTCCCGCAAAGCTGCGGGCGGTCTTGAGCAGATAGGCATCGACCCGCTTGAGCGGACTGAAGGCCTCGAATGGATTCTGGAAGATCGGCTGAACCGCGGCCATGAACGCAAGCCTGCCGCGGCGGTTGCGGGCGGTAGTGACGTCGCTTCCGCGCAGGCTGATGCGACCCTTGGTCGGTTCGGCCAGGTTGAGAATCATCTTTGCCAGCGTTGACTTGCCGCTGCCTGACTCCCCGACAATGGTAAAAATCTCGGGTTTGCCGTCGGGAATCGCGAAACTCACATCCTCGACGGCGTTGAAGTGGCGGCGCCCGAACAGGCCGCCCAGGGCGTAGCTGCGGGTGACATTCTCGACGGAAAGAAGGGTGTCACTCATGCCGGCAGCACCTCGACATTATCGGGAACAGGCTGGACTTCAGGCGCCGCTGCAAAGCAGGCGACCCGGTGGCCGGGACCAAGCGTCGTCAACGCCGGCCGCTGCGTCCGGCACCGTTCCATCGCTATGGGGCAGCGGGGATGAAACCGGCACCCGGGAGGGGGCGCGGCAAGGCTCGGCGGAGAGCCGCCGAGGCCCTTGCGCGTCGTGGCATCGCCGATCTGTGGCAGGCTCTGGATCAGATGCTGGGTGTAGGGGTGGAGAGGCCGCGAGAAGATCTCCTCGGTGGGTGCCTCCTCGACCAGCCGCCCGGCGTACATGATCCCCAGTCGGTCGGCGATGTGGGCATGCACCGACATATCGTGGGTGACGAAGAGGATCGACGACCCCATTTCCTGCTGGATCTCGCGCATGAGCGCCAGGACCTCCTTCTGCACCACAACATCGAGCGCCGTGGTGGGCTCGTCGGCGATGATGAACTCGGGCCGGCATATCGTCGCCAGAGCGATGGCCACGCGCTGTCGCATGCCGCCCGAAAGCTCGTGCGGAAAGGCGTTCAACACGGACGGCTTGAGCAGGAGCCGCTCAAGGTGCCCCTCCACCAGCGCGAGGAACTCCGGCATGGGCTTGCCGACGTGCCGATAGGCAAAATCGGTGAAGGTATGGATGACCCTGCGCACCGGGTTGAGGACGCTCATCGACCCCTGCATGACGTAGGAAATATTCTTCCAGCGCACCGCTTCGAGCCCCCTGCGATCAAGAGCGTGGATATCGCGATCAAGGAAGCTGTATTTTACCGATCCTCCCACCACGTTGAGCGGCGGCCGGTTCGCAGCGGCGATGGTCTTGATGAACGAGGTCTTGCCCGAACTGGACTCCCCGGCCAGGCCGTAGATTTCGTTGCTGTTGATGTCGAGCGTGACATCGTCGACAGCGCGAACCTCGCGGGTAATGCCGAAGATCCCCATCTGATAATAGGCGCGCAGGTTGCGCACCTGGAGGACAGGCGGTGCCATCACGCAGATCCTCCACCCATTCGCGCAATGCGGCTGCGTGGATCGATGTAGTCATTAAGCGATACCGCCAGCAGGAACAGGCCGATGAAGGTCAGCATGATGAAGACCGTCGGGATGGTATACCACCACCATACCCCCGAGATCAGCGCCGAGTGCTGATTGGCCCAGAACAGCATGGTGCCCACGGTGGGCGTATCGATATTGGTGAAGCCCAGCACCGACAATGTCACCTCAAGGCCGATCGACCAGTTGATATTGTTGAGCGCGGTCGAGAACACGATCGGCAGCACGAAAGGCAGGTGTTGCTTGACCATGATCTCGGGCCCGTTCATCCCCGAGAACATCGCTGTGCGGGTGAATTCCCGGGTCTTGAGGCTCATCATGACCGACCGGATCAACCGTGCGTCATAGGCCCAGCCGAGACTGGCCATGGCCAGCGCCAGCAGAGCCCAGTTCATGTGGTCGCGCAGCACGAAGTAAAAGAGCACAAGGATCGGAAACAGCGGGATGACGATAAATGTGTCGTTGAGCGCCATCAGCACGCGATCGGTTCGACCCCCGACATAGCCGGCGAGTAGTCCCACGGTCAGCGAGAACACCCGGGAAAGGACCGCGACGGTAATCCCGAACAACAGCGTGTTGCGCAGTGCGAAGGTCAGCAGCCAGAAGGCATCCTGGCCACGCGAAGTTGTGCCAAACGGATATTGCCATAATGGCGGCATATCGAGCGGCACAAGATAGGTATCGAGCGGATCATAGGGCGAGAAGAACGACATCCCTGCCAGGATCACGATCACCAGGGTCAGCGTGGCGCCGATCGAAAACTGCAAATTGTACCGCAGCAGGTCGCGAAGTGTGGTCAAGAAGCTCATGACAGCTGCATCCGTGGGTCGAACAGCGGATAAAGAATGTCGATCAGGAACACTGCCCCAGCCACGGCGATGATCGATATCGCGGTGACGCCAAGGACGAGGCTGTAGTCCGCAGAATAGACGGCCCCAACCAGCAGCCGACCAAGGCCGGGATAGCCAAAGACCTGCTCGACGATGATTGCGCCGGTGAAAATACCGCCCAGCGACATGGCGAGGCCCGTCACCTGCGGCACCAGCGCATTGCGCATGACATAGGAGACCAGAATGCGCCGCCGCGAGACTCCGGCAAGCTCGGCATAGGCCACATAATCCTCGGTGACGATGTTCGAAACCAGCGCGCGCATCCCCAGGAACCAGCCGCCGACGCCGACCAGGATGATCGACAGTGCGGGAAGGATCGCGTGCCGGAAAACGCCGCTGAGATACTCAAAGGTCAAACCCGGCGCCACGTTCTGCCCTGCCCCACCACTGATCGGCAGGATCGGCCAGAGAAATCCGAATAGCAGGAGCAGGATGAAGGCGATGATGTAGTAAGGGACCGGATGGAACGCCATGGCCACCACGCCCAGCGCACCCAGGGCGCGGTTATCGCGGTAGTAGCCGGACAGCCCGCCCAGCAGATTTCCGAGCGTCCAGGAAATCAGCGTGCAGCTGACCAGAAGCCCGATCGTCCAGGGAAGAGCCCGACCGATTAACACCGATACCGGGGTTGGAAACGCCGACAGCGACGGTCCGAAATCGAGGACCAGCATGCGCCGCCAGTAGTTCAGGTACTGCTCGAAGAGGTTGCCCTCGACGCCGTAGAGTTCGCGCAGCGCCGCGCGCATCATCTCGACGGCCTCGGGGCTGGTATCCCCGAAGGCTGTCATTGAAGCGATCATCTGTTCGACCGGATCGATGGGCGTCAGATGCGTGATCAGAAAGGTAAGCGAAATACCCACGAAAACGACCAGTACGAACAGGCCGAAACGTTTGACGACGTAAATACCATAGTTCCGCACTGGCCGGCTCCGTGGGTATCGATTACTCAGCGGCTTGCAAGCGCACCATCATGTACCGGGAGTTCGCCCAGTTCGGCACAGGATTGGTGTAGGGATCTTCCGCCGTCGGATAGCCGGTCCAGTAGGTGTCGTCCGTCATCGTGAAGACGTTGTAGGACATCAACGGGATAATCGGCATTTCCTCGACGGCGAGCTTGACGAATTCCTTGCCCAGCTCGACCCCCTGCGGATCATCGAACGAAATCGCACGGATCTGCTCGATGATTTTGTCGAGGTCCGGGTTCGACCAACGCGACCAGTTGCGCGGGGTCTGGACCTCGCCGGCCGGTTTGACGAACTGCGAGTGCCAGCTATCGAGGAAGAAGCTGAGGTCGGGATGACCGCCCCAGGTCTCGACGCTCCAGGATATCGCTGTCTCGAAGTCACCACCGTTCCGGCGGGTCAGGAACGCTGCCTGCGCAGAGTCGGTCGTCGCGTCGATCCCGAAGCGCCGCCATTGTTCGGCGATCATCGACCCCGCGCGGGTCATCACCGGACGGGCCTCGCCCTCGACCATCACACTGATCGAGAACCGCTGACCGTCGGGCATGTACCAGTCATTGCCCTGGCGGGTATAACCGGCTCGCTCGAGCAGTTCTGCTGCCGCCTGCTGGTCCTGCTTCCACCAGCCAGTGCCGAAGGCCGCGGTGATGGCATCGGGCTCGCTGGGGATCTGGTCACCGACCGAAGGGCGCAGCATCTCGGCGATCTGCGTGCCGATCGTGGCATCATAGGGCTTAATTGTTTGCTTGCCGGTGTCCAGCTCGAAGGCGTTCAGCCATTCCAGCATTGGCTTGTGATAATACTCAGGGGCTGTGCCAGTGGGTGGCACGGCAATGGCCGACAGGGTCGCAGCGCCACGATAGGACGCCATCGAGATCGCTTTGATATCGAGAGCCAGAGCGAGAGCCCAGCGGACGTCGCGATCCTGGAACTTGGTGTTCTGGTGATTGAAAATCACCTGCGGCAGTGTCGGGTCGGGGTGGCCATACGGGAAGCCCGGGAACCAGCCCTTAGATGTCGGCGAGTCCTTGACCAGCGAGAACACACCCTCGGGCGAAGTGTCGTGAATGACGTCTAGGTCGTGATTGAGCTGGGCAATCACGCGCTTATCCGGCGGCCCCGGATCAAGATAGGTGACATATTTCGGCCCCGGCTCGCCAAAACGGGCGAGTGTGGTGCGCTCCCAGTCTTCCCGTTTCTGCCAGGTGAACCACTGTCCGTTGGGGTCATAGCTGTGCAGCGTATATGCGCCCAGGGAAACCGGTGGATTGAAATCGAAGGTCAGGGGATCCTTACCCTCGAAGATGTGCTTGGGCATGATCCACGCAGCATTCCAGCGCACAGTGAACAGCGAGTGGAAGCGCGAGTTCGGCGCCTTGAGCTTGTAGATGACGGTGTATTTGTCGGGCGCCTCGATGCTCTCGACGTTGAGCTGATGTTGGGCGCTGCGCACGAGGCCATTGGTCGCCAGATGCGTATCAGTGGTGAAGACGACGTCGTCCGACGTGAACTCGACACCGTCGCTCCAGAAGATGCCCGGCCGCAGTTTGACCGTCATTTCCGTGAAATCGTCATTGTAGATCGGCGGCTCGGAAGCCAACGAATTGTCCCACACGCCGTCAAGGCCGTGATCGGGATCGATGTACCAGAACGTGTCCATCGCCAACTGGTGCAGGCCGGTGGACTGGCCACCCGCATTGGTGGCCCAGATATTGAACCAACCGGCATTCTTGATCGTCCCCTCCGGGTTTTCGACGATCAGGGTCTCATTGCGGGGAATGGCCGACGCACTCTGCGCCAAGACGGGGCCAGTGTAGAGCAAGGCGAATGCAAGGCAGACTAGACTACGTAGAATACGCATATCTCTCTCCTCCGTTGGTGCTGCTTTGTCGCGCACCGCTATTCTTTTGCCAGAGTACTGTACCGCTTCTAGATACGATGTAAAGATGCGGTTCTCTCAGCCAGGTCACAATGAAGAACACCCCTTCTCTAATCGATTTGACGACCCCATTTGACGTGGCCTCACCGCTCCCCACGGGGGTGGCGCGCGAAACCGTGGACACTCTGGGACGATGGATTGCCAACGACCGCTTTCCCCCCGGCGGCATCATTCCCACCGAGCCGCAGCTCGTCGAAACCCTCGGCGTGAGCCGGACAACCTTGCGCGATGCGATCAAAGTCCTCTCCGGCAAGGGATTGCTCCGCACGGCACGGCGCTATGGCACGCGCGTAACGCCGGTCGATGAGTGGAACCTGCTCGACGGGGATGTCGTCGCCTGGCACCAGGCCGACCATCCGCGGATGCGGCGCATCTTTGCCGAGACGACGGAGGTCCGGACAATCCTCGAGCCCGCTGCGGCTGAGCTTGCCGCCCATCGCGCGACCGAGGCGCAGCGCGCTGTCATCCTCGATGCAGCGCGGACCATGCACCCGGAAACCGGGGATGTCGCCGCCCTTTTCCGCGCCGACTGCGCCTTCCACGTGACCATCCTGGAGGCCACGCAAAATCAGGTCATGCATCAGATGCGCCAGCTGATCCTGACGACGCTTCGGGTCTCCTACGAATACGGCGTCATGCGCCCGGCCCATGATCCGGTGTCGCGTGCCGGACACCTGAAGGTGGCGGAAGCAATCGCCGGCCGCGATGGCCTGGCAGCGCGCGCTGCGATGTCGGCCATGCTCAGCCGCAACGCTCGCATGGCGGCCTCCTATTGGAACGAAGCGGCAGGATGACGAGGGCCTGATGTGCAATAGGTCGAGCAGCAATGGAGAGTGCCGGGGACCGCCGCCGCTCAGCACGCTGTGGCTCGACCTCTCCGGGTGGAAAGCGGCTTCAAACGAAGCCGTAGAGCCGCGCTGGATTATCCACGAGGATACGCTGCCGCATCGTGGGATCAGGCGCCCACCCGGCAATCAGATCCACCAGTTCGCCATCATCGGGCATATGGCCGGTCAGGTTGGGGTGGGGCCAGTCAGTCCCCCAGACGCAGCGATCGGGCGCATGGGCGGCGATCCGCGCAGCCAGAGGCGTCGCGTCAAGAAATGGATAATTGGTGAGCGAGGCCTTGTACTGGCTGAGCTTGACCCAGGTGCGACCGCGGTCGAGAGCGGCGCACAGGGCATCGATATGGTCGGCTTCGGCGGCCTGATCCGCTGTCAGATGCGCCAGGTGATCCAGAACCACCTCTACCCCACTCGCCTCGAGAACCGGCAGCAATGCGGGCCATACATCCGGCCTGACATAGAGCTGGATGTGCATGCCAAGATCGGCGAGCACGCCTCCAAGCACCTTCAACTGGTCAAGGAACAGAGGGTCGCTGCCACCGCGCATGAGCCGCACCCCACGTGCGCCTTGCACACGGAGCTGGGCGAGCTCGGCCTTGCCCGTCTCCGGCGCGACCGCAACAACGGCGCGAGCCCGGTCGAGACCGATCTCTGCTACGGCGTCGAGAGTGCAGCGATTGTCTCGCCCATAGACGCTCGGCTGCACGATCACCGCCCGTTCAATCCCGACCGTCGCCAGCATATCGAGATATTGCGAAACCGTCGCTGGAGGCGGCGAGTAGGCTCGCTCCGTATCAAACGGATAGGCATCTGCCGGCCCGAAGATATGCGCATGGCAGTCACATGCCAGCTTCGGCAGGACAAGGCCGGGCCTGGAAGTCCTATCACGCTGCACGAGATAGGCCACATTGCCTCCCCAACGACCGCGCCACGACGCCGATCATCCACGCCATTGAAGATCGTGTCCAGTTGGGCCTGCCCCTGACCGCCACCACGACCCGTCGCTATTCCCTTCACAAGGAGCCAGTTAATGTCCGATTATCCGTTCTCCGCCGCTGATCTCGACGCCCTGAGGGCCTGGGATACGCCCACCATATGCAACGGGCTGGAGCTGATCGTCCCCGAGCGGCGGGCCATCGGCTTCACCGTCGAACAGATGGTAGCAGCCGATCGGACGCTGGCGCCCATTGTCGGCCTGGCACGCACCGGACTGATCCGGTCCAAGGAACCACCGCGCGGCCCCATCCCTTCCCGCCAGGAATGGTACGACTATGTCGAGGCAGGAGACCTGCCGACAATCGCCCTGCTCCAGGATATCGACGACAAGCCGGGCTATGGCGCCTTCTGGGGCGAAGTTCAGACCACGGTTCACAAGGGCCTCGGCGTATTGGGCTGCGTCACCAACGGATCCTATCGCGATTGCGACATGCTGGCGCCGGGGTTCCAGATCATCGGCGGGCGCGTTGTTCCCAGCCATGCCCATGTGCACATGGTCGCCATGGGCGGCGATGTGAATGTGTTCGGCATGCTGGCCGGGCACGATGGTGTCATCCACGCCGACTACCATGGCGCGGTCGTCATTCCCGCAGAGGCAGTCAGACGACTGCCCGACGCCATCGATCTGGTCACACGACGCGAGAAGATCATCCTCGATATGGCGCGGGCACCCGGGTTTACCAGTGCCCATATGCGCGAGGCCTTGTCCCGCGTGCAGGACATCCACTGATCGGCGCCAGTCGGCTCAGCCCCGGCCGCGCGTCTCGACAATGTTCGACGGGCCGGCGCAATCGACGTCGGCCCAGCCCATCTGCCCCATAAGCAGGCCGAGCTCCTGCCGGTAGATATCGAGAACTTTTCGGACGCCCGTTTCGCCCGCCGCGGCGGCGGCAAACATGACCGGCCTGCCGATGAATGCCGCCTTCGCGCCGAGGCAAAGCGCCTTCGCGACATCACTGCCCCGTCGAAAGCCGCTGTCGATCAGCAGTTCGGCCTTGTGACCGACCGCGTCAGCAATCCGCGGCAGCACATCGATCGGCGCCGGTGCAGCATCGAGTTGCCGCCCGCCATGGTTGGAAATCAGCATTCCGTCCGCACCGAGGTCGACACACATCTGGGCGTCCTCGTGGTGGAGAATGCCCTTGACCACAAGCGGCCCCGCCCACGCCTTGCGCACCAGCCGCAGCACGTCCCACGTCTGGCCCGGTGCCGGCGTCTGCGATCCATAAAGGTCGGCGACCGCATTGGCGTCCGCGCCCGGCGCGGCATAGGGCGCCCAGTTCTCCATCATCGGAATGCCCCGCGCTCTGAGATAACGCCAGGTCCAGCCCGGGCGGCTCAAGCCCTGCATGATCACACCCGGCGTCATCTTCATGGGTCGGCGGAAGCCATTGCGGATATTGCGCTCGCGCTTGCCGATCACCGGCGTATCCACTGTGAGGACCAGCACCGGAACGTTGAGGCGGGTGGCGCGCTTAACCAGATCGAGGGTGATCTCCGGATTGCGCGTGCCATAGACCTGAAACCAGGTGTTCTCAGGCGCTTCCGCAACAGCCGCCTCGATGGAACTGCAGCTGGCGCTCGACATAACATAGGGCACATTGAGAGCTGCCGCCGCTCGAGCGATCATCAGATCTGCCCCCGGCCGGAAAAAACCGGCGATCGACATCGGCGAAACCCCGAACGGGGAGGCATAGCTGCGCCCGAAAAGGCGCGTCGTCTGAGTCCGCTTTTCGACATCCACGAGATAGCGCGGCACCAGCTGATAGCCCTCGAACGCCCGTCGGTTGCGGTCCAACCCGCCCTCGCCGTCCACGCCACCATCGATGAAATCATACGCAATTCTCGGCAGATATCTGCGCGCAAGAGCCGCGATATCGTCCGTATTGACGGCGCTCTCTACCCTCATCTTACCCAAGCGACCCTCTGCAGGAGAAATCGTCATGACCCGCGGCGCGCGTTGCCCCCGCGCCACTCGACGAACTCTCGCTGCATTCTAGATCACATGTAAAGAGGGAATCTGTCGCTTGGCCGGCCAGCGTTCAAGCGCTAGCCTTGCCATCACGCCCACGGCCACTCCCGCGAGACACCAACACCGGCATCCTGCCCGACTCGGACAATTTACCCAAAGATGCGCCAGGGTGTGGGCCAATGCGGTGCCGTGCCTGTGGATGCGAAAGTGACAAGTGCTTCGGACATTGCCTTGGCCAGGAGAGGAGCGCCGGGCGTTTCGACCGCCAATGGCACGCGGCTCAAGCTATTGAACACAAAGGGCTCATCGAAGCCGTGAGCGGCGCCAAGGCGGCCACCCTCAAAGTCGGGGACCCATTCGAACTGGTAGGCATAAGCCTGCCCCCCTGCAGCAATCTGGGTTTGCGCCGTTCGGACAGCAGGGTTGCGATAGATCGCCCGCGAGAGGAAAACTTCCTCCAGACCTGTCAGGGTGAGCAAGGGGAGCTCCGCCTCGAGCGCCGCAAGTTCAGCCTCGGCGTCGTTGGGATGAAAGCGCGCAATCGAAGCCAGTAGAGCCTCGCGCGTCGCTACTTCCGGCATCATGCCGAAGGCGTACCACATGCGCGCCTCGTCGCGGGTCCAGCCGACGACGATCTGGTGCTCGGCAAATGTGCCTGAGGCCAGTCCATCCAGCGGGTGACGCTGCAGGCTTGCCCCGTCATGCACAATGCCGAATGTGCGCCCGCCCGGAGCGTTTCTTTCGCCAAGATGGGTCGCGAGAACCTGGTCCTGGACGGCAAGGATCGTCTCGATCGGCAAAGCTTCCAGCGCTGCCACATCGCATGCAGACACCCCAGCGCGCGCGAAAAAATCGCCTGCAAGCGCGCTCGCAGTGTCGGGCGCGATGATGCGACTTGCCGGCCCGCTCATCAGCCAGGCGCGGCGGAAGAGATGTTTCACACCGTCGACGCCGAAGAGGGCGGCAATGGTGAAGGACCCGGACGACATGCCAATGAGAGTGACATTGTCAGGATCGCCACCGAACGCCGCGATGTTGTCGTGAACCCAGCGAAGTGCTGCAATAAAATCGAGCATGCCCCGATTGGCCGCAGCATATTCTGCGCCGAACTTTTCCCCGAGATGGAGAAAGCCCAAGGCCCCGACGCGCATATTCGGACGCACCAGAACGACGTCGCCCTGCCCCGTAAACCCCGGCTCGTCGTGGAATGTCCCATGGGCGGAACCGGTCTGAAATCCGCCGCCAAAGGCATGGACAAGCACAGGCCGCCGCTTATCGTCTGCAGCCGGCGTATAGATGTTGAGATTGAGGCAGTCCTCGCCTGTGTCGAAACCATCGCCTTTGGGCGCCCAATCGGGCATGGCACGACGCAGCTGCGGCGGCGCAAAACCGACCTTGGTGGCGTCCACAAGGCCTGCATGTGCAAGGGGCACAGGCGGCTTGAAGCGCCGGGAACCGATCGCTGGTTCTGCATAGGATATGCCCAGGAAGCGGTCACCCTCAGGCGTCCGCAGCCCGCGATAAATGGCATTTCCGCTGGCGATGTCGATAAAGGAAGTCATGCCGCGATTGGTCCGTCGAGTAAATGGCAGGCCGCCTTCTGGCCTGAACCGAGGTCCCGCATGGCCGGCTTTTCGACGGCGCAACGATCAAAGGCGTGGGGACAGCGCGTGCGGAAAGCGCAGCCGCTGGGCACCGCATGAGCGGATGGGATTTCGCCCTTGAGCTTGGCGCGCTTGCCATCGCCCTTGCCGGGCGCGGACGCCATAAGCGCCTTCGTATAGGGGTGCGCGGCGCCACCATAGATGGCATCGCGCGGTCCCTGTTCGACGATCTCGCCCAGATACATGACAGCGATCTCATCGCACATGAACTGGACGACGCGCAGATCGTGCGAAATGAACAGCATGGTTGTGCCATGCCGGTCCTGCAGATCGCGCATGAGGTTGAGCACCTGCGCTTGTACCGAAACGTCGAGCGCGCTCACCGGTTCGTCGGCGACGATCAGCTCCGGATTGGTGGAAAGCGCCCGGGCAATGGCGATACGCTGGCGCTGGCCACAGGAGAATTCATGCGGATATCGGTCGAGGGCCGTCCGGGGCAGACTGACCTCGGCAAGGAGCCGCTCGGCAGTCCGGAGCTGTTCATCTGGGCTGCCGATGCCATGCACCAGCTGCGGTTCGACCAACGTGTCCCTGACGCTCATGCGCGGGTTGAGCGATCCAAACGGATCCTGGAAAATCATCTGCATATGCCGCCGTTCGGCACGCAGATCGCCGGAGGAGAGATTGGCCAGATCCTTGCCACGGAAGCGGATGGATCCGGCTGTCGGCTCGACGAGACGCAGCACCAGCCGGGCAGTGGTCGACTTGCCCGAACCGGACTCGCCGACGAGGCCGAAGGTCTTGCCACGCTGGATCGAAAAGCTGACATCCCGCACGGCCTTGACCAACTTGAAGGTTTTCGAAAGGCCAGCAACGCTGAGCATGGTTTCGGTGGTCATTGGGCGGCCTCCAGCGGGTACCAGCAGCGCACATCGGAACGGATATGTGCTTCCAAGGCAGGCCGCGTCTGGCACTTCGCATCGGCGCGGCTGCAGCGGGGCGCAAAGCGACAGCCCTGAGGCCACTGCCCCACCGGCGGCACCGTCCCGAGGATCGGGGTCAAACGCGTACGGTTATCATCATGGCCGGGCACGGCGTCGATCAAGCCACGTGCATAGGGATGGGCCGGGCTGCGCACGACATCGGCACTGAGGCCGCGCTCCACCACGTCACCGGCGTACATGACGACGGCGCGGTCGCAGAAATCGCCCACGACTTCGAGGTCATGCGTGATGAACAGCATGGCCAGGTTCAGCTCGCGCCGCATGTCGTCGAGCAGGTCCAGGACCTGAGCCTGGATGGTCACGTCGAGCGCCGTGGTCGGTTCGTCGGCGATAATGAGAGACGGACCGCAGGAAATGGCGAGAGCGATCATCACACGCTGGCGCATGCCGCCCGAAAGCTCATGCACATAGCCTTTGAGAATATCGCGCGCGCGCGGAATGCCGACGCGGTCGAGCAACTCGGCGGCACGATCAGTTGCGGCTGCGTGGCTGAGGCCAAGATTATGCCGCAGCGTATCGGTCATCTGCCGGCCGATGCTGAGCGTCGGGTGGAGCGCCGTCATCGGCTCCTGGAAGATGAACCCCATATGGCGGCCGCAGAGTTTGCGGCGTTCCTTCGGTGGCAGGCCGGAAATGGGCGTGCCATTGAGGATGATGGTCCCACCGATTTCGGCATTGTCCGGTGCGATGCCCATGATGGCACTGGCGGTAATCGACTTGCCGCAGCCGCTCTCTCCCACCAGCGCGACGGCTTCGCCCTTGGCGATGGAAAAGGACACATCGGTGACGATAGGCAAGAGGCCATCGGCATTGCGGAAGCCAAGGCTGAGATCCTTGACCTCGAGCACGATATCACGGGCGGTTGCCGGCTGGACCGGAGGCGTCTGCAGTGAAGCTGATTGCGCGGTCATTGGTAACGAATCCGGGGATCGAGCAGGGCGTAGATGAGGTCGATGATAAGGTTGAGCACCGCCAGGATCAGCGAGATGGTGAGCACCCCACCTTCAACCAGAGGGTAGTCCCGCCGGCCGACGGCTTCGACCAGCATGCGGCCCAGGCCCGGCAGCGCGAAGATGATCTCGATGGCAACGGCACCACCGAGCATATAGCCCGCCGAGAGCCCGGCCACCGTCACCACAGGCATGGCCGCGGTGCGCATGGCATAGCTGCCGATCACCTTGCTTTCGGGCAGGCCCTGGGCACGGGCCGTGGTGATATAGGGCTCGTTGAGCACGTCGAGCATGGACGAGCGCATCATGCGCGTCATCAGCGCTGACTGGCGCACCCCGAGGGCAAGCGCTGGCAGGAAAATAGTGGCGCCAAAGGCGATGATGCCGGCGTCGGGCGGGTTGTATCCGGCGACGGGAAACCAGCGCAGAGTCACGGCAAAGACGAAGATCAGCAGCAGCGCGAACCAGAACTCCGGCAGCGAAATTCCGAGCACCGCCGTGGTCACAACACCGCGGTCGATCGGCTTGTTGCGGTTCATCGCCGAGATCAGACCCATCGAAACGCCGATGGCAACGGCGAGCGCAAGCGCCACAAGTGTCAGCAACAGGGTCACGCTGACATAGCGCGGGATCACCTGCATCACCGGTTCGCGGAAGAAGATCGAGTTGCCCAGATCGAGGGTGACAATGCCCTTGAGCCAGATCAGGAACTGGACCCAGATCGGCTCATTGAGGCCGAGCTGCGTGCGCAGCGCCTCGATCTGTTCGGGCGTCGCCTGGTCGCCCAGCATCATGCCGGCCGGATCACCCGGCGACAGGCGCAGAAGCAGGAAAACGAGGATCAGCGGCACGAAGATCGTGGGCAGAATCAGAAGGAAACGCTTGAAAAGATAGCGCAGCATGTCAGCGCCTCCGGGCCAGGCGCGGATCAAGGATGTCGCGCAGGCTGTCGCCCAACAGATTGAGGGCAAGAATGGTGAACATCAGGGCGAGACCCGGGAACAGCACGATCCAGGGCGCCTGGGAGATATAATTGCGGGCCTCGGTCAGGGCATTGCCCCAGCTCAGCTCCTTGGGACCGATACCCACGCCGATAAAGCTCAGACCCGCTTCCCCCAGAACAGCCGCCGAAAAGATGAAGGAGGCCTGCACCAGGATGGGCGAGCTGACGGCGGGAAGAATATAGCGGGTGAAAAGGCGCAGCGTCGGCACGCCAACCGAGCGTGCAGCCTCGATCATCTGCAACTCACGCACGACCAGCACCTGTCCGCGCACAACGCGCAGCGACGGGGCGATCAGGACGATCGAGAGCGAGGTGATCACCGTTGTCATGGACGGGCCCATGATGCCTGCGGCTGCAGTCGCCAGAACGATGCCTGGGAAAGCCATCAGACCGTCGACAAAGCGCATCAGCACCACGTCGACCTGACGATAAAAACCGGAAATCGCGCCGAGAATGACAGCCACGGACATGGAAATGACCGTGACGATGAGCCCGACAAGCAGGGATGTGCGCGCACCATGCACGACCATCTTGAACATGTCGCGGCCCAGATTGTCCGTGCCGAAAACATGCTCGGCGCCGGGCGGAATGAACCGGTCGGCAGGGCTGACCTTGAGCGGATTGCCCGGTGCCAGGAGAGGCGCCAGAACCGCGGAAAGGGAAATGATGACCAGGATGGCAATGGAGATCATTGCCGTCCGATTGGCCAGAAGCCTCTGCCAGACCGATTTATTGGTGGTGGCGAAGGTCTCTCCGCCACCATCGGTCAGGCGCTCGTTATCTGTCGCCTGCGTCATGCTCATCTGTCAGTTCTGGGCCGGCGGAGCGACGTTGTAGAGGTCGTAGCCGCGCGAGGGCACGCGGGCCGGATTACCGACACCCGCACGGATGCCATACATGTTGGATTCCGTGCCGTACTTGATCCAGGGGAACTGGTCATAGGCCAGGGCATGGACCTTTTCGAACAGGGCCTTGCGCTCGTCCGCATCAATGGTCGAGGCGAGCTTGTCCATCAGCTCCATCTTTTCCGGATCCGTCCAGAAGCCGGGATAGGTGGCGTTGAGGAAAGCGATCGAGGTCGGATCGACATAGGTCGGCAGGAAGCTCGAGAAGGCGTCCATCTGGGCAGCGTCGGCGCGGGCCTGGATGTAATTGGCCATCGGCGATTCCACGATCTCGACATTGATCCCATATTCTTCGAGCTGCTGGGATGCAGTGATCGCGGGCAGGAAGTGCTTCTGGTACTGCTCGGAGGCCACCAGCCAGCGGATCGGCTCGCCATTGTAGTTCGACGCAGCGAGATATTGCTTCACCTTGTCGGGGTTGGGCGTGCCAAAGCCTTCAGGAACGCCTGCCGTGGTGTACCAGAAGGAGTTGTTGTCCGGGATCCAGCTCGGGTCGAGCGTGTAGAAGTCCGGATTGCCCACCGAGGCGAGCATGATCGGCTCCATCTCGAGCGCGTAGTAGATGGCCCGGCGCAGATTGACGTCTGCCATCACGCCATCCTTGGTGTTGAGCACCACAGCCAGGGACTGGTTGTTGGGCACAACGACGGCTTCGGTGTTCGGATCGTTCTGCAGCGCGTCGTAGAAGTCGGTCGGCAGCTCCATGGCGATGTCGATCTCGCCGGTGATCAGGCTGTCGCGACGCACCGAGGCTTCGGGCATCAGACGCAGATTGATCACGTCGGCATAGGCATGCTTGGCGCCCGAAAACGCGGAAGTCGGGGCGCTCACGCTCTGGTAGTCATCCCAACGGGTGAGAACAGCGCCTTGGTCGGGACGATATTCGGACAGCACATAGGGGCCGGTGCAATCGAGGCCACGAGTGGCTTCTGTGGGCGAGGCACCTTCGAGCGAAGCGCTCGACATGATCACGGCCTGTGCGCCAGCCAGAAGACCCGGCACGATCGGTGATGCGGTCGCCAGCTCGAGCACGACGGTGTTCGTATCGGGCGCCGTGATGGCGGTCACGATGTTCTTGAACGCCGCGCCAATACCGGCGGACTCGCGGAAGCGTTCGAGCGAAGCCACAACGTCTGCCGAGCTCAACTCTGCGCCGGAGTGGAACTTGAGGCCCTGACGAATTGCGATGGTGAGGGTCTTGCCGTCATCACTATAGGACGCTGTCGGCCAACATCGGCTGCGGCGTCCAGCTTTCGTCGGTGGCGAACAGCGATTCACAGGCGATGCCTGCGGTCATCCAGTTGACACCGAAGGTGGTCACGACCGGATCGGGCGACGGAGCCATCTGGGAGATACCTACGCGCAGCGTTCCGCCGCGTTCCAGCTCCTGCGCCAGAGCCGGCTGTGCTGCGATGACTGCAAGCGACGCGCCTGTCAGCAGCAGATTGCGCATTTTTGTCTTCCTCAACATTTCTCTTCCTCCCTGTCCCTTATGGGACCTTTTGCATTTCAGCCCCAGGCGGCGTGCCCGTGACCATCTCGTCCTGCACCTGGACATCCATCCCGAGCACCAGATAGCTCAGGCACTTGCCGTGCGTATCGATCGCAAGGCTGGAATTCACACCGCCTTCGAGAGCGTCCTCGATGACGAAATTGAGCGCATGGAGCTGGGCCAGCTCATAACGTCGAACCTCTGTCACGCCGCGATGGGCGAACAGTTCGGCAACCCGCTCGGCCGTCACCTGGTCCCGAAGGACCGGCCAGTGTTTCTCATCGAAGGCGATGATGTTGACGTTGAGCCTGTTGCCCTTATCGCCGGATCGGCCATGCGCGATGGCGTGAAGTTTTGTCACCTGCACCGTCGCGTTCATGGCGTTCCACCGGCGAAAGAAAAGCTGGGATGAACCAGGCGGCGCGGCACGAGATGGGACAGCGTGCGAACACGTGGACGCACGCTCTGTCTCACACCGCCGCCCCCGGCTGGACCGCAGCAATACAGCGCGTTCACCTCTTGGGCAGCACGTTCGACATCACGCTGGTTGGCCGAAGCGAAGGCGAAACGAACGCGATAGTCCCCGGCGCCGGTGTCGGAGTAATCGAACAGCAGGTCACCCTCATCACTGTCGAAAGCGCTGACCGTGCCGATGATGTCGGCGCGATGGCGCAGGGCGAGCCCGCGGCGCAGAATGCGCTCATTGATCGTGGTCACCGCCAGACGCGCCCGGGCCAGTGCATTGGGGCCGGCGTAGGAAATCTCCGCTTCGCCGAGCCAGTCGCCGTAAAAGCCGACAGTGGCCTTGAGGCATTCCGGCGCAGCATGGCCGCGGGCCCCGCTGACCTGCACCCGGTCGGGCCCGAGCTGCGAGAGCTGGACGCCGGTGATATCGAGCGTAACGTCCGGCGTCAGATAGCTGGCGGGGTCGTGGATCTCATAGAGAAGCTGTTCCTTGACCGTGCGCAGGTCGACAAGACCGCCCGTCCCTTCAGCCTTGGTGATGACAAAGCTGCCATCTGCTTCCACTTCAGCAATCGGGAACCCGATATTGGCCGTGTCGGGCACATCCTTGCGGCCGGGATCGGCGAAGAACCCGCCTGTCACCTGCGAACCGCATTCGAGCAGGTGCCCCACAAGCGTGCCGGCCGCCATGCGATCGAGATCGGCCCAGTCCCAGCCGAAATGGGCAACCAATGGTCCCAGAGCCAAAGCGGGGTCAGCGACACGACCGGTCACGACGATCTGGGCGCCCGCCTTGATCGCCTCGGCAATTGGCGCGGCTCCGATATAGGCGTTGATGGCGATGATCTCGCCGTCGATCTCGGGCAGGCGGCTGTCGCCTTCCCACCGCTCGGTCGCGTCGAGGTCGATCTTGCCGGTCAAATCATCCCCGCAGACGATCGCAATGCGCAGGTCTCCGAGCCCGAGCCGGTCGGCGATGGACTGGATCGCCTTCGCGGCAGCGGGCGGGTTGGCCTGGCCGAAATTGCCGACAATGGTGATCCCGGCGGTGACGCACTGGGCGAGGATGGGTTCGAGGAATTCTTCCAAAAGAGGCTCGTAGCCCTTCGAGGGATCCTGGCGGCGAGCGATGTGGCCAAGGGCCAACGTGCGTTCTCCAAGGGTCTCGAAAATAAGCGCGCCACCCGAACCGGCGGCGGCAATCGCCGCAACGACCGACTGCGGCGCGTCGACACGATCACCCGAAAAACCAGCGCCACAACCGATACGAAACAATTAGACCCCTCCCGTGATCGGCAGAATCATCGTTACCATTATCGATAATGTCAACGATTATTGTCTGTGCGTGTTGCTTGGGCTATCTTGGCGGCGCAGAAGCTACGGAGCCGTGCATTGAATTCCCTCGCAAAAGTCGCGCCGGACCAGTCGAAAAGCTGGGATTTCGTCTACCGCGAACTCCAGCGGCAGATCATCGCCGGGCAGCTGCGGCCGCGCGAAAGGCTGGTCGAAGACGAGATCATGGCGCGCACCGAGGCCACGCGGCATGCAGTCCGCAAGGCGTTTGACGAGCTTGAGCGCATGGGGCTTGTTGTCCGCCAGCCGAACAAGGGCGTGCAGGTGCGGGACTATTCGATCACCGAGATCGAGGAGCTTTACGAGATCCGCGAATGCCTCGAGTTGCGCGCCGCCGCTCGATTCTCCCGACCTGCAGACCAGGCGCTGGTAGACCAGTTGACCGAAATTGCCAGCCAACATCGCGACGCCTCACGCGCCCAGCGCTTTGGCGAGGTTTTTTCGCTCAACAACGATTTCCATGAAGTGCTCTATCGGTCAGCAGGCAACCAGCAACTGGCGGACGCGATATTGCACTACACCTTCGCGACCCATCCGATACGCACCCGTGCCTTCCCCAATGAAGAACTGCGCGAGATCGCCATCACCGAGCATTTCGCCATGATCGACGCCATTACCCGCGGCGAGGGCCAGCGGCTGGGTGAGCTAATTCACAGCCACATCACTCGCCCCAAGGAGTTCTACCTCCGCGCCACCTACATCCAGGACTCGCTCTGATCGGGTGACGCTCGCAGGCAAGGCAGCCCGCGAGTGCAGATTTGCCGGTGCTGCGCGCCCGCTAACGTTCGAGACACATCGCAACGCCCATGCCGCCGCCGATGCAGAGGGTCGCCAGTCCGCGTTTTGCGTTGGAACGGCCCATTTCATGGAGCAGGGTCACGAGAATGCGCGCGCCCGACGCGCCGATGGGGTGCCCGATGGCAATGGCGCCGCCGTTGACATTGACCTTGGCGGTGTCCCAGCCCATGCCGGCATTGACGCCACAGGCCTGAGCCGCAAAGGCCTCATTGGCCTCGATCAAGTCGAGGTCCCCCACCGTCCACCCGGCCTTTTCCAGCGCCTTCCTGGATGCCGGTATCGGGCCCGTGCCCATCAGCGCCGGGTCGACACCCGCTGTCGCCCAGCTGGTGATGCGAGCCAGCGGGGTGAGGCCCCGCGCCCTGGCTTCGTCGGCATGCATCAGCACGAGGGCGGCAGCGCCGTCATTGAGACCGGAAGCATTGCCCGCTGTCACCGTGCCGTTCTTGTCAAAGGCCGGGCGGAGCTTGGCGAGCCCCTCTTCACTGGCGTCGGCGCGGATATATTCGTCGCGACTGACGATGATGTCGCCCTTGCGCGTCCGCACGGTGAACGGAGTGATCTCCGCATCGAACCGACCCGCCGCCTGGGCTGCCGCAGCCTTTTGCTGGCTGGCGAGCGCAAAGGCATCCTGCGCTTCGCGCGAAATGCCGAATCCCTTCGCCACGTTTTCAGCCGTGACGCCCATGTGGTAGCCGCCAAAAGCGTCCGTGAGGCCATCTGAAAGCATAGTGTCGACCAGCGTCACTGCGCCCATCTTGGCGCCGGATCGCAGGTTCTGGCAGTGCGGCGCAAGCGACATGGATTCCTGCCCGCCGGCGACGATGATGCGCGCATCGCCAGCGGCGATCTGCTGCATGCCAAGGGCAACGGCCCGCAGACCGGAGCCACAGAGCTGGTTGATGCCGAGGGCCGTGGCCGTGTCGGGAATGCCGGCCTTGATCGCCGCCTGGCGAGCCGGGTTTTGCCCGGCACCGGCGGTGAGGATCTGGCCGAGAATGACCTCATCCACCGCGTCGGGGCTTACCCCTGCCCTCGCGAGCGCTGCCGTGATGACCGCCGCTCCAAGTTCATGTGCGGGGGTATTGGCGAAAGCGCCGAGGAAGGAACCGACCGCGGTTCTGGTCGCCGAAACGATGACGATATCACTCATTATGCTTCTTCTCCGATCGCGACCGTGAACCGGGCTTCGGTCTTGGCAGCGATTTCATCCAGCGACACGCCATCTGCCAGTTCGATGAGGCGCATGTCCACGTCGCCGCAACGGGAAATGGAAAAAACGCCGAGGTCCGTGATGACACGATCGGCAACGCGTTTCCCGGTCAGCGGCAGGGTGCACTCGCGCATCAGTTTTGGCTGCCCCTTGGCTTCATGCTCCATGACCACAACCACGCGCTTGACGCCGGCGACGAGGTCCATGGCGCCACCCATGCCTTTCACCATCTTGCCCGGGATCATCCAGTTGGCAAGATCACCGTTCTCGGCAACCTGCATGGCGCCGAGGATGGACAGGTCGATATGGCCGCCCCGGATCATGCCGAAGCTGTCGGCACTGGAGAAGAAGCTGGTTTCCGGAAGCGCAGTGATCGTCTGCTTGCCGGCATTGATAAGGTCGGCGTCCTCTTCGCCTTCAAACGGGAATAGGCCCATGCCAAGCATGCCGTTTTCACTCTGGAGGCGCACATCCTGTTGATTGCCACTGAGAAGTGGCTCTGGCGCACTTTTGCTGAGGCTTTGGCTATCGGGCCCCGATCAATCTCGCCTGCAGCAAATCTAGCTTTGCGCGCCCATACATTTGCCGTTTCACGAGCTTCAGGCGCGTGATCTGTCCTTCGGTCTGCCCGTTGGACCATGGGGAGATGATGGCGTTTCTAACAGCCGCCAAGTCCCTTTCGACACCATTGGCAAATGAGGTCACCAGGCTGAGTTTTGCCGCCTGCAACCAGTCTTCCAGCTTGGTTGCTGTTTTGGATCGGATCATGGACTGGAACTCGCCGATAGTGGTGCGGGCCACCACCAGCTCGGGCACATCCACTTCGATCGCAGCGACCAAGATCGCTTCAGACTTTGCGAGATCGTCCCGCGCTGTGGTCAACAGCCTAGCGATGACGCGCGCCGACGGTGTTCGTGCCAACCCGCTTTGATTTGCCTTTTCAGCAAGACGCCGGCGTTGCGCCCATTGTGAGACGACACCGCGTTGCCCTGGAAAGCCCTGCACCAGCATTTCGCGCCAAAGCGCCGAAGCATTGCGGGCACCTTCGTCCCAACGGGTATTTAGCCACGGGAGCCAGCTATCCAGCGAACTTGGCCTTGTGCGGAACACGTCGAACCTTTGGCCACGCAGGACGTCGCGCACGACCTTCCGGCTATGGCCTGTCTGGCGGACAATCTGTCGGATCGAGGTTCCCTTCTTCGACAGCTCTTTGATCGCCTCATTAGTCTCCTGCCGGCGCAGATAACCTTCATATTGCAGCCGCTCGGCATAGGTCAGCAGCTTGGGGTCGACGATATTGCTGCCTACCGCCTGTCTGATCTGACGCATGGATTTACCGACGGCGTCGAGGAAGGCACGGCTTGAGTTTTCCATTAAGTGCCAGCGGTCAGCGACCTGTTCGGCATTCGGCAAGCCCCTGGCAATCGCCTCGCCGTAGCCACCCCCGCGATCTCGGGCGACGACTGATATGGTTGGATGCTCCGCCAACCAGGCGCGGGAGGTATTCAACGCGCGATCTGGCAGCAAGACGACCGGCCTGCGACGTTCAAGGTCGCACACAATCGTCCCATAGGTTTGCCCGCGCCGGAAAGCGAAGTCGTCGATTCCAATCACCGTCAGCGTGTCATCATGGGCCGTGACCCGCCGGCGAACGACGCGTAGCAGTGTGTCTTTGCTGACCGGTATCATGAGACGATCCGCGAAACTGGCCGCGGGCCTGCCGCCTAAAGCCAGACCGAGATGGTGCACGATGGTCTCGAGCCGCTGCGTGCGCCGGCTATACCGGGCCAAGACGCTGTCATCAAACCGCTCGCAAAAGATGCGACGGCCGCAAAGAACACCATCACACCAGAAACGACGCGTGAGGATCGAAAGCTCAACCCGTCGTCCACCGAGCGGCAAATCTGCTGGCCTGCGCCTATAGCGGCTTTGCACACGCCGGCTACGGCTCCCGCAGCTAGGACAGATTCCCCACGGTCGGCGAGATCGCAGCAGGATTTGCACCCTGTCCGCCACCACCTGCACCGCATCTACTGCAAAACCACTCGGCGCGAGGCTCGCGCGCTGAAAACCATGCTGCATCTGCTGATCCTCCTACGAACCAGCACGAACCTTGGCCGCAACAGCAGCAAATGTGAGTCAGAGCCACTTCTCGGCGGAAATCAACAACGCCGGAACAGAACGCCACCGAGCGAGACGGTAAACAACGCCAGCGCCCCGGCAACCACCAATATCGTATCGACCTTTGCCGAGCCGCCGTCTTGCCACTGGCGGCGCTTCGCTCAGCGGGAGTCGCTGCGAGACGTCGGTAGTCTACTTAGTCGGGCTTGAGCGCCCATCATCGCGGGTCGATTAGCTTGTCGCCATTCTGACGGGGACATGCTTGTCCACTTTCGAAACTGCGATGAGAAGTGGACCGCCCCCGGTTTGGCAGGTATTTCCTAACCAAACTTCGTGTCCACCGAACCGGCAGCAGCTCAAAAAGACCTCTAGACAACAGTGTCTAAGTCATGAGAAGTTTAGTGTAGGCTCTACTCTATGGGGGAAGTTATGCCGACCATAGAATTTGTTGATATGCGATTAGTTGGCGATATCGCCTTCTACAACTTCTCACTGAATGGTCCAGGCAAAGAACGTGTTGGCCTCATCCCTATTCAGACAGTTTGCAAGCGCAACGAGAGTTTGGACGAAGGCAAAACTCGCGCTGCAATCCAACTGAAACACGTGATCAAGTGCTGGGCCGACGCTGCTGACAAGCTCTAAGCCGCCATCATCTGATCGAACCGCTCTGTTGGGACCATTACCGCCAGACTGAGTCTTCCCACTCAGCTTAGGGGCGACGCCAAAGCGTTGGCGCCACTCGCCCCTTGAACCGCACCGGAAATTCCGGAGGCTGTTTGGTTTAAGTTATGCGGCCATGGCC
>JADGNE010000007.1 GCA_015234425.1 Devosia sp.
ATATCAAGCCGGCCATTCTCGGCGTGATCATGGATCACTTCCTCTCGGGCAAGCCGGTCATCGCCGAAGGCGGCTTTGACGCTTCCGCGCTCGACGACGGCGACGAGTTCTACGACGCCGAAGACAAGGAAATGGTCGAGGTGATCAAGGAACTGCTGGCGACCCGCGTGCGCCCGGCCGTTGCCATGGATGGCGGCGACATCACCTTCAAGGGTTTCAAGGAAGGCACCGTGTTCCTGCACATGCAGGGCGCCTGCTCGGGCTGCCCGTCCTCGACGGCAACCCTCAAGAACGGCATCGAGAACCTGCTCCGCCACTTCGTGCCGGGCGTGGAAGCCGTCCAGCAGATCTGATCGCGCTCAGGCGCCAAGCGAATTTATGAAGGCTCCGATATCGTTCATCGGGGCCTTTTGCTTTCCGGCAGGTATTTCTTGGGCATGTGGCAGGCCATCGTATAGGCGGGGTCAAACACATTGCCGACCTCATAGCGCACGAGCTGGCCCATGATATGGCTCGCAGCGACGCTTGAGAGGCCATATTCCTCGCCCGTCAGCCAGTCGAACATTTCTGTGGTGGCGTGCTGCAGCGCCTGGTCGAGCGGCCGGGCATTGCCGATCGTATAAATCGTCTCGGCCGTCTCTCCACGCGGCCAGGCCTGGCGGCGATCCTTCAGCACGGAAAGGCGGAATTCTACCTCCATCGCCGTTTCAACGCCGGTGCCGACAATCTCGCCATCTCCCTGGAGAGCGTGGCAATCGCCAATGAAGAACAGCGCGCCCGGCTCGAACACCGGAAACCAGATGCGCGCGCCGGGCCCAAAACCGCGATAATCCATATTGCCGCCATTGGCGGCGCTGGTCGCCGTCGAGATGGCTTCGCCGCCTGCCGGCGCGACACCAAAACAGCCAACCATGGGCTCGAGCGGCAGAACCAGATGCTCAAGCCCGGGAACGGTTTTGCGCAGCCGCAGGGTGCGGGCGGAGAGGTCGATATCCCAGTCGATCCGGTCACGCGGGGGCAGCTCCCGAACCCGCTCGGGGTCGACGACATTGGCCGCCAGCGCGCCGCGGGTCCAGCCATGGGCCCGGATCGGGTCCATCCGCAGGATGTCGACCTGAAGCACGTCGCCCGGCATGGCGCCGTCGACGTGAAAGGGACCGTTCATGGGATTGGAGCCGCTGGTGCGGCGCACACCCTCCTTGTCGAAGCCATTGGCGTCGATGGTCTGGGTGATGATCACATCCCCGTCCGCCACCCTCAGGGCAGCGGGGACGGCCGCCAGCACACTATGCCAATGTGCTGGCGTGAAGTGATGAACCGCCACTATTCGGCGGCCAGTCTTTGGGCGTCGCTGCGCTGGTCGGTTATGGCCAGCAGCTCGTCGGTGTCGCCCTCCCGCTTGCGGCGAATGCGCAGGCGCTTGATGCGGCGCGGATCGGCCGCCAGGATCTCGAACTCGAAACCGTCGAGCCCATTCACCTTTTCGCCGCGCTTGGGCACATGGCCGGCAAGGTCGAACACCAGACCGCCGATCGTGTCGACGTCGTCGGCATGGTCACCCGGATCGAAATCAGGGCCGACCACCGCCTGCACTTCCTCGAGCTCGGCGCGGGCATTGGCGATATAGGTGTCTTCACCCACCTTGCGGACCATGGCGCTGACGGCTTCGTCGTGCTCGTCCTCGATCTGGCCGACGATGGCTTCGAGCAGGTCCTCGATGGTCACGAGACCGTCGGTGCCACCATATTCGTCGACCACGATGGCCATATGGGTGCGGCTGGCGCGCATCGACTGCAGGAGATCGCCGGCCGGCATGAAGCTCGGCACGAACATGGCCGTGCGGGTGATGCCCAGCTTGCCAACCTTTTGCTTGAGGGCCGCGGTCAGCAGTTTGACCGAATCTTCCTTCTCGGGATCGCTCAGTGGCGCAGTAATCTTGGCCATGGCGTCCTTGATGTGAATGAAGCCCACGATGTTATCGAGGTCATTCTCATAGACCGGAAGGCGCGAATGGCCCACTTGCCGGAACCGGGCGATCAGTGCGCCCAGATGGATATCGGCGCTTACCGCCTGGATATCGGAGCGCTCCACCATGATGTCGTCGATGGAGACTGCAGAGAGCTTGAGCACGTTCTGCAGGATGGTGCGCTCGCTCTCGGTAAAATCCGAGGTTTCGGAGCCAGCATTCTCGTCGAGCGCAACTTGAAGATCGTCGCGCAGCGATACCGTCCTGAGAGTCAGGAGGGATTTGATGCGATTGATCAGGCTCGGCCCCCGCGCCGCAGGTGCGAGGGCGGGGCTAGAAGGAGGGTCGGGATTATCGGGCACCCGTTTGCCCCTATTGTCGCTGTCGGTCATCGTCTCAGGCCGCAAGAGCGGCGTATCTATCCTCAGTGCTTATAAAATGCGCGTATCGGCCCACGGCTATCCGAAGGCTTAGTCTGCGTAGGGATCTGCGATCCCGAGCCCGCCCAATATCTGGGTTTCCAGGCTCTCCATTTGAAGGGCCTCGGCCTCTTCGAGATGATCATATCCTAAAATGTGCAAAAAACCATGCACCACGAGGTGAGTGAAATGATCTTCGGGGCTCTTGCCCAATTCGGCGGCCTCGCGGATCAGCGTTTCCCGCGCCAGCGTGATGTCGCCGAGCAGCCCGATGACCGGCCCGAAGGGCTCGATCTGGGGGAAACTGAGCACATTGGTCGAGCTGTCCTTGCCGCGCCACTGCGCGTTGAGATCGCGCTGCTCCTCGTCATCGGTGAGCAGCACCGAGATTTCGGCAGCTCCCTTGATGCGGGCGCCCGAGCCGGCAAGTGCGGCAAGCACGGCGCGTTCGGCGATGGCGTCGAAATGTTCGGGCCAGTCATCCGCATTGCGGATGACTGCAATTTCAAGCGGCGGGGTCGGCGGCATTGCACTCATTCATCGATAGGGTCGAAGACGGAACGGCACCGCCCTCACGTACGTGGCAGGGTGCCCAGTGTCCGCGCGAGGCCGGTGGTATCGCCTTCCTTTTCGGCGAGCCGGCGCGCGGTATCCGCCTCATAGGCCCGCACGATGCGGCCGACAAGCGCGTGGCGCACCACATCCTTGTCGTTGAAGCGCGAAATATGGACGCCTTCGACGCCGTCGAGCAGGTTTACCGCCTCGACCAGCCCCGATTTCTCCCCACGCGGCAGATCGACCTGGGTCGGATCGCCGGTGACGATCATCTTAGAGTTTTCACCAAGGCGTGTGAGGAACATCTTCATCTGCATCGAGGTCGTGTTCTGCGCCTCGTCGAGGATGACCACAGCATTGGCGAGCGTGCGCCCGCGCATGAAGGCGAGCGGGGCCACTTCGATGATGCCCGAGGTGATGCAGCGCTCGACGTTTTCGGGCTTCATCATATCGTAGAGGGCGTCATAGAGCGGGCGCAGATAGGGATCGACCTTGTCCTTCATGTCGCCGGGCAGGAAGCCCAGGCGCTCGCCCGCTTCCACCGCCGGACGCGAGAGAATGATGCGGTTGATATCGCCGCGCTCAAGGAGCGAAGCGGCATGTGCCACCGCCAGATAGGTCTTGCCGGTACCTGCCGGACCCACACCGAACACCAGCTCGCTCCGGTCCATGGCGCGCATATAGGCGTCCTGCGCCGGGGTGCGCGCAACGATGGTGGACTTTCGCGTGGCGATCTGGGCCATGCGCACCTTGCCGCGCTTTTCGAGCGTCGGCAGGGTCAGCTGGCTGTCCTCGGTCTCGACCATGCGGATCACCGCATCGACATCGGCGATGTCGACGGTGCGACCCTCTTCGAGGCCGGTATAGAGCGATTCAAGGACGCGGCGCGCCTGATCGACCTTGGACGCGGCACCCTTGAGCAAGACGTGGTTGCCCCGCGGGGTCGCGGAAACGGCCAGTCGCTGTTCGATGAGGGCGAGGTTCTGGTCGAAATCGCCATAGAGCTGTGCAGCCAGGCGATTGTCTTCAAAGGCGAGTTCGAGTTGCGATGCGAGGGCGTTATCTGCTGTGGGTGGCAAGTGCCTGCTCAAACCTTTTTGGCTCCCGGAAGGCGGCACCCATGCGCCGCCAATGCGTTAACGAGGCTAAGACGAATTCGCTGCGCTGTCTGCACATTTTTTACCTGCGGCAGCAGCGCGGCGACGGCGATTCTCAGATCGGCAGACCCGAGAGGAGTTTGGGGCCGCCATGGGAAATTCCCGAGGCGGTGCGGATCAGCGCTGACTTGATCGGGCTCACCCGATCAACGAGCCCCAGCCCGAAGTCGCGCAACGCCCGGACCGGGGCGATGTCGTTGGAAAACAGGCGATTGAGCCCATCGGTCATCACCGCCATCGAGGCCGTATCGAGCCGGCGCCACGACTGGTAGCGCTCAAGCACATCCTCGGCCCCATGATCGAGCCCCAGGCGCATCGCCTCGACGATCACCTCGGCCAGCGCCGCAACGTCCTTGAGGCCCAGATTGAGCCCCTGCCCGGCGATCGGATGGACCACATGAGCGGCGTCGCCCACGAGGGCCAGCCGTGGCCCGATAAACTCGCGCGCGATCTGCAGCCGCAGCGGAAAACCCATCAGCTTGTCCTCGAGCGTCACCGCGCCAAGGCTCGAGCCCATCACCGCCTCGATCTCAGCGGCCAGCTGTTCGGGCGTCATGGCCAGAAACTCCGGCGCCCGCTCGGCCGTTTCCGTCCAGACCAGGGACGAGCGATTGCCCGGCAGCGGCAGGCTTGCGAAGGGACCGGACGGGCGGAAATGCTCATAGGCCACGCCGTCATGCGCCAATTCGTGCGCAATCGTCGCCACCAGCCCGGTCTGGCGATAGTCATGGTGGACGACGGAAATCCCCGCCCGCTGCCGCAGAGAGGATTGCGCGCCGTCGGCCGCGACGATCAGCCCGGCTTCCAGCACACGCCCATCGGCCAGCACGAGCCGCGCCCGCGCGCCCTCGCCCCTCCAGTCTGCGATCTCGGCCGGCGCGATGACATCGACGCTCTCGCCCAGCGCCTTCAGCAGCGCGCCCGAACTCGCCTGGTTGGGCACCATATGGGCGAAGGCCTCGCCAGGCGCCACTTCGCCGTCAAACTGCAAAAACAGTGGCCTGGCAATGTCGCCCTCGCCCGAATCGGTGATGCGCATGGCGCTGATCGGCTGGGACTGCGCCGCCATCTCGCCCCAGACGCCCAGCGCCTCAAAAATCCGGCGCACACCGGCGGCAATGGCCGAGGCACGATTGTCCCGCGGCACGCTCAGGGGCCGCCGATCGACCAGCGCCAGACGAATGCCGCGCGCCGACTGGGCCAGCGCCAGGGCCAGCGTCATGCCCACCGGGCCACCGCCAACGATGATGACGTCGAATTGCTCTGGCTTGCGGTCGATCATCGTCAATCTCCTTTGTCGCCACTGTTCCAATTGCTGGCGTCACGAGCAAGCGCGTCATTGCCGCAAGGTCGTGATTAACTTTTAAGCTCGTATAATCAGACTGCCAAAATATTGGGCAATCAAGCCTCTGGAACAGGACGCGGTTTCCTTAGCACTCCCGCCGCCAATCTGCAAAACCCCAGCAATTCCGGCCTTTCTCGTGCCGCCGCGCCGGTTTGGCACGGCTTTTGAGTAGGAGAGTGGGCGAAGTGATCAGAAGCACTGAAAGGGGCACATATGAAGCTGGTGGTTGCCATCATCAAGCCGTCGCGACTGGAAGAGGTGAGACAAGCGCTCAATTCCCTCGATGTCCACGGCATGACCGTTACAGAAGTCAGAGGCTACGGGCGCCAAAAGGGCCATTCCGAAATCTATCGCGGCACGGAATACGCGGTTCATTTCCTGCCCAAGCTCAAACTCGAAATCGCCGTCGATACGGACCTCGCCGACCAGGTGAGCAACGCCATTCGTGACGCTGCACAGACCGGGCGCATCGGCGACGGCAAGATCTTCGTCCTCGACCTTCTGGCTGTCACCCGCATCCGCACCGGTGAAACCGGCGCGTCCGCCCTCTAGCCCGCTTCAAGGAGAAAAACAATGACAGGGTTCAAACTCCCCCTCGCCCTCCTGGGCGGCGCTGCTTTCAGCGCAACGCTGATGACGCTGCCGGCGCTCGGCCAGGACGCTGCAGAAGCCGTGGAAGCGGTCGTTGCTGGCGATACCCCGCTGCAGACCCAATTCATCCTCAACAGCTTCCTGATGCTGTTCGGCGGCATTCTGGTGTTCTGGATGGCTGCGGGCTTTGCGATGCTCGAAGCCGGCATGGTGCGCAAGAAAAACGTCTCCATGCAGCTGCTCAAGAATATCCTGATGTATTCACTGGCCTGCCTTGCCTACTACGTCATCGGCTACAAGCTGATGTATCCGGGCGACGCATGGATGATCCCGAACATCCTTGGCGCCGTCGGTATTGCCGTGCTCGAGCCGGTTGGCCTGACCGCCGACGCTGCAGACCTCACCTATGCAACGGTCAGCTCGGACTTCTTCTTCCAAGTGATGTTCTGCGCCACCGCAGCCTCGATCGTGTCGGGTACGGTTGCCGAGCGCATCAAGCTCTGGCCGTTCCTGATCTTCGTGGCCATCCTGACCGCGCTGATCTACCCGATCCAGGCCTCCTGGAAGTGGGGCGGCGGTTTCCTCGATGCCGATTTCGGCTTCCTCGACTTTGCCGGTTCCACCGTGGTTCACTCGGTTGGTGGCTGGGCCGCTCTCGCCGGCGCCATCGTTCTGGGCGCACGCAAGGGCAAGTACAATGCCGACGGCTCCGTGAACCCGATCCCGGGCTCCAACATGCCGCTCGTCGTCCTCGGCATGTTCATCCTCTGGATGGGCTGGTACGGCTTTAACGGCGCTTCCCAGCTCGCCATGGGCACGATCGGCGACATTGCTGACGTGGGTCGCGTCATGGCCAACACCAATGCCGGTGCCCTCGGTGGCGCGCTTGCAGCCGCCGCTCTCGCCGCCATCATGTACAAGAAGGTCGACCTGACCTTCGTCGTCAACGGCGCGCTGGCCGGCCTGGTCTCGGTCACTGCAGAACCGCTGACCCCGGGCCTTGGTACCGCCTCGCTCATCGGCGCCGTCGGTGGCGTGATCGTGGTCTTCGCTGTCCCGCTGCTCGACAAGTTCAAGATCGACGACGTTGTCGGCGCCATCCCGGTCCACCTCTTCGCCGGTATCTGGGGCACCATCGCCGTGGTCTTCACCAACCCCGATTCGAGCCTCTTCGGTCAGCTGGTTTCGATCGTGGCAGTCGGCGTCTTCACCTTCGCCATCTCCATCGTCGCCTGGATGGTGCTGAAGGCCGTCATGGGCCTGCGCCCCAGCGAAGAAGACGAAGAGCTTGGTCTCGACGTGGCCGAAGTGGGCGTCGAAGCCTACCCCCAGTTCAAGTAAACCCTTCGAGGTGGCCGGTTTCCGGCCACCTCACCCCGCCGCTTGCCGGCAGCGTGCAGTTCGCGCCCTCTTGGCCCGCCACAGAGGCTTCCCACTCGCAAATCGTGCGGACTGCACACTCCTGGCAATCGCGCCTAAAAATTATGCGCAAATCGCCGGCGCTGCTGAAATTTGGGGCAGTTTATTCGCTCCTCCGCGCACCACTCCTCCCCCTCCCCGGCAAGTCCCTGACTCAACAATAGAATCCGCCGTGTTCCGACTTGGCACGGCGCTTGAGTCTGTTTGGGCGTCCAGCACGCGCCGCGTGGCGCCAAGGGGGTTCTATGAAACTGGTGGTTGCTATCATTAAGCCGTCGCGACTCGAAGAAGTCCGTCAGGCTCTGACTACCCTCGATGTTCATGGCATGACCGTTACCGAGGTTCGGGGCTACGGCCGACAGAAGGGCCATTCCGAGATTTACCGCGGCGCCGAATATGCCGTGCACTTCCTGCCCAAGCTCAAGCTCGAAATCGCCGTCGATGACGCGCTCGCCGATCAGGTGAGCACGGTGATCCGCGATGCCGCCCAGACCGGGCGCATCGGCGACGGAAAGATCTTCGTGCTCGACCTTCTTGCCGCCACCCGCATTCGCACCGGCGAATCCGGCTCATCCGCGCTCTGAGCGTCACCCCTTCCGGAGGCAATTCTTCTATGAAAATGTCCAAACTCTTGGGGAGCGCTGCATTGGCCTCCCTCCTTCTGACTCTGCCGGCCCTGGCCCAGGATGCCGCCCCCGAGGCGGCGGCAGTGGTCGAGGAAGTCGCTGCCATCGATACCGGCGATACCGCCTGGATGATCGTCTCGACCCTCCTCGTCATCCTCATGACCATTCCCGGCGTCGCCCTCTTCTACGGCGGGCTCGTGCGCGGCAAGAACGTGCTCTCGGTCGTTACCCAAGTCTTCGGCGCGTTCTCGATGATCGCCCTGCTCTGGGTCGCCTATGGCTATTCGCTGG
>JADGNE010000008.1 GCA_015234425.1 Devosia sp.
GGATATGCGTGGAGGCCAAGCCTCAGTTACACCACGCAGTGGGGCACGATCCTTTGTAGCGCTTGACCAGCCCACAATCGTCCCTAACGCGACTGGCTCAAGGCCTGTAGACAAGATCGCAGCGGCTCTGATCTCCTGGATAGGTGGCGGCGTGCAGCCGGCTAACCGGTCAAAGCGCGGCATGTTTGACGATGACGCTCCCGTATGGGCGTTCAAAGCTGCGCTTGGTGCTATCGAGGATCCCGAGGGCGCCCGAACCGCCCGGACTGGGATGTTCATTGCGGAGGTTTTCCCCGCGCTTGCGCTTCCAAGCCTTGCGGTCCAGTTCTGTGGGCGGCTCTTGGGCCCGAAATACAATCCTGGCCGCCGCAAAACCTTCCGACTGGACGACTGGCACACAGTGTTGACCTGCACCGCAGCTGCAGGATTATCGCTTCAAATCGCCAGGCTTGCCGAATGGTGTGAAGACCACAGGGTCGCGGCTGCACCAAATAAGGCTGATCAAGACCTTCTTGATGGCGTCCTTTGCGCGCTGGTTGGCTTCATCTGGCTGTTTGAACCGCGCTCCCGCTCTCTAATGATCGGCGATCTTGAGACCGGTTACATGATTACCCCTGCCGAGGGCGCCGCTCGGACGAGGCTGCAATCGGCGGCTCAAATACGGGATGTTCCCTGCAGGTAGGCTCCCGAATTCGACTTGCCGCACTCCGTCGATGCCATCGCTATAAAATCGAGCATGAAGGCCAGACGTGTGTCTGGTCGCGCGTGGACGTGCCTATGCTTGATGTTCTTCACCCTGCCGACGATGTGCTCATGACGCTCGCGGAGGCCTGCGACAAGGTCTTCGGCGGCGCAATCACCCCTTCGAGCCTGAGGGCTGAACACAAGCGCGGAAACCTGGTGATCATCAGGGTTGGCCGGACTCAGTTTGTCACGCGCGGCGGTATCAAGGATATGCTCAGCAAGTGTCAGTTGGACCCACAGGGAAGGGGCCTCGGCTTTACGCCCAGCCGGAGCGCAAGAACAGGAATGGAAGTATCGAAGCGGCCCGCTGGGTCATTCGCGACGGAGGCCTCAAGCGCAGCACGGGATGCGCTCTCGACGACATTGCAGGCGCTGAAAAGGCATTAGCGGAGTATATCGCCCAGAAGCACGATCCTCGCCGGAACGTCGGGCAGCCCTCGCATGTGCTGATTCTTGATGTGCTCAATGTCTATGCCCGCGATGTTGCCCCAGAGCACAGCCGGCCCAAGGAAACGGCCTCGAAGATTGCTCGGCTCGCCTCATGGTGGGGGGATCCGGGTATGGCGCGTCGTAAGGCCTTAGGCCCGGCGCCGGTCCTGACGGGGTTCGTCAGTGACATCAACGCGGCGAACTGCAATGCCTATTTAGCTTTCGTTGGAGCGAGAAGGTCTGCGAGCCGTGATCTCGAGATCCTCCGGGCTGCTCTTCGTCATGCACACGAGCAGCGTATCCTCGACAGCGTCGTCAAGGTTACCTTGCCGGCGAAATCTCTTCCACGCGAACGTTGGCTCACAAGGTCTGAGGTAGCCAAGCTCGTATGGACAGCCTGGCGTGGTGGCCGGACCTTCAACGGTAGGTCAGGGGAAGGGGACAACTGGCACATGCGCCGGCACTTGGCCCGTTTCATTCTGCTTGCCGTTTACACTGGATCCCGCAAGCAGGACGTGCTCAACGCTTCTTTCGTTCGCCACCCAGATCATGGGTTCATCGACCTTGAACGTGGGGTTTGGACGAGGAAGGCATCTTCGAAGGTGGCGACTAAGAAGCGTCAGCCCCCCATTCCCTTGCCCACCCACCTTCTAGCTCACCTCCGGCGGTGGCATCGTTCCGGTCAGACCTTCGCTGTCGAGTTTAATGGCCGGAGGGTCGAGAATATAAGCAAGGCGTTCCGCGCATTGGTCGCGGAATGTGGTCTGGATGCGGAAGTCATCCCTCATGCGCTCCGTCACACCGGTGTAACTTGGGCGATGCAGAACGGCGTCGCATTGTGGGAAGCATCAGGATATTTCGGCATGAGCCCGAAGGTGCTGATGGACGTATATGGCCATCATCATCCCGACTACTTGGCGGGAGCTGCGGCAAGCATGGGACGGCGAAGGAGGGCGGTCTGAGCCGGATCACTGCTGAACCTATGCACCACAACTCTGTCGGTAACCCTGTAGGTATGAAAACCCCCGACGTCGCGAGACGCCGGGGTTGATTGGTCGGAGTAGAGTGATTCGAATACTCGCCGTTCCCCTACTCCCTAGGCAGATCACGGTCGGACGAGCCACGTATTTCCGGGCCTATTGCATTGCGAGCTAGCGCGAGCGTCGCGTTTTTGTTCCGCTAACCAAGTCGGTAGAAATATTCCCAGCTGGATTCTGTGACCAGCGTCGCTGTCGTCAGCCAAACACCAACTGTGGGACAATCGTCTCCCATTCGTCTCGTCGGATGAGATCTTGAAACTCTGGCTGGTTATCAGACTTCCGCCACAACACGATCGCTCCAACCTCGCCGCGTAGGAGGTTGACGCCTCGGGGTGGCTGCCAGTCTCTAGCCATCTTTCCTAGCCGCTGTCCTTGTGCATTCGTTAACATCCAAAATGCGCCGTCCTGCACAATGTGAAGCGGATCGCCCGTTCTTACGGCCTCAATGGCTGTTAGAGCCGGATTTGCGGAGCCCAGGCGCCCCGCCCAAGATAGGTCAACAGTTCCCAGATCGGGAACCTGATGGATCTCGGTGGTTGAGTCGATGTCGACACCAATTGCAGGAGTCTGGCGACGCAGGACGTGCTCGCCGCCCTGCGGCGCGAACGGATGCCGGCCAGCCGCCATGATGGCGAGACTACGACGCGCCCGCGTCATAGCCACATAGAACAGCCGGCGAGGCGCGTCAGCATCCTCGCCATCCGACCGCTGGTCCCAGCCACCATCGAGGATGACCACGTCGTCGAACTCCAGTCCCTTCGCCCGGTGCGCAGTAAGCAGGAGCAATCCCCGCTGCTCGCTGCGGGCGTCACGGGCCCATTCGGCGAACCACTCTACAAGGTCCGGCACTGGCAAGGACCTGGGCTCCTGCTCTGGCATTGCGTTGAGTTCAGCGGCGAGCGAGGCGATGCCTTCAGCGATCAGATCGGTCCACCGGCTGGCTGGGATGGCATTAAGCATCTCGGCCAAGTCATGAATGTCTAGCAGATGAGTCGGTTCGCGGCGCATCGCGGCAATGAACTGTCGCATTTCGCGTAGCCGCCAGATGCTGGGCAAGGTCTCATTGGCTAGCTCGACCGGTATGCCGAGTGCCTTGGCATACGCACGCACCGGGACAAGCCGGCGCCACTCGCGTGCGATGATGGCGGTTCGGGCCCAGTTCCAATCAGGATCGAGGCGCGACAGTCTCAGCAGTTCGTCCAGCGCCGCTTTGGCCTGTGCAAGATCATCGGCAGGACAATCGAGCACCTGCACCCGGCCTTGTGCCACCGGATCCAGCGTTGCCATCTGGCCACCCGGGCGCTCCCTCGCCCTCCGGCGGTCGATAGCAATGTCGTAGCCACTTTTCATCCGGGCAGTAGACGTCGCGATCACGGCATTGGCAGCAGCGATGATGTGCGCCGTCGAGCGGTAGTTCTCGATCAGGAAGGTCGGCTTTGCCCTGTAGTCGGACTCGAAGCGTCGGATGAAGTCGACCGATGCGCCCGCATAGGCGTAGATGTTCTGATCGTCGTCACCGACGGCGAAGAGGCGCAGGTGCAATTCAGGATCATTGATCGAGCGGCCCGCCACGGCGGCGATCAACTGGTAGGCTGCCGGACCGATGTCCTGATACTCGTCGACAAGTATCCAGCGGTAGCCCTGGATAAGTGTCGCGCGCTGCGCTGCCGCCTCTTCCTCGTCGAGGCCCTCGCCATTGAGCAGTCGGACCGCCTCCATAACGACGCCGTCGAAGTCGAGCTTGTCGGCTCCCGACCCAGCGAAGCTCGCACCAACTAGCCGCATCGCGAGCGCGTGACAGGTCGAAACGCTGACCGCAGCGGCATCATCCCGAACCAGTTGGCGAAGGCGAGACCGGATCTCCACCGCAGCATGGCGATTATAGGTCAGCACAAGAATGTCGCGTGGATCTTCCCTCAGCACTCGGACGAGAAAGGCGATGCGATGCACCAGCACGCGGGTCTTGCCCGAACCAGGTCCGGCCAGAACGAGCACGTTGGTATTGGTGCGGACATCTTCGACGATCGCTTGCTGCACCGGGTTCGCCAGCGCCTCTACAATTGACTTCCAGGACGCGCCCGTAGTTTGGCGGCGCATCTCCGCTGACTTGCCAGGCATCCAGCGGCGCGTGAAAGCGTCGCGGTCGAGGACGAAATAGTCCTGCGAGAGCCGCGTCGCCTCGTGCATGGCGACGAGTCCGCGTTCCGCATAGGCGGCCATCACATGAGTCTGAGCCGTCTGTTCGGCGTAGTGGTCATCGAGCGGGTTGAAGTCGTTCTGGGTAAACTGCCCGCCCGCCGGATTGAGTTGCAACGTCATCGCCTGACGGAAAATGGTCAGCCCCTTGCCGAGGCTCACGACCTCCTGCTCGTGCAGCCAGAGCAGGGCGCGTTCCATAAGCTTGCTCATGTCGCGGACGCCGCTCGCACGCAACAGCGCGTCACCCGTCAGCACCGCGAGCAGATCGCCGAGCGTGGTTTCGACCTGAATAGCCTTGCCACGTTCTTTGGCGAGTCCAACCAAATGACCTAGCAGCAGTTCGGCTGCTAGGCGGCGGCGGCCTGCCATATCGTCCAACACCTGCCACGGGCGTTGCAGCACCACTGCCAGCGTGTTGCTTGAGGCCTTGCGCAGGCCAACATTGCCGCGCCCGCCATCTAGGTCTCGCCCGTCCTGGGCCACAGCTCGAACCAGTCGCTCAACGATATCGGGACGAACGCCGGTATGTCCGCGTTCGCGAAGCACTTGGCTGCTGATCTGCAGGTTGAGCGGTAGCCCATCGCCGACGTCGGCATCCGGTGCAGCCTCTCGCATTAGGGCGATCAGGTCAGCTTCAAGACGTGCTGCCAGAGCAAACCTGTCGCGGGATTGGCCTTTGATGCCCACATGCACAAACACCGTCACGGCAACATCGTTTCGGGCGATGCGGAGCGACTCGAGGTCAGTCAGTGCCTTGTTGAGCGCCCCGGCGGTAAGACCGCTGATTCCCGTCAGCTCGTCTGTGCTTATTCCTTGGTCAATTGGTGCATTCATGAGGTGCCGAACGATGTTCCTCAGCTGTCGGCGCCGCTCCTCAGTGATGCCCGACGCCACGGCGATGATCGCCTCTGCCTCCTCCATGGTGCGCACCAGCAGCGACGAGGGGAATATCTGGACGCTGTTCTCCTCGCGCGAAAGGAGCACTGCCTCCTCGAGCCAGGAGACAGCAGTTTTGACCCGCGTGTCGTCTGTGGCACTTTCTCTCTCGAACTCGCGATCGAGCTCCGCCCGCACGATCTCGCCAGAGGTGGCGACGACAGTGCCGCTTTTTTTCTTCTTTGTGCGCTCGCCCAACCGGCGCAGAGCCTTCAAGATCGCACCGATCTCATGGTGGGCGAGGCGCGACCGGGCCGAAAGAGAAAACTGCCGCTCAACATCCTCGGCGGCGAACAGCAACACGCAGCTCGCAGGTTCTCGATCGCGACCAGCCCGCCCGGCTTCTTGCAGATAGTTCTCGAGCGAGCCGGGAATATCGCTATGAACGACAAGCCGGATATCCGGCTTGTCGATGCCCATGCCGAAAGCGTTGGTTGCGGCGATGATGCGCAACTCACCTATGCGGAAGCGCTCCTGAATGCTGCGCTTCTTCTCCGGCGTCAGACCTGCGTGGAAGTGCTCGGCCGACCGGCCTTGCTGCTTGAGGAACCCAGCTACCTTTTCCGTGGCACTTCTTGTGGCGCAGTAGACGATTGCGCCGGAAACTCCCTCATTTGGCAGTCCGCTGTCGAGCACGTCGAGAATGTCGGCCAGCTTTGTGCTCCGACTGGTTTCGCGCACGGAAAAGGTGAGGTTGGTGCGGACGGCGCCGCCATTGAGCAACAGTAGCTCGTGCCCCACCCTCGAGCGGAAGTGATCGGTGATATCATGGATCACTTCGGGCTTGGCGGTGGCGGTGAGGCACAGCACGGGCGCCGGCGTTACATCGCCTGCAGCCTCCTTGATAAAGCGGCCGACATATCGATAGTCGGGGCGAAAATCATGGCCCCACTTAGAGACACAGTGTGCCTCGTCCAACACCCATAGCCCGACCTCGCGCTGCTTGAGCACCGCACGCACCGATCTACTGCGTAGTTGCTCTGGTGAGATAATCAGCATGGCAGCGTCGCCCATCCGAACCTTGTCGAGCGCGTCTTGTCGCTCGGGCATGGAAAGCTGACCGTTCACGGTGACCGCCGCTGAGATGCCGGCGCGGGCCATGCCCTGAACCTGATCTGCCATAAGCGCCACTAGAGGCGAGATGACCACGGTCAGCGCCCCGGTCCGCTCGAACTTCGACAGTGCTGGCACCTGGTAGCAGACCGACTTGCCCGTGCCCGTAGGAAGTATGCCGAGCACGCTCTTGCTGAGCATCGCCTCGTCGACGATTCGCTCCTGCAACGGCCGACCCGTCGCATCGACCGGTCGCGGTCGGTAGCTGGAGAAGCCGAACCAACGCTTTAGCGCCCTGACCGGATCGTTCTGCTCCCGACACCAATCGCAGTCTGGCTGATCGCAGCCAGTGTCGCGCAGTTGCTTCACGATCTGCGCAGCATCAGGGAACTGCTTGCGCACCCAGGGTGGCATCACGGAGTCGCCGCCTGCTACCAATATCCATGATAGCGCATAGGCCGTGGGCCAACCGAGCAGCGGATTGCCGAGGCCTTCTAGCAGTTCCGCCAGGCCCTGCCTGCAGCCCCGCGCTCGCAGCAAGTTGTTCACGGCTGTCCGGGCGGCGGCGTAGTCTGGAGACTCGGCTCCGCGGATCGCTCGGAAGACTGCATCGAACCCGCCGGCCTCCTCCATACGCGTGGCAAGGAAGTGATAGGCTGCGACGGCGTCGGGCTGCTGGGTCTGCTGTCGTTGCAGTGCCCCGAGCTGATTGCGCAGAACGTCAAAAACCAGTTGCGCATCCAGCTCCGGATCGTTCACATGACCTGCCTGCAGCCGGCCGTCGTGGTAGTGCTTCACCAAGTGATGGTAGGGGTTGCGAGGAAACGCGAGCGGATTGAGCCATAGTGTGTCGATGGGCGCTCGGCATGCCGCCGCCAGCTTTGGCCGCAAGGCCATTAGGTGGGGCAGATCGTGTCGTATGATGTTGTGGCCGAGCACATGAGATTCATCGTCCAACTCGGCCTGGAGGCGGTCGAGTCCGATTTCGACGTCGCGCTTCCCAGCTACGATGGCCGGGCGCCCTTCGGCGCGCACCGCGGCAAAGGCAAACACCGTTGCAGTCGTCGGATCGACCTCGAGATCGATTGACACGCAACGATGCAGGAGCTTTTCAGACATGACCCTGGCCGTCGAGCTGAATTCGTCCAGTGCCAAGTTCTTCGGCTGCATTACTCGTTTCACGACCCCACGAACACTTGGTGAGCCTTACATCTGCACGCTGTAAACTCAAGATGTTAGCGTCTACTGTGCATTATTAGGCATGCAAAGGCGAGGAACGAGGCGCCGGTATGTGGCAACGATTGCCGGGCATCGCAGTGCCAGCATGGACCTCGAGCTGCTTCGTGCCGCCTGCAGGCATGCAGCAAAGGAGAAAGTGATCGCCAGCGCTCCGAATGTCTGGCTGCCGCCGAAGTCGGAATTACATCAGCGCTCGCTCACGACGTCAGAAGTGGTGAAACTGCTCCTGTCGTCACTGCTGAGCATGGCCTTACAACTCCGAAGTGGGAAGCTGACGGTTCCGTGCCGCTGTAGGGACAAGCAAACTACGGGCCGCAGCTGCGATTTTGACGAACCCTGTCGGTAACCCTGTCGGTGTAAAAAACCCCGACGTCGCGAGACGCCGGGGTTAATTGGTCGGAGTAGAGTGATTCGAACACTCGACCCCCTGCTCCCGAAGCAGGTGCGCTACCAGGCTGCGCTATACTCCGGCAAATCGCGGTTTTGGTGGCATCATCGGGTTGCGATGACGTGCGATATGACGGCCTTATAGCTGCGCCTTTCGCGGTATTCAAGCGGTTCCCACAACCTTTTCGTGCATAGTCGAACGGTTGTTGCACCGCTTTTGCAAACCGTGTAGGAACCGCGCCAGTTGGGGTGTCGCCAAGTGGTAAGGCATCGGTTTTTGGTACCGACATTCCCAGGTTCGAATCCTGGCACCCCAGCCAA
>JADGNE010000009.1 GCA_015234425.1 Devosia sp.
CCCGGCTGATGCCACCACTAAAGCACAGATCCTCCACACAAGCCGGGTGATGACGGCGAACAGAGACCGTTGGACACCCTCACCCGAGGCGCGGATCCCCCGCAAAATCGGTCCGCGAAAACTCGAGACTCATCCGCGGAAACTCGCACACCGCCTGCACCACACCCGGCCCTACCCGCAATTTCCACGTCTGCCGCCCGGTTGGCGTCGGGGCGGAAAAGGCGGTGCAGGTCAACACCGCAAGGTTCGCTCCCGCGCCGGGATCCCGCACCGAGGCATAGCGAATGACGTCAATACCCTCGGCCCGGGCGCTGTCGGCCAGCGCCTGACAATCGGCATAGTCGACGGGATCGCGCCAATCGCCTTCATCCGCCATCGCCGCGTGGGTAAGATCCACCGCCCGCTCCACTACAAGCGCCACCGAAAACGCCGTGTAGTCGGTGGCATTGGCCGGCAGCGGCGTGTCCGGCGACTCCGCAAAGAACAGCAACCGGTAAAACGCCATTTCCGCCAGCGCCGTCTCCACCGCCTCGGCGCAATAGAACACGCCCAGCGTTTTACCGGCGCGGCGAAAGCGCGAGCCATAGGGATAGGCGGCGCCATAGCGGAAGGGCGTGGCGAGGAGATAATCGAGCCCCGAGCATTCGGGCGGCAGGCGCGGCTTGCTCTCCTCCAACGCAGCCTCGAGCATTTCCTGCTCGGCAAGACTATCAACCAGCTTCAAGGTCGAGACCAGGTGCTGGGCCTCGACCAGTCGCCAGGCCGTGCCGCGATAGGGCGAGATGGCGCGGGGGGAGATCACCAATAAGTAATCCTAGAGCGGGGCGCGACGCGCATCGAGATAGGCGAGCACGTCCATGAGCCCGGCGATCGTACCGATCCGGTCAATCGGCCGAGCCCCCAGCGCCGTGTTCTCGCTGCTCATCCAGCCGCGGATCACCGCCGCATCGCCCCCGGCAATGGCGTCGAGCGAGCGAAACACCCGGATCAGCAGTACGGAAAGCTCAAACGGCTTGCCATTGGCCTCGAGCACGTAATTGCCCTTGCGCATGCGCGAAATGGTTGGCTCGCTGGCGCCAATGGCCTGGGCCAGACGTCGCGCGCTCAGCCCAAGCGCCTCGGCCGCGCGCAGCACCGCCTTGGTCACCACACCGGCCCGATCGACTTCAGCTTGGGCAGCAAGAAGAGACATCTCTTCCTCCAGAAATTTTTATTCCCATAAATTTCATATGAAAGATAGTCGTCATCCCGCCATAAGACAAGGCTTGGGTTCAGGCCCGGTGGCGGATCTGGCTGAGATAGCCATCGACGCTGTCGGGCACTTCCTGTTCCAGCCAATCGCGAAATGACTGCAGTTTTCGCGACAGGCGCCGACCCTTGGCGGTGGCGAGGAAATAGCCGCGCTTGCCGGTGACCGGTTGGGCAAAGGGGCGCGCCAGACGCCCGTCGCTGACCGCGTCGGCACTCATCATATCGGCCGCGAGCAGCAGACCCTGCCCCGAAATGGCAGCATCAAAAGCCAGCGAGGCATCCGAATAGACCGGGCCGGAGAGTTTAGTCTGCGGATCGAGCCCCGCCGCCTTCAGCCACAGCGCCCAATCGAGCATGGTGGTCTGGTCGGCGATGACAGGAACGGCGCCCAGATCGAGCGGCATGGGATAGCGCGCGAGGAATTCAGGAGAGCAGACCGGCTGATAGTCCGTTCCGCCGATTGGAAAAGTGTCGACACCCGGCCAGTCGCCATCGCCAAAGCGGATGGCGCAGTCGATATCATTGCGATTGAGGTCGCGGATCGCCCCGCTGACATCAAGCCGCAATTCCAGCCCCGGCCGGGCGGCATTGAACTTTGCCACCCGCCAGATCAGCCAACGCGAGGCAAAGACACTGCCCACGGTCACATTGAGCACGCCATCCTGCGCGCCGGTGAGGCCCGCCAGCGCTTCTTCAAGCGCGAGAAACCCGGCTGACAATTGCGGCAGCATGTCGGTCAGCACCGGCAGTGGGCGCAAGCCCTGGGCGGTGCGGGCGAAAAGCTCCACCCCCAGCCTCTCCTCGGCCCGCCGCAAATGCTGGCTGACCGCACCGGTGGTGACGCCCAGCTCCTCGGCGGCCGGGGCCAGTGCTCCATGGCGCGCCACAAGTTCGATTGCCCGCAGTGCGTTAAGCGGAATAGAGAAGCGATTGCCCATATAGTTTTTCTAAACCCAAGCCCAGAGCTTGTCCATTGCGGCGGCTAGAGGTTCGGGCGCATTATGCCGTCATAGCTTCACAAACCCTCACATCTGGAGAGAATTAATGTTCACGCTACGCCACATCTGGCGTCGCGCGCTGGCCTGGCTTAATGCGCCGGGCAATGGCGCAACGCCGCTTTCCCCGCGCACTGCAGACACTGACGCGATGACTCTTCACGACTGGTCGGATTTGCCAGCCCACCACCCGGGCCGCACACAGGCGCCGTGCTGAGGCCATATTCGCAGGCTTGATTGGGGGAAATTTCCAGATCAGTTCAGGATTTGCAATGCCCCGTCTTGCCCTCGCCGCGTTTGTTGTGGCCGCCAGCCTCCCGCCTGCCTTTGCGCAGGATGCAGCGCCAGCCGCAGCCCCCCAGATCACCATCGATCCTGCTGCCGCCGTCAATCAGCTGCCCAGATCGGCGCAGATCCTGACCGGGCTCTACGCCACGCTGGCAACGCTCGAAATTTGCGCCATCGACATCCCCGAGCCGGCCCGCACGGGCATGAGCGCCCATCGCCGGCAGATGGAGGCCTCGCTTTCCATGGACGAAGCCACCGGCACCAAAGCCTATGAAGTGGTGCGCGCCGATGTCGAAAAGACCGGTGTGGATTGCAGCGAAGCCAGCGCAGACCGTCAGCAGGCCGACGCCGTCATCGCCATTTATAACGGCGGCTAAGGGGTGGGCGAGCTATTGCGTCGCGTTTCGCGCCTCAGGACCCTGTACAAAACAACCGCCCCCTCCCCATCGTCACCACCGGGCCTGTCCCGGTGGTCCATGCCTCAAAGACTGAATTGCCGGGACAAGCCCGGCAATGACGGCGGAGATAGGGTCCGCTTGCGAAACAAGAACACCCACTCCAAAGAGCAAAAATCACTCACAAATCTGCGCCGTGCAGGTTTTTCCGTGGCAGCCAAGATCGAGGTGAAAATGATCCTCGTGGCTCGCATTCGCTTCCGGCCCCAGCACGGTGGTAAAACGCCCGCAGGCGTCGCCATGTGCCTGCCGCAGCATACGCCCCTCTGGCGCTGACGCTGGCAGCCAATCAGCCTCGACATTTATCGTCCGACCATCAAGCAGCTCGAACCCCACCACATCGAGCGCATTGGCAAAGCCATGTTCGGACGTGTCTGCCTCCGCATTGCCATTGCGGCCCCGGCACATCATTGAAGTGCCGGTCACGAGCGTTGCGATCGGGCTGTCGAGCGCCGCATTGGCATAGGCATCGACGTCACCCACCCAATCGGCCAGCGCCCCCGCCATCTGGCAATTGGTCGTTGCCGGCGAGGAAAAGCCGATCTGGCGTCCATTGACGTTCACCGCGCTCACCGAGAGCGGTGAGCGTTCCCCGCAAATCCCCTCGGCGATGGGCTCCAGCATCTCTCCTACCACGGCCCCGCTCAACAGCGCCGGGCAGGCAGTCTGATCATCGGGCGGTGCAGCAGGGGTTTTTGCCGGCGTCTCCGGCAGCGGCTCGGCACCACTTTCCGGCGCGGTCTCATCTGCCTCTGCGGGCGCCTCAACCTCGGGCTCGGCCTCCGGTTCATCATCGAGCGCTTCTGGTCGTGGCCGGGGAATCGGCGGCAGCGGCGCTGCGTCCTCAATCTTCTCTTCTGCCACAGGCGCTGGCGCTGGGGCCGGTTCAGGCGCAGTCGGCGCCGGACGCGGCGCCTGCGTCCGCCTGGGGACCAGCTCTTCCACCAGCTCTTCGAGCGGCTTTAAAAAATCCTGCGCCGCGGCTGGAATGCCGAGGCAGGCGAGTACGGCGAGTGTGGCAATTGCGGTGCGCATATACGAACAACGCGCAATCACAGCATCGCGATCCCATTTACCGCGCGGAAACCATCTTTGCGGCTTGTTCGGCTTCTGCTATCAGCGCGCTTATGACAACGCCGCTTTCCCATATTCGCAATTTCTCCATCGTCGCCCACATCGACCATGGCAAGTCCACACTGGCCGATCGCCTCATCCAGGCGACGGGCGGGCTAGACCTGCGCGAGATGAAGGAGCAGGTGCTCGACAATATGGAGATCGAGCGCGAGCGCGGCATCACCATCAAGGCCCAGACGGTCCGTCTGACCTACAAGGCCAATGACGGCGAGACCTATATCCTCAACCTCATCGACACGCCCGGACACGTCGACTTCGCCTATGAAGTCTCCCGCTCGATGTCGGCCGTTGAAGGCTCGCTGCTGGTCGTCGACGCCTCCCAGGGCGTGGAAGCGCAGACGCTCGCCAACGTCTACCACGCGCTCGAGGCCAATCACGAAATCGTGCCGGTCCTCAACAAGGTCGATCTGCCCGCAGCGGACATCCCGCGCGTCAAAACCCAGATCGAAGATGTGATCGGCATCGACGCGTCCGACGCGATCGAAATTTCAGCCAAGACCGGCCTCAATATCGAGGGCGTGCTCGAAGCCATCGTCACCCGCCTGCCCGCCCCGAAGGGCGACATCAACGCCCCGCTCAAGGCGCTGCTCGTTGACTCTTGGTACGACACCTATCTCGGCGTCGTCGTTCTCGTGCGCATCGTCGATGGCGTGATGAAAAAGGGCCAGCGCATTCGCATGATGGCCTCCGGCGCCGTCTATGAACTCGACCGCGTCGGCGTCAACACGCCCAAATTGGTCGAAGTCAAGGAACTGACCCCGGGCGAGCTTGGCGTCTTTACCGCTTCGATCAAGGAAGTGGCCGATACCAATGTCGGTGACACCATCACCGACGACAAGAAGCCCACGGCCGAGCCGCTGCCCGACTTCCGCCCGGCCCAGCCGGTGGTGTTCTGCGGCCTCTTCCCGGTCGACGCTTCGGATTTTGACGAGCTGCGCTCTGCCATGGGCAAGCTGCGCCTCAACGACGCGTCCTTCTCGTTCGAAATGGAAACCTCGGCAGCGCTCGGCTTCGGTTTCCGCTGCGGCTTCCTTGGCCTGCTGCACCTCGAAATCATCCAGGAGCGTCTCGCCCGCGAGTTCGATCTCGATCTCATCGCCACCGCTCCGTCCGTGGTCTATGAGCTCGAGCTGACCGACGGCACCTCTATGCTCCTCCACAATCCGGCCGACATGCCGGACGTGATGAAGATCACCGAGATCCGCGAGCCGTGGATCAAGGCGACCATTCTCACCCCGGACGAATATCTCGGCTCGATCCTGAAGCTCTGCCAGGACCGTCGCGGCATCCAGACCAATCTCAGCTACGTCGGCTCGCGCGCCATGGTCGAATACGACCTGCCGCTCAACGAAGTGGTGTTCGACTTCTATGATCGCCTCAAGTCGATCTCGAAGGGCTATGCCAGCTTTGACTACCACCTCGACACGCACCGCGAGGGTGACCTCGTCAAGCTCTCGATCCTCGTCAATTCCGAGCCGGTCGATGCGCTGTCCATGCTGGTCCACCGGTCGGTCGCCGAATCGCGCGGCCGTCAGATGTGCGAAAAGCTCAAGGAGCTGATCCCGCAGCACCTCTTCGTCATCCCGATCCAGGCGGCCATTGGCGGCAAGGTCATTGCCCGCGAAACCGTCCGCGCCATGCGCAAGGACGTGACCGCAAAATGCTACGGCGGCGACGCCACCCGCAAGCGCAAGCTCCTGGACAAGCAGAAAAAGGGCAAGGCCAAGATGCGCCAATACGGCAACGTCAACATCCCGCAGGAAGCCTTTATCAAGGCCCTCAAGATGGGTGACGAATAGGCCGGTTCGCCTTTGGCGAAGCCGGCGCGCCAGTGGCGCGACGGCAGGCTAGTCGCCGGGTCGCTGCCAACGGCAGCGGGCACCCGGACCAGACGGGCAATCACACTCGACTGACGACAAAAAAATGGGGGCTTTCGCCCCCATATCTTATTCCAGCGTCAGCTTGACCAGCTCGCCTTCCATCATCATCGGCACGAAGATCGCCTCTCCGTCGCTGCCGATATCGGCGGCGCCCATGGCGAGCGTCGCCACTGTCTCCGGCGCGCTGCCCGGCGTCACGCTATAAATCGTGCCGCCGAAAAAGTCCGACACCACATAGGCGTCGCCGATCCTGACGATGCCATCGAGAAAGCCGATCTTGTCCGCGCCTTCGACCGCCGACACCGCCTTGGTGGCGATATCGATGCGCACCAGCCCGCCCGGCACCATGTCTTCCGGCTTTGCGGCCAGGGTCCCGAAGCTGGCAACAAGCAGGCTGTCGCCATCGGCTAGAATGCCATTGGGGCTGCCCAGCGCCGCGTCCTCGACGAACAGCGCCGCCTCATTGCCCGCCACTGCATAGATGCGGTTTGCAAAAGTGTCGGTCACATAGATCGTGCCTTGGCTGTCCGCGGTCACGTCATTGAGGAAAGTCGCGCCTTCGATCGCCAGCGTCTCCACTTCGCCCGAGGCGAGGTCGACAATGCGCAGATTGGTGAGGTCGGCCACATAGAGCTTGCCGCCGGCAATGGCCGAGCCCTTGGGCGCATCGAGCCCGGTGACCCAGGCGGCATCGATGATCTCGCCATCGAGCGAGACGAGGCTGAGCGTGCCATTGCCATCGGCCTCGGTGGCCTCGCCCACGATATTGGAGACGATCAGCCGGGAATTGTCGGCGTCAAACACCACCGATTCGGGCACGTCAAACCCGGACGTGCGCCAGGCCTCTGCGGCCGAAACCGCGCCGGTGCTGGCCATCAAAACCGCCGTCAGCCCAAGGGCGAGCGCTGTTCTCGTCATGAAATCCTCCTCATCTGCAATAGCTTATCTGAAATCCTGACGGCCCCCTCCACCAAGGCGCCGCTCGGAACAGTCTATCGGCATCTGGCGATGGCGTCACCCCGGCGTCTCTGCCGGCGTCGCCCCTATTTTCCGCCGCCACCCCTGCTATAAGCGCCACCATGAGCGGAAAATTCACCCTTCTCGCCCCGGCCGAGGCGCGCCAGGAGATCAAGAAAAGCAAGTTCATCGCCTTTGCCGCGCCGATCGACAGCGAGGCGGATGCAAAGTCTTTTCTCGCGCAAAAATCCGATCCCGCCGCCAATCACAATTGCTGGGCCTGGCGCATCGGCCAATCCTATCGCTTCAGCGACGATGGCGAGCCGAGCGGCACCGCCGGCAAGCCCATCCTTGCCGCCCTTGATGGCCAGGCGCTCGACCGCACCATCATCATGATCACCCGCTGGTTCGGCGGCATTTTGCTGGGCAGCGGCGGCCTCATCCGCGCCTATGGCGGCACCGCGGCCCTGTGTGTTCGCGCGGCCGAAAAATCCCCGCTGATCGACAAAACCACCGGCCAGCTCGACTGCCTCTTCTCCGATCTTTCACGCCTTCAGGCGCGCCTCGGCATCATCCCGGGTCTCGAGGTCCTGTCCCAGGATTTCACCGACACCGGCGCAACCCTCACCCTGCGCTTTCCCACTTCAGACACAAGAATGCTGGCTCAGTTGGTCAATGATTTTACCAGCGGCAAGAGCGCCTTGCGGGTGGAAGACTAGCCGGTCCCCAAGAGCACCCCCACCCAACCTCCCCCTACCAGAGGGGGAGGAGTTATTCCGTGGCTCATCACCCTCTGAGCCCACGCGCTGCATCCCCACCCACCGGCCTGTCCCTCCCCCCTACCAGGGGGAGGCTAGGAGGGGGTCTTTCCGGCACTGCACATCCAGGCCGTCATCACCCGGCAAGTCCCGGTGATCCACGCGCTGCCAAACTGGATTGCCCGAACAAGTCGGGCAATGACGAAGGATGGGATACGACTGTGCGCGAAACTCGCCTCAAGCGAATTCTAACGAATGGTAAACCTTAACGGCTAATTAACCGAATGCCGTGACTATAGCGCGACTTGGAGTGTAAGCATCCGGTGAGGACCGCAGGTATCAGGGTCGCCTATGCTCACGGATGAG
>JADGNE010000010.1 GCA_015234425.1 Devosia sp.
GAGATGTCGATCTCATGGGCAAGCTCGGCCGCAATGCCATATTCGGAGCCGCGTTGCGCGATGGAGGCAAACCGATCCTTCATGATCGCTTCTATCTGCTGGTCATAGCGGGTGACGGGATCATCGATGCCGCCCATGCGCGCTGCACTCGCCATGTCCTGGCGCAGCGGTTCTGAAACGGACAGCACCGTGACTTTGGCATTGAGCGGCTTGGCCAGGGCCAGGCCCTGTTCAAGGCCCTTCTCGGCCAGTTCGGAACCATCGGTGGCGATCAAAATATGGGTATACATCGGCTTCTCCTCGCTAAAGAACTGGTACGGCATGCTGCAGCTACTGGTCTGAAAACAAGGGCAGACGCTGCCCTTAGGGTTCGAACGACTTGAGATAGGCGATGATTGCGGCGGCCTGCTCGGGGTCGAATTCGAATTCAGGCATGTCCGGATGGGCCGTCAGGCCTTCGACCAGCGCCTCGCTCAGCAATTCCACATCATAGCGCAGCTGCAGTTCCCGAAACGGCGGCGCGGGCGGAAACGGGCTCTGGCCGGTGGCCGCGATGGCATGGCAGTCCGCGCAGTACATGCCCACCAGCTCCTGTCCCATTTCCACGGGATCATATGGCTGCGCGGCGCCTGGGCCCGCGACGGCGAAACTGCCCATGGCCACAAGCACGGGCAGCATGGCGCGCAACAACAATCTCATGTTCTGGGTTCTCCTATTGGCAAGGCGGATGACCGGGGCGTTATACGCAGCGCCCGCAACGCATTCAAAATAACCGCCACGTCGATTGCTTCCTGCAGCAATGCCCCCTGCACCGGCGTCAGATAGCCAAAGGCGGCGGCAATCATCCCCAGCACCGACAGGCCAATGCCGGCCACGACGCTCTCCAGCGCAATCCGGCGCGCGCCCTGCGCGATTTCGACGCCGGGCAGCAGGCGATTAAGATGATCGACCAACAGCACGACATCGGCCGCTTCCGCCGATGCAGCCGCCCCGCGCGCACCCATGGCCACCCCCACATCGGCGGCAGCGAGAGCCGGCGCATCGTTGACCCCGTCGCCGACCATCATAATGGGGCCACGCTCACGCTCCGCCAGCACCAGCGCCACCTTCTGGTCTGGCGTCAGCTCGGCGTGGATGGCATCGAGCTCCAGGCCCTGGGTGACCGCTTCTGCCACCGCCTGCCGATCGCCGGTTGCCAGCACGATACGACTAATTCCCACGCCACGCAGCCCCGCCAACAGGCCCGGCGTTCCAGCCCGCAGGGCATCGGCCATGACGATATGCCCGGCCAGCTGACCGTCGATGGCCACCGCCACGAGGGCCGAGCCTACCGCCATGATCTGGCTTTCGGGTGGGAGGGTTCCGATATGCGATGCGACAAATACTGCGCTGCCCGCGATCACCTGGCGGGAGCCAACCATCCCGACCAAACCTTCACCAGGGACCTCCATGACCTGCTGGGGAACTTGCAGAGCAGCGCCGCGTGCGCGGGCGGCGCTGACAATCGCCCGCGCCATCGGATGCTTGGAAGCCTGTTCGAGCGAGGCGGCCAGACAGAGCACCTCATCGTCCAACATCGCCTGTAGCGGCTCAATGGAGACGATCTGGGGACGCCCGTCGGTCAGCGTGCCCGTCTTGTCCAGTACCAGGACCTTAATGAGCGCCAGGGCTTCGAGCGGTTTTGCCCCCTTGATCAGCACGCCATAATGTGCGGCGCGAGACATGCCCGCGGCCAAGGCCACCGGGACGGCCAGGATAAGCGGACAGGGGGTTGCCACCACCAGAACGGCCACAGCGCGGATCGGATCGCCGCTCGACCACCATGCAGCCGTGGCAATGACGACCGTGACAGCGAGGAAAAGCAACGAGTAACGGTCCGCCAGTCGCGCCATCGGCGCTTTTGAGGTTTGTGCTGCCTCGACCAGCCGGATAATACCTGCATAAGTGCTTTCCGAAGCGCGCCGCGTGACGCGCAGGTCAAAGGCTTCGCCAATGTTCGTTGAGCCGCTCATGACCTCCCCACCGTCGCCCAGGCGCACTGGCATGGATTCACCCGTCAGTGCCGACTGGTCCAGTAAGGCCCTCTGGCTCTCGACTATTCCATCGACCGGCGCCACGTCTCCCTGCCGGATCAGCAGCAGATCGTTGGGCGTTATGTCGTCCAGCACTACCTCTTCGAGCGCGCCAGCACGATGCCGGGTCGCTGTGCGCGGGACCCGCGAGAGCAGATCGGTCATCTCCCGGCGGGCGCGGCCTTCGGCGAAACTCTCAAGGAAAGTCCCGCCGGAATACATCAAGGCAACAACGGCGGCTGCCAGTGTTTCGCCGAAGAGCAAGGCAGCGGACATCGATAGAGCGGCCACGATGTCCAGACCGACCTCGCCCTTGGCAAGGCTCCGCACAATTTCCGCCAGTAGTGCGGCGAGGATAGGGAGTACGCCGGCAGACCACGCCAGAGCGGCCAGTTGAGCCTGCCCCGCCAGCATCAGTGCCAATCCGCTGGCCAACCCAGTAAGGGCGATGATCAGCAGGGCTGCGTCGAGCCGGTCGTGCAGTGTTTGCGGCAAGCGGTTGATTCCTCTTGACGGCGCGCTGGCAGTGGCCGGCCGCAGACAAGGTTAGGTCACTGAAAGCCACCGCAGCATATGGTAGATTTATTACTCAATCTAGCATGACAATGCGACCGCGTCCGGCTCTCTTGGCCGCATAACACGCGGCATCAGCGCGGGCTAGGGCGGTGCCGAAATCCATTTCGGACGAAAGGCCGACGATACCGACGCTGACACCAAATGTTGGCAAATCACCGGCCGGTACCTGACCGACTGTGATGGAGCGGATCGCTTCGGAAACGGTCTTAGCGATCTCATAGACCTTAGTCTTATCAGTATGGTTGAGAAGAACCGCGAATTCATCGCCACCAATACGGGCAGCCGCGTCGGTCGGCAGGATGTAATGACGCAGAACACGACCAACTTCGACCAGCACGTTATCCCCTGCCGCGTGACCTAGGGCATCGTTGATCGGCTTGAAGTGGTCGAGATCAAGAAAGACCAAATAGCTACTCGCGAGACCGGCGAGGGCCGTCTCGACGGAAGTCTGGAACGCTGGTCTGTTGAAAAGCTGGGTCAAACTGTCATGAGACGCAGCGTGCGCCAGCCGAGCTTCGATCTTCTTGAGATGAGTTATGTCTGTATCGGTTCCAACCGTGCGCAAGACATTACCATTCTCATCCCACTCCACAGGTTTGCCGCGACTGAGAATCCAAATGTAGTGCCCGTCACGATGACGCTCACGATATTCCAGAATGTCGTACCCCTGCTCCCCCTTGTTTTGACGGGAAACGTTCGGCCTAATGCGGTCACGATCGTCGGGATGAACGCGCTCCAGCCAAGCTTCCTGATCATCATCGACTGCCTCATCGTGTGGGATACCGCGCATGATGCGCCACATCGGTGAGTAGAACATGCGTCCGGTTCGGGCGTTGTGATCCCAGACCCCCTGCCTGGCAGCCTCAAGAGCGAAATGCCAGCGACTCTCGCTTTCGGCAAGCGCACTTTCCACTTGCTTGCGACGGTCAATGCTGCCGACCTGGACTATTACATAGATAGGCTCGCCCGTGGTGTCAGATTTTAGCACTGACACCGCTATCAGTGCCCAAATCATCTTACCACCGTGCCCCCGGCACAGGTGTTCGCCATCGTAACCTTCATTCCGACCCGCGAAGACGTTCGAGAGCGCCGAAATTACGTCTAGATCCCGAGGATCGAAGAACCCATGAAGTATGGAGGCTGAAGTTGAACGGTCGAGCGCGAACTCGCGCTCGAATGCGCTGTTAGTATAGACCACGACCCCGTCCATACCCGTCACGGCCATACCTATGGCAGCGCGATCGACGATCTTGCGTAACATATTATAGCTTCGGCCGAACAAAAAAGTTCCAGCATCCTCTGCAGTGGCGGCTACTTTTGTCATTGCCTCCACCACTCATATTCCCCCAAAACGACCATAGCGTCCCTCAACTTTCCGTGCAGCTTTCAGCGCCCCGATCTACGATAGGAGTTATCGACAACTATATTAGTTGCTCTTTTTAGGGCGTACTCACTGGCCGCTTCAAAGCTCATAGGCTTCCCGAACAAATAGCCCTGCCCGTAGTCGCAGCCCCACTCCCTCAGCACGCGTGCTTCCGCATCCGCCTCGATGCCTTCGGCAACTGTGGTGAGATTGAGCGCCTTAGCCAGCCCAAGCATTGCCCTGACAATTTCGCCTTTATTATTGTTTGTTCCAAGCCCGTACACAAACGACCGGTCGATCTTTATTTCATCCACTGGAAGAGACTGCAGGTGAATCAGAGAGGCATACCCGGTGCCGAAGTCGTCCAAGGAGATGCCCACGCCGCTTTCCCGCAGTCGTGCGAGATTTTCGACAACTGATTCACCAACCTCAGCCATCAGAACGCGCTCGGTGATTTCAAGCTTGATAGCGCTGTGGGGCAAGCCTTTTTGATCAAGCATGCCGAGAACACTGGTCACGAAGGCTGCATTGACGATGTTCTCTGTCGCCAAATTTATAGAAACTTGCCCGAAGGCAAGGCCTTCGGCAGCACAGAGCCCCAAGTTTTCAATGACCACTTGAGCCATTCGGAGACCTGTGCTGTCTGCCAAACGGGGGTCATCGAAGGCATCGTCAATAACGCTTGGGGATAGAAGGCCTTCTTCAGGGTGATTGATGCGCAGCAGCGCCTCAAAGCCCCGCAGGCAATGATGGTTGAGGCTAAGTATGGGCTGATAGTAGGGTTCGATCCAGTCTTCCCGCAAAGCGGTTCTTGCGAGCTCCAAAGCTCGACTGCGTTTCGATGCCGCGTTTCGGATAGCAGGGTTGAACAGCTGAACAGTGCCTTTCCCCGCGGATTTGGCTGCGTAAAGAGCGAGATCGGCGCGCTTGAAGACTTCATCGGGGTTTTCTCCACGCTGACCCACCGCGCAGCCTATGCTCGGCCGCAATGACCGCGCCTTCTTGATGCCCTTGAGGGATGCCTCGAGCTTGGCTTCGATGGACTGCGCGCGCTCGACCAGACAGACATCATCAGAGATATGACGGCAGATGATGGCAAACTCATCGCCACTCAACCTTGCCACAAACTCATTAGGCTCCACGATGCGCTGAAGATACCGCGCGAACAAGCGCAGTACAGCATCGCCAGTGAGGTGCCCATACCGATCATTGACGAGTTTGAAGTCGTCCATGTCCAGGACCATCAAGCCAATGGGATCATGTGTCGAGGCAAGGCGGCGTCTCAGCTCCTCGACAAAACGACGCCGGTTCGGCAAGCCCGTCAGTTCATCTTCATAGACCTGACGTCTAAGCTTTTCTGCGGCGAGATGGTGTTCATGGATATCTTCGACAGTGCCGTACCACTTAATGATCGTACCAAGCTCATTTCGGCGTGCAGTTGCTCTCGCCCGTGCCCACCGATATTGGCCTGTGCTGAGGCGGATTCGATAGGTGAAGTCCACGGGTTCCCCGCTCGCCTGTCCTTCCGCCCACTTTTCAACAGTTGGCGCGACATCGTCGGGGTGGAGCGCCTGAAGCCATCCGTTTCCTAAAGCATCAGTCTGAGAAATGCCCGTCATCTCTGCCCAACGTGATGACACGCTAAGGATTTGTCCCCGCGGGTCAGCGGTCCACGGTATCTGCGGGTTCTGCTCGACGGTATAGCGATAGTGTTCTTCGCTTTCTCGCAAAGCTTCAAACATACGGGCGCGCTCGATTGCCAGAGAGGCCAGTCCGCGAAGACGTGTTAACTCTTGAAGCTCTGCAGGGCTGGGGCCTCGCTTATCGCGAAAATAGAACCCAAAAGAAGCAATGACATCGCCATTGGCAGCGAAAACCGGCTTAGACCAACAAGCTTGAAAACCCAAAGGCAAGACCAACTGCCGCCAGCTGTCCCAGAGCGGATCGCTGCCAATATCTGTGCTGATCACGTCGCGTTTTTCAAAGGCCGCGGTGCCACAGGAACCCACCCCGGTCGCAATTTTTATATTCGGGACCGCAGCCATCAATCCGTTCGGCAAGTTGGGTGCAAAACCTGCGGTAAAGCGTCCGCCGACTGCGTCAACCAGCAGGATACTGCAGGTGGCACCCGGTACCTGACGCTCCGCAGCTTTGCATAGCTCTGCAAGCAGGTGCGGAAGCGCGACACCCCCAATGACCATTTCGAGGATATTGCCTTGGGTCGCATCCCTTAATTCCGCCGTCAGCCATTCATGCGCATCGATCGCGCAGCCCACCCACTTTCCATCGCCGACATGACGAACATTCAAGAGGTGACGGTGATACACGCCGTCGTACCGTCGAACGCGCATTTCCGCTTGAACATTCTCGAAGGCATCCGGAAGCATGGGCAGCTGCGCCCGAAAGGCGGCAGCGTCAGCCGGGTGAATGCTGTCGAGCCAACCCAAGCCCAGGCCTTTCTCTTGCGGTAAGCCGGTGAACTCAGACCACTGCGCGTTGTTGAACTCCACGTGGCCCTGAGCATCGGAAACCCAAACTAGACCCGGCACTGCTAGGGTGAGCGTTTCAAAAAGCTGACTGACACTCATGAGTAATCGCTGCCAAGGGAACTTGAGTTCGACGAATGTAACCTCGAAATTCCTTAATTACTCGCCGCGGCACGATCACTTTTTGGAGTCACCCGTATTTTGAGATCTCATATTGAGCCTCACTTTTGACGGGTGATTCCGAACGTGCGCCGAGAAACTGAATACGTTGCCGGACTCGTTGGACAGGTGCTCAATGCGCAGCACCGTTTCGGCGATATGATCCAAGACAAGGGCAAGGTGTCGATCGACCTCGTCACCGTCATCCAAAAGGCACTTGGCGTCCTGGAGGTGGGAGCGGATTTGTCTGTATTTCATCTTGATCTCCGTAGCCCCCATTTCACCCTATGGCGCCAAGATCGACCGAAGCTTAAATTATTTGCCCCAATTGTATTCATTCAAAGGAGCACTTTCGCTGTCATGAACAATGTAGGGATGCAACGACAGCCATGAATTTTGACCCGACCTAGGAATAGCGAGTACGGGTGCTCCATTCGCGCCTCATGCCTCGACCCACCCATGCAGCTGCCTTAAACGTGTTGTTCGTCAGGCCCTCTGCAAAACAGGGAAGGTCAGGACGGGTTGATCAACGCCCCATATCTTACATTGCTGCCGAGTTGGTGTTGCGTGTCCCTGGGCGCTTGGATGCATAACGACTGGATGCGGCACTATTCTCAGATGGGCTCAGCCGTTACCCTATGGTGGTCAGCTTGACCATTGGCCACCAGCGTGGTCCACTGCCCCTGTTGGCCGCCCAAAAACCCCGGTTTTCGGCGTCTTTCGGGCAACATTTAGTCTTGCTGCGAATCCAGGTTCCCCAGCCAATTTCTTCAAAAAAAAAAAATCAAAATGTCGCTGCTCAGCCATCGAGCAATGTTAACGCATTGGCCTCAGGTTCTGGAGGCGAATGAATGCGCGCGCGTTCATGCGTACGCATTCGAGGTTCGTTTCCAGTTTATTCAGGTGCCTTCCGCGTCCGCCTCTCCGATTTCGGTTTCGGCAATTTGGAAGTCGCACTGCAGCTGGGATGTCGTACGCAGCCCACTTCGCGCAGCTGCACAGTCCAGACCTAGGCTCTGTTGACAAAGTGTGGCATCCATATCCTTGCGGCGGCTAGGGCG
>JADGNE010000011.1 GCA_015234425.1 Devosia sp.
GATCATGATCGACGCTGGCGTCGACATCTATGAAGGCATGATCATCGGCGAGCACTCCCGCGAGAACGACCTCGAGGTCAACGCGCTCAAGGGCAAGCAGCTCACCAACATCCGCACCACGTCCAAGGACGAAGCGGTGCGCCTGACCACGCCCAAGAAGCTGACGCTGGAACAGAGCCTCGGCTACATCGCCGACGACGAGTATGTGGAAGTGACCCCCAAGTCGATCCGCCTGCGCAAGATGTGGCTCGACCCCAATGATCGCAAGCGCATGAGCCGCGCTGCCAAGGCGTCCTGATCCCTATCCCTGATCCGGGCCCTTCCCCTACGGGGGGAGGGCTCGTCCGGTCTCCGTGAGGGAGGACTTTCATGAGCGAGTTCATCATCGGCTTCATCACCGATTGGGGCTATCTCGGCATCTTCCTCCTCATGGTGGCGGAAAATCTCTTTCCCCCCATTCCCTCCGAACTGATCATGCCCTTTGCCGGCTATGTGGCGGCCAATGGGCAGTTGAGCACCATAGGCGTGCTGCTGGCCGGTACCGCCGGCTCGCTGATCGGCACCTCTGCCTGGTATGTCGCGGCGCGCCTTCTCGGCCTCGCCCGGTTCACCTGGCTGTGCAACAAGCTGGGGCGCATCGCCACGCTCAGTGAAGCCGATATCGACATGGCCGTGCACTGGTTCGAGCGCTATGGCCCACTGGCCGTGTTCGCCGGTCGCCTCATTCCCGCCATCCGCACGCTGATTTCCGTTCCCGCGGGCCTTGCCGCCATGCCCTTGTGGAAGTTCCTCGCCATTTCTGCCGTCGGCACGCTGGTCTGGACCGGCATTCTCACCGCCGCCGGTTTCCTCCTCCACGAAAGCTATTCGGTGGTCGAGGCCTGGGTCGATCCGGTCTCCACCGGCGTCGTCGTGCTGGCCGTCGTCATCTACCTCTGGCGCTTCGTCACCTGGAAGCCGATCAAGACTATCGGCTGATCCTGCGTTGCAATTTGCAACGCGCCTCGCATTCTGCAATGCAGGACGTGCGCAAAAAGCAACGAATTCACAATACCTTAACCTCCGCGCCCCGGTTTCCGGGCCCCATCGAATTGGCACGCTTCGTGCAATGTAGGGGTATATCCGGACCCGTGTTTTGCTTACCGGATGTCAGTCATTTGGACCTCGCATCGCTTGCCCGGTGCGGGGTCCCGGTGTTTTTGGGCCCCGGGCTTGCCCTATCTCCGTCCTGCCCTTAGATAAACGGGACTTTTTCCCGCGGAGACGCCGATGCGCGCCGTTCTCGACATCATCCTCATCCTGCTCCAGCTCTATTGGTGGGTCCTGCTCATCATGATCATCATGAGCTGGCTGATCTCGTTCAACGTCATCAACACCCGCAATCAGTTCGTCGCCACGGTCTGGCAGGTGATCAACCAGCTGACCGAACCGGTGCTGCGGCCGATCCGCCGTTTCATGCCCAATTTCTCCGGCATGGACCTCTCGCCGCTGGTCGCCTTCCTCATCATCTTCTTTATCCAGTCGGTCATCGGCTACTACATCTATCCCGCTGTTGCCCGCGCCGGCATCTAGCGAGCCAAAACCCTGGCGCGTGACGCCGGAGGGCCTGCTGGTCTTCCTGCGCGTCACGCCCAATGCCGGTCGCGACAGCATTGATGGCGTCGAGATCCGCGACGATGCCTCGATTGTCCTTCGTGTCCGCGTCTCTGCCGTGCCCGACAAGGGCAAGGCCAATGCAGCCGTCATTGCCCTTCTCGCCAAGGCGCTGCGCCTCCCCAAATCCGCCATGACACTGGTTTCCGGCGACACCTCCCGCCACAAGACAATTCTTGTTTCCGGCGATGGAGTCGATATCGCCGGAGGCCTGGCCACCCTCGTTGCTGCCTGAGCCCTGCTGGACAGGCGCGACAAAGCGCCACACTTTGCAATTGCTTAACCGTATAATCCGGCTAATCTCGACACCGGGAGGAGGTCCGCCGGAGGGCGGTTGCGGACCGGACATATAAGAGCTGGCCTTAAACCGGGGCGGACCTCGAATCTTGTCATTCGAGGAACTGGTTACATGGATTTGGCACTTTGGCTGATCGTCGCGTGTGGCGGTCTGTCTATCGTTTATGGCGTCGTGACAACGCAGGGGCTGCTCGCAGCCGATGCCGGCTCACCCCGCATGCAGGAAATTTCAGCCGCCGTGCGCGAAGGCGCCTCGGCCTATCTCAAACGGCAATATACGACCATTGCCATTGTCGGCGTGGTCATCCTTATCGCAGCCTGGCTTCTGCTGGGTGCGCATGCCGCCATCGGTTTTCTGATCGGCGCGGTGCTGTCGGGTGTTGCCGGCTTCATCGGCATGAACGTCTCCGTGCGCGCCAATGTGCGCGTCGCCCAGGCCGCCGTCGGCTCGCTGGCCAAGGGTCTTGACCTTGCCTTCAAGTCGGGCGCCGTCACCGGTCTGCTCGTCGCAGGTCTCGGCCTTCTGGGCATCACGCTCTATTTCATGATCCTCTCCTGGATGGGCAATGCGCCTACCAGCCGCGTGGTCATCGATTCCCTCGTGGCGCTCTCGTTCGGCGCTTCGCTGATTTCCATCTTCGCCCGTCTCGGCGGCGGCATCTTCACGAAGGGTGCAGACGTCGGCGGCGACATGGTGGGCAAGGTCGAAGCCGGCATTCCGGAAGACGATCCGCGCAACCCGGCCACCATCGCCGACAACGTCGGTGACAATGTCGGTGACTGTGCCGGCATGGCGGCAGACCTGTTTGAAACCTATGTGGTCACCATCGTTGCCACCATGGTTCTGGCGGCCATCATCCTGCCTGAAGCGTTAAAACTGCAGGGCATGGTGCTGCCCCTCGCCATTGGCGGGGCATGCGTCGTCACCTCGATCATCGGCACCTATTTCGTCAAACTGGGCGCCGACAACAACATCATGGGCGCGCTCTACAAGGGCGTCATCGCCACCGGCGTGCTCTCGCTCGTCGCCCTCCTGCCAGTCCTCTGGCTGATGTTCGGCGATATGAATCTTCTCATTGAAGCTTCGGACAAGACCTTCACCCCCTGGGCGCTCTTTGCCTGCGGCATCGTCGGTCTCGTCATCACTGGGCTGATCATCGTCATCACCGAATATTACACCGGCACCAACCGCCGCCCGGTCAATTCCATTGCCGAGGCTTCGGTCACCGGTCATGGCACCAATGTCATCCAGGGCCTGGCCGTCTCGCTGGAATCGACGGCACTGCCGGCCCTCGTCATCATCGCCGGCATCATCGTCACCTATTCGCTGGCGGGTCTCTTCGGCATTGCCTTTGCCGTCGCCACCATGCTGGCCCTGGCCGGTATTATCGTCGCGCTGGACGCCTTCGGTCCCGTCACCGACAATGCCGGCGGCATTGCCGAAATGGCCGGGCTCGATGCATCGGTGCGTCACAACACCGATGCGCTCGATGCGGTTGGCAACACCACGAAAGCCGTTACCAAGGGCTATGCCATTGGTTCGGCCGGTCTTGGCGCATTGGTCCTCTTTGCGGCCTATACGCAGGACCTCATCTACTTCGCCAATCTGCCCGACGCTCCGGCGATCTTCCAGGGCATGGGTACGCTCACCTTCTCGCTGGCCGATCCCTATGTCGTGGTCGGTCTGCTCTTTGGTGGCCTCTTGCCCTTCCTCTTCGGCGGTATGTCGATGACCGCCGTGGGTCGCGCGGCCCAGTCCGTGGTGGTGGAAGTGCGTCGCCAGTTCAAGGCCGATCCCGGCATCATGGCCGGCACGTCCAAGCCCGACTACGCGCGGGCCGTCGACATGCTGACCAAGGCGGCGATCAAGGAAATGATCGTTCCGTCGCTCCTGCCGGTGCTGTCGCCGATCGTCGTCTTCTTCCTCATCACCTGGATCGCCGGCCCCGCCGCTGGCTTCTCGGCCCTCGGCGCCATGCTGATGGGTGTGATTGTGACAGGCCTCTTCGTCGCCATTTCCATGACCGCCGGTGGCGGCGCCTGGGACAACGCAAAGAAGAGCTTTGAGGGCGGCTTTACCGACAGCCAGGGCGTCAAACACTACAAGGGCTCGGACGCCCACAAGGCGTCCGTCACCGGCGACACCGTCGGCGACCCCTACAAGGACACGGCCGGCCCGGCCGTGAACCCGATGATCAAGATCACCAATATCGTGGCGCTGCTTCTGCTCGCCGTGCTGGCCCACTGGGGTTGACCAGACAAAGTCTGGCCCAGACACAGTCTGGACTGATCTTGAGGGGCCTCAAGCCCCCCGCCACCGTCACCACCGGGCTCGTCCCGGTGGTCCACGCCTCAACAGGCTGGATTGGTGGCAAAACCAAGAAAGGCCCGGGGCGAAAGCTCCGGGCTTTTCTCGTCTGCGTTCCAGAACTTATCCCCGCCTGTCCCCCTTCGCGTTAAAATCCAAAAATTCCCCGCACGGGACGGAGTCGAGACGGACGGCTGCGGGGAGGCCGATTGGGTGGGCCGATCCCCACCTGGGTTCTGGCGCCGGCCGATCCAGTGGCGAGCGATCACTGGACGCGATACCGGTGCTGTCCAAAAACTCGGCGCCCCGAGGCGGTTTCGTCTCGTTTCTTTTCCAATCTCAGGGGCGTTATCGCCTCGGGGTCCGTTCCGCTGTCGTAAAGAACCTGACGCGGAAACGCGGGCAGGGCGCCGGCGTGTGGCCATGCTTCCGCTAGACCCTCACCCGGGCTCCCCCCGGTAGGGGAGGAGAAGAGACGTCTGGGGAGAATGAGAACCCTCCACGAGCACGATAGGTCCCTCCCCCTGACCAGGGGGAGGTTAGGAGGGGGCCTCAAAATCCAAAGCCCGCGAAAATGTCGAAACTCTCTCCTCCCGCTCGTCACAGCCATATCCGGGCCGAAAAAAAGGCCCGAGCACGCAAAGGAGACAACATGCGCAAGGTGACAGCAGGCCTCTTCCATTCGCTCGATGGCGTGGTGGAGCGTCCGGACCTCTGGCAGTTTGACAGTTTTGACGATGAGCTGGGCGCGGAGATGACGACGACGCTCGCCACGATCGACACGGCCCTGATGGGGCGGGTTGGCTATTCGGAATGGTCGCAATATTGGCCCAATGCCAGGGAGGATCTCGATTTCGCCGGCTTCATCAACGGCGTCGAGAAATATGTCGCCTCCGAAACCCTCACGCCCGATCAGCTCACCTGGAGCAATTCAAAGCTGATCGAGGGCGATTTCCTCGATTTTGTCCGCACGCTCAAGGCCGGGTCGGGCGGCGATATCGCCACCATGGCCAGCATCTCGCTGGTGCGCCAGCTGGTGATGGCCGGGCTGATGGACGAGCTGATCCTCATCACCCATCCGGTCGTGGCCGGCACGGGGCGGCATCTCTTCGAGCCCGGTGATCCCACCATGCGCCTCGAGTTCGTGCGCGGCAGCATCACCTCGAAGGGCAATGTCATCCAGGCCTATCGGCGCAAGGACTGAGGCTGGCCGGGCTCAGGATGCCTTCATGCTGGCCACCTGGGCTTTCACCGCTTCGGAGTGCAGCAGGCTGGTCAGCGCGGCAGAGGGCAGGGGCGGGGAGAACAAGTAGCCCTGCACTTCGGAACAGCCGTGCTCGCGCACCATGGCCAGCTGTTCCTCGGTCTCGATGCCCTCGGCCGTGGTCGACATTCCGAGCGATCGCCCCAGCCCGATCACCGCCTGGATGATCGCCTGGCTGTCGGTGCGGCTCGCCAGATCGCGCATGAAGGAGCGGTCGATCTTGATCTTGTCGAAGGGGAAGGCACGCAGATAGGAGAGCGATGAATAGCCGGTGCCGAAATCATCCATCGAGATGCGGACGCCCATGGCGCGCAGCTCGTGCAGCGCCCTCAGCGTGCTGTCGCTGTCATTGAGCAGGAGGCTCTCGGTGATCTCGAGCTCCAGCCGGGCGGGATCGAGTTGCGCCTCGGTAAGGGCGGCTCGCACCTGGGCCACGAGATCGCGCTGGCGGAACTGCACCGGCGAGAGATTGACCGCCACCCGCACCAGTCCGGGCCAGGCGGCGGCGGCCTTGCAGGCCTCGCGCAGCACCCACTGGCCGATGGAGCTGATCAGCCCGGTTTCCTCGGCCACCGGAATGAATTCCACCGGCGATATGGTCTTGCCGCCGTGGTCCCAGCGCAGCAGCGCCTCGACGCAGGTCACCCGGTTCTCCTCCAGCCCCAGCAGCGGCTGGAACACGAGGCGCAGCTCGTCCTGCGCCAGCGCCATGCGCAAGCCCGCTTCGATGGCGCGGCGCTGCTGCAGCTCGGCATCCATGCCGGCTTCAAAGAAGTGATAGGTCGAGCGCCCCTCGCTCTTGGCCTTGTAGAGCGCCAGATCGGCATTCTTGACCAACGTGTCGGTGGAAACCCCGTCCCCCGGGCCGACGGCAATGCCGACGCTGGCGCCGATCTCGATGCGCTGCCCGCCGATGTTCATCGGAGCCGAAATGGTCTTGATGATGCGGTCGGCCACCTTGGCGGCCGCATCAGCGCTCTCGACCGGGCGCAGCAGCAGGGCGAATTCGTCGCCCCCAAGCCGTGCCAGCAGATCGCTCTCGCGCGACGTGCCCCAGAGGCGCACGGCCGCCTGTTTGATCACCTCGTCGCCCACGGCGTGTCCGAGCGTATCGTTGACCGCCTTGAAGTGATCGAGGTCGATATAGAGCACCGCCGCCATTTCCCCGCGCTTCAGCGCCGCTTCGGTGCGGGCCATCTGCTCGAGAAATTCAATGCGGTTGGGCAGGTCCGTCAGCGCGTCGTGGCGTGCCAGATGCTGGATGCGCGCTTCGTTCTGGCGCTGCTCGGTAATGTCCTCATGGGTCGAAACCCAGCCCCCATCCTTCATCGGATGGTGCTGCATCATGATGATGCGGCCGTTGAGCTCGTGGATATTTTTGCCATATTCGCGCCGGGCGATCACCTCGCGCCGCCAGGCTATATAGTCTTCGCTGTTGCCCCCGGCGCTCATGCCGACATCGAAGAGATGGCCCAGAATGTCCTCGAGCTGGGTACCGGGCCGCAGATAGTCGGGCGGGAGATTATAGATGCGGGCATAGGGCTCATTGCAGATCACCAGCCGGCCCCGCGCATCCATCATGCAGAGGCCGATGGAGATGTTGTTGACGGCTGCGTCGAGCCGCAGGTTCTGCCGCTCGAGATCCAGCCGGCGCTTCTCAACGATTTCCGCCTGCGCGATCTCGTCGGTGATATCCTCGTGGGTCACCACCCAGCCGAGCAGGTCGGTATAGACATGGGCCGTCTCGATGATGCGGCCGCCATGCACCACTTCCTGGGATTTCGCCCGGGCTCCCGCCCGATTGGACAGCAGCTCGCTGGTATAGTTCTCGTAAAAAAGTTCCGGGCTCTGGTTGGCGTGATTGCCCAGCTTGTGGGAGAGCTGAACCACTTCCTCGAGCGTCATGCCCTTGCGCAGGGCGCTCTCGCTGAAGCCGTAGAGTTCCCGGTAGTGCTTGTTCCACATCACCAGCCGGAATTGCGGCGACCAGACGCAAAAGCCGTATGGAATATTCTCGAGCGCAGCATCGAGCAGCAGTGCTTCTGCCGCGTCGCCCATCTGCGTGGTTTCCTGCAAGCCCATCAGACGTCCCCCCTGTCCTCCCGGACGCGTGGGAGCCTAAGGAGACACACTTAAGAGGTCGTTAAATGGTATCGATTTCATAAGTTCGGGAAGCGGTGAAATTATCGGGCCCTTTAAAGCCTCCCCGCGAACCCCAGAGCAGTGGGCGGAACAGTCCTGAGCCACTCCGCCAGGCGCTGTGCCGCATCCTCTGGCGTGAGGCGTCCCATGTCGAGTGTGAGGGCGTAATCCCGGCCCTTGTGCACAGCGTCCTGCCATCGCTGGACCGGTGCGGGAATACCCGGTCCGGCAGCGTAAAAGCCACCCTGCGGATCGGCATTGCGGCGGGCCATGATGATGTCGATATCGCAGTGGACGCCGACGAGCAGTAGAGGAAACCGGCCCAGCGTCTCCTCAAGCAAAGCCATCGGATCAAACGGGGTGACGTAGTCGCTCTGAAGCCCAAGATCGGACACCACATCGAAACCGGCAGCTGCAAAGCCGGCGATGGCCGAAAAGCACGCGGTGAACAGGTCGGGCAGATTGGCTTCGAGGTCCGGCCGCTCCCCGCCGGGCCGCAGACCGATCCCGGGCATCAGTGCCGGCGGCAGGCTTGCGTTGAAAGCGTCGACGCCAAAATGGATCCAGCGTCCGGGCACCTGCGTCTGGATCGCACGCGCCAGCGTCGTCTTGCCAGAGCGAGGGGCGCCGTTGAGGATGACGATGCGTCCGGTCATGGCATGCTCCCGCGGCTGTCGCCCAGAGTTAGCCGCCTGGCGGTACCTTCACAATGGCCCGGAGTGCAAAAGAAAAGGCGCTGCATGTGCAGCGCCTCCTCCAACTCGATGCGGCTTATGCCCGAAGGCCAGAACCGCGGTAAAATCAGCCCTGCGCCTTCTTGTTGCGCGCGGCCCAGGTCTTGAGACGCAGGCCATTGAGACGGATGAAGCCCTCGGCGTCCTTGTGGTCATAGGCCACGGCGCCTTCTTCGAAGGTCACGAGGTCCATGGAGTAGAGGCTGTGCGGCGAGGAGCGGGCGATGACGGTTGCGGAACCCTTGTAGAGTTTCACCTGCACGTCGCCGGTCACATATTCCTGGCTCTTGTCGATCAGGGCCTGCAGCATTTCGCGCTCCGGCGAGAACCAGAAGCCGTTGTAGATGAGCTCGGCATATTTCGGCATCAGCTCATCCTTGAGATGGGCTTCGCCGCGATCAAGGGTGATCGACTCGATGCCGCGGTGGGCAACGAGAATGATGGTGCCACCCGGCGTTTCGTAGAGACCGCGCGACTTCATGCCGACGAAGCGGTTTTCGACGAGGTCGAGACGGCCAACGCCATGCTTGCCGCCCAGCTCATTGAGCTTGGTCAGCAGCTCAGCCGGGCTCAGCTTTTCGCCATTGATCGAGACCGGGTCGCCCTTTTCAAAGCCGATGGTGATGATCTCGGCCTGATCGGGAGCCTTTTCCGCATCGACAGTGCGCTGCGCGATATAGTCGGGCGCGGGGACTGCGGGGTCTTCCAGCACCATGCCCTCGGAAGAGGTGTGCAGGAGATTGGCGTCGACCGAGAACGGAGCCTCGCCGCGCTTGTCCTTGGAAACCGGGATCTGGTTCTTTTCGGCGTATTCGAGCAGAGCGGTGCGGCTGCGCAGATCCCACTCGCGCCATGGCGCGATGACGGCGATGGAGGGGTCGAGCGCATTGGCGGTCAGCTCGAAGCGTACCTGGTCATTGCCCTTGCCGGTGGCGCCATGGGAAATGGCATCGGCGCCGGTTTCCTGGGCGATCTCGACGAGACGCTTGGCGATGAGCGGACGCGCGATCGACGTGCCGAGCAGATACTGGCCTTCGTAGACCGTGTTGGCGCGGAACATCGGGAAGACGAAATCGCGCACGAATTCTTCGCGCAGGTCCTCGATACGGATGTCCTTGATGCCGAACATTTCGGCCTTCTTGCGCGCCGGCTCGAGCTCTTCACCCTGGCCGAGGTCGGCCGTGAAGGTCACCACTTCGCAGTTATAGGTTTCGTGCAGCCATTTCAGGATGATGGACGTGTCGAGGCCGCCCGAATAGGCGAGGACGACTTTTTTGATCTCTTTAGCCATTGCTCAGATCCCAAGGTGTGATGCCGACAGGATAATCCAGTCCATACGCAATAATCTTGCGATTGTCGCGCCCATGGCGCATCCTTTGGCATAATCTGCCAAATACTGCAAAGAGAGCGCCACAAACTGTCAGAAGTTCTTGATCCCGTTGATCGTCGTATCCTCAGAGAGTTGCAGCGCAATGGCCGCATGTCCAATGTTGAATTGGCCAATGCGGTGGGCCTGTCGCCCTCGCCCTGTCTCCGGCGGGTCAAGCTGCTCGAGGAAAAGGGTATCATCGATCGCTATATCGCGGTGCTGAACGCGCCGCGTCTTGGGCTCGGTCTCACGGTTTTTGCCCGCGTCTGGTTCAAGACCCAGGATGCCGAAACCACAAACCAGTTCGCGGAAACGGTGCGCAAATTCCCTGAGGTGATGGAGTGCTATCTCACCACCGGGGAATGCGACGCCATCCTGCGGGTGGTGACGACGGACCTGCATGCCTATTGGCGCTTCCAGTCCGATTATCTCATGCGCATCCCGTCCGTGCAGAGCGTCAAGACCGACGTGCCGATGGAAACCATCAAGCGCAGCCACGAGCTGCCGCTGCCGTGAGGAGGAGGGTGTCATGAGCGAGGTGGAAGGCGGATGCCGCTGTGGGGCGCTGCGGATCGTCGCGCGGGGCGAGCCCCGTCGTGTGGGCATCTGCCACTGCCTCGATTGCCGCAAATTTCATGGCGCCCTGTTCCATGCCTCTGCGATATTTTCCACCGATGCGGTCACGATCAGCGGGTCGGTCGGGGAATTTGAAGGGCGGTGTTTCTGCCCAAGCTGCGGGTCCCCGGTATTCTCCCGCAGCGGTGACGACATCGAGATCAGCCTTGGCGCCTTCGACGCCCCCGACATGTTCGTGCCGACCTACGAGCTCTGGACGGTGCGGCGCGAGGCCTGGCTACCGGCCTTCCCGCACATGATCCAATACCAGCGCAATCGCGAGCCCTAGTCCCGGCCGCACTGGCGCGCTATGAGCAAGACCTGCGTCCTTTGCCGCGAGACTTTTGAATGCCCAGCTTCCTGCCTGATTTTTCCGTCATCGCCACCTTTGCCCTCGCCGCTTTCGTGCTGGCGGTGACGCCGGGACCGGACATGGCGCTTTTCGTCTCGCGCACGATCAATTGGGGGCGAAACCACGGATTTGCCACGGTCATGGGTGCGCTCACGGGCATTGCGGTCCACACCATGCTGGTCGCCTTCGGCATTTCCGTGCTGATCATTGCCGCCCCGGCCGCCTTCTGGGCGCTGAAAATCGTCGGCGCGCTCTATCTCGTCTGGCTGGCGATCCAGGCGATCCGCGATGGCGGTGGGATCCTCGTGGTCAACAAACAGGGCGGCAAGCAGCCGAGCTGGACCCAGTCCTATCTCACCGGTCTTGGCATCAATCTCACCAATCCCAAGGTGGCGCTGTTTTTCGTGACCTTCCTGCCCCAGTTCGTCTCGGCCGATGACCCCTCCGCCTCGGCAAAGCTGATCTTCCTCGGCATTGAGTTTGTCATCGTCTCCATCCCGGTCGTCGTGGCCACTGTTCTGTTTGCCGAATGGCTGACGCGGACGCTCAGGGAAAAAGCCTGGGTCGGCAAGGCCCTCAACTGGAGCTTTGCCGCGGTGTTCATGACCTTCGCGGCAACTATTCTCTTCGCCGAGGGCCGCAAGTGAACTATCGCCACGCCTTTCACGCCGGCAATTTTGCCGACGTGGTCAAGCACACCATTCTCACCCGCATCCTTGCCTATCTCATGCGCAAGGACGCGCCGTTCCGCGTCATCGACACCCATGCCGGGGTCGGCCTTTATGATCTCTATGGGGATCAGGCTGAGCGCACCGGCGAGTGGCAGGACGGTATTTTGCGGCTGGTCGAAAGCGATCTTGCGCCCAACGTTTCAGAACTTCTCTCGCCCTATCTCGAGGCCGTCCGCGCGCAGAACGAAGCGGATGAACTGCGCTATTATCCCGGCTCGCCCTTCATCACCCGGCACATGCTGCGCCAGCAGGATCGGTTGATGGCGCTGGAGCTGCATCCAAAGGATGTCGAGGCGCTGCGCGAGAATTTTGCCGGCGATTTCCAGACCCGCGTCACCCATCTCAACGCCTGGGCCGCCATGGGCACCCATCTGCCGCCCAAGGAAAAGCGCGGCCTCGTGCTGGTCGATCCGCCGTTCGAGGAGAAGGGCGAGTTTTCCCGCATGGTCCAGAGCCTCGAAAAGGCGCACAAGCGATGGCCGGGCGGGATTTTTGCTTATTGGTATCCGATCAAGGACCCCGAGGACGTCGACGCTTATGTCGCCGCGCTTGAGGCCACGGGGATCCGAAAGATCCTCCGCATCGAGCTGACGATCCGCGCGCCGTCATTCCCGCCCCGCCTTCATGGCACCGGCATGATCGTCGTCAATCCGCCCTATGTGCTCGAAGAGGAAATGCGCACAGTGCTCCCCGTCCTCGCCGATGTACTGGCCGACGAGGGCAGGGGACGCTGGAGCGTCGATTGGGTCGCGGGGGAGTAGACGGTTGAGGTGCTGACGCTTTTACAGCGTCAGCAGCGCATCGCGGTCCTTCTTGGTCAGCCGTTCGCTCTCGCTCTTGAGCTGGCCGCAGGCGGCAAAGATATCGCGGCCGCGCGGGGTGCGGACGGGCGATGCATAGCCGGCGCGATTGACGATATCGGCAAAGCGCTCGATGCGGCTCGAGGGCGAGGTGCCGTAATTCGAGCCAGGCCAGGGATTGAACGGGATGAGGTTGATCTTGGCCGGAATGCCCGCGAGCAGCCGCACCAGTTCCTTGGCTTCGGCGTCGCTGTCATTGATGCCGTCAAGCATCACATATTCAAAGGTGATGCGGCGCGCATTGGAGAGGCCCGGATAATTGCGGCACGCGTCCAGCAGATCCTTGATCGGCCACTTCTTGTTGATCGGAACCAGCACGTCGCGCAGATCGTCGCGCACCGCGTGCAGCGAGATGGCGAGCATGACGTCGATTTCGCTGCCGGTGCGCTCGATGTAAGGCACGACGCCCGAGGTCGAGAGCGTGATGCGGCGCTTGGAGATCGACATGCCGTCGCCGGCCGAAGCGATAAGCAGCGCCTGCTTGACGTTCTCGAAATTGTAGAGCGGCTCGCCCATGCCCATCATCACGATATTGGTGATGGCGCGGCTTTCGCCGCCGGGCACAAGGCCGCCGTCATCGGGACGTGAACCACCGGGGAAATCGCCCAGGCGCTCGCGCGCCATCAGGATCTGCCCCAGCACTTCACCGGCGGTGAGGTTGCGGACGAGCTTTTGCGTGCCGGTGTGGCAGAACGAGCAGGTCAGCGTGCAGCCCACCTGCGAGGACACGCAAAGCGTGCCGCGATCGCTTTCGGGGATATAGACGGTTTCCACCTCGACGGCCGGCATGTTCGGGTTCTGCGGATCGCGGAAGCGGAACAGCCATTTGCGGGTGCCGTCGGAGGATACCTGTTCGGAGACGATTTCCGGGCGGTCGAGCACAAAAGTGTCGGCCAGCTTCTGGCGCACCGGCTTGGCCACATTGGTCATGCGGTCAAAATCGGTGACACCGTTCACATAGAGCCAGTTCCAGAGCTGGTTGGCGCGCATGCGGCCTTCCTTCTCGGAAACCACGTCATGGCTGGTCAAGGTCTCCGCGAGCTGCTGCTTGGAGAGGCCGATCAGGGACGGCCGGCTGGCCACGGCTGGCCGGATAGCGGTCGAATGGTCGAGGTTCAGCGCAATGCTCATGGCAGGCCAAGTGTGTCCGGAAATGCGGGAAGTGGGCGGCCAATAGCATATGGTGAGGCAAAGCGCAAAATAACACCGTCGGGAAGGTGCCTTGCGTCAGCCGCAGGAGAGCCGCCGGCGGGGGTGCCGCCGCGTGTCAGCACTCGGCGCCGATGGCCTGCTGTGCTGCGGTGGCGCCGGAAAGCGAATAGTTCTGCACGATGGTCGTGCCATTGGCATCGGTGCCGGTGACGCTCATCGAGGAGCCGGCACGGATGGCGGCGGCGAGGTTTGCGGCCTGGGCGCTGTCATCGAGCCAGGCGGCATCGCCTTGCGTGAACAGGGTAAAACCCTGTCCGCCGATGTTGACGCTGGCGCGCGAGCCGGTCTGGAAAGTATAGCCAGCGACCACGTTGAACTCATTGACCACGTCTTCGCCCGGGCGATTGGTGACGTAGAGATAGGCCTGGCCGGCACCGGCCGGTGTCGGCTCGGTGGACTTCGGCTTGGTCATGGCAAAGCAGACCGTGCTGGCGCCATCGTCAGCGGCATAGCTCGACCAGTCGCGGAAATCGCCGAGCACCCGCGCCGACTGCGCCTGGGCCGGAACGGTCACGGCAATCACCAGGGCGAGGGCGAGGAAAGGCTTGGACGAAATCATCATAAGGTCGGGCTCTTGAGGTCGGACGCGGGCTTTTCGGCCCGGCGCCCAGTTATGGCGGTTCCGGGCCGAGGGGCAAGCCCCCAATTACTTGCAGGCGGCGTCGATGGCGTTCATCGCGGCGGTGGCGCCGGAGAGCGAATAGGTATCGATCGTGTTTGTGCCGCGCTGGCTGGTGCCGCGGACAAGCATCTGGCTGCCGGCCTTGAAGGCAGCGACGAACCCGGACTCGTCGCCGGTCGAGGCCAGCCAGCCGGCGGAGCCTTCGGTGACCATCGGGTAGGACTTGCCGTCAATGGCGGCGCTGGCGTTGGCAGCGCTGGAGTTGAACGGATAACCGATCAGCGTCTGCACTTCGTTTTTGGTCCCCAGGCCCTTGCGGTGGATGATCATGAAGTGGATCGGATCGCGATTGGCGCCTGCGGGTTCGGACTTCTGCGGCTGCGCCGAGATGTAGCACATGACGCCGCTGGCATCCGTGGCCTGCCAGGCCGTCCATGCATTGAACGTTCCCAGTTCGGTTGCCTGCTGTGCCTGTACGGCAGGTGCAAAGCTGATGGCCGCTGCCATCGCGATCCCGATTGCGAGGCCACCGGTCTTGTTCATCATTGCCAATTCATCCTCTTGTAAAGCTGACCGTCCGCGGAGTGCTTTCCGCTCAAGATGGCGCGGACATGGTTACCAAGCCGTCAAATCCCGCAAAATTGGCGGCTTTTGCGTCAAATGCGCGGGAAAGGCGGCGGCAATTTGACACCAACCCTGCCTGATGGCCCGGTTTGCCGTGATAGGGTTAAAACCGCCCTAACACTTGGGTGATCTGGGTCATGCTGCCAGTGGATAGGCATGCTCGACGACATAGGGGCCCCCGCCCACACCGTCCTTGCTGGAAAAGAGCGCGAAGCGCGATACCGCAAATGTGATCGGCTCGAAGCGCCCGGCGTCGGCAATGAAGCGGGCGACCTCCGCAGCGCTTGTCCCCCTCAGATGGGCAAGGGTGACATGCGGCACGAACTTGCGCCCCTCAGGCGGCAGGCCTGCCCGCTGCACCATGCGTTCATGCGCCGATTGCAGCCGGGCGAGGGCCTCATTGGGCTCGATGCCTGCGTAAAGCGCCCGGGGGCGGTCGCCGCCAAAAATTCCGAGATGCGTCAGCCGCACCGAAAAGCGCAGGGTGTTCGACAGGAGATCGAGATTGTCCGCCACGTCATCGGCCTGGTTGCGGTCGACATCACCGATAAACCGCAGGGTGACGTGGTAATTTTCGGGATCGACCCATCGCGCCCCGGTCAACCCGCCGCGCTTGAGCGACAGCGCAAAACCGGTGTCGGGTGGAATCTCGAGGCCTGTGAAGAGCCGGGGCATGGCAAGATCTCCCTGGCGGAAGGCAGGAACGGTTCATGGACCCTAACATAATCGCGCCAATCGGCCAGCCCGGCTGGCGGATTGTTCCATTTTGCCTTGTATCTCAAGGCTTCCGTCTCCATATTTGCGCACAAGTGGCAACGCCAATTGCCCCCGGCGGTGACAAGACCGCAGTCTTCCAAGGGAAAGGAAACCGACAATGGCTGAATATGACCGTCAGACCCTCAATGCGCGGGCCGGCTCGGCCGTAGCCATCGACGAGGGCCTGCGCAGCTACATGCTGCGAGTCTACAATTACATGGGCCTGGGCCTCGTGGTTACCGGGCTCGTCGCCTACTTCACCAGCCAGTGGGCCATGTCCAGCCCGGCCAATGCCGAGCTGCTCTATGCCAGCCCGCTGGCCTGGGTTCTCATGCTGTCGCCGCTGGCCTTCGTGCTGGTGCTGAGCTTCGGCATCAACAAGCTGTCCGTCCCGGCGGCGCAGGCGGTCTTCTGGGCGTTCGCGGCCGTCATGGGCGTGTCGCTCTCGTCGATCTTCCTCGTCTATACCGGCGCCTCTATCGCCAAGGTGTTCTTCATCACCGCCGCCACCTTCGGCGCGATGAGCCTTTACGGCTACACCACCAAGCGCGACCTGACCGGCATGGGTAACTTCCTGATGATGGGCCTGATCGGCATCATCATTGCCTCGATCGTGAACATCTTCATGCAGTCCAGCATGATGGATTTCATCATCTCGGTGGTTGGCGTCCTGATCTTTACCGGTCTGACCGCCTATGACACCCAGAAGATCAAGGAAAGCTACTCGGCCTCCTATGGCGCCGACGTCATGGCCAAGAACGCCATCATGGGCGCGCTGAGCCTCTACATGGACTTCATCAACCTGTTCATGATGCTCCTGCGCCTCTTCGGCAACCGCGAGTAGCAGCACCAGCGCTGATGGTCTGATCAAACAATTTGGTTGGACGAAATTCGGGACCGCAGCTTACAAGGGCTGCGGTCCTTTTTTTGGTTTACTGTCATGTCCGACACCGTCCTGCGTCCCTTCGCCTGGTCCGACGTTCCCGCCATCACGCGCATCTATCGGCACTATGTCGATCACACCGCCATCACCTTCGACACCGAGGCGCCTGACGAAACCGCCATCGCCGAAAAATATGCAGCGCTGGCACGGCTGGGCCACCCGTTGATCATCGCCGAGCGCGCCGGGCAGGTGGTTGGCTATGCCTATGCGAGCTTTTATCGCCCCCGCGCCGCCTATCGCTTCACCTGCGAGGACTCGATCTATCTCGACCCCAACGAGACCGGGAAGGGTCTGGGCCGCGTCATGCTGACAGAGCTGCTCGCCCAGTCGAAGGCCTTTGGCTTCAAGCAGATGTTGGCAGTGATCACTGCGGACACCGCAAATTCGATCGCCATCCACGAAAAATTCGGCTTCGAGCGCGTCGGCTACTACAAGGCAGTCGGCTACAAGTTCGACCGCTGGCATGACATTGTCCATTTGAAGATGGCGCTCTGAAGGGAGGGTTCCGTGCTCGGTCTGGCCCATGATCGCAATATTATGGTGCCATATGACCCGCGCTGGGCCGATGCTTTTGCGGCCGAGCACGAACGCCTCGACCGCGCGCTGGGAGGTCTTGCCGTTGCGATAGAGCACTATGGCTCGACCGCCGTGCCGGGGCTCAGCGCCAAGCCTATCCTCGACATTCTCGTGGGTGTGCGCCGGCTGGAGGACTGGCAGCGCTGCCATGGTCCGCTCGTTGCCCTCGGATACGACTATGCGGCGCATGCGGGCGTAGAAGGCCACCATATCTTCGGACGGGGCCGCGATCTCTCGGAACGCACCCATCTCGTCCATGTAGTTGTCCATGTCGGCGAGAGCTGGACGTCCAATCTGGCGTTTCGCGATGCCCTGCGTGCTGACGAAGATCTGCGTCAGCGCTATATCGCTGTCAAAACCGCCGCCATGGCCAAGGCGCCAGAGAGCCGCGCCGACTACAACCGCCTCAAGGCTGGGGCGATCGCCGCGTTCAAGGCCGAACTTCTGTCGTGAATAATTTCCGCATCGGGAACCCGTTGACCCGCCGGCCTTCTGCCTGGGGGCCATCCCCAATCCAGCCCGCGCGCCGATAAAACTCAATAGCGGTGGCCGTCGCTTCGAGCCGACCTTCCCTGTGTCCAAGCGTCAGAAGTTCGCTCTCGAGGCGGGAGAGCAGCGCCTTGCTCACGCCGGTATAGCGGGCTTCCGGCGACACATAGTTGAGCGTGATCATGCCCGTGCGGCTGATCGCACCGACACCGACAATCCCGCCCTGCCGCTCGGCGACATAGGCCTGTGTGTCAGGGCTGGCGAGCATGGCGCCGACGCCGTCCGGGGTCTTGTTCGCGGTCCAGGCTGCAATGGCGCCAGGGTCGTTGCCGTGGTCGGCGGCGCAGAGTTCGGTGATGGAGGCAGTCAGGACGTCGCTCATAGCGGCCGCGTCCGCTGCGCGCGCGGGCCGGATGAGGATGCTCACCCAACCACCACAAGGTCGGGATCGAGCACGCGCAGTACCTGGCCGAGGTCGTGGCCGCGCTTGAGAATGCGGCCCTCCTGGTTGGTCACCATGAATTGCCCCTGCCGATTGCGCAGCTTTGGATTTTTCTCGACCACATAGAGGGGGCGTTCGGAGACGCGGGCATAAATCGAGAACATCGCCCGGTCCTTGAGGAAATCCATGGCGTAGTCGCGCCATTCTCCCCGACTGACCTTGCGGCCATAGACCGAAAGGATCTGCATCAGCTCGCGGCGGTCGAAGGCAACAATGGGTTGCGGCGGGCGGGACGGCTGGCTGGGCGCCTCGCCCACATGCACCAGGGACAGTCCGGAATTGCTATCGTTCGGCGGACGGCCCTGCACGCGCTTCTCCCCTGCTGGAAATGGTTATCCGGTCATGATCACTGCAATTGGCGGAGAAGGCAAGGCCGCGGAAAAAATCCCAATTCAGCCATGATTCGTCCCTCAAGACGCCCCAATGCTTGGACAGGATACAACCATTGCCTCCAGAGGTTGGCAGCCGGGCCGATCGAGCCCCCAAACCATGAAGCCCGGCTGCCAGCCACTTTTTCTAGAGTTGACCGAAGTCAGTCAGGCCCGTTCCTTCCCAAGGAGCGGGCGTTTTTTATGGCTCGTAGGCGGAGGCGGCGAGGATGGCGCCGGGGAGGCCCTTGCTTTCCTGCTGCACCACGACGGCAAGTCCGGTGTTGCCGGCGCCCAGCATCTCGGCAAGCGGAAGCTTCATTTCGGCGCCGCTGCGCGCCTCCCACATCCCCAGGATCTGCCGGCCGGTCACCACCTGCGTATAGACCATGGATTTTCCGGCATTGTCGCCGCGATCGATGCTGATCTCGGCCCGGTCGATATAGGTCACGAGCCAGACGACAGCGTTGGGCAGCTCGGCATCGGCCGGCACGGAAACCTTGAGCATGTCGCCATCGCGCTCGAGGGCGACGGACAGGGGCAGGGCGGCTTCCGCGACAGCATCGTGGACTTCACCCCGGCGCGACCCGACCACTGCCTTGGCGCCATTGACGACCATCTGCGGGGTATAGATGCGCGAGGACCCCCAGCTCTTGGCATAGGCCCGCTGCCGGTCCGAGAAGGCTTCGTGTCCAAACGTGTCTTCCCAGCCGATATAGTCCCAGTAATCGACGTGATAGGCCAGCGCCACCACGTCGTCGCGCTCGGCGAGGCTGGTCAGCAGCGCATCGGCGGGCGGACAGGACACACAACCCTGGCTGGTAAACAGCTCAACGACGGCCCTGGCCCCGGTGCGGAGGGTTTCCGCATGGCTGGCAGAGGTCAGGGAAAGGCTGGCGACAAGGCCGAAAATAAGGCCAAACGACGGTCTGGAAAACATGGGCAAAGTTTTAAGCCGGGCGCTCGGCGCCTGCCTAGTCAAAATAGGGTGAGAGTTCGAACATTCTTATCGATAGAGGATCGCTGCCAGTCGGGCCAGTTCGATCCGTGCCTGTTCCGCCTCGACCACATGGCCCGAAACCACCACCTGAACCACTAGGGCGATGAAGACGTCCGCACAGAGATCGGGATCGAGGATCTGCATGGCGGCGAACCCCTTGGTGAGCGCTTCGCGCAGGCGCAGGAGCGCCGGATCGAGAATGTCATGACATTGTCCGTCGTCGCCATCGGTGGTGAGAAGGCGCAGAAGCGCCTTGTCGCGAAGGAGATAAGCCAACAGCGGCAGAACCGAATTGGATAGGCTCCGGGCGTCGCGTGCAAAGTCCGGTTCCTGCTCCAGCGCGGTTGTCGCTTCATCGAGTGCGCGGCCGAGGAACTGGGCGAGGATCGCGAGCTTTTCCGAGAAATGGGCGAGGACGGTGCCTTTGGCTATGCCGGCTTCGGCCGCGATTTCGGCAATTGTGATCGCGTCGAAACTGCGGGTCTGCCAAAGCCGCTCGACCGCTGACAGAATTGTTGTCCGTGTCTGGAGGGAGCGGGGCTGGATGTTTTTGATGCGCTGGACCATGCAGCCATCATAACAAAATTGACCGAGGTCAAAAAGTGTCGTAGAGCCGAATAATATTGACCACGGTCAACTTTCGGAGTGCTTCATGCCAAATTGCCTTGTCCTCAACGGACACCCCCTGTCCCCGAGCTTCAGCGGAGCTGCCGCCGATCGCTACGCCAAAACGCTGGAAACAAAGGGGATCACCGTCCGACGGCTTGAACTCGCCGACATGAATGTGCCCGAGATGACGACCCGCAAACCCGGTGGGAGCGAGATGGCGGGGGACGTGCTCGCCTTCTGGGAGGCTATGGTCTGGGCCGATCATGTCGTCATCGTTCACCCCCTCTGGTGGGGCAGCATGCCGGCCAAGCTCAAGGCGCTGTTCGATATCGGCCTGCAATCGGGCAAGGCCTATCGCTATCAGGACGGTCGGCCCTTGCCGCTGGGCCTGCTTGCCGGGCGATCGGTACGGCTGATCGTGACCTCGGACACGCCGAACTGGTTCATGGCCAGCTTCTATCGCAATGCCCATTTTCGCACGATGACGAACCAAATCCTCAAGTTTATCGGGCTCAAGCCGGTGCGGATCACGCATCTGTCCGTCATGCGCGGCTCGACACCGGCCCAACGCGACAAACTCCTGGCCAGGACTGCGGCCGACGCTGCCGCTGACGCCGCGAGAATGCGCGCAAAGCCGCGCGTCCCGCTGGCAGCGTGAAACAAAAATGGCGGCCCCGAAGGGCCGCCATTCAATGTCTTTATCAGCAATGGCTGCTTATGCGGCGACGAGATTGCGCAGCACGTAGTGCAGGATGCCGCCGTTGCGGTAGTAGTCGAGCTCATTGGCCGTATCGATGCGGCACAGGGTTTCGACATTGAGCACGTCGCCATTGGCGCGGGTGATCTTGACGGTCACTGCAGCGCGCGGAACCAGCTGCTCGACATTGGCGATGTCGATGGTTTCCGTGCCATCGAGGCCAAGCGTCTGCCAGCTCTCGCCGTCCTTGAACTGCAGCGGGATGATGCCCATGCCGACCAGGTTCGAGCGGTGGATACGCTCAAAGCTCTGCGCGATGACTGCCTTGACGCCGAGCAAATTGGTGCCCTTTGCAGCCCAGTCGCGCGACGAGCCGGTGCCGTATTCCTTGCCTGCAAAGATCACCAGCGGAGTGTTCTGCGCACGGTAGGCCATGGCCGCATCATAGATGGCCATCTGCGAGCCATCGGGCCCGAGCGTGTAGCCGCCTTCAACGCCATCGAGCATCTGGTTCTTGATGCGGATATTGGCGAAGGTGCCGCGCATCATGACGTCGTGGCTGCCGCGGCGAGCGCCGTAGGAGTTGAAATCCTTCGGAGCGACCTGGCGTTCGGTCAGATACTTGCCAGCCGGGGTCGTCGACTTGAACGAACCGGCCGGGGAAATGTGGTCGGTGGTGATCGAGTCGAGGAAGAGCGCCAGCACGCGGGCCGAGACGACGTCGGTGACCGGCTTGGGCTCCATGGTCAGGCCTTCGAAGTAAGGCGGGTTCTGGACATAGGTCGAGGACGAATTCCAGCCGTAGGTTTCGCCGCCTTCAACGGTGATCGCCTGCCAGTGCTTGTCACCCTTGAACACGTCCGAATAGCGCTTGCGGAACATGTCGGCGTTGACGTGCTCGCGCACGATCTCGGCGACTTCGTGGTTGGAGGGCCAGATGTCCTTGAGATAGACCGGCTGGCCGTTCGAACCGGTGCCGAGCGGCTCGGTGGTGATGTCGATATTGAGCGAGCCGGCGATGGCATAGGCGACAACCAGCGGCGGGGAGGCGAGATAGTTCGCCCGCACGTCGGGGTTCACGCGGCCTTCAAAGTTGCGGTTGCCCGAGAGCACCGACGCAGCCACGAGCTTGTTTTCGTTGATGCAGTCGGAAATGGCCTGCGGCAGCGGGCCGGAATTGCCGATGCAGGTGGTGCAGCCATAACCCACGAGGTTGAAGCCGAGCGCGTCGAGATCGTCCTGCAGGCCTGCGGCCGTGAGGTAATCGGTCACGACCTGCGAGCCGGGGGCGAGAGAGGTCTTCACCCAGGGCTGGGAATTGAGGCCAAGGGCGCGGGCCTTGCGGGCCACGAGACCGGCGGCCACCAGAACCGAGGGGTTCGAGGTGTTGGTGCAGGAGGTGATCGCGGCGATCACGACCGAGCCGTCGGTGAGGTTATAGGCAGTGCCCTGAACCGGGAAAGCAGCTTCTTCGGGGATATCGTCGACGCCAGTGGCGCCTTCATCCACGAAACGGCTTTCCTGCTTGTCGGCGGGCAGCTTGGTGCGTTCGATGCGGCCACCGGACAGCTCCGGCAGGGCTTCGGCAAAGGAGGTCTTCACCGACTTCAGCGCAACACGGTCCTGCGGACGCTTCGGGCCCGAGAGCGAGGGCACGACGGTCGAGAGATCGAGCTCGAGGGTCGAGGTGAACACCGGATCGGGCGTCTCGGTGGTGCGGAACATGTCCTGGGCCTTGGAATAGGCTTCGACAAGCGCAACGCGGTCGGGATCGCGGCCGGTGGTGGCCAGGAACTTCAGCGTATCGGCATCGACCGGGAAATAGCCGCAGGTGGCGCCATATTCGGGCGCCATATTGGCGATGGTCGCCTGGTCTTCGAGGCTGAGATAGTCGAGGCCCGGGCCGTAGAATTCGACGAACTTGCCGACCACGCCCTTTTTACGGAGCATTTCAGTGACGGTCAGCACGAGGTCGGTGGCGGTGATGCCTTCGTTGATCTTGCCGGTCAGCTTGAAGCCGACGACTTCAGGGATCAGCATGGAGATCGGCTGGCCGAGCATGGCCGCCTCGGCTTCGATGCCGCCCACGCCCCAGCCCAGAACGGCCATGCCGTTGACCATGGTGGTGTGCGAATCGGTGCCGACGAGCGTGTCGGGATAGGCGACGGTTTCGCCGTCCTCATCCTTGGTCCAGACGGTCTGGGCCAGATATTCGAGGTTCACCTGGTGGCAGATGCCGGTGCCGGGGGGAACAACGCGGAAATTGTCAAAGGCCGACTGGCCCCAGCGCAGGAATTCATAGCGCTCGACATTGCGCTCATATTCGAGCTCGACGTTCTGCTCGAAGGACAGCGGGGTGCCGAAGCTGTCGACCATCACCGAGTGGTCGATGACGAGATCGACAGGAACCAGCGGGTTGATCTTCTGCGGGTTGGCGCCGAGCTTGGCGGTGGCGTCGCGCATCGCGGCCAGATCGACAACGGCGGGAACGCCGGTGAAATCCTGCATCAGCACGCGGGCGGGGCGATACTGGATTTCATGGTTGGAGGTGCGGGTCACCAGCCAGTTGGCGATGGCCTGGATGTCTTCCTTCTTGACGGTGCGATCATCCTCGAAGCGCAGCAGGTTTTCCAGGACCACCTTCATCGAGCCAGGGAGCTTGGAAATTCCGGTGAGGCCGTTCTTTTCCGCTTCGGCGAGGGAATAATAGGTGTAGGTCTTGCCGCCGACCGTCAAAGTCGACTTGGATTTGAAGCTGTCTCGTGAGGCCATGATGCTCCGCCCTCTAAAAATGTGCTGCTGGACGCGGGGTGCCCGGCCACATGGGGCCGCCGGAAAAGCCGCTTTTCCTGGAATGAATCCAATCTAGATGGCTTATAATGAAAGAAGATTGCCCTTGCCAGCCCAGCCTTGGCTTCAATACGAGATGGGGCCATGACGCAACGGCAAGTCTTTTCCGAACTCCGCCTTGACGCTCAGGCGCTTAGCCTCGGGCGGGGTGACACCATTCTGGCGCGCGATCTGACGCTGAGCGTGCCCTCCGGCAGCGGGCTCCTGCTGCGCGGTCCCAACGGCGCGGGCAAATCGACGCTGCTCCTTACCCTTGCGGGTCTGCTCGACCCGATCGAGGGCGCGGTTGCGATAACCGGCCATGCCGAGGAAGCCGGGCCGGCGATCCATTATTGCGGCCATCGCAATGCGGTTCGCCCGCGCATGACCGTGCTCGAAACCCTGCAGTTCTGGACCGGCATCAATGGCGCCACCGGGATTACTCCCAAGGATGCACTCCAACGGGTTGGTCTGGGGCGGCTGTCCCGCGTCGACGCCGGCTATCTCTCTGCCGGGCAGCAGCGCCGCCTGGCGCTGGCCCGGCTTCTCGTCTCGCTCCGTCCGGTTTGGCTCCTTGATGAGCCCACGGCCGCGCTCGATGCGCAGGGGCAGGGGCTGCTTGCCGGCCTCCTCACCGATCATCTGGCAGCGGGCGGGCTCACAGTGATTGCCACCCACGACGCCATCGATGTTCCGGGCCTCAGTGTCTACACCCTGGGAGCGACGCCATGACCGGCTTTACCGCAGTGCTCCGGCGCGAAATCCGCCTCTCGCTCAGTGGCGGTGGGGAGGTGCTGACGCTTCTTCTTTTCTTCGTCATCGTCGGCGCCATTGTTCCCTTCGCGGTCGGACCTGACAAGGAATTGCTGGCCCGTATCTCGCCCGGCATCGTCTGGATCGCAGCCTTCCTTTCCATGTTGCTTGGGCTCGATCGCCTGTTCCGCCCCGACCTCGAAGACGGCACTCTGGCGCTCTATCGGCTCGCCGATCTGCCGCTTTCGGCCATGGTTGGCGCAAAAGTGATCGCCCACTGGCTGACCGCTGCTTTGCCGCTGATCATCGCCTCGCCCTTCCTCGCCATGCTGCTTGCGATGGATGGTCCGACGCTCACGCGCACCATTCTTTCGCTGCTCGTCGGCACGCCCGCCCTCGCCGCTTTCGGGGCGATTGGTGCCGCAATTACCGCGGCAACGCGGCGGGGCGGGCTGATTGCGCCCATCCTCATCGCCCCCCTCTGCGTGCCGGTGCTGATCTTCGGGGTCGGCGCCATCTCCTCGCAGGGTGGACCCGACCAGGCCGGGGCAGCATTGCTGCTGCTTGCGGCACTCAGTCTCATGGCAATTGCGCTCTCTCCCTTCGCGGCGGCGCTTGCGATAGACTGGGGAGAAGATTAAAGCCCTGAGCCCATGAGCATCGAGACAACTCCAAAACAAAGCTGGTGGAGCCGGCTGGCCCATCCCGGCCAGTTCGTCATCTGGTCCCGCCCCTTCATCCTGCCCCTCGCGGTCCTCACGGGCGCATTGTTCCTGGCAGGGCTGTATTATGCCTTCCTCAATTCGCCGGCCGACTATCAGATGGGCGATACCGTGCGCATCATGTATGTGCACGTGCCCGCGGCCTGGCTCAGCCAGTTCGTCTATGGCGCCATGACTGTGTCGGCGCTGGGTACGCTGGTCTGGCGCCATCCGATGGCGGACGTCTCGATGAAGGCTGCCGCGCCGCTCGGCGCTGCGTTTACCGCCATGGCGCTGTTCACCGGCTCGCTCTGGGGCCGCCCGACCTGGGGCACGTTCTGGGAGTGGGACGGCCGCATGACCTCAACGCTGGTCATGCTGTTCATCTATCTCGGCATCGTCGCCCTCTGGCGCGCCTTTGACGATCAGCTGCGCGCCGCCCGCGTCGTCGCCATTTTCACGCTCGTGGGCGCCGTCAACGTGCCGATCATCAAGTTCTCGGTCGACTGGTGGTCCACGCTGCACCAGCCCGCCAGCGTTTTCCGCGCCGATGGCCCAACGGTTGCAGGCTCGATCCTGACACCGCTGTTCATCATGTTCTTCGCCTTCACCTTCTTTTACGTCACCCTGCAACTGATCGCCATGCGCACTGAAGTGCGCAAGCGTCGGGTGGCCACGCTAGAGCGCCGCGCCGCACGGGGAGAGGCAGCATGATCGAGCTTGGCCAACACGCCCAATTCATCATCGGCGCTTATGTCGGGGTTTTCGGGGGCCTCGCGGCGCTCGTCGCCTGGACGCTGATCGATGCCCGCCGCACCAAGCGCCGGCTTGAAGAGCTCGGCGGCAGCCAGCGTGGCGGGTCGCGTTGATGCGCTATGCGCTGTTCCTTGCGCCCTTGCTGGCGCTCGTCGGGCTGGTGGCGATCTTCGCCACCTCCATGGACCGCAACCCCAATCTCGTGCGCTCGGTGCTGATCGACAAGCAGGCGCCCGAGTTTGCCCTGGCGGCGGTCGAGGGTCTCGATGTTCCCGGCTTTGATACTGCCGCCCTCAAGGGCGAGCCGACGGTGGTCAATGTCTTTGCCAGCTGGTGCATTCCCTGTCGCGACGAGCACCCGCTGCTCGAAACGCTAAAAGCCCAGACCAACGTGCGTCTCTATGGCATCAATCATTCCGATGCCCCGGAAAACGCCCGCGCCTTCCTCGCCGAGCTTGGCAATCCCTATGACGCCGTCGGCGCTGATCGTGACCGCCGCGTCTCGATCGACTGGGGTGTCTATGGCGTGCCCGAAACCTTCGTGGTCAACGGCGATGGCGTCATCACCTTCAAGCATGTGGGGCCGCTGACGGCCGAGGCCATCACCACCCAATTGCTTCCTGCCTTGGAAAAGGCCGGTCTCTAGTTGAGAATGGCGCCTCCCTGGGAGGAGGCGCCAAATGTCCCGCATCGACCGTTGCAGCCGCATCATCGAGGCCTCGCCCGAGGCCGTCTATGCCGCCATGACCGACCCCGACGCCCTCGTCGACTGGCTGCCGCCCGACGGCATGAGCGGGGAAATCCTCCACTTCGACCTGCGACCCGGCGGCACCTGCCGCATGGTGCTGCGCTATGCCGACGCCGCCATATCCGGCAAGAGCGGGGCCAATGAGGACATCTCGGACCTGCGCTTTCTCGACCTTGTGCCGGGCTCGCTGGTGTCTCAGTCCATCGACTTCGTTTCCGATGATCCCCGCTTTGCCGGCACCATGGTGATGCACTGGAAGCTCCTGGCCGTGCCGCAGGGCACGGAAGTCACCATGGAGGCCCATGCGGTGCCGGAGGGGATTTCCCAGGCCGATCATCTCGCCGGAATGCGTGCCTCGCTCGACAATCTCCAGCGGTTCTTCGCCGACTAGCTGTCCTCTTCCATGCGGCCGGCCGCACGGGCAAAACCGTCGGCAATGGCGACCCGCATGGCGTCTCGTGCCCCCTTGGCATCGCCCTCGCTGATCGCCCGGGCAATGGCGCCGTGAACGGTGACCGTCTGCGCCAGCGCTGTCGGTTCATTGACCGGCGAGGAAATGGTGAAGGCCGCCGTCAGGGCCATTTCCACCAATGCGCTGATCGAGGCCATGAAGGGATTGCCGGAGGCTTCGGCGACGAGGCGATGAAACTGCAGGTCGTGCCGGGCGAAATCCTGCGGCGTTGTCGATGCTTCCATCTCTGCCACGGCCTCGACCATGGCCGCCGCCTGCTCGTCGGTGCGCCTCTCCGCGGCAAGGGCCGCCGCCTCGATCTCGATGCCGATGCGCACTTCCGCCAGGCTGCGCAGGAAGCTCACCTCGGGGCCGAGCTCGAAATGCCAGGCCAGCACGTCGGCATCGAAGAGGTTCCAGCGATTGCGCGGCAGCACGCGCGTGCCGATGCGCGCCCGTGCTTCGATCAGCCCTTTGGCCGCAAGCGTCTTCAGGGCCTCGCGCAGCACCGTGCGCGACACGCCGAACTGTTCAAGCAGTTCTCCGTCGGACGGCAGGATAATGCCTTCGGCATAGCGCCCGGAGACAATGGCGAAACCAAGCTGCCAAAGCACATCGGAATGCAGGTTGCGGGCAGGGTTGCGGCCTGAGAGCGACGCGATCAAGTCGCCCGAGTGTCGTGCCCGTCCACTCGATCGATCCATATTCGTCATCCTCGCACCATGAAAGTGTTGTCTGCGCTCATCATAGGCGCATTAGTATGACAATAAACACCCCCCTGCGAAGGGTGGACATGGCGCTTATCCCTGCGTCATGGTGCGGCACCTTACCGGATTCGTCGCAGGACTAGAAAATGCCCAACCCCGCCCAGATTGATGCCGTTCTCGCCCAGGTTGATGCCGGGCTCGAGCAAAGCCTGTCGCGGCTGTTCGAACTCCTGCGCATCAAGTCCATATCGACCGATCCGGCCTCCGCCGCCGAATGCCAGCGCGCCGCCGACTGGATCACGGGTGAACTCAATGCGCTCGGCTTTTCCGCCGCTGCCCGTCCGACGCCGGGCCACCCGGTCGTCGTTGCCCATGGCCCCGAGCAGCCCGGTCCGCATGTGCTGTTCTACGCCCATTACGACGTCCAGCCGGTCGATCCGCTGAACCTCTGGCACACCGACCCGTTCGAGCCCCAGCTCAAGGAAGATGCCCAGGGCCGCAAGATCATCGTGGCGCGCGGTGCCTCGGACGACAAGGGTCAGATGCTGACCTTCATCGAAGCCTGCCGCGCCTGGAAGGCTGCCACGGGGTCGCTGCCGCTGCGCGTGTCGCTTCTGCTCGAGGGCGAGGAAGAATCCGGCGGCAAGAACCTGCCGCCCTTCATGCGCGAGAACGCTGCCGAGCTGAAGGCGGACGTGGCCCTGGTCTGCGACACCGACATGTGGGACCGCAGCACGCCCTCGATCAACACCATGCTGCGTGGCCTCGTGGCCGACGAAATCGAAATCACTGCCGCCAACAAGGATCTGCATTCGGGCATGTTTGGCAATGCCGCACGCAATCCCAATCAGGTGCTGGCCGAGATCATCGCCAGCCTCCGTGCGCCCGACGGCTCGGTGACCATTGCCGGTTTTTATGACGACGTCGCGGAGCTCTCACCCGAAATCAAGGCACAGTGGGCGGGTCTCGGCTTCGACGAGAAGGCATTTCTGGGCGATGTCGGCCTGTCTCTGCCCGCCGGTGAACAGAGCCGCAGCGTGCTCGAAACGCTCTGGGCGCGTCCGACCTGCGAAATCAACGGCATGAGCGGCGGCTATATAGGCGACGGCTTCAAGACCGTCATCCCGGCCAAGGCCAGCGCCAAGATTTCCTTCCGCCTCGTTTCCGGCCAGAACCCCGACAAAATCCGCGCCGCCTTCCGCGCCCATGTCGAGGCACGCCTGCCGGCCGATTGCACCGTCAGCTACACGCCCCATGGCGGATCGCCCGCCATCACCGTGCCGTCAGACGGCGAGTTTGTGCGCAAGGCGCTCGCCGGGCTTTCGGATGAATGGAACAAACAGGCTGTCATCACCGGTTCGGGCGGTTCCATCCCGGTTGTGGGTGAATTCAAGTCCATCCTCGGGCTCGACACGCTGCTCATCGGCTTTGCCCAGATCGATGACCAGATCCACAGCCCCAACGAGAAATACGACCTCGAAAGCTTCCACCGCGGCATCCGCTCCTGGGTGCGCGTCCTGGCTGCCTTGGCCGAGTAAAGGCTCCGCTTTTTTCGCGAAGATACCCCCGCCCAACCTCCCCCTGAAAAAAGGGGGAGGAGCCCATAGGTGGCTCTCTGACGCCGCCGCAAACCCGGTGCTGTCCCTCCCCTCCTGCAGGGGGAGGCTAGGTGGGGGTCTTTGTTGAGGCGAGGTGGGGGGCTTCACCCCAACACAACCGCCAGCAGCGCGATCACGGCCGGAACAGTCTGGATGAAGAGGATCTTCCGCCCCACCGTTACGGCGCCGAAAATTCCCGCCACGGCGACACAGGCGAGGAAGAAAATCTGGACCTGCCAGCCGAAGGCCGGGTCGGGATGGACCAGTCCCCAGATCAGTCCGGCCGCCAGAAACCCGTTATAAAGGCCCTGATTAGCGGCCAGAGCCTTGGTCGCCCTCGAAAACTCCGGTGTCAGCCCAAAGGCTTTTCGCCCACGCGGGCTATCCCACCAGACCATTTCGAGCAGCATGATGTAGACATGCAAAAGTGCAATCCCCGCGACCAGAACTGCCGCAATTGCCGGCATTTACGCCTCCACCGCCACATCGAGCGCCAGTTCCACCATTTCCCTCAGCGAGCTCTGCCGCGCTTCGGCGTCGATCTCTTCCTTGGTGATCAGACAATCGGTCATGGTGCAGATGGTCAGCGCCCGCACATCAAAGCGGGCCGCCAGCGTATAAAGCGCCGCCGCTTCCATCTCGACGCCGATCACGCCGTGCGCGGGCAGGGCGTCATACCCTTCAAACCCATTCGCGTGATAAAAAATGTCCGAGGAGAGCATATTGCCGGCGTGGTAGCGCAGCCCCCCCGCGTCGGCCTTGTCGGCCGCTGAACGCAGCAGGCCAAAATCGGCAATCGGAGCAAAATTGAAGGCGCCGAACCTTCCCTTGACGATTGACGAGTCCGTGGATGCGCCCTGCGCCAGGATGATGTCGCGCACTTTCACCTTCGCATTGAGCCCGCCACAGGTGCCCACGCGGATCAGCGTTTTCGTACCATAGGTATTGATCAGCTCATGCACATAGATCGAGAGCGAGGGCTGGCCCATGCCCGACGCCTGCACGGAAACCGGCTTGCCCTTCCAGGTGCCGGTATAGCCGAGGCAATTGCGAACCGAGTTTACCAGCCGCGGGCTTTCGAAAAAGGTTTCGGCGATCCATTTGGCGCGCAGCGGGTCGCCCGGCAGAAGCACGGCGTCTGCATAATCACCCGGCTTGGCATGGTTGTGCGGCGTCATCTTTCGTCCCCAATGTGCAATTCCGAGCGAAAGCTTACTCACGCCGGAAGCGCAAAGACAATCCCGGCCCGGGAACGGCACATGGGCCCCATGCATTGGTCAGGACCAGCAAGTGCTTGACGGGCGGGCGCGCTGGCCCCATCTACGGGCCGCACAGTTTTCTGAGGAGGCACATATGGTCGCCAAGATCTTCATCGACGGGGAAGCGGGTACAACGGGTCTGCAGATCCGGGAACGCCTTGCCGGTCGTCGCGACCTCGAAGTGCTCTCCATTGCCGCTGACAAGCGCAAGGACCAGGACGAGCGCAAGCGCCTGCTCAACGCTGCCGATGTCGCCATCCTCTGCCTGCCCGACGAGGCAGCAAAGGAGAGCGTTAGCCTCATCGACAATGGCACCACCCGGGTCATCGATGCCTCCACCGCCTATCGCGTCGATCCCGACTGGACCTATGGCTTTGCCGAAATGGACAAGGGCCAGACCGAGGCCATCGCGAAGGCGCGCTTCGTTGCCAATCCCGGTTGCTGGCCCCAGGGCCTCATCGCCGGCCTGCGCCCGCTGATCGCCGCCGGTCTCGTGCCCGCCGATTTCCAGGCCATCTACCATGGCATTTCCGGCTATTCCGGCGGTGGCAAGCAGATGATCGCCGAATATGAGGCCGAAGGCGGAACGCCCAGCCAGTTCATGCCTTATGGCCTCACCTTCGCGCACAAGCATCTGCCCGAGATGACCGCCTATACCGGCCTTAAGTCGGCGCCGCTGTTCCAGCCCGTCGTCGGCAATTTCGCGCAGGGGATGACCACGTCCATCCCGCTGCAGCTCGGCACTTTTGCCAAGGTGCCGACAGGCGCCGAGATCCATGCTGCGCTGGCTGATTATTTCGCCGCCATCCCGGACAGTTTTGTGCGCGTCGCCGCCTATGATCCAGCGCTGGGCAAGACCGCTGCGCTCGATCCGCAGGCCCATAACGGCACCAATACGCTCACCCTGCATGTCTTTGCCAATGACAGCCGGGCCCAGGCCGCCATCCTTGCGGTCTACGACAATCTGGGCAAGGGTGCCTCTGGAGCCGCCGTCCAGAACCTCAATCTGATGCTGGGTGTATCCGCCAGCGAAAGCCTCGCCGCCTGACGGCAGGAGAAAGGGCCGCATAAAAATGGCCGAGACGGAACTGAAGATCCTACGCGAAGAGGGCCCCACGCGGGGCCGCTACGTCATCCATCTGGCGCCCGGCGCCGAGGCGGAGATGACCTATCGCAAGGCGGGCGCTGGCCCGATGATCATCGATCACACCGGCGTCCCCACCGAGTATGAAGGTCGCGGCATCGCCCTGCGCCTCGTCAAGGCGGCCATCGCGGACGCCCAAGAGCAAAACTTCAAGATCAAGCCCGTCTGCCCCTACGTCGTCGCCCAATTCCGCCGCCACCCCGAGTGGGGCCTTTTGCTGGGCTAGATTGAAAAATTGACGCTCACCGGCTCTGTTGAAATCGCTGACTGGGGAATTATCGCCAGCCGCGAGAGGACTTGGCTCCTGCTATCGACCGAGGGTTTCACCGAAACCATCCCATTTTTACGACATCGGTCGATTTGATCGCCCAATAAGAGTCCTGTCTAGAAACGCAATGCCAATTCGACAAAATGAAAAACTGCAGGCCTTGCAGGTCATGCGCGCTATTGCGGCTATCGGGGTTCTCCTTTGGCATGCCAGCATATTTATAGGCCCTTATGGTGAGGGCATTGGTACCGTCCTTTTTCACGCCCATCCATTATTGGGGTGGATTTGTTCTTTGTCATTTGCGGGTTTGTTATCTACTTGTCGTCCACAAAAAGGACGACGGCCGGTACTACCACAATCTCCCCCGCCGTGTTCCTGATAAAGCGCCTAGCGCGGATTCTTCCACTATATGTGACGTGTACGATAACGCTCTTTCTCATCGAGCAACATTCAGAGCGTCAGACGTGGGAGCTTCTGTTTCGTAGTCTTGCGTTCATCCCCGTTCATAACGCTGATCAGCCCAACATATTTTCTCCAACCATGACCGTGGGCTGGTCGATCAACTACGAAGTCTATTTCTATTTCCTGTTTTTGGTCGCCCTGATGTTCGGCCAAAAATTCCGGAAGCCCCTCACAGCTTGGGCCGTGGTGATCTTCATAGCAGCCAGCTTGCTCGGTCAGGCACCAGCGATACTGCTTATCGTTACTCACCCGATCAATCTGCTGTTCCTGTCGGGCATCCTGCTCGGGGCCCTATATCGATCCGACGTCCGGTTTCCCGACAGAAAAATGGCCATTGCGGCAGTGGTTCTGGCGCCCGTTCCCATCCTGATCCAATACATTGGAAAAATCGGCATAGAGCACGGTTTCGCTGGTGTAGGCGGATCCCTGGTTTTCATGCTTGCGCTGACGACCATCGCCGACAAGACGCTCAATATGCGGTGCAACCGCGTTCTCACCTATCTCGGTGACATCTCCTATTCGATCTACCTGACCCATCCGATTGTCATGTGGGGCGTCATGTGGGCGAACGAGCGCTATGCCTGGGGCAACCCGATGAGCGGTTGGTTCTGTGTAGGCGTCACGCTTTTCGCGACCATCGCAGTTTCCGCCCTATCGTACCGCCTCATTGAAATGGGCATCAGCGTTCGTGCGAGGGAATGGGCTCTCGAAAAGCTCGCCGCGCGGAGCAGGCAAGCTTTGTCTGCGAGTTAGAAGCGCCACTGCTCCTGACCCGCGGAAGTCTGTCGAGGTCTAATCGGAGTTGATGGTGGAGCTGAGCGGGAGCTCCATTTTGACGGTCAAAATTCGTAGGAAATCAAGGATTTTCCGGTATTCTGGTCGTTGTAGGTACTCATGGTGGGTACGAATGTGGGTACGCATACGATGCCAGCAAAGGGTTCCAGCGACAAGCGCTTCCTTGAGAAACACGGCGATCAATGGCGTGTAACAATTGCGGTGCCTCGCCATCTGCATGGCCGACTGGGCACTCGTCTCAAACAGTCCCTGCAAACCGATAGCCTAACCGTCGCCAATCGCCTGAAATGGGCCGTTATTGATAGACTGCGGGAACGGATCGAGCGGGAAATGCTGGGGGAGGCAACGGACCCGGCGGCGTTGCTGCGGGAGGCCCTGTTGGTTCGGAAAGACTATGAGGCTGCGCTGGATCCTAATTCGGAAGCCGATATTCGGCGGGGAGTAGAGGCGCGGGCGTATGAAATCCTTGGGCCGGCAACTCGCGTGGAACATGATGACGAGGGTGAGTATCCCATCTACGATCCCAAGCGGGAAGAATTGGCCCGAACCTATACGCGGTAGCGACGGGCGGGGGCATCCCGCTCTTGCTGCACTATGGCAAGTATCGAGCGGAATTGAAGCTTAATCGGCGAACCCTCGCCGACGACCAGCGCGGTATCGACCACTTGCAGGCGTGGTGCGCCAAGAACGGCGTTCGTGACGATGTCGCTGCCATCACTACAAAGGTCGCCAAGCAGTTCACGCGCGACCTTCCCGCCCAGGCGGGCGGTATTCACCCAAGAACCGTAATGAAGTATGTCACCCGCCTCAGCCAATATTGGGCGTACATGGTCTACCACGAACACTACGACGAAAACCCTTGGAGGTCGGTCGTGGTGAAGGTGGATGAGACACCTCATGACGAGGAGGAAAGGGCCTTCACTGACGACGAGGTGAGGCGGCTTCTCATAGGCGGCGCTTCGCAAGAAATGCTAGACTTGATGATGATTGGTGCATTGACCGGTGCCCGTCTCGATGCTGTCGTCGATCTCAAAGTCAAGGACACTGTCGACGGTGCTTTTACCTTCAAGCCGCAGAAGAAGGAGAAGACTTCTCGCGACGTGCCAATTCATCCCGCCCTCGCTGAAATCGTTGAACGGCGCTCAAGAGACAAAGGGCCCGAGGATGAGTTTTTTCCTGAATGGCCGAAGCCGAAGAAGGCCGAGTCCCTGCGGGAACGCAGCTTCAAGGCCAGCAATTTGTTCACCGAGTATCGTCGCAGCTGCGGGGTCGATCAGCGTGTCGAAGGCCGACGGCGGTCTCTCGTTAACTTCCACTCGTTCCGCAGGTGGTTTATCACCAAGGCCGAGCGCGCCGGCCACAAGGGCGACCTGATCGCCGCCATTGTGGGGCACAAGCGCAGTGGCATGACCTTGGGCCGATATTCCGAAGGCCCCGAGTGGAAGGCAGCACGCAGGTGCGTTACTGCCGTGAAGCTACCGCCCTTGGATAAGGGGCCGGTTAAGGAGGCGCGGGCAGTTACGCCAAGGAAGAGGTAGAGGGACTCTCCCCGAAATTCGATGTAACCTATTGTTATCGTTCAAGTAGACAATTCGAGCGGGTACCCGAGTGGGTACGGTTGTTATCAGGCCGTGTCAACATTCCGGCTGGCAGGCGGTCCGCGTATTCGGCCTGACCTTGCCGATTGAGTCTTGTGGACTTGTCGAATTTCGACAGGTTGATACGGTTCACCAAGCGCAGATTGCCAGCAAAGGGATAAGAGCGTGCGCCTCATCGCGATACCGATAGCATTGTCAGCATTCGTTGCCATTCCGGCCTATGGTCAGGCCTTCGGAATGACTGCAAACGACCGCTTGTCCGATTTCCCTGATGCGAAGCTAATTGATACCACTGCGTGGGTCATCGACCCAAGGCAACCGAACAGCTCGTTTGACACCTATGCCGCCATCTTTGACGGAAAGACGGGGCAACTGTGCTCCATCACCGGCATCATAAGCGAGGTACGTGGCCTTGAAGTGTTTGACATTCAACGAAAACTTGGTCAGGCACTGACCTCCCTCTATGACAAGCCCGATCAAGTGCATCTTGGTTACGGCAAATTCGTCGACCAATGGCATATTCCCGGTCATCACTATTTAGCCGAGCACGGTACGAACACTGCCGATTCCGACAGTTACGGACACGACCTCAGGATAGCGCTTCACGCCGACCGAATGTACGCTTTTGCGGTTCAGATCGACCACATACAAATCTTTGATCTGGATAGCAGATTAGAGACCAAGCCTCTCTTTGCGCCCCCCTCGTATCAGGTCAATGTGAAATATATCATCATTCCAGACGACGAATGCGCTGCTCAAATGCCCAGCACGGTTGAGTCAACTGGCCTGTGACCTTGCCATCCTAAGAGTAGATCAATTGGCGGCGAGTGCCCGATAGACACTGGACCGGCTGATGCCGAGGTCCTTAGCAATCTTGGTCGGCTTCGTTCCGGCTTTGGCCAATTCCCTGACCCTGGCAGCATGGCGCTGGGCGGTCTTCTGCCGACCCGCGTAGCGGCCTTCACGCTTCGCCTTCGCGATGCCTTCACGCTGGCGTTCCAACATGATCTGCCTTTCGAACTGTGCAATAGCGGCCAGCATGTTCAGCATGAGCTGCCCCATCGGCGTCGAGGTATCAATGTTGGGGGACAGGATTCGTAGCGCCACTCCCTTGGCCCTTAGGGCGTCGGCAATGGCGACGAGATCAGCAACAGAGCGCGCCAGCCTGTCCAGCTTCGTGACAACGAAGCTGTCTCCTTCGCGGGCGTAGGCCATGGCAGCGTCAAGCTGTGCGCGCTCGGCGACGCTGCTCACCTGCTCGGTAAAGAGCCGGTCAACGCCTGCGGCGGTCAGTTCGACAATCTGGGCTTCGAGACCGGCAATCTGATCGACGGTCGAGGTGCGGGCGTAGCCGATGGTCTGGCCGGTGGCGGCTTTGGTCATGGGTATGGTCCTTGGTTCGCACTAGGGTCTAGGCTTGTTGAGAAATCGGGGATTTTTGTCCCACATGGTCGCGAACGGACCTGTGTGGGACACTGGCGGCCGGGGGCGGGCTGTCGCCCACGGGCAGGGTCATGTGAGACAGCCCACGCCAGCGGCGCATGATCCGCTTGTCTGCCCAGATCGCCACGTTATCCATGAGGGCCTGCATACGGCCTTCATCGACCGTGGTGAGCCGCCAGTGGGCTTCCGCATACTCCATGGTGTCAGCCACGATTTCGGCCCCGTGCTTGCTTTCCCATGCCTCTCGGTTCCATCCAATCATGTCCCGAGCCATCTCCCGGTAGGCGGGATCGTCAAAGCGATCTGCCGCGACGAGCAGATAAATAATCTCGTGGGCCTTCTCATCGAGGATAGGCGGGGCGAAGCCGGTTTCCTCCAAGGCCCACCAGCGAACGGCACGCCAGCCCTGCCGCCCCGCCGCTTCCACCCGGCTGAAGAATGTGCTGGTAAGGCTCTCGTCGATAAGCTTGGTCCAGACTTTGCTGGGAATGGAGCCAAGGCGATTCTGTTCGTTATGAGCCGGAGCCTCGTCTTCCTTCGGCGCGATGCCGAGCTTTGCCGTCATTGCCGAGGTGATCACGGCGCTGCGGGTATTCCTGATCGCCGCCGCAAATTCCGTGAACAGCGCCGCCGCCTGCGTGTCGCCTTGAGCGGCACGTTCGGCCAGCATCATGGGCGTGGCACTCTCCTCTTCACCATGGTCGGCAGCGGCCAGTTCCATGCCCTCTTCTTCATCGACGGCGTTGTGATTGGCGGGATAGTGGTAAGGCTGCGTCTTGGTGACATCGTGCAGAATCTTTATGTGTTGACGCTCCGCATCGGCACGATGGCCCTGCTGGTGCAGCAGGCGCACATAGCGCTCGACCATTGCCGCACAGGCCGCCTTTATCGAGGCCTCGTCACGGTCGAGGCAGTACATCGTCAGGTGCTGGTGATAGTGCCATCCATAGCGTTCGCCATGACGCACATGGTGATCGACCAGCACGCCAGCACAGCCCATGGCGGGCTTGATCTGGCGATGCCACGTGCCACCAGCCCGAGCCCCTGTGGAGGCTTTTTTCACAACCTGCATGAGGTCGGCCAGCTTGTCTTTGCGGCTATGAGAGACGGACAGGACAATGGTGACGATGCGCCCACCCTTTTCAATGGCTGCACCACCTGCACGGCCATACCCATCCATCCGGCGGGAGGCCGCTGCCTCCACACACATGGGGCACACCTCGCCATTCCCGCACCGCCAAACGCCCGACACCCCGGCCTTCTTCCTGCCGTTGGCATCCTCGCGCAGGTGCACATCGACATTGCCGAGGCGAGGTTTGTTGCAGTAACAGATAGGCGGCTTCTTCTTGACCTCGGGGCCGGGATCAAACAGGGCCTGCACTGTCCTGAGCACGGATGGCGGCTTGTCAAGTTTGGGCTGCACAGGCTGCTCGGGTTCACCTCCCTGCTCATCCTCATGGTCCCCGGCCTGACCGGTATCTTCATTTTGGAAATCTACGGCCTTGATACCCAAGGATAGAGAGTGGGCCTCGGATTCGATCTCGACCGGCTGGGCATCCTCGGTTTTGGTGCAGCCAGGCTGTTCGTCCTCGCCGAGGGCTGCGGTCTTCCTTGCTGCGGACATGTCCATGGCCGAAGCGGCAAGGGCGTCAGTCGCAGCCTTGGCGGCTTCTGCGGCCTTCTCGGCTGCGATGAAGTCCTCAAGATCGGTCTGCACCGTGCGCGGCGCACGAGGGCGGCGGGGCCGCTTCGGCTTGGTCGCCACCGGCATGTCGCTGGACGCGGGAGGGCATGGTGGGTTCCGCTGGGCTGGTGGTAGCCCCCGGGCCAGGTTATCTTCATCGATGAGGTCTTCGAGATCGACGTGATGCATGCTCTGGTCTCCACGGCAACGGTCGCCCGCCGCAATGGAGAAGATGGTCCGCGATGATCCAGAAAGTGTACAGATACAATGGGTTAGGCCACTTCACATGCCCCGGATACAGGGGGTAGGGCAGGAAGCTCGAAACCGTGGCTGAGAGGCGACAGGTTGCCTTTGTAGGCACCTTCCTGATGGGTAACTGTATCCCCCTAGCACCCCGCAAAAATGACCCGTGTAGGGGTGCTTCCCTGACCTCACACGGCCATAGCTCATGGGCGAAAAGTGTGTCGGTACGGCAACAGTGACGGGGGAGATTCCGTACAAGCGCCATGCTGAAGTGCATTTCCATCATCGGGGAGAGCGTGGAAATGTACTTCAGCACGCCCGCTGCACCATAGGAAACGATTCTACCGAGCGGGCGGCATCACCCGAAATCGACGGGCAAGCCCCATATGGTTCGAGCCTGTGGGTTCCGTGGCCCATAGCGCCGCCGTTTGCGCTCCACATTGCTACCCGCCCATGAAACGAAGGCAGGGCCGCAATAGGCGATGGCGGGGAATACACGCATAATGCGTTGCGCCATGTTGGCCTCGCCAAGTGCCTCCAATGCACTGCGGTACTCCGTTTCCATCTCGCCCAGGCGGCGCATCCGGTCGGCGGCCTCGGCCTTTTCCAGCCTTGCCAGATTGCCCACGGCACCCGATGCCGCGTGGTCGGCGGCAACAAGATCGGCATGCAGGGCGGCAATCTCGCTCTGTATGGCTTCCATGCCCTTGCTGTCGGGCTGACGCCCCAGCAGCCTATCCATGACGGTACGGCGGGGCTGGGGCATGGCCGCTTCGCGCTCCTGTGCCCCACGATATGCCGTCAGCACCTCGGCAAATTTGGCATCGGTGGCCTGCTTGTAGAGACGGGCGGCATGCAGCCGCAGCGATAACTCGGTCTTCACCTTCGCCTCGGCGGCTGCGATCCGTTCCCGTGCCTGCTGCTCCTGCGCAGCAAGATGCTGCTGGGTGCGTTGAGTCGGCGACAGGGCACTGAAGGACTTCGATACAGCCATGACGCCCGCAGCAGCGGTGTGGACAGCCTCGATCAGTCGCTTTCGATCACCCGCCGCAAGGCGTTCGCTATCCCCGGCTGGTCGAAGCGCTGATGAAGCGCCGCCAAGCTCTGGTCCATCTGCTCCATCCGCGTCACCACGGTTTGCAGCAGGCCCAGCATCGCGTCCAGCACCGACACGCTCTCCCCCGGCATCGGCAAGGCGGTATTCCGAGCCAGTTCCAAAATCACCGCCATGTCCCGCCGCAGGGCCTGCGTGTCGGCGTGGATCAGTTGGGCGGCGTTCGGCTGGGCCGGGTTGGCTGTGGTGGTCATGATCGTTCTCCATGAGGATGTTGAAGTCGGCCTTGCGCTGGCCGGCGAGGCGGTGGGCGGCACCAAGGAACTGGCCATCCGGCCCCAGCACCACCCACGTTCCGGCCTTTTCCCCCCGAGCCAAGGCCAGACCGTGAGCGGTAAACCGCTCACGCAGTTGGACGCCGCTGATCACGTCGGCACAGGCGGCGCGGATATTTTCGCGGACGATAGCCAAATCGATCCCGACCCGTTTCGCCGCCTGATGCTGGGTGCTGGTGAAGGCGGCGGCTGGGCGCTCCCCCTGCCCCAGATGTGCGACCAACTGGCCGGCTATCTCGGCCTTTCCCTCGGCACGCAAGGCAGCGAGGACGGCAAGGTCATGCGCCCCGGCGACGATGGGATGGCCGAACAGGATTTCGACTTGGCGGGCAATCTTTTCATGCCGAGCATGGTCGAAGCGCGACGACAGAACCTGTCCCGTCGCCGGATTCGTCTCTGGCACCACAACATGCCAATGTCGGTTTGTCGCCCCAGCCACGGCGCGGGCCTTGGCGTGCTGCACGATGAGGCAGTCGGTCGGGTTGAAGCGGAATTCCTCCCCCAGCATATCGACCACCTTGTGGAACTCGTCGCGCTGCATTTCCACCTGGGGGGCAATGATGAAATGCCGAACGGCATAGCTCCGACCAAACCGGCGGGCATCATCCACGGCGTCGTCGAGGTCGGCAAAGGTTCCCTGCACAACCTCGACCGATTCATTGTCCTCGGCATCGGAAAGGTGCCGAGCCAGTGCACCAGCCCCAGCGGAGGCTCTGATACGGGTGGCTTTGATCAACACGGTCAGCGTCCCAGCAGCATCTGGGCATCGGCGCGCGCCTGTGCCAGATCGTCGGTGCGGCCATGGCGAGCCTCGATGGAATTGATGCGGCGGCGCAGCGAGGCGACGGCATGGGCATCATCGGAGGACAAGGGTTGAGGGCGTTTCAGATGCGAGCGCAAGGCGCTGCGGATCAGGGCAGAAACCGAAATGCCCCTTTCCTGCGCTGCGCGTTCTGCTGCGGCTTTGTCCTCCGCTGGAAGGCGAAGTTCTATCCTCTTGTCGTTCGAACGCATAGCAAGTCGCCTTTCTTCCTTCGAGGGGGTGCACGGGGGCTTGCCCCCTGCCCAGCTGTCCGTGCAACGGACATGGCTGGCTCAACAAAAGTTAACCGTTTTTCGGTTAAGTTTCAACAAGGCGTATGGTAGCGACGGGAACGGCGCGGTCAGCGTAGCTGGTCAGGGTTGCGAAGCAGAACGCGCCATTCTGGTAACAGAGAGCCGTCCGCCTTGCTGGGAACAACGAATGGGTTGCTAGGCGGACTTCGTGGACCGTTGATGGATTGATGGGAGGTCCCGCGTGTGCAAGATGATGATCTTGCTGGGGGGGCATCATGCACAAAGACATTCAGAACGCGCTCGACGCTCGTTTTCTCGCGATCTGCACACCGCAGATGGCATACGACTGGCTCGCCGCGCGACCAAAGCCACAGCTGTTCCGTACTCGCGGTGGCGAACTATTCGGTGGCCTTTTCGGTGGCGCTTTTGACCCCACAGCCGAAGCGGAGCACTCCCTTTTTTTGAGAGAGGATCCTTTCATCGACTATGCGTTGGCCCGCTTCGGTCAATCGGCGCGCGTGGCGGCGATGTTGCATTCTCGGCTGAGTCTCGAAGATCGGAAGGTCATGCGGGCCTGTCACGCTGCGGGTGGAGGCCCGCTGAAGCCGCTGCTCGAGACATCGCCGGAGGTCGTTCAGGAGCTGGCGTTCTGGGTTTGCAACACCAATATCGGCGACGATGGGCTGGAGCATCTCTTCCAGAAGACAGGGCCGTTCGAGAAGGTTGAGGACGGTGAGTACCGAGCGCTGGTGGAACTGGCCGGGTCTAATGCTCGGCTCGCTATGCCGTACAAACGTGATTTCATGGACGGATTCGACGAACACGCTTACTACAGAATCTTCCAGCTCGCGTGGGGCATGACCGCGACGGCTCCGGTGACGCAGGAATGGGCCCGCGCTTTGTATACTCTGCTCTACCAAACGATTCCGAAAGTTGGTGGGTTAGACATCGATGCGGCGATCGAGCGCTGGCGCATCGATGACAAGCCAGAGGACGTCAAAAAATGGCATGGCATGTCCAATTCTTGGTACCTGCGATCTCTGCTTGGCAGATTCAAGGGTGACGCCGGTCTCGTCTCCCACGACATGGCAATCCGCTCGGGTGCCTACACCGTTTTCGATCCACAGAGCTGCTTGGATTGGCCGGATTTTGCCAGGCGCGATGGTATCGTTTTCTTCAACGCCGCTCTCGAAAATGAAGCCATCTGGCGTAATTTCAGCGACCGCATTCGTCTCAGCAAAATCGCCTGGAACATAGACGGCAACAGTAGCCTCGATTCTCCCAATGCCTTCAAGTCACGCCAGAGGTATTGGAAGAGTAAGCACCCAAAATGGTTCGAGGGTGATCCTGCCGCATGAAGCAGGGCGTGGCGAGCTGCGCCTGATTGTGGCACGATCTGAGCAAAGACTTGGGCCGTTGGGGGAATCGACTTGGCCGACTGGTATTTCGCCGCTGAGGGTGCGCCCGATGGTCCGCACGATGTAGAAGACATTCGCAGCCTGTTTCAGTCCGGTCGCTTGACTGGCGACACACTCGTGTGGAGCGAAGGCATGCAGCAATGGGCACCGCTGCGGCTTCAGGGGCCGTTCCAGAACCTGCGAGCGGCGCCGCCGCCATTGCCCCCTCAACAGCCGGTTGTGGAGGACATCCCCGAGCCCGTGGCAGCGCCCTCTTTGGTCGAACAGGGGAAGGCGGAACCAAAGCCCATCTCCCGCAGCTCTTGGGCACCGGTGATGGACGAGCCAGTGGCGTCCGAGGACAAGAAGCAAGAAGGCTGGGGCGAGCCGATATTCGTGCCAGCCGCCGAACGTCGGGATCTCAATCAGAACAGCCCTTGGTCTCGATACTTCGCCAGGGCGCTGGATCTGACCATCACCAGTTATCTTGCCGGCTTGGGCGTCGGCTACGCCTTGGCCTACTGGGCCCCGAGCCTCTATTTGCAGCTTGTGAGCCAGCAGGCACAGGTTCAGAGCCTCATGCTGCTGCCTGTCGCATTAGTCCTCAACGGCATCGTGACCGGCATCTTCGGCACGACGATCGGCAAGTCTGTGATGGCGCTGCGCTTCACCTACCTCAACGGCCACCTCGGTCTGACCGGCCAGATCGCTCGCGAGCTCAAGGTTTGGATTCAGGGCCTCGCCTTCGGCATTCCGATCGTGTCCATCTTCTCCGGCGTCTTCCAATACCGTCGTGTGACCAAAGGCCTGCCGGCGAGCTACGACGAGGGCATCGTGCTAGTGAAGCAGGACGATATCCCGGCCTGGCGTCGCGCCATCGGCATGCTCTTCTGCGCCTTTGTCTTCGTCGGTGGCATCGCGTACAGTGTCTGGCCCGAGCCCATAGCCTACAGCTCACCCAGCCCTGCATCGGTCATGTCGATGGAATGGATCAACCCAGACACGGGTAAGCGCGTGATGCTGCCGGCGGGTTGGACTGCGTCGGCTCAGGACAACGGCCAAGGAGCGATGGTCCACGTCTTCAACAATGCGGACGGCACCAAGCAGGCGATCTTTGGCGCAGAGGGGGAAATCGCCGGGGTCACCGACGTTGCGACCTATGGCCGGGCCCTCAAGACTGGGGTCGCCGACACGATGACGTTCGGAGAATTCGTCCAAACCCTGACACCGGGGGTGCTGCGCGCGGATGGCACATATGACAGCGAGGGCTGGCGAGCATCCATGCTTGTCACCAAGGTTGGCGCCACTTTTTGGCGGATCGTCAGCATCGACACAATGGCAACCGAAGGCGATGTGACCTCACCCGCTCTCGCAACGGCGCTGTGGAGTACGACGAAATAAACTCGAGCTCTATTACGCACACAGGCGCCCGAATCTTGAGTAGCTTTTAGGTGTTGGACGACCGCACCTGCTTTAGCGGCTACTGCATCGGCGATGCTTTCCATACCTGTGGAAATGGGTACGCATGGTGGGTACGAACGTGGGTACGCAGCGTTTCATATATCGGATGCATGCTGCTGATTATAAACAACATTTCAGGATATCTGGTCGGATGGTGGAGCTGAGCGGGATCGAACCGCTGGCCTCGTCATTGCGAACGACGCGCTCTCCCAACTGAGCTACAGCCCCACACCGGGGCAAAGTATGATGCTAGTTTGGCCTGCCTCGCAAGAGGATTGCAGAGCGCTCACCCGGCCTTGATCAGCCGGGCGGAGAGCCAGCCCAAGGCGAGGCCGAGCCAGGCGCCGCCGAGCTTGAAGAGCGCGTCGAGTCCGCGTCCGTGGCGGCTGGGCTGCAGCATCTGCGCCAGTTCCAGGCCCACCGCGCCAATGGCGAGCAACGCCGCCGCCCAGAGAATGTGGCGCGGATAGGCGAGGCCGAAGAGTGCTCCGGCGAGGAAATAGGCCGCCCCGCGCTCCATGTTGACGGGCAGATGGGTCTGCGGGCGCAAGCCGATGGGCGAGAGCGTGGCGAAGATGATGACCGCCAGGGCCAGCCAGGCTGCAATGCGGAGGACGCGACGGTTCATGCGTTTTACACCAGCCCGCGCTCAATAAGGGAGGCGGCTGTTGCCAGTAGTGCCTGGCGCGCCGGAACGAGGGGCCGACCGATCAGTGCTGTCGCTGCCGTCGAGTCGAGTTCCTTGGGGTGGCTCAGCTCGCCGATATTGTCGCGCACGTCGTGGTCGACAAGCGCATAGAGCCGCACGGCCCAATCGGGCAGGGAGAGGCGCGGCAGGCGGCGATCCGGATATTTTTCCCGCAGGATATTCGCCGTTTCGAGCAGCCAAAGCGTTTCCGCTCCCATGGGGAAGCGCTTGCCGCCCGCGTCCTGCGCTGTGATGGCAGCGACATGGGCCTCGGCGATGTCGCGGACGTCGACAATGGTCAGGGGAATGTTCGGGGCCGCCGGCACGGAGCCATCCAGCAGGCGCTGGATGATCGTGACCGAGGTCCCCGGATCCTCGTCGAGCAGGGGCCCGAAGATGATGCTGGGGTTGATGACCACCAGATCGTCATGGCGTCCGGCGGCGTCCATGATCTCCCAGGCGCGCAACTCGGCCAGCGTCTTTGATTTCTGATAGGGGGTGACGGCGCGGCCCTCGAGGTTGGTCCAGTCATCCGGCCCGAAAGGTCTGGTGCGGCCCTTGTCGTGGCCATAGGCCATGGCAGCCATGGAGGAGGTGAGGATGATCCGTTCGACACCGGAACGCAGTGCCGCATTCAGCGCCCGTTCGGTGCCCTCCACTGCCGGGCGGATCAGCTCCGAGGGGTCTTTCGGGGTCTGGATGAGGAAGGGGGATGCTGAATGGAGCAGTGTGGTGCAACCCACCATGGCCGCGTCCCAGCCAGTGTCGGAGAGCAGGTCGAGCGCCACGAATTCAAGCCCGGTGACATCGGCACCCGCCGCCGCCAGCGTCCGCCGAACCTTCTCGGCACGATCAAGCGAGCGCACGCTGCCGCGCACGGCAAATCCGGCTTTGAGTAGGGCGAGGGCGATGTGTCCGCCCAAAAACCCGGATATTCCGGTCAGCAGCACGCGCTGGCTGGATCTGTCTGTCATCAACTCGGTCTTTCTAATCGCGCCACGCGCGCCCAGGCGCCGGTCTTCTCGCTCTCGAAGATGGCGTCCAGCACTTTCATCGAGGCAATCGCATCCTCAATGCCCCAGGGCAGGGTGGTGTTCCCCAGAACGGCCTGGGCAAAGGCCTCGGCCTGTTCGGTATATTGATCGCAGGCGGGCAGGATTTCGCGGCGTGCCAGAGATCCGTCAAAGGGGCCGCCCGCATCGATGGTGATCGCCGTCCGTTCGTCAGGCGGGGCATTATAGGGGATGATCAGCTCGAGCTTGGCCTTGGTCCCTAATACCTGCACGCGCTGGTGGCCCACGGCCTGGGTCGAGCAGGTGAAATTCAATTGCCGTCCGCCGCCGAAATCCATCATCACGCTGGCCAGCCGGTCGGTGCCGAATTTTTCGTCGCGCTCGACCAGCGACACCACCCGCTCCGGTTCGCTCTCATAGAGGAAACGGCCGGTGGTTACGGGGTAGCAGCCGATATCCAGCAGGCCCCCGCCGCCGATGTCGGCCATATTGCGCACATTATTGGGGTCGGCGTTGAAATAGGAAAACACCGCATTGATGGCGCGGATTTCGCCCAGTTCGCCCGAGCGGATGATCTCGCGGGCCCGCAGCCACTGCGGATGAAACCGGATCATGAAGGCTTCGAGCACGATTTTGCCCGGCGCGCAGTCGCGCAGCCCTTCGGCCTCGGCGGCAGTGATGGCGATGGGCTTTTCGCACAGCACATGCTTGCCGGCCTTTGTGGCGGCGACAGTCAGCGGCACATGCAGGTGGTTGGGCAGGGGATTGTAGATGACGTCGATATCGGGATCGGCCAGCAGCGCCTCGTAGGAGCCGTGGGCGCGGGCAATGCCAAGAGTTTTGGCGGCCGCTTCGGCCTTGTCATAGTCGCGCGAGGCAATCGCCACGACTTCCGAGCTTGGCGACTTCTGGATCGCCGGAATGATCTTTTGCATCCCGATATTGGCCGTCGATAAAATGCCCCAGCGCACCTTCTTCTGCGTCATGCCACTGCTCCCTCATCTGCCCATCGATTGGGCCCCCAGCGACCATGCTTTAAAGGCCGGCCGGGGTCAAAGCCAAGCTGGCTTCACGCAAGTGTCAGTCGGCACCATTAACCCCCGGCCCAATATGCCTCCTTCTTGCCGGTATCCTTGTGTTAACGTCGGCTTAACCGGCAGAGACCGGACCAGACGCGACGGGGGCGCTCCACACACATGCAGCTCAAGCCAAACGCCTATCGCCTCCAGGAAACGGTGCGCGGCGTCGAAACCATGTCGCGTTTTGCGCTGGCCGTGCTGGCGCTGGCTTCAGGCGTCTATACCTATCTCGGGGTGCGGGGCCTTCTCGATGGCTCGGCCAGCTTCGTCTTTTTCGCCGCCATCATCTATTCGGCTGCCGTCTCGGTCGCGATCTACGCCTTCTGGACTTATATGATGCGCTTCGTGCCGCTGGTGACGAGCGCCGCGCAGCGCCTCGCGCTCTTTGCCACCATGGCCATTGGCTGCGGCATGATCATCGCCATGAGCTCCTGGCTCAATGCGGCGGCGCTCGCAGGTTCGGCCGCGCTTGAGCAGCACATGGCCGTCACCCTGCAAGGCTATGCCGAAGATCTCGACAAGGCCCATGCCAATGCGCTGGCGAGCCAGAGCCTCCTCCCCGACGTGCAGCGGGCCGCCGAACGCTTTGCGGGCCTCGCGCAGGACGAGCGCGAGAGCGGGGCGCTGACCGGCACCCAGGGCTCGGGCAGCGTCGTGCAATTGCTCACCCAGATGAGCGCGCAGATGAACCAGCTGGGCACCACCATTTCCGGCTCTCGCAGTGAGGTTGCCAGCCTCTTTGCCCAGGGCTCGGAACGTCTCGCGGCCATGCGCGAGCTCGTTTCAACGCCCGGTACGATCGAGCCGCGCACTGACGGTTTCCAAGCCGAGGCGGTGCAGCTTTCCGCCATCATCGCCGCCCTGCAGCAGACCGATGTGGCTGCCTCGGTCAAACGCGCTTCGGCTGATCTGGCCGCCGGTTTCATTGCGCCAATTGCCGATGGCCAGTCTGCCGACCTCGCCAATCGGCAGGATCGCGTCATGGAAACCGTCCGCGCCTCCGTCACCGCTCAGTCGGCAGCGCTCACTGCGGCGGCCGATGAAATCCTCGCTACCCCGGCGGTCGAGCCGCGCCGCTATGTGCCGCTCTCCTCGGCCGAAGCGGTTATCCGCTACTGGAGCGATTTCATCCCGTCCTGGGCAGGCGCCATTTCCATTGACCTCCTGCCGGTCGTGCTCGTCCTCGTGCTGATGATCGTCCATGACGCCATGCGCCGCGAAACTGAGACATTGGACGCTGACGACACTATCACTGCCGCCGAAATGCTGCGGGCGATGGCGCTCTACCGGCGCATGGAAACGGCAGGGATGGCTCCGGCCGAGCCGCTTCGACCGGCACCTGCCGAAAGCGCGCCCCAGCCGGAGGACCCGCTTCCTGCCGTTGCAACTAGCGAAGAAGCCATCGTCACCCCGATCGACAGCGCCCAGCGCAAGCGGGGCGAGGGGCAGCGCCCGGCATGAAGACAGAGGCCAATGCCCGCAGGGACAGCCAGACCTCCAGCGGGATTTTGGGGGCGCTGGCCGCCATCGAGGACGGCGCAATCCTGCGCTTTGCCTTCTTTGCCCTCCTCGCCGGCACGGCCAGCGTGCTCTATGTCGACTACACCGAGCTGACCGCCGATGAGGGGCTTGCCGTCCAATATGCGCCCCAGCCCATATTGCCACCGGCCCAGCCGACCGAGGGTGTCCGGGGCCGGCCCATGCCGACCATCACCACTGCACCCGATCTGCTCAACGCGCCGCTGACCATCACGCTGGCGCCGGGCGGAGAATTGCGCCTGACCGGCACGATCGATCCCGGGTCTGCATCACGATTTGCCGACGAGATTGCCGCTCGTGGCGAATATGTCCAGACTGTTGTTCTCGATTCGCCCGGAGGTTCTGTGATGGACGCGCTGGAGATCGGCGCCCTCATTCAAGACAAGGCACTCGCGACCAAAGTGGCCGCCGGGCACATGTGTGCCTCGTCCTGCCCCATCATCTTTGCCTCGGGTGCGGAGCGCCGCGCCAGTGCCGAGGCGGCAATCGGTGTTCATCAGGTCTATGCCGCCAGTCTTGGCAGCGATGCGGTTGATGCCCTGCGTATTGCCGGGGCAGCCATGTCGGACGCTCAGAAGATCACTGCGGAAATTACCCGCCATCTCAACCAGACCGGCGTCGATCCCGAGATGTGGCTCTATGCGCTCGAGACGCCGCCCGACCGGCTCTATTATTTTTCCGCCGCGGAAATGGAGCGTCTCAAACTCGTCACCGAATTCGAGGAAAGTTGAAAGTTAGGAGCGGGAACCGGGGTCTTAACCCACCCGTTTCGTTGGGAGTACAAAGTAAACTGCAGTGGAGGGGAGGCCACATCCATTATGTCCCATACACACACCTTGACCCGTCACCGGGATATTCAAAGCTGGGTTATAGGCCGCAAGGGTAGCCCGGCGATTGCGCTGGTGCCCGACAGGTTCGGCACACGCCGCGCCCAGCTGCTGCTGCGCTTTGCCAAAAGCCACGGGATGACAGTTGATGACGGCATGAGCCCATGCTCATGGACTGCCTGGCTGGCCGAGCTCGATCGCCAGCAGCTGGCGCTGCGCATCAATCCCGAAGGCGATTACGAACTGGTGTCGCGCTCGACACTGCACTAGCCCTCAGCTGGTGCCGAAGTCTTTTATGGTGCCGCTTTCGGCTGCGAGGGCCGAGGGCGGTATTTTTGCGACCACGACCCTGTTCCGCCCCTCGGACTTTGCTCTGTAGAGCGCCTGGTCCGCCCGGCGCATGAGTTCGGACAGGGTGTCGTCCGTATCCTGCATTGCGGCACCAAAGGACGCCGAGAGGTTGAGCCCCTTGAGCTCGGGGGCGACATTGACCGGAAAGGCGGTCCGGACCGCTTCGGCATAGAGCCGGCCGCAGGCAAGATTGGTCCCCGGCAGGAAAATGGCGAACTCCTCGCCGCCCGTGCGCCCAAGCACCGCTGTCTGTGGAGCCGCCTCGCGCAGGGTTTTTGCAAATGCCGCAATCACCATGTCGCCGGTGGCGTGACCATGGGTATCGTTGATCTGCTTGAAGTGGTCGAGATCGGCGACAATCATCATGGCCGGAACGCCCGAGCGCTGCGACAGGGCCATGGCCCGCTCACTATGGTCCTCAAAACCCCGCCGATTATGCAGGCCCGACAGCGCGTCGGTCTCCGAGCGGGCGGTGATTTCCGCCATCACATCCCGCACCATGATCAGCAGGACTGCAATGCCGGTGCTGATGTGGAGGATCGCGCCGACCGACTGGGAAATGGCGGCATAGGTCGAGCTAAGATAGCCCTGCGGCGCGCCGCCCGATCCGATCATCTGGGCCAGGAACGGCTTGGCAATGAAATGGATGATGACAGTGACGAGAATACCCATCAGCGCGACGTCGAGAATGCGCCTCGCCGGCAGCTTGACCATCATGCCAAGCGCGACGAGCAGGATCAGCGCATAAGGCAGCTGGTAGAGCATTGCGCGCAGGAACGAGTCCCGCGGCATTTCCATGCTGAACAGATTGATCAGCATGGACACTGCCACCAGCCCCGTCAGCACGCGCAACGGGGGCGAGAGGCGATAGTGCCGCGCCAGGCCGATGACGATAAAGGCGAGCGCGAACAGGAAGATCGAGAACAGCGCGAAGGCGACCGGCCGGGCGTCCGCCTGGAACGGGAGCACGAACTCCAGCACCGAGGTGACGACGCCGCATCCATAGCCAAACGCGATCCAGCGGGCGCCCAATGCCGATCGATAATAAGCCGCCAGAACGCCGAAAGCTGTCGCAAAGAGGCCGGCCACAAACAAATTGATGGCAAGCACGAAAGCCGCGGCGCTCATGGGAAGACTACTCAGAAATGGCGATGCGGCAATCTAGTCCCGGTGGCTGTAACGAACGGTAAACGCCCGTAGGCAAAGGCTTAATTCCTCGGGGAAACCCCAAGAGCCTCGGCAATCAGGGCAAAGGAACGCCTGCGCAGCTCGTAGGAATGGATGGTGGTGGTCAGCATCACCTCATCCGCGCCGGCCTCCTTGGCTTTGGCGGAAATGGTCTCGGCCATCTGTTCTGCCGAGCCGATCAGCCAGAGGGTCGACTGATGGGCGATGATCTGTTCCTGCTGCGGGGTCAGCTTGTGGGCCAGCGCTTCTCCGGGTGGGGTCAGGTGGCGCTGCTCGCCGGTGAGGAAACGCGCCCAGTTAACCGCCTGTGAGCTCGAAAGATATTTTGCCTCCTCCTCGGTCGGGGCCGCGATCACCGACAGACAGAGGATGGTCTTGGGTTCCGGAAAATCCTCGGAGGGCTCGAAGGCGGCGCGATAGGCGGCAAAGGCCGGAGCTGCCGGCGTGTGCGAAAAATGGGCGGCAAAGGCATAGCCAAAGCCGATCTGGCCAGCCGCCTGCGCGCTCGCACCGGATGATCCGAGCAGCCATTTCGGTGGCAGGCGCACACCACCCGGCGACACTGGCACGCGCGAATAGGGGTGATCGGGCGGAAAGCCGTCCTCGTCAAAGGCCATGAGCTCGGCCAGATAGTTTGAAAATTCCTCGCCCCCGCCACTGCGGAGCGCCCGCATGGCGTAGCCGTCGCCACCGGGTGCCCGCCCAAGGCCAAGGTCGATGCGGCCGGGGTGCAGCGCCTCGAGCGTGCGGTAGGCCTCGGCAATGCGCAGCGGGGCATGATTGAGCAGCATCACACCGCCCGAGCCGACGCGTATATTCTTCGTCGCCGCGGCGGCGCTGCCGATCAGGATTTCCGGGACCGAGGACGCAATGGAGGGCATGCCATGGTGCTCGGCGTACCAGAGCCGTTCATAGCCGAGCCTGTCCGCAGCCTGGGCCAGCAGGATGGTCTCGCCCATGGCCTCTGCGGTGGAGCTGCCTTGAGCGATTGGGGCGAGATCCTGCAGCGACAGGGCGAATGGAGCGGACATGACATAACCTTGGCTGAATATCGCTTATCGGTAGATCACGATGAAGGGGGGTAAGGTCAAGGGTCTGCACCGGATTTTTTGTCCTGAGCTGCCGTTCGGCTTAATCGCTCATTAGGGACAATTTTAATCAAACCTTGCCGACCTCGCCGCGCGCGCGCCCAATGCCGCTCTACTCCCGAACGAATTGCCGAGGTTTTGTGATGCGCACCGCATTGTCCCGAATGCTCATCTCCTGTCTCGGGCTGTTCCTCGCCTTGGTTGCGGTCGTGCCCGCCAGCGCCCAGGTTGCCTTCCTGCCGGAAGTGCGTGGCGGCGTCTTAGCCCGTGATGCGTTCCAGCCGGGCGGCAATCTCTTCGATGGCACCCGTATCCGCGATTTCAACGCCGAACTCCTGTTCAGCGTGCCCGATCTCAACGCCTGGACCGTCGCCGGAGAGCTGCGCCCCCATGTCGGCGCCACCTTCAATACCGAGGGCGGCGAAAACCTTTTCTATACCGGGCTCAGCTGGACCTTCAGGCCGCCGCTCCTGCCCATTTTTGCCGAAGTGGGCGGTGGTGCAGCGCTTCATAGCGCCAGCTTCAGCGACCAGCCCAGCCGCTTCGGCTGCGCCGTGCTGGCGCAGGGACAGGCTAGTGTCGGCGTCGAGTTCCTGCCCCGCACCGCGCTCATGGCCACGGTCCAGCACGCGACCGATTTTGGTCTCTGCAACACACCCAATGACGGCATGACCAGTGCCGGCCTGCGCCTTGGCATCCGGTTCTAGCGATAAACGTGACTGGCCGAGGACTTGACCCAAGGGAAGGGTTCGTCGCTAAATCGCCCCCTTCCGGGAGACGTCTATGACCAAACCCCTCGCAATCTTGCTTCTGGCTAGCCTCGCCTGCACGGCTCCGGCCGTGAGCCAGGAGTTTGGCATCTCCGAAGTGCGCGGTGGGGTCTTTGTCCATAGCGCAGACGAACCCGGCGATCTCTTCGGCGTCTTTTCCGTCGAGCGCATGCAGGACATCAATGTCGAGCTCCTGTTCGACGTGCCGGCGATGACGTCATGGCTGGCCTGGGGCGAGCTGCGGCCGCATCTGGGCGCCACATTCAATTTCGGTGGGCTCGAAAGCATGGTCTATGGCGGGGTCAGCTGGACACTGCCCTTCGCCGATACCCCGGTCTTTGTCGAAGCCAGCCTTGGTGGTGCCGTGCACAATGGCAATACGCTGGGTAATGCGGTCTATCCCGCCCGCAACCTCGGCTGTGGCCTCGTCTTCCGCGAGTCGGTCAGCCTCGGCGTCAAACTCAACGACAATGCCTCGATCATGGCGACGGCCGAGCATGCCTCAAACGCCAATCTTTGCGACCATGGCAATCGCGGCCTTACCAATATCGGCGTCCGCTTCGGCTACAGGTTCTAGCCCCGGATTTCTGGCGCCGCCCGAACCGACCCATCAAACAAAAAAGCCCGCGGTGACGCGGGCCTTTTCATGGAATGTGCCTGAGATCAGGCGGCCTTGCGCTCGACCATCATCTTCTTGATCTGGGCAATGGCCTTGGCGGGGTTGAGCCCCTTGGGGCAAACCTTGGCGCAGTTCATGATCGTGTGGCAGCGATAAAGCTTGAAGGGGTCTTCAAGATTGTCGAGGCGCTCATTGGTGGTTTCGTCGCGGCTGTCGATGAGCCAGCGATAGGCCTGCAGCAGGGCTGCGGGGCCGAGATATTTCTCGCCGTTCCACCAGTAGGATGGGCAAGAGGTCGAGCAGCAGGCGCACAGGATGCACTCATAGAGCCCGTCAAGCTTGGCGCGGTTCTCGACCGATTGCGTCCATTCCTTTTGCGGGGTGGGCGAAGTGGTCTTGAGCCAGGGCTCGATGGCGCGATGCTGGGCGTAGAAATTGGTGAGGTCGGGGACCAGGTCCTTGACCACCGGCATGTGCGGCAGTGGGTAGATCTTCACCGGGCCGGTCGAGTCATCCATGCCCTTGGTGCAGGCGAGGGTGTTGAGCCCGTTGATGTTCATCGAGCATGACCCGCAGATGCCTTCGCGGCAGGAGCGGCGCAGGGTCAGGGTCGGGTCGGTGTTGTTCTTGATGTAGAGCAGCGCATCGAGAACCATGGGCCCGCAATTGTCGAGATCGACGAAATAGGTGTCGATGCGCGGGTTTTCGTTCTTGTCCGGGTCATACCGATAGATGTGGTATTCGCGCAGGCGTGTTGCCCCGGCGGGCTTGGGCCAGGTCTTGCCCTTCTGTGGGCGGTCGGCCTTGCGCAGTGTCAGTTCGGCCATTTTATCCTCATGTTGCGCCGCTCAACCGGCGCGATAGGGGTCGATGGGTGGCAGCCTCAATAGTTGGGCTTGCACACCTGGTTCGATTTGGCGACGTAGGTATTATAGGCGTTGAAATCGGCTGCAGCGGGCGCGCCGCCCTTCATCGAAGAGATGACGACGCCCATGAAACGCTCGTCGATCAGCGTCATTGCGGCGTCGGCCTTGCAGGCGCAGAGCTCCTGGTTCTGGGAGATGCCCATGCAGACCTCGAAGAACTCCTGCTTCTGCGCAGAAGTCGGGGCGGCATAAGCAGCCGTGGCCAGAAGGCTGAAACCGGTAACGAGAGCAAATATCTGCGTTTTCATGACGCCTCCTCTTATCCGCGGGCAAGTTTGACGTTGCGGGGGCCGAAACTGGAGTTGAAGCTGCCGGTGTAGCCATTCTGGCCATCGGGCGACAACTGACCGAGAATGCGGCCGGACGCATTGGTCAGGGCAATGCCGCTGCCGGCATTCATCCAGCCGCGGGCTTCCTCGAAATCGCTCGAGCAGAACCCGTTCTGGTCGAGCTGCATGGCGCCGGCCGAACCCGCTAGCGGCGCCGTGCCGAAGGAGATCGTGCAGCGGCGAGCAAAGTCGTCTGTCAGCGTCCAGGTGCCGAACGGCGCACCGAAGCCGGCGCTTGAGGCGCCCGCCGAGCCGATGACAAAGCTGCCACCGGTGAGAACGCGCTGGCCGGTCTGCGGGTCGATGCGCGTCTGGGTCGTGACAGCGCCGGAATTGCCATAGACGGTCTCCTGGGAGACGCCGGGCTGGAATGCCGGACGCGGTGGGGCCGGGCGGTCGTCAAATCCGCCGTCGCCGGTGGTCTCACAGCCCGCCAGTGCTGCCACGGTCACTGCCAGCACGGCAAAGCGGGCGACTGGGCCGCGTCGGGAGAAAAGCCTGTTAAGATTGGCGCTTCGCATCAGTACACGCGTGCTTTGGGTGCGATCTTTTTCAGGTCGATGCCACCCTCGGCCTCCGGCGTCAGCGGATCGGTGATGACGGGGCGGTAGTCGAGGCGCACTTCGCCGGTCTCGACGTTGAGGTGGCTCAGCGTGTGCTTTCGCCAGTTGACGTCGTCGCGGTTGGGGAAGTCCTCATGCGCATGAGCGCCGCGGCTTTCCTGGCGGGCTTCGGCCGAAACCACCGTGGTCATGGCGCAGGCCATGAGGTTTTCGAGCTCGAGGGTTTCCACGAGGTCCGAGTTCCAGATCAGCGAGCGGTCGGTGACCTGAACGTCATGCAGACGCGAATAGATCTCGGTCATGCGGGCAACGCCCTGCTTGAGCGAGGCATCGGTGCGGAACACCGCCGCGTCGGCCTGCATGGTGCGCTGCATCTCGTCGCGCAGCTTTGCCGTGGGCTGAGAGCCGTTGGCATTGCGCAGGCGATCGAAGCGGGCAAGAATCTTGTCGTCCTCGGCCTTGTTGATGCCGGGCACCGGAGCGTTCTTGTCGAGCACCTTGCCGGCCCGCAGCGCAGCGGCGCGGCCGAACACAACAAGGTCGGTCAGCGAGTTCGAGCCCAGGCGATTGGCGCCATGCACCGAGGCGCAGGCGGCTTCGCCCACGGCCATCAGGCCCGGCACGATGCGGGTCGGATCGTCGGCGGTCGGGTTGAGGACTTCGCCGTGATAGTTCGCGGGAATGCCGCCCATATTGTAGTGCACGGTCGGCAGCACCGGGATCGGTTCCCGGGTGAGATCCACACCGGCAAAGATCTTGGCCGATTCCGTGATGCCCGGCAGACGCTCGTGCAGCACCTTTGGATCAAGATGATCGAGGTGGAGATAGATGTGGTCCTTGTTGGGACCAACACCGCGACCTTCACGGATCTCGAGCGTCATGCAGCGCGAGACGACGTCACGCGAGGCGAGATCCTTGGCGTTGGGCGCATAGCGCTCCATGAAGCGCTCACCTTCCGAATTGGTGAGATAGCCGCCTTCGCCCCGGGCGCCCTCGGTGATGAGCACGCCGGCGCCATAGATGCCTGTCGGGTGGAACTGCACGAATTCCATGTCCTGCAGCGGCAGGCCGGCGCGGGCTACCATGCCATTGCCGTCGCCGGTGCAGGTATGGGCCGAGGTCGCCGAGAAATAGGAACGGCCATAGCCGCCGGTCGCCAGCACCACCATTTTCGCGCGAAAACGGTGCAGCGTGCCGTCGTCGAGCTTCCAGGCGATGACGCCCTGGCATTCGCCGTTCTCGCCCATGATCAGGTCGAGCGCGAAATACTCGATAAAGAACTGCGCGTCGTTCTTGACCGACTGGCCATAGAGCGTGTGCAGGATGGCGTGGCCGGTGCGGTCAGCGGCGGCGCAGGTGCGCTGCACCGGCGGGCCGTCGCCGAATTCGGTCATGTGGCCGCCGAACGGGCGTTGGTAGATCTTGCCTTCCTGCGTACGGCTGAATGGCACGCCGTAGTGCTCGAGCTCGTAGATTGCGGCAGGCGCTTCGCGCGCCAGATATTCCATGGCGTCGTTGTCGCCGAGCCAGTCCGACCCTTTGACGGTGTCGTACATGTGCCACTGCCAGCTGTCAGGGCCCATGTTCTGCAGCG
>JADGNE010000012.1 GCA_015234425.1 Devosia sp.
AGCGGATTGATCTTTTCCTTCTTGTAGAGCTCCATCATCGCCTGCTGCTGGGCAGGGCGATCGTCCTTGAGGCGCTCCTGGATCGCCTTCATTTCCGGCTGTACGCGGCGCATGGCGGCCATGGACGCGTAGGAACGGTTGGCGAGCGGGAAGAAGATGGCCTTGACGATAACGGTCACGGCAAGGATCGCGAGGCCGAAATTGCCCAGGATGCCGTAGAGCGTCACCAGCAGCCAGTGCATCGGCTTGGTCAGGAAGTGGAACCAGCCCCAGTCGATCAACAGCTCGAGGCGGTCGATGCCATGGTCGCGCTCATAGGAGGCGATGACCTGTTCTTCCTTGGCGCCGGCAAAGACGAAGCTTTCGCTGCTGGCGCTGCCGCCGGCGGGCACGACGATTGGCTGGGTCTCGACATAGTTCGACTGGTAGATCGGCGTCTGGCCCTGAAGCGTGTGGGCAAAGCGCGCATTGATCTGGGTACCCGGCTTGGGCAGCACGGCGGTTGCCCAGTACTTGTCGGTGATGCCGAGCCAGCCGGTGGTCGAGGAGAAGTCGACCTGACGATCGTTCTGGATGTCATGATACTTGCGCGCGACCCAATTGTTGGAGCCGAGCACCCCGATCAGGCCTTCATGCTGGATGAAGAAGTTCTGCACCGGAGGCGTGCCCTGGCGCACGACGCGTGCATAGGGGAACAGCGCAACATCGCCCGTACCGGTGTTTTCAACGGTCTGGGTGGTGGTGAAGAGATAGAAATCGTCGACGGCAATTGTGCGCGTGAAGATCAGGCCCTGGCCATTGTCATAGCGCAGGGTGACCGGGGTTGCCGAGGTGAGGGTGGTGTTGTCGCCAACCACGGACCAGAGGGTCTGGCCGTCGGGCAGGGCAACAGTGGAGCCGGCTGCTGGCGCCCAACCCTGCTCGATGTAATAGCCACCCGGCGCGCCGGCAGGCGAGAGCAGGGTGATGATCGGGGAATCGGGGGCAGTGGTCTCGCGATACTGCTTGAGTTCGAGATCGTCGATCCGCGCGCCGACCAGATTGATCGAGCCATCGAGGTCGGGGGTATTGATCTCGACGCGCGCGGATGCGGCGATGGCGCTGGCGCGGTCGGCAAACGCAACCGCACCGCCGCTGACGGGCGCGGCGCCTGCTGCGGCTGTGGTGCCGTCCTGCGGCACGGCCAGATTGCCCTGGGCTTCGGCCTGCTGTGCGGCGGCGATTTCAGCCTGCTGCTGCGCGCGCTCGAGCTGCGGCCCGGCGATGAAGAACTGCCAGCCGAACAGCACGAGCATGCTCAGCACGACGGCTAGGATGACATTGCGATTGTCAGAATTCATGGTCTGAGGTTCCGTTGGCCACGGCCGGTATGGGAGCGGTTATTCCCCGCCTTCTCGTCATGCACGCGGATAATCAGGCCGCCCAGATCGGCGACCATCTTGGCGAAAGGCTGGCTCAGCGCCTCACGCCGAGCCACGAGCACATAATCATTGCCGGGCACAAAGTCACCGGCGCAGGCTGCCGCAGCCGCGCGCAGGCGGCGCTTCATGCGGTTTCGCTCGGGGGAGTTGCCGACTTTCTTGGTGACGGTGAAGCCTACGCCTGCGTCGTCATCCTGGGCCGGAATTGCCTGCAGTCCAAATGCAGACCGCCCGGCGCGATTGCCCCGGGCAGCCTTCAGAAATTGCGAGCGCCGCTTCAGGCGGCGCAATTTCACAGATTGGATCGGGAGTTCGGCCGTCATCCGGCCAAAATCCTTAAGCCGAGAGCTTCTTGCGGCCGTCGCGACGACGACGGTTGAGAATCGCACGGCCGTCCTTGGTGGCCATACGGGCGCGGAAACCGTGACGGCGAGCGCGGACGAGCTTGCTGGGCTGATAAGTACGCTTCATGACTTCAGACCGCGCAGAGCACGGTTCCTCTTCTTGGGCACTGCGGGACGCAGAAAAATTCGTTTGGTCAACGGGCGCAGGCCACGTCGACTTCGGTCGAGGGGTCTATAGGGAAAAGCCGGCATCAAGTCAACGCGGCAGCGGGGGGAAAGGGCAAGGTTTCCGCCCTGTTGTCAATCAATCGATATGCCACCATAACGATTACCTTCTTCAGTGCCTGCGGCGGATTTGCCTCGTGTCCCAATCTCCTGACCTGTGCATTGTGGGTGCCGGTGCCCTTGGCATCGCTCTTGCCCTCCATGCTCGCCGTCTCGGAGCCAGTGTTGTGCTGGCCGGCCGGGAAGGGGGCGAGCAGGGGGATCAAGACCAGTCTGCGCTAAGGCTTGCGGCTCTTTCCGCCAGTGCAGCCATGGCCGAAACCCTCCTCCGATCCGCCTCGATGGGGCTGCCGGAGCCCCGCAAGCCGGCGCTCAAGGCTGTCGCCGAGCGGGTCGAAGCCGTCGTTGGCCATCAGGGGATCGAGCACGATGACGTCATACTGACCGCGAAGGGAATAGAGGTCCTTCGCGGTGATGTCCAATTTGCCGGTCCACGCGCCCTTCAGATCGGTGACACGCTTATAAAGCCAGGTGCGACAATTCTCGCCTGCGGCTCGACGGCCATCGTGCCCGAGCTTGAGGGCATTGATCGCGTCCCCGCCTTCACGCTCGATTCCATTCTCGACAATACCCGTAAGCTGACCCATCTGGTGGTCATCGGCGGCGGCGAGGCGGCTGTCGAAATGGCCCAGCTCCAGCGTCGTCTTGGTGCCGAAGTCACTCTGGTGACGCAGGGCGAAGCTTTGCCCGGCTTTGATCGGGAGGGGGTCAATATCCTGTTGCGCAGCCTCGAGGGCGAAGGCGTGCGTATTCTGGCCGGCAGCCGCGTCGCAAAGATCGTGCCGCGCGCCCAGGGCACGGGCGTGCTCGTTGAAACTGCTGAAGGTGAGACCGAGGCACTCGACGTCTCCCATATTCTCTTGGCCGAGGGTCGTGCGGTCGACTGGCGGGCGCTGGATCTCGCCAAGGCGCGGCTCCGTCCGCGCAAGGGAGAAGACACGGGACTGGTTCATGGTCCTCTGGGCCAGACCTCAAATCCCGCCGTGCGCCTTGTTGGTCCCGCCGCTGGTATGGAGCAATTCCCCGCAGCCCTCGCGCATGGCCGGGCCGTGGTGGAAGCTCTGGTTCACGGTGGATCAGGGACGACGCCGATCGTGCCGCGCATTGTCGGTACGGAACCGGCGTTGGCCCAGTTGGGAGCCATGGCCGCGGGGTCGAACAAAAAGACCATCGGCCGTCAGCTGCTGCGGGCCAATCTGGGTGAGAATGCCCTGATGGCGGCGCGGGGGCAGCGCCGGGGCCTTGTCAAACTCGCTATCGAAAAGAATGAGCAGATCGTGGGCGCAGTCATCGTGGCGCCCGATGCCGGTGAGCTTGCCGGGCTCGTGGGGCTCGCCATGCACAGGCGTATTGGCCTCAGGGGGCTTGCAGCCATGCCCGTGCCGCGTCCGAGCCTTGCTGCCGCGCTGCAGGAGCTGGCCGATGAGGCGCTCCCACCGCGCCCCCCTTCCCCCTCCCTGAAGCTCCGGCGAGCCGTTCGGTCTCTCATTACGCGCTAGGCGTGGCGGAGGGGTGACCGGCAGAGGCGCTTGGCTTAATATCGAATCACGATGTCCGACGAATCCCGTGCCAGTACCGTTCGTCTTTCCAGCCTGTCCAACAAGCTGATAGCCGCGATCATTGCTGTCATCTTTCTCGTCGAGATCGTGATCTACCTCCCATCCCTCGCCATGTTCCGCGCTACCTGGCTCGATGATCGGCTGCGTGTGGGTGTCGTGGCCGCACGTGTGCTGGACGCCGTGCCCGACGTAATGGCCCTGCCGCGCAGCCTGACCGACCGCCTGCTGACCTCCGCCGGGGCGGACGCCATCGTCTATCGCCGTGCCGGCCAGAGCCAGCTCATCGAGCTGGCCGAGCCGGTGTCGCCCGAAGTCGTCGTGACCGCCGACATGCGCCAGCGCGATATCGGCAGCCTGATGGTCGGCGCCATCGACACGCTGCTGGCCGGGCCCGGGCGAACGCTTCGAATCATCGGGGAGGGGGACATTGACGAAAGTCTCGTCGAGATTCTTATGCCCGAGACGCAGCTGCGGCGGGACATGATCGACTATTCGCGCAATATCCTTCTGGTCTCGCTCGGCATCGCCGCCGTGACGGCCTTTGCGCTCTATATGCTGGTCAGCCAGCTCTTCATTTTACCGATCCAGCGACTGACGCGAAACATATTGAGTTTCCGGCAGGCCCCCGAGAATGCCTCGCTCATCCTCAGCGCCACGACGCGGCGGGACGAGATCGGCGTGCTTGAACGCGAGCTCTCGGCCATGGAAGGGGAATTGTTCTCCATGCTGCGCCAGCAGCGCCATCTGGCTGACCTCGGCCTCGCCGTCGCCAAGATCAATCACGATCTGCGCAATACGCTCACTTCGGCGCAATTGCTTTCCGATCAGGTGGCGACGCTCGATGATCCCAAAGTGCAGCGCCTCGCTCCGCGGCTCGTCACCACGCTCGACAAGGCCATCGGCTTTGCCCAGTCAGTGCTCGACTATGGGCGCGAAGCGGCAAGCGTGCCGGTGCTGGCACCCGTCGCCCTGCGTGGCCTCGTCGAGGACGCAGCTTTTGAGGCCCGGGTCGCCGGACACCCCGATATCAGATTCGACAATGCCATTGCCGAGGATGTCGTTGTTCTCATCGATGCGGGGCAGATGGGGCGGGTCTTCGTCAATCTGCTCAAGAACGCCCGCGAGGCGCTGGAAGCCGCGCCGCAGCGTGCGGGCGCGCAGATAGTCGTCACTTCGCATCTGGTCGGCGCTGACGTTAACGTGTGGGTCACAGATAACGGCCCGGGGCTGCCGCCACGCGCCCGCGACAATCTTTTTGTCGCCTTCGAAGGATCGGCCCGCGCCGGCGGAACTGGCCTAGGCCTTGCGATTGCACGCGAATTGACCGAGGCCAACGGCGGCCAGCTGCGCCATGTCGACCCTGAAGAGGGCGGAACCCGCTTCGAATTGGTCTTGCCTGTGGATATTCACAGCCAATGAGACATTGACGGCAAAAAGCTGTCGCTGCCGCTTGCAATGCGGAAAACACCAATGTAATGGGTTGCCTCGTTGGACGGAGAGATTGATCTCCCCCAGCAAACGCCGCGAAAAAGCGGCATGCGCGCCCGTAGCTCAGCTGGATAGAGCACCAGACTACGAATCTGGGGGTCGGACGTTCGAATCGTTCCGGGCGCGCCATTTCTACCTTTCAGTGTAGAAATTCAATTTTTCCCAACATAATCAATGATCGCTTTGCCCGCAGGGCATCCTTGCCGCAGGAAACCTCACCCTGACGTGTTGGGCTGGCCTCATCGCGCGCCATGAGCGTTGGGTGATCGTCACAGCATGATGATCTGTGCCCCAGCAGGGGCACACAGCGGCTGTTGGGGGCCTCGGCGGTGTCGTGGGTCCGGCGGCGCCCAGGCCTCGCGGTGGCCCTTCTGAGGCGTTGTACGCCGGCCATACATTCGGATGCTTGTGCCCAAATGAAAACGCCCGATCCGGGGATCGGGCGTTATCTAGAGGTGGCGCCAAGTGCCGGGCTACTAGCCGATGCGGTGGCGGTCGCTTCCGAAGAGGTGGGCGGCGGCCGGATCGAAGGCCAGGGAGATGGGGGCGCCGGCGGAGTGGCCCGACTGACCGGGCAGGACGGCGGTGATTTCCTCACCTTCAGCCAGTTTCACGCGTACGACCGTTTCGTTACCGAGTTGCTCGATGAGCTGAACGATGCCCTTGAGCGGACCATTTGCGTCCGACACGAGAGCATGCGGGCGCACGCCGAGGGTAACCGCATCGCCAGCAGCGACCGACGCGATGCCTTCAGTGGCGACTTCAACCTTTGTGGTGCCAAGTGCGACCGTGACGAGGCCGTTGCCGACCTCTTCGATCTTGCCCGGAACAAGGTTCATGTTTGGAGCGCCAATAAAGCCGGCGACAAAGAGATTGGCGGGCTTGTTATAAAGCTCGAGCGGGGAGCCGACCTGCTGGACGACGCCGGCATCGAGCACCACGATCTTGTCGGCCAGCGTCATGGCCTCCACCTGATCATGGGTCACATAGATCATGGTAGCGTCGAGATCCTTGTGCAGGCGCGCCAGTTCCATCCGCATGTCCCCGCGAAGGGCTGCGTCAAGGTTCGACAGGGGTTCGTCGAAGAGGAAGACGTCAGGCTGGCGCACGATGGCGCGGCCGATGGCGACGCGCTGGCGCTGGCCGCCGGAGAGCTGGGCAGGCTTGCGATCGAGCAGGTGCTCCATCTGCAGGATGCGGGCCGCTTCGCGGATCTTGGCGTCGCGCACATCCTTGGCCGTGCCAGCCATTTTGAGCCCAAAACCGACATTGTCGAAAACGCTCATATGGGGATAGAGCGCGTAGGACTGGAACACCATGGCGACGCCACGGTCTCGCGGCTCGACGTCGTTGACGACGCGGTCGCCTATGGCGATCGTACCCTCGGTGATGTCCTCAAGCCCGGCAATCATGCGCAGCAAGGTGGACTTTCCGCAGCCTGATGGCCCGACGAAGACGACAAACTCACCATGGGCGATGTCGAGGTCGACGCCTTTGATGACAGGCACTGGGCCGTAATTCTTGCGGACGGAGCGGATGGTCAGGCCAGCCATGGAAGAAACTCCTTTAGCCCTTCACCGCGCCCTGCATCAGGGCGGCGACGAACTGGCGTTGGAACATGAGGAAAATGATGATGGTCGGCGTGAGGATGAGCAGCGCGCCGGCGCAGAGCAGCGGAATGTCGGTTCCCCACTGGCCCTGGAAGGCACCAAGGGCACCCGCCATGGTGCGCTGCATCGGGTCCTGAACCAAGACCACGGGCAGCAGGAACTGGTTCCAGGTCCAGAGGAAGAGCAGGATGGTCAGCGACATGATGGCCGGACGGGCCAGGGGCACCTGCACATACCAGAATTCCCGCCAGCGGGTGGCGCCGTCGAGCTGGGCCGCTTCGGTGAGGTCGTGCGGCACGTTGAGGAAGTGCGCGCGCATCCAGTAGACGCCAAAGGGCATGTAGAGGCCGATCAGCGGCAGGATGATTGCAAAGCGGGTGTTGAGGAGGCCCATAGCCCGCACTTCGTAGTAAAGCGGCGTGATCACCGCCTCGAAGGGCAGTGTCAGGCCGAAGACGAAGATGAGGTAGAGCCACTTGTATTTATTGGTGGTGAGCTTGGCCAGGCCATAGCCGGCCATGGTGGCCAGAAGCACCGAGATCGGTACGACGCCGAGAACGATCAGCCCGCTCGAGATGAGCAGCTGGTCCATTTTAGCGACTTCGAAGGCACGGACGAAATTGTCCCATTGCGGATCGGCCGGCCATTGCAGGCCATTTGGATAGGTGCCCTGCGGCGCCAGCGCGGCCGACAGCATGGAGAGGAAGGGCAGCAGGGTCAGGATCATCAGGATGATGATGAGACCCCGCGCGACGAGGGTGTTTGGACGCGGCAAGGTCATTTCTTTTCCCGAGCGAACCACTGGACCGGTGCGATGGAGACCAGCACGAGGACCATCAGGACGATGGCGAGCGCCGAGGCGAGGCCAACCTGACGATGGGCAAAGGCGAGGCGATAGATCTCGAGCCCCGGAACCATAGTAGTTATGCCCGGACCGCCCTGGGTGGCGATGTAGACGATGTCAAAGCTCGCCAGCGCGGAGATAACGGTGAGGGTCACGCAGACGGCGATTTCCTGCCGGAGGCCGGGCAGGGTGATGTAGCGGAATTCGTGCCAGGGGCGCGCGCCATCGAGACGGGCGGCTTCATAGAGGCTCGGGTCGATCTTGGTGATGCCGGTGACAAGCAGCATGGTGCAGAGGCCGAGCAAGACCCATGCACCGATGATGCCGACAGCGGGCAGGGCCCAGACGAAGTCACCCAGCCAGCCGCGCGCCCAGTCGGAGAGGCCGACGGCACGCAGGCCCTGATTGACGACACCGGTATTGGCGAACATCCAGCTCCAGGCGATGCCGGCGGCAACCAGCGGAATAACCTGGGGCAGGAACAGAATGGTGCGGGTCGCTGTGCCGAACGGTCCGGCCATGTGCCCGCGGATGACCGACGCTACCGCCAGTCCCAGCACGACCGGAATGATGGTGAAATAGCCCACGAGCTGGAAGGCATTGCCGATGATCTGCAGCAGCTTGGGGTCGGTCAGGACTGTGATGTAGTTGGTGAGGCCGTGGAAACGCGCCTCGCCGATCCCGTCCCAGCGCAGGAACGAGTAGTAAAAGCTCATGGCCAGCGGCACGAGCACAAAGGCCGCGTAGAAGGCGAAGGCGGGGGCAACAAAGAGCCAGGCCGCCCTTCTGGACTTGCGGCTCCCCCGGGACTGGGGGAGCCGCTGTTCTTGCCGCTGCGCGGCAGGTGTCGAGGACATGTGTCTAGTTCACCTTCACTCTGTTCGTGTCGCGCAGCAGATCCCGATCAGCGGGACAGCTGGGTCTCGTATTCGCGCTGAACGGCGTCGAGCAGGCCCTGGGCATTCTGCTGGCCGCCAACCATCTTCTGCAGCTCCGGGGTCCAGCCAGCGGCGAAGATAGCGCCGGTGGCGTTGGCGATGAAATCCATCGCGCCGTTGTCCTGAGCAAGGGTCGCGCCAGCGGCGAGCGAGGCCTCGGTCACCGAACCGGGTTCAACCGCCGGGATGGCCAGATCGGCCGGGCCGCCCGGGTTGGAGCCGCCAACGGCAACGTTGATCTTTCGGGCTTCTTCATTGGTGGCAACCCAATCAAGGAAGAAGGCAGCGCAATCAGCATTATTGGCATTGGCGCCGATGCCGAAGGTCAGCGGTGCGGACATGGAGCCATGGCGACCGCCTTCTTCGAGCGGCGGCATGATGAAGAAGCCGTACTTGCCGGCAGCATTGCTGTCAAAATTGCCGGACTCCCAGTCACCGTTGAACATGAAGAGGCCTTCGCCCCCCATGAAACGGCTCATCATCTGGAAATACTCGATGGCGTTGGCATCGGAGGGGAAGAAGCCGGACTTGATCCAACCTTCGAGGTGCTCGGCAGCCTTGAGGTTGTCAGCGGTGTTGATGGTGGCGCCGTCCTTCTGGAAGATCCAGTCATTGATCGGCTCGGGCGCACCATAGGAACCCATCAGGTTCTGCAATGGGAAGGCGAGGCCGCCCGTGCCCTTGTTGAACTGCATGATCGGGGTGATGCCGGCTTCCTTGGCCTTGGCCATCAGCGCGTCGAGTTCGCCAAGGGTCTTGGGCGCTTCGGTCATGCCGATCTGGGCCGCCAGTTCCCTGTTATAGAAAACGCCGGTCATCGAGTAGTTGAGGCCCATGGCGTAGAGCGAACCGGTGCCGCGCGGACGGCCGCCGTCTTCAACGCGCAGCTGCACCAGCTGGCCAGCGGGGAACTTGTCCCAGCCGAATTCGTCGAAATAGCCGTCGAGATTCTTGAGCAGATTGTTGGCGACGAGGTCGGTCAGCGAGGGCAGCCGGATCAGGTCCGGCGCATTCGGCTCGGACAAGATGCGCGGCGAGTTCTCCATCATATTGGCGAACTGGTCTTCCTTGATGTCAAAGGTGACATTGGGGAACTGTTTGGTGAATTCTTCGGCTAGGCGCGTGGGCAGCGGGAAGCCGGTTTCAAAATATGAATTGAGTACGACCGGGTCTGGGCCGCAGCTCGGTACGGCCAACGCGGTGCCGGCAGTCGCAGCAACCGACAAGGTCAGTGCGGCAATGCGCAGGGCGTGGCGGGACTGTTTTCTCACGGTTACCTCCTCCAAGGGGTAGATGCAGTGGATATTTCCGTCTGCTAAATGGATTTAGCGCACGAGCAATCGACGCTGTCAATATGGCCGAATGCGCGCAACGGATGACTTAGACGATCGAGCGCAGGGCCGAGATAATCTCGGTCGCACGCTGATCATCCGGCCCCATCATCCAATTGGTGACAAAGCCGAATCCGATCTGGCGGGTGGGGTCGGCAAAGCCGACCTGTCCACCAGCGCCATCATGGCCGAAACAGGCGTCGCCAAGATAGCGCCGCGCTTCGGAATCAAGCTGGAAGCCATAGCCCCAGCGGGAGTAAGGCGGGTCACCGCCGAAAACGGGCTTCCCTTGGCTCTGGGCGCGGGTTGCATTGGCAATGGTGGCGTTATTGAGAAGGCGCACGCCGCGCGTGGGCGCGACAACGGCGGACCACATGGTGGCCATCGCCTCTGCCGAGGCGATGCCGCCCGCGCCGGGGATTTCTGCTGTGCGAATACGCGCGGCGTTGAAACCGCCGGTTTCGCTGACGAGATCTACAGGCAGCGCATGGCCCAGCGTCATGGCCTTATAGGGCCAGTTCGGCGCGGGCTTCTTGGCCTCTTCTGCCCAGAGGTCCTGCAGCGGCTGGCTGACGCGGATATGCGCCGGGCGTTCTGCGTGTTCGTCCGGCAGTCCGATCCACGCATCGACGCCGAGGGGCGCGGCGATCAGCTCGCGAAAATAGGTCCCGACAGACTTGCCGGTGACCCTGCGGACTATTTCGCCGGCAACCCAGCCGTGGGTCAGGGCGTGATATTGATAGCCTGTACCGAGCGTCCAAAGCGGCTCCTGCGCGGCGAGAACGGAGACCACGCGATCCCAGTCGACGATGTCGTCTTCGCTGAGATCGGCACGCGGTGCGGAGAGCCCAGCCTGATGCGACAGCGCCTCGCCGACAGTGACGTTTTCTTTGCCGGCGGCGGCAAATGCAGGCCAGTACTGCGCGACAGGTGCCTGGTAATCGAGGCGACCTTCTTCAACCAGCCGGGCGGCGAGGATCGAAACCAGCCCCTTGGTGCAGGAGAAGATCGTGGTCGGTGTGTCCTTTTCCCAAAGACGGCCGTCACGCGCGTCAGCCACGCCCCCCCAGAGGTCAGCCACGGTCTCGCCGCCCCGAACGATATGGAGGCTCGCGCCCATCTGCGGGCGATCGGCGAAGGCGTTTTTGAAGGCTTCAGCAATTGGCTCGAAACCGGGCTGAACGTGACCCTGGATTTCAATGGACATTGTTATCCCTCCACCGCGAGGTAGCCATCGGGTCGGACATGTACCGGGATCGGATCGCTGACCCCGCCCATGAACTCCTCGTCTTCGGTGACATTATTGAACGCCAACAGGAATGGCTTGCCGTCGCGGTCCTTGGCGATGCGGCCGGCGTAGAGCCGCTCATCGACCAGAAGACGCGCGTTGGAGAAGTCCACCGCGCCGGGCATCGCGCCGACGGGCAGGCTCCACACACCGCCCTTTTCACCCATGCGTGGCCCACAGAGTTTCGGCGTATCGCAGCAGAAAATAAGGTGGTTCTGGCCGTTGATCTCGATGACCTGAAAGACTTCGAGATGGGCAAAGCCCGAGCCGGTGGCGCTCAGTGCAGGCTGGACGGTCCACGTGTCGAGATCGGGCGATGTGACATAGGCCATGACGCCGCGATCAGGCTCCGTGCCCGTCTTGGCGCGAGCGGTGATCAGCATGTGCCATGTGTGGTCGGCCGGATTGTGGAAAACCCAGGGATCGCGCCAGGCCTCTTCGGGCCAGCTCGAGGTGCCGAGCGTTTCATAAAGCGCTGGGTCGGCGACGCAGATCGGGCCGGGCTGCTTGGTCCAGGTGAACAGATCGGGGGAGGTGGCAACGCCGATGGTTTCGATATTGGCTGCGCTGTCGGGCGAGGGGAAGCGCGAGCCAGTGTAAAACATGCGCCAGAGGCCATTGTCGTCGCGGATGATGGACCCGGTCCAGGTGGCGCTGCCGTCGAAACTGCCGGGCGCGCCAGCGTCAAACGCCAGGCCGTGGTCCGCCCAATTGGTCAGGTCGGTTGAGGTTGCATGACCGATACGTGCATTGCGGTGACGCAGATCGGGATTGCCCAGCGACTTGGGGGCATGGAGATAGAAGAGGTGGAAGAGGTCGCCGTCATCGGCGAGCCAAAAATCCCAAACCCAATGATCCGGACGGTTGAAAGCCATTTCCACCCCCTGCTAAAACCATTTAGCAAATGCTACGATGCTCGACCATTGTCAAGCCGCACGGGCGTGGTTATCCCAGATGCGGAAGTCTGGCAGGCCAGACAGAGGAGCGAAGCCGTTTGCCTAAGAAGCGTGTCACATTGGCCGATGTTGCCCGGCTCGCCGGCCTGTCCACGACAGCAGCGTCGATGATCCTGACCGGCAAGACCGACACAAGGCTTTCCGCCGAGGCACATGAAAAGGTGCATGCCGCAGCGGCGAGCCTCGGTTATCGGCCCAATGTCGCGGCCCGGGCGCTCCGTACCGACAAGACGCGTTCGATTGCCTTCATCTCGGATTATGTCGCGACCACGCGCTTCGCGAGTGGCCTCATTCGCGGTGCGCTGGCTGCTGCCGAAGAAGCGAAATATGTGATGCTGGTGCTCGAAACCGGAGGGGACCCGGCACGCGAGATCAAGGCGGTGCAGGCAGCGCTCGACCGCCAGGTGGACGGGTTGATCTTCGCCGCGATGCGGGCGCGCGAAGTGTTCGTGCCCGATGTGGTGCTAAATGCGCCGGTGGTGATGCTGAACGGGACCAGTGCCCGTTTCCCGCTCTCGGTGCTTCCGGATGAATACCGGGGCGGACGCGACGCGGTGCGGCTGTTGCTCGAAGCGGGCATCGACCGCGATATCGTGCTTCTGGGGCACAATGCCGAGGCGGAAGAGGGCATGTTCCGCTCGGAGATGATCACGCGGCGACTGGCCGGCATAAGGGACGCGATGAGTGACGCGGGTCTTCGGTTCACGGAAGAACTCAGCTGCTGGGACTGGGAGCCGAACCACGGCTACACGCTGTCGACGGAGCTTCTGTCGCGAAGGCGGCCACAAGCCATTCTCTGCCTCAATGACCGACTGGCCTTTGGCGCCTATCAGGCGCTGGCGGAAGCCGGGCTGAGCGTGCCCGGCGATGTCTCGATCGTCTCTTTCGACAACGACGAGATAGCGTCCTATCTGCGGCCCGGACTGACCACTATCGCGCTGCCGCATGAGGAAATGGGTCGGGCAGCAGTCGAGCTTTTGTTGCAGCCCAACCCCCAAAGCGGTGCCATGCTGGCCATGCCTGTCATCGAGCGCGGCTCGATCCGGAACGCCTCGTAAGCGCCGACAGGGGGACCATTTCCAAGCGTCAGGCGTCGAAGGGAAATACGTTCGGGCGCAGGCGCTTGTAGGGCAGGGTGGTGATCTTGCTGGTGCATGGGCCTGGGGTCGAAACCGTGTACGACCCGCGCATGATCTTGTCATAGGCCCGGCGATGCTGGACGGCGGCCTTGATGCCGAAGGCCTTCAGCGTCTCGGGGATAATGCCCTGAGAACGCAATTGTCCCAGATCTGCGGGCGCCATGCGGTCCGAACTCAGCAGGATGGTCACGCCGGCGACCTCGATGACTGCCGATGGACCCATGTCGATATTGACGCCGCGCGACGCCACGATGTGGCTGTTCCGATCCTCAAGCACATATTTGCCGTCGCTTCTGCGCAGAAAAATGCCTTCAACTTCGAGGGGGCCGGCGCCAAGCGCGCTGCCCTTGCCGCCGATGGTGAGTTTCACCTTTTCGCCGGGCTGAGCGGTGGCAAGGCCGGCAACTGCCTCCGCATCGGCAATCGCAACGGCTGCATTTGTGATGCCATGGCGAAGGAAGGCACGCAGAACGGCCGTGTCGTCGCCCGGCGCCCCGCCGCCGATATTGTCTGACGGCTCCACAATCAGATAGGGGCCGCCGGTGTCGCTCTTGGACTTGATCTCCAGCACCGCTTCATCAAGGTCCCATTCGGGCGGCTGCCCCAGTTCCCGTAGGTCAATGGCGAGTCTTTCGAGCCGGTCGAGGGCATCCATTGCATCTTCGGTGGAGCCGGTCGTTGCAACGGAAAAGGCGACGCCGGCTGACGGCACGTCGGAAAAAGAGTAGCCGCCGATGACATTGGCGACCCATATGCCATTGCCTTCCCCCTCGATCTGGCGGGCGAGCGCTTCCAGATCCTTCATGGGGCGGTCAGCTGTGCCCGTGCCGGGTGGTGCCCACATGACGGGAGCGTTGCGCGTATACATGCGTGGCAGCACGCCTTCGGCAAGGCTGCGGGCGAGCAGCCGGGCCGACAGCACGGCCATGTCCCGGCTGTCGGTATGCGGATTCTCCCGATAAGCCACGAGGCAATTTGCGCCTTCCGACATCAGCTCGGTGAAATTGGCATGGAGATCGAATACGCCGAAGATCGGCAGGTTCTCTGCACCCGGAACGGCGCGGATCATTCGCAGCAGGTCGCCTTCCACGTCCACGCTTTGGGTGGTGACATGAGCGCCATGCAAGGACAGCCAGATGCCATCAAGCGGACCACTGGCGAGGCTCTGGCGCAGCGCCGTCAACAGCTCATTGGTGAATTGGACAAACACCGCGTGATCCACCGGTCCCGCGGGCGCAGCGTGGTAATCATTGACCGGAATGACGGTCCATTCCTCCTCGTCAGCGACCTCCAGAAACCCGTCAATGGTCGAGGCGTCGCCGCGTCTGGCGAGAAGCTCAGCGCCGCGCCTGATCGAAAAGTCGGACAAGAAAGTCCCCTGCTCGACAAAAGAATGGGTCTCATGGAACAGGGCTGCAATGAGAATTGTCTTTGTCATTTCCGTTTCCGTTCTCAAGTAGTCAGAGTGCGGCGCAGCGAAATTCTTGCGGCGGGTGCGTCGTGAGCTGGGCTATATTGCTGGAATTTGGCGTGTGTAAATGTAGTCGAGTCCGCCGCCAGTACTTGGCTGGCGGCGGAATCGATAAAATTTCGATTCAATAATACTTGCGAGTGTCTCGTATATTATTGCCATTGACAGTGGCATTTAAAGCCTACTTAGATTTGGGAAGGAGCAGAACTTCCGATTGTTCCGTTGGGTGGAACAATCGCTATCGCCTGGAGGCTTTGGGGGATTTATGCGCGTTTTCGCGGCATCGTTGGCAACCGAGACCAACACGTTCTCGCCTATTTTTACGGATCGCAGCGGCTTCGAAACGGCCTTCTATTGTCCTCCCGGGACCCATCCGGATACGCCAACCCTATGTTCGGGCCCGATGGTGGCAGCGCGGCGGAGGGCCAAGACAGATGGCTTTACGCTGATCGAGGGCACAGCGACCTGGGCCGAGCCGGCGGGTCTTATTTCACGAGAGGCCTATGAGAGCCTTCGCGATGAGATCCTGGATCAGCTCCGGGCAGCCATGCCCGTCGATATCGTTATCTACGGCCTTCACGGCGCCATGGTCGCGCGGGGCTATGATGATCCTGAGGGGGATCTTCTGGCTCGTACGCGCGAAATCGTGGGGCCCGATGTGGTGATTGGCGCCGAGCTCGACATGCACCATCACCTGACGCGCCTGCGGGTCGATAGCGCTGATATCCTCGTCGCGTTCAAGGAATTCCCGCATACCGATTTTCTGGCGCGCGCAGAGGATTTGATGGAGCTCTGCCTGCGGGCTGCGCGCGGTGAGATTCACCCCGTCACCGAAGTGTTCGACATGCGCTCGCTGGTCTCGAGCTTCATGACCAGTCGCGAGCCTGGCCGCAGCTTTGTCGACCGTCTCCTCGCCATGGAGGGCAAGGACGGGATCCTCTCGATTTCAGTGACACATGGGTTCACGCCGGCTGACGTGCCTGATGTTGGCTGCAAGGTTTTCGTGGTTGCCGATGGCGAGGCGAACCGTGGCAAGGCCAAGGCGCTGGCGGAATCTCTGGGGCGTGAAATCCTCGCCTGGCCGCCTGGATCATCCTCTCCGCCGCATTTCAAGCCGGCAGAAGCTGTGGCGCAGGCCCTGCGGGAGCCGAGCCAGCCGATCGTCTTCGCCGACCGTTGGGATAGTCCCGGCGGCGGCGTTGCCGGGGATTCGTCTGTCATGGTCCGCGAGCTGCTCGCGCATCCGGAAATTCCCTCGGCCATTGGCGCGCTGTGGGACCCGGTAGCCGTGCAATTTTGTCGCGCGGCCGGGGCAGGCGAAACCATCCGCCTGCGTTTTTGCGGCAAGGTTTCGGAAACTTCGGGCACACCCATTGATGCCGATGTCTTCATCAAGGCCGTGAGCGACGATCTGCTGATCCCTTTCGAGCAGAGCTGGGTCTCTCTCGGGCCCGCAGCTGTGATCAGCATCGGCAATGTCGATATTGTGCTCGTGACCGGCCGCGCCCAGACATTCAGCCCTCCGGCTTTCACCAATCTCGGGATCGACCTGGCGCAAAAGAAGATGGTGGTGGTGAAGTCATCCAATCATTTCTACGCGGCGTTTTCCAAGATTGCCGCGGCCATTCATTATCTCGATACCGGCGGTCCCTTTCCGAGCGATCCACTCAAGATCGCCTATACAAAACTGCGTCGCCCGATCGCGCCGCTGGATCCCAATCCGCTTCTGTAGCGCCGGTGCAAGGGACCGTCGGGCTGGGGTGGAAATGGGCTGCCGGAGAGGTTGCAGTTGTTTCTTGAGGTGGAACACGGCGTGATTGACGCCCCACAGGAGCGTCCATAGCCTGCGATTGAGGGAAGTTGTGGCGCCTTGAGGGAGGTGCCGCAATACAGCCGGTGATCCGGCACAATCTGATGATTGGACTTTGGGGTCGATGGGTCCGGCGACGCTTGTCGCTGGCCAGCGAGGGGAGTCGTATGCGCATCGCCGTCATCTATATCGGCCAAGAGACGAACGACTTTAATCCGCAGCCGACGACGCTGAAGGACTACGAGTCCTTCGGCATATTCGAAGGCCAGGAGATCATCGATCGCATGATGGCCTCCGGTCAGATCGGCGGCTTTTTCCAGGCAATCGCCGACTCCAAGCTCGACATCGAGGTGGTGCCAATCATCCGGGCCTGGTCGTGCGCCGGCGGGCGCATCACCAAGGACGCTTTCGAGCATTTCCAGCGCAAGATCGAGGCGGGGCTGGCTGCGGCCGGTCAGATCGACGGGCTGGCGCTGCAGCTGCACGGCGCCTGTGCGGCCGAAGATCTCGACGACGTCGAGGGCGCGCAGGCGGCGCTATGCCGGAAAATCCTTGGTCCAGATGTCCCGATCGTCCTGGGGCTGGACCATCACGCCAATATCACTCAGCAGATCATCGACAGCGTCGATGCCATCGTCGGGCATCGGACGCAGCCTCATGACGTCTTCGATACGGGGGTGATCGGCACCGAGCTTCTGCTCAGGATCATTTCCGAAAACCTCAAGCCGACCACGGCATGGCGGAAAATCCCGCTGGTGTCGCACCAGGAAAAGTTTCTCACCGCCCATGGGCCGATGAAGATCTGGTTCGACCGGGCCCGCGCCATGGAAGCGGACAAAAGGGTTCTGCAGGCGTCAAACTATCCGATGCAGCCCTGGCTCGACGTGGCGGAGGGGGGCTGGTCGACGGTCGTGGTCACCGACAACGACCAGGCGCTGGCGGAGACGCTCGCCGACGAACTCGCCGATCTCTGCTGGTCCCTGCGCGACGCGTTCCAGGAACGGGAGGCCGTGGACGTTGATGCAGCGGTCCTGATGGCCGACGCTGAAACCGATGGGTTCGTCGTCCTGTCTGACACCGGAGACACGGTGTTCGGTGGGGCTGCCGGCGACAGCAATGTCATCCTGGAAGCCGTGCTTCGCCTGGGCACCAAGAAGCCCATTCTGATACCGATGATCTCTCCGAGGGCGGCCCGTCAATTGGCAGAGGCTGGAGAAGGCGCGCAGGTCACCATCGATCTCGGCGGCGACGCGGCGCCGGAGTTCTTTGCGCCCATCACGGTCACCGGAACTGTTCGAAAGGTCGGCGGCGGGCGGCTCAATATCGTTGAGGGTCACCACGGCGAGATCGACCTTGGGGTTGCCGTCATCTTCGACGTTGGCCCGGCCACCATGATGATCACCGAACTGCGCGGCCTCGCCGGCAATCTGCCCGAGCTCTATGAGGCCTTTGGGGTCGACCCGCGCGATTATGGGATTGCGGTGCTCAAGACCGCCTCCAACTTCCAGTATTTTTCCAAGATTGCCAGCTGCGTCATCCGGGCAGACACGCCTGGGCCGGGGCAGTCCGACGTTTTTACCCTGCCGTGGAAGCGCATTCCGCGACCAATCTATCCGCTCGATCCAGTCGCGGACTGGCGTGCCGTCTCAACGATGCCGGGGGGAGGGGGCGCCGCACCGTCACATCGTTTCGTCTAGTTCGTTACGTGCCTCATTTTTCTTTTTGAAGACCATGGGAGACACTACCGTGAAGAAGAGACTGATCAGACCACTCCGGCTTCTGGGCGCTGCGCTGCTGACCGCAGCCATGCCGCTCGCCATCACAACCGGCCTGGCGCCAACAGCTGCCTTTGCCCAGGAACTCAAGGGCGGGCCGCTGAGGGTCGCCATCCTGGCCGACATGACCAATTTCGATCCCCAGCAGTTCTCGACAGTGAATTTCTTCCTGATCAAGAACCTTTATGACAGCCTGGTGGAATATACGCCCGAGGGCGAAGCGATCCCCAGCCTCGCCACCGAATGGGCCATCGCCGACGACAGTACATCGGTCACCGTAAAGCTGCGTGACGACGTGACATTCGGCGCGAGTGGCAATGCCTTCACATCGGCTGATGTCGCGGCCACCCTCGTCAAGGCGGCCGATCCGGCCCGTGGCAAGAACGTCTACGCCACCATGGGGATCGTCAAGGACTGGGAAACACCGGACGCGCATACGCTCAAGATCAATTTCAATGCGCCGGTTCCCGAGCGCCAAATCCTTGATCTCCTTCAGTTCATGATTCCGATCGAGGCTGCCGGCATCGACACTGTCGAAGACGTGCCAGCCGGTACGGGCCCCTACATTCTCGACAGCCGAACCGTTGGCCAGTCGGTCGTGCTCAAGAAGAACCCCAATTACTGGCGTTCCGGCGAGCCGACCCTCGATAAGCTCGAGTTCACGATCTTCAGCGACGACGCATCGGCCTCGGCCGCATTGGAATCCGGTGCTGCAGACATTGTCTATAATGGAACAGCGCGCAGCGCGGTTCGCCTCGAGGCCGCCGGATATCAGGTGCTGCGTGGACCAGGTCCGCTGACCCAGGTGTTCCGTATCAACGCCACCAAGGAGCCTTTCACTAACCAGAAATTCCGTCAGGCCTTCAACTATCTGATGGATCGCGAAGGCATGTTGAGGATTGGCTATGCAGGCCTTGGTGAGCCCGTGGCCCTTCCCTGGGCGCCAGCCAGCCCGGCGTTCGACGCGAGCTATACCGACACGTACGCGTTCGACATCGAAAAGGCCAAGGCCCTGCTGGCCGAAAGTGGTCTCACCCCCGAGCAGCAAAGCGACTGGAAGCTCCTGACCTATGGCACCGACCAGCCTGCGGTGGCGATCAGCCAGATCCTCCAAAGCACGCTGACCGAGGTTGGGATCAATGTCGAACTCGATATCCGGCAGGGGTCTGAATATGTTGACGCGCAACTGGCGGGTGACTTCCACACCACCTTTGGCGCGGTGGGCAATATCCAGAAGTTCCCCACGCGCGTGGCGACCAATTCGATCTATCGCATTGCCAACAACCCGGTTCTGAAAGACCCGCATCCGTTCCCTGACTATGTCGAGGCGATCAAGCGTATCGAGAGCACGCCGGGTCCGGCGGACGCCGTCAAGGCGGCCTACGACAACCTCAATGAAGTGCTGGTGGAAGCGTCCTTCGCCATTCCGACCAATACCTTCGATGTCGGCTTGATCGTGGCCTCGCCCAAGCTCGATGGCTTCACCCTGGATATGGACAACCTTCTGGTTGCTCGTACCCTCGGCTTTACGGAGTAACCATGACGGGTACCGCGCGGCCAGCAGACAGCTCTGCCATCGAACCAGTCCTCTCGGTTCGCAATCTGAAGGTGGAGTTTCTTGGGTCTGGTCGTGCGGTGCCCGTGGTGCGCGGGATCGATTTCGATGTCTATCCCAATGAGGTGCTCTGCATCGTTGGCGAGAGCGGCTCGGGGAAAAGCGTAACTTCCCTGGCGGTCACCGGCCTTCTGCCGCCCACCGCCAGGGTTTCCGGCTCCGTCAGGATCGGGCAAACCGACGTGATCGGCGCGGCGCCGGAAACGCTCCGCCACATCCGCGGCCGCGATGTCGGTTTTATCTTCCAGGACCCATCGACGACCCTCAATCCGGTTTTGCCGGTTGGTCGCCAGATTACCGAGGGCCAGGTCGCCCATGGGCTGCTGGCAAAGAGCGAAGCGCCGCAACGAGCGGTATCGCTATTGCGTGAGGTTGATATTGCCGACCCGGAGGGCCGGGCCCAGCAGTACCCGCACGAGTTTTCCGGTGGTATGCGCCAGCGCGCCGTCATCGCCATGGCCATGGCCGGGCAACCTAATCTGATCATTGCTGACGAGCCCACCACCGCGCTTGACGTTACTGTCCAGGCCCAGGTTCTCGCGGTTCTGGCCCGCCGCCAGGCTGAAACCGGGGCCGCGGTTATCCTCATCACCCATGATCTGGGCGTGGTCGCGGAAGTCGCTGATCGCGTGGCGGTCATGTATGGCGGGCGCATTGTCGAAACCGGCCCTGTGCGCGAGCTGTTCAGCGCGCCGCGCCATCCCTATACACGGGCGCTGCTGCGTTCGATCCCGCGGGTCGATGGACAATCGGACAAGCTGGAGCCTATCCCGGGCCAGCCGCCGACACCCAGCGATCTGCCGACGGGCTGCACTTTCCATCCGCGCTGCAGCCTCGGGGTGGGTCGGCCGATCTGCCAATCCGAGGATCCGGCACTTGTTGCGGTGACGCCGAAACAGCAGGCGGCCTGCCACTTTGCTCGGGAGATTGCCCTCGAAGCTGTGGCTGCTACGCCGCGTGAGGCGCCGGGATCGGTCGCCGACAAGGCGCCGCTGCTGATTGTTGAAGACCTCAAGGTCCATTTCCCGGTCCGCAAGGGCATCTTGCGACGAACAGTCGGCCATGTTCGGGCGGTCGACGGCGTCAGTCTGTCGGTTCGGCCGGGAGAGACGGTGAGCCTCGTCGGGGAGTCCGGTTGCGGCAAGACGACGACCGGACGGACGATCATGGGCCTCGTCAAGGCAACTTCGGGCAAGATCGCCTTCGAAGGCAAGAGCATCCGAGATCTCGGACGCGGCGAGATGCGGCTCGCCCGGCGCCAGATGCAGTATATATTTCAGGACCCTTATTCTTCGCTCAATCCGGTTCTGCCGGTGGCCGACATCGTGGCCGAACCGCTGCGAATTCATGGGATTTATGACGAGTTTGGCGGTGAAAATCACATTGCCGAGCTCTTTGATATGGTGGGTCTGTCGCGCACGATGATGGGCCGCCTGCCATCAGAGTTTTCGGGTGGGCAGCGGCAGCGTATCGGGATCGCGCGGGCGCTTTCGCTGCGGCCGCGCCTCTTGATTCTTGATGAACCTGTGGCGGCGCTCGACGTCTCCATTCAGGCGCAAGTGATTAACCTACTTCAGGAATTGCAGCGCGAGCTGGGGCTCGCCTATCTCTTCATTGCCCACAATCTTTCGGTTGTCCGGCATATTTCAGACCGCGTGGCGGTGATGTATCTGGGCAAGATCGTGGAGGAGAGCACGCGGGACGAGCTCTATGATCGGCCGGTGCATCCCTATACGCAAAGCCTGTTATCAGCGGCGCCGGTGCCGGATCCGGCGGTGCGGGACAGTCGGCGGCGCATTGTCCTCGAAGGTGAAATCCCCAATCCGGCCAAGCCGCCCAGCGGCTGCACTTTTCATCCGCGCTGTTTTCGCGCCACCTCAGTCTGCGCGACTGAGGCGCCTGAATTCCTCCCATATGGACAATCGCAAACCCGCGTTGCCTGCCATCATGCCGGGCCTCTGCTCGATCCGGTGGGCAAGAGCGTAGAGGTGGCATCATGACCAAGCTGCGCGCGCTGTTGGGTGATATCGGGCAGCACCGTGGGGTGTTGCTGGCGGTAATCTACCTTGCTGTCCTTATCTTTTTGGCGGCGCTGGCAGAACTTTTGCCGCTCAAGCCGTTCCAGCAAAATCTGGTGCGCTCGCTCGAGGGGCCTTCCGGTGCGGCCCTGTTCGGCACGGATGAGCTCGGGCGGGATATCCTCTCCCGCGTGATCTTCGGGGCGCGCACCTCGCTGCTGACGGCTGGGGCGGCGGTGTTGATCGCCGTGTCCATCGGGGTGCCGATTGGCCTCATTGCCGGGTTTTTCGGCGGCTGGCGGGATGCGGTGCTGATGCGGTTTGTCGACGTCCTGCTCGCCTTGCCGGCAATCCTCTTTGCCATGGCGATGATTGCCGTGTTCGGGCGTAGCCAGATGGCGGCGTTTATCGCGGTGGGCATTACCGGGGTTCCGAGCTTTGCACGCATCACCCGAGCCCAGGTGCTGTCGCTCAAGAAACGCGATTTTGTGACGGCGGTGGAAGCCTTTGGCGGGTCGTCGACCTACAATATGTTCCGCACCATCCTGCCCAATTCGTGGAGCCCGATCCTGGTTCAGGTGGTGGTGCTCTGTTCCGTCGCGATTTTGCTCGAGGCGGCGCTGGCCTTCCTCGGGGTCGGGGTGCCGCCGCCGACGCCGAGTTGGGGGGAAATGCTGGGGACCGGGAAATCCTATCTCTATGAGGCGCCTTATTATGCGGTGCTGCCGGGGATTGTGCTGACCCTGACCATCCTCTCCTTCGATACGCTGGGGCGTTATCTCGACAATCGGCTGGGCCGGCGCTCGACGCTGGCTGGGGCCAAACTGGAGGGCAATGCGCCATGATCGGCTTTGTTGTCAGGCGCTTAGCCCAGCTGCTGCCGGTGGTTCTGATCGCCTCTCTGGGCGTCTGGGGCATGCTTTACGCCGTTCCTGGCGGGCCGATCGGGAGCTTGGTCGGTGAAAATGCGACGCCGGAGCAGATTGCGGCGGTGACGGCGGAGCTGGGCCTCGACCGGCCGGTGCTGGTTCAGTATTTCGATTGGCTGATCAAGGCGCTGGTGGGCAATTTCGGCATGTCCATCTTTGGGCGCGAGCCGGTTATGACCTTGATCGGACAACGACTTCCGGCGACGTTGCAGCTGGCGGGGGCGGCGACGATTGTGGCGCTGTCGATAGGAATTCCGGTGGCGATCCTCTCGGCTTTGCGGCCGGGATCGTGGACTGACCGGGTCTTGAGCGGCTGGAGCGCGGTGGCGCTGGGGGTGCCGACCTTCTGGCTCGGAATTTTGATGATCCTGCTGTTTGCCGTACAATTACGCTGGTTACCCTCGGCCTCAGCCTATGTGCCCATCTGGGTGGATCCGATCGGGGCGATCCGGAACCTTGCCATGCCGGCGCTGACGCTGGGGATTTATGTCTCGGGCATTCTGGCGCGCTTCCTGCGGGCCTCGCTGGTGAGCGAGCTCAACGCGGACTATGTGCGCACGGCGCGGTCCAAAGGCTTGCCGGAGCACACAATTGTCGGCGTCCACATCATGCGCAACGCGCTTTTGCCGTTCATCACCATCGTCGGGTTGATGGTGGCAAACTTCATCGGCGGTGCGGTGGTGACCGAGGCGGTATTCACCTATCCCGGGCTCGGGCGGCTGTTGATCCAGGCGATTTCGACGCGCGACTATCCGCTGATCCAGGGATGTATTGTCGTTATTCTCGTCCTCTACATCCTCATCAATCTCGTCGTCGACGTGCTCTACGCCTATGTCGATCCGCGCATCGACTACAGCTGACCGCATGTGGCATTTGCGGCGAGTTGGTTAGCAGACTGTTAGCATCGAGGCGGGCCGAAATGAGAATTGGTGGTTCCAGCCGAGGTTAGCGGCAGGAACTATCACCACCAGCATGGATTGGATTTGTCTGACTGTCGTGACGCGCGTCGAGAACGCAGCGGATCGACACCCCGACACTATCCAGGAGCATGCCGATGGCGAGCGAGACATCGCAGGACGACGCGCCCAAGCAGGCGCAGCGCGACGACAAGGATGGCGAGCTCGCCATTGTCGGGCGGAGCGTGACGATCAACCGGCCCCGCCACGAGCTTTTTGCCTTCTGGCGCGACTTTTCCAACCTTCCCCAGTTCATGCATGCGGTCGAGAAGATCGACGTCACCGGCGACAGGTCAAGCTGGACCATCAAGGCGCCGGTCGGACAGCATGTGACGCTTGAGACCGAGCTGGTCGAGGTGGTCGAAAACGAAGTGCTGGGCTGGCAGTCGGTCGAGGGGTCTGAGATCAAGACCAAGGGCCGGGTGACTTTCGAGGACGCTCCGGCGGACCGTGGCACGGTGGTCAGCGCCGAGATCGGCTACGAACCGCCCGGCGGTGACCTTGGCAGGCTCTTTGCCAAGATCTTCCGGGCTGAGCCCAATATCCAGGCGCGGCACGAGCTCAAGCGCTTCAAGATGCTCATGGAGGCAGGCGAGATCGCCACCGGGGCCAATCACCACGCCAATGATGGAGAACACTGATGCGCGCACTGACCTGGCACGGCACCAATGATGTGCGCGTTGATACCCATCCCGATCCGGAAATCATCAACCCGCGCGACGCCATCATCAAGATCACCTCGACGGCGATCTGCGGCTCGGACCTGCATCTTTACGACGGGGTGATCCCCGGCATGAAGTCGGGCGATATCCTGGGCCATGAATTTATGGGCGAGGTGGTGGAAACCGGCCCCAAGAGTACGCTTCAAAAGGGCCAGCGTGTCGTCGTGCCCTTCACCATTTCCTGCGGGCAGTGCTTTCACTGCCGCAAGCTGCAGTACTCGGCCTGCGACAATGCCAATCCGGTTGAAAAGCAGGATGCATCCGAAGCGCTCTATGGCCACGGCATGGGCGCGGCATTCGGCTATTCACACCTTACCGGTGGCTATGCCGGCGGGCAGGCGGAATATGTGCGCGTGCCCTTTTCCGATGTCGGCCCGATCGTTATCCCGGACGGGATGGAAGACGATGAGGTGCTGTTTCTCTCCGATATCCTGCCAACCGGCTGGATGGCGGCCGAGAACGCGCAGATCGAGCCCGGGGACACGGTGGCCGTCTGGGGCGCTGGCCCGGTGGGGCTCTTTGCGGTGCAAAGCGCCATGCTGATGGGGGCCGAGCAGATCATCTGCATCGACCACCATCCGAACCGGCTGGCGCTGGCCCAGAAGTTCGGGGCCAAGATCATTAATTTCGAAGAGACCCATGTCCGTGAAGCCCTCATGGAGATGACCGGCGGTATCGGACCGGACGCGGTGATCGACGCGGTGGGCATGGAGGCGCACGGCTTTTCGCCGGACAATGTGCTCGATGTCATTAAGCAGAAGATCGCTCCGGGCGCCGATCGGGGCCACGCGCTTCGCCAGGCCATTCTGGCCTGCCGCAAGGGCGGACGCGTTTCTGTGCCGGGTGTCTATGGCGGCATGCTCGACAAGTGGCCGCTCGGCGCGATGATGGAGAAGGGCCTCCAGATCCGGACCGGGCAGACCCATGTGCAGAAATATATCGAGGATCTGCTCAGGCGCATCCAGGAAGGCGAGATCGACACGACCTTCCTGATCAGCCATCGCCTGTCACTCGAAGACGCACCCAAGGGCTACAAGAATTTCCATGATCTGCAGAACGAGTGGATCAAGGTTGTTCTCAAGCCCGGTGGGGTGGCATGACCACGCCCAACGATCTCACGGACAAGGCGCTGGCGATTTTCGCCTTCGCCATGTTCCACCAACTGAGCGGTGGGGAAGTGGTATCCGCAGTGATGACGGCAGATGCCTCGGGTCACCGGATTGACCCCAAGGCTGCAAGCGAACTGCAGCATTTGGGCCTCGCGCAAATCAGCGGGGACAAATTGATCTTTACGCCCGCTGGCGCGTTGATGCTGTCTCAACTGGTGGATCGCCTTCGCGGCCACTGGTAGCCCCGTTACCACGCGGGAAGCGTGGGAATGCCGAGCCGAGCCTGACGGGCGCGTCTGCGCCGGGCTTGGCTTGTGCGCTTTTAACTCATTGATTTAACTGTGTTATTTATTTCTGCCCCCTGTGCCTTTTGGAACGAAGGGGAGGCAGGCCTCGTTGTGTCATCGAGAGCGGCAGCCACAGCCGTATGATGCATGAGGAGTTTGCAAATGAGCAGCGACAATCCCGTTGGGTCTTCTGGCGGCGTATCGTCCTCTCCCATTCCCCCACAGGCCGAGCGCGATCTCAGCAAGGTGGCCGAGACCGCCAAGCATGATCTGGACGCGATCTCGCGGCAGGCGGCAGAGGACGTGAAGGAACTGGGCAACCAGGCCGGCGCCAAGGTTGAAGAGGCCAAGGAGAAAGCCAAATCCTTTGCCGTCGAACAGAAGGATCTGGCTGCAGGCCAGATCGGCGGCATTGCCACGGCCATCAGCAAGGTGGCCGACGAGCTGGATGGTTCCGACCAGCCGGTGGTTGGGCGCTATGCCCGCGACCTCGCCTCGGGCCTGACAAATCTGGGCAAGACCATTGAAGAGCGTGACGTCGATGACCTGATGGGCCTTGCCCAGGACTTCGGCCGCAAGCAGCCACTCGCCTTCCTTGGGGCCGCTGCCCTTGCGGGTTTTGTCGCCAGTCGGTTTGCGATGGCCTCCGCGCATCGGCGCGACAGCAAGGCCTCAGGCGGCGCTTCCGCCAGCGGACAGGGTGGCGCCTATGGCTTTACCCAGAACAGCGGATCCGAACCCGGATCGGTGAATTCGGGTTCGTCCTACGGGAAAACCGGTTCGTCCTATGGGGCGGGTACGCCGGGAAGCGCCACGGGCCAGGGTTCGACTTCCGGCCAGAACGCTCCGTCCGAGGGTTACCGCAGCGAGCTGTCGCAGGCCACCCAGACCGGGCAGAATGATCGGACAGGAGGCTACTGATGGCTGCACCTGAAAGCCGTCCCCTCGGGGAATTGCTGGGCGGGCTGGTCAATGACCTCTCGACCCTCTTCCGCAAGGAAATCCAGCTCGCCAAGGCAGAGGCCGGTGAGAAAGTCTCCCAGACCATGGGCGGCGTGGCTTCCATCGCCATTGGCGGCGTGCTGGCGCTTGGCGCGCTCGGCGTGTTGCTGAGCGCCGTGGTGTCGCTGATCGCAGCCTTTTTCGTCAACCAGGGGATGGACCCAACGATGGCCAATGCCCTGGCTGCTTTCGTGGTCACCGCCATCGTCGGCATCGCCGGCTGGATGTCCATTTCCAAAGGGATCAGCGCCCTCAAGGCGAGCAATCTCAACCTGAACCGCACGGCGGCCTCGCTCAGCCGAGACGCCGACATCGTCAAGGAGCGTCTGTGATGGCATATGACGACGATCAGAAGAGCTCGGCAGAGCTGCAGCGCGAAATCGAAATGCAGCGCAACCGGGTCGAGGACACGATTGACCAGATCCAGGAGAAACTCTCTCCCGGCCAGCTGGTGGACGAGCTGCTCGCCTATACCAAGGGTGGCGGCGGCGAGTTTGTCGCGAGCCTGCAGCGCAATGTGACCGCCAATCCCCTGCCGGTGGCGCTGCTGGGCGTCAGTCTCGCCTGGCTGATGGCCAAGCCGGGGCAGGGCAGTAGCGCTTCTGGCTATTCACGTAATGAGCGGTCCGACCGGGCCTGGGACGAGAGCATCACTCGCAATCGCGGCTATGGCGTCGATGATGACGATGATGATTTCGACGAGTACGAGGACTATCCGGTCACCATTATCTCCGGTGGCAGCATGCAGCGGCTCGGTAGTGTTCGCGATGAGCACGGCCGCAGCTTCAGCGAGTTTGCCGACGACGCCGGCCGAAAGTTCCGGGCCCGTTCTGACGCTACTGGACGGCGCGCGGGGCACTTCATGGATGAGGCCGGCAATCGCTACAAGGGCTTCACCAATGCCGCCGGCGAACAGGTCAAGCACTTCCGCGACGAGGCCGGCAATCTGCTCGATGACGCAACGGGCTGGGCCGCCGAGAACTGGCAGAAGGCCCGCGAGAAGCTGCACGATGCCCGCGACGCGATCAGCTCGGGCGCCGACATGGGCAAGGCGCGTGCTTCCCAGGCCAGTGACGCGATGATGCATCAGGTCGATAGCCTCAACCGCACCATCATGCACCAGTTCCGCGATCAGCCCCTCGTCGGTGGCGCCCTGGCCTTTGCGCTTGGCGCGGCGATGGGCGCGGCCCTGCCGCGGACCGAGCAGGAAGATGCGCTGATGGGCGAGGCGGCTGATGCCGTCAAGGAACGCGTCGGCGAAACCGCGTCCGAGCTTTACGAGCAGGGCCGCGACAAGGCTGCCGAGCTCTATGCCACGGCCAGCGAAAAGACCGGCGAAATCTACCAGCAGGCCAAGGAAGGCCTCGTTGGAGACAATAACCCGGGCACTGGCACCACTGGCGGCTCCAGCACCATCTGACCGAAAGGGGAGGCCAATGGCCTCCCCGCCTTGCCTTGGGGGAACACATGGACAAGACCGTGCTGCGCAACGCGGCTCAATCGGGACGCGGACGCAATGCGACGGCGCCCACGCAAATTCCTCCCGCCGGCTGGCGGGATATTTGTTGGCGCCTGTTCAAGGCAATTGCCGAGGACCGCATCCTGCTGACGGCAGCCGGCGTGGCGTTTTACGTGCTGCTGGCGCTGGTGCCGACGCTCAATGCCTTCGTGTCCATCTATGGTCTCTTCAACAATCCCGCAGACGCGGTGGGGCACCTCGAACTTCTGGCCGGGATTGTGCCGCCGGGGGCGCTGGGCATCATTCGCGAGCAATTGGTGCGGCTGACCGCAGAGAGCACCGAGCGACTGGGACTGACGCTTCTGGTGTCGCTGGCCATCGCACTCTGGAGCGCCAGCGCCGGGGTGAAGGCCATGTTCGACGCGATGAATATTGCCTATCACGAGAAGGAAAAGCGCTCCTTCCTCGTGTTCAATGGCCTGGCGCTGCTGTTTACGCTGGCCGGTGCGGTCGGGGCGGTGCTGGTGGCGGCGGTGGTAATCGTCATGCCGCTGATCATCGCCTATCTGCCCGGCGGGGATGGGCTGGCGTGGACGGTGCGGGTGGCGGCCTATGCGATGATGCTGGCAGTGATTTCGCTGGCACTGGCCGCGCTCTATCGCTGGGGGCCAAGCCGGCAGAACGCCAAGTGGCGCTGGATTACGCCCGGGACGATCCTTGCCGTGCTGGCGCTGGGCCTCACCTCGATTGCCTTCTCCTGGTATGTCACGAATTTTTCCGACGACAATGCGGCCTATGGCTCGCTGGGGGCGGTGATCGGCCTCATGACCTGGCTGTGGATTTCGGTAACTCTGGTTATCGTCGGGGCGGAGCTGAATTCGGAAATCGAGCACCAGACGGCGCATGATACGACGAGCGGGCCGGCCCAGCAGTTGGGCGCGCGCGGGGCGCATATGGCCGACAGTGTGGGGGAAACCTGGCCGCGCGCCAAGAAGGGCGTCGAGGCTGAGACCACCCATCGAGTGCGGCAGCGGTTTCCGGTGAAATCGCTGGGGTTGGCGCTGGGGGTCTCGGCACTGCTGCGGCGGGGGCAGAGCGACCGGTCGGGACCAACCGAGTGAAACCGGCGGAGTCGGGCCGCGTTATCCCTTCATCGAGAGAAATGGAGTGAGGACCATGCCCAACAGCAAGCGAGATCGCGACCGCGTCGCCGGCCAGCAGGACCATGAGGTCGACTATGAGGCCGGCAAGACCGGCAGCAGCCGGGAAGCGGTGAAGGATGCGGTCAAGACCGCGGGAAACAGCCGCAAGGCGGTGGAAAAGGAACTGGGCAAATGAACAAGCTCGGACTGCCCACCGGACCGGGAACCGCCGACAGGAACGACGTAGCCGACCCCCATCCCACCGAGGAGGAGGATTATGACAAGATCCCCCATCCCGGTGGCGCCAACCCGCCAAAGGACAAGGGGATCGGCCCCAATTCCTATGCCCATGACGGCAAGGCTGCGCCTTTGTCGGACAGCAAGGGATCGGGCCCCGCCCGCGCCAAATAAGAGGCCAAACAAAAGCCCGAAGGGAAATCCTTCGGGCTTTTTGCTGCCGGGTAGTGGCGGCGCCTAGAAGAGGGAATTCATGGTCTCGGGGAAGCTGCCGGTCTTGCCGTTTTCGGGGTCATCGAGGCCGTCGATACGGCGTCGGTCCTCGTCGTCGAGCTCGAAGCCGAAGACATCGAAGTTCTCGGCGATGCGCTCCTCGTGGGTCGACTTGGGGATGACGATGAGGCCCTGGTCCAGTTCCCAGCGCAGGATGATCTGCGAGACGCTCTTGCCGTGCTTTTCGGCGATTTCGGCGATGGTCTCGTTGTCGAGAACAGCGCCGCTGCCGAGGGGGCTGTAGCACTCGATCTTGATGTCGTGCTGGTCGTGATAGCCGCGGATGTCGCGCTGCTGGTACTGCGGGTGCAGTTCGAGCTGGTTGATCACCGGCTTGACCCCGGTTTCGGCAACGACGCGGTCGATGTGGCTGGGCAGGAAGTTCGACACCCCGATGGAGCGGATGCGGCCCTGGTTTTTCAGCTCGACAAGGGCGCGCCAGGCGTCAGCGTATTTGTCCTGTTCGGGCACGGGCCAGTGGATGAGGAACATGTCGAGATAGTCGAGCCCCAGCTTTTCGGCGCTGAGGTCGAAGGCCTTTTTGGCTTCCTCGTAATCGTGGGCGCCATTGCGGAGTTTGGAGGTGATGAAGAGCTGGTCGCGCGGAATGCCGGACTCGGCTATGGCGCGTCCGACGCCTTCCTCGTTGTCGTAGCCCTCGGCAGTGTCGATCAGCCGATAGCCGGAGCGGAGGGCGGCGGCGACAGCCGGATGGGCTTCGTCATCGGGCACCTGCCATACGCCGAAGCCGAGCTGGGGAATGGAATTGCCGTCGTTGAGCGAAATCTGGGGGATGTTGGGCATGGCGTTTCTGGTCTCGTCAAAGGGAGTGTTGAAGGTCAGCTGGCGGCCGATGGGCGGTGCTGAACCGGCTTTTCGAGATCGCCGATCCGGGGCTCGACATGTTGGGGATCCTTTTGCGGATCGGGCACGGGCGCGTCGGCGAGAGGATCGTCTGCCTGCTGTTCTTTAAGGAGTTCGGCGGCCAATGTTTCGGCCTCAGCGTCCGTGTCGGCCACAAGCGCGGCGGCCTTGATGGCGCTGGTGCCGAATTCATCGGACAGAAAATGCGCCTCGGCTTTCTTGTCGAAGCCGGATGCGATTGGATCGCGGGGAAGGTTTTCCATTGGAAACTCCTTGGAAAGCTGGTGGTCACCAACGATCCGTGGAGAACTTGCGTTGCCTTGCGTCCGGCCCGGCTAACCCAGGTCAGCGACGCTCGCGGCTGAGATGGAGGTAGCGGTCGTCGAAGTCGGCGAGCCTGGCGAGAGCCGGCCAGTCGCGAATGGTGATGATGCCACCCTCCCAGGTGATCAGCTCGCGCTGGCGCAGCTCCTGGATCACGCGATTGACGTGAACGGATGAGGTGCCGACGGTATCGGCCAGGGCCGTCTGGGTGACGGGAAAGCTGAAGCGGTAATCGCGGGCGAGACCGATGACTTCGAGCCGACGATAGATTTCGCAGAAGAGATGGGCGGCGCGCTGGGTGGCAGACAGAACGCCCAGGCCGACCAGCCATTCGCGGTGGGTGGCGCCATCAATCAGGGTCAGCAACCAGAGCATGCGGGTCAGATGAGGGAAGCGCTCGGTCACCCTGACGAGGTTGTCATGCGGGAAGGTGATGGCATCGCAGGCGGTGAGCGCCCCGACGGAATGGTCCATTTCCTTGAGCAGGAAGCTGTGCAGATCGACGAAGTCGCCGGGCAGATGAATGGCCATCAGCTGGCGGGCCCCGCCTGAGACGAGGCGATAGCGACAGGTAATGCCGCGGGTGAGCAGGATGCTGTTCATCGGGCGGTCGCCCTCGCGGACCAGATCTTCGCCCGGAGCAAACTGCAATCGATCGCGCCCCGCTTCCCGGATAGCCACTTGTTCGTCAGGGCCAAGTACATCGCGCAACCGGATCCGGTCAAAGAACGGCTTTAACTGCCGATCAAGCTCGGGAATATCATCCGCCATGCTCCAACCCTCCAGACCTTGAGCATATGTCGGCTCCGCCCGCCGCACCATCATTGTTATGGCGCGGCGGGGAGCCCAGAGGCAACGGGGGATCGCCGCGAACGGATGCGTCGGCCGAAAGATTTTTTTATGAGGCGCGACAAAGAGATGGATTAACAGCGCTGGCGCTGCAATAATTCGGGCGGAGGAGATGATCGGGTTTATACCCGGAATGTTAGGTCGGTGACCTTTTGCCACCTATCGCGTTGCGCCATGGTGGAGCCATGTTTTAATGGCCCAGCTGACGTGATCATTTTTCCGTGCGCATCGTCGCGCATTGGGGAAAATTGCGTACAGCACCCACAGAGGGCGTTAAGTCCATTATGATTTAGTCTAGAGCTTAACCGGTTTTAAGAGCTCAAAGCGTAGTTTATGGAAACAAAGGAGCTGACCATGGCCCTGAAGCGTATTTTTGCGGCTCTTGCGATGGCCCTGACCGCGGCCTCTCCTTTTGGCGCGGTGGCCCAGGATGTGCCAGTCATCACCGTCTCCAGCGCAACCGAGACCGCCACATTCACCCGTGATGAACTCGAGGCCATGAATGTGGTCACCGTCGAGACCACCACGCCCTGGAACGAGGGCGTCGTGACATTCGAGGGCGTGCTGTTCACTGACCTTCTGGCTGAGATCAATGCGGACGGGGAAACTACGGTTGTCACCGCGCTGAACGACTATAGCGTCGACGTGCCCACCGCCGATTTCGCTGAGTTCGGCACGATCCTGGCATTCAAGCGCAACGGCGAATACATGCCGGTTGATGATCAGGGCCCGTTCTTCGTCGTCTACCCATTTGACAGCAATCCGGTTCTGCAGGGGCAGCCCTACTACGGACGCGCTGTCTGGCAGGTCAAGGAAATCACCGTTCATTAGCCCGTCGGTCCCAATATGGCCGACGACCTAGATATGGAAATAGCGTCTTAAACATGCGGTTCTTGCGCACAGCGCTGACCATTGTGATCCTGGGCTTCATTGCCTCGGCCATCTACATCTCCGTCCTGACTTTCCAACGCCAGGTCGCCCTGGAGAGCGTTGGTCTGAACAATGTGACCTGGATGGTGGCGCAGGCCCCCAGCGAGTTCGCCCGGCTCGAGCAAAGGGTGAGTTCCTACGCGGTGGGGGATGGCAGGACCGACGAGGCCGAGGTTCGGCTGCGTTTCGACATTGTGGTCAACCGGCTCAAGACGCTGCGCGCCAGTGCGGTCGAGGAATTCTCCAACTCAGATACGCGCATCGTCGCTATCCTCAACGATCTGGAGGCGGCGCTCGAGGCAACGCGGCCGCTCCTTGCACAGCTCAGCGAGCCGGGCACACCGGCCAAGATCCTCAGCATTCTCGAGCCGATCTATCCCAAGCTGGCGCGGCTTTCGACAGATGCCAATGTCTGGAACATTGCCCGCATCAAGGCGGATCGCGAGGGCCTGTTCCAGCTGCAATGGGCCTCGTCCTATATCTCGGCAGGCTTGATCGCCTGCGGTCTGTCGCTGATTGCGCTGCTTCTGGTGCACAACAGACTGCTGGCGCGGGCGCAGACCGTGTTGCAGCAGAAAGAGCGCACGCTGGCGCTGCAGAATGCCCGCTTTGACGCGGCGCTCGAAGCCATGTCGCCGGGGCTCTGCCTGCTCGATGCCGATGAGCGTGTCATCGTCTATAATCAGCGCTTCCTGACCATCTTCGGATTTGACGGCCGGAGCCAGATCGAGGGCCGACGCCTCGCCGATCTCATCTCGACCGACATGCTGCCGGACAGTGCCTCGGGCGATGACCGGGAGCTGGGGGACACAGACGATATCGCGCTGCTCAACGACCATGCCTATCACCTCGACAATGGCACGGTGCTGATGGTGACGCGCGAGCCGACGGGCGAAGGCGGCTGGGTCTATACGTTCGAAGACGTGACCGAGCGGCACAAGGCGCAGGATCGCGTGGTGCACATGGCCCACCACGATGCGCTGACCGGCATGCCGAACCGCATGCGCTTCTGGGACTGCATCAACCAGGCCCTGCGCAGGACCGGCGCCCAGGACAAGCCCTTTGCCGTGCTCTATCTCGACCTCGACCGCTTCAAAGAGGTCAACGACACGCTGGGCCATCCGGTGGGCGACGCCTTGTTGCGCCAGGTCTCGGAACGCCTGCGCAAGGCTGCGGGCGGGGATATGGTGGGGCGTTTGGGCGGCGACGAATTCGCCGTGCTGCACCATTGCACCGACCGGACATTCGAGAGTGCGCGGGATCTGGCCGAGGGGCTGATCGCGGCGGTCGGGCGGACCTACCACATCGATGGCAATGAAATCGTGGTCAGCACCAGCGTCGGTATTGCCCTGTCGTCCGGCGCGTCGATGGATGCGGACGAGCTGATGAAGAATGCCGACCTGGCGCTCTACCAGGCCAAGGCGGATGGGCCGGCGGCCTATCGGTTCTTCTCGCCGCAGATGGAAGAAAAACTGCAGCACCGCCGCAATCTCGAAGCGGATCTGCGACAGGGCCTGAAGCTGGGGCAGTTCGAGCTTTATTTCCAGCCTCTGATCAGCCTTGAGACCGGCGCCATCGTCTTGGGAGAGGCGCTGATGCGCTGGCGCCACCCGGACAAGGGCATGATCTCGCCGGCAGAGTTCATTCCGCTGGCCGAGGAGACGGGGATGATCGGCGCGCTGGGCCACTGGGCGCTGCAGCAGGCGTGCGAGCATGCGCTGCACTGGCCGGACAGCGTGCGGCTCTCGGTCAATCTCTCGCCCGTCCAGTTCCGCGACGAGGGATTGGTCGATGGGGTCAAGGAGGTCCTGGAAAACACCGCCCTGGACCCGAAACGGCTCGAACTCGAGATCACCGAATCCGTCCTGCTGCAGAACAATGCCGCCAATTTCAACGCGCTGCATCGTCTGCGCGGTCTCGGCCTGACCATCGCGCTCGACGACTTCGGTACGGGGTATTCCTCGCTGAGCTACCTGCAGCGCTTCCCCTTCGACAAGATCAAGATCGACCAGAGTTTCGTGCGCGATCTGGGCACGCGTCCGGACAGCTCGGCCATTATCCAGTCCATCGCCACGCTGGGGCGCAATCTGCGCATGCAGACCACGGCCGAAGGGGTGGAGACCAAGGAACAGCTCGACATCATTACCGAGGCGGGATGCACCCAGGCGCAGGGCTATTATTTCAGCCCACCTGTGCCCGAGGTGAAGTTCCGGGCCATGTTGAGCGAAAAATCCATCGCCAAAGACGGTGTGCACGTCGCCTGATGCCTTTTGGCCCTGACGGCTGCGGTCGGGGATTAACGGCGGCGCTCTGAGCGTCGCTGCGCCATCATTTTCACATCCGTTCTGGATCTGGCCGCACCTGGGGGCGGCGGTTGTCGTTCGCGCACATTGGTGTCGCGTTTGTCCGTCAAATTTGGGTTAATTTCAGATTACGGGGAAGTGATTATCAAGCAGATCAAATGGTTACTTCTGGTGTAACCCTGTGGAATCTATCTACATCGGCGTGATTTGCTATCTTAATGTCTCAAATCGATGCTGCTCCACCGACTGAATTATTGGAGCATTGGAATGAGCATTCTTGGATTTCTCGATCTGGAAAAGTCGCTGTCCAGTATCCTTGGTGGTGGTACGGGCGGCAGTACCGGCGGCGGGACGGGAGGCGGGACGAGTGGGACCGGAACCGGCATGGGTCTTGGTGGTGGCGTGCTTTCACCAGTATCGAACCTGATCAGCAATATTACCGGGTCCGGCACGGACGGGTTGCTCGGCGGTGTGCTCGACCTTGGCCTGCTCAATGACAAGGGCGTGGTCCAGCTGACGGTGCTGGGCAATGATCTCATCGTCCTGCCCAATAATGGCGGTATCATCCACTCCGATCTGCTGGGGCCGGGTGGGCTTGGCGGCGGAGGCCTGGGCGGGTTGACCCAGATCATCGAGCTGGACGGCCTGCTCAGCGACGCGGGCCTGCTCAATCTGACGGGCCTGCTGGACAATGGCGTGCTGTCGCTGGGTGGGCTTCTGGGCGAAGTGCTCAAGCTCTTGAGCCCGACCGGAACGATCGACCCGGATGATCCGATCGACCCGGATGGCGAGGTCGACCCCGATGCCTTCGAGCATCAGCTGATCGGCACCAGCGGCCGGGATATTTTCACCATCCCGACCCAATCCACCTATGTGGATGGATTGGGCGATATCGACATCGCCAATTTTGCCCGCAGCGCCGAAGGCATGGGCTTTGCTGTGGGGCGCAACGGCGTGGTGTTTGCCGATGGGGAGACCGTGTTCTTCATGCGCGACGTGGAGCGCGTGAGCTTTCTTGAAGGCACGCTGCTGCTCGATACCGGCGCGGGCGAGAACGCCGGCATGGCCTATCGCATCTATCAGGCCGCGTTCAATCGCACGCCCGATGTGGATGGACTGGCCTATTGGCTGGCAACACTCGACAGCGGCGCGGCAAGCCTGTCGGCAATCGCCGACAGCTTTATCCACTCCCCCGAGTTTGTGCAGAAATACGGGACAACGGAATCGGTCTCGAATGCAGAGTTTGTGGGGCGCTTGTATCTCCACACTCTTGGACGGACGGCGGACACTGTGGGCTTTGACTATTGGGTGAACCGGCTGGACAACGATCTAACTAGAGGAGACCTCTTGGCCCAATTCACCGAGAGCCCGGAAAACCAGCAGCGCGTGGCCGCGCAAATCGACAACGGGATCTGGCTGGCCTGAGGCGTTCCGGCCTTCCAGGCGGGCGCGTGTGAACATGGACTCATCACGGGGTGCGACCTGATCGCTCGAATTGTCACCTTGTGATGGGCGGCGGCTATCGGTATTTCATAGCTCCTGTCAGCCGCAATTCGCGAACAGAGAGCGCCCCCAGCAATGGTCCCACAGTTTCTCGTCACCCATTCTGGCGGCTTTCACGCCGATGAACTGCTTTCCAGTGTTATCCTGACGAGGCTGTTCCCCGAGGCCAAGATTGTGCGCAGCCGCTCTTCGGAGTGGATCACGCCGGCGGCAGACCGCATTATTTATGACGTGGGCGGGGCCTATGATCCTAAGGCGCGGATTTTCGATCATCACCAGCGCGGGGCACCGCTGCGGGATGACGGGCAGCCCTATAGCTCGTTCGGTCTGATCTGGAAGCATTTTGGCGCTGATTATCTGGTCGCGCAGGGCATTCCGGCAGATCGCGTCGGCGATGTGCATGCCAAGTTCGACAAGAGCTTCGTGCTGCCGGTCGATCTCGTCGACAATGGCGCTTATGACGCGACCGGGCCGCTGGCCGGGCTGACGCTGACGGCGCTGCTGGAAACGCTGAAGCCCGCCTTTGACCAGAATTCGCCCGAGGCGGAAGCGCAGGCGTTCCATAACGCGATGGGCATTGCCCGCGCCTTCGTCGAAGCCGCTATCGGCAAGCATGCGGCAAAGCTGCGGGCCGAGGCTGTGGTGATGGGTGCCATTGCGGCGGCCGGGCCGAACCGGGTGCTGGAGCTGCCCATGGGCATGCCGTTCCGGCCGGCGATCGTGAAGGCCGGGGCCGAGCACCTGCTGTTCGTGGTTCATCCGCGCGATAAGGACTGGTGCCTGACCGGTATTCGCCGGGGCGACGAGGGTTTTGAGCTACGCGCCGATCTGCCGGTAGCCTGGGCGGGGCTGACCAATGAGGCGCTGGAAGCCGCGAGCGGGGTGGCGGGCGCGAGCTTCTGCCATAATGGCCGGTTCATCGCGGCGGCCAAGACGCGCGAAGCGGCGCTGGCCATGGCCGAGATTGCCGTGCGCGAGGCGCTGGCAGAGGCGCAGTAAGCGGTTTTGAAGCGGGGGCGCTGAAGCATGTTTGGGCCGAAATTGTTTGACCTCACCGGCAGGAATGCGCTGGTGACCGGGGGCACGCGTGGGCTCGGACAGGCCATTGCACTGGCGCTGGGCAAGATGGGGGCGTCGGTCTGCGTCACCGGGCGGACCCAGGACGGGATCGATGCGGCGCTGAAGGCGCTCTCGGCCGAAGGCGTTAACGCCCGTGGGCTGGTGCTGGACGTGTGCGATGTGGCGGCGAGCCAGACGGCGCTGGCGGGGCTTGATGCAGACTGGCCTATCAATATCCTCGTCAACAATGCCGGCTTTGAAAATGTCGCGCCGTCGCTCGATGTCGATGAAGCGGTGTGGGACGCGATCGTCGACACCAATCTGAAGGGCAGTTTTTTCTGCGCGCAGGCGGTGGCGCGGGGCATGGCGGAACGGGGCCGGGGCGGGGCGATCATCAATCTCTGCTCGCTGACCTCTTATGTCGGTATACCGACCGCCGTGCCCTATGGCGCGTCGAAGAGCGGGCTCCTGGGCATGACACGGGCATTGTCAGCCGAATGGGCGGGCAAGGGCATCCGCGTCAATGCCATCGCGCCGGGCTATTTCCGCACCGACATGACCGAGGGTTTTTACGCTGACGAGGCCTGGGCCACTGGTATGCTGGCGAAAATTCCGCAGGGCAGGTTCGGTTCGATGGACGATGTGGGTGGGGCAGTGGTGTTCCTCGCCAGCGACGCCTCCGCCTATATCACCGGCCAGTGCCTGCCGATCGACGGCGGATACCTCGCCTCGATATAGTGCTAAAGGCGTAGGCGGGCCGGGAGTTTTGCAAAAACGAACGGGATGGCCCTGTCATGGTCTGGACATGGAAGGTCATCTCGTTCTTATAACGCGACAGAGCCGAGACGTGCCTGAGCGAAGAGGTGCCTGCCGATGACCAATGAGCCTCGACCTTCTGTCGCCGTTTCGGTCCGAGACGTCGATATGGTCTTCGATGGCACTCATGCGGTCAAAGGGGCTTCTTTCGACCTCTCCGAAGGGCGGTTCCTGACCATTCTGGGGCCCTCGGGGTCGGGCAAGACGACGCTGTTGCGCATGATCGCCGGCTTCCAGCGGCCGAGCGCGGGCGAGATCTATATTAACGGAACGCCGGTGAGCGCCGCGCCGCCGCACAAGCGCTCGATCGGCATGGTGTTCCAGAAGCTGGCGCTGTTCCCGCACATGACAGCGGCCGAGAACGTCGCCTTTCCGCTCAAGATGCGCCGGTTCGACGCGACGACGATTCCGGCGCGGGTGAAGCGCTATCTCGACCTCGTTCAGCTCGGTCCCTATGCGGATCGGCGGATTCATCAGTTGTCTGGTGGCCAACAGCAGCGCGTAGCCATCGCGCGGGCGCTGGTGTTCGAGCCGGATTTGTTGCTGCTCGACGAGCCGCTGGCAGCGCTGGACCGCAAGCTGCGCGAGGAAATGCAGCTCGAATTCCGCCGCATCCAGCGCGAGCTGGGCGTGACCACGATCAATGTGACCCATGATCAGCGCGAGGCGCTGGTGGTGTCGGACGATGTGATCGTGATGGACAAGGGCGTCATCCAGCAAAAGGCCGCGCCGTCCGATACATATCGAACGCCGGCCAATGCCTTTGTTGCCGGCTTTATCGGGGTGACCAATTTCCTCTCGGGCCGGGTGAGTGCTGTCGACGGCGATGTCGTGCAGTTCGAGGCTGCGGGCGGCGCACTGGCCGGACACTGGTCTGCACCGGGTGCGCCGAGTGTCGGCGGCAATGTGACGGGCGCCTTGCGGGCCGAGCAGATCCGGCTGGGCGCCAGCGAGGCCGAATTGGCCTTGTGCCAGACGGTTAGGGCTGGCGTCGTGCGGGATGCGATCTTTGAGGGCGAGCGCATTGTCTACGAGATTGCGCTGGCGAGTTCGCCTGATACGCTTCTGCGGGTTTTTGACCACGACCCGACCACACACAAGCAATTTGCCATTGGGGAGACGATGGCGATGGGGTGGAATGCACGCGACGTGCTGATCTTCCCCAATTAAGGCCGGCTGGGTTCGGCTGCATCTGGAGAGAATGGGATGACCAAGACAAAATCGATCCTCGCCCTGTCGCGACGCCGGTTTCTCGGCGGTGCGGCTGCACTGGGTGGGCTGGTAGCGACCGGCTGGACCGGCAAGGCTTTCGCGCAGGAGCCCGAAAAGCCCGCCGAAATCATCGTACGCGCCTGGGGCGGTTCGTGGGTAGCGAGCCTGCAGGCCGGCGTCTCCGATCCGTTCACCGCGGCCACCGGCATTGCCGTGCGTCACGATCTGACCGAAGACAATGAAATCCAGCCCAAGGTCTGGGCCGCCGTGGCGCAGGGCCGCGTGCCCCCGATCCACATCAACTGGGATACGACGACCAACGCCACCAAGTCGGCGCTGCGCGGCATCACCGAAGATCTCTCGGACCTGCCGAACCTGGCCAATGTGACCGAGCTGGCGAAGCCCGTCGGCATGGAAGGCTATCCGATCGTCAACACCTATGGCTATGTCTATGTGCTGGCCTATCGCCCCTCGGCCTTCCCCGAAGGCGCGCCGACCTCGCTGCAGGTGCTGCTTGATCCCAAGTTCAAGGGCCGTATCGCGCTCTACAACGACGGCATCGGCTTCCACTTCCCGGCACAGGTCGCCGGCGGCGGCAAGCTCGAGGATATCCCCGAGAACATGGACGCGGCCTGGGACTTTATCGCCAAGGTCAAGGAGCAGCAGCCGCTGCTGGGCGAAGATCCGGACTTCACCAACTGGTTCCAGAACGGCGAAATCGACCTGGCTGTGACCATTTCGACCAATGCCCGCGAAGCCATGAAGAACGGCATCGACCTGGCATGGACCGTGCCGGAAGAAGGCTCGAAGTTCGAAACCGATGGCCTCTGGATCCCCAAGGGCCTGCCGGAGAACGAGCTCTACTGGGCCAAGCAGTACATCAACTTTGCGCTGACCCAGGAAGCCCAGCAGGTCTGGCTTGATGGTCTGGGTCTGCCGGGCGTGGTGCCGGGGCTGACGCCTCCGGAAGGTCTGGCGGGTGATCCGTCCTATCCGACCGAGCCGGAAGATTTTGAACGCCTCATCCGCATCCCGACCGCGATCCAGGTCGAGCATGAGAGCGAATGGTTCGGCAAGTTCAAGTCGATCATGCAGGGGTGATTGTCGCCTGTTGGGTGAAGGGGCGGGGTCTCGACGAGAGGCTTTCACCCCTCACCCTGACCCTCTCCCCTGAGGGGAGAGGGGACGCAGGAGCCGCGGGGGCAGGGGGTGACCCAGGGCACCCCACCCCACCCCTCCCCACGAGGGGGAGGGAGAAGAATGGTGCTGGTCACGGCCAGCACCTCCATCCCACGGCTCTCGCAGGAGGGGCGCGGGAAGAGAGTGCCACGGAGTAATTCATGTCCAAAGCCGCTTATCCCCTGCGTTGGCGGGTCATGGATGGTCTGGAGGCCGTGGTGGCGGCACTGTGGCCGAAGAATTTTGCGCGGGCGCTGCCCTATGTGATGGTGCTGCCGGCGATCCTTCTGGTGATGCTGCTGGTCATCGGTCTCGTTCAGATCGGGGATTCGAGCGCGCGCACGCTGGATCGGTCTACCTTCCTGCCTTCGGATTATTACACCGGCGAGAATTACGGGCGCATTTTCACCGATGGGCTCTATTGGAGCATATTGTGGCGGAGCCTCCTCGGCTCGCTGATTGTCACGGCGGTCAGCCTCGTCTTCGCCTTTCCCTATAGCTATCTCATGGTGCGCACGCCCTCGGCGCTGCTGCGCAAATTTCTGCTGATCGCGCTGTTCCTGCCCTTCTTCATCGGGCAGGTGGTGCGGGCCTATGGCTGGCTGATCATTCTGGGCAATCAGGGGGTGGTCAACGAGATGCTGGGGCTGATCGGCATCGCGCCGATGCGGCTGCTCTATAATTACCCTGCCGTGCTGTTCGGGCTCGTGCAGTACATGATCCCCTTTGCCGTGCTGATGCTGGCGCCGGCGCTGACGGCGATCCCCGAGGAAATGGAGTCGGCGGCCAATTCGCTGGGGGCCAATTGGTGGAGCACCTTCGTGCATGTGCTGTTGCCGATGGCCAAGCCGGGCCTCGTGGGGGCAGGGCTGGTCGTGCTGACGCTGTCGCTGACCGATTTTGCCATGCCGGCCATTCTGGGCGGCGGGTCGCAGGATTTCATCGCCAATGCGATCTATGACCAGTTCTTCCGTACGTCGGACCAAGGCATGGGGGCGGCGCTGACGCTGATCCTTGTCGGGGTGGGTTCGCTTCTGGTGGGAATTGTCTTCACACTCTTTGGGGCCGGGACGCTGGCCATGGGGAGGGAGAAGAAATGATCCAGCCACTGAGCAAGTCCATCGTTATCTGGACCATGGTGATCGCGGTTCTGGTGGTGCTGTCGGCACCGACCATTGTGGTGCTGGGCGCCTCGTTCACCTCGGGCAATATCATCAAATTCCCGCCCGATGGGTTCTCGTTGCAATGGTACGCCAAGATCGCCATGGCGGCCGATCTGCGCAATGCGTTCCTCCGCTCGCTAGCGGTGGCGTCCATCTGCACGCTGATCGCCATTCCGGTGGGCACGCTGGCCGGGATCGCGCTCTCCAAATATGCGATGAAGTTCGAAAAGACGCTGCAGATCTATCTGCTGCTGCCCTTTACCGTGCCGCTGATCGGCTCGGGGATCGGGCTCATGCTGCTGTTTGGGCAGTGGGGGATGCTGGGGCAGATCTGGCCGATCGGCATCGCCTGCTGCGTGATCAATCTGCCCTTCATGATCTGGGCGGTGACGGCGAGCGCCTCGAGCCTTGATCCTGATCTGGAGCTCGCCGCCGCCAATTGCGGGGCGCCGCCGGTCGCGACCTTCTTCCTTGTGACGCTGCCGGCCGTGTTGCCGGGGGTGATCAGCGGGTCGCTGCTGATGTTCATCCTCGCGCTCAACGAGTTCCTCGTGAGCCTGCTGCTCACCGATGCGCGCACGGTGACGCTGCCGGTGCAGATCTACAATTCCATCCGCTCGATCATCACGCCGGATCTGGCTGCCATTTCGGTGGTGTTCATTGTCTGCGCGGCGCTGGTGATTGCCCTCCTCGACAAGCTGGTGGGCCTCGATATTTTCCTCAAGTCCAAGTGACGCCACGGCGTTGCCAATGCGAGTGATGTTTCATGTCTGACGTGTCCTTTTACGATTATGCCGCGCTCTCTGCCGAGGAGAAGGCCGCGCTGCTCCGTCGCTCGGAAGCCGATCTTTCGGGCGTGATCGAGAAGGTCAAACCCATCATCGAGGCGGTGCGCACCGAGGGCGATGTGGCGCTGGCGCGGTTTGCGCGGGATTTCGACCGGGCCGAGAATGTGACGCCGCACAATCTCAAGGTGACCGAGGCCGAGTTCGACGCGGCCTTCAAGCTGGTGGACCAGAAGGTTATCGACGCCATTCAGTTCGGCATCGACAATATCCGCAGCTTCCACGAGGAGCAGAAGCCCGAGACGATGTGGATGAAGGAAATCCGACCCGGCGCCTTTGCCGGGGACCGGTTTACCCCCATCCAGTCGGTGGCGCTCTATGTGCCACGCGGCAAGGGCTCGTTCCCGTCCGTGACCATGATGACCGCTGTGCCCGCCGTGGTGGCGGGCGTGCCGAACCTGGCTATCGTGACCCCGCCTGCGCCGGATGGCTCGGTGGATGCGGCAACGCTGGTGGCGGCGCGGCTGGCGGGTGTGAGCACGGTCTATAAGGTGGGTGGCGCGCAGGCGGTGGCCGCGATTGCCTATGGCACCGAAACCATTCTGCCGGCGCTGAAGATCGTTGGCCCGGGCAGCCCCTGGGTGGTGGCGGCAAAGCGCCTGCTGTCAGGCGTGATCGACACCGGTCTGCCGGCTGGCCCGTCCGAGGCGCTGATCTTTGCCGATGACACGGTCCATGGCGGGCTGGCAGCGCTCGATCTGCTGATCGAAGCCGAGCACGGGCCGGATTCCTCGGCTTATCTGGTGACGCATTCCCGCCGCGTGGCAGAAGAGGCGCTGGCCGAACTGCCGGGGCTGTGGGCGCAGATGACGCCGCAGCGGGTGGAATTTTCGCGCACCGTGCTGACCGGCAAGACGGGCGGCGTGATCCTGACTTCCTCGATTGAGGAGAGCTATGAATTCGTCAATTCCTATGCGCCCGAGCACCTCGAAATCCTCTCCAAGGAGCCGTTCGACCATCTGGGGCGGATCAGCGAGGCGTCGGAAATCCTGCTGGGCCAGCATACGCCGTGCTCGATCGGCAATTTCGGTCTTGGACCCAATGCCGTGCTGCCGACCAGCCGCTGGGCGCGCACCTATGGGCCGCTGTCGGTGACTGATTTCGTCAAGCGCAGCTCGATCGGTTATGTGACGGCCGCGGGCTTCCCGCTTCTGGCCGGACACGCCCATGAGCTGGCGCTTTATGAGGGCTTTTCGTCCCATGCGCTGGCGGTGTCGGATCTGCGCCAGAAATATGTGAAGTAGGCGATGAAAGCGGTTCGCCTACACGCCGTTCGCGATTTGCGGTTCGAGATCATCGATGCGCCCGGGGCGCCGGAGCCCGGATGGGTGCAGGTGGATGTCGAGGCCGCGGGGATCTGCGGCTCGGACCTCCATAATTTTGCTACCGGGCAGTGGATTTCGCGGGCGCCGAGCGTGGCCGGGCATGAATTTGCCGGGCGGATCGCGGCAGTGGGCGCGGGCGTCAGCGGGTTTTCCGTGGGCGATGCTGTGGCCGTGGACTCGCGCTTCTGGTGTGGCGAATGCCGGATGTGCCGGGCGGGCGAACACAATGCCTGCGAAAAACTGGGCTTTGTCGGCGAGGTCTGCGATGGCGGCTTTGCCGAGCAGGTCTTGCTGCCGGCACGGCTGGTAATGCGGCGGCCGGACGATCTCGACGGCAAGGTCGCGGCCATGGCCGAACCGCTGGCGGTGGCGCTGCACGCAATCGCCAAGCTGGCGCCAGCTGCGGGTGCGCCAGTGCTGGTGGTCGGCTGCGGGACGATTGGCGGGCTTTGCGCGCTGGCGCTGTCACGGGGGCATGATGGGCCGATCCTGCTGGCAGATAGAAACGCCGAGCGCGTGGCGGCCGTCGCGGCGGCGACGAGTGGCAAGGCTGTGGCGCTGGACGCGGCTGACATCGAGGTGGCACTGGATGGCGGGCTGCTGCGCGATGTGATCGACGCAACGGGCAGTATTGCCGCGCTCGAAGCTACAATCCCGCTGATGGGGCCGGGGTCGCGCCTGGCGCTCGTCGGGATCAGCCATGGGAAATTGGCTCTGGACCCCAATGTGCTGGTGGAGCGCGAGATTTCGCTGATCGGGTGCCACGCGTTTCGCGATGAACTGGGCGAGGCGGTGGCGATGGCGGCGGAATTGCGCGATGTGCTGCCTCAGTTTTTCAACGAAGTGATTGGGCTCGAGGAGGTTCCGGCGGCGTTCGAGCGGCTGCTGGCGGGAGAGGCCAAGGGGCTCAAGACCATCATTGCCATAAGCGAGGGCGTGGGCGCGTGACGACGATGAGCCGGACAGCAGAAATTCGCGCGGTTTCGCAGCATGACAGCGCAAAAGCGGAAGCCATGCTGGCCGATCTGCTCGCCGATCTTTTTGGCATTGCGTCCAAAAATGTGAAGATCAACTACGACCAGTATAGCCTCAATTCGCTCAACGGTTTTTTCGAGACCGAGGACGGCGAATTCTTCTTCAAATTCCATCAGGAGGAAGGCGAAGAGGCGATGAGCGGGGAATATTACCGGGCCGATATTCTGGCGCGGGCGGGGCTGCCGGTGGATCAGGCGGTGCATATGTCGGTGCTGCCGGGTGAGCAGATCCTCGTCTATCGGCGGCGGCGCGATCCGCGCTTTTCCGACGTGCTGCGGGCGCTGGACCTTGCTGATGACGCTGCGGCGCGCGAGCGGGCCGTGGCGGCGGAGGCGGCGCTGTCGGCCAAGGTGGTGACTGTTTACGAGCAGTCGCTCCATCCGATCACCCCGGAAGAGGCGGCGGCCGAGCCGATCAACCGGCTGTTTTTCGAGCGGCTGATCGATCCGCCGACGGGGGAATTTCCGGGCGGGCGGCTGAAGAGCTTTTATGTCGGCCAGGATTTCACGTTTCCCGGGGTGACGCTGGGCTGGGAAGAGTTTTCCCGGGCGCGGTTTGTCGTTAATGGCGTGGCTTACCAGCGCAGTGTCGGAGACTTGTTCGCGGCGGCGCATCAGCGGCTTAATCCGCTCCGTCTGGCCGATGCGGGCGGCGTGGTGGCGCATGGCGACGCGCATAATGCCAATGTCTGGTACACCGAAGCCGATGGCGCGGCGGAACTGAGCTTTTTCGACCCGGCCTTTGCGGGCGAGAATGTGCCGACGCTGCTGGCCGAGGTGAAGACGACGTTCCACAATATCCTCGCCCATCCGCTCTGGCTCTATGACCCCGACGCCGTGGCCGAGCGTTATTCGGCCGAGGCGCGCTATGCTGATGGTGTGCTGAGCGTTGAAACCAACTGGGCGCTGACGCCGGTGCGGCGGGATCTCCTGCGCCTCAAGGCGGAGGCAAGCTGGAAGCCGCTGCTGACCCTCCTCAAGGCGCGCGGGATGCTGCCAGCGGACTGGCGCGAAGTGATCCGGCTGGGGCTGTTCCTCTGTCCGACGCTGGTGATGAATTTGCGGGCCGGGGCCGCGCGGCATAATCCGGTGTCGTCGTTGATCGGGCTGGCAAATGCCGTGCGGGTTGGCAGCGAGCCCGATGGCACAGATTTCATGTCGGAATTCTTCGATGCAATGACGCCTGACTGAGCCGGCGGAAGCAAAAATCCATGGCCCGTCTCTATTTGCGTTCGGGAGCGAGTTGGTGGCGCGGTTCTGCTTTGCTCTTGATTTCGGAACGCGTTGATGCCATTGTATGGGCTACGTTTTCAGCCTAAGTCGGCTGCTGCTTCCGATCATTTTCGGTTCTGGCTCGCTTTGAATTGCAAACGTCTTCGGCTTCCCTGGCATGTCGCCCCGGAAGAACCGCTCGTTTGCCTGCGCTTCGAGCTAGAATAAGGAATAATCCCATGGCAGCCTACAACGGTACCGTGAAGTTCTTCAACACCACCAAGGGCTTCGGCTTCATCTCCCCCGACAACGGCGAGAAGGATGCATTCGTGCACATCTCCGCTGTTCAGCGTTCGGGCATCGATGGCCTGTACGAAGGTGACAAGGTTTCCTACGACCTGGAAAGCGGCCGTGACGGCAAGGTTTCCGCTGTCAACCTGACCCTGCTGAAGTAATTCACGCATAGAATTTTGATGCCTTCGGGCGTCGGAGCCGTCGCAGCAATGCGGCGGCTTTTTTGTTTTTGGGGGTGGGGAGGGGGCCAAGGCGGTGTCGTTGGATGTCCCGCGCGCGAGGGTGGTCTTTGGACTTGTCTTGGAAATAGATTTTCAGGCGGCGAGATGGATTGCCCGGACGAGCCGGGCAATGACGGCGGAGGGGGCGGAGTGAGGGCTTTGGCGGAGGTCCACCTGACCCTTGCTGGTCTACCCCCTCCCAACCTGCGCCAGGGCCGACGGCCCAAGCTTCGGTACCCTCCCCTTAAGGGGGAGGGTGGAGACTGGCTGAGGCGCACCCCCACCCGGCCTCCCCCTGGGAGGGGGAGGGGTTTAGGCTGTGGGTGGGAGAGCCTCGGTACCTCAAGCGTAGGCTGGTGGGGCGCGAGGCGATATTTTTGGGATGGAATGTATCGCTTTTGTGAGCGCTTCAAGCGGTCACTCTGTGACGCCAAAATCTTGCAATTGCTGGCGTGATGGATAGGGGTGGGGGATGGTTCGATTTCTGCACAGTTCTGATCTTCACCTGGGAAAACGCTTCGGGAATTATTCCGAGGATTTGCGCGGGCGGCTGCGGGAGGCGCGGCACGGGGTGCTGGGGCGGCTCGCCGAGGCGGCGCGGCGGGAGGGGGCGACAGCGATCCTGCTGGCGGGCGACAGTTTTGATACCGAAACCCCCGCAGAAGCCGTGTTGCGCCAGGCACTGGCCGAAATGGGTCGGCATGGCGATCTCAGTTGGATTGTCCTTCCGGGGAACCACGACAGCCTGCAGGCCGACCAGCTGTGGGACGGCGTGCGCGGCGCTGCGCCGGCCAATGTGACACTGGCACTGGCCAATGCGCCGATTGCGCTGGGCGCAGAGGCGGTGGTGTTGCCTTCGCCCTGCACGACGCGGCGGCCAGGGCGCGACCTCACCGATTGGATGGATGGGGCGGCCTCGAGCGAGGGCGTGCTGCGCATCGGGCTGGCACATGGACCGATCCAGACATTTTCCGAAGATGGCGTGGCCGGCGACGTGATCGCGCCCGATCGGGCGAAGCGGGCGGGGCTCGATTATCTGGCGCTGGGGGACTGGCATGGGCAGATCGCGGTCAATGAGCGGACCTATTATAGCGGATCGCCCGAGCCGGATCGGTTCAAACACGAGCGGCCGGGGCAGGCGCTGCTGGTGAGCCTGGCCGGTCCCGGCGCGGTGCCGGAGGTGCGGGGACTGGATGTCGGGCAGTTCTCCTGGCGCACGCTGACGCTTGACCTTCTGGCGGGAGAAGACGGCGTGGCGGTGCTGCAGGGGCTGTTGCCGGGAGAGGCGCGGCGCGAGGCGCTTTTGCGGATCGTGCTGCGGGGACGCACGGGGCTCGCGGCGCGCAGCCAGCTCATCGCGGCGATCAAGGCCGTGGCGCCGGAGTTCGCGCATCTTGAAATAGACGATGGGGAACTGGTGACCCAGAGCGAAGTGGGCGACCTTGATCGGATCGATCATGCCGGGGCCCTCAGGGTTGCGGCTGATGGCCTGCTTGAGGAGAGCAGTGACGCGTCGCGGTCCGAAGAGGAGCGGGATATCGCGGCGGCGGCGCTGGTGCGGCTGTTTTCCTATTGCGAAGAGGTTGGGCCATGAAGCTCACGGCACTGCGGCTGCACAATGTGCGCCGCTTCGGCGGGCGGGGTGTGGCCATTGAAGGTATTGGCGCGGGAGTCAATGTGCTCTCGGCGGCCAATGAACATGGCAAGTCGACGGCGTTCGAGGCGCTCCACGCACTTTTCTTCCAGCCGCACAGCGGGACCGGCAAGGCGGTACAATCGCTGCGGCCCTATAGCGGCGGCAATCCGCTGGTTGAAGCCGATATCGTCAGTGGCGAGGGCCGGTTTCGGCTGACCAAGCAGTTTTATGGCGGCAAACGCGCCAGTGTGACCGATCTCGGCACCGGACGATTGATCGCTCAGGCCGACGAGGCGGAAGCCTTTATTGCGGAGCTGACGCGGGGTGGGGTCGGGGGACCGGCAGGCCTCTTGTGGGTGCGGCAGGGGCTGACCGGTATCGAGCAGCGGAGCAAGGGCGAGGAAGAGGGCGAGCGGCGGGTGCGCGAGACGCTGCTCACCTCGGTGCAGGGCGAAGTGGAAGCGCTGACCGGCGGGCGGCGGATGGCCAAGATATTGGCGGCCTGCGAGGCGGAGCTGGCGCCGCTGGTGACGGCGACGGGGCGGCCGAAGGCGGGCGGGCGGTTTGCCATTGCGCTTGAAGAGCTTGAGCGGCTGACGGCGGAAGAGGCGCGGCTGGCGGTGGAAATGATGGCCTTGCGCGATGCGCTCGAGCGCCGTCGAGCCACGCGGCAGCGGTTGGCCGAAGTGGACAATGCCGAAGAAAAGGCGCGGCGTCGCAGCGATACACTGGCAGCCGAAGCGGCTTATGAGGCGGCGCGGCGGCATGGTGCGGCGCTGAAGACGGCCGAAGCGGAAGCGGATCTGGCGCGGCATCGATACGAGGAGGCGCAAAAGGCGCTGGCCGAGTTTGAGGCGGCGCTGAATCGTGCGGCAGACCTGGCGGGACGGCGCCAGCAGGCGCTGGAGCGGCGGGATGCAGCATTGGCGCGGCGCGACGCTGCGCGCGCCGATAATGAGGCGGCGCAGGCTGCCATGGACGCGGCCCATGCCGAAGAGCAGGAGCAGCGTGCGCTGCTGGGCCGGCTGGACGCGGCGATCAAGGCGCGCGACGCCGCCGAGCATGTTTCGCGCCTGCGCCAGCAGCTGGAAAAGGCAGAGTCGCAGCGGGCGCTGGTGGAGGCCGAAGAGGCGGCTTTCGCGGCGCTCGATATTGCCGCGCCGAAAGTGCGGCAGCTCGAGCAACTCGATCTTGACCTGCGGCACCGGAGAGCGTCGCGCGAAGCGACATTGCCCAGCTTCAGGATCGACTATGTCGCGGGCGCCGAGGGGCGCATCCGGCAGGGCGGTGCTGGGGTCGAGGGCAATAAGGCGCACGGCTTTGCTGCAAGTACGCAACTTGAAATCGAGGGTGTCGGTACGCTGACGCTGGGGGCAGGGGCCGAGCGCGACGATGGCGGGCTCGCAGCGCTTGAGGAACAGCACGCGCGCCTGCTCGCGGCACTGGGCGTGGACAGTCTGGCCGCAGCGCAGACACGGCTTGCCGCGGCGCAGGAAAAGGCCGCAGCGGTAAAGTTGGCGCGGCAGCGGTTTGCCGATCTGGCGCCCGAAGGGCTGGGGCCATTGCAGGGCGAGATTGCCCGGCTGGCGGCTGCGCAGGGCGATGCGCTGGAGATCAAGGGCGATCCGCAGGCGGCACGGGAGGCGGTGGCCCTGGCGGCAGCGCGGGTGGCGGCAACGCGAAATGCAGCCCGCGAGCTGGCACCGCGCATCGAGCAAGCCGGCAATGGCGTGGTCGAGGCCGAGACAGCGCTCGCAGCCATCGACGGTGAGTGGGCGGCGCTGGAGGGGGTCCTGGGGCCGGTCGACCTGCGCGCAGAGCGGCTTGAGGGTCTGCAGAATCGGGAGGCGAATGCTCGCGCTGCGCTGGAGCTGGCAGCCGCGCAGGTCGAAAATCTGCGGCCGCTGGCGCAGGATGTTTCCGCCGCCGAGGCGAGTCTGAGCCGGGTGCGGTCGATCGAGACGGCTGCCAATCAGGAAATGGCCCAGCTCAATGTGGCGCTGGCCGATCTCAACGGGCAGATCTCCACCCGCTCAAGCGATGCGGTGGAGGAAAATCTGCAGGAAGTGCGCGAGCAGCTGGAGGCGGCGCGTGCCAGCGTGGCGCGGTTCCGCACCGAGGTCGCGGTGCTCGAGCGGTTGCGCAAGGAACTGGTCTCCGCCCGTTCGGCTGCGCGGGACCTTTATCTCAAGCCGGTGGTGAGCGAGCTTTTGCCCATGCTGGGCCTGCTGTTCGACGATATCGACATTGTCTTTGACGAGGACACGCTGTTGCCCCAGACGGTGCGGCGCAATGGGCTCGACGAGGATGTGGATCGGCTCAGCGGCGGGATGCGCGAGCAATTGTCCATCCTGACGCGGCTGGCCTTTGCGCGGCTTCTGGCGCGGGACGGGCGGGCGGCGCCGGTGATCCTTGATGATGCACTGGTCTATTCGGATGACGACCGGATCGAGCGGATGTTCGATGCGCTGCACCGGCAGGCGCGGGATCAGCAGATCCTGGTGTTTTCCTGCCGCCAGCGGGCGTTTGCGCGGCTGGGTGGCAATGTGCTGCAGATGGTGGACTGGACGCCGGGGGCTTAGGCCCGGCGTCCAGCGCATATGATGCTAGGCGGCGCGGCTGAAACGCGTCGTCGGGCGCTTGCTCGAGCCGAAGAGTTCGATCAGGCCTTCGAGTTCGTGGGCCTGGCCATTGGTCTGCTCGATGGCGGCGTTGGTTTCTTCAACGAGAGCCGCGTTGTGGTGGGTCATCTCGTCCATTTCGAGCACCGCAGCCGAGGCATCCTCGATGGATTCGGCCTGCGCGCGGCTAGAGCGGGAAATTTCCGCAAGCATTTCGCTGTTTTCGCGCACGAGATCGAGCATGGAGGCGAGACGGTCTGCGGCTTCCTGCACGAGGGCGGAGCCAGAGGTGACTTCGCGGGCGCTCTTGTCGATGAGGCCCTTGATGTCTTCAGCGGCCGAGGCGGAGGACTGGGCGAGGCGCCGGACTTCGACGGCCACCACGGCAAAACCCTTGCCCGCGTCGCCGGCCCGGGCGGCTTCGACCGACGCATTGAGCGCCAGCAGATTGGTCTGGAAGGAGATGTCATCCATCATGGTGACGATCTTGGAGATCATCGCCGAGGAGGAGGAGATCTGTTCCATGGCGCGGGTGGCGTTGACCATGACCTCGCGCCCGTCTTCGGCGACGAGACGCGCCGCCTGAGCCTTTTCACTGGCGCTCTGGGCGCGCGAAGCGGTGTCGGTGACGGTGCTGGCGAGGCTGCTCATGGTCGCGCTGGTGCGCTCGATGGTCGAGGCCTGCCGCGTGGTGCGATCTGCCAGATCATTGATACCGGCAAGGATTTCGCCGGTGGCGGTGCGCAGCGAGCGCGAGGTGTCGCGCAGCTGGTCGACGACCGAGGCGAGCTTGTCGCCGACGGCATTGGTGTCGTCCTTGAGCTGGAGGAAAGCGCCCTGATACTGGCCCTCGACGCGGTGGTCGAGATCGGCATTGGCGAGGGCCGAGAGCACCTTGCCGGTTTCGCCGATGCCGCGATCGACGGTTTCGACGAAGAGATTGATGCTGTGGGCGAGGGCGTTGAGCTCGGGATCGGGGAAGCGCGGCGCAACGCGGCGGGAGAAATCGCCGGCCACAGCCGCATCCACGACGGCGCCAAACGACTGCTGAAGTTCGGCCATGAGCGCCGGGCGATCGGCCAGACGCTCGACAGCGGTATTGATGGTGCCGGCGCTCTTGAGGTGGGCGCCGCGCAGCCCCTCGGGGCGGATCTTGCGATAGAACCGGCCTTCGCTGGCGGCGGTCATGGCAAGGGCGGCCTCGCGGACAAAGGCGTCGTTGATGTCGATGACGCTGTTGACGGCGTGGCCCGCGACCAGGGTTTCGCCCGAAGCGCGGGTGAGGTCGATGCGGCTTTCAAAATTGCCGCCGACAATATTGGCGCTGACGCCGCGCAGCTGGCCGAGAAAGGCGCGCAGGTTCCTCAGGCCGACCAGCACAAAGGCGGCCAGCAGCAGCTGCACGCCCGAAATGGCCAGCAGCACAGGAACAGGGAACCCCAGCACGACGCCGGCGGCGGCAATGATCGAGCTCGCAGCCAAAATGAAGCCGCAGGCAAAAGTCCTAGAGGGAGAAAACAAAGCGGTCATAATCCATGCCGATGTTCTGGAGTGTGCTGTTGAGCCGTGCATAACCGGCGTGCATGCCCTGTTTGGCGTTCTTGACGCTCTGTTCTTCTGCCAGCAATTCGGCATAGAGCGTCGAAATCCGGGCGACTGCGGCTGGATCTGGCTTGCGACGATTGGAATGATAGCCGCACAGCTTGCCGGAAGGGTCATAGCTGGGCGTCACATGGGCGAGGACCCAGTAGTGATTGTTGGATTTGCTGCGGTTGACCACATAGGCGAAGATTTCCTCGCCGGACTGGATCTTCTCCCACAGGAGCTGGAAGACGCTGCGGGGCATGGCCCGGCTGCGGATCACCGAATGGGGCCTGCCAATTGTTTCCGCCAGGGTGAGCTCGGCCATCCTCAGAAACGTATCATTGGCGTAGGTGATGTGACCTTTGAGATCGGTCTTGCTGACAATGAGGTCGTCCGCCCCCATAACGCGTTCCTTGCCCTCCACCGGTAACACTAAACTTCTCCCACCCCGAAAAAATTTGCCTAAATGCAACGGAGGGAAGCTACGAAATGGGCTCTAAGAAGTGATTAATCATTAGGCAATTTCGGGGCAGTATGTAGCACGTCCGCGCAGGGTATTCGCGGTGTGCTGGTCGGGCCGAAGTCTTGGCGCTATGATCGGGCAGGGTGTTGCGTGAGGGGGCTATGCGCGCGTCTCTATTTCTAGTTTTCGTATTGGCGCTTTGCCTTGCGGCCTGTCGGGAACCGGAGGCGCGCGTCATCGAAGGCGGGCCGACGATGAGCGAGGCCCTTGGCGCGGTGCTCAGCAATGGGCGGATTGTGTCGCGCAATGTATCGGACGCCGATCTGAGCAATGTCCGACTTGAGGCGAGCCGTTGCGTGCACATGCCCAGGGGCGAGATCAGTTGTCAGGTGCGGCTGTATTCGCTGGGACGGGGGTGGTCTGCGCCGACGCCGGGCCGATTTGTCCCGGGCCACAGCGGCTGGAGCTTTGTGTTCTAGTCGAGACGACCCGTCAGCTGCCGGGCACGCTAAAGGCCGCGCGGGCCTTGTTCACCGCCTCGCGGGTGACGCAGCCCTCGGCGTGATCATTGACCAGCCCCATGGCCTGCATGAAGGCAAAGACAGTCGTTGGTCCGACGAATTTCCATCCCCGCTTCTTGAGGTCCTTTGAGAGGGCAATGGAGGCAGGGGAGGTGCTGGCGGTCTGTGGCGCGCTCTCGAGCGGCGCCTCGTATCGCCAGACATAGGCGGCAAGCGAGCCCTCGCTGGCGATAAGCTCCTCTGCGCGCTGGGCATTGTTGATGACTGCTTCGATCTTGCCGCGGTGGCGGACAATGCCCGCGTCGGCAAGGAGGCGATCAACATCGGCCGGGCCAAAGCGGGCGACCTTGGCGATGTCGAATCCGGCGAAACCGGCGCGAAACGCCTCGCGCTTGTTCAGAATGGTGCGCCAGCTGAGGCCGGACTGAAAGGCTTCGAGGCTGAGCTTTTCAAAGAGTTTCTGGTCGCTGGCGACGGGAAAACCCATTCGCTGTCATGATAGGGCAAAAATTCCGGCGCGCCGCCGCACCATTGGCACCGCAGCGCGGCATCGGGCCCTAGGAAGAGGCTCATCAGGGTGTCCCTCAGGAATCGGATTGTCTGTTGCCGATGATGCGGCAAAGCAGCGGATGCGAATAGTGGGGCAGGCGGCGCAGCTCATGGGAACTGGCCGGCTGGGCGCGTCGCGCGGTGGCCCTGGAGAGGCTGGTGTGGTGGTGAGCGGGGATCGATGTCATTCTGCGCAAAACTTCGCACAGGCAATTGCCAGCCCGGACGCGTTTGGATAGGTTGCGCCCATTCAGCCGGGGTAAACGCCCCGCGCCCACGGATGCACCCGTAGCTCAGCTGGATAGAGCGCTGCCCTCCGAAGGCAGAG
>JADGNE010000013.1 GCA_015234425.1 Devosia sp.
TGAATCACGGCAAACCCGATTTGGGAATCCAGTTTGTCAACAGGACCTAGTTCTTTGGGGCTGATTGTTGCGACCCTTCGATGGGCTTATACCACTGGCATCATTACGGTTTACCGCCAGCGTCATCCTGTTCACCAATGGAGGCTTCCATGACCACCAAGTTCACCCTTCCGCCCCTGCCCTACGCCTATGATGCGCTCGGCCCCTACATGTCCGCCGAAACGCTCGAGTTCCATCACGACAAGCACCATCAGGCTTATGTGACCAACGGCGAAAAGCTGCTTGAGGGTTCGGGTCTCGAAATCCTGCCGCTGGAAGACATCGTCAAGGAGAGCTTTGGCAAGAACGCCGGCCTCTTCAACAATGCCGGCCAGCACTACAACCACGTCCATTTCTGGAACTGGATGAAGCCCAATGGCGGCGGCACGTCCCTGCCGGGCAAGCTGGCTGCCAAGATCGACGAAGACCTCGGCGGTTTCGACAAGTTCCGCGCCGACTTCATCAATGCCGGCACCACCCAGTTCGGTTCGGGCTGGGCATGGCTCTCGCTCAACAACCAGAGCGGCAAGCTTGAAGTCACCAAGACCGCCAATGGCGAGTCGCCGCTGGTTCATGGCGGCAAGCCGCTGCTCGGCGTCGACGTCTGGGAGCACTCCTATTACATCGACTACCGCAACGCCCGTCCGAAATACCTCGAAGCCTGGTTCGACAATCTGGTGAACTGGGAACACGTCGAGCACATGTTCGAAGAAGCTTCGGCCTAAGATCGCGCCGCACGCTCCGCCCGGCACCTCCCCTTGAAAGGGGACGCTGGGAGGGGGCGACGTGAGCCACGATCCCGATCCATCGAACCCGCCGCCTCCAAACAGGTCGGCGGGTTTACTTTATCTCGGAATAGTTTGGCGGAAACGAACCGCTCTCTTCTCACCCCGGTTGGGCCGTGTTAACGAAACCTTTACCAACTAGGGGACTGATTTGACTCAAAGGCCGAAAACCGTCGCCATGCTGGCCGCAAATCCGGCCTTGTCGGCCGTATTGTCCATGGTCCTGGCCGGCGACTCGCGCCTGCGTATCCGGCCCTTCGAAAGCGAAGCCGAGCTCTTCGCCTATATGCGGATCGCTCCGCTCGATCTTCTGGTTGTCGATTTCGATCGCGAAGGACGCCCGGCCTATGAAATGGTTGAAGCCATCCGCCTCGACCCGAGCTTTATCTCGCGCGATCTGCCCGTCATTGCGCTCACCCGCGCCATCACCCCGCCGATGCGCCATCAGGCGATCAGCGCCGGCATCGATGAAGTGGTGGTCAAGCCGATGTCGCCGCGCCATCTCCTGCAGCGCGTTCAGGCCCGGCTGATCAATCGCAGCGTCGTCGGCGCTACCCTGGGCGGCTATCGCGGCCCCGACCGCCGCAATCGCGCCGCCCTGCCCGCGCCACAGCCGCACCCGGCCCGCCGCAATGGCGACAACGTCATCCCCCTCTTCCCCGACCGCCGCAAGCCTCGCCACCCCGGGCTCGAGCCGCTGGCCTGAGAAATCACCCCCTCCTGGCCTCCCCCTGATAGGGGGAGGGATCCACGCGTGGCTCTCCGGCCGCGGTGCAAACTCGATCTGTTCCTCCCCCTATCAGGGGGAGATTAGGTGGGGGTATCTCCTTCCCCCTACCGCTTCTGCTCGCCGACCCAGGCGACCTTGTTCCACAAATCCTCGACCGTCTCGGCAAACTGCAGATTCTTGTCGAACCCCGGCACCGAGTGGGACATCACATCCCCGGCAAAGCCGCGGACCACTTCAAAGGCGCGGTGCCGGTTGAGCATCACCACCGGCTTGGGCTTTGACAGCGCCCAGCAGGTAAAGAGCGCCGAGGTCGACGCCAGCGATCCCGGCAGCGCCACAAACATAGCGGACAGCTCTCCCATGCGGCGATAGCGATCGTCGCGCTCGGGCAGCACCGTGATCGGCACGCCGCTGAGTGCCGGGGGCAGCACAATGCTCTCGTCGGCCAGGATTTCCACCGCGCCACCCGCCGCCCGCGCCGCCGTCACCAGCGGCACCGGAATGACACCCTTTTCGGCCAGGCACACCAGCCTGGCGCCCCGGCGCGCAAACAGCGTGCCAACCTGGGTCATCAGGCTCGACCGTTCCGGATCGCCCGGCCCCTTGTCGGAGGCAAAAACACCAATGGTCGGGCCGGTCGAGCTGATACTGGTCATGGACTATCGCTTCCCCGAGAGGCCGCCGAGAATGCCCCGCACCAGTGCATTGCCGAGCTTATTGGCCACGGTGCGGGCGAAGGAATTGACCGCCGCCTCGGTTGGCGTCTGCCGCGTCGACGTACGCCGCGGCTGGTTGGCGCGCTGCAGGCGCTCCATTTCCTTGGCCCGCGCCTCGGCCGCCTTGCGGTCGGCTTCCTCAAGCTTGTTGCGCTCTTCCACCAGCTGACGCTCGCGCGCCCGCCGCTGCAGGATTTCAAACGCGGATTCGCGGTCAATCTCGGTATCGTAGAGCCCGCCGACAGGCGAATTGGCGACGATGGCCTCGCGCTCTGCCGGACCGATCGGACCGACCTGCGCCGACGGCGGACGGATCAGCGTGCGCCCGACCATCGAGGGGATGCCCTTGTCCTCCAGCACCGAAACCAGCGCCTCGCCGATCCCCATCTGGGTAATCACCTCGGCCGTCGAAAAGGCCGGATTGGGCCGGAACGTATCGGCCGCCACCTTCACAGCCTTCTGCTCGCGCGGCGTATAGGCGCGCAGCGCGTGCTGGACGCGATTGGAGAGCTGGGCCAGCACGCTTTCGGGAATATCGACCGGGTTCTGCGTCACGAAATAGACGCCGACACCCTTGGAGCGGATGAGTTTCACCACCTGCTCCACCTTGTCGATCAGCGCCTTGGGCGCGTCGTCAAAGAGCAGATGCGCCTCGTCAAAAAAGAACACCAGCTTGGGCTTGTCGAGGTCGCCCACTTCCGGCAGCTCCTCGAACAGCTCGGAGAGGAGCCACAGCAGGAAGGTCGAATAAAGCCGCGGCGACTGCATCAGCTGGTCGGCGGCCAGAATGGATACAAAGCCGCGCCCGTCCGTGTCGGTGCGCATGAGGTCAGCGATTTCGAGCGCGCGCTCACCGAAGAAATGATCGGCGCCCTGCGTTTCCAGCACCAGCAAGGCGCGCTGGATCGCGCCAATCGATGCCGTCGTCACATTGCCATAGCGTCCGGAAATTTCCTTGGCCCGCTCCTGCACATTGGTCAGCAGCGCCCGCAGATCCTTCAAATCGAGCAGCAGCAGGCCATCGTCATCGGCGACGCGGAAAGCGATATTGAGCACGCCTTCCTGGGTATCGTTGAGATCGAGGATGCGGCTCAGCAGCACCGGGCCCATTTCCGAGATCGTAGCGCGAACCGGATGGCCCTGCTTGCCGAACAAATCCCAGAACATCACCGGAAACACATCGTCGCGGAAATCGTCAAAGCCGATGACTTCGGCGCGCTCGCTCTGCCATTTCTGGGCCTGACCCATCTTGGAAATGCCCGAGAGGTCGCCCTTGATGTCCGACGCAAAGACCGGCACGCCCGCGGCAGCAAAGCCCTCGGCCAGCACCTGCAGTGTGACAGTCTTGCCGGTACCCGTCGCACCCGTGATCAGCCCGTGGCGATTGCCATATTTGAGGGCCAGATATTCCGGCCGGTCGCTCGTCCCGAGATAGATCTTGTCGTCGACGAGCATGAATATCACCTGTGTCAGTCTGCAATGGTGCCGCGTTTATAGCCGGGCAAGGGTGAAGCAAACAAGGCAAGCCCTGCAGGCAGCTGTTCACCAATGCACGCGCTTTTGCTCGCCGCCACCGCAGTTTGCCGCCACACTGTCTTTATGCGCAATCTCACCGCCCCCAATCGCCGCCTTTTTGTCGCCGGTCTTGCCGGGCTCGCCGCCAGCCTGCCCCTTGCCGCGCACGCCCAGACCGGCCTCGTCGGCGATGGCACCACCGACCAGACATCGGCGCTGCAGGCGGCCATCGACGGCGCCAACGGTCGTCTCACCCTGCCCGCCGGCCGGTTCCTTGTGTCGAGCCTGCGCCTCCCCAGCAATATCCTCATCGAAGGGGTTCCGGGCGCCACCTGGCTCATCACCTCGGGCGGCATGGCTGCCTCCGCCTCGGGCCAATCCGGCATCGTGCTGCGCGATATCGGCTTTACCGGCGACAGCGGCGACGCGCCGCTCCTCGGGTTTGAGGGCTCTACCGGCATCACCATCGAGCGCTGCCAGTTCCGCGACAGCCCGGCCATTGCGCTGGGCCTGCGCACCTCTGCCGCCACCATTCGCGACTGCGATTTCTCCGGCCATGGCGACGCCGCCATTCACTCCGTGGACAGTCTTGGTGTCATCGTCACCGGCAATTCAATCGAAAAATGCGGCAATGCGGGCGTGCGTATCTGGCGTTCCGAAAACGGTCCGGATGGCTCAATCGTCACGAATAATCGCATCCGCACCATAGACTGGCGTGGCGGCGGCAATGGCCAGAACGGCAATGGCATCAATGTCTATCTGGCCGATCAGGTGATCGTCGCCGACAACCACATCGCCGACTGCGCCTTCACCGCCGTGCGCCTCAACACCACACACAATTGCCAGGTCACGGGCAATCTCTGCTTCAACTCGGGTGAAGTGGCGATCTTTTCCGAGTTCGGCTTTTCCGGCTCGATCGTCTCGGACAATGTCATCGACGGCGCCGCCACCGGCATTGCCATCACCAATCTCGACACTGGCGGACAGATCGCCACCTGCGCCGGCAATATCGTGCGCAATATTTTCCCGCGCTCAGAGGTCAATCCGGACACCCGCCCGATCGGCATTCTGGTCGAAGCCGAAGTCGCGGTCACCGGTAATCTCGTTTCCAACAGCCCCGGCGCCGGCATCATCGGTGGCTGGGGCCCCTACCTCCGCAATGTCGCCTTGGCCGGCAATATCGTCGCCGACAGCGCCATCGGCATCGGCGTCAGCGTCGTGGAAGGCGTTGGGGCCGTCACCCTTTCCGGCAACCTCGTCTCCGGCGCCACCGAAGGCGACATCGTCGGCATGCGCTGGACCGAGATTTCCGAGCGGGATCTCATCGGGAATGCGAGCAGATATGGGCATGTGCGGGTGAACTGACCCGCACCCAACCTCCCCCTGATAGGGGGAGGAGCCCATCGTGGCCCTCGATCTTCGCCAAAACTCGATCCGTCCCTCCCCCTATCAGGGGGAGGCTAGGTGGGGGTAACTCTCCCCCTCACACCACCGCGCGCAATTCCCCGATCACTGCCTTGCGCACACTCTTCACATCCTGCCGCGCAAACTTCTCCAGCACCGCAATCTGCGCCGCATCCGGATCGGCATATTTCAGTAGCACTGCCGCGATCATCGCCTGGCTGGCCGCAATGTGCCCGTCATCGCATTTGAGCGCATAGCCCCAGCCCTTGTCGCGAATTGCGCCGCATTGCACGCCATCGGCGCCCACTTTCTGCATGACCCGCCCGCCAAAGGCCTCCATCACGACCGTATCGAAGTGGCCCGTCCCGGCCACGAGATGGGGATGGCTGGTCGCCGCATCAAACAGCGCCGTCGCCGCGGCCGCGTGTCCGGCATCGAGCCCCTTGCCCGAACTCATGCGCGCAAAACCGAGCGCCCAGGCCCGCAGCGGCGCCGCCCAGGTGGGGATGGAACAGCCATCGGTGCCGCACCGATCTTCCGTGAGGCTCTCGCCGATCACCGCCTCCACGCTCGCGCGCACCGCCCGCTGCACATCATGCTCGCGGCTGACATAATCCTTGGTCGGTACGCCCATGGCCAGCGCCACGCTCAACATGCCGGCATGCTTGCCCGAGCAATTATTGTGCAGCGCACTCGGCCCCTGCCCCGACACACGCACCGCCTCGCGCGCCTCGCCATTGGTCGGCATATGCGCGCCGCATTCGAGATCGGCCACGGAAAGCCCCATGCGATCGAGGAAATGGCTGACACCCGACACATGCGCTTCCTCGCCATGGTGCGAGGCGCAGGCCAGCGCCAGTTCTTCCCTCGTCTGGTGGAATTTCTCGATGGCGTGGCGGTCGAACATGGCCAGCGCCTGCATGGACTTGATCGCCGAGCGCGGAAACACCGGCCGCTCGATATCTCCAGCGGAGGCGATGATCTGCCCGTCCGCGTCCATCACCACAAAGGCGCCCCGGTGCCGGTTCTCCACCCAATTGCCGCGCACCACTTCAGCGAGAACGGGATTGGCATCCATGACAAAAAAACTCCGGTCCAGAACTGCTCTTGTGGAACAGCGCCAGACCGGAAAAGTCAATGCATGGGAGGAGGCAAGTCTGGCCGATCAGACGTCCCAGTCGGCCCCTGGGGTGAGGTAGCGCGCGTTGACCCAACCACGCGTATAATTGCCATCGACCAGGCACCAGTCGGCGCTGGCCTCGACTTCGATGCAGCGCTCGACCCAGACCTGCGCGCCCGGCTTGAGCGCGCCCACCTTCTGCGAATAGCTGGCGGGCCATTTGCGCACATTGAGCACGTCCCAGCGGGCGACATTGGACACGCGGGCCATCTGGTCGACGTCATATCCGGCGGCCGTGGCGGGCTGGATGGCAAAGGCGGCTGCGGCGGTGATGACAATCCCGCAAAGCCCTGCAACCAGCAATTTTTCCTGTGTCCTGTTCATGGCGTCGCCCCCCTCTGGAGATCGCTGTGGTGATCCCCACTCTAATGATCCGATTTGAACCCTTCCTGATCCGGGCGTTCAGAATGCGTTCATGCCGAACGCCCGGATCGGAAAGCTCAGTTAGCGTCCCGCTGATAGACATAGAGCACGACGCTGTTGCCGCCGCCGAAGCGCAGCGACACCACATCCTGCTCGTCATAACCACGCGCGGCCAATGCCCCCATCAGGGTGACGTTCTGCCCGATTGGGCCCCTCAAATGATTGACATTGCCGTTCACGAAGAGCGCGCCGTAAGCATTCTTGCCTGCAACACTGAGATCCTCGCAGACCGGGATCAGCGCCACGCGCTGGCCATTGATGGCGGCGATATCGGCATGGCGCACCGAGCGCATGTGCCCCATGTCATCTGCGCAATTGGTCTCTTGCGTCGGCATGATGCGCTGGTTCGGAAAATTGTTACCCGCAGCGCGCTGGGCGGCGCTCGGCAGGGTGGCAACGAGGCTGACAAGCCCGGCGCAGACGAAAAGTGCTAGTCCCTTGTTCATGGTCCATCTCCATTTCGCTGGCGTCCGCCCCTCGCGGCCGCCCCACCGACCTCCCCGGTCGGCCTTGAACGAGAGAATGGTGCCAGTGCTTTGAACTCCGCCTGAGGCCGGCGTTCATCTCCCGTTTAGCCGCTGCCGATTGGCAGAGGGGGCGAAGCGGCATAGTCTTGCGCCAGGGAGTGGCGGCAAATCCGCCTGCAAAATGAGGAGGTTCGGCTATGGCAAGGATTTTGGTGACCGGCGGCAGCGGCAAGCTGGGGCGGGCGGTCCTTCGCGACCTCGTCGCCCATGGCAATTCGGTTCTCAATCTCGACCAGGCGCCGCCTCAAGAGGCAATCTGCCCGAGCGTGAAGATCGACCTCTCCGATTTCGGCGAAGTCGCCGCCGCCGTCATGGGCGGGATCGACGAGCGCGGCGGTCCTTTCGATGCCGTGGTGCACCTTGCGGCAATTCCAGCGCCAGGCCTTGCCGCCAATGCCCGCACCTTCACCAACAATGTCTCGGCGACCTACAATATCTTCGAGGCCTGCCGCCTCGCCGGCATCAAGAACGTGGTCTTTGCCTCAAGCGAGACCGTGCTCGGCCTGCCCTTCGACACGCCCCCGCCCTATGCGCCCGTGGACGAAGAATATTTTCCCCGCCCCGAGAGCGCCTATTCGCTCGGAAAGCTCGTCGACGAAACCATGGCCGCCCAGTTCTGCCGCTGGGATCCGGAGCTGCGCATGGTTGGCCTGCGCTTTTCCAACGTCATGTATCCCGAAGACTACGCGGCCTTCCCCAAGTTCGACAGCGATCCCAATGCCCGCAAGTGGAACCTCTGGGGCTATATCGACGCCCGCGACGGCGCCCAGGCCGTGCGCCGCGCCATCCTCGCTGATTTCAAGGGTTTTGAGGCCTTCATCATCGCCAATGCCGACTCGGTCATGAGCCGCTCGAGCGCCTCTCTCCTCGCCGAAGTCTTTCCCGGCGTCGAGCAGAAGGGCAATATCTCGACCAACTCCACCCTGCTCTCGGTCGAAAAAGCCAAGCGCATGCTGGGCTATTCGCCCCAATATAGCTGGCGCCATCAATAAGTCCGGCGAATCTGTCGCAGCCTTTTGCCATAAGGTCTTATTGCCATCGGGGGGCCGGGTCACACACTCTGTCCCCCTGCCCATTTCATCGGGCACTTAGGACCAGACCATGCCGCGCCTCACGTTGACAGAGCACCCCTATCGCCAGGCCATCATGGACGAGGTCCATGCACGCCCCATCGATATCATCGCCGGCCCGAGCCGCCTGCGACGGCTGGTCTTTGTCATGCCGTCCGTTTCGGGCGCGATGATGCGCGTCTTCGATGCATTCACCGCCTTCTGCTGCGAGGCCGGCCACCCCGCGCCCAGCGCCACAACACGCCAGCACAGTTTCAATACCGCGGCGCACCACGTCACCTGGGAATTCCATACCGAATTCATCACCATCACCTGGCGGAGCGATCTCGAGGATTGGGAAAACTGGCCCGACGACATTGGTCTGTCTGCCATTTCCGATGGCCTGCTGATCGGCGCCATGCGCATCGATGTCACCGACCAGCCGACGATCCCCGATGCCATGGTCCCGGGCTTTGATCTCGCCAGCCTCTGCCTGCCCGATATCGAAAGCGGCAATGCCCAGGTCGCCACCGACTTTGTTGCCGATGAAGACAGTTTTATTCGCTTCGAGCTCGCCGCCGGACGCCTGACCCAGCTGCGCCGTTCGATCGTGGTCCGCCGCCTCCTCGAGGTCGAGACCTATCGCACCATGGCCCTGCTCGGCCTTCCCCTCGCCCGGGAAACCGGGCCGGAGTTGCGCAGCATCGAGCTTGAACTGACCGCTCAGATCGAGAGCCTCTCGGAGGCGATCACGCCAAAGGACATTCAGGCAGCGCTCGACGCCCTGCACGCCCTTTCGGTGCGGTCGGGTCAGCTCTCGGAGCGGCTGGGCTATCGCTTTGCAGCAGGCCAGGCCTATGGCGACGTGCTGCGTCGGCGCCTGACCAATCTGCGTGAGAATTCGACGCCGCGCGGCTCGACGCTCACCCACTACATCGGCAATCGCGTTGATCCGGGGCTGGCCACCTGTGCCGCCATGGAAAAGCGCCTGCAGGTGGTCTCCGAAAAGATCGAGCGCGCCGTCGGCATGCTCAATGTCCGCATTGGCGTCGACATGCAGGTGCAGAACGCCAAACTGCTCGACAATATCGCCCGCACCGCCCGCAGCCAGTTCCTCCTGCAGCGTACTGTGGAGGGTCTGTCGACCATCGCCATCAGCTATTACCTGCTCGGGATCATCAGCTACGCGCTGGCCGGCCCTCTCGCCCAGCTCGACTGGGACAAGACCATGACCCTGTCCCTGGCCGCCCCCTTCGTCCTCGTCGCCGTCTGGGCCATGGTCCGCTACATCCGCAATTCCCACGACAAGCACTAGGCGACCCGTTCCGGCCACGCAGTTGCGTCCCTCCCCCTTCTCAGGGGGAGGTTAGGAGGGGGTTCCCTCACTTCATCCAGAACATCGGCACCAGATCCACCGACAGCGGCTCGTTCTTCTCGTTCGTCGCCATCACATCCGCCATATGTGCCCACCAGCGCTTCATCACCGCGGTCTGCGGCAGCGCGTCCATTGAGTGGTCGACCCGGCGCCACAAAACCCCAAAAAGAATATTCGTCTCCTCGTCGAGATGGATCGAATAATCCTTCACCCCCGCCTCGTGCAGCAGATCCACCAGCTCGGGGAAAATCTCGTCATGGCGCTTCTTGTATTCTTCCGCCATGCCCGGATTGAGCTTCATCTTGAAGGCGTGTTTCTCGTAATTGCCGTCTCTGATCATGCCGTGCGCTGCTTCCACATTTTGAAAAGGATCGGCAGCGCGATGACCACGATCAGCAGCGCCCCGATGAAAATCGACATCACAATCCCCGGCACGTTGAGCAGCCCCAGCCCGAAGGTGACGAGCCCCATGATCAGCGCGGCCAGCACCACCCCGATGATCGAGCCCGATCCACCCAGGATCGACACCCCGCCCAGCACCACCATGGTGATCACCTCGAGCTCAAACCCCTGCGCAATCGAGGGCCGGGTCGAGCCCAACCGCGCCGTCAGCAGCACAGCGGCGATCCCGCTCATGAGCCCCGTGAGGCAGAACAGCACGAATTTGATCCGGTCCACCCGCACGCCGGAAAACTGCGCCGCCGTCGCATTATTGCCGATGGCGAACACCCGTCGCCCGAAATTGGTATGCTGCAGCAGCACATAAAAGATCACCGCCGCGACCAGGAACAGCACCAGCTCGAACGAGATCACCCACCAGACATAGCCCTGCCCGAACCAGGAAAAACTCGCCGGATAGCCCTTAAAACTCTGGTCCCCGAGGATGATGTAAGCGATCCCGCGAAATAGGCTCATCGTGCCGATGGTGACGACGATGGACGGCAGTTTCAGCCCCGTCACCAGAAACCCGTTAAACGCCCCGCAGGCAATGCCGACCGCCACGCCCACCGCCACCAGCATGGGCGTATCCGCCCCAAACTGCAGCGCCAGCCCCATCAGCGTCGAGGCCAGCGCAATGATTGACGCCACCGAAAGATCAATCTCCCCGGTGATAATCACCAGCGCCATCGCCAGCGCAATGATCGCCTTTTCGGTGAAATTGAACGTCAGATCCGACAGGCTCCAGGCATTGAGGAAATAGGGCGAGGCAAAGGAATTGGCGACAAAGATCGCCACCGCCACCAGCACCAACAGGCTCTCCCAACTCAACACCGCCGCCCGAACGGGACTATCCAGCCGATCCGGCAGATGACGGGTGGGCGTGGTGTCAGTCATGCGGAAGCCCTCTTCAAAATCACCCGGCCCTTCCGCGTTTCCCCGCGCGCATTGAGCACCACCGCGATCAGGATCGCGGCCCCCGAGATCGCCATCTGCCAGAACGGGGAGACGCCGATCACCGGCAGCGCGTTGTTCACGACACCGAGGAACAGCGCCCCCAGAAGCGCCCCGGCCACCGTGCCGATGCCCCCGGCGATCGACACCCCGCCGATCACGCAGGCGGCGATAATGGTCAGCTCATAGCCACTCGCCACTTCCACCGAGGCGATCACATAGCGGGAAATCCAGAGATAGCCGCAGAGCCCGGAAATGGCCCCGGAGAGCACGAAGGCCCAGAATTTAGTCTGCCCCACATTGATGCCGGTATAGACCGAGGCCGTCGGATTGACGCCGATGGCGTAAAACGCCCGGCCCTGCGGCGTGCGCGTCATCAGCACAAAAACCAGCGCCGCCACCACAATGGCAAACCAACTCAAGATCGGCAGCCCCAGAAACGCCCCGCGCTGGAGCTGGATGAAATCCGGGCTCATCTGCGCCGCGTTGACCCAGGCCCCGCCCGAAATCACGAACACCAGTCCGCGAAAAATCGTGAGGGTCCCCAGCGTCACCACGATGGGCGGAATATCGAGCTTCCACACCAGCACGCCGTTGAACGCCCCCAGCCCCGCGCCAATTGCGATACTGGCCGCTATCAACAGCGGGATCGGGACCATCGGAAATGCCGCATTGGCCATGGCGACGATCATGCCGGTCAGCGCTAGGTTCGACGCCATGGACAGGTCAATGGAGCGGGTCAGAATGACCGCCATCTGCCCCAGCGCCAGCATCATCAGAATGGACGTGTCGTTGAAAATGGTCAGCAGATTGCCCGGCTGGGCAAAGCGCGGAAAGCGGATCGTCACCAGCACCAGCACGGCGAGAATGGCCAGCGCCAACCAGAGTTCGCGGGTTCTCAGAAGCCGGTTCATGCCGCGTCCTCCACAATGCCCGCGGCCAGCCGCACCAGCGTTTCCGGCGCAAGCCCGTCATTGACCAATGTGTCCACCACCAGCCCGTCGCGCATCACCACAATCCGGTCGCTCATACCCAGAATTTCGGGGAGTTCGGACGAGACCATGATGACGCTGAGCCCCTGCGCCACCAGTTCGCCCATGAATTCATGCACCGCCGCTTTCGAGCCGATATCAATCCCCTTGGTCGGCTCATCGAGAATGATCACTTTCGGCAGCGTTGCCAGCCACTTGGCGATAACCACCTTCTGCTGATTGCCCCCCGAAAGCGTCGACACATTCTGGCTGAGCGATGAGGCGCGCAGATCCAGCCGCCCCGTATAAGTGCGCGAAAGCTTGAACTCTTCCGCCATGCGCAGAAAGCCGGACCGGCTGGTCTTGCCAAGGCTGGGGAGCGAGACATTCTTGAAAATGGGCTCGCCGGTAATGACGCCCTGCTTGCCGCGCTCTTCGGGCACATAGACGATCCCGGCCTCCACCGCGTCGGCCGGGGATTTGGGCGCAATGGCCCTGCCCTCGAGCGTCATGCTGCCCGCCGAAACCGGCGTCATGCCGAACACGGCCTGCATCACCTCGGAGCGCCCCGCGCCAACGAGCCCGTAAAAACCCAGTATCTCGCCCTTGCGCACCGCAAAGGAGATATTCTCGAACTCGGTTGGATGGCCCAGCCCCTCGACCGCCAGCACGGGCTCCCCGATCGCGGTCTCACGCTTGGGAAAAATCTGGTCGACCGAGCGCCCCACCATCATGCGCACGATTTCGCCCTGGGGCGTGTCGGCGATCATCCCCTTACCCACCATTTCGCCATCGCGGAACACGGTGTAGCGGTCGGCGATGCGATAGATTTCATCGAATTTGTGGGAGATGAAGAGGATGGCCTTGCCGTCCTTTTTCAAGAGCTCGACGAGCACATAAAGCTCCTCGATTTCCTTCTGGCTGAGCGCCGCGGTCGGCTCATCCATGATGACCACCTGCGCATCAACGCTCAGCGCCCGCGCCACCGCCACGAGGTGCTTCTTGGCAATGCCCAGCTCCTTGAGCGGCATATCAGCATCAATCCCGGCCGCCATGGAATCGAGCGTCAGCTGCGCCTCGCGCCGCATCGTCTTCCAGTCGATCATCCCGAAGCGCGTCTTTGGCGCATGGCCGAGATAGATGTTTTCCGCCACGCTCAGATCATCGAACAGCACGGTTTCCTGATGGATCGCCGTAATCCCCGCCGCCGACGCCGAATGCGCTGTCGGCAGGCGCACCACTTTTCCGCCCACCCGGATTACGCCGGCGTCCGGCTGGTAGATGCCGGTCATCACTTTCACCAAGGTCGATTTTCCCGCGCCATTCTCCCCGATCAGCGCGGTTACCTGGCCGGGATAAAGCTCCAGCGCCACCTCATGCAGTGCCCGCACGCCGGGAAAGCTCTTGGATATGCCGGAAAGGGTGAGGATGGGTTCGGTCATGATGGAAGTGTCCTGGGGCGCACTGGGCGGCCAGTGCGCGCGATCCGGTCCCCTCCCCTTGGGGGAGAGGGTTAGGGTGAGGGGGCCTTTCCGCCTCGTGAAAAGGCCCCCTCACCCGACGCTACGCGTCGACCTCTCCCCCAAGGGAGAGGTGGTGGGGTGACGGGAGCCACGGAAATCCGCGGCCCCCACCTATCGCCCCCCGGCGATCAGTAGATCTTGGAGAACTCTTCGATATTGGACTTGTCGAACTGGAACGGCGCGGCCATGGCGGCGGCATTGGTGTCGTCCAGCGTCACTTCGCCCACCTTGCCGATGGAGAAGGTCGCGCCCGGAGCCGCTTCCTCGCCATCGACCAGCGCCTTGGCCAGGAACACGGCCGAATAGCCGAGGTCGATCGGGTTCCACAGCGCCACCGCCTGGCTCGCGCCATTGTCGATGAACTGCTTGAACTCGGACGGCAGCGCGAGCCCGGTGACATTGACCTTGCCGATGAGGTTCTGGTCGGTCACCACCTGCGCCGCGGCCACAACACCCACCGTGGTCGGAGCGATGATGGCCTTGAGATCAGGATAAGCTGCAATCAGCCCACGGGCCTCTTCGGTCGATTTCACGCTGTCGTCATCGCCATAGACGGTGGCGACGAGATTGATATTGGGGAATTTTTCCGGAATGACCGCCTTGGCGGCCTCGATCCAGGCATTCTGGTTGGTCGCGGTCGAAGCGGCCGAGAGAATGGCGACGTCGCCGCCCTCAGGCAGATAGTCCGCCGCCAGCTTGATGATGGTTTCGCCGATCAGATCGATATCGGACGGGTTGAGGTGGATCTGGCGACCGGCTTCGGCAACGCCACTATCAAACGACACCACCTTGATGCCGCGCTCCATGGCGCGCTGCAGCGCCGGCACCAGCGCGTCCGGGTCATTGGCCGAGATGGCAATGGCGTCGACCTGCTGGGCGATCAGCGAATTGACCACTTCGATCTGGGCTTCGGCGGTGGCCGTGGTCGGGCCGGTGTAGATCACTTCGATATCGCCGATTTCGGCTGCAGCTTCCTGGGCGCCCTTGTTGGCGGCGTCGAAAAAGCCATTACCCAACGATTTGACGACCAGCGCGATACGGGTCTGCGCCATGGCGGGCGTCGCCAGCAGCACGGCAGCCGTCGCGGTTGCGGCAAGCAGTTTCCAGACTTTCATTCTCGTTCCTCCCAAGAAAAATCAGATCAAAGTGTCGCCTCGGCCAGGTCTTCCTCCACCTCGGCCGCTGTCGTCGCGTCCGCCACGATAAGCCTCACACCTGCCGTCTCCAGCATCTGGCGGTCTTCGTCGCGGATACCGCTGTCTGTGATGACAGCGGAAATTCGGTCGAGCCCACACAGGATGAGGCTCGAGCGTCCCGAAAATTTGGTAGAATCGGCCAGGACGATCACCTCGTCGGCCTGCCCGATCAGCGCCAGTTCAGACTGCACGACCATGGGGTCGGCCTCCATCAGGCCATGCGGCCCGATCCCCTGGCAGCCGATAAACATGCGCTTGGCGTAAAAATGGCTCGCCACCACCCCGCCGAACGGCGAGAGGATGACGTTCTGCTCGCGATAGACGGTGCCCCCGGGGATCACCACCGAGCAGCGCGAATTGTGGATCAGGAATTCGGCAATGGCGAAGGAATTGGTGAAAACGCTGACCCGCTTGCCGGTGAGGAAATGCACCATCTGATAGGTCGTCGTGCCGCCATTGATGATGATCGGCTCGCCATCCCGGCACATCTCGGCAGCTGCGCGGGCAATTGCGCGCTTCTGCTTGATATTGAGCGTTTCATTGACGGAAAACGGCCGTCCCATCAGTTCGCCCTGGGCCGGCGGATTGATCGCCTCGGCCCCGCCGCGCACCCGCCGCAGCTTGCCCTGCACATCGAGCGCACCAATATCGCGCCGAATGGTTGCTTCGGACGAGCCAGTAATCTCGCACAATTCGGCGACGGTAATGACCGGCCGAGACTGTACCGCAGCGATAATGACCCGATGCCGTTCTGTTTCGTGCAAGCTAAAACTCCCTGACACTATTTGCTTCCATCAATCCCGAGCGGAGTCAATCGTGTTTCCACCATTTTCGGTCACCACCGATCAGAAGTGACGGCAAATGATCGTTTGTGATTGACACTGTGTATCGTTCTCTGGTTCTTTCGAGCCCATCTCGCCGCAGTTTCTGGGAGGAATTTCCATGTCCACCGCGCCCAAGCGCCTTGCCAATCTCTGGGATGATGCCAAGGCCGCATCCATGACCGAGCCGGAGCGTCTCGTCTACCGCTCGAACCTGCTCGGCTCGGACAAGCGGGTCACCAATTATGGTGGCGGCAACACCTCCTCGAAGATCTGGCAGAAGGATCCGCTGACCGGCCAGGACGTCGAAGTACTCTGGGTCAAGGGCTCGGGCGGCGACAATGCCTCGATCAAACTCGATGGCTTTGCCACGCTCTATATGGACAAGCTGAGGGCCCTCAAGGGCCTTTATCGCGGCGTCGAATTCGAAGACGAGATGGTGGGCTACCTCCCCCACGCCACCTTCAATCTTAATCCACGCGCCTCCTCCATCGACACCCCGCTCCATGCCTATGTGAACCGGCCCTATGTCGATCACATGCATCCGGACGCGATCATCGCCATTGCCGCCTCGAAGAATTCGCGCGAGCTGACCCAGCAGATTTTCGGCGACACCATCGGCTGGCTACCCTGGAAAAAGCCCGGTTTCGAACTGGGCCTGTGGCTCGAAAAATTCGCCCTCGAGAACCCCAGTGCCAAGGGCGCCATCCTCGAAAGCCACGGCCTCTTCACCTGGGGCGACACCCCCAAGGAATGCTACGAGACCACCATTGCCATCATCAATCAGGCCATCGAGTGGTTTGAGAAAGAGACCGAGGGCAAGACCATTTTCGGTGGCCAGGCTGTCTCCTCGCTCGACGCTAAGGCCCGCCGCGCCGTCGCCGCGCGCCTCATGCCAAAGATCCGCGGCTTCATCTCCGAAGACAGTTTTAAACTCGGCCATTTCGACGACAGCGCTGCCGTCCTCGAATTCGTCAATTCCAACAATCTCCGTCCGCTGGCGGCGCTGGGCACCTCCTGCCCCGACCATTTCCTGCGCACCAAGATCCGTCCGCTGGTCATCGACTTCGATCCCGCCAATCCGGACGTTGATGCCGTCATCGCCGGCCTCGACCAGCAGGTGGCCGATTATCGCGCCGACTACGCGGCCTATTACGACCGCTGCAAGCACGACAACTCCCCAGCCATCCGTGATCCCAATGCCGTGGTCTATCTGATCCCCGGCGTCGGCATGATCACCTTTGCCAAGGACAAGGCTACCGCCCGCATTTCCGGCGAGTTCTACGTCAACGCCATCAATGTGATGCGCGGCGCCTCAACCGTTTCGGAATATCAGGGCCTGCCCGAGCAGGAAGCCTTCGACATCGAATATTGGCTGCTTGAAGAAGCCAAGCTCCAGCGCATGCCCAAGCCGAAGTCGCTTGCCGGCAAAATTGCCATCGTCACCGGCGGCGCCGGCGGCATCGGCAAGGCGACCGCTGCCCGACTGCTGCGCGAAGGCGCCTGTGTCGTCCTCGCCGATATCGACGAGACCGCACTCGCCGCTGCCACGGAGGAGCTTGGCTCCGTCTTTGGCGCCGACTTCGTCCGGCCCGGAAAAATCAACGTCACCCAGGAAGAAACAGTCATTTCCGGCTTCGCCCATGCCGTGGTGGAATTTGGCGGGCTCGACATCCTGGTCTCCAACGCCGGCATCGCCTCTTCCGCACCGATCGAGGACACCTCGCTCGAATTGTGGAACAAGAACATGGACATCCTCTCCACCGGCTACTTCCTCGTGTCGCGCGAGGCGTTCCGCCTCTTCCGCCACCAGAAAATCGGCGGCAATGTCGTCTTCGTGGCCTCCAAGAATGGCCTTGCCGCTTCCCCCAACGCGTCAGCCTATTGCACCGCCAAGGCCGCCGAGATCCATCTCGCCCGGTGCTTGGCGCTCGAAGGCGCTGAAGCCCAGATCCGCGTCAACGTCGTCAATCCAGACGCCGTGCTGCGCGGTTCAAAGATCTGGGCCGGCGAATGGCTCGAGCAGCGTGCCTCGACCTACAAGACGGACAAGGACGGTCTCGAAGAAATGTACCGTCAGCGCTCCATGCTCAAGCGCTCGGTCTTCCCCGAGGACATCGCCGAAGCCATCTACTTCTTCGCATCCGAAGCGTCGGCAAAGTCCACCGGCAACATCCTCAACGTCGACGCCGGCAACGCCCAGTCGTTCCCGCGGTAGTTTTATTAGAAGAAAGGCCCCGTCTCGCGCTCCGCGCGATCTACCCTCTCCCTCAAGGGGGAGAGGGCGAGCACCGCGAATAGGGAGGCACCGAGCCTCCCTTCTCCCCTCGAGGGAGAAGGTGGCGCACAGCGCCGGATGAGGGGGACTTTGGTAGGCGCTGTCTCATCAGTCAGCCTCCCCCCTGTGGGGAGGGTCGGGGTGGGGGGTGAGAGCCACAATTTTCGGGGGAGGACCCACAAATGACCGAATACATCATCGACCTATCCACGCTCGAAGCTGAAAACGCCACGCGCGTCGATGATTTGCATGCCGACTACGACTCCCTTGGCGAGCGCCTCGACCGTCGCGGCGTCTCCATCGACGCGATCAAGGACAAGGTGGCAGCCTTCTCCGTCGCCGTCCCCTCCTGGGGCGTCGGCACGGGCGGCACGCGCTTTGCCAAGTTCCCCGGCAAGGGTGAGCCGCGCGATATCTTCGACAAGATCGAAGATTGCGCCGTCATCGCCCAGCTGACCCAGGCCACGCGCACCATCTCGCTGCATATCCCGTGGGACAAGGCCGATCCGAACCGCCTCAAGCAGGCCGCCAGCCGGTTCAACCTCGGTTTTGACGCGATGAACTCGAACACCTTCTCGGACGCCAAGGGGCAGTTGCTGAGCTACAAGTTCGGCTCACTCTCCGCCTATGACAAGGCGACCCGCAACCAGGCCATCGAGCACAATCTCGAATGTATCGAGATCGGCAAGACCATCGGTTCGAAGGCCCTCACCATCTGGATCGGCGACGGCTCCAACTTCCCCGGCCAGGTCAATTTCGCCGATCAGTTCGCCAATTATCTCGACTCGGCCAAAACCATCTACGCCGCCCTGCCCGACGACTGGCACGTCTATACCGAACACAAGATGTACGAGCCGGCTTTCTATTCGACGGTCGTGCAGGATTGGGGCACCAATTACATGATCGCCAAGGAGCTCGGCGACAAGGCGCTCTGCCTGGTTGACCTCGGCCACCATGCGCCCAACGTCAATATCGAGATGATCGTCTCGCGCCTTGCCCAGTTCGGCAAGCTCGGCGGCTTCCACTTCAACGACAGCAAATATGGCGACGACGATCTCGACGCCGGCTCGATCGATCCCTACCGCCTGTTCCTCGTTTTCAACGAGCTGGTCGACATCGAAAGTCGGGACGAGAATTTCCACCCGGCCCACATGCTCGACCAGAGCCACAATGTCACCGACCCGATCGAGTCGCTGATGCTGTCGGCCTCCGACGTTCAGCGCTCCTATGCACAGGCGCTGCTGGTCGATCGCGTTTCGCTTCTGGCCGCTCAAAATGCCAACGATGCGCTGGCCGCTACACAGGAACTGCGAAAAGCATTCCGCACCGATGTCGAGCCGATCCTCGCCATGGCGCGCCTCGAACAGGGTGGCGCCATCGACCCGCTCGCCACCTATCGCGCCTCGGGCTATCGCGCCAAGGTTGCCGACATCCGTCCTGCTATCGAGGGTGGCTCGGGCGGCATCGTCTGATCGACTTGAACACGAGTTTCCAGCGCTCCTCCCGAGCGACGGAGGAAAGGCCCGGTGGTTGCACCGGGCCTTTCACATGTCCAGTAGCGCGTTTCGCGTCCGGCGGCGCTCAACGCTAACAGTCTGCTAACCAACTCCCCGCTCTGCTCACCAGACGCGGACACTTGAGCTTTTGCCGCCATGACCTAAAAAGGGCCCATGTCGAAAACAACACCTGCCACCCTGGCTCTCGGCAAGGCCAATGTCGCCTTTACCCTCGCCACCTATGAGTACGACCCCAACGCCGAGCGCGTGGGGTTGCAAGCTGCTGAATCCATGGGGGTTTCGCCCGACCAGGTCTTCAAGACGCTGATGGCCGAGCTCGACGGCAAGCCGATCTGCGCCATCGTCCCCTCCGACGAGGAGGTGAATATGAAAAAGCTCGCAGCGGCGCTGGGCGGCAAGTCGGCCCATATGATGAAGCCCGCCGACGCCGAACGTCTCACGGGCTATAAAGTGGGCGGAATCAGTCCCTTGGGCCAGCGCAAGGCGGTGCCGACTGCCCTCGACGAACTCGCGACCCTGCACGAGGAAATCTTCATCAACGGCGGCCAGCGCGGTCTTCAGATCCGCATCCGTCCGGATGATCTCGTCGCCGCACTCAAGTGTACGCTGGCCGACCTCGTTCGATAACCAGGCCCCAGAAACGACAAAAGGCGCCCGGGTGGACGCCTTCATCGAACATTTCGTCGGCTTGCCTAGATATTAGGCAGTGTAGGTGCCGCGTGCGATCGAACGGATGTCGCTGCGAGTGATGCCGAGGTCGTTAAGCTGACGGCTGTCGAGCGAGTTGAGTTCACGCAGCGTGCGCTGGTAGCGAGCGAAATCGGCGATTTTCTTTGCGATGTTCATTTCAGTTCCCCTTCGTTTGATGACCTCTATGTAGACCAAGGTCGTAGTGATTAGTAGGTAGCCTTCCTGCACATCCGTTATGCACTCAGTGCAACTGAAAGAGGCATATGGTTCACAAGAGGTTCACGCCACGCATGGCGTAAACGCACAAAAAAGGGCCGAGCACGCGGCTCGACCCTTCTGTTTGCAGCTTTGAGCTATGCGTCAGTTGATGACGCGCGTCGGCTCCCTGCCCTCTTCGCGCGCAACCCGACGGTCCTCGCGCAACTCAAACCACATCGCGTTGAGGATGCCGAAGGCGCAAGCCAGGCTGACCCCGAGGATCCAAGCGAAATACCACATTGCCTTCTCCTTAATACGCGTTGGGGTTCTTGTTGAGGCTCTCGGTCGACACCGTGCCGCGCATCACCCGGAACACCCAGGCGGTGTAGAGCAGGATGATCGGCAGGAAGACGATCGTTGCCAGCAGCATGATGAACAGTGTCAGGTGGCTCGAGGAGGCATCCCAAAGCGTCAGCCCGGCTTCCGGCATGGTCGAGGACGGCAGGAAGAACGGGAAGATCGACAGGCCCGCCGTGGCGACAATGCCGAAGATGCCGGCACCGGCCGCCAGATAGGCGGTCCACTTCCAGCCCGAGCGCAGACCAAGCACGGCGACAACCATCCCAAGGAGGCCGATCACCGGCGCGGCGATCATCCAGGGATAGGTGGCGTAATTGCTCAGCCAACCGCCCTGCACCAGTTCCACGGTCTTTGACAGCGGATTGATCGGAGCATTCGGATCGATGACGCTGGTCACCACATAGCCGTTCATCGTCGAGACCCAGAAGCCGCCGAGGACAAAGAGCACGATGGTGGCAAGACCAGTCCAGGTACCGAAGCGACGGGCCCGCTCGGCCATCACGCCTTCGGTACGACCCACGATCAGCGTTGCGCCGAGCGTTGCGATCATGCCGACACTGACGAGGCCGGCCAGCAGGGCAAACGGCATCAGCAGCTGGAAGAAGTTGCCGGTGTAGAAGATGCGCATCGAGTTGTCGAAGTGGAACGGCGCACCCAGCAGCACATTGCCCACGGCGACGCCCATGATCAGCGAGGGCACAAAGCCGCCGACGAACAGGGCCCAGTCCCAGGTCTGGCGCCAGCGTGGATCATTGACCTTGCCGCGGAACTTGAAGCCCACGGGCCGCAGGATCAGCGCCAGGAGAATGACCATCATGGCGAGGTAGAAGCCGGAGAAGCTGACGGCATAAAGCGGTGGGAAGGCGGCAAAGATGGCGCCGCCGCCAAGGATCAACCAGACCTGGTTTCCTTCCCAGGTCGGGCCGACAAGGTTGAGCAGCACGCGCCGTTCGTCGTCAGTGCGGGCGACGAAAGGCAGAAGCGTTCCCACGCCGAGGTCGCGACCACCCATGATGGCGAAGCCGATCAGCAGGACGCCGAGCAGAAGCCACCAGATCAGCCGGAGCGTTTCATAGTCGAGGGGAATGGTGCTCACGATCCGAGCTCCTGGGTAGCAGGCGTTGCAGGAAGGGTGGCAATGACGAAGTCTTCGTCATCATCCCTGGAGGCAATCACAGTGTCCTTAGGACCGGCCTTGATCACCCGAACCATGAGGATGACCATGATGACGAACAGGACCGTGTAGAGGAGCACGAAGAAGCTCAGCGACAGGATCAGTTCGAGAACCGACAGGCTCGATGCCGCAAGGAAGGTCGGCAGCACGCCTTCCACCGCCCAGGGCTGTCGCCCGAACTCGGCGATGAACCAACCGGCTTCGATGGCGATCCATGGCGTCGGCAGGAGGAAGAAGGTGAACCACAGCAGCGGCTTGTTGGTGTCGATCCAGCCGCGCGAGGCGCGATAGAACCACAGGGCGAAGAAGGCGATATAGAAGAAGCCCAGACCCATCATGATGCGGAAGGTCCAGAACAGCGGCCAGACACCAGGGACAGTGTCGAGCGCCGCCTGGGCGATTTCCGCGTCAGTGGCGTTCTGCACGTCTTCGCGATAGCGCTTCAGGAGCAGGCCATAGCCAAGATCCTGCCAGACCTCATCGAACACGGCCCGCGCTTCGGCATTGCTGCCATCGGCACGGATCTGCTCGAGGGCCTCGTAGGCCACCATGCCGACGCGGATGCGATCTTCAGCACGCGCGACCAGCTCATTGATGCCCGGCAGCTCCTTGTCGAAAGAGCGCGTGGTGATCAGGCCACCAACCCACGGCACCGAGATGTTGAAGCCAGGCTCGCCGTTCTCGCCGGGGAAAGCCACGATGCTCCAGGGCGCCGGGGCCGCCTCGGTGTGATACATGGCCTCGAGGGCCGCGATCTTCATCTTCTGGTGTTCGGTCGCGACATAGCCGCTCTCGTCACCGAGCACGACAACCGACAGGGCCGATGCCAGACCGAAGCTGGCCGCAACCACGGCCGAGCGCTTGGCCAGCTCGATGTGCTTGCCCTTGGCGAGAAAGAACGCCGAAATCGCAAGGATGAATACAGCGCCGCAGAGGTAGCCGGCGCTCACCGTATGCACGAACTTTGCCTGTGCAACCGGGTTGAAGATCACCGCCATGAAGTCGGTGATTTCCATGCGCATCGTGTCGGGGTTGAACTTGGCGCCGACCGGGTTCTGCATCCAGCCATTGGCGACGAGGATCCAGAGCGCCGAGAAGTTTGCGCCCAGCGCCGTCAGCCAGGTCACCACCAGGTGGCCGACCTTGCTCAGCCTGTCCCAACCAAAGAAGAACAGACCGATGAAAGTCGCCTCGAGGAAGAACGCCATCAGGCCTTCGATGGCCAGGGGCGCGCCAAAAATGTCGCCGACATAGTGGCTATAGTAGCTCCAGTTCATGCCGAACTGGAATTCCATGACGATGCCGGTCGCAACGCCCATGGCGAAGTTGATGCCGAACAGCGTGCCCCAGAACAGGGTCGCTTTGCGCCAGATCTGGCGCCCGGTCATGACATAGACGCTTTCCATGATGGCCATCATGAAACTGAGGCCAAGCGTCAATGGCACGAAGATGAAATGGTACATCGCGGTGGCGGCAAATTGCCATCGCGATAGCTCGACGACAGTCATGTCGATCATGGTGCTCTTTGGCCCCTATGCTTTACCGATGGCCCCAGGCCACCCTTACTTGCCTATGCCACCTTGGGGCGGATTTGGCCTTGATCCAGATCAAGGACCCTTGCGTTCAAGCCGCATAAGGTGCCAATCGAGGCTGCCAACATTCTACGACCTTATATCCAGCAGATCATCACGCGTGACACCTGAAGAAAAAGCAGCCGGCAAAGCCCTCTCTCGCCTACAAAAGCACGGGGCGCAAACACTCTGGCTGGCGATCGCGGCCCCGCTTCTGGGCGGATTTCTCCTTGTGTGGCAGGCCTGGGAACTGGCCAGCGTGCTCGGCCGCGCCATTGAGGGCGGCGAAGCGCCGCAGGCTTTGCTCCCAGGAATCGGACTGGTACTGGCACTTTTGATCACGCGCGCGGGCCTGTCGGCTCTCGGCGACTGGCTCGGCTCGCTCGGCGCCGAAGCGATCAAGCTCAAACTGCGCGAACTTCTGTTCACCGGCCTCCTCTCGCGCTCGCCGCGGCAGGGCGATGCCGCCTCCTCTGGCGCCGCCACCGCCGCCATTGTCGATCAGGTCGAGGCGATTGACGCCTATTATGCGCGCTACCTGCCCGCCTCCGCGCAGGCCGCGCTGCTGCCGCTCGTCTTCGGCGCCATCATTCTCCCGCTCGATTGGGTCGCTGGCGTTCTCTTCATCGTCACCGCACCGCTGATTCCGCTGTTCATGGCACTCGTCGGCTGGGGCGCGCAAAAGGCCAGCGATCATCAGGCGCAGGCGCTGACCCGCCTCTCCGGCCGCTTCGGAGACCGCCTCCGGGGTCTTGTGACCCTAAAACTCTTCGGCCGCGCCGAGGCGGAGACCGAAGCCATCGTTGCCGCCAGCGACGCCCTGCGCCAGCGCACACTCAAAGTGCTGCGCATCGCCTTCCTCTCTTCGGCCGTGCTCGAATTCTTCGCCGCGCTTGGCGTCGCCGGCGTGGCGCTCTACCTCGGCCTCACCTTCATCGAATTCCTCAATCTCCGCTCCAGCCCGCTGAACCTGCACATCGCGGTGTTCCTGCTGCTGATGGCGCCCGAGGTCTATAATCCGCTGCGCCTCCTCGCCTCCCACTATCATGACCGTGCAGCCGCCAAGGCGGCCCACGTGGAGATCGAGCGCCAGCTCGGCGAACTGCCCGAAGCAGCGGCAAAGCTGTCGGATGTGGCGCCCCGCTCCGGCCCGGCCATAGCCATCGCCTTTGAAAATCTCTCCCTGCGCACGCCGGACCGGCAGAAAATCGTGCTGCATGATGTCGGCCTCGACATTGCCGCCGGCGCGCATGTGGCGCTGCTCGGCCCGAGCGGGGAGGGCAAGACGACGCTGCTCGAAGCCATCGCGGCTCTGCGCACCCATGACGGGCAGATCCGCCTTGAGGGCAAGCTGCTGGCCGACTGGCCTGAAGCGGATCTGCGCGCCCGCACCTTCCTGCTTACGCAGAAGCCGCGCCTTATCCACGCCAGCATTGCCGACAACATCGCGCTGGCCCGCCCCGGCGCCAGCCGCAGCGAAATCGAGCAGGCCGCTGAATTGGCGTTCGTCACGCCCTTTGCCGATGCCCTGGCTGACGGGCTCGATACAATGATCAGCGAAGACGGCCTCGGTCTCTCCGGCGGCCAGGCCCAGCGCGTGGCGCTCGCCCGCGTGTTCCTCCGCGATGCCGGGCTCATCCTGCTCGACGAGCCGACCGCCCATCTCGACCCGGCGCTCGAAGGCGAGATCATCGACAATATCATCGCCTATGCGCGCGGCCGGACCCTTGTGGTCTCCACCCATTCCGCCGCCGTCGCTGCCCGCCTCGACAAGGCATGGCGCATTGCCGGGGAAAGCCTCCTCCCCGTCGCCATTCCCGCCAAGAAGAAAGGCGCAGCATGAACGCGCTCGAAAAACTGGCCCCGCTCTTCCGCCGCCGCACCGGGGCCATGGCCCTCGCGCTGATCCTGGCGCTGATCACCCTCGCCTCGGGCGTTGCCCTCCTTGGCACCTCCGGCTGGTTCATTACCGCCACCGCGCTCACCAGCGCCGGTCTCGCCTTCAATCTCTTCGTGCCGTCTTCGTTGGTGCGCGCCTTCTCCTTCATCCGCATTCTCTCGCGCTATGGCGAGCGCCTCGTCGGCCACAATGCGACGCTGAAGCTGCTGTCCGATCTGCGCGGCTGGCTGTTCGCGGCGCTGTTCCCGCGCCTTCCCCTCAGCGATCGCTCGATCCGCCACGGCGATCTCGTCAGCCGCCTCACCGCTGACGTCGACGCGCTGGACACGGCCTTCCTCGTCGCCATCGGCCCGCTGCTCGGCGCCATCTTTGTCGGCATCGGCGTCACCGGTGTTCTCGCCTGGCTGCTGCCCGGCGCGGCAATCGTCTATGGTCTCGCCGTGCTGGGCGCCGTCCTTGTCGTCCCGGCATTGCTCGTCATTGCCGCCCGTTCCACCGGCCGCCAGGTCGTCGCCGCCTCGGCCGAAGCCCGGATCAGCGTCTATGACGCCGTCGCCGGCCACGCCGATCTCACCCTCCTTGGCGCCCTCGGCACCACCGTCGAGCGCTTTTCCAGCGCCATGTCGGATCTGCGCAAGCTCCGGCTCAACATGGTCGCGCTCACTGCCTGCGCCGGGTTCGCGGTGCAAGTCCTCGCCGCCATTGCGCTGATCGGCACGCTCTGGGCCGGTGTCACCGCCCATGCCGCCGGCACGCTCGATCCCGCGGTCATGGTGGCGCTGCTGCTCGCGGTTCTCGGCAGCTTTGAAGCCACCTCCGCCATCGTCCGCAGCGTCGGCAAGGCCGTCAGCGCCCTCGCCGCAGCCGAGCGCCTCAATGCCCTCGCCAGCCTGCCCGTGGCCGATGTCGAGCCTTCAGAACCCAAGGCGCTGACCTCGGACAATGCCATCGCCTTCAACAACGTCACCTTCGGCTATGTGCCCGAAGCGCCCGTCGTCTCCGGCGTATCGCTCTCTGTTGCCGCCGGAGAACGCGTCGCCGTCTCCGGCCCGAGCGGCGGTGGCAAGTCCACGCTGCTGCGGCTGCTGCTGCGCCTCCACCGCCCGCAATCGGGCGAGATCACCATCGGTGGCGTCTCCATCGCCGACATCGACAGCGCCCAGTTGCATGGGCGCATCTCCCTCCTCAGCCAGGACAGCCCCGTGTTCATCGACAGCGTGCGCAGCAATCTGCTCATCGCCCGGATCGACGCCACCGAGGATGAACTCTGGCAGGCTCTCGACGCCGCATGGCTGGGTGAATTCGTGCGCGCCCTGCCCAAGGGTCTCGATACGCCCGTCGGCGAAGCGGGCCGCACCCTCTCGGCCGGTCAGATGCGCCGGCTGTGCCTCGCGCGCACCCTGCTCTCAAACGCCCCGATCATTCTCCTGGACGAGCCGACCAACGCGCTCGATCGCGCCACCGAGATCGCGTTCTTCGAAACCCTGGCCGAAGCCACCAAGGGCAAGACCGTGCTGATGGTCACGCATGCCGCGATCCCCGAAGGGACCATGGACCGCATCGTTACCCTGCGCGACGGCCGGCTGGGCTAAGCCCTAGCCGCAGCGCAGGCGCAGCACCGTCAGATCGGGCACGGTGATGTTGCGATAGTTGACGATCTCGATGATCTTGTCGGCCTTGAGCTTGCTCATCTGCCGGCTCACCGTCTCGATGGTCAGCCCGAGGAAATCGGCGATATCAGCGCGGCTGAGGGGCAGGTCGAACGTTGTCGATCCCTCGTCTTCCTCGGGGTCGATATGGGTGGCGATGAGATAGAGGAAGCTCGCCACTTTTTCGGCGGCAGTCTTGCGGCCCAGCGTCACCATCCAGTCGCGCGCCTCATCGAGTTCCCTGAGCGCCTGCAGCATGATCCGATGCTCGAGCGGTCCGCTTTCCTGCACAAGGCTTTCCAGCGCCCCCTTGGGGATCATGCAGAGATCGACATCCGAGGCGCTTTCCGCGCTCACCCGGCTCTCACCCGCAAAGGGGCGACCGAGAAGATCGGGCGCAAACTGCAGGCCAACGACCTGCTGGCGACCGTCTTCGAGCACTTTGGTCAGCTTGATGACGCCGCGCAGCACATTGGCGTAAGCCGCAATCGGCATGGCATCGGCCAGCAATTCATGCCCGGCCTCATGATGAACGCGCCGGGTATGCTTGGAGAGTTTCACCAATTGCTCGGGGTTGAGTGCGCCGCACACGCCCCGGTGCCGTGCTTCGCAACTCTGGCAAAGTACTGGCATCTCAGAATTATGGATGTCCTTGCGCACAACCTGCATGGCAAAACTCCTTACTGGAGCAATCTAGGCAGGCGCGCGGCAAAAAGTGCAAGCCGCAATGTCGCTGTGCCAACTCGCCGCACGCAATTTCCCTGCTTGCCCCGGCCTTGACCTTACCATGATGGGAAGGTTTATATGAGGACGGAAGAGGATAAATCCATGATCAAACATGTCCACGCTTCCACCGCCCAACCGCTTGTTCTCGATATCGAGGGGATGAGCTGCGCCTCCTGCGTGGGGCGCGTCGAAAAGGCCCTGCTCAAGGTCCCGGGCGTCGAGACAGCCTCGGTCAATCTGGCGACGGAGCGCGCTACCATCGGCGCGAGCACGGCAACCCTCGCCGAGCTTATCCAGGCGGTGGAGAAAGTCGGATATTCTGCCGCCGCGCGTCCGGCCGAAGGCGCGGCGCATGATCATGCCCATCACCACGATGAAGACGCAGCCGAGCTCAAGCGCGATCTCGCAATCGCCGCTGTGCTCACCCTGCCGCTTTTCGTTCTTGAGATGGGTGGTCATCTCTATACGCCCTTCCATCACTGGCTGATGGGCGTCGTGCCGATGCAGTGGCTCTATATCGCCTACTTCGTGCTCGCCACTGCCGTCCTCTTCTGGCCCGGCCGCCGTTTCTTCAAAGTCGGCGTGCCGGCCCTGCTGCGCGGCGCACCCGAAATGAATGCGCTTGTCGCCCTGGGCGCCGGCGCCGCCTGGCTCTATTCCAGCGTGGTCACTTTCGCACCCCAGCTGGTCCCCAGCGAAACGCGCTTCGTCTATTTCGAAGCCGCCGCGGTCATCGTCACGCTGATCCTCGCCGGTCGTTGGCTCGAAGCCCTCGCCAAGGGCCGTACCGGTGAAGCCATCCAGCGCCTGGTGCGCGAACAGGCCAGAACCGCTTTCGTCGAGCGCGACGGACGGACAATGGAACTGGCGGTCGAGCAGGTCGCCGTCGGCGACGTCCTCGTCGTGCGCCCCGGAGAGAAGATCGCCGTCGACGGCGAGGTCATCGACGGGTCGAGCCATGTCGATGAAGCCATGATCTCGGGCGAGCCCCTGCCCGTCTCGAAATCGGCCGGCGATAGCGTCATCGGCGGCACGCTCAACACGTCCGGCAGTTTCCGCTTCCGCGCCACCAAGGTGGGCAGCGACACCATGCTCGCCCACATCATCCGCATGGTAGAAGAAGCCCAGGCCGGCAAGCTGCCGATCCAGGCCGTCGTCGACCGCATTACCCTGTGGTTCGTGCCCGCCGTCATGGCGCTGGCCGCCGTCACCTTCATCGTCTGGACCATCTGGGGCCCCGAGCCGTCCTTCACCTATGGCCTCGTCAACGCCGTCGCGGTGCTCATCATCGCCTGCCCCTGTGCCATGGGGCTGGCCACGCCGACCTCGATCATGGTCGGCACCGGCCGGGCAGCCGAGCTCGGCGTGCTGTTCCGCAAGGGTGAGGCGCTACAGCGCCTGCGGGACGCCGACGTCGTGGCCTTCGACAAGACCGGTACGCTCACACAAGGAAAGCCGGTCCTTTCCGATCTCATCGTGGCGGATGGATTTGACCGCAGCACAGTTCTCTCCCTCGTCGCTGCCGCCGAGAGCCGCTCCGAGCACCCGATCGCGCTGGCCATCGTTGCGGCCGCCGAAGCGGAAGGCCTCTCCATCCCACTAATCGACGATTTTGCCTCCGATCCCGGTCACGGCGTTACCGCCACGATTGCGGGCCAGAAGGTGGAAGTCGGTTCAGCACGCATGTTTGCCGAGCTCGATCTCTCGGCCTTCGTCACCACGCTCGAAGCGCTCGCCGATGATGGCAAGACGCCGGTTCTTGCTGCGATCGACGGGAAGATCGCCGCCGCCATCGTCGTCGCCGACGTGGTCCGCCCAACCAGCCAGGCGGTCATCGCCCAGCTCCATGCCATGGGTCTCAAGACCGCGATGATCTCCGGCGACAACCAGCGGACCGCCGCGGCCATTGCCCGCCAGCTCGGCATTGATGAAGTCCAGGCCGAGGTGCTCCCCGCCGACAAGGTCGCCGCCATCAAGGCGCTGCGCGCCGGTGGACGCGTCGTCGCCTATGTCGGCGATGGCATCAATGATGCACCGGCCCTCGCCGAAGCCGATATCGGCATTGCCGTCGGGACCGGCACCGATGCCGCAATCGAAAGCGCCGACGTTGTCCTGCTCGGCGGCGATCTCAAGGGCGTGCTCAATGCCCTTAAACTCAGCCGCGCCACCATCCGCAACATCTGGGAAAATCTCTTCTGGGCTTTTGGCTACAACGCGCTGCTCATTCCGGTTGCCGCCGGTGTGCTCTACCCGAGTTTCGGCCTCCTGCTCTCCCCCATGCTCGGTGCCGGCGCCATGGCGCTGTCCTCGGTCTTTGTGGTCAGCAATGCACAACGGTTGCGCGCAGTAAGAGGAGTGTCGCTATGAACATCGGACAGGCCTCGCAGGCTTCCGGCGTCTCGCCGAAAATGATCCGCTATTACGAGCAGATCGGGCTGATCCGCCCGGCCGACCGCACCGACAGCAATTACAGGGTCTACGGTGCCGACGAGGTCCATACGCTCCGCTTCATCCGCCGCGCCCGCACGCTGGGCTTTTCCACCGAGGAGACCAGCGCATTGCTTGCTCTCTGGCAGGACAAGTCCCGCGCCAGCGCCGAAGTGCAGACCATCGCCCAGACCCATATCGCCGCGCTCGAAACCAAGATCGCCGAACTGCAGTCCATGGTCGGCACACTCAAACACCTGGCCCATTGCTGCCACGGCGATGACCGCCCCGACTGCCCCATTCTCGATGACCTCGCCGGCATCGAAACTCCAAGCAAAGGACACTGAGAAATGACCGAAAAGACCAGCTTCACCGTCAACGACATGACCTGCGGCCATTGCGTCGGAACAGTCCGCAAGGCGCTGGCGAAGCGGCCTGAATTGGCCGCTTGACCTTGCCACGTGGGAAGGCCGCACATTCACTCGATCCCAAAAGGAGATCGATATGAAAGCCCCAATTGCTGCCTTCACCCTCGTCCTTCTCGCCAGTCCGGTGCTGGCCCAGGATCACTCCGGCCACACCCACGGTGCAGCCGGGAACAATGCCGCAAACTCCGCCTATCAGGATGCGAATGCGCGCATGCACGCCAATATGGCGGTCGAGCTTACGGGCGACGCCGAATTTGACTTCATCCAGGGCATGATTCCCCACCACCAGGGGGCGGTGGACATGGCCCGGATTGTTCTTGAACATGGCATGGACCCGGAAGTCCGGGCGCTGGCCGAGGCGGTCATTGCCGCTCAGGAGGAAGAGATCGCGTGGATGAAGGCCTGGCTCGCCAGGCGCGGCCGGTAAAGTGGTGCGCAGCTAGTTGTTGCCCGGTCGGCTCACCGAATTGCGCACGATGAGTTCGGCGCGCAGCAGCATTTCTCGCGATTTGGGCTCCTCGCCGGCCAGCATGGTCAGCAGCATTTCCATGGCAGCCTCGCCGATCCGGTGGCGAGGCTGTTTCATTGTCGTCAGCGATGGGCTGACGAAGCTGGCAAAGGAAATGTCGTCAAACCCCATCACCGAGAACTGGCGCGGCAAATCGTATTTCCGCGCATTGAGGGCGATGATGACACCGAGCGCTGTCGCGTCATTGACGCAGAAGAACGCCGTCGGCAGCGCGTCGCGCACGAACATCAGCTCGGCCGCCGCGCGACCACTCTCGGTCGTGCCATCGCCATCGATGATCAGGCGCGGATCGATCTCGATCCCCGCCCCTTCGAGTGCAGCCCGATAACCCGCCTCGCGCAGCCTGTTGATCTCGCGGCTGGCGGAGCGGCCGATGAAGCCCACTTTGCGATGCCCCTGCGAGATCAGATGCTCCGCCGCGATCCGCGCACCCTCGAAATTGTCGACGCCAACGAAGGGGATTTCCTGGCCAATCACAGGCTCGTTGACTGCCACCACCGGCGGCAGCCGCGTTTCGTCGCGATCCTGCCCGAAGCCGAAGGGCAGATGCCCGGTAAAGAGGATCAGCCCGTCGGCCTGGTTTGAGCTGATGAAGCGCAAATAGTCGGTTTCGCGGCTCGGATCGTTCTGCGTATTGCCGATCAGCACGCCATAGCCGCGCTTGCTGGCCTCGGTCTCGAGACCGACGAGAATGTTGGAGAAGTTCGGATCGCCGACATCGGGCGCGAGGATGAGGATCATATTGCTGCGGCGCATGCGCAGCGAACGGGCCATGGCATTGGTCGTATAGCCGGTGCGCGCGATGGCCTCGGTTACCCGTCGGCGCGTGGCATCGGCGACCTTGGTGGGTTCATTGATGGCGCGGCTGACCGTGGCGATCGACACCCCGGCCATCGCCGCAACGTCCTCGATTGTCGCCAGCTTTTGCTGCTGCACCTAGCCCGCTCCGCCCCTGTCGCGCAGCCAAAAGCCAAGCGCGCCTCTGCCTTTAGCAGATGCCATGGATTGCGCCATGGCCCTCCCCTGCCATCACCGGATATTCCGCACTGTAAACCTTTACACGATTGATGAAAACCTTTACATGAATGGTATTGGCAATGAACGAGTGTTCAAATTCGTCGTGCCTCCAGGGAGGACTGCACCATGTCTGAGGGGACGGGTGATACCGTGTCGCCGATCCTTTCGGCGCATCGGATTTCAAAATCGTTCGGTGAAATACCGGTGCTGTTCAGCATCGATTTCGACGTGCGCCCCGGTGAGGTCCACGCCATCATCGGCGAAAACGGCGCCGGCAAGTCTACCCTCATCAAGATTCTCTCCGGCCTTGAGCAGCCGACATCCGGCACCATCCATTATCGCGGCGAACAGGTCGTCCTGCCCCCCAATGGCGAGGCGGCGGCAATGGGCATCGTCGTCATCCATCAGGAACTGCTGCTCGCCGAGCATCTGACGGTCGCCGACTCCATCTTCCTCGGCCGGGAGCTACATTCGAACGGCTTCCTCAAGCTCAAGGAAATGCGTGACCGCGCCAGCGCCATCCTCGATACGCTGCACGTCCGCATCGATCCCGATGCCCGCATCCATACGCTGTCGGTCGCTGACAAGCAGATGGTCGAGATCGCCAAGGCGATCAGCCAGGATGCCCGCGTCATCATCATGGACGAGCCCACCGCCGTGCTCTCGGTGGCCGAAACCAGCACGCTGTTCGAGCAGATCAAGCGGCTGACCGCCCAGGGCGTTGCCATCATCTTCATTTCGCACAAGCTTGACGAGATCATGGAGCTGGCGGCACGGGTCACCGTATTGCGCGACGGCCAGCTGATCGCCACGCTTGGCACCGAGAACCTCACCCCCGATTCCATCGCGCAGATGATGGTCGGCCGCGAGCTCTCCAATCTCTATCCGCCCAAGCACGAGCCCGATGTCGACGCCGAGATCATGCTCTCGGTGCGAGACCTCGCCTCCCCCGGCATTTCGGGCATTTCCTTTGACCTACGCCGCGGCGAAATCCTCGGCTTTGCCGGCCTCATCGGTTCGGGCCGTACCGCCGTGGCCGAAACCATTGTCGGTCTCGTCAAGAAAACCGGCGGCGCTGTGACCCTGCGCGGCCAGGCCGTCGATTTCACCGACGTGTCGCAATCGGTCAATGCCGGCCTCGCCTATATGACCAAGGACCGAAAGGGCCGCGGGCTGCTGCTCAATGTCGGCCTCCAGCCGAACCTCACCCTGCTCACGCTCAAAAAGCACTTGAAGCGCGGCTTCCTCGACAATGGCAGCGAGCAGCAGGCGCTCGAGCGCGCCGTGCGCCGCTTCGACATCCGCGCCCGCGACGCCTCTGTTCCGGTGGGTAAACTCTCCGGCGGCAATCAGCAGAAGCTCATGCTCGGCAAGACCATGGAAAGCGAGCCGGACATCATCATCATGGATGAGCCGACGCGCGGCATCGATGTCGGCACCAAGCAGCAGATTTATCACATCATCGCGGCGCTGGCCGCCGAGGGGAAGGCGATCATCGTCATCTCCTCGGAAATGCAGGAAGTCATCGGCCTCAGCCACAAGGTCATGGTGATGCGCAATGGGCGCCTCGCCGGCCAGCTCGATGGCGCAGAAATTACCGAGGCAGAAATCATGCGGTACGCCGCGGGCATCAAACAGGATGGGGACGATGAGCGTATCAGCGCATGAGGCAGAAAAGCCGGCCAAGGGGTTCCGGCTCGACCTCAAGACGGCGGGGCCGCTGCTGGCCCTCATCCTGCTGGTCATCCTGGGCTACAGCCTCAATCCGGCCTTCCTCAACGAAGGCAATATCACCAATATCCTGACGCGCTCTGCCTTCATCGGCATCATCGCGGTGGGGGCCACTTTCGTCATCACAGCGGGCGGCATCGATCTCTCGGTGGGCTCCATGGCCGCCTTCATTGCCGGCGTCATGATCATCATCATGAACTGGGCCGTGGGCGCTATGGGCGCGTCGATCTGGACGGTGGTGCTGGGCGTCGGCTGTTCGCTGATCCTGGGCATTGGCGCCGGCTTCATCAACGGCTTCCTCACCACCAAGGCCAAGATCGAAGCCTTCATCGTCACCCTGGGCACCATGGGCATCTACCGCTCGCTGGTCACCTATTTCGCCGATGGCGGCACGCTCTCGCTCAACAATGGCGCGCGCGAAATCTATCGCCCGGTCTATTACGACAGCTTCCTGCGCATTCCCTATCCGGTCTGGGTGTTCATCGCCGTCGCCATCATCGGCTGGGTGCTCATGAACCGCACCGCCTTCGGTCGCTATTGCATGGCCATCGGCTCCAACGAGCAGGTGGCGCGCTATTCGGCCATCAAGGTCGACCGCGTGCGCACCGCCACCTACATCCTGCAGGGTCTCTGCGTGTCGCTGGCCACCATCATCTATGTGCCACGCCTCGGCTCAGCCTCTTCAGCCACGGGCGTCCTGTGGGAGCTTGAAGCCATCGCTGCGGTGATCATCGGCGGTACCATGCTCAAGGGCGGCTTCGGGCGCATCGGCGGCACCGTCATCGGCGCGCTGATCCTCACGTCCATCGGCAATATTCTCAACCTCACCGAGATCATCTCCAACTACCTCAATGGGGCAGTCCAGGGCGTGATCATCGTGGCGGCGGTCTATCTGCAGCGCGGCTCCTTCCGGGCCCGCCGCAAGAAGGCTGACTAGTTTTTATCGAATTCCACGCCCCCAACGGGCGGGATCACCGGTGCCGAAGCGGTGCCAATTTTGGGAGGAAATCTGACATGTCGTTGAAGGCAATCGCACTTGGCCTGATGGCCACCAGCGCCCTGCTCGGCTCTGCCGTGGCGCAGGAAAAGATCAAGATCGGGGTGTCCATCCCGGCGGCAACGCACGGTTTCATGGGCGGCCTCAACTGGCACGCCGCCGAAGCCGAAAAGCGCCTCGAGGCCGCCAACCCCAATATCGACCTGATCATCGTCACTGCTGACGGTCCGGCTGACCAGGCCAGCGATCTCGAAGATCTCGTGTCCGTCCACCAGATCGATGCGCTCGTCGTCCTGCCGTTCGAATCCGAGCCGCTGACCGAGCCTGTCCGTGCCGTCAAGGATTCCGGGGCGTTCATCACCGTGGTTGACCGCGGCCTGACCGACCCGTCCATCCAGGACGTCTATGTCTCGGGCAACAACACCGAAATGGGCCAGGTTTCGGCCGAATACATGATGAGCCGTCTCGGCGAGGGCGACAACATCGTCATCCTGCGCGGCATCCCCACGGTTCTCGACACCGAACGTTTCGACGCCTTCATGGCGACCATCGAAGGCTCGGGCATCAATGTCCTCGACAACAAGTTCGCCAACTGGAACCGCGATGACGGCTTTGAAGTGATGCAGGACTTCCTGTCGCGCTTCCCCGACATCGATGGCGTCTGGGCTCAGGACGACGACATCACCCTCGGCGTGGTCGAAGCCGTCAAGGCCGCTGGCCGCGAGAGCGAAATGTTTGTCGTCGGTGGCGCTGGCATGAAGGAAATCGTCAAGGGCGTGATGGATGGTGATCCGCTCGTGCCGGTCGACGTACTCTATCCGCCGGCCCAGATCGCCACGGCAATGGACGTCACCGTCAATCACTTCGTCTCCAATGGCCCTGTCACCGGCACCTATATCCTGGGCTCGCCGCTGATCACCCAGGAGAACGCCGAGCAGTTCTACTTCCCCGACAGCCCGTTCTAAGGCTTCGAGCCGGCCCGCACCTCTCGTGGCGAGGCCACCAAATACCCGAAGGGCGCCGCAAGGCGCCCTTTGACCTTTCGGGGCGGCCCATGGCATTGGGATGGCCATGAAGACAATTCTCGTCATCGGCATAGGCACCGGCAGCCCGGAACACATCACCGTCGCAGGGATGAATGCCCTCAATCGCGCCGATGTGCTCTTCATCCCCGACAAGGGGGCTGCAAAGGCCGACCTGGCCGATATCCGCCGCGAAATCCTTGCCCGCTATGTCACCCGCCCAGATAGCCGCAGTGTCAGCTATGCTATCCCCGTGCGGGACGCAGCCAAGCCCGACTACAATGCCGGCGTCGACGAATGGCATGACAGGCTCGGCGATATCTTTGCCGATCTCATCGCTGTAATTCCCGAAGGCGGCGCGGGCGGTTTTCTCGTCTGGGGCGATCCCAGCCTTTACGATTCCACCCTGCGCATTCTCGATCGCGTGCGCCCAACGGTCGACTTCTCGGTCGAGGTCATTCCCGGCATCACCGCCATCCAGGCGCTCACCGCCGCCCACGCCATCCCGCTCAACCGCATCGGCACCCCAGTCACTATTACGACCGGTCGGCAACTCGGCCCGGTGACAACCGATACGGTGGTGATGCTTGATGGGCGTCTGGCCTTCCGCGATTGTGACCCGGGCCTCACCATTTATTGGGGCGCCTATCTCGGCACGCCGGACCAGTTGCTGGTCAGCGGCAAACTGGGCGATGTGGCCGAGACCATCGTCGAGACGCGCGCCGCCGCGCGGGCGCGTCATGGCTGGATCATGGATATTTACTTGCTGCGCCCGCAGGACTAGCGCCATAAGCTGTGGCGCAGTTGTTCAGGGGGGAAACGGCGCGAGCGTCCCACCTGTTCTTCCGAGGATTTTGGCCTTGTCTGCAGCACCAGCAGAAAACTGGAAACGAGGAGCCTGCCCCACACTGGCCGCGCCTATGGCGACGGGCGACGGGCTGCTCGCCCGGCTGCGCCTGCCCTCGGGACTCATCACGCCAGACGACCTCGCTTACCTCGCCAATCTGGCGCGACGCCACGGCAATGGGCTTATCGAGATCACCGCGCGCGGCAATCTCCAGGTGCGCGGCCTCTCCGCGCTTTCGAGCACCGTTTTTGCCGACGCTGTCGAACGCCATATCGCCATTGAGGACGGGCTTGTCGTCGACACCTCCCCCATTGCCGGTGACGATCCCAGCGAACGCGCCGATCCGCTGCCCCTGGTCAACGCCATTCGCGAGGGCTCGCGCCCACTCTGGCCGCTCCTTGCCCCAAAGCTCAGCGTCGTTATCGACGGCAATGGTCAGTTCCCGCTCAGCGCCCTCAAGGCCGACATCCGTCTTCTCGCACTGGGCGCTGAACTCTGGCAGGTTCAGATCGGCAATGGCACGCCGCGCGAATTTTTAGCCGACGAAGCCATCACCACTACACTTGATACGCTACAGCGCCTTGCAGCCCTGGGCCCCCAGGCGCGAGCCGCCGACCTCGCATCCGCACCCGCCGCGTCATCTGCACGCACCATGGAAAATACCCGCCCCATTGGCCGCTTCCAGCGCCGGGCTGGCACTTCGACTGGCATCGCCCTCCCCTTTGCCGCCAGCGACGCCGAATCCCTCGGTGACCTCGCGCGCCGCGCATCCAGCGCTGGCGTAAAAACACTCCGCCTCGCGCCGGGCCATGCCCTCCTCATCGACGATGCCCCCGCGGAGCTTGTGACCGCCGCCAAAGGGCTCGGCTTTATTACCCATGCCGACGACCCGCGCCTCCGCGTCAGCGCCTGTGCGGGCAGCGATGGCTGCCGGTCCGGGCGCATAGCCTCGCGGCGTCTCGCCGCACAACTGGCCCCACGGGTGGACCCGGGCGCGCATCTGCATGTATCGGGATGCCCCAAGGGATGCGCCCACCCTGCCCCGGCGCCCCTGACCATCGTTGGCCTCGACGACGGGGTTGGACTTGTCATTGACGGGCGGGCGGGCGATACGCCTCAAACAAGAGTGGGTCTGGACGGAATCGAAGCCGTTCTCGAGTGCACCCACCGGCAGGAAGGCCGATGACCTCATACGATTACATCCGGGATGGCGACGCGATCTATCGCCAGTCCTTCGCGATCATTCGCGCCGAAGCCGATCTCTCGGCATTTTCGACCGACGAGGCGGAACTGGCCGTGCGCATGATCCATGCTGCCGGCTCGGTCGATGCTGCACAGCACTTCGTCTTTGGCCCGGGCTTTGTCGAAGCCGGCCGCGCAGCCCTGCAGAGTGGCGCCCCAATCCTCTGCGACGCCGAGATGGTGGCGCGCGGCATCACCGCTGCCCGCCTCCCCGCCGGCAATGAGGTGATCTGCACCCTCCGCGATCCGCAGACGCCGGAGATCGCCGCTCGCATCGGCAATACACGCTCTGCCGCCGCCCTCGATCTCTGGGGCGACCGTCTCGAAGGCGCAGTCGTCGCCATCGGCAATGCCCCGACCGCCCTCTTCCACCTTCTCGAACTTCTTCGCGACGGCGCCCCGCGCCCAGCCGCCATCATTGGCATGCCCGTGGGCTTCGTCGGCGCGATGGAATCGAAGGATGCGCTCGCTGAGCACAGCTATGGCGTGCCCTTCGCCATCGTTCGCGGACGCCTCGGCGGCAGCGCCATGACCTCGGCCTGTCTCAACGCTTTGGCGAGGCCCGGCCTTTGACCGGTATTCTTTACGGAGTTGGCACCGGCCCGGGTGATCCGGAACTGCTGACGCTGAAGGCAGTAAAGGCCATCAGCGGCGCCGATGTGGTTGCCTATTTCGCCAAGCGCGGCAACCCCAGCAATGCCCGCGCCATCGTGGCCGATCACATCCGCGCCGATCAGATCGAAGAACGGCTCGACTACCCGGTCACCACCGAGAGCCATCGGCACAGCGAAGATTACCGTACGCAGATTTCCGCATTCTACGAGGAAGCCGCGTCCCGGCTGGCATCCCATCTCGATGCCGGTCGCAATGTTGCGGTTCTCAGCGAGGGTGACCCTCTGCTCTACGGCAGCTACATGCACCTGCACCAAAGGTTAACAGTCTGCTACCCAATTCACGTCATTGCGGGCATTACGGCAATGTCTGGTGGCTGGTCTGCAGCAGGTCTTCCGCTGGTCCAGGGCGATGACATTTTGACCGTGGTGCCGGGCACGCTCGACATCGAAGAGCTTGAGCGCCGCCTCCGCGACAGCGAGGGCGTGGTCATCATGAAGCTGGGTAGAAACCTGCCCAAGGTGCGCCAAGCCCTTATAAATACTGGACGTTTAAACCGCGCAGTTTACGTCGAACGCGGCACGATGGCGGCTGAAAAAATCTGTCCACTCGCCGACAAGCCCGACGACACCGCACCCTATTTTTCCCTGATCCTCGTTCCAGGCTGGAGCACACGCCCATGACCGGACGCCTCTTCGTCATCGGCACCGGCCCCGGCAATCCGGCCCAAACGACACCGCAAGCCCTTGATTTCATTGCACAGGGCGAGCAGTTCTTCGGCTACGGCCCCTATCTCGACCGGCTTGATCTCCGGCCCGACCAGCATTGCATCGCCTCGGATAATCGCGAAGAACTCCACCGCGCCAAGGCCGCGCTCGACGCCGCCACCAAAGGCCACGCAGTCTGCGTCGTCTCGGGCGGAGACCCCGGCGTTTTTGCAATGGCAGCAGCCATTTGCGAGGCGGTCGAACACGGCCCACCAGCCTGGCGCAATCTCGATATCCAGATCATCCCAGGCGTTACCGCCATGCTGGCCGTGGCCGCCCGCGCCGGCGCGCCGCTGGGTCACGACTTCTGCGCTATCTCCTTGTCGGACAACCTGAAACCTTGGCCGGTCATCGAGCAGCGCCTCCGCGCGGTCTCCACCGCCGGCCTCGTCATCGCCCTCTACAATCCCATTTCCAAGGCTCGCCCCTGGCAGCTCCCCGCCGCCTTTGCCATCCTGCGTGAGACCCTGCCCTGGACCACGCCGGTCATTTTCGGCCGCGCGGTCGGCCGGCCGGACGAAAACTTCTCCGTCGTCCCGCTTTCGGAAGCCGATCAGCAGCCGGCTGATATGTCGACCTGCGTGATCATCGGCACGCCGGAAACCCGCATTATCGAACGTCCCGGGCGCGATCCGCTGGTTTACTCGCCGCGCAGCATCGGAGTGTAACCCCATGCAGTGGCTCACAATTGTCGGCATTGGTGAAGACGGACTGGCCGGGCTCGGCAGTGCGGCCCGCGCTGCCATCAGTGACGCCGAGCTGGTTTTTGGCGGCGCCCGCCACCTCGAACTGGCGGCAGATGCCATAACCGGCGAGGCCCACACGTGGCTCTCTCCCTTCTCCCGTTCCGTCGAGGCCGTCGTCGCCGCAAAGGGCCGAAAAGTCTGCGTCCTGGCCTCCGGCGACCCGTTCAATCACGGGGTCGGCGTAACGCTGGCGCGGCATGTCGATGCGGCGCAAATGCAGGTATTTCCTCACCTTTCTGCCTTCAGCCTGGCTGCCGCCCGTCTCGGCTGGCCGCTGCAAGACATCGTCAGCCTCTCTGCGCACGGCCGCCCGGTTGAACTGATCATCCCCCACCTTCACCCCGCGGCGCGCATTCTGGCGCTGACGTCAGATGAAAACGGCTCTGCAGAGCTGGCCAAGCTCCTGACGGAAAAGGGCTTTGGCCTCTCCATTGTCACCGTGCTCGAAGCACTCGGTGGCCCCGATGAACGGGTTCGGTCCCAGATGGCCATGCAGTTCGAACTCGCAGACATCGATCCGCTCAATGTCTGCGCGATCACCGTGGTGCCACTGCCCCAAGCCCAGATCGTGCCGCTAACCCCCGGGCTGCCCGACGATTTTTTCGATCACGACGGCCAGATCACCAAGCGGGAGGTCCGCGCGCTCACCCTCTCCGCGCTCGCCCCACGGCGTGGCGAATTGCTCTGGGACATTGGCGCCGGATCAGGCTCGGTCGGCATCGAATGGATGCTGGCCGACCCAAGCCTTCGCGCTATCGCCATCGAAGCCAATTCTGATCGCGCCGCACGCATCCGCAAGAATGCAACATCCCTCGGGGTCCCCGGCCTGCGGATCGTTGAAGGCGCCGCCCCCGAGGCCCTCTCCGGCCTCGAAGCTCCGCATGCCATTTTCATCGGCGGCGGCGGCAGCGATCCCGGCGTTCTCGACACAGCGCTTGAGGCCCTGCGTCCCGGCGGGCGGATTGTTGCCAATGCCGTGACGCTGGAGTTCGAAGCCCTGCTGCTGGCGCGGTTCTCAACCCTCGGCGGATCGCTCAATCGCCTTTCTGTCGCCCGTGCCGATGCGGTGGGCAGCATGACCGCCTGGCGCCCAGCCATGCCGATCACCCAGTGGAGCTGGACCAAGCCATGACCGTTCATTTCATTGGCGCCGGGCCGGGCGCGGCCGATCTCATTACCGTACGGGGCCGAGATCTGCTCGAGCGCTGCCCGGTCTGCCTTTACGCCGGCTCCATCGTTCCCAAGGAAATGCTGGACTGGTGTGCCCCTGGCACCCGGCTCATCGACACTGCACCGATGTCGCTCGATGAGATCGAGGCCGAATATGTCAAGGCGCGTGACGCCGGCGAGGATGTCGCCCGGCTGCACTCGGGTGACCTATCGGTCTGGAGCGCAGTCGCCGAACAAATGCGCCGTCTCGACCGGCTTGGCATCCCCTACACACTGACCCCCGGCGTGCCGTCTTTTGCGGCGGCGGCAGCAGCCCTTGGCCGGGAGCTGACGATACCCGGCGAGGCCCAAAGCCTTGTCCTGACCCGCCTTTCGGGCCGCGCTTCGCCAATGCCGGAGGGGGAAACTCTGGCCGCCTTTGGCGCCACCGGGGCAACGCTCGCCATCCACCTCGCCATTCACTCGCTGGATCGCGTTGTGGCCGAACTGACCCCGCTCTACGGCGCGGATTGCCCGGTGGCCATCGTGGCCCACGCCAGCTGGCCCAATCAGAAAATCCTGCGCGGAACGCTTGCCGATATCGCGGTGCGTTTCGGGGAAGATCCGGTCGAACGCACGGCGATTATCTTTGTCGGCCGGGGTCTTGGCGCCTCCGAATTCCGGGAGAGCGCCCTTTACGATCCCGATTACCAGCGTCGTTTCCGGGGCCGCGACGGGCTTTAAGCCCGCATCGGCTCCAGCGTATCGTCCCAATCGATGCGTCCCGGGCGGCCGAGGAGGAAGCCCTGCGCTTCCATGCAGCCCTCAAAGCGCAGCACTTCAAGCTGCTCGGCAGTCTCCACGCCCTCGGCGAGCACCGGCACGGAGAGGCTGCGTCCCAGCGCAAGGATGGCGCGCACGATAGCCTTGGCCTGCTCGCTTTCCTGTACTTCGCCCATGAAGGAGCGATCCAGCTTGATCTTGTCGAACGGGAAGCTGCGCAGCGTATCGAGCGATGAATAGCCGGTGCCAAAATCGTCGATGGCAATCGACACGCCAAGCGCCTTGATCTGCTTGAGCACCGTCATCGCGCGCTTCTTGTCGGCGATGATGGCAGTCTCGGTGACTTCGAGTTCGAGACGCTCTGGCGCCAAACCGGTCTGGAACAGAACCATTTTCACCAGGTCGACCAGCTCGATCTGGCCGAGCTGAACGCCCGAAACATTGACGGCGATCTTGTAGGGCTCGGGCCAGAGGACTGCTTCCTCGCAAGCTTTCCGCAGCACCCAGTTTCCGATGGCGATGATCGCGCCGCACTCTTCGGCGACGGGGATGAACTCAGCTGGCGAAACCGGCCCATGACCCGGACGATCCCAACGAAGAAGCACTTCGTAGCCGGTGACGCTATCACTCAGGACAGATTTCTGGACCTGATAGACAAGGGTAAAGCCTTCTTCTTCGACCGCTTTCCAGAGATCGCGCGCCATGGCCCGACGCTCGCGCGCCTGCTCATCCATCTCGCTCTCGTAGTAGCAGATGCGTTGATCCAGTTCGCCCTTGGCCCGGTAAAGCGCCAGATCGGCGTTGCTCAGAAGCTTGGATCGATCCGTGCCGTCGCCGGGGTAAATCGCCACGCCCATGCTGCCCGAGGTTTCGACGACATTGTCCGAATAGGTCACCTTGCCCGAGAGGCCACGGTTCAGACGCGACAGGAACTCGCGCAGATTTTCCATTGAAGAGAAGGGCTTGAGGGCTGCGAACTCATCGCCGCCAATGCGCGCCACGATTTCTCCGGGGCGGATGGCTTCCTTGAACTTCTCCGCCAGCGCGGCCAGTACCCGATCGCCCGCAGCATGGCCGTAGCTGTCGTTGATGTCCTTGAAGCGGTCGAGGTCGATGGCGATGACCGCGAGCCTTTCTCCCTTTTCATCGGACTGGTCGATGGCCGCGGCAAACAATTCCTCAAACCGGGTGCGATTCGGCAGTCCGGTCAGCGGGTCATGCTTGGCCAGGTGGGAGATGGCCGCCTCGCTGCGCTTGCTGTCGGATATGTCCTCGATCATGGTTACCCAACCGCCGTCGCCGGTCGGCGTGTGCTGGACGCGAAGGAAAATCTCGCTGCCAAGGCCATGCACGACCTCGCCCCCTGCCCGCGCGAGCCCGCGATGGCGCTGGTGCATCTGCTCTATGGCATCGGCGTTTGGCGCGCCTTCGGCCCCGGTCGCGGTCATGACGCGCGCGCAGATATCACGCAGGGTCCGCCCAACCAGATCAAAATCCGGCGGCAGGCCGAGCAGCTCCAGAATTCGCTGGTTGTGCAGCAGCACGTCCCCATTGGCGCCGAACAGCGCCAGCCCCTGGGCCATGTGGGCCAGGGCCAGCTCCAGACGAAGACGCATCTGCTCGATCTGCTCGGCATCGGCCAGTTCGCGTTCCCGCTCCCGCTGTGTCCGTCGGCGGTCCGCTTCATCGAGCACGATGCTGCCGAAAGCGGCGGCAAGGATGAACAGCGAAATCAGGGCGACGATGATCGCCATCATGCCGCTGTTGATGCTGCCTTCCGTCACCAACGGGAAGCAGCGACTGAAATCGGCTGCCCCCATGGCGGTGAAGTGCATTGTGCAGATCGCAAGGGTCAGCAGGCCAGCCGCGCCGAAGAGGCTCTTCCTGCCCGTTCTTCCGGCCAGCATGATGGCAACGCCGGACAACACCGTGCCCGAGATGATCGAAAGCGCCACCAATTGAGCATCCCAATCGATCGTTCCGCCGATCATGAGGCCGAAAATGCCGACATAGTGCATGGAGGAAATGCCGATCCCGACCACGGCGCCGCCGAGGAACCGATCAACGGCCAGGTCGGATCGGATGGCGAAGGCGAGGCCCGCACCGCAGACGGCGATTGCAATCAGCAGCGACAGTGCGGTCAGCGGCAGTTCGTAGGCCAGGGTGAAACCGGGACGGAATGCCAGCATGGCGACAAAGTGGGTCGCCCAGATGCCAAAGCCCACGGCCAGTGCAGAGATGATGTTCCAGATCTTTGCTGCGCGCCCGGAACTCCGGCGCGCATGGCGGAGCAGGCTCACACAGGCATAGCTTGAGGTGAGGCAAATGGCGGCGGCCAACACGACGTAGCGGACGTCATGGATGCTGACGAAAAAATCAAAAAACGGGTACACTGGACACAATCCCGGCGAGAATATCGCTGGTTATCGGCTTTCCCCTTACCGACCCGTTACTTAGACCATGCGTCTAACGCCTGTTGGTTACCAACTTCTCGCTGGATCAACGCGCGAAAATCACGGGGTCTTCGCGCTGCGGGAGTAGAACGACGAATGGCCCATGAATGCACCGGCTCATCCGCGATCACCTGCCCTCCCTGTCTCATAAAGGGCTAGCCGGCGCTCACTCCGAAGATCATGCCCACCCCGGCGGTGACGGCCATCGCCAGCGCGCCCCAGAAGGTTACGCGAATGGCCCCTTTGGTCATTGATGCGCCGCCGGCAGATGCCCCCATTGCACCCAGGATCATGAGGGCCACGATGGCGCTGGCTGCTACGCTTATGGTGATCTGCGTCGCCGGGGCCAACCACGCCACGATCAGCGGGATTATGGCGCCCACAGCGAAGGTGAGTGCGGACACGACCGCGGCCTGGACGGGATGGGCGGTAACGGTTTCCGAAATACCCAGTTCGTCGCGCGCATGAGCCGCCAAGGCATCCTTTTCCGTCAGCTGGATGGCGACCTTGCGGGCCAGATCCTCATCGAGCCCCCGACTGACATAGATCTGGGTCAGCTCTTCCAGCTCGCTTTCCGGCATGGTCTCAAGCTCCACCCTTTCGCGGGCGAGATCGGCCAGTTCGGCGTCGGTCTGCGAACTCACGGAAACATATTCGCCCGCCGCCATCGACATGGCGCCTGCGGCGAGGCCCGCTAGACCTGCGATCAGGATTTCAGGTCGACCGGACCCGGCTGCGGCGACACCGACCACGAGACTGGCGGTGGATACCAGTCCGTCATTTGCCCCAAGGACAGCGGCGCGCAGCCAGCCGATCCGGTGCACCATGTGAACTTCGGAATGCGAGAGACGGCTCACGATCATGCTCCTTTTGGAATGATCACCAGGTTGCTGCGACAATACTCCACGCCGAAGCAGCTAAACAGCTCGCCGGAGAGCGATTTTAGGCATCGCTACCCCCTCACTTGGTCTTAATCACCGTGCGGCGTTGCGGGCCCAATTGAGAATATCGGTGCTCGACATGGCGCCGGAGACGCGGGCGACTTCCTTGCCGGAGCGGAAGAGGATCATGGTGGGAATGCCGCGAATGCCGAGGCGCCCCGCCAGATCCTGGTTCTCATCCGAATTGAGTTTGACGAAGCGCATGGCCGGCTCAGCCTCGCGCGCTGCCCCCTCGAATTGCGGGCCCATGACGCGGCATGGGCCGCACCAAGGCGCCCAGACGTCAACGAGGACGGGAATGTCGGATTTGGCGATCTGCTTTTCGAGCATGGGCGCCGCCAGATCGGCGGGATGTCCGTCAAAGAGCGCAGCACCACACTTGCCGCATTTTCCCTGGTTTGCTGCCTGACCCTCGGCGATGCGGTTGGTCGCGTTGCATTTGGTGCAGACTACATGGGCCATCGTTGCTGTCTCCTATTGTCGTGTCGTCGCTTCCAGCACCCGATCCTGACCGTCACCACTCCCTGAGGGGACGGGGTCTTGCTGCGCCAGGATCGAACGGATGGCGCCGTGTTGGCTGAGATGCACTTGTCCGGAGAGATGTTCAAGGAACTCCGTTCCGGCCAGTTTGTCCATCACCGGTCCCTTGACCTCTGACAGGTGCAGGCGGATGCCAAGGTCCTTGAGACGGTGCTCCACGGCTTCGAGGCTTTCGAGTGCCGACATGTCGATGAAATTGACGGCCGAGCACATCAGCACGACGTCCTTGAGACCGGGATTTTCCGTTGCGAGGCCGGTCACAAGATCTTCGAGATAACGCGCATTCGCAAAGTAAAGGCTTTCATCGATGCGGATGGACAGGATGTCGGGGACGATCTCCACCTTGTGGCGCTTGATATTGCGAAAATGCTCGGTGCCGGGCACCTGACCCACCACGGCCGCATGGGGCTTGGAGGACCGATAGAGGAAAATCAGGATCGAGGCGGCCACGCCAAGCGCAATCCCGACCTCGACACCGAAGAGCAATGTGCCGACCAGCGTGATGGCCACGGCGGCAAAATCCGCCTTGGAATAGGCCCAGGCGCGCTTGAGAACCGAGAAATCGACAAGGGTCAGAACGGCGAGCACGATAGTCGCGGCCAGCGTCGCCTTGGGCAGGACGGCGAGGAAGGGCGTCAGCAACAGCGTCGCGCCGGCAATGCCGATGGCGGTGAAGGCGCCTGCCGCGGGGGTTGCTGCGCCGGCGTCGAAATTGACCACGGAGCGGGCAAAACCGCCGGTGACCGGATAGCCGCCGCCAATACCGGCCGCGATATTGGACATGCCGAGGCCGATCAGTTCCTGATTGGGCTCGATGCGCTCGCGGCGCTTGGCAGCCAGGGTCTGTGCCACCGAAATGGATTCGACAAACCCCACGATCGAGATGATCAGCGCTGGCACGAGCAATTGCTGGACGGTGTCGAAATTGAAGCTCGGCAGCGACAGCATGGGCAGGCCCTGCGGCACGTCACCGACCAGAGCGACACCCTTGCTGCCGAGATCGAAGACCACCGAGAGCGCCATGGTGAGGAAGACGACCAGAACCGGGCCGGCGCGCACGATGATCGTGGCGACGCTCTTAGGCACGTCAAAGCGGGCGAGCCAGTTCTTGAGGTCGAGGCGGATCCACACCAGGAGGCCCAGCGCCAGCCCGCCGATCATGAGCGTATAGAGGTTGATCGAGCCCAAATTTGCCCAGATGGAGGCCAACAGGCCCGGCAGAGCATGGCCTTCAGTGCTGATGCCCAGGAGGCCGCCCAGCTGGCTGGTGGCGATGATAAGGCCGGAGGCGGTGATGAAGCCGGAAATGACCGGGTGAGACAGGAAATTGGCGAGAAAGCCGAGCCGCAACAGGCCCATAAGCGTCAGCATGGCGCCTGAGATGAGGGCCAGGATGATGGCGGCGCTGGCATAGTCGGCGGTGCCTTCCATGGCCAGTTTGCCGACGGCGCTGGCCGTCATCAGCGAGATGACGGCGACCGGCCCGACCGCCAGCGCGGACGAGGTGCCGAAAATGGCATAGGCGACGAGCGGCAGGATCGAGGCGTACAGACCCACTTCCGGAGGCAGCCCCGCCAGCAGGGCGTAAGCCAGCGACTGCGGGATCAGCATGATGGTCACGATCACCGCGGCCACGAGGTCACTGGTCAAGGTCTGGCGGTTGTAGCGGCTGCCCCAATCGAGGATGGGCAGATAGGACCCGAGGCGCACGGCAAATCTCCGGAAGAGGTGGGAGCCGGCCCGAAGGCCGGCGAAGATCAGGCTGGATCAGGCGTTCAGTGTGGCAAACAGGCTGCCAGCGCGACCGCCGGAGCGGCAGTAGCCGAGCATGGGCTTGGGGCTGTCTTCCCAGGCCTGATGAAAGCGAATGATCTGGCCCTCGCCGAGCATGCCAGAGACCGGGATATGGGTGATCGAGAGCCCCGCCGCCTTTGCAGCAGCTTCGATTTCAGCAAAGGCGGGCTGGCCGGCATCCTCGTTGTCTGGACGCGCGCAGACGATGGACTTGAAGCCCATTGCAGCGAGCTCCTTGACCTGTTCGGGCGTGATCTGGCCGGTGGCGGAGAATTCCGGGCTAAGCTGGTGGATATTCATTTGTTATTGTCCTGACGCATGAGGAAAGGGGGGCTCCTCCGCCGAAGCGGAGGAGGAAACGGACTGCGAAGGGGCATCACAGGCCGTTGATGGGAACCTTGAGGAAGGTCTTGCCGTCCTCGTCCTTGGGCGGAAGCTGGCCGGCGCGCATGTTGACCTGCAGCGACGGGATGATCAGCTTGGGCATGGTGAGGGTAGCGTCGCGCGCCTCGCGCATAGCGACGAAACTGTCTTCGTCCGTGCCCTTGCCGACATGAATATTGTGGTCGATCTCGTCGCCGACAGTGGTCTCCCACTGGATGTCGCGGCCATTGGGACCATAGTCGTGGCACATGAAGAGGCGCATTTCGCGCGGCAGCGCCAGAACGCGCTGGATCGAGCGATAAAGCGTGCGCGCATCGCCGCCCGGGAAGTCGGCGCGGGCCGAGCCACCATCCGGCATGAAGAGGGTATCACCCACGAAGGAGGCGTCGCCGATCGTGTGCGTCATGCAGGCCGGGGTATGGCCGGGTGTGTGCATCACACGGGCCGTCATGCCGCCGATCTGGTAGCTGTCGCCGTCCTTGAACAGGCGGTCGAACTGGCTGCCATCGCGTTGGAACTCGGTGCCTTCATTGAAGATCTTGCCGAAGGTTTCCTGCACCGTCACGATGTTCTCGCCGATGCCCAGCTTGCCGCCCAGCTTGGACTGGATATAAGGCGCGGCCGAGAGATGATCGGCGTGGACATGGGTCTCGATCAGCCATTCGAGCTTGAGACCCTGCTCCGTGATGAAGGCGATGATCTTGTCGGCGCCATCATAGGTAATGCGGCCGGCGGCGTAGTCGATGTCCATGACCGAGTCGATGACGGCGCAGGATAGGGACTTCGGATCCTTGACGACGTAGGAGATCGTGTTGGTCGGCGCGTCGAAGAACGCGGTCACTTCCGGGCGCAGGGTCATGTCGGGGGTGAAGGGAATGGTGGTCATTTCTAGAACTCCTCGGTGAGGGTCAGGCTGATTGGATAACGCGCCGCTGAGCGAATTGGCGCAGGCCACGAGCGGTCAGGATTCCCGCGATCATGGCTGCCACGAAGGCGAAGGCCGAGACATCACCCAGGCCAAGAGCCGGAATGGCGCCGCCGGGGCAGAAGCCGGCAATGCCCCAGCCGATACCGAACACGGCCGAGCCCCCGATCAGCGGAACGTCCGGCTTGCGCTTGGTCGGCAGGTGGAATTGCTGGTCGAGTACGGGCTTTTCTCGGCGCAGCACGAAGCGGAACCCAATGGCGGTGACGGTCAGGGCCGAGCCCATGACCAGAATCAGGGACGGATCCCAGTTCCCGGCAATGTCGAAAAAATTCAGCACCTTGGCTGGATTGATCATGCCGGAAATGGCGATACCGGCGCCGAAGATGAGACCAAACAGACCGGCAAGAACAATACGCTGCATCAGAAGCCCCCGAGAACATGGCGAATGACAAAGACGGTGGCGACGGCGGCAACCATGAAGGTGATCGTGGCGGCGATCGAGCGCCCGGAGAGACGGGCAATGCCGCACACGCCATGACCAGAGGTGCAGCCGGCGGCAAAGAACACGCCGACGCCGGCGAGCAGGCCACCAATCATCACCCACATCACCGGCACGGGCGAAGCGAAGGACACCTCATAGCCGGACACGAGCGGGATCAGGATCGGCGCAACAATGGCGCCCAGCAGGAAGGCGGCGCGCCAGCCCCAGTCTTTTGCGACAGGCGGCAGAACGCCGGTCAGGATACCGGTCATGCCAGCGATGCGGCCGTGGAAGGCCATGAGCAGGACAGCAGCGAGGCCGATCAGGCTGCCGCCGATCAATGCCGGGATAGGAGTAAATTCAGTCATAGAGACAACTTTGCTGGTAAGCGCACAGGGCCGAATTGATCAAAGCGCGGAGTCACCGTCCGTTGCAGGGGGCTTGAAAAGCCGGCTGAAACAAGCGATAACGCCTTAGTCGCATATTCGTATATACGGACTTTCTAATATGATCAAGATGGATTTGGCAAGAATGGAGGAGAACGCTGAACGGGCGTCCCAACTCCTGACCGCCATGGCGAACCCGAAGCGTTTGCTGATCCTGTGTAATTTGCTTGATCGCGAGATGAGCGTGAACGAGCTCTCCGATCACGTCGACCTGGGCCAGTCGCCCCTTTCGCAGCACCTCTCAAAGCTCCGCGCTTGGGGGTTCGTCAAAACGCGCCGCGACGGCCAGCAGATTTATTACACCTTGGCCTCAAGGGAGGTCCGAGAGGTCCTTGCTACACTCTACGGCATCTACTGCGCGCCGGACGCCGGAGAGCGGAACTAAGCCCGGGCGATATACGCGTCGTCAGATAAACGTTGTCACACTTTGCCGACAACGACCTTCACTGGCTCGATCTGCTTGGCCGAGGCCATTTTAATCGAGCTCCCTTAAGGCAGTGGGAAAACGAGGATCGACGTTCGCCGCAAAGGAGGGAGGGCTGAGCGCGTTGAGTCGGACTAGCGTATCAAATTCGCCTCTCGGCAATCGTCCAGCGTAATGTCTGCAAGATCAACGTCAGGCGCGTCTTCGGCTCCAAGGGTCACCCCTGCCCCGCCGTCATTTCCGCCATCAAAGCTGAGCGTACTGCTCCCCGCAGGGTCGCCTGCGACTTCCCCCCCTTGAGGGCCAGTCGAGCCTCCCGATGCGGAAAAGCCCGGTGCAATCCCGGCGCCTGAACTTTCTATGGTCTCGTCCAACAGATTGCTGCAGTGAATCTGCACGACGACCATGTCCTCGACATCGACCGACTGGCTGCCTACCTGGACATCCTCGCCATTGGCAGCAGATGCCCCCAGCGAAGTACCAACAACCACAATAAGTGCTCGAATAGTGTAGCGCATCTGCATGTGCATTTCGGCCTGCCTGGAAATATGTTCGGGGCAAGCTCAACGCGCGTCGGTTTCACCCAGATCCATTTTCACCTGGATTAGGACATGCGGCAGGCCTGCCGCCGCACGCCCCTCGCCCCCTACTTCGGCAGGCGGCCCAAGCCATTTTCCCTGGCCAGCCTGGAGCGCGTTGTTGAGTAGTTCGGCGCTACCATCGGATAGTCAGCCGGGAGCCCCCATTCACACGGTACTGCTCGGGCGACAGCTCGTGATGGGTGCGCAGATGGCGTTTGAGCGATTTGAACTTCTTGCCGTCCTCAAGACAGGTAATAAAATCCGGACCGACAGATTTACGGGCAGGCACGGCGGGCTCTAGAGCAGGCGCTGACTGCTCCACGGGTACGCCCAGATTGTTCAGGGTCGAATATACCGAGCCAATAAGCCCCGGAAGATCCGCGATTGAAATAGCGTTATTGCTAACATATGCACTGACGATTTCAGTGGCACGAAGCGTCTTATTGTCGTTACTCATGGCATCTCGCGCAATTACCGGCTTCTTGAGCTGAAGGGGCATATTGCGCCCAAGAAATATCCGAACGAAGCCTTTGGCTTCTAAAGAAAATCAGCGTCCACAGGCCCAACTCATGCCGCTCAAAAATGTCGAAATGGTGGGCACGGATCGTGCCCCACTGCGTGGTGTAACTGAGGCTTGGCCTGCACGCATATCCGGCT
>JADGNE010000014.1 GCA_015234425.1 Devosia sp.
TTCAAGGACTGGGAAAAGGTCCCCTATTTCGACGGCTGCCTGCCCATCGAAGTCATGGCCGAACGCGGCGCCGAAACCCTGCGCCATGGCCCGATGAAGCCGGTTGGCCTGACCAATCCGCGCAATCCCACGGTAAAGCCCTACGCCATCGTCCAGCTCCGCCAGGACAATGCCCTGGGCACGCTGTGGAACATGGTCGGCTTCCAGACCAAGATGCGCTACGGCATCCAGGCGGAAATCTTCCGCATGATCCCGGGCCTCGAGAACGCTCAGTTCGCCCGCCTCGGTGGGCTGCACCGCAACACCTTCATCAATTCCCCGAAGGTGCTGACCGCTGACCTGCGCCTCAAGGCCGACCCGCGCATCCGCTTCGCCGGTCAGGTGACCGGTGTTGAAGGCTATGTAGAAAGCGCCGCCTGCGGGCTGATCACTGGCCGCCTCACTGCTGCCGAAGCGCGCGGCGAAACCCTCGCCATGCCGCCTGTTACCACGGCCTTCGGCGCTCTAATCGGCCACATCACCGGTGGCCATGTCGAGGCGGAAAGCTATAGCGGCGCCCGCTCCTTCCAGCCGATGAACGTCAATTTCGGCCTCTTCCCGGAAGTCACCATCGAAAAGCCGGAAGGCGTAAAACGCTGGAAGGGTACCGAAAAGACCATGGCCAAGCGCAAGGCCATCACCACCCGCGCCCTCGAAGACCTCAAGGCCTGGCAATGACCCCTTCGGCGCTGGACGAATATCTGCACACCCACATCCCGATCACCCGGGCCATGGGTGTGCAGACCCTCTTCGCCAGCGCCGAACGCGTCGAACTGACCGCGCCGCTTGAGCCCAATATCAATGTGCATGGAACGGCCTTCGGCGGCAGCGGCGCCACATTGGCGCTGCTCGCAGCGTGGTCAGTCCTCCACCTGCGCCTCGCCGCGGAAGGCATTACTAACCGCCTCGTCATCCAGCGATCGACCATCGATTATCTGCTTCCCGTGGCTGGCGATCTCATGGCCGTCGCCACGCTTGATGGCGCCGATCTCGACAGCTTCTTTGCCACCATGGCGCGACGCGGCCGCGCCCGCCTCAGCGTTTCGTCAGAGCTGATGTTCGAGGGAAAAGTCGCAGGCCGGCTGACCGGCGATTTCGTCGCCATTGCCGAGCAGTAATACCCCTCACCCGTCTCGACCTTCGGTCGATCCACCCTCTCCCTCAAGGGGAGAGGGAAAGCCGCTCCGCATTCGCAGCCCATACCGAGACTTTCAAGAAGCCAGTCCGGAACTCGAACCTCCCTTCTCCCCTTGAGGGAGAAGGTGCCCGAAGGGCGGATGAGGGGGCCCTTTATGAGGGCAGCTTACCGCTGCCGCAGCGCCCACCAACTGATGCGGCCGATCTTGCGCCAATCGGCTTCTTCAACGGGTACAGCAAAGGGCTGCGCGCTATTGGCGTTCCACCGACGCAGCTGCGCCGCCACCACCGGGTAAATCGCAAAAGCCGGCCGCAGCGCCTTGGGCAAGGCGTCGATGGCGACCTGCGCCTTGGCGAGGTGATCTGCCGCCAGTTCGGCGATCTGCCCCAGAGCCGCCTGCAATCCCTCGCTGTCGGTGCCCGAAAAGATCTCGCCCTCGCGCACGCCATTGGCTTCAAAGATCGACCAGGGCAGCATGATCCGCCCCTGCGAAGCTAGGACCCCGAAGGCCCGCAAATGGCCCACCATGGCCTGCGCCACCCCGAGATGCCCTGCGGCATCGCCCGGCTCCACCGGAGCCCCCGCGTTGAGGATCATCGCCGACAGCTGCAGCAGCGTGGAAGCCGTCTCGCCGGCATAGCCCTCAAAGCTCGGCAGATCCGGCATGGGGTCGTCATAAAGATCAAACCGCCGCGCACCGAGCAGGCGCAGCAGCGTACCGGCAGGCAGACCATAGGCCGACAGGGTCTGCATCAGCGCATTGGCAACCGGGTTCTGGCGCACATCGCCATGCTCCGGCCCGCTCAGCGCATCGTTCCACCATTGCAGCCGGATTTCTCCCGCAGCGGGGCTGGTAATCCGCGCGCGGATAGCCGCCACATCAGCGCTGAAGGCAAAGATCGAAGTGACGCCGTCCCGCGCCGCCGCCGGCAGCACCAGCGTCGACAGATAGCGGTCGCGATCGAGGGAGCGCAGCGTTTCAGCTGCCTGAGAAAAACTGCCGTCCGCCATCAGCGGGCATTCTCGACGGCAATGAAGGCGGCCGCAACGGCGCGTTCTTCGGCCAGCAGCACATTATAGGTGCGCACGGCGCTGCCGGTGTTGACGGCTTCGATAATCACCTGCCGCTCGCGAAACGCCTGGCGGATTGCCGGATCGATGGCAGCGATTTCGGACCCGAGCCCGATCAGCAGCACATCGACCGCGTCGGCGATCTCGAGGACGGGTGACAGGCTCTCGAGCGTGACCTCGGCTGCGCTGGCGGCCCCCCACCCCTGCATGCCCGAAGGCAGGCAGAGCAAGGAGCCGCGGTGCGACAGATCAGCAAAGCGGAACCCGCCATTGCCATAAGCATCTATGCCGACCTGGTGCGGATAATGGGCCGCACCAGCAGGGCTGGAATCAGACGGATGCGCCATCCGCCGACTTTTCCTTCCGGGCCGCCGCCAATTCGGCGTCCGTCTTCTGCTTGAGGCCGAAATTGATCAGGATCGGGCCGTTGACGATGATCGAGGAATACATGCCCACCAGCGAGCCGAAGGTCATGGCGATGGTGAAGCTGCGCAGCGACTCGCCGCCAAACAGCACCAGCGGCACGAGCGCCAGCAACAGGGTGAACTGGGTCAACGACGTACGCACGATGGTCTGGTTGATCGAGAGATCGATCAGCTCCGGCAGCGGCATCTTGCGATATTTGACGAGGTTTTCACGGATACGGTCGGACACAACCACCGTCTCGTTGAGCGAGATACCGACAAGCGTCAGCACCGCCGCAATCGAGGAGAGATTGAACTCCAGCCCCACCAGTGAGAACAGGCCGATCGTCATGATCAGATCGTGCGAGGTCGTCGTCACTGCCGCCATGGCGAACTGCCACTCGAAGCGGATCCAGATGTAGATCAGGATTGCCGCGAGCGCGATGATGACGGCGAGCGTACCCTTCCAGGCGAGCTCACCCGAAACCGTGCCACTCACTGCCTCGGTTCGGCGCACTTCGTAGTTCTCGGCCGCGAGCGCGTCGGTCACCTTGGCGACGGCGATCTGGTCGGCCTCCTGGCCGCCTTCCTGCGCCTGCACGCGGATCAGCACGTCCTGCGGCGTCCCGAAACCCTGGATCTGGATTTCGCCGACGTCGAGATCGCTCAGCAGCGAGCGGACATAGCCGACATCGGCCGGGCCGCCCACATGCTGAACTTCGATCGCCGTGCCACCGACGAAGTCGATGCCGAAATTGAAGCCCTTGAAATAGGCGGTGCCGATGGAAACCACGGTCATCACGATCGAGAGCGCGATCACCGTCCGCGAGATCTTCATGAACGGGATCTTGGTGCCGTCCGGAATGAAGCGGAAGTGCTGGATCTTCAGCTTCTTGGGCCGAACGATCTTGAACCACTGGCTGACCTGGAAGGAGGTCACGGTGTAGGAGGTAAAGAGCGAGGTCAGGATGCCGAGGCCCAGCGTCACTGCAAAGCCTTGCACCGGGCCCGAGCCCATGAAGTAGAGCACCACGGCCGCAACGAGCTGCGTTAGGTGCGAGTCGATGATGGTACCCCACGCGCGCTCGAAACCGGCCTGGATGGCCTGCACCGGTGATTTGCCGGCCGCCTGCTCTTCGCGCATGCGTTCGTAGATCAGCACGTTCGCGTCCACGGCCATGCCGATGGTCAGAACGATACCGGCGATACCGGGCAGTGTCAGCGTCGCCCCGAGGGTCGAGAGCGCAGCAAAGATGAGAACGATGTTGAGGATCAGCGAGACGTTCGCGAACACGCCCCAGACGCCATAGGCGACCACCATGAAGGCGAGCACCAGCACGGCGGCCACGACACCTGCGGTGAGGCCGGCCTGGATCGAGTCGGCGCCGAGGCTGGCGTCGACCGTGCGTTCTTCGACGACGTTGAGGCTGGCCGGCAGTGCGCCGGCGCGCAGCAGCACGGCAAGGTCATTGGCGCTGGCCGTGGTGAAGCTGCCGCTGATCTGGCCCGAACCACCGGTGATCGGCTGGTTGATGACCGGCGCGGTGATCACCTGGTTGTCGAGCACGATGGCAAAGCGCTGGCCGACATTGCGCGAGGTGATTTCGCCAAAGGTGATGGCGCCGCGCGTGTCGAACTTGAAGCTGACGACAGGGATACCCTGCTGCTGGTCATAGGCCGGCTGGGCGTCAACGAGCGACTCGCCGCCGAGCGCCACGTCTTCATAGATAAGTTCGAAGCCGCCCGTCTGGCTGGGCAGGATCATGGTGCCGGCCGGCAGGCCCTGGGCCTCGGCCTGTGCCGCGCTCATGCCCGGATAGACCATGTGGAAGGTCAGGCGGGCCGTCTGCGAAATGATGTTTTTCAGGCGCGTGGAATCGCCAAAGCCGGGAACCTGCACGAGAACGCGCGTGTCGCCCTGGCGCTGGATCGACGGCTCGGTGGTGCCCAGCTCGTCGATACGGCTGCGGATCACTTCCATCGACTGGGAGACCAGCGAGCTCATGCGCTGGGTAATGCCTTCGGGTGTCAGCGTGATGGTCAGGCGACCGTCAGCCGTCTCGCCAAAGGCGAATTCGTCGATCCCCACCCCGCCGAACAGCACATTGCTGAGCGAGTTCTGCAGGCCGCGGATAGCCGTTTCGGCCTGCGCCTTCTGGCTGGGATCGGTCAGCTCGATATAGAGCGCGTTGCGCGCCTCATCGGTGGTGATGATATTGCCGATGCCATTCTGGTTGGCGAGGACGTTACGCGCATCGCGCCGCACATCGCTCAGCCTCTGGCTGACGATACCCTCCCGGTCCACTTCGAGCAGCAGGTGCGAGCCGCCCTGCAAATCGAGACCCAGGACCATGCCCTGCTTTGGAAACCACCCAGGCAGCGCATCAAGCGTCGACTTGGGAAGGAAGTTGGGAACGGCGAAGAGAATCCCCGCGATCGCAACGAGCAGAATCAGGGCTGCGCGGAACGGCGAATGCTGCATTTTAGGTCCTGGAAAAGGCGAAAGCCGGGGCCGTTGGGCCCCGGCTGAAGATAATGTTTAGGCAGGCTTGTTGTCGTTGACCGGTTCGGCCTTGGAGCGCACATCGGCAACCATGCCGCGCACGAGCTTGACCTTCACACCCTGCGAGATTTCGACTTCGAGATCTTCGCCGTCAACGGCCTTGGTGACCTTGCCGATGATGCCGCCAGTGGTAACGACCGTGTCGCCGCGGCGAATGGCCGACAGCATGGCCTGCTGGGCCTTGAGGCGCTTCTGCTGCGGGCGGAAGATGAGCAGCCAGAAAATCACCACCAGCAGTGCGATTGGCATCAGCTGGATGAGGACATCGGCGAACCCTCCTGTACCGACAGCGGCACCTGCGTCCTGCGCGAAGGCGGGCGTTACGAACATTAAGCGAACTCCTTATTGTTTCTTCTTGGCAATTGAAGGAAGGGATCGGTGACAGCGGTAAGCCATCGACTGGACGCCAACGGGCTATCGTGCACTTGCGCCCCAGCCATAAATCGCGCGGACTATACATTTGGGTCCGCGCGATTGCAAAGCCAATCAGGACCAAGTGAATACCGCGCCGAAACGAAGGACGAAGCCGTGAAGACCGAAGAATATCTGGAGCGAATTGCCGGTGCACTCGAGGAGGTGGCGCGGGCGCTGCAATTGAGCCAGCGCACGCCGGAGCCGTTCGCACTGGGCGACGCCAATGCCTATCACTGGCAAGGTGATACCAGCACCATGCTGCCCGTTCCCAAGGTCAGCCGCGTCCCCCTCGCCATGCTGCGCGGCATCGATCAGGTCCGCGATATTCTCCTGGCCAACACCGAGCAGTTCGCCCGCGGCCATGGCGCCAACAACACCCTGCTGTGGGGCGCTCGCGGCATGGGCAAATCCTCGCTGGTGAAGTCCATCCACGCCGACATAGAATCGCGCCCCGGCTTCGAGCGCCTGGTGCTCGTTGAAATCGCCCGCGAGGATCTCGAAACCCTGCCCCAGCTGATGCGCGCCATTTCCGGCCAGCCGGCCCGCTTCATCATCTTCTGCGACGACCTCAGCTTCGATAATGGCGAAACCAGCTACAAATCGCTCAAAACCATCCTCGACGGCGGTCTCGAGGGGCGCCCGGACAATGTCCTCTTCTACGCCACTTCCAACCGTCGCCACCTCATGCCCCGCGACATGATCGAGAACGAACGCTCGACCGCGATTAACCCCAGCGAGGCGGTCGAGGAAAAGGTCTCGCTCTCGGACCGTTTTGGCCTCTGGCTCGGCTTCCACAATTCCGACCAGGACAATTACCTCGCCATGGTCTCCGGCTATGCCGAATATTACGGCCTCTCGATTGACGCCGAGACCCTGCGGGCGCGCGCCATCGAATGGGCCGCCACCCGCGGCGCCCGCTCCGGCCGCGTCGCCATCCAGCTGGTGAGAACGCTCGCCGGCGAAGAAGGCAAGACGGTCTGACCGCCCTACCCCGTCATTGCCCGGCTTGTCCGGGCAATCCACCCTCAGATCTGCCCCCCTTCCAACCAACAAAAAACCCTCCCCCATTTTCATGGGAGAGGGCTGAAATCGTAAAACCTGTCAGCCGATCAGCTGGCCAGCAGCGGCACCGGATCAACCGGGGTTGCGCCCTTGCGCAGCTCGAAGTGCAGCTGGGGCTTGGAGACCGATCCGGTCATGCCAACGGCACCGATATTGTCGCCACGGTTGACCACGGCGCCCTTGGCCACGCTCATGCTCTTGAGGTGGGCATAGGCAGACACATAGCCGTTCGGGTGACGGATGAGGATCAGGTTGCCATAACCCTCGACGCCAGAACCGACATAGATGACGGTGCCGTTTTCAGCCGCCTTGACCGAGGTCCCTTCCGGCACGTCGATATTGATGCCGGTACCACGCGATGCACCGAAATCGACGATCACGCGACCGCTTGCGGGCCAGCGGAACTTGTCATTGCCCGACATGGCCGGCTCGGCCGGCGGCACATTGGCGACCTGGGTCGGCGCGGCCTGCGTCGGCGCAGCGGTCGGAGCCGGCTGCGTCGTCGGCACAGTGGCCACGACAGGAGCAGGCTGAGCGGTCGGCTGGGCCAGCGGCGCCGGCGCCTGTGCGGGCTTCGGAGCGATTGCCGCCACTTGGGTCGGTGCGGAATTCTGCGGCGTGCGGATCAGGTCCGGGCGGCCCGGAATGACGATGCTCTGCCCCACGACGATCTTGTCGGGCGAGCTGAGATTATTGGCCTGCACCAGCGCCTGGGTGGTCACGTCATAGCGACGGGCGATCGTGTAGAGCGACTCGCCGCTCGCGATCGTGTGGGTATAGGCGCCGCCTGTGGCAGTCACGGGTGCCGCGACGGGCACTGCGCTGTTGACCGGCAGGCCTGCAGACGAGGCGGCACCGGGCATCGCTGGCATCGGCATGCTGCCGGGCGTGGCACCAAGGGCGACTGCGGCCGGAGCCGACGGCATGGGGGCGAAGGTTTGTGTTGCGGGCATGGCTTGCGGGGTTCCCATGGAAGCAGAATTACTCAGTACAGGAAGATCCTGGGATTGAACCGTGGGCGCGCTTGCCCCCAGCGCGACGGGCGAAACTGCCCCCATCGGCTGAGCGAAGCCCGACTGCACGGGCGACATTGGTTGAGCGGCACCGCCCCATGACGATCCAACCGGCGCTGGCGGCAGAAACTGCTGCTCGGCGACCTGTATGGCCTGGGGAGCACCCAGGGAGGATGGCATGGGCTGATTAAGCGTGGCGGGGGCAGACTGCGCGACCGAACCGGTAACGGTCGGATCGCCGAACTGACGCGATCCGAGACTGGAGCATCCAGAAAGTCCAACGGCAGCCACGACCAGACCAGCCGCTACAACCGCGCCTTTAGGGACCCTGAGGGACAGGCTTTTACGCATGGGCTCACTCGTACGCAGGTACTCAACAACTGAGTGAAAGCTACGCCGGTAAGGTAAAGACGAGTTTAAAGCTGATGCGTTTTGAGTGAAATCCCAACCACCCAATTGTCAAATGGGTAAGGTTAAAATCTCGATCGATAGCGCATCGAGCCGGAATCGCTTTCTCAGCGCCCGGCGCCAAGCGCCTGACAAACATCGCATTCCGGCGGCGCCCTGCTCGCGCCAGAAAATTCCCGGGCGCGACAGCAGGATAAGAATGGAAACCTAGCGCCCCTTGAGGGCAATCGTGCCCAAACGGGCCAGCGCCGCACCATGGCTTTGCTGCAGCGAAAACGGCGTCACTGTGATGCGGTTACCCTTGCGCAGCACCTCGAAATCGCTTTCCGGATCGAGCGGCGTCGGCGTTTCGGGAATGGCGACGAAGAATTTTCCCGCATTATCGCTGGGATAATAACGGAACGGCGACCGCGCGAACCGCTGGTGCGGAACGGCAGCGATGCCCGCGACCTCATCCGGGGAACAGAAGGGGAAATTGACGTTGTAGAACACATCGTCTCCCCCCTTGGCGGCGAGAATCGCCCGCACGGTGGCAGCGCCATAGCGGCTGGCGTTCGACCAGTCGACAGTGCGACTGACCTCATAGTTCATCGACTGGCTCATGGCGATGCCGATGGCGCCCTGCAGCGCGCCTTCGCGCGCGCCGCCTGCGGTGCCCGAGCAATTGACGATGTCACCGAGGTTCTGGCCGGCATTGACGCCGGACAGGACCAGATCGGCCGGCTTGTCGTCGAGCAGATGGGTCATCCCCACGACGACACAGTCGGCCGGTGAGCCACCGATCACAGCAAAGCGCCGCGGCCCCCGCTCCTCAAGCGCCAGCTCGCGCCCGAGGGTAAACCGGTGGCTGGCGCCCGATTGATTGCCATCCGGCGCCACGATCCAGACGTCGTCGGACAGCGACTGGGCAATCTGCGCCATGATGGCGATGCCGGGCGCATCCACACCATCGTCATTGGTGATGAGGATGCGCACAGCTCTACTTTGCTCCGATGACGGTAAGGCCGCCCATATAGGGCTGCAGCACTTCGGGAACCAGCACCGAGCCGTCTTCCTGCTGATAGTTCTCCAGCACGGCGATCAGGCAGCGGCCCACAGCCGTGCCCGAGCCATTGAGCGTGTGCACATAGCGCGGGGCCTGCTTCTCGCCGGCCGGGCGATAGCGGGCTTCCATGCGACGCGCCTGGAAATCGCCACAGACCGATACCGAGGAAATCTCGCGATAGGTATCCTGCCCCGGCAGCCAGACTTCCATGTCATAGGTGCGACGCGCACCAAAGCCCAGGTCGCCGGTGCACAGCTTCATGACGCGATAGTGGAGGCCCAGCTTCTGCAGCACCGCCTCGGCAGCCGCGAGCATGCGCTCGTGCTCGTTCTCGGCTTCTTCTGGGGTGGTGATGGCGACCAGCTCGACCTTGTTGAACTGGTGCTGGCGCAGCATGCCGCGCGTATCGCGACCGGCCGAACCCGCTTCTGACCGGAAGCACGGCGTCAGCGCCGTGAAGCGCATCGGCAGCTCGTCTTCGGCCAGAATAGACTCGCGGACAAAATTGGTCATCGGCACTTCGGCCGTGGGGATCAGCGCGAGGCGCGTATCGCCATGCGGCGTGAAGAACAGATCTTCCTCGAACTTGGGCAGCTGGCCCGTGCCGAACAGCGCCTCGTCGCGCACCAGGACCGGCGGCTGGACTTCCATATAGCCATGCTCGGTCGTGTGCAGGTCGAGCATGAACTGCCCGAGCGCACGCTCGAGACGCGCTACCTGCCCCTTGAGCACGACGAAACGGCTGCCGGAGAGCTTGGCAGCAGTCTCAAAGTCCATGTTCTTGGCAACGACGCCGATATCGAAATGCTCCTTGGGAGCAAAGCTGAAGCTCGGCTTGGCCGGACGCACTTTTGCAGCCGTTTCGGCAGAACCGTTCAGGCCGAAATATTCAACGTTCCCGCTCTCGTCGTCACCCTCGGGCACGTCGTCGAACGCCATGTTGGGCAGCGCCGACAGGATGTCCCGCAGCTCTTTTTCGACAGCGCGCTCTTCGGCTTCGCCGGCCGGGATGAATTCCTTGAGCTTGGCGACTTCGGCCATCAGCTCCGCGGCCTTGGCTTCGTCCTTCTGCGCCTTGGCCTGGCCGATCTGCTTGGAAAATGCATTGCGCTTTTCCTGAGCCTCGTTCAGCCGAACGATGATCTGGCGGCGGCGCTCGTCGATGGCGATGAGATCGGAGGAGCGGACGGACACATTCTTGCGCTGCGACATTGCCTTGTCGAAGGCGTCAGGATTGTCTCTGATCCACTTGATATCGAACATCGGTGCTTACGGGCCCCTGCCCGCCTCTGGTTTGACGCAGGTCGAAGGATGAATAACCCGGGGCGCGCCTGCGAGCGCCACGGGCACAATGTGCTGTGCCCGCGACGCGGAGCACAGCTATTCGGATGGTGAGCCGGAAAGCTCTTTTTCCTGGGCGGCCAGTGCGGCCTCACGGCGACGCTGAATCCACCGAACCGACAGAATGGAGAGTTCGTAGAGTCCATACATCGGCAGCGCAAGACCGATCTGCGAAATCGGATCGGGCGGCGTGATGAATGCGGCCACCATCAGGATACCCACGATCGCGTAGCGGCGACCCTTCTTGAGCATCTCGACATTGACGAGATCGATCTGCGCGAGCAGCGTCAGCACCACCGGCAGCTGGAAGCAGATGCCGAAGGCCAGGATCAGCGTCATCGCCAGGCTCAGATATTCCGACACCTTGGCAAGAAGCTTGATTTCCTCGGTCTGCATGCCGGCAAAAAAGCCCAGCGCCATCGGCAGCACGACGAAATAGACCATCAGCGCACCCATCAGGAAGAAGACGGGCGTGGCGACCAGATAGGGCACCAGCGCACGGCGCTCATGCTTGTAGAGACCTGGGGCCATGAAGCCATAGATCTGCGTGGCGAGATACGGGAAGCCAAGGAAAATGGCTCCGAACAGCGCCAGGTTCAGCTGGGTGAAGAAGAACTCCTGGGGCGCCGTATAGATCAGCTGCATATCGCCCGGATCGGCATAGATCGACCGATAGGGGTTCAGCAGGATATCGAAGATCGTACCGGCGAAGAGGAAGCACACCACCATCAACACGACGATCGCGATGGCGCAGCGGATAAGCCGCTTGCGCAGCTCGATAAGATGGTCGAGCAGCGGCGCCTCGCTCCCGGCGAGTTCGTCCTCTGCGTCCTTGCTCTTGTCCTCGATCTGGGACTTTGCGTCAGCCATCGTCAATTCTTCTCTGCCGGGTCAGCCGGCTTCTTGCGAGGAGCGCGCGGCTTTGCGGCCGGCTTCTCGGTGGCAACGACTTCGGCCGGGCTTACGGTCTTGGCCCGCGATGCGCGCGGCTTTTTGGCGACGGGTTCCGCCGCCACTTCGGCTGCTTCGGTCTTGACCGGAGCGCGAGGCGCCCGCGGCTTGCCCGATGGCGTCAAACCCTCGACGGCCGGCAGATCGCTGCTCGCAACCGGTGCGGTCGGAGCCGGCGTGGCGCTCGGTGCCGGGCTCACCTGCGCGGCCTTGACAGGCTGCGTCGGCTTGAACCCCGCCTCGGCGGCGATCTCGTCATTGGTTTTCTTTGGTGCAGGCGGCATTCCGGCCGCGCTGCGCAACTCGTCGACGACGCTTTCGGCCTTTGGATCGGCCGGCTTGATTGCCCCGCTGGGCTTGGGCCCGGTGGGGGTCATCGCGTTGAATTCCCGGCGAATTTCATCAGCCGACTTCTTCAGCGGGTCGGTGATGGAGCTGCGCAGATTGCGCACCTCATCCAGGCCCGTGGTGCGGTTGATTTCGCGCTGGAACTCAGTGCCCATGCGCCGGATCTGGCCCACAACCTTGCCAATACGGCCCATGACGACCGGAAGATCCTTCGGTCCGATAAAGATCAGCGCAACGACGCCGATCACCAGCATCTCTGTCCAGCTAAGCCCCAGCATATGGATAGTCTCCGAGAGTGGTCGCGCCAGGCGCGATCAGCGAGCAGACGCTCTTAGGCGTCTTTGCTCTTGTCCACTTCGCGGGCATCGATATCGGCGGTCGTCGCGACGCGTTCCACCGGCTTCTCGTCGTCACGCATGCCCTTCTGGAAGGCTTTGATGCCGGAGGCCACTTCACCCATCATGCCGGAAATCTTGCCACGGCCAAACAGCAGAATGACCACGACGGCGACGACGAGAATGCCCCAAATAGACGGCGCGTGCATATTTTTCTCCCTGAATACTAGAACGCGTTACACGCGATTGATAACCGAGAAATAGGTTCAATCTCCGGCAAACACAAGGAAATGTTCCCCGTCACGGGTCATCAATCCGTGTTGCTCCACACTGTGCGATCATTCAACATCCTCCCCCTCCCCGGGATCGTCGGGATCGAGCGCATCCTCGTCCTCGCGCAGCTCGCCGGTAAACGGCAGCGGGATCTGCATATCCGGCGGCAGCCGTCCCGAGAGCAGCCCCGCCCCCTTGAGGTCATCGAGCCCCGGAAGATCGGTCAGCGCCTCCAACCCGAAATGATCGAGGAATGCCTCGGTCGTGCCGTAGGTCACCGGCCGTCCCGGCGTGCGCCGCCGCCCGCGCATCCTTACCCAGCCGGTCTCGAGCAGCAGGTCGAGCGTCCCCTTGCCCGCCGCAACCCCGCGCACTTCCTCGATTTCGGCGCGCGTCACCGGCTGGTGATAGGCAATAATCGCCAGCGTTTCGAGTGACGCCCGGGTCAGCGGCCGCGTCTCTGCCTGCTCGCGCCGGAGGAGGTGCCCGAGATCCTCGGCCGTCCGGAACGCCCACCCCTCGCCCCGCCGCACCAGATTGACCCCGCGCGGCGCATAGCGCTTCTGCAACTCGAGCAGCAATTGGCGCACATTGGCGCCCTCCCCGACATAGGGCGCAAGGTCGGCCGCATGCACTGGCTTGTCCGAGGCAAACAGCAGCGCCTCGAGCACGCGCAACTGCCGTTCGCGCACTTCTGGAAAATCATCCTCGCTCATTGTCACTCTTTGATTTTCCGGCGCAGATAGATCGGCTCGAACGTGCCGCCCTGGCGAATCTCTATCTCGCCCTGGCGCACCAGCTCCAGCGTCGAGGCAAAGCTCGATGCCCGCACCGTCCGCCGCTCTTCGGGCTGGGCCAGATATTCGGCAAGGCACTGCTCAAGCGCCACCCATTCCCCGGTATCGCCGATCAGCCGCTGCAAAATGTCCCGCGCCTCCTGCAGCGACCACACCGTCCGCGTCGTCAGCTTGTATTCAACCACGGAATTGCGTTCGCGCTGGCTCGTATAGGCCTTGAGCAGCTCGTAATAGCTCGCTTCCCAGATCGACCGTCGCGCGATCTGGATCGCTTCGGGCGCCCCGCGTGCATGGATTTCCCGGCCCAGCTGTGGCCTTCCCATCAGCCGGCTGGCCGCCAGCCGCATCGCTTCGAGGCGCTTGAGCCGGAATTGCAGCATGGCCGCCAGCATCTCGCCCGATGGCTCATCGTCATTGGCCGCCTGCGGCACCATCAGCCGGCTCTTGAGATAGGCCAGCCACGCCGCCATCACCAGATAATCGGCCGCGATCTCGATCCGCTTCTCGCGGATGGTCTCGATGAATTTCAGATATTGCTCGGCCAGCGCCAGGATGGATATGGACGCCAGGTCGACCTTTTGCCGGCGCGCCAGGTCGAGCAGCAGATCGAGCGGGCCCTCATAGCCACCGACCTCGACATGCAACACCTCTTCGGTGTCGGGCTGCGTCGAAACATCGACCCAGTCCCCCTGCTCCCCAATCATCCACAGATCCTGAAAGGCGTGAAAACTCGCGCCATCCTTGTCGGCTGGCGCGAGCATCGTCAAGCAGGGCCACTTGCGGCCCCGCCGTCACTACATCGTAAAGCAGTCGCCGCCGGCGGCCTTGATGTTGTTGCACAGCGTATTGGCGCTCTGCAGCGAGTCGGCCGGCACGCGCACGCGATAGAAGATCCCGCGCTCCCCCAGATCGACGCGCTGCACTTCGAGATTGGCGCCGTTGAACAGCGGTCCGAAGCGCGATGCGATGCTCTGCGCCGTCTGGCGGGCAGTCTCTTCCGAGCGCTGCGATGCCAGCTGCACATAGGCCGGAGCCGAGGACACCGGCGCCGAAACGGCCGGCGCAGGCGTCGCCGGTGTTGCTGCAACAGGCGTCGTCGCCGCAGGTGCAGGCGTCGGCGTCGCTGCAGCCTGACGCGCAAAGGTCGCCGGACGCACCAGCGGCACCGGCGCTGTCTTGCCGACAATCGCATTGCCCGCCCCATCCACGGCCGGAACCGTCGAACCCGGCTGCACCGGAACCACGGGCGGTGTCACCGGCGCGGCTTCGGTGGCTGCGTTCTCCGCTGCCGTCGCCGACGGATTGACGCTGCCGATCAGCTCAGGCGTCGAGAAATCGGCGCCCGGAACATCCGGCACGCTCGGACGATCCACCGGCAGCATGGTTGCCCCGGCGACGCTGTCGCCACCACTGACGATGGTGCCATCCGGGCGCACGGTCACGGTACGAACCTTGCGGTTCACCAGACCCTCTTCGCTCGAGGTCGGCGGCACGAAATTATTCACCGCGTCGATATCGGCCTGGTCGCGCGACACCAGCTGCTCGTCGGCCCCGCTATCGACCCCGGCGATCTCGTTGAACACCACCGACTGGGCGGGCTCTTCGGCTTCCGGATCGGGGACCGGCTCTTCCTTGATCGGCGCTGTATCGGCCACGATCAAGGGCGCCGGGCCATCGGATGCACCGCCGCCAAGGCCCAGCACGGCATAAAGCCCCACGGCGGCGACGCCCAGCATCAGGGTCGCTACCAGCGGCCCCGCGAGGGATCGCGTCATGCCCAGAACACGGCTTTTGCGCGCCCGCGGCGCTGCCTCTGTGTCCACATCGGCAATGCGGGCGTGAATTTCAGGCTCAACCCATTCCACCCGCGCGCCCGACGTCGCCGCTGCGGCCAGAATGGCCTCGTCGACTGAGCTCACATGCGGCGTACGCGGCTTTTCAGACGCAGGCTGTGCAGTCGGCTGGCTTGGCAGGGTCGGCGTCGCAAGGCTGCGCAGCGCCGCGCTGGGCGACTGCTGGCGCGCATCCGGGCGCACTGCCGAACCAACCAGACGCTCGATTTCCTCAAGCGGATCGGGCTCAGCGCGGCGCGGCTGCGGGTTGACGGGCTCCGGCTCGACAAATGTCTCTGCAAAGCTGGCCTCAGCAACCGGTTCCGGCACGGGTTCCGGTTCGGGACGCGGCGCTGGCTTGTCCATTGGCTGCCCAGAGCCCACACCGAAAACCGGCGGCACGCCGAAGACGTCATTGCTCTTGAGCGGGAACGGGTCCTCGGCAGCTGCCGGTGTCTCTACCGGCTCTGCCTCGGCAGTATCTTCGGCCGAGAGTTCCGCCGCGATCAGATCGGCCAGGCTGTCCTGGTCGAGATCAGGCAGAACATCATCCTCTACGGGCGGCACGACAGGCGCAACGGGCTCGGCGCGGACGGGTGCAGGCTCAGCCTGCACAGCTGCGGGTTCAGCGCGCACACTGGAGGGCTCAGCCCGCACGGCTGCGGGCTCGGGCCGCGGATCAACGGATTCCCTACGCATCGCCGGGGCGCTTGGCGCCATCGGCTCGAAGCCGGGCTCGCGGCGCGGCGGAATGCCGGCCTGCGGAGCAGGACGCGGCTCGGCGGCAACCTGCGGCTGCGGCGGAGTTTGCACCTGCGGAGCACTCTGCATCGGCGGGGCGGTCCGCACCTCGGGTGCAGTCCGCTGCTCGGCAAAATGGCGTGCTTCGGGCGCAGAAGCGGGCTGGCTGCGCGGATCTGGCGCATCGGGATGGGCAAGCCGGGGATCGATCACCGGCGCGACGCGTGGCGCATCCTGCCGCGGCGGCATCTGCGGCTGCGCCTGAGGCGGCACCTGCGCCTGCGGCTGGGCCTGCACGGGGCGCTGCTGGGCTGGCGGGGTAAATGGCTGCCCGGGAATACGGATCGGCGTGCCGGGCGTTTCCGGCGCCACCTTGGGCGCAGCTGCCGATTGTGTTGGGGGTGGCGCTGCAGGCGTAGCAAGCGGCGCCGCCGGGGTCGGCCGAGCCATCGGCTCGCCGGGAATCCGAACCGGCGGGCTGTCCGCCTTTGGCTTGTCCGACTGGGCGTCTTCCGCCATCAGTCGGGCCAGTTCAGCAATGAGATCGTCCGCGGAGTCGGTTGGTCCGGCCATAGGTTTCGGTTTCGCTGTCGTCATCTGCCAGCGCCCCTGAAGTGCTGCAAGCCCCGTTCTTCGGGGGTTTGCAGCGAGTTTTCAACACTAATACGCCTGAATTATGAAAGCTCCTCTGGAGCCGCGACGCCCAGGATACCCAGGCCATTGCGAATTACTTGGCGTACGGCATCGACGAGCGCGAGTCGAGCCAATGTCAGCTTTGGATCGGCTGGGTTAACAAACCGCAAACCAACATCGTCCTTCCCCTTGGCCCAGAAGCCGTGGAAAGCCGCCGCCAGATCGTGAACATAGAAGGCAATACGGTGCGGTTCATGCGCCACGGCGGCAGCCGCAACGGTACGCGGCCAGGCTGCCAGAAGCCGGATCAGCTCAAGGTCTGCGGCCGTGTCGAGCCGTTCGATCTCTGCGCCGGCGAGCGCCGCGGCGGACACATCGAGCTCGGGCATGTCGCGCCCCGCGGTCCGGAAAATCGAGCAGGCACGGGCATGTGCGTACTGCACATAAAACACGGGATTATCCCGCGTCTGTTCCTTGACCAGCGCGAAGTCGAAATCCATCGATGCATCATTGCGGCGGAACAGCAGCATGAAGCGCGTCGCGTCCGAACCGACTTCTTCCACCACGTCGGCCAGCGTCACGAGGTCGCCCGAGCGCTTGCTCATCTTGAACGGCTCGCCGTTCTTGAGCAGCCGTACCAGCTGGCAGATCCGCACGTCCATGTCGGCCTCGCCATGCGACACGGCCTTCACCGCCGCCTGCAGGCGCTTCACATAGCCCGAATGGTCGGCGCCCAACACATTGATCATGTGGTTGAAGCCGCGCAGGTACTTGTTGCGGTGATAGGCGATATCGGCCGCGAAATAGGTGTAGGTGCCGTCCGACTTGACCAGCGCCCGGTCGGTGTCGTCACCATAATCCTTGGCGCGGAACAGGGTCTGCTCGCGGTCTTCCCATTCCTCGGGGGTCTTGCCCTTCGGCGCTTCCAGCCGGCCTTCATAGACCATGCCCTGCTCGCGCAGCCAGTCGAGGGTCGTCTGGATATCCCCGCCCTGCCCGTGCAGCGTCCGCTCGGAAAAGAACACGTCATGGTGGATGTTGAGCTTGGCAAGGTCTGCCTTGATCAGCTCGAGCATTGCGGCCAGCACCCGGTCCTTGATCAGCGCCAGCGCCTCGGTCTCGGGCATGGACAGCAGCTTGTCGCCGAATTCGGTTTTCAGGGCTTCACCCACAGGCACCAGATAGTCGCCGGGATAGAGTCCGGACGGGATTTCGATGGTTTCGCCGAGCGCCTCGCGATAGCGCAGCATGGTCGACTGGGCCAGAATGGTGATCTGCCCGCCCGCATCATTGATGTAATATTCGCGCGTGACGTCATAACCCGAATAGATCATCAGCGAGGCCAGCGCGTCCCCAAACACCGCGCCACGCGTATGACCCACATGCATCGGGCCGGTCGGGTTGGCCGAGACGAACTCGACGTTCACCCGCTCGCCCTTGCCCATGTCAGACCGGCCATAGGCTTCCTTCTCCGCGCCGATGGTGCGCAGCACCTTGTGCAGAATGGAATTGCTGAGACGGAAATTGATAAAGCCGGGACCGGCGATATCTATCGACACCACGTCCGGATCGCCCTTGAGGCGCTCCACAAGGGCGGCCGCAACCTCGCGCGGATTCTTGCCGAGCGGCTTGGACACAACCATGGCCGCATTGGTGGAGAGATCGCCATGCGCTGCATCTCGCGGCGGCTCCACCACAACGCGCGCCAGCAGATCGGCATTCAGATCCGGGTAGTCGGCAAGGAGCGCCTCGGTGACCCGAGCGGTGAAGTGGGCGAAAATATCCATGACAAACTCGTGGGAAAACTTGAATGCCGGTTAACGGAAATCCGGTCGAGCGTCAAACAAACGCTGATATTCGTCGAGCGCATAGGGGTCCGTCATCCCCGCGATAAAGTCGGCCACCACCCGTGCTCTGGCCGGTTCATCGCCCGCCTGCGCCATGGCGTCACCCCACCGTCCGGGCATCTCCGAAGCCCCCATATAGGCCGCAAAAAGCGCCTCCACTACAGCCTCGCTCTCGCGCACCGGCACCATCACCGTCTCGTGCCGATAGACGCGTTCAAAGAGGAAAGTCTTCAGCCCCTTTTCGGCCGCAGCCACATCCGGAGAAAAGCTGACCAGCGTCTTGCCGGCCAGCCGCACCTCCTCGGCGCTCGCTACGCCCGCCGAGGCGATCGCCGCCGAACTGGTGCGAATGACGTCTTCCACAGCCCGCGTAATCAGCCGCCGCTGCACTTCGTGGGTCTGCCGGTTCGCCGCGATATCGGGATAAAGCCCGAGCACCTCTTCAACGATCGGCCCCGCCATCGGCACGCCGATGAAATCGTCCAGCACCACCAGCCCCGCCCGCAGCGCGTCATCAATGTCATGGGCATTATAGGCAATATCATCGGCAATCGCCGCCGCCTGCGCCTCAAGGCTCGCATGGGTATCGAGCCGGAGATCGGCCACGGCCGCAATATCCTCCAGCCCCGCCGGCAACCCCTCGGCCAGATAGCGCCCCACCGGCGTCCCCTCCGGCGTCGTCAGCGGCCCATTGTGCTTGAGAATCCCCTCCAGCGTCTCCCAGGTCAGGTTCAGCCCGTCATGCTCGGCATAGCGATTCTCGAGCCGCGTCACGACGCGCAGCGCCTGAACATTGTGGTCAAACCCGCCAAAAGGGGCCATCGCCCGGTGCAGCGCCCGCTCCCCGGCATGCCCGAACGGCGTGTGCCCCAGGTCATGGCTCAGCGCCAGCGCCTCGGCCAGATCCTCGTTCAGCCCCAGCGCCCGCGCGATCGAGCGCGCGATCTGGCTCACCTCCAGCGTATGCGTCAGGCGGTTGCGAAAATGCCGCCCCTCGTGATGGAGAAAAACCTGCGTCTTGTGCTGCAGCCGCCGAAACGCCGTCGAATGGATGATCCGGTCGCGATCCCGCTGGAATTCCGAGCGCGTGGGGCTCGGCCCGGTGCCATAAAGCCGGCCTAGCGACGCCTCGGGTTTGCTGGCATAGGGTGCAGTATCAGTCATGTGTTGTCGCAGGCCTTTGCAAGGACGCTTCAAGCGCCTATCTTAGCGGCAGTGTTATGACATAACGACCGTCCGGACCTTCCATGACAGACGCAGCACTTGCCACATCTCCCGCCGTAACCCTTTCGGATCGCGCCGCCAAGCGGGTTGCGCGCATCATCGCAAAGGAGGCGCCCGGCACTGTGCTGCGCATTTCGGTGGCCGGCGGCGGCTGCTCGGGCTTCCAGTACGAATACAATCTCGTCCAGGAAACCGCGACCGATGACGACCTCGTCCTGCAGAAGGGCGATGCCGTGGTGCTGATCGATTCTCTCAGCCTCGAATTCATGGGCGGGGCAGAGATCGACTTCGTCGACGATCTCATCGGCCAGGCTTTTCAGATCAAAAATCCAAATGCGGTCGCCTCCTGCGGCTGCGGCACCAGCTTCGCCGTCTGACGCGAAGCGACTTACCAAAATACGATAATCTCTGAGGGGGGATGAGATGGGCGCCCAAGTCGACGCTGTGATGGATAGTGCCATCGCCAATGAAAAGATCGTGGGAGCCGAACTGGTCGTCCTCCGCGACGGACAGGAAATCATCCGCCGCACGGCCGGCTGGTTCGATCGCGAAGCCGGCACGCCGATGCAGGCGAACGCCATCTACCGCCTCGCCTCCGTGACCAAACCTATCGTCGCCGCCACGGCCCTCGCCATGGTCGACAAGGGCCTCCTCAACCTCGAGGATGAGGTCGCCACCCACCTGCCCTATTTCACGCCCAAGGCGCCCGACGGCACGCCTGCGCGCATCACTATCCACCACCTGCTGACCCACACAGCCGGCCTCGCCTACGCCTATCCCGACGACCCGTCCATTTCGGGCGGCCTCGGCCCCTCGGACAATGATTTCGAGACCAATTTCAGCCGCGTCGCCCGCCAGGCCCTGCTGTTCGCACCGGGCACGGGCTGGAATTACTCGGTCGCCATCGACGTTCTCGGCGCCGTCATTGCCGCCGTTACGGGCGGCACCCTGCAGGACGCAGTGAAAACCCACGTCACCGGCCCGCTCGGCATGAACGACACCGGCTTTTTCGTCTCCGACCGCGCGCGCCTCGCAAAACCCTACGCCGACGGCGCCCCGCCCTTCCCCATGCCCGATCCGCACCAGCCGATCACCGAGGCCGGTCCCGGCCCGCTGTTCTCGACCTCGCGCATCTTCAACGCCCGCGCCTTCCAGTCCGGCGGCGCCGGCATGGCGGGTGCCCCGAGCGACATCGCCCATTTCCTCGATACCCTGCGCACCGGCGGCGGCGCCATCATCAAGCCCGAAACCATCGCGCTCGCCTTCTCCAACCGCATCGGCACCGTCGAACGCGCCGAAGCGGGCCAGCGCTTTGGCTATTTCGGCGCCATTGTCGATGATCCGGCTGCGGCCAATTCGCCCTCTGCCCGCGGCACGGTGAATTGGGGTGGGGTCTACGGCCATTCCTGGCTTGTCGATCCGGCGAACAGGCTTACCATAGTGTCGATGAGCAATACGGCGCTCGAGGGCTGCACCGGGCAATATCCCAAGGACCTCATCCGCGCCGTCTATGCCGATCTGAACTAAGGATTTTTTCCCATGGCCCTGCGCATCGCCACCTGGAACATCAACGGGATCAAGGCCCGTATCGAGCTGCTGCTGCGCTGGCTGGAAGAGGAAAAGCCCGACATCGTCGGGCTGCAGGAAATCAAATCCGTCGACGAAGGCTTTCCCCGCGCCGAAATAGAGGCGCTGGGCTACAACATCGAAACCCATGGGCAGAAGAGCTGGAACGGCGTTGCCCTGCTCTCCCGCCTGCCCTTCGACGAGGTCCATCGCGGCCTGCCCGGCGACGACAGTGACGAGCAGGCCCGCCTGATCGAAGGCGTCTTTTCCGTCGACAGCGGCGTCGTCCGCGTCTGCAATATCTACCTGCCCAATGGGAACCCGGTCGATACGGAGAAATTCCCCTATAAGCTGCGCTGGATGGACCGCCTCCACGCTTTCGTGGAAGAACGCCTCACCTGGGAAGAGCCCTTCGTCCTCATGGGCGATTTTAACCTCATCCCGGCACCCATCGATGCCCACGACCCCGCCGCCTGGTGGGGCGACGCCCTCTACCGCCCGGAAAGCCTTGAACGTTTCCGCGCCCTGAAAAACATCGGCATGACCGACGCCCTTCGCGCCGTGAACGCCGACCAGGCCTTCACCTTCTGGGATTTCCAGGCCGGTGCCTGGCGCCGCAACGCCGGCATCCGCATCGACTACCTTCTCCTCTCCCCCCAGGCCGCCGACCGCCTCGACGACGTCAGCGTCCACAAGGACGTCCGCGGCTGGGACAAGCCCAGCGACCACGTCCCCGTCGAAGGCGCTTTTAGTCTCTGAGGCACCCGCGGCCCCGCCGCCTCCTCCCCCTGACATTGGCGGCCCCATCGCCTCCTCCCCCTGACCAGGGGGAGGATAGCAAAGCTGGGCCGCACGGCCCTGGCAACGCTGAGGTGGGGGGCACTCTCACCCTATCCCCAAAACACCGCCCCGCCCCCTCCATCGTCATTGCCCGGCTCGTCCGGGCAATCCATCGCGCCCAAAACTGGATCACCCGGACCAGCCGGGTGATGACGGCGTTACACTGATCGTCGTGTGCGAACACTGGTTTGTCGCCATGTAGTTGACCACGAGATCATCGGCCCCATCGCCTCCCTCCCCCTTGTGGGGAGGGAACGAGGGTGGGGGTATGAGAGCCACAGAACTGCTACAAGGCCCTGGCGACGCAGAGGTGGGGGCAACTCCGCCAAAAAACAAAAAATCCCCACTCACGCGGGGATTTCAGTTCCTGCTCCAAGTCCCCGAAAAGACTCAGAAATCGGCAAACTGCGGTGCGATGCTCTCGGCCATGGCCGCGGCGCTCACCCTGTCTTCCGGACGCGCCACCGAGGATGCTCGGCTGAGCAGCTCATCCACCTGTGCCTGCTCGGCCGTACCGGCGCAGCGCACATGCGAGACGTTGAGCCACATCAGCCCTTCGACCGGCTGCGCTTCGATCCCGTCGACGCCGTTGAATAGCAGGTCGCCGAGACGTGCCTGGGCGGCGCAATGGCCCTTGCGAGCCGCCAGCGAAAACCAGCGGGCGCTCTGCAGCGGGCTCACACCCAGCCCGTCTTCCTGCGAATAGAGCAGCCCGACGCGATATTGCGCATCGGCATCGCCGAAATAGGTCGCGGCATGCAGCAGCAGCGCATGCGACCGCTCGATATCGGCGGGAATACCGGCATCCGGCACGCCCTGGCGATAATAATCGCCGACCTTGACGAAAGACTGGGCGACAATGTCGGATTCCACGCCGCGCGGCGCCGCATCGGCATGCTGGTTGGCGATCTGCGCGAAATAGCCAAAGGCGCGCGCCGGGTCCTTGGCGACGCCTTCCCCGTTCTCATACATCGTCCCGAGCTGCCACATGGCCATCGGCTGACCCGCCGCAGCCGCATTTTCCAGTGCGGAAAGATAGGCATCGCCGGACACGCCACCACCTGCCCCATCGAGCATATTGGCAAGTTCCAGCGCAGCGTCAGCTGCCGTCTGCGCCTGTGCGGGAAGCACCAATGCCATTGCGGCAAACGCAAAACCGGCCACTGCGGAAGCCAGGCTATTCACCGGCGTGGTCCGCATATTACTCCTTTTGCCCATCCTCGAATGGGCGGATTTCGATGTCGGCACTCCTCGGAATGCCGTCAGGGCGGCCCGCAGGGGAGCCTCGCCCGTCTGTTTCTGTGATGAGCTTGCCCTCAACTGCGCGCTGAGCCAAGCAAAGTATGAAGAAGAGGTAAACGCGCATTGCGGCAGGATTTGAGCCGAACCGCTCACAGAGATGCGCGCAGAATTCTTCTTATGCGGCCATCGTCCAGTGCTTGAAATTGACGCCTTGTTACGCACGCGCTCACCACGATCTGGCGGAATCCGCCGAATTCAACATTTTCTGGGCGAGTACGAGCTTGGCCACGCCGAAAAGTGGCCCCTTGCTGCTGGCAGTCGCCCCCGAATGCCTGCTTTTGTTTAGGGACAGATTGTGGCGGGAAACATCGCCAAATCATTGACAGTCATCACGCGGCACGTGAATCACGCCGCCTGTTGCGGAATCGTCACATCCGCGCCCAGACCCCCCTGCTCGGCTTGTCAGCCCTGCCAACCCCTCCCATACTCCCGCCCATTCACTCTCCCAGGGGAACCCGAGATGAAAACGATCCTGTCCCAAGCCGCAGCCCAGATCCGCCATCAGGACATGATCGTACATGCATCCGAAATCCTCATCCGGGGAGCGCAGCACCCGCACTAGCGCCCTCTTCCGCCTCTTCTCCGCCTTCCGCGCTGCCGACCCGGCTGAGCGGACCCGGGCGAACCTGCGCGCAAGGCGCTTCCTTTCCTATTATCGCCCGCACCTGCCGCTCATGGCGGCGGTGTTGACCTGCGCCATCCTTGTCGCCGGCACGGCCATCGCCATGCCGCTCATCGCCAATTACCTGGTCTCTCACCTGCCGGCGCTCGCCGCATCGCCCGACGCCGCAGCGCGCCTCTTCACCCTCGGCGCAATCATGTTTGTCGTCGTCGTGGTCCAGGCGCTGGCCACCTATTTCGTCGACTATCAGGGCCACGCCATGGGCGCCCGCATCGAGGCGCAGGTCCGCCACGAGCTCTTCGACCATGTCCAGAAACTGTCGTTCAGTTTCTACGACCGGCAGCGCACCGGCCAGTTGATGAGCCGCATCAGCAATGACTCGCTCTGGCTCGGCGAGCTCTTCCACCACGGCCCCGAGGACCTGGCCATTGGCCTCCTCAAATTCTTCGGCGCCATGGCCATCATCTTCTGGATCGATCCGCTCGTCGGCACCTGCGTCGCGGTTTTGATTCCTTTCGCAGTCGCTTATGCCCTGCACTTCAACCACCGGATGAGCATTGCCTTGCGCACCGGCAAGGAGCGGATCGCCGCCATTAATGAAAGGGTTGAAGATGCCCTGGGCGGGATTCGGGTGGTCCAGTCCTTTGCCAATGAGGCTGACGAGCTGCGCCGCTTTGACGCCGAGAACCAGAAATTCCTGCAGAGCCGCAAAGACAGCTATCGCAGCGAGGCCATGCTCTGGAGCGGCATGGAGATTTTCGGCCAGCTCGTCACCATCGCCATTCTCATCCTCGGCGCCCTGCGCATCGTCTCGGCCGAACTGACAGCGGCAGATCTGCTCACGCTCCTGCTCTGCGTAGGCGTCCTGCTCGATCCGATCCAGCGCTTCGATAATTTCATCCGCCTCTGGCAGGAAGGCTACACCGGCTTCGTCCGCGCCATGGAGCTCCTGGAGGTCGAGCCCGATATCATCGACCGGCCGGACGCCCGCCCGCTCCAGCACGTTTCGGGGTCCATCGCCTTCAACGCTGTCGATTTCCGCTACCCCGGTGAGGATCGGGCGGTGCTCAGCAATCTCTCGCTCGCCATCCGCCCCGGCGAGTTCGTCGTCCTCGTCGGGCCATCGGGCGTCGGCAAGTCGACGCTCTGTGCCCTCATCCCGCGCTTTTACGATGTCGATGCCGGCGCAATCTCGATCGATGGCCGGGATATCCGCGATATCCCCCTCGCTTCACTCCGCACTATGGTGGGCGTGGTGCAGCAGGACATCTATCTCTTCAGCGGCACTGTCCGGGAGAATCTGCGCTATGGCCGGCCCGACGCCACCGACGACGACATCATCGCCGCCGCCGTTTCCGCCAACGCCCATGATTTCATCATGGCCCTGCCCCAGGGCTACGACACCGACATCGGCCAGCGCGGGGTGAAACTATCTGGCGGGCAAAAACAGCGACTGACGATCGCACGGGCCTTTTTGAAAAACCCGCCGATCCTGATCTTCGACGAGGCGACCAGCGCCCTCGACAATGACAGCGAGCGTGCCGTCCAGGCGGCCCTGCTCGATCTCGCCCGGGGCCGAACGACAATCGTCATCGCCCACAGGCTCTCCACCGTCCGCCGCGCGGATCGGATCCTCGTTCTCACCAGAGACGGTATTTCGGAAGAAGGGAACCACGCGGCGCTCATGGAGGCCGGTGGTATCTATGCGCGCCTCCATGACACCGAGGCCCGAATTTAGCGTTTTGTCGTCGTCAACGCTAACAGTCTGCTAACCAACTCCCCTCTCGCGCTGACGCGAGAGGGGCTCATTGATTGATACGATCAGAGCAGCACAAGCGCCGCCTTGATGCGGTCGCGACGGTCAATTGCCGCTTCGCGACGAGCCTTCTGTTCCTCGATCACCTCTTCAGGCGCCTTGGCAACAAACTGCTCATTCCCCAGCTTCTTGTCGATCTGGGCTATCTCGGCGTCGAGCTTGCCAACATCCTTCTGCAGGCGCGCCTTCTCGACCGTGAGATCGATAACGCCGGCCAGCGGCAGAGCGAAATTGGCATCGCCGACGACAAATTGTGCAGATTCACCAGGCACTTCGGACTGCGGCGTGATCTCTTCGAGACGCGCTAGGCGGGTGATCAGTGAGGTGCCACCGACGAGACGGCGAAGCGTTTCCTCACCAGCCCCGGTCACCACCAGCTGCAGCTTGGCGCTCGCCGGAACATTCATTTCCGCACGCACCGAACGGACATTGGAGATCACCTCGATCAGCCATGCCAGCTCGGCATCTGCCGCAACGTCCTCAAGTCCTTGGAATTCCGGCCATTCTGTCAGGATCAGAAGGTTATCACGTGCCGGACCAAACTTGCCGGTCTCCGCCCAAAGCTCTTCGGTAACGAAGGGCATCATCGGGTGCAGCATGATGAGGATCTGGTCGAGCGCCCAGGCTGCAGTCGCCCGCGTCTCGGCCTTCGCAGCCTCGTCTTCGCCATTGAACACCGGCTTGGCGAACTCCACGAACCAGTCGCAGAACGTGCCCCAGACAAAGTCATAGGCCGAGTTGGCAGCCTCATTAAACTTATAATCTTCAATGCCTTGGCGCACAGAAGCCATCGCGCGAACGGTCGAGCCGACGATCCAGCGATTGAGCGCCAGCGTGTTGGCCTTGGGGTCATAGCCCTCAACGCGCCGCGCTTCGTTCATTTCGAGGAAGCGGGCCGCGTTCCAGATCTTGGTCACGAAATTGCGGTAGCCCTCAACGCGGCTGATCGCCAGCTTGAGGTCACGGCCCTGCGCGGCCATGGCGGCCAGCGTAAATCGGGTCGCGTCAGCACCGTATTCGTCGACGAGCTTGAGAGGATCGATCACGTTCCCCTTGGTTTTGCTCATCTTTTGGCCCTTCTCGTCGCGGACGAGAGCGTGCATGTAGACGGTGTGGAACGGCTCCTTGTCGAGGAATTCCAGACCCATCATCATCATGCGGGCAACCCAGAAGAAGATGATGTCAAAGCCCGTGACCAACACGCTGTTCGGGTAATAGCGCGCCAGCTCCGGCGTCTCATCCGGCCAACCGAGGGTCGAGAACGGCCATAATGCCGAAGAGAACCAGGTGTCGAGCACGTCGGGGTCGCGGGTCAGCTCGACCGGCTTGCCATAGTGCTTCTCAGCCAGTGCCGTGGCTTCAGCTTCGTCATACGCCACAAAGGCTTCATTGTCCGGGCCATACCAGGCCGGGATCTGGTGACCCCACCATAGCTGGCGCGAAATGCACCACGGCTTGATGTTTTCGAGCCAGGCGAAATAGGTGTTTTCGTACTGCTGCGGCACGAATTTTGTGCGGCCTTCGCGCACTGAAGCCAGCGCCGGCTGCGCCAGAACATCGGCCTTCACCCACCACTGGTCGGTCAGGAACGGCTCGATGACGACGAGCTTGGACTTCTCGTCATGCGGCACCATGATCTTCTTGTCCTCGATGTGATCGAGGCCGCGGATCGGATTTTCTTCAGCAATGGCAGTCAGATCGGCGATGATCGCCTTGCGCGCCTCGAAGCGGTCGAGGCCGCGGTACTTGGCGGGTACGAACTCTTCATCGACGATGGCGCCGCGCGTGGTGAACACGTTTATGGGCTCGATGCCGGCACGTGCACCAACCTCGAAGTCGTTGAAATCATGCGCAGGCGTGATCTTGACCGCGCCGGTACCGAGCGCCGGATCGGCATATTCGTCGGCAATCACGGGAATGCGGCGACCCACCAGCGGCAGATCCACAAACTTGCCGATAAGCCCCTGATACCGCTCGTCTTCCGGATGCACGGCGACAGCAACGTCGCCCAGCATGGTTTCCGGGCGCGTCGTCGCGACGATGATGTAGTCGCGAGTTTCCTCGCCCGTGACATTGCCCTCTTCGTCCTTGATCGGGAACTGATAGGTCACGCCATCCGCCAACGGATAACGCAGGTGCCACATGTGGCCCTTGACCTCGATATTCTCCACCTCAAGGTCCGAGATCGCGGTCTCAAGACCCGGGTGCCAGTTCACCAGGCGCTTGGCGCGATAGATGAGGTCGCGCTTGTGCAGTTCAACGAACACCTTGGTGACGGCGCGGACCATCTGGTCGTCCGGCGCGCCATTGGCGCCCATGGTGAACCGCTCGCGCGAAAAATCAGCCGAAGCGCCCAAGCGCTTCAATTGATTCATGATTGTGCCGCCGCTCTCGCCCTTCCACTCCCAGACGCGCTCGATGAACTTGTCGCGGCCCATGCTGCGACGGTCGAGCTGTTTTTCGGCAAGCTGGCGCTCGACGATCATCTGCGTGGCAATGCCGGCGTGGTCCGTGCCCGGCTGCCAGAGCACGTCCTTCTTCAACATGCGGTTGAAGCGGACGAGGATGTCCTGCACCGTATTGTTGAGGGCGTGGCCGATATGCAGCGAGCCCGTGACATTGGGCGGCGGAATAACGATGGTGAAGGTCTCGGCGCCTGGCTTTGCCCCAGCGCCCGCTGCGAAGGCCTTGGCCTCGAGCCAGGCCTCGTAGATGCGGCTCTCGACCGCTGCGGGCTCGTAAGTCTTTTCAAGCATCGGATCACTCACAACAGCATTGACCCGCCAGGTGAGACATGGCGGGCCGAAAAACGGGTATCAGACTTCAATCAAAAGCGGAGCGCAGGGTCAACTGCGCCGGAGGAAGGAAATCCCCTTCCCGCCGGCCAGAAGACTATTCGCCGCGAGAAACGCGCGAAATTTCCTTCTCCACCATCCGCTCAACGACGGACGGCAGGTTTTCATCCAGCCATTCCTTGAGCATGGGGCGCAGCATGTCGCGGATCATCGACTCGATGGTCGCGCTGCCATTACCAAGCGCAGGCGATGGCACGACGCCGATACCGGCAGCATTGAGCTTGCCGATCGAGCTACGGACCGCAGCCTTGGTCGCCGGCTCGAGCAGGCCTTCGGCGATTTCGGCGCTCAGCGTTGCATCCGGAAGCGGCGCAGCCTCGGAGATGGAGGAAAGACCGGTGTCAAACGCCTCTGGAGCGAAGGCATTTTCCAGATCTGTGTCGGACTTTACGGCATGCAACATGGCAACAACAGGCTCCTCGTCGGCCACAGTTTCGGGCTCGACAATGGTTTCAGGCGCGGGATTGAATGTGGGCAATTCAGCTTCCACGGCATCATCGATGTCCGCGATAAAGCTGACGTCATCGGCCACAACCAGTTCTGGCGCGGCTGCTTCCCGCTCGGCATCGGCCAGGAGAGCCTCGAAACCAAAGCTGGACACAGGCTCTGCTTCAGAAACGATCTGCTCGGCAGAGAGCGCCAGGGGCTCATCCTCGGCGAGCGGCACTGGCGTGGCTTCCATCGGATCAATGGCAGTGTGCAGTGACGGGCGACGGGGCGCCGGCGCCTCGTCGTCGTCCGCAATAATCTGACGGATGGACGACAGAATTTCGTCCATTGACGGTTCTTTGGGGGCCGGCTTGTTCATTTGTGCCTCTTACGTATCCGCAAAGCGAAGGCCAGGACCCGCATCCAGGCCGACCGATTCGTTACGAACAGCTTAACTCGTTAAGGCGCCGTTAGGAATCGCTCACTCGAGCAAGGGACGAACATCCCCAAAAAATAATGGCCGGGACTGAGCCCGGCCATACAATAACGAGGTGTGCCTTCAGACTAATCCGCAACAGTGCGCAATTCCTGCCAGACATCATCGACAGTCTGGGTGTAGTTGACGGCCGACTTGACCACGACCGGCAGGCCGAGATCACTGGCCGTCAGGCGACCCATTGCAGACAGGAGCGAAAAAGTCGCGATGACTTTATTTGTGGACGCGTTGATCAGGCCTTCACGAGCGCTGGTCAATTCTGCCTGGGAATTCAGCACGTCGAGCGTGGTGCGCGTACCGAGGTCGCGCTCCTGAACAACGCCTTCGAGAACGGTCGAACCGGCAGCAACGGCAGCCTGGGCCGCCTGAATCTGTGCTTCCGCACTCTGGATGCCAGCCCATGCAGTGATCACGGCCTCGCGGACGCGATCATAGGCTGCCATGGCGTCGACTTCAGTTTTCACCTGGTCGAGATTGGCCTTGCGGACGCTCGAGCCCAGAGCACCACCGGCATAAAGCGGCACAGTGACCTGGAAGCCAACCTGACCGCTCAGCCCGTCTTGGGACATAAGCCCCGAAGTCCCACTCCACCGCGACCCGACCTGCCCATTGATCGTGGCCGTCGGACCGAAAGCGGCCTCAGCCGCGTCGGAACCGGCCTGAGCGGCCCGAATAGCCGCCTTGGACATAAGGATTGCAGGATGACCGACTTCGGCCTCGGCAATCGCGGTCTCAAGACCGGCGGGGATCAGCTTTGCGTAATTGTGTCCTGGCGAGAGATTCTGCGGACGGGCGCCGACATAGCGCTGGAAGGTCGCCTGGCTGACTTCAAGGCTGCTGACGGAGGCGCGATAGGACGCCTGCCCCTGGGCGAGGCGTGCCTCTGCCTGTGCCACGTCGATACGCGTGCCCTCGCCCACTTCCAGACGATCTCGCGCGGACTGCAGCTGCGCCTGGAAGAACTGAATGTTCTCCTCCCGCAGTGCCACCAGCTGGCGGTCGGTCAGGACGGACATATAGGCCTGCACCACCGAAAGCAGCACATTCTGCTCGGTGTTGCGGATCTGGTATTCTGCGACCTCGGCAGCGGCACGGGCGGCTTCGATCTGCGCTTCGGTCCGGTAATTGTCAAAAATGGTCTGGTTGTAGCTGATGCCCGTTGTGATCGAGCTGGGTGTATTCCAGTTACCGCCGATCAGGCTAAACTGCTGATTTCCGGCAATCGACGCACCGATTGTTGGCAGCTTGCGCGACTGTGCTTGGGCGATGCCTTCAGCCGATGATTTTGCCGAGAGAAGCGCCGACTGCAGGTCGGGCGCATGGTCATAAGCGGCGGTCAAAGCCTGAGTGATGGATTGCGCCTGCGCCGCACCGACAGACGCAGCGGCCAACATCATGGCTATCAAGCTCGACTTGATCATATTCTGCAACGTCACCACCCCGGCCATTAACACTTCACCCTTATGCCCACGTGGTACTGTTAACAACCCGCGTGGACAACACATACACTCGATTTACGCCTCGTTCACCCGGCGGCGTGGCCGCCAAGCAACATTCTTACGCCTACTAGAATACGAAATCCTGAATCAATGGGCGATTTGGCTGAAAGGGCAGATGTGCGTCAAACTCTGCACGTGCCGTCACGCCGCCCTCCGCACTGACATAAAGACTAGTGACGCCAATTCGCCCGGATCCGATCACCGCAACCAGACGCCCACCCGGATTAAGTCGATCCAGCAAGACCTTCGGCACCTCAGGCACGCTCCATCCGATATGGATGACATCGAACCTCGCCTGCTCGGGAAGAGCATCTTCGCTCTCGATTACACCAACATTGCCGAAACCCAGTTCCGACAGATTGCGGGTTGCCGCGGCTGCGAGCCCAGCATCGGGTTCGATGGCCACAACATTTTTGGCCACCAGCGACAGAATGGCGGCGCTGTAACCGAGCCCGGTCCCGATATCGAGCACCGAATCACTGGCCTGAACTTCCGCAAGCTGCAGCATTCGGCCGAGTGTCGCGGGCGAGCCCATGCTCCGACCGGCCACACCGAGGGGCTGGATGCTGTCGATATAGGCGACGGCCCGGCGTGCATCGGGAACAAAATTCTCCCGTGGCACGCGCAGGAACGCTGACAAGACGCGCACATCCAGCACGCCATTTGTGCGCAACTGGCTGTCCACCATGGCTGTGCGTTCGACGTTGAAGTCGGTCAAGACCACACCCCGGCTCGTGTTCATATGATGGCCGTGAATATCGCTCGCCGAGACGACGTGCAAGTCATCAGAGCCACCAGCCGGCCAACGCCAGCCCGGAAACCCGAGGTCACGCGGCCAAAAGGCCACGTCAAAACGGTCCGGGGAACCACGACAATGTAACGGAAGGTGATCTGACCGCAGGCTTGGCGAGGAGATCGATGGAGGCCACGTCCGGAATTGAACCGGAGTACACGGATTTGCAATCCGCTGCGTAACCACTCCGCCACGTGGCCTCTGTCCGGGCTTTTCGGGAGTTTCTCTTCCGAAGTCAAGATGGAGATGCACACGCGACCAACGCGCGTGTGCAAAATGCTCGGCCGGGGGCTGGAAGCCGTCCGGAAAGGCGGCAAAAAACCTTAGTAGACGACGACGCTTCGGATGCTCTCGCCCGAATGCATCATCTCGAAGCCCTTGTTGATGTCTTCGAGACGCAGCGTGTGGGTGATCATCGGGTCGATCTCGATCTTGCCGTCGAGGTACCAGTCGACGATCTTTGGAACATCGGTGCGGCCCTTGGCGCCGCCGAAGGCCGTGCCCATCCAGGTCCGGCCGGTGACCAGCTGGAATGGACGCGTCGAGATTTCCTTGCCCGCTCCGGCCACGCCGATCACCACGGACTTGCCCCAGCCGCGATGGCTGGCTTCAAGCGCCTGGCGCATGACGGTGGTGTTGCCGGTGCAATCGAACGTGTAGTCCGCGCCACCGATCAGGTCGCCACGACGCTTGGTCAGATTGACGAGATAGGGAACGACGTCGCCCTCGATCTCCTTCGGATTGACGAAATGCGTCATGCCGAAGCGCTCGCCCCAGGCCTTCTTGTCGTTGTTGATATCAACCCCGATGATCATGTCCGCGCCGGCCAGACGCAGGCCCTGGATCACGTTGAGGCCAATGCCGCCGAGGCCGAACACCACTGCGGTCGCGCCGATCTCCACCTTTGCCGTGTTGATCACTGCGCCGATACCGGTCGTCACGCCGCAACCGACGTAGCAGACCTTGTCGAAGGCAGCCGAGGCGTCGATCTTGGCGACAGCGATTTCCGGCAGCACGGTGTAGTTCGAAAAGGTCGAGCAGCCCATGTAGTGATAAATCGGCTTGCCTTCGAACGAGAAGCGCGAAGTGCCATCGGGCATGAGCCCCTGCCCCTGCGTCGCGCGGATCGAGGTGCAGAGATTGGTCTTGCCGGAACGGCAGGAATAGCACTCACGGCATTCGGGCGTGTAGAGCGGGATGACGTGATCGCCCTTTTTCACCGAAGTCACACCGGGGCCGACATCGACCACGACGCCGGCGCCTTCATGGCCGAGAATAGCCGGGAAGATGCCTTCGGGGTCGGCGCCAGACAGGGTAAAATCGTCGGTGTGGCAGAGACCGGTGGCCTTGATCTCGATCAGAACTTCGCCGACCTTGGGGCCTTCGAGATCAACCTCGACGATTTCGAGCGGCTTTCCGGCCTGGAACGCAACTGCGGCGCGGGTTTTCATTGGCATTCTCCAAGGCTTAGATTCGATTGGTCTGAGGGTGGCATAGCCTGCGGCAAGTGCAACCGGCAATCTGCCCGCCCCCCGCTCAATCCGATCAAACGTCGAATTCGTGGACTTCCGGCTGCTTGCCGATCAGCTTCTTGCGCACCGTCAGAAACTTGTGTTCCCCGTCTCGCCGCAACAGGACCGAATGGATCGGCTGGCCAAGAGTATCGAGCGGCGACGAAGACGAAATGATCTCCCAGCCTTCAGAAACCAGCTTGCTCAAGGGGTGAAGAATGTCGCTCATGTGTGCCTCCCAAAAAGATCGGCCCTGCATAGAGCTATCCAGCGAACGGAGCTAGTCGGCGCTCAGGGATATCGTTTCGCAGCAGTTACTTAGTCGGCTGATCTTCACGGAGGGAAACCTCGCCCCGCTAAAGCGACACGACCACATTCACCGTCGCCGCGACGATGACCGTGTTGAAAAAGAACGAAAATATGCCGTGCAGGAGCACCAGCTGCTGCATGCGCCGCGAGGTCACTGCCACATCCGCAACCTGGGCGGTCATGCCGATCACATAGGCAAAGTACAAGAATGCCAGTCCATCCGGCTGCCCCTTCAGTGGAAACTGGAGGCCGCCCTTTTGTTCCTCGTGATGCGACGCGCCTGAATAATATTCATAGGCATAATGATGCGCGGCCATGGCATGGACAGTCAGCCAGCCGAGGGGAACAGAGACCATTGTGGCGATGGACTGCAGCGACCCGGGCCCCTCTCCAGCCATCAGCAGGAACAGCGACACCAGCGATGCGCCAACCACAGCCAGCGTCACCACGAACAAGATCCACGCCGGAGCATCCTCGCTCTCGGCGTGCCGTTGCAGGAAGGGTGCGCTTGCCCGCGCAAAGCGAACGAGGCTGAGCACGAGATAGACCGCAAAGAAGCTGTTCGACCCCCAGAGCAACGCCTGGGTCGGCGTGACCAGCGCCGTCGCCAGGGCGGCGATGACGCCGGCCCCAGCCGCGAGGTAGAATGAGCTATGGCGCGATGATCTCAGCACGGAAACTATCCCCCCGCACGGGAGGATAGTCCCTGCTCTCTGGGCTGACCAGTCAGACGATGGCGCCGGGCCCCGGTACCGCTGCCGCCGGCACCTTGCCCATGATGATCATGCCCAGCACCTCGTCCTTGGTGACGTCCGACGTGCGCGCTGATCCGACGACCAACCCGTTCTTCATCACCACGACCCGGTCCGCGAGGTCGAAGACGTCGTGGATATCGTGGCTGATGAGGAAGATGCCGATGCCATCGGATTTGAGCTGCTTGATCAGCTCGCCCACCTGCGCCGTTTCCTGCGGCCCCAGCGCGGCCGTCGGCTCATCCATGATCAGGATGCGCGCGTTGAACAGGATGGCCCTGGCAATGGCCACCGACTGCCGCTGCCCACCGGACAGCGCCTTAACCGGCTCCTTGAACCGGCGGAAGTTCGGGTTGAGGCGCCCCATGACTTCGCGGGCCCGGGACTCCATGGCCGCGTCATCCAGCGTGCCAAGCGCCGTCGTGATCTCGCGACCGAGGAACAGGTTTGCGGCTGCGTCGACATTGTCGGCCACGGCGAGCTGCTGGTAAATCGTCTCAATGCCATAGGCCTTGGCATCGCGCGGATTGTTGATCGTGGCAGCTTCGCCATTGATCCGGATTTCGCCGGCGTCACGGCGATAGGCGCCGGAAAGGATCTTGATCAGGGTCGACTTGCCCGCGCCGTTATGGCCAAGCAGGCCCACGACTTCGCCCCGGTGCAGGCTGATCGACGCATGGTCCACGGCCTTGATCCCGCCAAAGGCGATCGAAATATCCGTCATTTCGACAAGCGGAGTATTGGTGTCCAACATCTACGGACTCCCTAGTGCTTGTTTCGGCGGTAGAGCGTGTCGAGCCACACCGCGAACACCAAAACGATACCAACGACAATCGACTGCAGGGGACTGTCCATCCCCATCAGCACCATGCCGGACTGCAGCGACTGCATCACCAGCGCCCCGAGCAGCGCCCCTGCGATCGTGCCCACGCCGCCCGCAAGTGACGTCCCGCCGATAACGGCTGCCGCGATCACATAAAGCTCGTCCAGCGTGCCCAGTGCATTGGTTGCTGCATTGAGGCGGGCGCTCGAGATTGCCGCCGCGATGGCGCAGAGCGCGCCCATGATCATGAAGATCTTGACCGTCACCCAGCGCGTATTGATACCGGCCAGTTCGGCCGCCTCGGGATTGCCGCCCATCGCATAGACATAGCGGCCAAAGCGGGTCCGCGAGGTCAGGAATGCCATGACCACGCCAACGCCAAGGGCGATCAACACGGGGGTGGCGATGCCATGGGCGATAAAGAGGCCACCTTCGGGCACTGGAATGCCCTGGGCCGTCGCATAGTTCTCAGCGATACGGACCGGCCAGGGATAGGAATTGGCAACCCAGACTGCACCGATGGTCGCGCCGCAGCCGATCACCGCCAGGGCAATCTCGGCCCAGAGCGGACGCTGCGGAAAATTGAAGCGCTGCCGCTGGCGACGCCCGAGATAGAGGCCGAGCACGATCGCCGCACAGGCAATTGCCGCCACTGCCCAGCTCCAGGTCGCCCCGATGGCGCCGGCCGGGCCGCCACCCATCAGTTGAAAGGTCGAATCCATAGGCGCCACCGTGCGCCCCATGGTCACCCACCAGGCCGCGCCGCGCCACACGAGATACCCGCCCAGCGTAACGATGAAGGCCGGTACCTTGAGATAGGCGATAATGCTGCCCTGCAGCGCGCCGATGCCCATGCCGACCGCGAGGCCACTGGCCAGCGACAGGATCCAGATCATCGGATGCCCGAGCCCAAGGCCCAGCTGCACCGGCAGGATCTGCGTCTGCATCACCCCCATCACCATGCCGACGAGCCCGAGGATCGAGCCGACCGACAGGTCGATATTGCGCGTGACGATGACCAGCACCATCCCGGTGACCATCACGGCAACAGACGCCGTCTGTACCGACAGGTTCCAGAGGTTGCGCGGCGTGAGGAACAGGCCGCCAGAGAATATGTTGAAGCCGATCCAGATGATCGCGAGCGCGCCGATCATGCCGAGAAGACGAGTATCGACTTCCGTGGCAATCAGAAAACGCTGAAGTGGACGTTGCGCAAAGCTGCTCGGATGCGCGGGGGGTGTCATGGCGTGCTGCTCGGCCATCAAAGTCTCCCGTAGAAGCCGCCCCGGCAGTGTCGAGGCGCGATCCGGCTACAGAAGTGCCGCAGCGCGAACGCCGCGGCACTTTTGAACCAGTCTATATGGTTTCGGCCTTAGTTACAGGCGGCCACCGAGCCAGCAGCAACGCCCTGGCAGACCACATCCTTGGACACCCAGCCGGCGTCGATAACGACGTTGAGATTGTCCTTGGTCACGGCCACCGGAGCGATGAAGAAAGCGTTCATTTCAACGCCCTTCGGCCCACCAGCGAACGGCACGACGCCGGTCACTTCGCCAAGGGCCTTGCCGCCGGCGAGCTCGAGAGCCACTTCAGCGGCCTTTTTGCCGAGTTCGCGAGCGTCCTTCCAGACCGACACGGTCTGCGTGCCGAGCGCGATGCGGTTGAGCGCAGCATGGTCGCCGTCCTGGCCCGAGACCGGAACCGAGCCGGCGAGCCCCTGTGCGGCGAGCGCCGCAATGGCGCCACCAGCTGTACCGTCATTGGACGCAACGACAGCGTCGACTTCGTTGTTATTGGCGGTCAGGAACTGTTCCATGTTCGCCTGGGCGACTTCCGGGTTCCAGTTGTCTGTATAGGCTTCGCCAACATTCTTGATCTTGCCGGAATCGATGCCGGCCTGCAGCACTTCCATCTGGCCTTCGAAGAGGAAGTCCGCATTGGGGTCAGCCGAATTGCCCTTGATGAAGACAAAATTGCCTTCGGAAACGACGGCAGCGACACCAGCCGCCTGCAGACGCCCGACTTCCTTGTTGTCGAAGGTCAGGTAGAACGCATCCGGGTTCTCGATGAGGCGGTCATAGCCGACCACCGGAATGCCTTCTGCAACAGCGGCCGCCACGGCAGGGCCGACTGCTTCACTATCCTGCGCGAGGACAATGATGGCGTCAGCGCCCTGGCTGATCAGGCTTTCGATGTCGGTCAGCTGCTTGGAAGCAGACGACTGTGCGTCGGCGGAGATATACTTGGCGCCGGCCGCGTCGAGCACGCCCTTGATGGCGGCCTCATCGGTTTTCCAGCGTTCTTCCTGGAAGTTATTCCAGGAAACGCCAATGACGATTTCATCCTGCGCAACAACGGCGCCGGTCATTACGGTCGTGGCTAGCAAGACCGCCAAAAACTTGTTCATGTTGTCCTCCCAAGGGCAGGTCGCTGCCCACCTCGCATGACCGCACTCCACCCCCTCCAGGGCAAGCCGGCCTCGCTTGAGCATTAATTTCAATGCTCGAAAAAAGACCTCGCACGCCGCCGCGTAACATGTCAACGTGATTTTGGGACCCTGGCACACGCCAAGTTTGCGCAGTGTGGCAAGCTTTGTGACTAAGGACGCTGGCAGGAGAGTAAGGTGTGACGCGAACCGTCAGCGATAGCGACAGCGTCCGGCGTCAAAACCGGGGACTGGTCCTTGACGGTCTGCGCCGACAGGGGCCTCAGTCGCGGACCGCCCTCGCCAGTCTCACCGGGCTCAGCCACGCCAGCATCACCGCAATCATGGCCGACCTGCTGGTTCAGGGCCTCGTCGAGGAACTGCCCGGCGAGCGGCCGGACGGCAGGGCCCGAGGTCGTCCCCCTACCAATATCCACTTCCGTCGCACCACTGCTTATGCGGCCCTGTTCGAGATCGACGTCAACCGCGTCCGCCTGTCGCTGGTCGATTACGGCGGTGTTCTTGTCGACCGTATCGAGAGCCCGATAACCCCGACGACCTTTGCAGAAACCCCACCCGACCTCTTCTGTGCCGAGCGCATGGCCCATCTCATGGGCCGCAATCCCACCGCCAGCACCGCCCTTCGCCGCGTGGCCATTTCGGTTCAGGGCATTCTCGAGCGCGATGTCCGTGGCCTCCGCTGGTCACCAATTCCCCATCTCGCCGGAGCCCCCTTTGCCGGGCAATTGTCCGAGGACCTGGGTCTACCCGTAACCCTCCACAAACGGGGCCGGTTGCTGGCCGAGGGCGTGCGCTGGCTCGACCCGGACCTCCACGCCGAAAGCGTCGCCACCGTGTTCATCGGTTCCACCGTCGCCATGGGCATGACCTTTCGCGGGCAGATCATGGGGCGCGGCGATGAAGGCGCGACCGAATTCGGCCACATGAACCACGCCCCCAATGGCGCGCTCTGCCGGTGCGGCATGAAGGGTTGCATCGAGGCCTATGCGGCCGATTACGGTGTCCTCCGCAATGCCTATTCCGTGCCCGAAAGCACGCAACCGGCCGCTTCGGTTCCGGCGGCCCAGTACGACGCGTTGATGCAGCGCGCCGAGGCAGGCGATCGCGCCGCCACCCACGCCTTCAATCTGGCCGGCCGCGCCATCGGCTACGGCCTGAGCCGTATGCTGGCGCTCTACGACCCGTCTGACATTCTCATCGTCGGCCCGGGTGCGCGCGCCCTCGAGCTCATGCGACCCGAGATGACGCTGGCACTCAATGCCTCGCTCGTCTGCAAGATCAACGGCGCGCCCCGCATCGTTGGCTACCGCGACGAGAAGGAGCCCATCTTCCGCGGGCTGCTCATGAAGACCCTGCGCGACATCGACCAGACCGACTTCGCCGCCCTGCCCGGCAGCGACCGTCTCGGCACCCCGCCCTGACCATCAGATTTTCAGCCAGCCATAGAGCTCCTCGGCCAGTTCCGCCGGCTCGGCGAGTGCCCCATGCAGCACCAGTTCCTGCGTGGTTGGCGCTTCGAACGGCGAGTCGATCCCGGTAAAGTTCTTGATCTCGCCTGCCCGCGCCCGCTTGTAGAGTCCCTTAGGGTCCCGCGCCTCGCACACCTCCAGCGGTGTATCGACAAACACCTCGGAGAACGTGATGTCGCCGGCGATTTCCCGCGCCAGACGTCGTTCCTTCTCGAAGGGCGAAATGAACGACACGAGGACGATCAGCCCGGCGTCCGCCATCAGCTTCGCGACCTCGGCCACACGGCGAATATTCTCGACACGCGCCGCTTCGGTAAAACCGAGATCCTTATTGAGCCCGTGCCGGACATTGTCGCCATCGAGGATATAGGCGTGCCGCCCCTCGGCTGTGAGCCGTTTTTCGAGCAGGTTCGCAATGCTCGACTTGCCCGATCCGGAGAGCCCGGTGAACCAGACGATCCGCGCCTCCTGCCCTTTCATTTCGGCGCGCACCTGCCGGTTCACGTCGAACGACTGATAGCTCAGGTTCTGCGCCCGGCGCAGGCCGAATTCGATCGTCCCGGCCCCAAGCGTCGCATTGCTCAGCCGGTCGATCAGGATGAAGCCGCCTGTCACCGGATTTGCAGCATAGGCGTCGAAGGCGAAGGGACGGTCGGTGGCGATCGTCACCGTGCCCACTTCGTTGAGTTCAAGCCGCGTCGCCGGTGCTCGCTCGAGCGTATTCACATTGGTGCGGAATTTGATGGACGTGATGGTCGCCGGCACCAGCTGCGTCCCGACCTTGAGGAGATAGGACCGCCCCTGATACGCCGGCTCTTCCCCCATCCAGACGATCTTCGCCTGAAACTGGTTGGAATATTCCGGCGTCGCTCCGGGATGCGACAGCACATCGCCGCGCGACACATCGATCTCGCGATCGAGCACCAGCGTCACTGCCTCCCCGGCCCCTGCCCGCCGCCGATCCCCGTCCATGGTCACGATACGCGACACCAAGGCCGGTTTTCGCGAGGCCGCGACCAGCACTTCATCGCCCACCGCGACCGAGCCAGACGCCACCGTCCCCGAAAACCCACGGAAATCGAGATTGGGCCGGTTGACCCATTGCACCGGAAACCGGAGCGGGCTTTCAGCCGGGTCCCCAGCCACGTCGATGCCCTCGAGATAGGGCACAAGCGGCACGCCCGAGAACCAGGGCGTCTGCGGGCTGCTGGTGAGGATATTATCGCCCGCCAGCGCCGACACCGGAACCACATGCAGCGTCTCGAACCCCAGACCTTCGGCAAAGCGCCGATACTCCGCCTCGATGCCGTCAAACACCGCCTGATCGTAGCCGACAAGGTCGATCTTGTTGATCACCAGGACCACATGCTTCACCCCGATCAGAGAGAGAATGAAACTGTGCCGCCGTGTCTGTGTAAGCAGGCCTTTTCGCGCATCGACCAACACCAGCGCCAGATCGGCATTGGAGGCGCCGGTCGCCATATTGCGCGTGTACTGCTCATGCCCGGGCGTATCCGCCACGATGAATTTGCGCTTGTCCGTGGCAAAAAAGCGATAGGCCACGTCGATGGTAATGCCCTGCTCGCGCTCGGCCTGAAGCCCGTCCACCAGCAGAGAAAAGTCGATCCCCTCCGCACCCACACTGCGATTGCGGCTTTCCTTCTTGAGGCTGGCGAGCTGATCGTCCAGCACCTGCTGGCTGTCAAACAGCAGCCGCCCGATCAGCGTGGACTTCCCATCATCGACACTGCCGCAGGTCAGGAAGCGGAGCAGCGACTTGTCTGTCTGCTGCGCCAGCCAGAGATCGAGATCGGTGTTGGGGCTTACCATGGCGAGGGACATGTTCAGAAATACCCTTCCTGCTTTTTCTTCTCCATGGAGCCGGCGGAATCGCTGTCGATCAGCCTGCCCTCACGCTCTGACGTGCGGCTCGCCTGCATTTCCATGATAATGGAGGGCAGATCGGCTGCAGTGGACCGGATGGCGCCGGTCAGCGGATAGCAGCCGAGCGTCCTGAACCGCACGGTCTCGGTCCGGGGTGCTTCTCCTGCCTCGAACGGCAGGCGGTCATCGTCGACCATGATCAGCGTTCCGGAGCGATCCACCACCGGACGCGGCTTGGCGAAATAGAGCGGCACGATCGGGATATTTTCCGCGTAGATATAGGTCCACACGTCGAGCTCGGTCCAATTGGAGATCGGGAACACCCGCATGCTCTCCCCGGGATTGAGCCGCGTATTGAACACGCGCCACAGCTCGGGCCGCTGGTTCTTGGGGTCCCATGCATGGGAAATATTGCGGTGCGAGAACACGCGCTCCTTGGCGCGGGACTTCTCCTCGTCGCGCCGCGCCCCGCCGATCGCCGCATCATAGCGCCCGGCATCGAGCGCCTGACGCAGGGCGGCGGTCTTCATGATGTCGGTATAGCGCGACGAGCCATGGGTGAACGGATTGACCCCGTCGCGCGCGCCCTCCTGATTGGTATGCACGATCAGGTCAAAGCCATATTCCTCGGCCATGCGGTCGCGGAAGGCGATCATCTCGCGAAATTTCCAGGTCGTATCGACATGGAGCAGTGGGAACGGGATCTTGCTCGGGTAGAAAGCCTTGCGCGCCAGATGCAGCAGGACGCTCGAATCCTTGCCGATCGAATACATCATCACCGGCCGCTCGAAGCTGGCGGCGACTTCGCGCAGGATTTCGATGCTCTCTGCTTCGAGAGCCTGAAGATGCGTCAGGCGGTTGCGGTCCACTTTACTTCCAATCCCGGCAAAACGACGAAAACAAGATGGCCCCCAACCATGCCTTTGGGTACGGCGGCAAGCGCTTCGTATCAAGCCGTAAAGTGCCGGAATTGCTGGGCTTTCCAGGCCGTTTGGCAAAATTGTGCGGGCATCCCGCCCTGCTCGCCAAGCCCCTCCAAAAGCGCTGTATTTGCCGATGCAGCCCGTTCGTCTTGAGCCGAAACGGCGAAAAAATAGTTCTCATCCAAGACGTCGCCGGAACCGCTCAGTCGGTCAGCAGGTTTCTCTACTCCAACCGCAATGGAGCGCCAGATGACCAAGGAAAAGTCGACGCCGGCCCCGCTCGAGACGACGCCCGGCAAGCAGCAGGATGACAACATCGACGATCTGGGCCGCAAGAAGGACGGAACGACGCTCGACCAGCCGCATGGCGACACCGGCCGCTCCGGCACGACGTCCACCCCAAAACCAAAATGAGATGTGTCAAAGCCTAAGACACACTTGCGAGCGATCATCGGCAATGCTAGAGGGCTCGCGGATGCCGGTATAGCTCAGTTGGTAGAGCACCTGATTTGTAATCAGGGGGTCTCGGGTTCGAACCCTGATGCCGGCACCAGATATTCCGTATATAACAATGACTTACGCTTCATTGTATCCATGAAGGCTCGGTCGATCCGATCTGTGTCCGCACCATGTCCGCAACTCCGAAAGTAATTTGGAATCGTCTTCGGGGCCGAAAACAGCGAGCCAGTTTCCAACCTCAGCGGGATTTAAGCCGCCAATGCTTGCACGCGCTGCCGGATCATGATGGCGGCGCTGCCGAGAGAATTGGCTAAGTCCCAACCATAATGGATGTTCTGCTTCTGGCCCAAAGCGGAACGAGGGATGAAAGCTCACAAGATGAATAGCGGACTCTGACTCCGCCGATCTTGGTTCGAGTCCAGGTTCCCCAGCCAATCACTTCTCTCAAGCAAATCAACGACTTGGGGTAGCGGCAACAGCCCTTCCCTCTTCGCTATGTGCCACCATGTACCGTCGAGCTAAGTGCTTGAAAATCAACGGGCGCAAAGGTGCGTCGGGCAACGCTATGGCACATGGTATGGCACATGGCCGCATCGGGTCGGCGCTCTTACCGGCGGACGCCCGCGTGGGCTCGCGATCTCACTTGAATCATGGACGTGCGGTGCCATGTGGACCCGCGGACCGTGCGAACGTACATTCGGCGCGCGGACCGATAAAAGGACTTTGCTCACGCTGCCTTCCAGTGACAGCCCAACCACCGACGGGGAAAGATGGCTTATGAACCCAAACAAGATCAATTGGTGCTGGATAAGGAAGAGGCTGCAATGCGCCAGACCCACCTGGCCATCTTAGCGCACGAATCTGGAGACCTTGACGCTGCCGTAACCTTGGCGGGGGCTGCCGACGGCATGTTGCCGGAAAACCCAACCCAGAACATATTCGGCCGGCTTCGCGATGATCCAGCTATGGCACAGCTAGATCGGAAAGACTGGATTCAGGTGATCAACTGGGAGCGCGATTGGCTAAAGCACCCGACACCTCAACTGCCCCCCACTGTCACAATTACCGCCCTTGATGCTGGTTTCATGATTATCCGAGCGATGACGAAGCTCCCGAAATGGTCGGACAAGATGTTCGCGTTTAAGGATTGGTACATGATCGCAATGACCCAGCCTGACACTCCCGAGCAAAAAGAGCCGTGACTGGTGACATTTCGATATACAGATTTAGCGCAAGGGGAGCAGAGACGTGAATTATCGTGCGACGTTGACTGGTGGTTTTCATGAGGGCGCTCGCCTCACTGTTTTCCAGCCGGACGGCAATGGCTCATATATCCAGCTTCAGGCAGGGGACGGTATTGAGGTCATTGAAGGCCCAGAAGAGGGTTCGATCATCTCCGTCAATTATGTAGATAGTCACTCTCTGGAGCTTCTAGTCGGAAGAACGCTACGCCGGCTGCGGCCGGCGGATGGTGTCGAGGTGCCAGAAAGCCGTCGGGTGAGTGGGCAGAGAGTCCAAAATTGGATCGTGATGCCGAGCTGACATCCGTCGACTTTCGTTGCAGAGATCTTTTGGTGAGGGCTTCGGCCAAAAGTGCGCTGGGCAACGCGGTGGGACCATGCAATGTACATGGGGACTGGTGGCCTAGTTAGACCGCCTCCCTCGGCGAAGATACTTGCGCTACTTGCATATGAGCACCTGACAGGACAATCCTTCGCATGCTTTGAAATTCGAGTGCCGCCGATGAGACAGCTCTTCTTGAAAATTCCGGACCCGGCCGTCGTCGTTGATCTCGCACCCGAAGAGCTTGCGGAGGTTCTCCTTGGCCTGCTGAAAAGTGAGGAGAGCTTCCACCCATACAACTTGGAAAACGAACTGGCTCACCGGCGCGAAGGCGAGAACTACCCCGAGGCCGGCCGTTCATCGATCGGTTTGGCGCTTCGCGAGGCATTTGCCTGGTTGGAAGGGCAAGGGCTCATTGTTCCGACTCAGAGTGGCAATGGTTGGCGTACGCTGAGCCGGCGGGCGAGAATGATCGCCAACGAAAACGACTTTGAACGATTCCGGGGTTCGCAGGGCTTGAGCAAGCGGCAACTGCATCGTGCGATTGCCGACAGGGTTTGGAGCGAATTCGTACGCGGTGAGTACGATGGCGCTGTGTTCCAAGCAATGAAAGCAGTAGAGGTGGCCGTCAGAAACGCCTCGAACTCACCGCACAAGCTCATAGGTGTCAATTTGATGCGGGCAGCTTTTCATCCGGAGAATGGCATCCTCTCCGATATGGACACAGAATTCTCCGAGCGAGAAGCGAGGATGGCCCTCTTCGCCGGGGCAATAGGCTCTTATAAAAATCCCCAGTCACACCGCGATGTTAATCTAGAGCATCCTGAGGAGGCTATCGAGATTATCATGCTAGCGAACCATCTTTTGCGCATAGTCGACGCACGATTGCCATTTACCACGCCCAGCGCCTCATGAATGCGCCTGCATCGGACTGGTGGAAATTCAGTGGTAACCCTAGAAAAAACCAATGAGCCGACGACGATTTACACCACGCCCGCCCCGCCTCTTACCAAGCCCGCCCAGGAATCCTTTTCGCCGGCGGCGCGAGCGATTCAATGCTGGGCCCGCCTTGTTTGTGGTTGCAGTGTTCGGCGGCATCGCTGCGATGATTGCCGGCAATGGGTCGCCGCAGCCGCAAACGACCAACCCAACTGCCTCGGCCCCTGTTGAGACAGCTAGCCTGGCAGGCGAGCAACGTATGCGCTTCCAAATGTGCGGGAGCGAGCGATTCACCTGCGTCGTTGACGGCGACACAATCTGGCTCGAGGGCCTCAACTTGAGGCTGGAGAGCTACGACACTCCCGAGCCCTACAACGACATCTGCGGCGGCCAAGCCGAGGTTGCGCTTGCACACAACGCGAGTGCCAGACTGCTGAAGCTGCTGAATGACAACAGCTTCACCGTGGAGACACATGGCACCGACCGTTACGACCGTACGCTGGCGACTATTCGCATTGGTGGCACAGACGTCGGCGACATCCTGATCAAGGAAGGCTTGGCTCGTCGTTGGCCTGATGGCAACGAGTGGTGGTGCCTCTGATGTCAAGCAGTTGGTGATTTTTGGCACGTAGTTTGGGATCAGACTATCGGGCCACCAACGTGCAAACAATTGACGAGTTGATCGCAGAGGCGACTGCATCCGGTGGGTCGGAGCGAGCAAACTATCAACTCTTCATTTCTAGTCTCTGCGATGTGTTGGACGTGGCTCGCCCTTCGATGAGCCACGAGGCAAATGCCCGAAACGACTACGTCTTCGAGCGCAGTCTTGATTATCAGCACCCCGACGGCTGGACGACCAAACTTTACGTTGACTGTTATAAACGCGGGCATTTCGTTCTTGAGGCCAAGCAATCAGCCCGCCGCGAAGCGCAGGATCTACAGCACCCGAACATTTTCGGCTCCGAGGCCCGGAGCCGTAAGCTCGGCCATGCCAAACGAGGCAGCCGCGGTTGGGACCGGGTCATGCGTGCCGCTTATCTCCAGGCAGTGGACTACACGCGCCATCTCCCGGTCGAGCATGGCTACCAGAGCTTTGGTTCTATGCGCGCATCACCAATCGAAAATGGCACTGGTCGGCGCCAACCAAAAGCGGCTATCGCGACGTGCGCTTTCTTGAACGAATGCTGATCGGCCAAGCGCTAAAGGTGAACCCGGACCTAATCAACACGAGCGAGACAGCAATGCTTCGCAACCTCAAAGTGCCAGGACTGCTCAATACCGAGCCAGGCGGCCTGAGGAAGTCCGACAAAGCACTCGCGGCGGTACTTCGTTATTGACCTTTCGTTGAGCTTGGCGCCACCGGCACCAGCTCAATGCGCGTGATCTTCACCGGTCCACCATCGGGGCCCGACAATTCCATCTGTGTGCGATCGCCGTATTTCTTCGGCTTCAGCTTACCAGCCAGCCACTTGCGCGCCTCGATGCGCAGAGCAGAGCGCTTGAGCGCTTCACCGTTCTCCTGCCAGCCAATGGCCTCGCCATCGCCGTTGCGCTTCTCCATCCAGTCATTGCGCCCGTCGTCGGCAATATCGAGGATGTCGTCGGCCATCGTCTCGGCCTGCAGCTCGCGCGCGCCCGTGTATTGGTCACGGAATGCCTTGTACGTTTCATCACCCAACCAGCGCATGACAGTGGTCTTAGTTGGCATTCCCGCGTCATCGCAGATCGAGCGCAGGCTCTCCCCGTCTGCTAAGCGTAAGCAAATCGTGTCAACGACTGCTGTCGGCCGCCCTGACTTTTTCTTGTTCTTTGGCCCTTGGCGGCCAGCAATCTTTTCAGGCAACCTGAGCCTCTTCACACTTCTAGTCGCATCTAAAATTTTGGGGGCGTTTGTGGGCAGGGAACGCAAGAAATCACTAGCTAAAGCGCCGTCCAACGTCGCTCGCTCTGTTCCATTGGGAGAAGGGGCAGCAGAGGCCAATCCTGGCCCGATCGTGGCAAAGGAGCTTTTTAGGATTGCAATTGCGATACCGGCCGCTGTTGGAATTATCGGGCAACTTGACGACAAACTACATTTGGCGGAGCTCCTGGAGCGCATCGTCACTGGATACAAAGTTCTATCTCAGGCGGTTTGGCGTCCTTTACTCGATCGGCTACCGGTCGAAATAATACTCGATGCAGACACGCTTTCTGTGCTCGCGCTTATGTTCATTCCGTCTGCTATCTTCATGTATCAGACGCGCAACACTACTACCAAGGCTATAAGAGCAACCAAACTTTCTGGCATGTGGTCTAATGCGTCGCTTGCCGGTGTGTGCGTAACTGCCGCGATATTCCAATCGCTCACATGGAATTACGCGATAATGGCCTACCTGATTGCCACATTTTTTATCCTGGAATTCACATGGTTGCAGAGAGGACGGAATACAGTTTTTGTGATGCTGGCGGCGACCGTCGCGGCCAGTTTGGCCAGCACATACGTATCACATGGCGGAAGCCAGAACCTTCTCGCAGTAGTAGGTATCGGAATCGTCCGAGCTCTAGTTATCTCAGCTCCGGTTATGATCACTATGTCAGCGGTCATACGCGGCTTCCGCACTCCGGCATACATATTGGCCGTCTTTGGCGGCGTTCTCGGAGTAAACTGGCTAGCAACAGACGTTTTGCCTGTGGTCGACGGTCTATTGCGGATCGAGGGGATTTGAGCACTCAATAGACTGTTACGTAGACCCACAAATTGATAGCGCCTGTCATGCTGCCGTGCCAACTTCGTAGTTCAAGCCAGGGGAACTAATGAAGTCATATTTTCTAGCTGCCTTAGCAGCATTTCTACTTTGCGCACCTGCTACCGCTCAGCAGGACGGGGAATACAAATACATCAAGGATCACTACGACCAGCAGCACATGATGACCTTCTGCAACATCGAAGGTTTCATTGACGATGCCTGGCTCGCCGAGGTTCAAATGGCCACAACAAACGCTCAGGACGTAACCGACCCTGTTATTGCCGCTCGGGCGTGGGACGATTCTCAAAACTTCTTCAGATCCCAGATAACCGAGATCAAGTCTTGGTCTCGATCCAGGATGGAAGGCATCTGCGAGAACGTTCGGCAGATCGGCATCGACGATCTGGGCATAGGAACATACGAGGGCGATGAAGAGTGCGACGGCTGCTGATGTCACGTGATGTAACGTTATGTCACGCGTGACAGAGCGGCGTTCTTCGCTCTGCTTGGCCGAGGAGTGACAGCGCCATGGGGCGGCATCGCACAGGCTCTGGAAGGGCCGGCAAAAAAACTTTGTTCGTTCAGCTTCGACGCAGGGTCGACGTGATCGCAGACCGTGGCCTGTGTGATGCGCCAATATTGCACGCACCGTTCACATAGGGGCTGCTTTGCGAGCTGGGCGGCGCGGACGAGCTTCCATCGGCTCGTCCAATACAGCTTGCGATAGGCCTGCGCCTCTGGTGATCTGCGTTCCATTACATGCTTGCCTTGCGGGAGACGTTGAATGGAAACTGCGTATCTTTTGATAGCCCTGATTTTCGGCCAGAGCGGCACCCTGGCGAATATCGCGCCGGTCAATGTATTCCCCACCGAGCAAGCCTGCATCGCTGCGATGGAAAGCATCCTTCAATCTCTGCCAGACGCAGACCGCTCAACGTTTTTGTGCATCAATGCAGAGACTGGCAAAAGCCAGGTGCAAGAGCTCATGGAAGAATTCCCAACGCCTTCGTAGACTTCCTGCCTTCGGTGGTGACGCGGAGCAAATGCTATGCACAAGCACTGCATTTGCAGGAGGGTGTCAGATTGACGTCCTGACGATTGCGGCCGGCACGATCCAAGGCTAGGCTGCTCGAATGAGAGGGTCCTCGGCATGAAGTGGCTTTTGGTTGTGGTGTTCTATGCCGCAGTTGCTGGGGAGCCGAGCACTCAGATCAGTACCGGGCGAACATTCCAAAACAAGACGGAGTGCGAAGACGCGCGACGTGATCTGATAAACTGGCCGGATGGTGACGTTGAGAGCACCGGCTTCATGGGCGACCGCATTTCCTATTTCTGCTATCGCATAGACGTCGACTGAACGAAAAGGCCCAGCGGGCCGACCGATACCATAAGATCGGCATGCCAAAGACCGATGCCGGCCAGCGCAAGGTGCCGCTCACGCCCATGGTGGTGAACACGCTGAGAGAATGGAAGCTGGCATGCCCAAAGGGCGACCTCGATTTGGTTTTCCCATCGGGATCGGGGAAGGTCGAAGGCCACAGCAACATCGTCAACCGCGGCATGATCCCGACCATGATCGCGGCTGGCGTGACGGTTGTAACCGGCAAGAATGAAAACGGCCAGCCAGTACTGGGTGCGAAGTATTCCGGGCTACACGATCAGCGCCACTGGTTTGCCTCGTGGTGCATCAATCGGCGAAGCGAGGGAGGTCTAGAGCTCTCGCCGAAGCAGGTTCAAAAGCGCATGGGCCATAGCAACATTGCTGTGACGCTGGACACCTATAGCCATCTCTTCCCAAGCGACGACGAGCAGGATGACCTCGAGATTGGCCTTTCGCTTGGCAGGGTTTTTAAAAGGCACGCCATACAGGATACGATCATGGCTCCGAGATGATCTTCCTGCGGTGCGCGTTGCCTCCTAACGGCACACCGGCAGCTCTCCCCACCGGGTCGTAAATCGCGGACTCCGCATCTCGAATTTTGTTGTGAAGGTCTGGGCCTTTTTGGGCCCGCCCATCGTTGCGGCAGGTACCACCGTTGCGCGACCCCAGCGCCGGTTCGCCTCGTCCATCGCTGCCATCACCTTGGCCGCTCGCTCGTGGTCTAGGTTATCGAATAGCGCGACTTGCCGCTCTGCCGGCGGCACCAGGTCTTGTGTGATGATGCCAGCCTTACTGTAGCGGAAACCATCCTTCCACAGTGCATCGACGGCCCGCTTCGCTGCCTTGATGAGCGTTAGGCTGTCGTTTGTTGCCTCTGGGATGTCGATGGTCATAGAGACGCTGCGCTGCGGATCGTCGCGATTGAACCGCGACGTGTGCATGAAAATGCGTAAGCATCCGGTGAGGACCGCAGGTATCAGGGTCGCCTATGCTCACGGATGAGG
>JADGNE010000015.1 GCA_015234425.1 Devosia sp.
CCTTCCTTGTCGGCGTCGAGAATGGCGACGAGGCCGCATTCGGGGATGTCGAGGCCTTCGCGGAGGAGGTTGATGCCGACGAGGACGTCGAAGGCGCCCAGGCGGAGATCGCGAATGATTTCAATGCGTTCGATGGTGTCGACGTCCGAGTGCATGTAGCGCACGCGAATGCCCTGTTCGTGCATATATTCGGTGAGATCCTCGGCCATCTTCTTGGTGAGGACGGTGCACAGGGTGCGGTAGCCGGCCTTGATGGTGGTGCGGATCTCGTCGATGACGTCGTCGACCTGATGGGTGGCCGGGCGGATTTCGACCGGGGGATCGATCAGCCCGGTGGGGCGGATGACCTGTTCGGCGAAAACGCCGCCGGTCTGGTCCATTTCCCAGGAGCCGGGGGTGGCCGAGACATAGACCGACTGCGGGCGCATGGCGTTCCACTCCTCGAAGCGGAGCGGGCGATTGTCCATGCAGGAGGGCAGGCGGAAGCCGTATTCGGCGAGCGTCGCCTTGCGGCGGAGGTCGCCGCGATACATGGCGCCGAGCTGGCCAATGGTGACGTGGCTTTCGTCGACGAAAACCAGCGCATTGTCCGGGAGATATTCGAACAGGGTCGGCGGCGGCTCGCCGGGGCGGCGGCCGGAGAAGTAGCGCGAATAGTTCTCGATGCCGGCGCAGGAGCCGGTGGCTTCCATCATCTCGAGATCGAAGAGGCTGCGCTGTTCGAGGCGTTGGGCTTCGAGGAAGCGGCCGGCGCCGTTGAGCTCCTGCAGGCGCGCGGCGAGATCGGCTTTGATCTGCTTGATGGCCTGGTTCATCGTCGTGCGCGGCGTCACGTGGTGGGAATTGGCGTAGACGCGGATGAAGGTGAGATCGGCGGATTTTTTGCCGGTGAGGGGATCGAATTCGGTGATCGCCTCGACTTCGTTGCCGAAGAGCGTGACGCGCCAGGCGGCGGCTTCATAGTGAGCGGGGAAGATCTCCACCGTATCCCCGCGCACGCGGAATGTGCCGCGGACGAAGCCGGTGTCGCCGCGCTTGTATTGCAGGGCGACAAGCTTTGCGAGCAGCTGGCGCTGGTCGATCTTTTCGCCCTTCTGCACGTCGATGGTCATGGCGGTGTAGTCTTCGACCGAGCCGATGCCGTAGATGCAGGAGACCGAGGCGACGATGATGACGTCGTCGCGTTCGAGGATCGCCCGGGTCGCCGAGTGGCGCATGCGGTCGATCTGCTCGTTGATGGTGGATTCTTTTTCGATATAGGTGTCAGTGCGCGGGACGTAGGCTTCCGGCTGGTAATAGTCGTAGTAGGAGACGAAGTACTCGACCGCGTTGTCGGGGAAGAAGCCCTTGAACTCGGAATAGAGCTGGGCGGCGAGCGTCTTGTTGGGCGCAAGGATCAGCGCCGGGCGCTGGGTGCGGGCGATGACCTGGGCGGCGGTGAAGGTCTTGCCCGAACCGGTGACGCCAAGCAGGACCTGGTCGGTCTCGCCATTGTTGATGCCTTCCACGAGCTCGGCGATGGCCGTCGGCTGGTCGCCGGCGGGGGTATAGGTGGTGTCGAGGCGGAAGGGTTTTGAGGCGCCGCGCTTGGCCGGGCGCTCGGGGCGATGCGGAGCCCAGGGGGCGGAGCCTTCCACTTCCTTGCGGCCGTGCAGAATGATCTGCTCGAGAGCTTTCACCGTGGCTGTGACGCCGACAGTGGTGGCGCCCGAGACGTCCTCGTTGTTGCGGGCCTTGTTCTTTTTCACCGACGCAGTGAGGGCCGCGCGGATTTCGCTGTCATCCGGCGTGGCAGCGGCGCGGGCGGTGACTTTTGCGGAGGGGACGTGGTTGAACCCGGCCTGCGGGGCCTCGCCCATGCCATCGAAATCGACGCGGTCGACGGAGTTGATCTTGGTCTTACCGGTCTTCTTCGACATGCCGGTGGCGGTGTCGTTATTGGACTTGGTGGTGCGGCGCTTTTCGAGCGCGGTCTTGGGCTCGGCAGCGGCCTTTTCGGCGGCGTCGGCCCGATCGAGGGCGCGCTTGTTCTTCATCCGCTCGGCATAAAGCGGCTTCGATGCGGCGATGTCCTCGGCCTTTTCGATCTCGGCAAAGAATTCGTCGATGGAAAACTCGGCCTTGCCGGGGCGGGTCGATTTGGGGGCCATGGCGCGCTCGCGATCAGCAGAAGGGGGACAGTGGAACCCATAGATGGGTGCTCTGTCACGCTATGTCAGCAGGGTAGTGGTTCACGCCTTGTAGCATTTTTGGGCACGGCGGGGGAAGCCGTGCGTCAGCAGTCGGTGCGAGCAGGTTTCCGGGCGGATCGCGCGATCAGCCCCTGCTCTCGGTCTGTAGCTTGCGCCAGCGATCGAGGCGGGCGGGATCCAGCTTGCCTGCGGCGACGGCAGCGCGAACGGCGCAACCCGGTTCGTGGTCGTGGGTGCAATTGCGGAATTTGCACTGCGGCGCAAGTTCGGTGATTTCGGCGAAGAGGATGTCGAGGCCTTCGCCGACATCCTTGAGGTGCAGGCTTCGCACGCCCGGCGTATCGATGACCCAGCCACCACCCGTCATGGCGTGAAGGGATCGCGATGTTGTCGTGTGCCGGCCCTTCGAGTCGCCTTCGCGGACGCCGCCTGTCAGTTGCGGCTGCGCCCGGCCGTCGCCGACCAGAGTGTTGACGAGTGTCGACTTGCCAACGCCCGATGAGCCCACCAGCGCAACAGTGGCGCCTGCACCGCACCATGGCTTGAGGGCAGCGATGGCGCTTTGGTCACGCGCGTTGATGACCACGACGGCGAGATCACGCTGCAGGGCTGCGGCCTGGCGCTGATAATCGAGCGCATCTTCGGCCATGTCGGCCTTGGTCAAAACGATGACCGGCTCGGTACCGGCATCATTTGCAAACGCCAGATAGCGTTCGAGCCGGGCCAGATTGAAGTCCGCATTGCACGAGCCGACAATGAACAGGGTGTCGACATTGGCGGCGACAAGCTGGGTCGGCCTTTGACCGTCGCCGGGGCGCTGGAGAAGGGTTTTCCTGTCGAGCCGGCGTGACACCATGCCAGTATCCGGATGCGTCAATATCCAGTCACCCACGGCATATTGTGCGGTATCGGAACGCGGCGGCAGGGCGACCTGGACCTTCCCATGCTCGGAAAGAGCGGTCAGACGGCTGCGGTGCACCGCATCGATGCGGAGCGGCACAAGCGTATCGTCATCGTCGCTCAACTGCGCCTGAAAGAAGCTTTGCCAGCCCAGAGGGCGCAAGTGCTCAAACACAGGGTCATCCGGACTAGTCATCACAGCAGTCCCAAGCTGGAAAGGCATGTTGCCCGAGCGGACAGGTCGTTACGCATCGCCTAGTCGTCCTCTTCGGCCGGCAAGCCGCTCGCGCCACCATCCTCGTTTTCTGCAGGGGCAGGCCCGAGCTTTGCCAGAGCGCGCTCATCGCTCTTTTGCTTCTTGATGCGCTCTCGCTCCTGGCGCTCGAAACGGTAGTTTGATTTTTTTGCCACTGTGCCTCGGATCCCAAAAACTGTTCCTGTGCTCAAACGGGAAAGAACGCAAGCTCTGCGCGGAAACTATCGCGCAAATTGCCGCCAACGTTTCGCTTTCTCGTGGGCAGACGGGACGGCAATTTCGGGTCCCGAGGTGTCATTCCAGGCAGAATTGGGGTAGGAGCGGAACCAGAACTCCCGACATCGGCGCTGGCGCGCGGCATGTGGCGGGACCTCATTGTGGCAGCGAGGATGTTCGTCGGCGCGACATCCTCAGGGCCGCCATCGCCGGGCTCCTGGCTCGATACAGCTCGATACTTCTCTCGAAATGGAACGCGATTTGTCTGAACTCGCCTCGCTATTGGGCAATTATCCGCTGCTGGCGACAGTGGTGTCTCTGGTTTCGCTGGTGCTCGCGGCATTGTTTGCCAATTTCGGGGTCAAGGCCCTGCTGCTAAAGCTCGTCAATCGGCTCATCGGCCAGACCGCCTATGGGCGAGACGAGGAACTGCGCCAGCACGACGTGATCAAGCGCCTCGCCAACATCATGCCTGCGTTCGTGATTGCGAGTGGGATCGTGCTGGTTCCGGGCTTGCCGCCGATGTTGCTGTCGGTCGTCAAGAACACCGCCAATGCGTTCATCATCCTGACACTCGCCCTGGCGATCGGCGAGGCGGTGAACATCGTCGACAAGGTCTATAATCGCCGGCCAATCGCGCGGCGCAGGCCGATCAAGGGCTATGTGCAGGTCGGCAAGATCGCGGTCTACATCATTGCGGCGGTGCTGATCCTCGCGACCCTGATGGATCAGTCCCCTGTTATCCTGCTGTCAGGGCTCGGCGCCATGGCGGCGGTTCTCATCCTCGTCTTTCAGGATACCTTGCTGGGCCTTGTCGCTGGCGTTCAGATCTCGTCAACGGACATGGTGCGCGTCGGGGACTGGATCGAGGCGCCGGGCCAGCACGCCGACGGCGAGGTGATCGAGATCGCGCTTCACACCGTCAAGGTGCGGAACTGGGACAAGACCATCACGACAGTGCCCATTCGCAAGCTGGTGACGGAGCCGTTCCGCAACTGGCGGCCGATGCAGGAGTCCGGTGGCCGGCGCATCAAGCGGGCCTTGTTGCTGGACCAGAACACCATTGGCTTCCTGAGCGAGGAGGATCTGGGGCGGCTCTCCCGGATCTATAATCTCGAAAGCTATCTCACGGAAAAGCAGACCGAACTGGCGGCCTTCAACCGATCCCTTGGCGATCGGGCCAGCGTTCCCGCCAATACACGCCGCGCGACCAATATTGGAACCTTCAGGGCCTATGTCCAGAACTACCTCAAGGCGCATCCCGGCGTGCATCAGGGGATGACGTTGATGGCGCGGCAGATGCCACCATCGCCGGAAGGGCTGCCCCTCGAGATCTACTGCTTCACCAACACCGTGGCGTGGATTGGCTACGAAAGTATCCAGGCCGATATTTTCGACCACCTCTACGCCATTCTACCGGAATTCGGCCTCCGCGCCTTCCAGGCGCCAGCGGGTTCCGATCTCAGAGGGCGGTTGTCAGACGCGGGACATCCGGATGCCCCGGTCGCATTGGCGTCGCCTTACGCGGGGTAGGGGGGGGTAGGGCAAGGGCCTCGTGGGGAGTTTGGTGAGCACGGGAGAACTGGTCCAGTGTGCGCATCCATAGGCCCCGCTGTGTTTCGATGATAGTTTGGCTCGGCGAAAGGTGGTCTTATTAGAGTTGGAATTTTGGAGCCCCACTTCTGTCTCAGCGGTGCAGCTCAGCGCATCTAAAGATCCAATTTTCGACGTAATGCCTACGCAAGCTGTACCCTCGATTATGCTTTTGCCCATGGCGCACTGAGACCCCGAGCGCCGTGCGAGCCATACAGCAAAGGATTTTTCATGGCTGAGTTCATCGTCCTCTCGTTTCCGGAGATCGCTCGTGCAGATGACGCGCTCTCAAAACTTCAGCGCCTGCAAAAGGAGCATCTCGTCGATCTTGAAGACGCCGTAGTCGCTATTCGAGATCCGGAAGGAAAGGTCCATCTCAAGCAAAGTATCAACTTGGTCGGCCTAGGCGCAGCGACATCTGGATTGTCCGGGGCAATGTGGGGCAGCCTTGTTGGGTTGCTCTTCCTCAACCCACTTGCGGGCATGGCTATTGGCGGTGCGTTAGGCGCCGGATCTGGGGCACTGGCTGGCCGGCTCGTAGACTACGGTATTGCGGATGACCTGATAAAGGAAATAGCCGAAAATATTAAACCTGGCACATCGGCACTCTTCCTCCTGGTAAAGAAGGCGCAACCAGAAAAAGTTTTGGCTGAACTTGCGCAGGTCGGCGGGACGGTCATTCGCTCGTCTCTTTCGCCAGAACAGGAAGAGCGTATTCAGCGAGAACTTAGCGCAGCGGCCTCCTAACCCGCGCAAGCATTGCAATACTTCTGCACTGGTGAGCCCCGGACCTCGTCTGGGACTCAATCCCAATGGTCGTCTGAGAATACGCTAGTTCCGTGCGCAACATCGCTCTATCACGCTGCACTCGCTTGTTCGACTATGCCGAGAGCGAAGTCTGAACCTGACCGGATAACCGCGCTGTAGTGCATATGCAGGTAGTTACTCGCTCCGTCGCTCGGCACCGGGTGTGATTGCTCTAACGACAGAAATGGGGTGGTGGGTTCAACCGATCACTGCAACACCCTGTGCAGCCTATCGGCCGGGGTCTCGAAGTCCAGGGTTTTTCGGGGGCGCTGATTGAGCTTCATAGCCACTGCGTCGAGTTGATCCTGGGAGACGAGGGCTAGGTTGGTGGTTCTCGGGAAGTACTGCCTGAGCAGGCCGTTGGTGTTCTCGTTGCTGCCGCGCTGCCAGGGGCTGCGCGGATCGCAGAAGTAGACCTGTAGATCGGTCGCGATGGTGAAGCTCCTATGGCGAGCCATCTCCTTCCCCTGATCCCAGGTTAACGAGCGCCGCAACTCTTCGGGCAACGTGCTGATCCTCTCGGCGAGAGCGGCGACCACGGTCGCCGAGTCCCTTCTTGCCAGCTTCACAAGCATCGTGAACCGGCTGTGTCGCTCGACGAGGGTGACGATGTTGGTGTCGTTGGCTCCGGCAAGCAGATCACCCTCCCAATGTCCTGGGACGGCGCGATCCTCGGCCTCGGCGGGTCGCTCGCGGATGGAGATCATATCGAGGATCTGTCCTTGCCCCGTCCGGGTCTGCGCCCCCTTGGCGAGACGCATTTGCCGTCTGGTGCGCAGATGGGCTGTCAGTTCCTTCTTGAGCATGTCATAGGTCCTGCAATTCTCCGCAAAAGTGGGCCTTGAAAATTCCCTAGTTGG
>JADGNE010000016.1 GCA_015234425.1 Devosia sp.
TCGCCCTAGCCGCCGCAAGGATATGGATGCCACACTTTGTCAACAGAGCCTAGGGTTGGGCCATCGGAACGGGCGTTCTCCAGACCGATATCGATGCAATCTTTGCTGAAAACGCCATCAACAGCGCCCTCATCGCGACAGCGGTAATAGCAGTTCTCGGACTGCTCGGCTGGTTGATAGGTCGCAGCCTCACCGTTCCGATCAATGCCCTCAATCGCCAAATGGTCGAACTGGTCGAAGGTAAGTTCGACATTGCCATCAACGGCTTAGAGCGGGTCGATGCGCGATGCCTTCCTTGCGGCACAGTTCGGCAATGCTGTCTTCGCCGCGCAGACCATCGAGAACGATCCGGATCTTGTCTTCAGCTGAAAAGTGCCGTCGGGTCGCCCGGCGAATGTCCTTCACCACCTGCTCGGCAGGCTTTTTGGTGCTCGGGGATTTAGCAGTCATCTTGGTTCCTTCGTCAGACGACGAGACCAAAACACTCCTTAAAGCTCAACCCTGAATCTGTGCCATGGGCGCTGACGGGGAACAATGGTGAGGCAGCAAAAGGACTTTCTACCTCGAGAGCTCTCACGCATCTACGCCGCCTTACGTGGAAGTTAGTCCCTCACATGGTGCTCGATGGTCGGATGCCAAGCCTCGCGAGATTGATCGCCGTCGTGTCTGGGAGCTGACGCAACCGCGTGCTGCGCCATATCCAATTGCCCAGTTTCGTTTTCCCGGCGATAAAGCGGTATGCCTGACGCGCTTTCTATCCTCGTAGTCGACAACAACGCGATCCGCGCCTCGATCATTGAGGCAGGACTGCGTGAGGCCGGCCAAGTTTCCGTGCGTGTCATCACCGATATCGAAGAAGTCGCCCGGCGCATAGGCGAGATCGCGCCCGATGTGGTGATCATCGATCTCGAAAATCCCAATCGCGACGTGCTAGAACACTTCTTCGCCCTGAGCCGCACCATCAAGCGGCCCATCGCCATGTTCGTCGACAAATCTGACCCAGCCGAAATCGAGGCCGCGGTCGATGCCGGCGTTTCGGCCTATGTGGTGGACGGGCTGCGCAAGGATCGCATCAAGTCGATCCTCGACATGGCCATCGTCCGCTTTCGCGCCTTTTCGCGGCTACAGGGCGAGCTAGAGGCAGCCCGCTCCGAATTGCAGGGGCGTAAAGTCATCGACAAGGCCAAGGGCATCCTGATGTCGACCCGCGGTCTCTCGGAAGACGACGCCTACGCCCTGCTGCGCACCACGGCCATGAACCAGAACCGCAAGATCGCCGAGATCGCCCAGTCGTTGGTAACAGCCTCGGAACTATTGGGCCCTTGAGGGAGGAATTCGCGTCATGGGTCTGACCCAGATCACCGCCGGATATGTGCCGCTGCTCGATAGCGCAGTACTGCTCGCGACTGAAGAATTTGGCTTTGCCGAGAGTGAGGGCCTTCACCTCAATCTCGTGCGCGAAACCTCTTGGGCCAATATTCGCGATCGCGTCGCCATTGGTCATTTCGATGTCGCTCATATGCTCGGGCCGATGCCCCTCAGCGCCAATCTTGGCCTGACCCCGCTCGACGTTGCAGTGATCGCACCCATGGCGCTCGGCCTCGGCGGCGCGGCCATCACCATGTCCAACGCCATTTGGGTGAGGATGGCCGAAGCGGGCGCCCCTGAAGACGGCGCGCCCGGCCCTGTCGGCACCGCCTTGCGCAAAGTGATCGCGGATCGCGCACGCGCCGGCGAGCCGCGCCTGCGTCTCGCAGTAGTGCATCCAGAGAGCGCCCACAATTACGCCTTGCGCTATTGGCTGGCGGCCTCCGGCATCGACCCCGACCATGAGGTCGATATCGTCATCGTTCCACCACCGCTTCAGGCCGATGCGTTGGCCGCCAAGCGCACAGACGGGTTTTGCGTCGGCGAACCCTTCGGTTCTGTCGCCGTAGCCCGCGGCGTCGGGCGGATCGTCACCACCAAGGGCCAGATCTGGCAGATGAGCCCCGACAAGGTTCTGGGCACCCGACTGCAATGGGCTGAGCGCTTTCCCGAACAACTGGCCGCCCTGCTGCGCGCCTCAACGCGGGCGGCTCGGTGGTGTGAAGACCCGGCCAATCACACGGCCCTCGCCGCCATGCTGGCCCGCGAGGGCCGGCTGAATCTCGACGCCGATCTCATCCTGCGCGCCATCACCGGCAGGCTGCAGTTCGAGCCGGGCGTCGAAAAGTCCATCCCGGAATTCTTCGTACCGTATTCCCGCGCTGCCAATTTTCCGTGGATCAGCCACGCGCTCTGGTTTTATTCGCAGATGGTGCGCTGGGGTCAGGTGAGCCACACTACCGAAAACGCGAAAAAGGCTGCGGCGAGCTACCGGCCCGATCTCTATAGGGCCGCCCTTGCCGGCATGGGCATGCCAGTACCTGGTGCCAGCAGCAAGATTGAAGGCGCTCTAACAGAACCGACCGAGGTCGGCGCTGTCGGCGGACAACTAGTACTTGGCCCCGATGGCTTCTTCGACGGTACCGCTTTCGACCCCGAAAAGCTCAATGCCTATATCGCTGCACAACATCGATAATGATTAAAGAATAGGCACAACGCTGCGCTGCCGTGCAGATGGGCGATATAGGAAGATCAGCCATCTGCGTAAACGCCTGCATCATCTCAGATTTCCGTGTGCCCCCCGGTTTGGCACAGTTCCTGCAGTGATATTCCCGAGCGCTTCGGCGCAGTAAAATTCCGGCGTCCAACGATGGGCGCCACATATTGGCAACGCCGCCAACCTTCAGAACCTTCGTTTTTCGACGAGGTCCCTGCTGGTTGGCGGCGTTTTCGTTTTTGGGAAAAACATGGCCGAAAAACTCGTCATCATCGGTGCTGGAATGGCCTCGGGCCGCATGCTGGAACATCTCTTCGAGGCCGAACCCGGTCGCTACGACGTCACGCTCTTCGGCGCCGAGCCGCGGGGCAACTATAACCGCATAATGCTCTCGCCGGTGCTGGGCGGAGAAAAGCGCTACGAGGACATCGTCACCCACGATGCCGACTGGTACGCCGCCAACAATGTGCGGTGCCGTTTCGGCCAGACGGTGACCAAGATCGATCGCGCTGCCAAAACCGTCATCGCCGATGGCGTCGAGACACCCTATGACCGACTGGTCATCGCCACCGGCTCCGCCCCGTTCATCCTGCCCATCCCTGGCCGCGACCTGTCCGGCGTCCGCGCCTTCCGCGATCTCGACGATGTCGACGCCATGGTTGCCATGGCCGAAAAACCCGCTGCCAAGGCTGTGGTTATCGGCGGCGGCCTGCTTGGCCTCGAAGCCGCGGCTGCCCTGCATGGGCGCGGCATGGAGGTCGTGGTTCTCCACCTCTCCGGTCACCTGATGGAGCGCCAGCTCGATGCGGCCGCCGGCTATTTGCTCCGCCGCGAGCTGGAAGGTCGCGGCATCAAAGTGCACTGCAGGGCTCAGACCAAGGCGGTCCTTGGCACGGACCGTGTCGAAGCCGTTGCGCTCGATGATGGCACCATCTACCCCGCCGACCTCGTAGTCATGGCTGCAGGCATTCGGCCCGAAACGCGCCTCGCAACCGATGCCGGCATAGAGATCAGTCGCGGCATCGTCGTCGACGATGCTTTGGTGACGTCGGACCCGGACATTATCGCGCTGGGCGAATGCGCAGAGCACAATGGCGCCGTCTACGGTCTCGTCGCGCCCCTCTACGATATGGCCAAGGTCGCGGCGAAGACGCTGACCGGCACGGTAGCCGCTTTCAAACCGGTGCAGACCGCTACGCAACTCAAGGTAACCGGCGTCAGCCTTTATTCGGCCGGAGACTTTGCCGAGGCCGACGATCGCGAGGAGATCGTGCTGCGCGATGCGACAGCCGGCATCTACAAGCGTGTCGTGCTCAAGGACAATCGCGTACTCGGCGCCGTGCTCTATGGCGATACAGCCGACGGGGCATGGTTCTTCGACCTCTTGAAGCGCGGAACAGACATCGCGCCGATGCGCGATACCCTCATCTACGGCCAGAGCTACGGCGGCGGCGCTTCTGCCGACCCGCTCGCCGCCGTCGCAGCTCTTCCCGCCGAAGCCGAAATCTGCGGCTGCAATGGCGTCTGCAAGGGCGCCATTTACAACGCCATCACCTCCAAGGGCCTGACATCGCTCGACGATGTCCGCGCCCACACAAAGGCCTCGGCCTCCTGCGGCTCGTGTACTGGGCTCGTCGAAAAGCTGATGATGGCGACGCTTGGCGCTAGCTACAATACTGCCGTCATCCAGCGGATGTGTCCCTGCACCGAACTCGGCCACGACGAAGTGCGCCGCCTGATCGTGGCGCAAGAGCTGAAATCCATTCCTGCCGTAATGCAGGAACTGGGCTGGAAAACCTCCTGCGGCTGCGCCAAGTGCCGACCGGCGCTCAACTATTATCTCGTTGCCAACTGGCCCGGCGAATACGAAGACGACGGCCAGTCGCGCTATATCAACGAGCGCGTCCACGCCAATATCCAGAAAGACGGCACCTATTCGGTCGTGCCGCGCATGTTTGGCGGCCTCACTACCGCCAACGAGTTGCGCGCCATTGCCGATGTCGCCGACAAGTTTGACGTCCCCACCATCAAGGTCACGGGCGGCCAGCGCATCGACCTTCTGGGCATCAAGAAGGAAGATCTGCCCGCCGTCTGGGCGGATCTCAACAAGGCCGGCATGATGTCGGGCGCTGCCTATGCCAAGGGGCTGCGGACGGTAAAGACCTGTGTCGGTTCGGACTGGTGTCGCTTCGGCACGCAGGATTCGACCGGCCTCGGCGTGCGCATCGAAAAGTTCATGTGGGGCTCCTGGACCCCGGCGAAACTCAAACTCGCCGTCTCCGGCTGCCCGCGCAATTGCGCCGAGGCGACCTGCAAGGACATTGGCGTCATCTGCGTCGACTCCGGCTACGAAATCCATTTCGGCGGCGCTGCCGGCCTCGACATCAAGGGCACGGAAGTGCTCTGCCACGCCAAGACCGAGGACGAGGCGATGGAGATCATCGCCGCCTTGACCCAGCTCTATCGAGAACAGGGCCGCTATCTCGAGCGCATCTACAAATGGGCCAAGCGCGTCGGCTCGGACTCGATCAACGCCAATGTGGTCGAGGATCTCGCCAAGCGCCGCCAGCTCTTCGAGCGCTTTGTCTATTCGCAGAAATTCGCCCAGGTGGATCCTTGGGAAGAGCGCGTCAACGGCCGCGACGCCCATGAATTCGCGGCCATGGCGGATTTCCAGGTGTTGCAGGCAGCGGAGTGATGGCGATGAATGATTGGGTCGATATCGGGTGTCTGGAAGACGTTCCGCGCCGCGGGGCCCGCTGCATCAAGACGCCGCTAGGAAAGATCGCCGTCTTTCGCACTGCCGACGACACCGTGTTCGCCATTGATGACCAGTGCCCACACAAGGGCGGCCCACTGAGTCAAGGCATCGTCCATGCCTCGGCCGTCACTTGCCCGCTCCACAACTGGGTCTTTTCGCTCGAAACCGGCATAGCCCAGGGCGCCGACGAAGGGGCGGTGCGGACCTATCCGCTCCGCCTCCACCAGAACCGTATCCTCATCGATGTGCAGACACTTGCCGCTGCAACCATGGCCTGACCGCCCATCCCTCGACACACCATCGAACTTCAGGAGTAAACTCAAATGGACTACGTTGCCCCCACTGACTTCATCAAGAAGATGATCGACGCCGGCGAGGCCAAGGTCTTCATGTCCACGCGGGACACGCTGATCCGCGCCTTCATGGCCGGCGCCATCCTGGCGCTTGCCGCTGCCTTCGCTATCACCATCAGCGTGCAGACCGGCCAACCGCTGGCCGGAGCGATTCTCTTCCCGGTTGGCTTCTGCCTCCTCTATCTCATGGGCTTTGACCTCCTCACCGGCGTTTTCACTCTTGTGCCGCTCGCGCTCATCGACAAGCGCCCCGGCGTGACCATGGGCGGCGTCCTGCGCAATTGGGGTCTCGTCTTTGCCGGCAATTTTGCCGGTGCGCTGACTGTGGCCCTGATGATGGCAATAGTCGTGACCTTCGGCTTCACCCAGGCGCCCGATGCTGTGGGCGAACGAATCGGCCATATCGGCGAAGGCCGCACCCTCGGCTATGCCGCCCATGGCGCCGCTGGCATGCTGACCCTCTTCATCCGCGGCGTGCTCTGCAACTGGATGGTGTCCACGGGCGTCGTTGCCGCCATGATGTCCAATTCGGTTACCGGCAAGGTTCTGGGCATGTGGATGCCCATCATGCTCTTCTTCTACATGGGATTTGAGCACTCCATTGTGAACATGTTCCTCTTCCCCTCGGGCATCCTGCTTGGCGGCCAGTTCTCCTTCTGGGATTACATGGTCTGGAACGAGATCCCAACCGTTGTCGGCAATCTCGTCGGTGGCCTGACCTTTGTCGGCCTGACCCTCTACGCCACCCACAGCCGCACCGCCCCCTCGCGCAAAAAGCCCTCGACCGTCGGCACCGTGCGCGAAGTCGGCGTCAGCCCCGTCGCGGCCGAATAACCACCGAAAAGGAGACCGGAAGATGCACATCGTCACGCGCAAGCCGAGTCAAGCACAGCGTCCACGTCTAGCGCCCCTCTCGACCCTTCCGGTCTTTTATGCTCTCACAGGCAAGCGCGTTTTGCTTGCCGGCGGCGCGGAAGCAGCAGCCTGGAAAGCCGAACTGCTGGCGGCAACCGGCGCCATAGTCGAAGTTGCTGCGCACGAGGCGGAGCTGTCCGAGGAAATGCAGAGCCTTGCGTCCTCCGGTCGGGTGGCACTTCTTGGCTGCCATTGGACTGTCATCGGTTGGGATGGCTACGCCATGGCGATAGGTGATTGCGAGGACGACGAGGAAGCCGCTCATTTCGCCAGCGCAGCGCGCCGCTTCGGCGTACCGGTCAATGTCATCGACAAACCGACCTTCTGCGATTTTCAGTTCGGCTCCATCGTCAATCGCTCTCCGCTTGTCGTGGGCATTTCGACCTCGGGTGCCGCTCCCGTCCTCGGCCAGGCTGCGCGCCAGCGCATTGAGGCCATGCTCCCCAAGAGCCTGAGCGATTGGGCCGGCCTCGCTCGCCATATCCGCGATCGCGCCACAAATCTCCTTCGCCCGGGCTCCCAGCGCCGCCTATTCTGGCAGCTTCTCGCCGATCGGGCATTTTACTCTCCCGCGGAAGAGGCCGAACTCGACAAGTGGATCGCCGAGGCCAAGGGAACCCAAGGCGGTAGCGTGACCCTCGTCGGCGCCGGACCGGGCGATGCTGAATATCTCACGCTAAAGGCTTTGCGCGCGCTGCAAGCCGCAGATGTCATCCTATTCGACGATCTCGTTTCCGATGACGTGCTCGAATTGGCGCGGCGCGAAGCCAAGCGCATACTCGTCGGCAAGCGTGGTGGTCGTGCTAGCTGCAAACAGGAAGATATCAACCGCACCATGATCGCGCTCGCCAAGGCGGGCCGCCACGTCGTTCGACTAAAATCCGGTGACCCGATGATTTTCGGCCGAGCCGGGGAGGAGATTGCAGCGCTGGCGGCCGAGAGTATTCCCGTGCAGGTTGTGCCCGGCATCAGCGCTGCCATGGCCCTGGCGGCGAGCCTCAATATCTCCCTAACCCATCGCGACTACGCCCAGTCCGTCCGTTTGGTCACCGGCCACTCTCGTCACGGAGGTGTGCCGGAAAACCTTGATTGGCGCGCCCTGTCTGATCCGTCGACGACGCACGTTTACTATATGGCCGGGCGCAACGGCGCCGCTATTGCAGCGCGACTAGTCTCTCATGGCATGCCACCGCATACAGGCGTGGTCATTGCCAGTGACATTAGCCGCCCAGAAGAAGAAGTGCTCCACACTACGCTCGACGACATGGCCACGATGGTCGACCCGGCCTGGCCGAGGGGCCCTGTTCTTATCCTAGTAGGCGGCGTACTTGAGCGTGCGCGTGTCAGCGCTCAAGCACAGGTAGCTCGGGCATCGTGAGCTCGAGCGGGGGGCAGCTTTTGGCGATGGAGGTTGTTGGTATGGATGTCTGAATAGTGAAGGGTTTGGGATGCCGTTTGGCGTCGCAAAGCCATCCATGCAGGAACCCGCGGTCCGCATGCGCTGGGCTATGGGGTTTGCCGTTTTGGCGTGGTCGAGTGCCGGCCGCGAACAGTGGAATATGGCGTGACACGCTCGCCAGCGCTGTGCGGGCTGCATCTGGGCATTAGCGACGCCGGTGGCGATGAGACTGGCGCACATGACGAGGGTCGCTGTGGCGCATGGCACGAACCATCCCGTCGGCCGCAAGGTGGCGCAGCCAGTTGAACGAGTGGATCATGCCGGGTCATGGACGGTCTCCACGCTTGGTGGTCGGGCGGCCGGCGGCGCCCGCGGCTGGCAGCATGCAGAGAAAAAATCTCGATGAGCACCATGGTGCCGCCGCAGCAAGGGCACGGTGGGCGCTGATTTGAGGTCTCCTTGGCCGACGGTTCCTCCGGCGCCGGTGCAACCCCAAGCAGTTCGCGGACGTGAGCGAGGCAGTATTTGCGGGCCGAGCTGGCGAGAGGCCGTAGTGCCGGATGCGGTGGAGCCCTCGCGACAGATCACGCCACTTCAGCGTAACGCCGAACAGGAAGAGAAGAGTCGAAACCGCGCCGCTGATATGGAAGGGCTGACGCCGCTCTCATGCTGATGGAGTTGATAGCGTCGGATACAGTGGGGGTGGCCGTGTCAGGGCTCTGCTTAGAAACACGGCAAAGCGTCGGACGTGACGAACATATTCGTAATGGGTGTGGACGCCCAGACCGCGCATCAGCATGTCCTGCTGCATGCGCTGGCGAAGCGGCGTGGTGGGAGCATCGGTCGATAACGTAACCATGGGGAGTTCCTTTCATTGAAAGAAACTCCATGGTCAGACTGCGACCTTCATCCGCTCAAAGGCATAAATGATGATGCTGAAGCCGCGCGCAGCGGGTTCGTGCATGAGGCGCAAAATGGACATGAGATAACGGACCTGCCTTTGACTCTTTTTGCGCTGGGCGCCTCACATCACGATCAACATGTTGACCGATCGGGATCAGCCCCTGGTGACCATACCTGGCATTCAACCATGATCTCTGAAACGTTCCTTGTAGGAAACGACCGACCCGATCGGCACCTTCACCTTGGCAATCTCGGCCACTTCCTCCTCCGTCAGATCATGACTCAGATAATTGCGGTGAACTTCGTTCGTTCTAGCTGCCGTCTCCTCATCATGCCCGACCCATTTGAGGATCGTATAAGGATTGATCCTGGCGTCGTGACAGGCCTGGATGAAAAAGCCGCGGAACGAATGAAACGTCAACTTGTCCTTGCGGTGCTTCGGTACGCCCCATTTTAGGCGATGGGCATTGAAGAAGTCGGCTTCGAAGTGCACTTCTGGCCGATCGTCCTTGCCGCCCTTGATATGTTGCGTCCAGGCCGGGAACAAACGATTGTGGCCTGCCTCCAATTGGCGCTGCCAGTAGTCGAGGAAGCCTAACTCGATCAGTTGGGGATGGAGCGGCACCCGCCGAATGGCATTGCCGGTCTTGTAGCCTTCCTCTCCGACGGCATCGTCGTTGATGCCATCGAGTTCAAGGACGAGCGTGGGTTGCCCGAACCAGCTCTGCAATTGTGCGAGGCGCAATAGGCCGATCTCAGTCACACGCATGCCAAGATGCATAGCCACCAGCGGCGCCCAATAGACATGGTCGTCCGCATAGACGTTGGTCCCGGATGAATAGCGGTGGCGACGGGATGCGCTGCCAAGATAAACCGCGCAGGACGTAATCGCCGTGATCTCTCCTGGTGAAAAGGGCGCCTTGGCCTTGCTCTTGGTTGCCCTTTTGCCCTCCGCCACGACCATTGGAGGCGCCTGCCAGGTGAACAGGCGTCGTTTGTTGCCGTGCTTGACCAGACGGGTGATGGCGCCGAGGTAATTTGAATTCAGCGTGCGAATGGCAAGCCGGGGATAATCGCCGCCCTTTGCCTGCAGCCTACGTGTGAAGACAACAAGATCGTCCGGACTGGCCCGGCCCCGCAACAGGGGAATCTCCTGGACGAAATCGTAAAGCTGGTCCCAAAGATCCAGGCCGATGTCCATCACCGGCAGAACTTTGACCTCAGGGCACAGGTCCTCGAATAGTTTCACCGCGCGCTCGACATTGGCGCGATTGTCCGAGCCGGTGGTTTTGCCGCCCTTCCTGAAATAGTCGTCCATCAGGTAGCGCAGCGTATAAACAGTCGATGCTGAAGCCTTCTCGGCCGTACTCTCAGCCAACGGCATAGGCTTGGGCGACGCTGGCGAAATAGGGGCCCGGGCCGTCGGCGCTTCTTCCGACAAGGTCTCATCTGTCTTGGCGCCGAGGTCATCGAGCACCGCATTAAACCCGGACAGATCTATCACCCGGCTCGCAGCGCCGCGTCGAGCCTTTTCCTCCTGCGGCATCCGGTCATATATCGCCTCGCCTTCCACCGTGGCCCGGTTGAAATGGACTAGTTCCTCGTAGATGGCATTGAGATTCTCGCCCAATTGCAGTTCCCGACGAGCGCGCCGGATGATCTTGGCACCGACATTTCCCAGCGCTCGCCGACGGACGAGGTCGGTACCTGTCATATCTTCGGGCCGAAGCAGTTGCTCGTTGATGAGCCGCCGGGTCAGTTGCATGAGCGCGTCCTTGGGCTCCATGCCCAGCAATTCCTCGAACACAGCCAGCGCCTCCAGACCCCATTTAAGCGCCGTCGCCCGATCCTTGGTTCGAAGCGACAGACGCACGACTTCGCCCTCGGCCTGCCTGTTCCAGGCGCGAGGGATTCGCTTTCGCACATAATAAACCGCTCCGACCTTTTCCACATAGGCGCACTTGGCTGCCATGATCGTCTCCGACTCCACTGGGCCGGAGAGCGGACGACACGTGCATCATGCATGTGTATCAGTCCCGAAGATTCTCCGGGAGCTTAAGCCATTGAAAGCATTGGATTTCGAGAAACTGGCGGAGAGAGAGGGATTCGAACCCCCGATAGAGTTGCCCCTATGCCGCATTTCGAGTGCGGTGCATTCAACCGCTCTGCCATCTCTCCGCGAGATCGAAAGCGAACCCGAGGAAGGGATCGCGGCTGGTCGATACGGCGGCGCTTATTACATAGCAAAGCGGGTCCTGCAACACCTCTTGTCACAGCTCCACACAGGAAAAATCGAGGGGCACCAATTTCGCGCGTTTGCCATGCAGGGAACCCCGTCGAACCATGCTGCTTATCCGCCGTCACAATTGCGTGCGGCGTCGTGCCACGGCACGTGCTTGGGCTAGAGTGCCTCCTCTGCACGCAAAACGGGAGATTTGTTGTGGTTACCAGACGCACAATTGTTGCCGGTCTCGCCGGCTTGCCTATTGTACTCTCCATCAGCCGCGCCGGGCTGGCGCAGGCACAGGAGACGGGCGTGGCCGACACGATTTCGACGAGCGCAGGGGATGTCATCATTCATCCCGTGGATCACGCGAGCCTGGTGCTCCAATGGGGCGACAAGGTCCTCTATATAGACCCCGTGGGTGGGCCAGGCCGCTACGCCGCCCTGCCCGCGCCGACGGCAATCCTAATTACCCACGGCCATGGCGACCATTTCGATGTGCCCACGCTTGAGGCCATCGGCGCCTCTGTACCGCTTGTCACCAATGCTGATGTCTTCGAGAAACTGCCCGCCGCCCTTAAGGCAAATGCCACCGCCATGGCCAATGGCGATGAGGGTGAAATCGACGGCGTGCCGGTTAAGGCCGTTGCCGCACACAATATCACCGAGGACCGGATGCGTTATCACCCGGTCAACATTGGCAACGGCTATGTGCTGAATTTCGACGACAGCAAATTCTATGTCGCGGGCGACACAGAGCCGACCGAGGACATGCTGGCGCTGACCGATATCGCCGTCGCCTTCCTGCCGATGAACCTGCCCTTCACCATGACACCCGAGCAGGCCATCGAGGCCACCAACAGCTTCAAGCCGAAAATTCTCTATCCCTATCACTACGGCGAGAGCGATCTCAGCGGGCTCGAAGCCGGCATCGGCGACCATACCGAGGTCCGCCTGCGGAACTGGTATCCGAACGGGCAAGGCTAAGCCCCGTCGTAACCACCCTCAACAGCCCGAAAGACCTTGACTCTCGGGCTGGTTTTCCCGATAAGCGCCCGATCCATGTGTGCCGGCTCGTCCGACGCACTGGTTTTGTTTGAAAACGCTGCTCGAGGCTGCCGGCCATTTGGCCCATCCGAGAAAACCGCAACAGGCAGGCAAGCCGCGGTGCCACAGGGCGCGACAGAAAAGGGACCGGGTGTTTGAACCATCCGGTGTTCATATGACTTTCGCTGTCATCAAGACGGGCGGTAAGCAGTACAAGGTTGCTGCGAACGACGTCATCAAGATTGAGAAGCTCGACGCCCAGGCCGGCGACATCGTCACCTTTGACGAAGTCCTCATGGTCGGCGACATCATCGGCGCACCGCTGGTGGAAGGCGCTCTGGTCGCTGCTGAACTGGTTGAGACCAAGAAGCAGAAGACCGTCATCATCTTCAAGAAGCGCCGCCGCCACAATTCGCGTCGCCGCAACGGTCACCGCCAGCAGCTGACCACCGTTCGCATCACCGAGATCCTGACCGGCGGCGCAAAGCCGACGATCGCTGCTGCCGCCAAGGCAGAAGCTCCGGCTGCTGTGACCGAAGAAGCTCCGGCCAAGAAGGCTGCTGCTAAGAAGCCTGCTGCCAAGAAGGCCGCTACCGACGAAGCCGCTGCTGAAAAGCCGGCAAAGAAGGCCGCTGCCAAGAAGGCAGCTCCGAAGGCCGATCAGGAATAAGGAGCCCTAGAGATGGCACATAAAAAAGCAGGCGGTTCATCCCGCAACGGTCGTGATACCGCTGGCCGTCGTCTTGGCGTGAAGAAGTTCGGTGGCGAAGCTGTCATCGCCGGCAACATCATCATCCGTCAGCGCGGCACCAAGTGGGCTGTCGGCAACAACGTCGGCCTCGGCAAGGATCACACGATCTATGCCCTGATCGACGGCAATGTTGCGTTCCGCACCCGTGCGAACAATAAAGTTCACGTGTCTGTCGTCCCGGCAGAGGCCGCCGAGTAACCCGGCAGGCCACAACCCGCCGGTGACCTTGTTCCCCGGCAGCGTTTGGCACAACCGAATTGCGAGAAAGGGGAACCGGTCCACCGGTTCCCCTTTTTCCGTTCCGGAGTTTTGCCATGACCACCACCGCGCTTCGCCTGCCCGCCCGCATTGTGACGGACCGACTGGTCCTGGCCACTCCGACCGCAGCGGACATCCCGGCGATCGCACGGCATTGCAATAACCGGAACATCCACAAATGGATGGCGCGGCTCCCCTTCCCCTATTCGGAAGAGGACGCCCGCTTCTTCGTTGAAGAGATCGTGCCCACCGACGCCGAGCAGTGCTACGGCCTGATGCTGGATGGCGGCTTGATCGGCGTCGTGGGCCTCACCTTTTCCGACGATGACCTGCCTGAGCTGGGCTATTGGCTGGGCGAGGACTTTTGGGGCCACGGCTATGCCACGGAGGCCGCCCGAGCGGTGATCGCGGCCGCGCGAGCGGCCGGCATGACCGGTCTGCGCAGCCGCGCGCTCAGTGAGAACGCGCGTTCGCTCAATGTCCTTGGCAAACTCGGCTTTATCGAAACCAGCCAGGGGCCGGAAACCATTGGCCCCAATGCCGGCGCACCGGCAACGTTCCTCCGGCTGGATTTATCAAGATGACCGAGCTCAGGACCGCCCGTCTGCTGCTGCGCCCCGCCCGGCCCGAGGACGCTCCCTGCTATGCCCTCGGCATCGGCGAATATGCCGTCGCGCGATGGCTGACCGCCCTGCCCTGGCCTTATACGCTGGGGATGGCGATCGAATGGCTGCGCCAGACCACGACACCGCGCCCGGGACAGGCCTTCTTTATCGTCGAGCACCCCCAGCGCGGGGTTATCGGCAGCGTGTCGCTGTTTGATGAAATGGGGTTCTGGATCGCACGGCCGCATTGGGGCCGCGGCTACGGCCGGGAAGCGGTGCAGACCCTCGTCGACTGGCATTTCGCTCAGGGCGGCACGGAGATCATTGCCAGCGCCCAGCACGACAACCGGGCGTCCCTGCGGCTGACCGCCCAGCTCGGCTTCCGGCAGGTGACGCGCCAGTACCGTTTCTCTCATGCCATGCAGCACAATGTGGACCATATTGTCAGCAAGCTGGAGCGTGCGCACTGGACAGCCGGAGATCCCCGTCAATGTGCCTGAAGACTGCCTTGCCCGAAGTGATCGAGACACCACGGCTGCGCTTGCGGACGCCCGTCGCAAGCGACCTCGCGGCGCTCGTCACCGGAGCCAACAATTGGAACGTCATGGAGCCCACGGCTTCCCTGCCCTTCCCTTATCTCGAAGAGCATGGCCGCGCCTTCATTGCCAAGGGCGCTGCACGCCGCCAGCAGCGGCCCTATGCCATTGCGCTGGGTGACAGCGATGAACTGATCGGCATTGCCGGCCTCTATTTCGCTGAGGGCGTCCCGGTGGAGCTCGGCTACTGGCTGGCAGAGCCGCAATGGCGAAAAGGTTTTGGGGCGGAAGCTGCGGGGGCACTCGTCAGAGCGGCGGGCGAAGCCGGGATCTCAACAATAAGGGCGCGGGTGCTTGAGCATAACCCTGCATCGGCGCGCGTGCTCGAAAAGATCGGCTTTGTCATCATCGAGCGCACGCAAAGCATCGTCGAGCGGCATCGCGGCAAGCCGTTGCTCATCCTGGAGTGGCGGAAATGATCCTGCCCGTACTGGAAGGCAGGAACATCCTGCTGCGCGCACCCAGGGATGACGATGCGATCCCCCTCGCGCGCTATCTCAACGACTATGGCGTGTCGGGCAATCTGGCGCGCGTGCCATTCCCTTACCATCTTGCCGATGCAAAAGCCTGGCTACGGTCGCGCCGGCCAGATACAACACCGGATGACGCCAATTTCTCCATAGAGCTTGAAGGATCAGGCTATGTGGGCCATATCGGCTTTCATCCCTGTGCCCGAGGGCCGGTCATTGGCTACTGGCTCGGCCGCCCGTTCTGGGGCCAGGGCCTGATGAGCCAGGCCGCCCAATTATGCGTCGACTGGTTCTTCCAAACGAGTGAAGCACCGGCGATCTATTCGGGCGCATTTCATTCTAACGCCGCTTCCCTGGCGATCCAGGGCAAGCTTGGCTTTACCGAAACCAGCCGATCCTGGCTTCTCTGCCTTGCGCGCGGCGCCGAGGTAGAGCATATCGACACAAAATTGACGCTCGGCGTCTGGAAGGCTCGACGCACATGAAATTTCTCGATCAGGCCAAGGTCTATATTCGATCCGGTGCAGGCGGTGGTGGCTCTGTCAGCTTTCGCCGTGAAAAATTCATCGAATTCGGCGGCCCGGATGGCGGCGATGGCGGTCGGGGCGGTGACGTTGTGGCCGAATGCGTGGACGGACTGAACACGCTTATCGACTATCGCTACCAGCAGCACTTTCGTGCCGAGGTCGGTATTCACGGCATGGGCAAGAACCGCACCGGCGCGAATGGCGTCGACGCTGTGCTGCGCGTGCCGGTAGGCACCCAGATTTTCGAAGAAGACCAGGAAACGCTGATCGCTGACTTCACCGAAGTCGGTCAGCGCGTCGTGCTGCTCAGGGGCGGTAATGGCGGCTTCGGCAACGCCTATTTCAAGACCAGCTCGAACCAGTCCCCCCGCCATGCCAACCCCGGGCAGGAAGGCGTGGAAAAGGGCATCTGGCTGCGGCTCAAGTTGATCGCCGACGCCGGCCTTGTCGGCCATCCCAATGCCGGTAAATCAACCTTTCTCGCAGCTGTCTCGGCGGCCAAGCCCAAGATTGCCGACTATCCCTTCACCACGCTGGCACCCAATCTCGGCGTCGTCCGGGCGGGCGATCGCGAATTCGTTCTGGCCGATATTCCGGGCCTTATCGAAGGCGCCAGCGAGGGCATCGGGATCGGCGACCGCTTCCTTGGCCATATCGAGCGTTGTGGCGTGCTGATCCATCTGATCGACGGCACCGACGAAGACGTCGCCCACAACTACAAGGCGATCCGCCATGAACTGGCAGCCTATGCCGATGTGCTTGCGGAAAAGCCCGAAATCGTCGTGCTGAACAAGATCGACGCGCTCGATCCCGAGGAGGTCGAGGCCAAGATCAAGGCGATCAAGAAGGTGAGCAAGGCCGAAGTGCGCGCTATTTCGGGCGCTACCGGCGAAGGCGTCCAGCAGATCCTGTTCGATGTCCTGGCCGTGATCGACGCCGGAAAGGCCGAGGAAGCCAAGGCCCAGACGAACAAGATCCAGGAAAAATGGACCCCCTGATGCGTGCCAATGCGCTGGCGCCATACCGGCGCATCACCATCAAGATCGGCTCCGCACTTCTGGTCGACAAGACCGGCAAGCTGCGCGAGGACTGGCTTGATGGTCTTGCCGAGGATATTGCCGTCCTCAAGGAAGGCGGGCGGGACATCGTTATTGTCTCGTCCGGCGCCATCGCTCTTGGCCGCAGCATATTGGGCCTTTCAGCCGTTGCCCTGACGCTGGAGCAGTCTCAGGCTGCCGCCAGCGCCGGGCAGATTGCCCTGTCTCAGGCCTGGGCCGATGCTCTGGGCCGACAGAACATTGTCACCGGCCAGATCCTGATCACGCCCAACATCACCGAAGAGCGGCGCTATTTTCTCAATGCGCGCACGACGATCGCGACGCTTCTGGGCCTGGGCGCCATTCCGATCATCAACGAAAATGACAGCGTCGCGACGGCGGAGATCCGCTATGGCGACAATGACCGCCTGTCGGCGCGCGTCGCGACGATGATCGAGGCGGACTGCCTCGTGCTGCTCTCCGATATCGACGGGCTCTACACAGCGCCTCCCGCCAAAGACCCGACCGCAAGCCATATTCCAGTGGTGGAGCGCATCACCCCCGCCATCGAAGCCATGGCCGGCGGGGCAGCGAGCCATCTCTCGCGCGGCGGCATGACCACCAAGGTCGAGGCCGGCAAGATCGCCACCCAGGCCGGGACCGCCATGATCATCGCCAAGGGCACGGAAGCCCATCCGCTGCGCGCGCTGATCGAGGCCGGGACCCACACCCTGTTCCAGCCCTCCACCACCCGCGCCCAATCGCGAAAACGCTGGATCATGGGGACACTGGCCGTTGCCGGCACGCTCCAGCTTGATGCTGGCGCGGTTCGCGCCCTCATGCAGGGCCGCTCGCTACTGCCCATCGGTGTCACCAGGATCACCGGCGAATTCGAGCGCGGCGATACTGTTGGCATCACCGATCCCGAAGGGCGCGAGATCGCTCGGGGTCTGGTTGGTCTCGACAGCGACGATGCGCGCCTCGTCATGGGCAAGCGCAGCGATTTCATCGGTGATCTGATCGGCGTAGGAAACCGCACCGAAATGGTGCACCGCGATAATCTGGTGCTGATCGGCGCCAAGGAGGAGGCGAGCCATGAGCTTGGCTGAAGCCATCGATATTTCCGGGATTATGGACGATCTCGGAAGCCGCGCGCGAAAATCTGCCAGCGCGCTGGCGACCGCCAATGCCGAGCGCAAGCATGCTGCCCTTATCGGGGCAGCCTTTGCCGTGCGCGAAAGGCGCCAGGAGATTCTGGCTGCCAACGCCATCGACATGGCCAATGCCAAGACCAAGGGCATGACCGCGGCCTTCCAGGACCGGCTGCTGCTGACCGAAGCGCGGCTCGACGGAATTGCCGACGCGCTGCGCGCCATTGCCGAGCTGCCTGATCCTGTCGGCAGCATCATTGCTGAATGGGACCGGCCCAATGGGCTGCACATCGAGCGCGTGCGGACGCCGCTCGGGGTCATCGGCGTGATCTATGAGAGCCGACCCAATGTGACGGCCGATGCCGGTGCGCTTTGCCTCAAGTCGGGTAATGCCGTCATCCTGCGCGGCGGCAGCGACAGCCTGCACTCGTCGCGTGCACTGGTGGACTGCCTGCGGCTGGGTCTCAAGCAGGCCGGCCTGCCCGAGGATGGGGTACAGCTGGTCCCGACCACGGATCGCGAAGCCGTCGGCGAAATGCTGCGCGGGCTTTCGGGAAATATCGACGTCATCGTGCCCCGCGGCGGCAAGTCGCTGGTGGCGCGTGTCCAGTCCGAGGCGCGGGTACCGGTCTTTGCCCATCTCGAGGGCCTAGTGCATGTCTATGTCGACCGCTCGGCCGATCTCGACAAGGCCGTCTCGATCACGCTCAACGCCAAGATGCGGCGCACCGGCATTTGCGGCGCCGCCGAGACCCTGCTTGTCCACAAGGATGTGGTCGCGACCCATCTGGCGCCCATCGTTGAGGCCCTTGCGGCCAAGGGTTGCGAAATCCGCGGTGACGCCACCGTCCTCTCCCTGCTGCCCGTCGCGGTCCCCGCGACCGAGGAAGACTGGAAGACCGAATATGAGGACGCCATCATTTCGGTGAAGGTGGTCGACAGCGTCGAAGCGGCGATTGCCCATATCGAGCATTATTCGAGCCACCACACCGAGGCGATCATCGCCGAGGATGCGGCTGCCGTCGAAAAATTCTTCAACGAGATCGACAGCGCCATTCTCGTGCACAATGCCTCGACCCAGTTTGCCGATGGCGGTGAGTTCGGCTTCGGCGGCGAGATCGGCATTGCCACGGGCAAGATGCATGCGCGCGGCCCGGTTGGCGTCGAGCAGCTGACGAGTTTCAAATATCGCGTTCACGGCACGGGGCAATTGCGCCCGTGACGCGCGCCTCTGCCTGACGCGCCAATGCTGAAACGGCGTCGCCCGAAAGCACCAATGACCGGGATCACGGAATTACCGCCGTCGGCTCCCGGCATGCGCATTGGCCTTTTTGGCGGCAGCTTCAATCCCATCCATGACGGGCATGTGCTGGTGATGGAGGAGACGCTGCGGCGGCTCGGCCTCGATGCGCTCTGGGTGCTGGTCACGCCCGGCAATCCGCTCAAGAACCATAACGAGCTCAGCCCGCTCGCCGAACGTGTGCAGGCGGCGCGGGATAAAATCGCCAACCCACGGATCAAGGTGACGGGCTTTGAGGCCGCGCACGGCTTTACCTATACCTACGAAACCCTGCGCCATCTCGCCGATACATTGGCTGACCGAAACTTCGTCTGGATAATGGGCGCCGATAGTCTGGCGGACTTTCACCGCTGGTCGCGCTGGCGCGAAATCGCCGAAACCATGCCCATTGCGGTCTATGTCCGGCCGCGTGCATCAAGCCGCGCCCTGGCCTCAAGGGCGGCCGCGGTTCTGGCAAAAAACCGCATCGACGAAGAGGCCGCAAACACGCTCGCGGACCGCTCACCCCCCGCCTGGGTGTTCCTGCGCGGGCGCCAGTCGAGCCTGTCTTCAAGCGCCATTCGGGCCGGGAAACAGACGGCCTAGGCCATTTTCGTGCCTGACCTTGCGAAAATCCGCTGGAAAGCGCATATTGGGGCAAGATCGCTGTCTCCGGAACGGAACCAATAGCTTGCCGTTTGCCCGGGAACCGCAATATTTCGAAAAACAACCAAGGATGCTTACTCTGCGCATGACTCATGCAAGTGCATGGGCAGAAGGCCATTTGTGATGACCGTGCTGCCAGAAAATAATGTGTCTTCCGCCGCGGCCCCTGCCGCCACTTCCAACAAGCCCCTCATCGATCTCATCCTCGACATTCTCGAAGATGCCAAGGCCGAAGAGACCATAGCCGTCGACCTCAGCGGGAAGTCCTCGCTGGCCGATCATATGGTCGTGACCTCGGGCCGCTCGCAGCGCCATGTCGGCGCGGTCGCGGACCAGATCATCCGGGCGCTGCGCGACAATGGGCACGGCAAGCCACGCGTCGAGGGTCTGCCGCACTGCGATTGGGTTCTGGTGGATGCCGGCGATGTCATCGTCCACATCTTCCGCCCTGAGGTGCGCGAGTTCTACAACATCGAGAAGATGTGGCAGGCTGACTTTACGGCCGACGCGCACTGACGTCAGGCGATGCGCATCACCCTTGCTGCCATAGGGCGGATGAAATCCGGGCCCGAGCGAGAGCTCGTGGCCCGTTATCTTGACCGTGCCACAGCCAGCGGCAAACCTCTCGCCCTGACCCATTTCGACGCGATCGAACTGCCCGAATCCCGCGCCGGCTCCGCCCCTGCCCGCAAGATCGAGGAAGCCAAGGCTTTGCGCGGCGCCCTGCCGTCCGGCGTCCTTGTCTCACTCGATGAGCGTGGAAAGGGCATCGGCTCGGAAGCCTTTGCGGCCTTGCTGCTGCGCTGGCGCGACGAAGGCCGCCCGGCGGCCAGTTTTGTCATTGGTGGCGCGGACGGCCTCGATCCCGAGTTCACCCGGTCCAGTGACCTCGTGCTCAGCTTTTCCCCAATGGTGTGGCCCCACCAATTGGTGCGCATCATGCTGGCTGAGCAATTGTATCGGGCAACCACCATCCTCTCCGGACATCCCTATCATCGCGGCGATTAATGCGTCAGTGGCCACAGTTTAGACCCAGCTGCGCCCTATTGGGCTCGGGCCCTTTCCGCACAAACATGGTTAAGCTGAATTAACCAGTGGTTTGCCGACCTCTTGGTAAGGTGCGCGCAGATGATTCGGGACGTGTGGTCCCCTTTAAGGAGTTGCCATGCCGGCTGGACCGGGGAGCATAGCCAGAGCTGCCCTGGCAGGGATTGTCCTGTCCTCGATGGCTGCTTTGCCGCTACTGGCCCAGACTCCCCCTGCCGTGCAAGAATCGGCCGTGCCGGAAACCATCGCGCCCGACGCGGAGGCGCCATCTCCGGCAAATGAAGGCGTGGTCGAGACCGAAGCGGCGCCCCAGGATGCCGGCGAGGCTACCGTGTCGGCCAGCGCCAGCGACCTTGCCGAAGTGGAGGCCTCCCTCAATCTCAGCCGCGAGCGGATCGACACCCTCAAGGCCGAAATCGCGGCGATGGAGGGCGACCAAACCCAGCAGAATGCGGCGCTCATTGCTGCCGGCCAGCGGGTGAAGATGGCCGAGATCGAAGTCGCCGACGTCGAGGAGCGCCTGTCGAACCTGATCGTCTCAGAGCTCGAGGTGCGCGGGCGCCTCGATGGTGCCGATGCCGAGATCGCCAATGTTCTTGCCGCTCTGCAGCGCATTTCCCTCAATCCCCCGCCGGCGCTGATCGTTGACCCGAGCGACGCACTGGGTTCTGCCCGCGGCGCCATGCTGATCGCGGCCATCGTTCCGCAATTGCGCGCTCGCGCTGACAGCGTTGCCGTCGACCTCAAGGAACTGACCTCCATCAAGGAGCAGGCGCTGGCCGAAGAGGAGACGCTCAAGGCCAATTATGCCGTGCTCGAAGAAGAGCAATTGCGCATCGCCACCCTGATCGCAGCCCGCAAGCAGGGCCTGAACCAGCGCGGGATTGCCCTCGATTCCCAGGAACGCGAAGCCGTTGAGCTGGCAGAGCGTGCAGCCACCCTGCGCGAGCTCATCGACACCCTCTCCGCGCGCGCCACCAACGCCACGGCACCCCAGACGACGGCCGACGATTTGCCGACGCTGCCGCCCGAAGCCATTCAGCTTGCGCTGGCCAATGCGGCACGCACCGAACCTGCTGTGCCCTTTCCCCTGGCGCGCGGATACCTCTCCCAGCCTGCCAATGGCGTCACCGTTCTCGACTTTGGCTCCAGCGATGGCCGTGGCGGCATCTCCCAGGGCCAGTCAGTGGTAACCCGGGCCGAGGCACAGGTCGTTGCCCCGGCTGATGGCTGGGTGCTCTACAAGGGCCCCTACCTCAATTATGGCCAGATCATCATCTTGAATACCGGACAGGGCTATACCGCCCTGCTCGCAGGGCTTGAAACCATCAGCGTCGATATCGGTCAGTTTGTGCAAATGGGCGAACCCGTTGGTCAGATGGGTTCACGCACAATTGGACGGACCGTGACGACCAGTGCTGGTAACGCCCAACCGACCCTTTATATTGAACTGCGACAGAACAACCGGCCTTTCGACCCGGATGGGTGGTGGGCTCCGAACGAACAGACGGGATAGAAACTCCATGCGCTTGTCCACACTCCGCGCTGCAGCTCTTGGCGTGGCGCTGCTCGTGCCGTCGACCGTGCTGATGGCACAGGATCAGACGCCGGCTCCGGAAACCCCGGTCGAGGCGCCGAACCCGAGCGGCGAACAGCCAGAACCCACGGCCGAGGAACGCGACAGCGAGCCGCGTGATCCGTTGGAGATCTATGCCGATCTTAATCTCTTCGGCGAGATCTTTGACCGTATCCGCGCCGAATATGTGGATCCGCCGGATGAGGAGGAGCTGATCCGTGCCGCCATTCGCGGCATGCTGACCTCGCTTGACCCGCATTCCGACTACCTCCCGCCGGCCGATTACAACGACACGCGCGAAGATATTTCGGGCCAGTTCGGGGGCCTCGGCATCGAAGTCACGATGGAAGAAGGCGTCATCAAGGTCGTCTCGCCCATCGACGAGACTCCTGCGGCACGCGCCGGCATCCTGGCCAACGACCTGATCGTGGAACTCGACGGCGTTTCTGTTCAGGGTCTGTCGCTGGACGAAGCCGTGGACAAGATGCGGGGTCCGATCGGCACCGACATCAAGGTCACCGTGGTCCGCGAAGGTGTCAACGAGCCGATGAGCTTCGAGATGACCCGCGCGACCATCTCCATGCGCGCCGTGCGCTGGTCGATGGAGGGCGATGTGGCTCTGCTGCGCCTCGCGCGGTTCTCGGCCCAGGCCTTTGTCGGCATCGAAGCCGCCATCAACCAAATTTATGAAGAGCGTGATGGCGCTGCCCCCAAGGGCATCATCCTCGACCTGCGTAACAATCCGGGCGGGCTTGTCGACCAGTCCGTCTATGTTGCCGACGCCTTCCTCAATCGTGGCGCAGTGGTCTGGACCCGCGGCCGTACGGAACGCGAAAGCGCCCGCTACGACGCCCAGTCCGATCCGCTGGACAAGCGCCTTGCCGACGTGCCGCTGGTGGTGCTGATCAACGGCGGTTCGGCGTCTGCCTCGGAAATCGTCGCCGGTGCCCTTCAGGACCATAAGCGCGCGACCCTCGTCGGGACCCGCTCCTTCGGCAAGGGTTCGGTGCAGTCGATCATTTCGCTCGGCCCGGATGGCGCGATGCGCCTGACCACGGCGCGCTATTACACGCCCGACAACCGCTCGATCCAGGCCCTCGGCATTACGCCCGATATCGAGATCAAGCAGGTCGTTCCCGAGGAGTTCCAGGGCCGCGACGAAATCATTGGCGAGGCTGGTCTTGAAGGCCACATCACTGGTGACGCCGAGGAAGAGAGCAGCGTCGGCTCCTCCGTCTACGTGCCGGTCGATAAGGAAGAAGATACGCAGCTGCAGTATGCCCTCCGCCTGATCAATGGCGAAGAGACTCACGAGGCCTTCCCGCCCAAGGCCGAGTAAACGCAAGCTTCAGCTGTGCTAGACTGAATGGCGCGACGGCATGATTCGCCGCCGCGCCAATTTTCCAAGCCTCTCTTCAAGGACGCAGCCAGGACCGATGGCCAATGATCTCAGTACACCACTGACCGGCCGGCGGCAGCGCCTGAGGCGAGGGACAGGGCGGACCCATTTCCCGGTCGCCCGGGTGCTCTTTGGCATTATCGCGCTCATCGCCATCGGCGTGGTCTTGCGCCTTGTTCTCGTCGATGAGCCCAATGGCGGCCTGCCCACCATCGAGGCCGCCATCACCAATACGCAGGCGAGCAACAGCGTGGCCGACAGCGCGGCCAGCCGTCCCGCCACCATCACGGCAGACCCCATGCAATATCCGGCGGGCACGATGCCGTCGGACGCGGGAGTCGGCGCGGAAACTGGCCCCGCAGTCTCCAATGCTGCGACGATCCTTGCCGATCTCACGGAAGAGACCAGCAACGGCGCCATCCCCCGCATCTCGAGCAGCGGCGAAACGCCCTTTGCGGCCTATAAATATCCCTTCGACCTAGCATCGGCCCCCGGCCCCAAGATCGCTGTTATCGTGACCGGCCTCGGGATCAACGAACAGGGTTCGCTCGACGCCATAGGCCAGCTGCCCGATCTGGTGACGCTCGCCTTCGCACCTTATGGCAAGGCGCTGGAGCGCACGGTGGCGGCAGCGCGCGGCGGCGGACATGAGATCATGCTCGAAGTGCCGCTGGAGCCTTTCGACTACCCGCAGAACGATCCGGGCCCGCATACGCTGCTGACCGGCGAACCGCCACGCCAGAACCTCGAAAAGCTGTTCTGGCTGATGGCGCGATTCGGCGCCTATACCGGTGTCATCAACAATATGGGCGCCCGTTTCACCGCCTCTGGCGCAGACTTCGCCCCGGTGATGGAGGAGCTTGGCTCCCGAGGGCTAGGCTATATCGACGACGGCTCGTCAAACCGATCCGTCGCCGAGCAGCTCGCCACCTCCAACAAGGTACCCTTTGCCCGCGCCGGCACGGTGATCGACGCCAATCCCGCCCGCGCATCCATTCTCTCAGCGCTTGCCAGCCTTGAAGCCCAGGCTCTGGACCAGGGCAGCGCGATCGGTATTGTCAGTGCTCTCCCCATTTCCGTTCAGGCCCTCTCCGAGTGGGCAGCGGAACTGGATTCCAAGGGTATTGCGCTGGTTCCGGCCAGCGCCCTGATGAAATAGAGAAGCGCTTCATGTCTGCTGCACTCGATCGAGACGCCATGCCCTATCGCGACTGCGTGGGCATAGCGGTGTTCAATTCCACCGGGCAGGTGTTTGTCGGGCATCGCAAGTCCGAGGGTGACCCCGATCAATCGGCTGCGCGTGGCTTTGCCTGGCAGATGCCCCAAGGGGGCATTGACGATGGCGAGGACCCGCTGCGCGCCGCCCTGCGCGAACTGCACGAAGAAACCAATATCACCTCGGTGAGCCTCCTCGCCGAGGCCCCCGAGTGGATCTATTACGACCTGCCCGACGAAGCCCTGGGCGTCGCCTTCAAGGGCAAATATCGCGGGCAGCGCCAGCGCTGGTTTGCCTTCGCCTTTACCGGCCAGGAAAGCGAGATCGACGTCCATACCCCGGCTGGTGGCAAGCATGGCGCCGAGTTCAATGCCTGGCGCTGGGAGCGGCTGAGCCGCACCCCCTCGCTGATCGTTCCGTTCAAGCGTCCGGCCTATGACAAGGTAGTCGAGGCTTTCAGCGAGATCCCGCAGCGCTTTTCCTGAGGAGGGAGTGATGAAGACCATCGGCTTGATCGGCGGCATGAGCTGGGAGTCGACGGCGCATTACTATCGCGTCCTCAATCAGGAAACAGCGCGTCGGCTGGGCGGTCTCCATTCAGCGCCGCTCCTCATCCACTCTGTTGATTTCGCTCCCATAGCGGCCATGCAGGCGGCCGGAGACTGGGACGGCGCGGGTCAGCTCCTCAATGCGGCTGCAAGGGGCCTGGTGGACGCCGGAGCCGAAGTGCTGGGCCTTGCCACCAACACCATGCATGTAGTGGCCGAGACCATGCTGGCGGGCATCGACACTCCCTTTGTGCATATTGCCGATCCGACGGCAGACGCGCTGCTGGCCGACTGCTTCGATACTGTAGGGCTTCTCGGCACGCGCTTCACCATGGAGATGGGCTTTTACCGCGACCGGCTGACCGAGCGCGGCCTGAACAATCTCATTCCCGAAGTCGATCGCACCAATCTCAACGGCATTATCTATGAGGAGCTTTGTCGCGGGATCATCCGCGAGGAGTCCCGCAGGATCTATGTTGGGGCCATCGAGAAACTCGCCGCACGCGGGGCCCAGGCGGTCATCCTTGGCTGCACCGAAATCGGCATGCTGATCGACGACGACGTCAGCCCGCTGCCGGTCTATGACACCACCGATCTTCACGCCAGGGCCCTTGTCGATCACGCCCTGAGCTGATCGAAAACGGCAAAAAGAAAAGGCCGCCCCGAAGGACGGCCTTTCCAAAAGTGATCAGACGGCAATCTTAGTGGATATGCGCGCCGCCAAGCTGCTGGGCCTCGATCGCGAGGTTCAGCAGGCCGGAAACGAACTGCTGGGCATAGGACTTGTCGTCCGGTGTCGCAGCGCGGGCCAGCTCTTCTTCGGCTGCCTTGATCTGCGCCTGCAGATCGGCATGGCTGAATTCGCTGAACGGCACGGATTCTTCGGCCAGGATGGTCAGGCCCGTCGTTGAGACATCAACGAAACCGCCGCGCACGAAGTACACTTCAGACGCGCCATTTTCCTTGGTCACGGTGATGAAACCGGGACGCATGGTGGTCATGAAGGGCGCATGGTCAAACATGACCGTGAAATAGCCCTCGGAGCCCGGCACGGTGACCGACTGCACGATTTCCGAAACCAGAAGCCGTTCTGGCGACACGATCTCGATCTTGAGGCCTTCAGCCATTTTTTGGGTCCCTTAGCATCAGATGGGGGACCCGCTTTGCGGGCGGGTCCAACACGCAAGAAGGCGTGGCTTAGGCAGCCTGAGCCGCCAGCTTCTGGGCCTTCTTGACGGCATCTTCGATGGTGCCGACCATGTAGAAAGCAGCTTCCGGCAGGTGATCGTACTCGCCGTTCACCAGGCCCTTGAAGCCCTTGATGGTGTCTTCGAGCTGAACGAACACGCCAGGCGAACCGGTGAACACTTCTGCCACGTCGAACGGCTGGCTCATGAAGCGCTCGACCTTACGGGCGCGGGCCACGACCAGCTTGTCCTCTTCGGACAGCTCGTCCATGCCCAGGATCGCGATGATGTCCTGGAGAGCCTTGTACTTCTGCAGCACTTCCTGAACGCGACGGGCAACTTCGTAGTGCTCCTGGCCAACAACGTTGGCATCGAGAATACGCGAGTTGGATGCCAGCGGGTCAACGGCCGGGTAGATGCCCTTTTCCGAGATCGCGCGGTTCAGCACGGTCACGGCGTCGAAGTGGGCGAAGGACGTTGCCGGAGCAGGGTCGGTCAAGTCGTCGGCGGGCACGTACACGGCCTGAACCGAGGTGATCGAGCCCTTGTTCGTGGTGGTGATGCGTTCCTGCATCTGACCCATGTCGGTCGCCAGCGTCGGCTGGTAACCCACAGCGGAGGGGATGCGGCCCAGCAGAGCCGACATTTCAGCGCCAGCCTGGGTAAAGCGGAAGATGTTGTCCACGAAGAACAGCACGTCCTGGCCCTGGTCGCGGAAGTTCTCTGCCACGGTCAGACCGGTCAGAGCAACGCGAGCGCGGGCACCCGGGGGCTCGTTCATCTGGCCGAACACGAGGGCGCACTTGGAACCAGCGGCCGAGCCACCGTTTTCCTTGGGGTCCTTGTTCACGCCCGATTCGATCATTTCGTGATACAGGTCGTTGCCTTCGCGGGTGCGTTCACCCACGCCAGCGAACACCGAGTAACCACCGTGCGCCTTGGCGACGTTGTTGATCAGTTCCTGGATCAGAACGGTCTTGCCAACGCCGGCGCCGCCCATCAGGCCGATCTTGCCGCCGCGAGCGTAAGGAGCGATGAGGTCAACGACCTTGATGCCGGTGACCAGAACCTGCGACTCAGGGTTCTGCTCGGCAAAGGCCGGAGCGTCCTGGTGGATTTCGCGCGAGGTTTCAGCAACGATCGGACCAGCTTCGTCGATCGGCTCGCCGATGACGTTCATGATGCGGCCGAGGGTCACTTCACCGACGGGAACGGTGATAGCGGTGCCCAGGTCAGTCACTTCGGCGCCGCGAACGAGGCCTTCCGTGGTGTCCATGGCAATGGTGCGCACTGCGTTTTCACCCAGGTGCTGCGCCACTTCCAGCACAAGGCGCTGGCCGTTGTTGGTGGTCTCAAGGGCATTGAGAATGGCGGGCAGGTGATCGTCAAACACGACGTCGACGACGGCGCCGATGACCTGCGATACGCGACCGGCCTTTTTATCTGCCATTTGTTCGTCCTCGCTGTGCGGTTAGAGCGCTTCGGCGCCCGAAATGATTTCGATGAGTTCTTTGGTGATCTGGGCCTGGCGCTGACGGTTGTAGCTCAACTGCAGCTTGCCGATCATTTCGCCAGCGTTGCGGGTCGCGTTGTCCATTGCGGACATCTGCGCACCGTAGAACGAAGCGTTATTCTCGAGCATGGCGCGGAAGATCTGCACGGAAATGTTCCGCGGCAGAAGATCCTCGACAATGGCCTCTTCGCTTGGCTCGTACTCATAGGGCACCGTGGACGCTGCTGCCTGGCCTTCGCCTTCGACAGCCTCGATACGAGCCGGAATGATCTGCACGGCCTGCGGCACCTGGCTGATCACCGAGTTGAACTTGGCAAAGAACAGGGTGGCGACGTCGAATTCACCGGCGGCGAACAGCGACTGCACCTTCTGGGAGATCTCGCTCGCCTGGGCAAAGCCGATATTCTTGACTTCGCGATAGCTCACCGTGTCGATGATCTTGTCGGCGAACTGACGCTTGAGAATGTCATGACCCTTGCGACCAACGGTCAGGATCTTGACGGTCTTGCCTTCAGACAGAAGCTTGTTGGCATGATCGCGCGCCAGACGCGCGATCGAGGAGTTGAAGCCGCCAGCAAGACCACGCTCGCCGGTTGCAACGATCAGAAGATGCACCTGATCGCGGCCATTGCCGGCCAGCAGCACAGGGGCGTCGGTCTGGCCGTCATAGACAGCGGCCAGGCTCGACAGCACCTGCCCCATGCGCTCGGCATAGGGACGGGCTGCCACGGCGGCTTCCTGGGCGCGACGGAGCTTAGCCGCCGCAACCATCTGCATGGCCTTGGTGATCTTCTGGGTCGACTTGACCGAGTCGATACGGTTCTTGAGGTCCTTTAGCGACGGCATGAGCCTAAAGTCTCCTTACCGGCTCAAGCCGCGTAGGTCTTCTTGATCTCGTCGAGGGCGGACTTGAGCTTGCCACGAGTGTCGTCGCTCAGAGCCTTTTCCTTGGCGATGGTCGACAGGATTTCAGCATACTTGCCACGCAGAGCGGACAGGATGTGCTTTTCGAAATCGCCAACCTTGTTCACCGCAACGCTATCGAGATAGCCATTGGCGCCGGCAAAGATCACCGCAACCTGCTCTTCGGTCTTGAGCGGGCTGAACTGGGGCTGCTTGAGCAGCTCGGTGAGACGGGCACCACGGTTCAGCAGGCGCTGGGTCGAGGCGTCAAGGTCCGAACCGAACTGGGCGAAAGCGGCCATTTCGCGGTACTGCGACAGCTCACCCTTGAGCGAACCGGCAACCTGCTTCATCGCCTTGATCTGAGCCGAACCACCCACGCGGGACACCGACAGACCGACGTTCACGGCCGGGCGGATACCCTGGAAGAAGAGGTTGGTTTCGAGGAAGATCTGGCCATCGGTGATCGAGATCACGTTGGTCGGGATGTAAGCCGAAACGTCGTTTGCCTGGGTTTCGATAACCGGCAGAGCGGTGAGCGAACCAAGACCGTGGTCTTCGTTGAGCTTTGCAGCGCGCTCGAGCAGGCGGGAGTGCAGGTAGAACACGTCGCCCGGGTAAGCTTCGCGGCCCGGCGGGCGACGCAGCAGCAGGGACATCTGACGGTAGGCAACAGCCTGCTTGGTCAGATCGTCATAGGCGATAACGGCATGCTTGCCATTGTCACGGAACCACTCGCCGATGGCGCAGCCGGTGAACGGCGCGATGTACTGGAGCGGAGCCGGATCAGAGGCGGTCGCAGCGATAACGATGGAGTACGGCAGGGCGCCGGATTCTTCGAGCTGCTTGACGAACTGCGCGACGGTCGAACGCTTCTGACCGACGGCAACGTAGATGCAATAGAGCTTGTCGGTGTCCGACGCGTTGGCGTCGTGAGCCGGCTTCTGGTTGAGGAAGGTGTCCAGAATGATGGCCGACTTGCCGGTCTGACGGTCGCCAATGATCAGCTCGCGCTGGCCACGGCCGATCGGGATCAGCGCGTCGATGGCCTTGAGGCCGGTGGACATGGGCTCGTGCACGGACTTGCGCGGCAGGATGCCCGGAGCCTTCACGTCAACGCGCGAACGCTGGGTGTGATCGATCGGGCCCTTGCCGTCGATCGGGTTGCCGAGGCCGTCAACCACGCGGCCGAGCAGGCCCGGACCAACGGGAGTGTCCACGATGGCGCCGGTACGCTTGACGACGTCGCCTTCCTTGATGGCGCGGTCGTTGCCGAAGATCACGACACCGACGTTGTCGGTTTCGAGGTTCAGCGCCATGCCCATGACGGCACCCGGGAACTCGACGAGCTCACCGGCCTGCACGTTGTCGAGGCCGTAAACGCGGGCAATACCGTCACCGACGGAAAGCACCTGACCGACTTCGGAAACCTGGGCTTCCTGGCCGAAATTCTTGATCTGGTCCTTGAGGATCGCAGAGATTTCCGCGGCTTTGATGTCCATTATCCGACCTCTTTCATGGCGATTTTCATCGCGGCGAGTTTTGTCTTGAGGGAAGAATCGATCAGCTGACTGCCGACCTTCACCTGAAGGCCACCGATCAGTGTGGGATCGACGAATTGATTGAGCGTGACGGTCTTGCCGAGCTTGGCCTTGAGCGTCTCGGCGAGGGCCTTGACCTGATCAGCGCTCAGCGGCGCGGCGGAGGTCACTTCCGCAGTCGTTTCGCCGCGATCGGCTGCTGCCAGCTCGCGGAAGACGACAATGATCTGATCCAGCGCGAACAGGCGGCCGTTCTGGGCCACGATGCGCAGGAAATTGGCAACGAGATTGTTGGCCGATGCCTTGGCGAGGATGGCGTCGAGCGCCTGTGCCTTGACCTCGGCATTGATCACGGGAGACCGCAGGTAACGCGAAAACTCTTCGCTTTCACCGATCAGCCGTGAGATGTCGGAAAGACCGGTTTCCACCTGGGCCAGCTGGTTCTCGCTCTTGGCGAGATCAAACAGCGCCGACGCATATGGCCGCGCGATCTGGGTAAGCACTGAATTCTGCGCTGCCAATGCCGCTTCACCCTCTCTTGGACCGGCCCACTGAAAATTTCCCTCTCGGGAACATGGCCGGCGTGTCAAAATTGCGTACGTTCGTGGAAGTAGGGGCCAAGCCAGGCGATTCCGAGCCAGCCCCCTTTAAGTTGGGCTCGCTCTAACACAAGCCAAGCGGCCCTTGCAAGGCTGCCAGGCGCGATTCAATTGCGGTGAAAATGTCGCAGTCCACAGCGCAATTTGCCGCTTTGGCCGGGTTCAGCGGGCTTCAGGGGCCTTACATGAAGCTCATGGGGTCGATATCGACCTGTAACTTTATGTCCCCCTTGGGTTTTTCGCCGCTCGCCAGCCAGAAGCGTACATAGCCGGAAAGATCGAAATCCTTGCCCGCCTGCGCAAGCAGCCGAACCCGGTGCCTGCCCCTGATCATGGCAACGGGCGCATCGGCAGGGCCGAAGAGCCGCACTCCCTCCGCCATCGGTGCACACGACAGCAGTGTCCGGGCATAGGCCATGGCGGTCGGCTGCTCATTGGCCGAGACGATGAGCGCAGCCAGCCGACCGAACGGCGGCATGCCCCCGGCTTCCCGGGCCAGCAGCTCCTGGGCGTAAAAGGCCTCACGATCCCCGGAAACCATGGCTTTCATCACCGGGTGATCGGGGTGATAGGTCTGGAGGAACGCCTTGCCATGCTGGCTGGCGCGCCCTGCCCGGCCGGCGACCTGCGTCAGGATCTGGAAGGTTTTTTCGGCCGCGCGCGGGTCGCCATGGGCAAGGCCGAGATCGGCGTCGAGTACCCCGACCACCGAGAGTTTTTCGAAATGGTGGCCCTTCGAAACCAGCTGGGTGCCGATGATGAGATCGAACTCGCCCCGCTCGACCTCGGCAAAGCGTTCGCGCAGCTGGGAATGGCTGCCCATGTCGGTGGAGAGCAGGACGCGGCGGGCATCGGGAAAACGCGCTGCGGCCTCTTCGGCGACCCGCTCGATGCCGGGACCGACGGCCACAAGAGTGTCCTCCTGCCCGCATTCCCTGCACACCTTGGGGACGCGGACTTCATGGCCGCAATGGTGGCACATGAGCACACCGCGAAACCTGTGTTCGACCATCCAGGCCGAGCAATCCGGGCATTTGTACTGATGGCCGCAGGCATTGCAGAGGGTGAGCGGGGCGTAGCCGCGACGGTTGAGGAACAACAGTGCCTGTTCGCCCCGGTCGAGCGCCCCAAAGACTTCCCGCGCCAGGCTCGGGGCGATCCACTGGCCTTTTTCCGGACCGTCGATGCGCATGTCGATGGCGGTGATGTCGGGCATGGCCGCCGCCGCGAACCGGCTTTCGAGCCGCACATGAGCATAGCGGCCGGTGTTGGCATTGTTGCGCGATTCGACCGAGGGCGTCGCCGAGGACAAGATCACCCGCGCATTGGCAAGATGCGCCCGGACGATGGCCATGTCGCGGGCATGATAGGTAAAGCCCTCGGATTGCTTGTAGGCGCCATCGTGCTCCTCATCGAGGACGAGAAGGCCCAGCTCGCGGAACGGCAGGAAGAGGGCGGAGCGCGCCCCGACCAGCGCCCGCACCGTGCCATCCAGCACCCCGCGCCAGATTTTTGCCCGTTGCACCGGGGTCATGTCGGAATGCCATTCGGCCGGACGGGTGCCAAACCGCTTGGTAAACCGGTCGATGAAGGTGTTGGTCAGCGCGATTTCGGGCAGGAGAATCAGTGCCTGCCGACCGGCGCGAAGCGTGTCGGCGACCGCTTCGAAGAAGACTTCGGTCTTGCCACCGCCGGTGACACCGTCGAGCAGCGCCACCCCGAAGCTATTGGCATCAATGGCTAAAATCTGGTCGAGGGCCGCCTGCTGCTCTTCATTGAGCTTGGCCGGAAAGGCATCCGGATCTGGCGGCATGACCACTGGTGGCGGCGGCGTTTCGAGCTTCTCGAGCGCGCCGCATTTTTCGAGTCCATCGATGACCGAGGTGGAGACCCCACTCGCCCCCACTAGCGCGGCCTTGGGCCAGGCCATGTCATCAATGAGAGTATCAAGCACCCGCAGGCGCGCCGGCGTCAGCTTGTCCGGCTCGAAGCCGGTGCGGCGATAGGCGATGACCGGACGGGGCGCATCGAGCGCTTCGGGGGATCGTAGAACGCCGCGCAGTACCTGTCCGGGAGCGGCCAGCGTATAGCGCGCCACCCATTCGACAAGCTTCAGGAGCTCTTCGCTGAGCGGCGGCACGTCGTGGGAAAAGCTGATGTCCCGCAACCGGTTATGGCCGACCTGGTCCTTGGGAAGTCCCCAGACGACGCCGAGCGTGAGACGGGGACCGAGGGGGACCGAGACGATGGAGCCGCGCTGGACTTCCATGTCCCTGGGCACGCGATAGGAATAGGGGCCCTCGACGGCGACCCCTACCAAAACCGCAACGATGTCCCCGGGACCATACATGTTTGTGCGCGTTCCGTTCTCGTCCTCCTTAGATAGGATCGACAAGCGATTCGGCTAGGGCGGGCTTTGCCGCACTTATCCCCCTTATCCCCAGGAGGAGAAAAACCGGCCGTCGCGCCGTGCCGGCACGCTCTGCGCGCCTCGAGAATTTACCTTCTTTTGCATCGAGAGGGATAAGTTGCTGATATGACCGACGCAGCCTTTGCCACTGATGCCTTCATTCAATCCCAGATCGCCGGCTGGATGCGCGAGCTCGGGTCGGTAAAGCGGCTCGCGCCCAAGACGCTTGAAGCCTATGCGCGCGATCTCTCCCAGTTCATGAGTTTTCTGGCCGGCCATATGGGCGGGCCCATCACTCTGCAATCATTGAGAGAATTGCGCGGCGCCGATATTCGCGCCTTCATGGCGCAGCGGCGCGAGGAGAGCCTGGGGTCACGGTCCCTCGCCCGGGTCCTATCGGCGCTGAAGAGCTTTTTCGGCTTTCTCGAACGCGAAAATATTCTGGCGACCGAAGCGCTCAATGTCATCCGCACGCCAAAAGTGGGGCGGTCGCTGCCCAAGGCGCTGACCGTCATTGAAGCCAAGCAAGCCATTGCCGCGACAAAGGAATTGGAAGAGGAGCCGTGGGTCGCGGCGCGCGACATGGCGGTGATCTCGCTCTGCTATGGAGCGGGCCTGCGTATTTCCGAAGCGTTGGCGCTGACCAAGGAAGATCTCGAGGCCGAGGTGCTGCGGGTGACCGGCAAGGGGGGCAAGGTCCGCATGGTGCCGCTCATCGCCCCGGTGCGCCGCGCCATCGACGAGTATCTGAAGCTAAGTCCTTATAAACTCTGGCCCGAGGACCCCCTGTTTCGCGGGGTAAAGGGCGGTGTGCTGTCGCCGCGCCTCATCCAGAAGCGGATGGAATTGCTCCGGTCCGCCCTCGGCCTGCCGCCGTCGGCGACGCCGCATGCGCTGCGCCATTCCTTTGCCACGCACCTCCTCGGCAAGGGCGGGGATTTGCGCTCGATCCAGGAATTGCTTGGCCACGCAAGCCTTTCGACCACCCAGATCTATACCGCGGTGGACACCGAGCGCCTGCTCGAGACCTATGCCAAGGCCCATCCACGGGGCTAGAAAGGTGACGCATCCGGGGCGAATTGGTTAGCAGACTGTTAGCATCGAGCGCACCCCTATGCGAAAGGCGTACGGCATTAAGCCGGACCGCACTTGCCTCGCCAGAGCTTTCCCGATTGAGTTGATGTCGGACCAAAGGGCGAACCGGCCCACCGGTATTTTTATGCCTTGCGGCGGACGAGCTTCCGCCCCGCCGCCTTCCTATAAGTTGACCGCCCCATGTCTGCCTCCCCAACCACCACCCCTGCCCCATTCGACATGGTTGGCTATGGATATGCCCTCGCCGGGGCTGTGCTGTTCTCGACCAAGGGCATTTTCATCAAGCTGGCCTATGCCGAGGGCGCGAGCACCGAAATGGTGATGGCGCTGCGCATGCTGATCGCGGTGCCGGTCTATCTGGTCATCCTGGTCGTGCTGCTGCGCGGCAATGACAAGATCAAAACCCTGCTGACGCCAAAGCGCATTCTCGGCTGCATGGCCGTCGGCACCATGGGCTATTATGTCTCGAGCTATCTCGACTTCGCCGGCCTCGCCTATGTCGACGCCCAATATGAGCGGCTGGTGCTGTTCACCTATCCGTTCTTCGTCTTCATCTTCGGCGTCTGGTTCTTCGGCGACCGGATGAACTGGCGGCTGATCCCGCCCATGCTCATCACCTATTCGGGGCTGCTGGTGATTTTTGGCTGGAGCCTGGCGGTAAAGCCCGATGGCCTCTTGGTCGGCACGCTGCTCGTGCTGGGTTCGGCCATCATCTTCGCGCTCTACCAGCATCTGGCGCGGCGCGAGATGCTGATCGTCGGCTCGGCACTGTTCACCTGCATCGGCATGCCGACCGCGGGATTCTTTGCCATCGGGCAGACCCTCACCATCTCGGGCATTAGCGGCTTTGCCGAACTCTCGCCCAGCATCTGGTTCTACGGGATCATGCTCGGCGTTTTCGGCACGGTTTTGCCCTCATTCCTGCTCAATGCCGGCATCGCCCGGATCGGGGCACGGGCGACCTCGTCCACCGCCTCCTTCGGCCCCATCGCCACGATTGCGCTGGCCGTCATCATCCTCGGCGAGGCTTTCACCATCTACCATGCCATCGGCACGGCAATGGTTCTTCTGGGGTCGACGCTTTTTGCCGGAAGTGAAAAAAAGGCAGCCGCATCGGGCAAATAATTCTCCACGGGGGCGCCTCTGGCGGTCACAAAGCCGCTATAGTCTGCATCCACAACAGCAGGCTGGAGGACAGTCCATGCGCTTTTCAAGCAGGGTCATTGCCGGGTCGCTGATCGGCATTTTATTGGCTTCGGCCGGAACAGTGCCGAGCGTTGCTCAGCCCAACTCGCCATCGGCCATCGATTTCGGTGACGACAGTTCGCCCTGGGCCAAGGATGGCGAATGTGATGATCCGCGCTTCACCGGCGAGGGCGTCGCCGAAGCCGTCGTCGATGCCGATCTGATGAAGGACGCCACCGATTGCGAGGCAGCCTTTACAGCCGGCACAGCCGAACTCAAGACCGAGAGCGCACCCCCGGCGACCAAGCCCGGCACGCCGCCGCCTCCCGCGCCCACGCCCACGCCTGTCCCGCGCGCCGGGATCGATTTTGGCGATGATTCATCGCAATGGGCCAATGATGGTGAGTGCGACGACCCACGCTTTACCGGCACTGGCGCTGCGGCCGAGCTGGTCGACGAAGACCGCATGAAGGACGCCACCGATTGCGAAGCCGCCTACGAGGCCGGCACGGTGACTTTTGATGAAGAGGTCGATGGCGATGACACGACCCAGCCGATGGGTCGCCCGAAAATCGACTTTGGCGACGACAGTTCTGAATGGGCCAATGACGGCGAATGCGATGATCCGCGCTTTTCCGGCGCTGGCGCTGCGGCCGAACTGGTCGATGAAGACCGCATGAAGGACGCCACCGATTGTGAGGCCGCCTACACTGCTGGCACGGTGACTTTCGATGACGGCGCCGATAGCGATGACACGACCCAGCCGATGGGTCGCCCGGAAATCGACTTTGGCGACGACAGTTCCGAATGGGCCAATGACGGCGAATGCGACGATCCGCGCTTTACCGGCGCCGGCGCGGCTGCCGAGCTGGTCGACGAAGACCGCATGAAGGACGCCACCGACTGCCAGGCAGCCTATGAAGCCGGCACGGTGACCCTGAGCGAAGCCCCCGAGGGCAGCGCAGGGATGCTTGCTGCCGGAGAAATCGACTTCGGCGACGATACCTCGGAATGGGCCAAGGACGGAGAGTGCGATGATCCGCGCTTTACCGGCGCCGGCGTCGCCAGCGAAACCCTTGCCGGCGACATCAGGCGCGACGCCACCGATTGCCGCGCGGCAGTGGAGGCCGGCACCGCCACCTATGAGGGCGAAGCGGAAAACCTCGCCTTCGACTTCGGCTCGGACTTTTCCCAGTGGGCCAATGACGGCGAATGCGACGACCTGCGCTTTACCGGCGCCGGTGTCGACAAGAAGCTGCTGACCGAAGACCTGATGGGGGATGCGACCGACTGCAAGGCGCTGTTGGAAGAGGGCCGGATTTCGATCCGCACCATCTATACGCCCGAATATGCGGCCGGCGCGCCTTATGACAGCTCGGGCGTCGACTTTGGCGACAATACCTCGAGCTATGCCGATGACAATGAGTGCGATGACCCGCGCTTTGAAGGTCCGGGCACGGCCACCACGCTGCTCGACAGCGATCTGATGGCCGACGCCAATGACTGCAAGGCCGCATACGAGGCCGGCACCATCATGCTGATCGAAAACGCCAACTGAGGATTTTTCCGATTTTTGGACGTTTGGCGGCGGGGTAAAAACTCCGCCGCTTTTTTGTGGGGCTCGAGTGCCCCCCTCCCCGACCTCCCCTCAAGGAGGAGGAGCGGCATCGCGTGTCAAAAAATTATGCCGCCTGGCCTGCCACGTAGCCGGAGGCCCAGGCCCACTGGAAATTATAGCCGCCGAGCCAGCCGGTAACGTCGACCGCCTCGCCGACGAAGAACAGGCCCGGCACGGTGCGGGCTTCCATGGTCTTGGCGTCGAGCCCGGTTGTATCCACGCCACCCAGCGTCACTTCAGCCGTCCGATAACCTTCCGAGCCGACGGGCTTGAGCGTCCACTTGTTGATGCCTTCGGCTGCCAGGGTCAGCTTCTTGTCGGAGAAATCGCCGATCATGCCGGGCATGTCGATCGTTTCGCCGACCAGTTGGGCGAGGCGCTTGGGCAGGCGTTCACCCAGCACGGTCTGGATGTGCAGTCTGGGGCTGGACTGGCGCGCTGCCTTGAGGAAATCGAGCGCATCTTCGCCGGGCAGGAGATTGACGCCGATCGCATCGCCCTCGCGCCAGTAGGAGGAAATCTGCAAGATTGCCGGGCCGGACAGGCCGCGATGGGTAAACAGCAGCGCTTCGCGGAAATTGGTCTTCTTGTGGCTGACCACTGCCTCGGTCGATACGCCGGCCAGCGGCTTGAGCTTTTCCAGCGCGCCTTCCTCAAAGGTGAGCGGTACCAGCGCCGGGCGCGTGTCGGTCACTTCGAGGCCGAACTGGCGGGCAAGCGTATAGGCAAAGCCGGTGGCGCCCATCTTGGGGATGGATTTGCCGCCCGTGGCCACGACGACGCTTTCCGTGGTGACAAAGCCATCACCGACGAGAATCTTGAAACCTTCGGGGATCTTTTCGACCGAACCGATGGTGCGCCCGGTCCAGATCGCCGCTCCGGCGGCGCGCAGGCCCTCGATCAGCATATTGACGATCTGGGTGGCCGAGCCATCGCAGAACAACTGCCCGAGCGTCTTTTCATGGTAGGAAATGCCGCGGCGCTTGACCCGCTCGATGAACATTTCAGGTGTGAACCGCGACAGCGCCGACAGCGCAAAGCGCGGGTTCTGCGACAGGAAGCGCTCGCGCCCCAAGACATGGGTGGCGTTCACATTGGTGAAATTGCAGCGCCCACCGCCCGAAATACGGATCTTTTCGCCGGGATCTCGGGCATGATCAACGACGAGAACCCGCCGTCCGCGCTGCCCGGCCTCGATGCCTGCCATCAAGCCGGCCGCACCGGCCCCCAGAATTACTACGTCAAAATCGGTCATTTTCGGTCCTGGAGGCATTCTCTTTGGCTTTCCCTATCCCCCTCGGGCATGGGGCGACAAGAGGCAGGGTCGAAATGAGCCTGTCATAGCGCAAAAGTGTCGCTACCCGGCCCGGCATTGCAAATCATTTGACTCTTTCCTATTTCAGAGTATGAAAAGTCCTGCTTTCCAATAGGGAAATTAGTCATGGGCTGCGCCAGCCGCATCGCGACACCGACAATAACCGGCCTTTTTGCCGGCGGTGGCGTCGTCATGACAAAAACCAGCACAAAAACCGCCTGACGCTTTTCCCCGGGTCGTCTCCCGACGGGGAGAGGCGCCAAACCAGCAACCGCATCGCCAGGCGATGCGCGGGGGCGGAAATGGTCAGGAACCGGAGTTCCAAGAATGGGTTATCGCGTCGCTGTCGTTGGGGCCACAGGCAATGTGGGCCGCGAAGTTCTCAATATTCTCGCCGAGCGTAATTTTCCGGCTGATGAAGTGTTTGCCCTCGCCTCGTCCAAGTCGATCGGCCGGGAGATTTCCTTTGGCGACAAGATCCTCAAGGCCAAGGACCTGCAGCACTTCGACTTCTCCAATGTCGACTTTGCCATCATGTCGGCTGGTGGTTCCATCTCCAAGGAATGGGCGCCCAAGATCGCGGCGGCCGGCGCCATCGTCATCGATAACTCCTCGTTCTGGCGCTATCACTCGGACGTGCCGCTGGTCGTGCCGGAAGTAAACGGCAACATTCTCGAGCGCTGGCTGGCCGATGCCAACCGCACCGGCATCATTGCCAATCCCAATTGCTCGACCGCCCAGCTGGTCGTGGCGCTGAAGCCGCTCCATGATGCGGCCATTATCAAGCGCGTCGTCGTTTCGACCTATCAGTCGGTGTCGGGCGCCGGCAAGGAAGGCGTCGACGAACTGTGGAACCAGACCAAGGGCATTTTCGTCAACGACAGCCCGACCCCCGGCAAGTTCCCCAAGCAGATCGCCTTCAACGTCATCCCGCACATCGATGTGTTCATGGAAGACGGCTACACCAAGGAAGAGTGGAAGGTTCTGGCCGAGACCAAGAAGATCCTCGATCCCAAGATCAAGGTCACCTGCACCGCCGTGCGCGTGCCGGTGTTTGTCGGTCACTCCGAGGCGGTCAATATCGAATTCGTCAATCCGATCTCTGCCGATGAGGCCCGTGATATCCTGCGCGACGCGCCGGGCATTGCAGTGGTCGACAAGCGCGAACCCGGTGGCTATGCGACCCCGGTCGAGGCCGTGGGCGACTATGAGACCTATGTCAGCCGTATCCGCGAAGACGTGACCGTCGAAAATGGCCTGGCCATGTGGGTGGTCTCGGATAATCTGCGCAAGGGCGCGGCGCTCAACACGATCCAGATCGCGGAAACGCTGATCGAAAAGGGTTACAAGCCCCGCGCATAAGCGCTAAAGCATTGAACTCCGGGGGCCTCCTCCGGAGTTTTTTTCTGTTCGTCCTCCCCCCTGAGTTCTTTCCCATGGCCTTGCGCGATATCGGTCTGGCGCTCCTCGTCGCTGCGATCTGGGGGCTCAATTTCGTCTTCATCAAATGGGGTGTGGAGCAGGTTCCGCCGCTGTTTCTCACGGCGCTGCGCTATCTCTGCGCCGCCTTGCCGGCCGTGTTCCTGGTCAAGCGGCCAAAAGTCCGGCTTGGCACGCTGGCGATCTACGGACTGGCCATCGGCTTTGCGCAGTTTGGCCTCCTGTTCTCGGCCATCAAGCTGGGGATGCCAGCGGGGCTGGCGTCCCTCCTCATGCAGATGCAGGCGTTTTTCACCGTGGTCCTGGCGCTGTTCTTCCTCGGCGAACGGCTGACCCGGTTCCAGACCATTGGCGGCATGATCGCCATTGCAGGCGTCGCAGTCATTGCCACCGAGCGGGTGGAACTGACCGCGCTGGTGCCGCTGCTGATGATCATCCTTGCCGCCTTCTTCTGGGGCGTGGCCAATATCGCCTCGAAAAAGGCCGGGCAGATCGACATGCTGTCCTTTGTGGTCTGGAGCAGTCTCGTCCCCATCATTCCGCTGCTGGGGCTGTCGCTGGTGGTGGAAGGCCCTGCCCTAATTGGCGAGGCGCTGGCCGGGTTCAGCGGCCGCAGCGTCTTTGTCGTGCTGTTCAACGCCTATGCCGCGACGATCCTCGGCTTCGGGCTCTGGAGTTATCTCCTCAAGCGCTATCCGGCGAGCCTGATTGCGCCGTTTTCGCTGCTGGTGCCGGTGGCGGGCATAGCCTCGTCCATGATCCTGCTGGGCGAGGAAATCACCCTCGTCGAAATTGCCGGCAGTGCCCTGATCTTCGTCGGCCTCGTCTGCAGCGTACTCGGCGCGCGCCTCTTCAACCGTCTGCGGTCTGCCTGATGCCCCTCCGTCATATTCTTCTTGCCCTTGTGGTTGTCGCCATCTGGGGGTTCAATTTCGTCGTCATCAAATGGAGCGTCGAGGCGCTGCCGCCGATCCTGGCCGCGGCGCTACGCTTTACGGCGGCGGCGTTTCCGCTGGTGTTTTTCGTAAAGCCGCCCAAGGCGCCGGTGTGGATCGTGGTGAGCTACGGGCTGTGCCTGGGGTTCCTGCTCTATGCTTTTCTCAATCTGGCGCTGGCCTGGGGCATGCCGGCGGGGCTGGCTTCGCTGGTGCTGCAAACGCAGGCCTTTTTCACCATGGCCCTGGCCTTCCCGCTGCTGGGCGACCGGCCCGGGAAATTCCAGCTTGCGGGAGCGGCGATTGCCTTTTCCGGGATCGCCGTCATCGCGCTCGAGCGGCTCGAGGGCGCGAGCCTGCTGCCGCTGGTGTTCACCATATTTGGTGCCGCCAGCTGGGGCATGGCCAATGTGCTGACCAAGATGGCCGGCAAGGTCGATGCGCTCTCGTTCAATGTCTGGGGTGCGCTGGCCGCGCCCGCGCCGCTGCTCGGGCTCTCGCTCTTTACCGAGGGCTGGCCGACCATTGTCGAGGCCATCACCCAGTTCTCATGGGCGGACGCGGCGATGATCGCGTTTCTCGCCTATATCTCGACCATTCTGGCGGGGGCGATCTGGAGCTGGCTGCTCGGCAAGCACCCGACCTCGGTGGTGGCGCCTTTCACCCTTCTCGTGCCGATCACCGGGCTTTTGTCCGGCTATCTCATTCTGGGCGAGATGATCACGCCGATCGAAATCCTCGGCGCCGTCGTGGTCATTTCCGGGCTCGTCGTGACCGTGATGGGGCGCAAGAAAACCGTCCCGCTCGTGGTCGCAGACTGAGCGCCAAACGAAAAGGCCGCCCGGAGGCGGCCTTTCTGATCAGTCGTCCTTGGTATTGGACAGCGATTCCGTGGGGGATGGAACCGCAGCAGGCGCCTCGCCCGGCGCAGGCACCGATACGGCTGAAGGCTGGAGGCTGTTGAGCTCGTCCGAGCTCAGTCCACCGCTGAGATCAACGTCCGCCGCACTGAATTCTTCCTGGGTCAGATCAGGCCAGACCACCTGCAGCTCGCCATAGCTCAATTCGCCGTTTCCGTCGGTATCGACATCAGCAAAGCTGAGCGGGGTCTGAGCGATGGCCGGGGCGGCGAGGAGGCCGATGGCGGCGAGGGCAATTGCATATTTACGCATGGGATTTCTCCTTGGGAGAAGCCCGTCCTAGCGCGGCGAAATGGTCGCCGTGGCGCCGGAAGGCGCAGCGCCGGTCGGGCTGGAAATGGGGAAGCCACCCCGAGAGAGTGCGGGGTGGCTCGGCGCCCGCCTCAGGGAGGCGGGCAAAGCAATTAGTTCGCCGGGGCGGCAGCAGCGGCCACCAGGGCATCATATTCTTCGGCGCTGAGCTCGCCATTGGCGTCGACATCGGCAGCGGTGAACGCTTCTTCGGTCAGGTCAGGCCATGCAGCCTGGGCCTCGGTCAGGGAGATGCCACCGCTCGTATCCGAATCCACCGATGCGAAGTCGGTAGCAGCCTGCGCAAAGGCAGCGGTCGAGAGACCGAGGACGACGAGCGAGGAAAGAACGATCTTCTTCATGGCATTTAGCTCCATGTGATTTGGGATTTGCGGGAACGGATTTGTCCGCTTCCGACGAATGCTCTCCGGCGATCCGTGAGACAGAGACTGACGGGGCAATGTGGTCATCATCGGCCCAGACATGGGCGTAAAAAATGTGATGTCTGGGCAATTTGCGGGCAGTCGAGAGGCCCGGCAACGCTGGCACTCAAAGTTACGATCACGCCAGACCGGGCCGGATCTTGACCACAAAGGGAAAAGCTGGGCGCTCTATTGATCACAATTGAGGCCAGCCAAGTCCAGTTTGAAGGCAAATGCGCCTCACTGGATCTTTTTATTGAGCAGAAACTGCGCTGGATCCCAAAAATACAAAAAAGCGGGCCCGAGTAAATTCGCGGCCCGCCTGCAAATGGTCAGTGATCTGGAGTGGCGGCCGGCTGCCCGGCCGCGTTTACTCAGAGCTCGGGGCGGATAAAGTCGCCCGCTTCGTTCATCACCCACAACTCGCCGGTCGAAATATCGAACCAGGCGCCATGGACGGCCAGCTTACCCTCAGCTTCGAGCGAAGCCACATAGGGGAAGGTGCGCAGATTGAAGATCGAGTTGCGGATTGAAATCCGCTCCATCGCCGTCTGGCGCTCGGCCGGGGTCATCAGGCTGTTCTGCCCCACCTGGCTGGGCAGGTCACCCAGCATGGTCAGCCACTTGCCGATGAAGTCACCGCTGTCGAGGGGCTTGGAGGCCGGATTGAGCGCAGCCTGGATACCGCCGCAGCGGCCGTGCCCCATGATCACGATATCGGCGATGCCCAGAGCCTTGACGGCATATTCAATGCCGGCCGAGGTGCCGTGCTGGCCGCCGTCTGGCTGATAGGTGGGGACGAGATTGCCGACATTGCGCAGGACGAAGAGTTCGCCGGGCCCGGCATCGAAGATCATCTCGGGCGCCGCGCGGCTGTCGCAGCAGGCAATGATCATGGTGGTGGGCTTCTGGCCTTCCGTGGCCAGGTCGCGAATACGCTCCTTCTCCCGGGCATAGCGCCCCGACATGAAGTTGGCGTGTCCGTCGAGCAGGTATTTTGGAAACCGGTGCATGGGCACGGAATTATCTGCTAGAGCCATCAAGATCAATAAAGATCGTATTACTGGGGGCACGAGCATACATGCTCATCTACCGTTTTCTCACCGGCGAGGACGATGCAGCGTTCTGCCATAAGGTTACCAAGGCATTAAGTGAGGGTTGGGCGCTGCATGGCGCACCGACCTATGCCTATGATGCCGTCAGCAAGAAGATGCGTTGTGGACAGGCCGTCACCAAGGTGGTCGCCAACCAACCCTATGATCCGGACAAGAAGCTCGTCGATTATTAGGGTTTTTCAGCACCTTAGCTGCAAAGACATATTCTCCCGGCACGGTGTCCCTGATGGACGCCGCGTCGGGATAACTCCCCGGGGGGGCGGGGTTAGAATTCGCTCCAGTCCTCGGCCGTCGCCGCAGCGCCGCCGAAATAGGTCTTGCCGCTTTCTGCACTGACTTGATCAGACCGCGTGCGCCCCCTGCCCGTTCGAGCCGCGCCGCCTCGGCACTGTCGGCCATCGGACCGCGATCGGCACCGGGCGAATCACGCAGGGTGAACGTCTCGACAATGCCGTCCACACGGCTCGCCTGACCTTCCGTCTGCTCGATCGAGGCGTTCATTTCCTCGACAAGAGCAGCGTTATGCTGCGTCATTTCGTCCATCTGCCGCACCGCCACATTGATCTGGCTGATGCCTGCGGCCTGCGCCTGGCTGTCGGTGGCGATATTGCTCATCAGCGAGGCCGAGTTGCGGACGCCCTCGATGATCTCGTTGAGGCGCCCGGCCACATCGGCCACGAGCCGCGACCCGTTGCGCACCTCGTCTCCGCTCTGCTCGATCAAATTCTTGATATCGGCAGAAGCCTGAGCGGCGCTCTGGGCAAGACGGCGAACTTCCACGGCAACCACCGCAAAGCCCTTGCCTGATTCACCGGCGCGCGCCGCTTCCACTGAAGCGTTGAGGGCGAGCAGATTGGTCTGGAAGGCGATGTCGTCAATGAGGCCGATGATATTGGAGATCTTGGTGGCCGAGGCGGAAATCCGCTCCATGGCCTGGGTGGCTTCCTGCATCACCCCATTGGAGGCCTCGGCCACATTGGTCATGCGTCCGGCCCCGTCGCTGGCCTGGCGGGCCTGCTCGGCATTGCTGGTGACGGTCGTGGCCAGCTGATCCATGGCCGCCGAGGTTTCCTCGATGGTTGCGGCCTGGCGGGTGGTGCGTTCGGACAGGTCATTGGCACCGGCAAGGATTTCGCCCGTCACCTGCTTGAGGGCGCGCGAGGTGTCCCGCAGCTGGATGGTGATGTCTTCGATCTTGTCGGCGACACTATTGGTGCTCTGCTTGAGCTGGGCGAAGGCCCCTCTGTATTCGCCGCGCATGCGATCGCGCAGATCGGCGCGGGCCATGGCCCCGAGCACGCGATCGGCTTCACCAAGGGCGGTTTCGACCGATGCCATCATGCCATCGAGATTGCCGGCGATCCGGTCGATCTCCTTGTCGCCGAACTGCTGGGCGATGCGGGTGCGGAAATCGCCGTTCATGGCACTTTCGATCACATGGTCGAAGGCGGCCTGGAAACGGGCCATCATCTCGGCACGAGCGGTCAGCTCGGCGGCACGCATCTGCTTTTCCACCTCGGCGGCCTGCACTTCGAGGCCGTTGACGCGGAAGGTCTCGAGCGCCCGGGCCATCTCGCCCAATTCGTTCTGGGCATCCTTGCCGGCAATATTGGTGTCGTACTGCCCCTCGACCAGCTTGGCCATGGTCTGGGTCAGGCGAGAGAAGGTGCCGGTCAGCCAGCGGCCGGTGAGCACGGCCAGGGTCACGCCGATGATGAGGCCAATAATGGAAATGGCAGCCACAATCATCAGCTGCAGCGCTTCTTGCTGGGCAATCACGGACCCGAGGGCGTTCTGGCGATCATGGGCCTGCTTGGACAGGTCATAGTAAAGCGCGAACATCTCCGGCCCCTTGGCGCTCAAGAGGGCAGTCTGCGAATGGTTCTGGGGATTGGCGCCGGCAGCAACGGCATTGGTGAGCGCATCAAAGCCGGTCGAATACTGGGCCAACAGGGAAGAGGCCTGGTCGATGGCGCCCATCGCCTCCGGATCTTCAGAAAAATATGTTGGCGCGGTCTGCTTTGCTTCGGACAGGACTGCAATCTGCTCGCGCACTGCGCTGGCCCACTGATCGGTCGGCGTCAGCTGATAGTTCAGAAAATCGATGCGCAGCAGAGAGATATCTCTGAGAAACTCATCCAGGAGGAGGGTTTGTCGCGCAACCTTTCGGTAGTCGCCAAATAAATGCTCCGCGTTTGACATGAGCATGATCGCGCTGGCGCCGGTAATGACCAGAACAATAGTAGCGCAGCAAACGCCCCATATATTCTAGACTTTACGCTCGTAAATAGACGCATTGTTTGAACCCCCAAATGGATTAACTTCGAGAGTCGCACATGTTCCTTACTGAACTGTTATGGAGAAAAGGGGCGAGAAACTAGGTTCCAAGTGTAAATTTTCTACTACCCACTGCGGGATGAGACTAAAATCGCGGATGGTAGATTTGCCGAAGCGGGGATGGCGAATACTGTACCGGGAACGAATCGCCATCCGAACACGCTGTGCGCTATGCGAACAAAGTGCGTGATGCGCCAAAAGTTGATCTCGCCGGGGGTTCCAACCTTTGATTTGCTAAGGATTGAGCGCTAAAACGCGAACCATTCCAAACTAGAGGCGACAAATTGTCCCTCCGTAAGGCCCCGGATTAGAGCCATGTCGGTCAGAGCCCGCCCTACCTCCCCGCATTTGCAGATCTATCGCTGGACCGTCACCATGGCGATGTCCATCCTCCACCGTGCCACCGGCATCGCCAATTACGCGGGCATGGCCCTGTTCGTGATCTGGCTGGCCGCCGCCGCGATGGGGCAGGACGCGCTGATGTCGGTCAATTTCATCTTCGGCAGCTGGTTCGGACAGCTCGTGCTGTTCAGCTTCACCTGGAGCCTGGTGCACCACATGCTCGGCGGCCTGCGCCACTGGGTCTGGGACTTTGCCGCCATGATGGAGCCCGGCCAGCGCGAAGCCATGGCCTGGGGGACGATCATCGCCTCGGTGCTGATCACCCTTCTCATCTGGACAATCTTTGTGTGGGTAGCCTGATGCGCGAACAAATCATCACCCAGGACGTGATCGCCAATCCGCGCAGCCATTATGGCGACGCAAAGGCCTCCACCCGTCACTTCATTACCCAGCGCGTCACCGGGCTGTGCAATGTCCTCTTCATCGGCCTGCTGCTGTATCTGGTGGTCCGTGTCGCCGGTCAGGACCGCACTGATCTCGTTGCCGTCATCGGCAATGGCTGGATCGGCATTCCGCTGGCCGTGCTGATCGGCATCGTCGCCATCCATATGCGCAATGGCATGCGCGATACGCTCGAGGATTACCTCCACGGCTCGATGTATCGCCTCGCCATGATGCTCAATACGCTTTTCTGCCTGATTGTTGCCCTGGTCGGTATCGGCTCGGTGCTCAAGATCGTCTTCTGGGGTTGATCGACATGGCTAACTACGAACTGATCGACCATGAATTTGACGTGGTGGTCGTGGGCGCCGGCGGCGCTGGTCTGCGCGCCACGCTCGGCATGGCCGAGCAGGGTTTCAACACCGCCTGCATCACCAAGGTTTTCCCGACCCGCTCGCACACCGTTGCAGCCCAGGGCGGCATTGCCGCCTCGCTGCAGAACATGGGCCCTGACAGCTGGCAGTGGCACATGTACGACACCGTCAA
>JADGNE010000017.1 GCA_015234425.1 Devosia sp.
GAGGATCGGCACGAGCGCGAGTTCCTCTATGGTCCCACCAATGAGGAGATGATCACCGACATCTTCCGGACCTATGTGAAGTCCTACAAGGACCTGCCGCTGAACCTCTACCACATCCAGTGGAAGTTCCGTGACGAGGTGCGTCCGCGCTTCGGCACCATGCGCAGCCGCGAATTCCTGATGAAGGATGCCTATTCCTTCGATCTCGACAAGGATCGCGCCGTCGCCGCCTATGAGCGCATGTTCGTGGCTTATCTGCGCACCTATGCTCGCATGGGCCTGACTGCCATCCCGATGCGCGCCGACACCGGCCCGATCGGTGGCGATCTCAGCCATGAGTGGATCATTCTGGCCGAAACCGGCGAAAGCCAGGTGTTCTGCCACCGCGACCTGCTGGACAAGCCGATCCCGGGCAAGGACGTCGACTTCCGCGGCGACCTCAAGCCGATCTTCAACGACTGGACCTCGCTCTATGCGGCCACCGAAGAAATGGTCGATCACGCCGAATACGAATCCAGCGTGCCCGAAGACAAGCGCGTCTCGGCCCGCGGCATCGAAGTCGGTCACATCTTCTATTTCGGCACGAAGTACTCGGAGCCGATGAAGGCCAGCGTCACCGGTTCGGATGGCAAGGAAACCATCGTGCACATGGGGTCCTATGGCATCGGCCTGACCCGCGTCGTGCCGGCCATCATCGAAGCCAGCCACGACGAGAACGGCATTGTCTGGCCGGTCTCCGTCGCGCCGTTTGAAGCTGTGCTGATCAACCTCAAGGCCGGCGACGCCGACACCGACGCTGCTTGCGACAAGCTCTATGGTGAGCTGACGGCGGCGGGTCTCGACATGCTCTATGACGACCGTGACCAGCCTGCCGGCAGCAAGTTTGCCACGGCCGATCTCGTCGGCATCCCGTACCAGATCATTCTCGGGCCGCGCGGCCTTAAATCGGGCGAAGTCGAAATCAAGCATCGCAAGAGCGGCGAGCGTGAAACGCTGCCGATCTCTGCCGCAGTCGAACGTCTGCGTGGCCTCATCGAACCCCAGCGGATGGACAACATTTGACCCAAAGCGCTCAGCAGACCCCGGTGATCCGGGCAAATCGACCCTTTGCCCGGTTCGAGTGGATGATTGCTGGGCGCTATCTGCGCGCGCGGCGCAAGGAAGCTTTCATCTCGGTCATCGCCAGCCTCACCATGGTTGGCGTGGCCATCGGGGTTGCCACGCTGATCGTGGTGATGTCGGTGATGAACGGCTTCCGCGCCGAACTCCTGGACAAGATCCTGGGGCTCAATGGCCATTTCACGGCCTTTCCGATCGAGAGCAAGTTTACCGACTACAAGGACACCGTCGACGCCATCGAGACCGTCGAGGGTGTCACCTATGCGGTCTACTTCGTGGAAGGGCAGGTGCTTGCCTCCGGTCGCGGCAGTTCGGCCGGTGTCAGCGTTCGCGGCATGGATGAGGAAAACCTCAGCAAGCTCAGCCTGCTGCACAGTTCGGCCGAGCTTGGCAGCTTTGAGGATTGGGACGAGCTCAACGGCGTCGCTATCGGCTATCGCCTGGCGCAGACGCTGGGCGTGACCATCGGCGATCAGGTCCAGATCATCAATCCTGACGGCGCCATGACGCCATTCGGCTCGACCCCGCAGATCCGCTCCTACCCGGTCAATGCCATCTTCAACGTCGGCATGGTCGAGTTCGACAGCTACTTCATGTACATGCCGCTCGGCCCGGCGCAGGATTATTTCAAGCTCTACGAAGATGTCCTCAAGCCCGGCATGGGCCCGCTCGACCCCATGGCCAGCGACGCGGAAATCGACGCCGCCTATGAGCGCGTGGGGCAGGCCTCGGCCGTCGAAATTTTCATCCAGAACCCGGATGCCATCACCCTGATGCGGGATCGCCTGCAGGCCAAGACCGAGCTGCGCCCCATGGTGCTGACGGACTGGCAGCAGCGCAACGAAACCTTCTTTTCGGCGCTGCAGGTCGAGCGCGTTGTGATGTTCACTATCCTGTCGATGATCATCCTCGTGGCCGCCTTCAACATTATTTCCAGCCTCGTCATGCTGGTGAAGGACAAGGGCAAGGATATCGCGGTGCTGCGCACCATGGGCGCGACACGCGGCGCCATCATGCGCATCTTCTCGATCACCGGCACCGCCATCGGCGTCATCGGCACGCTGACCGGGCTGGTCCTCGGTCTGATCGTTGCCGCAAATGCCGAGACCCTTCGCGCCGCCATTTCCAACACGCTGGGCATCGCGCTCTTCCCGCCGGAAGTGTTCTTCCTCTCGGCACTGCCGAGCAAGACAGATCCGGTGGAGGTCACCGTGGTGGTGGCGTTGGCGCTGGGGCTGAGCTTCCTGGCGACGCTCTATCCGGCGTGGCGTGCCGCTCAATATGATCCAATCGAGGCGCTGCGCTATGAGTAATCCCCACCTGCGCCTCTCCGGTGTCCATCGCCATTATGGCGAGGGCGAACGCATGGTTCGCGTGCTCGAGGCCGCCGATATGGTGGTCGAAAGCGGTGAACTCGTCGCCCTGGTCGCCCCCTCGGGCGCAGGCAAGTCGACACTGCTCCATCTCTGCGGGCTGCTCGAAGCGCCGCAGGCGGGCGAGGTCGAGATCGTCGGGGTCAAGACCAGTGGCCTCAACGACCGTGGCCGCACGCAGTTGCGTCGCTCGACCGTCGGCTATGTCTACCAGTTCCATCATCTGCTGCCCGAATTCTCGGCCATCGAGAATGTGGCCATGCCGCAGCTGATCGACGGACAGAGCCCGGAGGCCGCCAGGGTGCGAGCGCAGGAACTGCTCGATCTTCTGGGTGTCGGCCATCGCGCCGATCATCGTCCGGCCGAACTCTCGGGTGGTGAGCAGCAGCGCGTCGCCATCGCCCGTGCTGCGGCCAATCATCCGCGCGTCATCCTCGCAGACGAGCCTACCGGCAATCTCGATCCGGAGACCAGCGACCGGGTGTTTGAAGCCCTGCAGTCGCTCATCCGCAACGAAGGCGCTGCCGCGCTGATTGCCACGCACAATTACGATCTGGCCCGCCGAGCCGACCGTATCGTCACCCTCCGCAATGGTCAGGTGGTTGCGCACACTCTCTAGTGAATGGCGCTCTTGCCTTGCGCTCGCCATTCATCCCGCTTACATCCGGGCACCATCCGAAAAAGGAACTTTCAAATGGCCGATTACGCCGATCCCGAAAACACCCTCGTCATCGAAACCACCAAGGGCAATGTCGTCATCGAGATGCGTCCCGACCTGGCTCCGAACCACGTCGCCCATATCAAGAAGCTGGCCCGTGAAGGTTTTTACGATGGTATCGTGTTCCACCGCGTGATCGAGGGCTTCATGGCCCAGACCGGTTGCCCGCAGGGTCGTGGTACCGGCGGTTCGCAGTATCCGGACCTCAAGGCCGAATTCAGCGCCGAGCCGCACGTTCGTGGCGTCGCCTCCATGGCTCGCGCCCAGAACCCGGACAGCGCCAATTCGCAGTTCTTCATCTGCTTTGACGACGCCCGCTTCCTCGACCGCCAGTACACCGTCTGGGGCAAGGTTGTCGAAGGCATGGAAAATGTCGACCAGATCAAGCGCGGCGAGCCCGTCGTCAATCCGGACAAGATGATCTCTGTCAAGGTCGCAGCAGACATCGCTGCCTAAGACTTTTCTGCCGGCATCTGCCGATCCTAAAGGCGCTTGCAACCTCCGCGGTCGCAGGCGCCTTTTTCGTTGCCGCCGACCGATGACACTGCCCGGGAATCGTGTCCATCATGGTGTTTCCGGCATTCAGGCCGGATCAACCGGCAAGTCTCAGGTTAGCAATTGAAGATGGAAACTGTGCTCTGGGCGCTGCTCGGCATCGTCGCCGGCGCGTGCATCGCCACTCAGGCGCCGATCAATGCGCAGCTCGGGCGGGCGCTGAATGTGCCGATTGCTGCGGCCGGCGTTTCCTTCGTGGCTGGCGCGATCTTCCTCTGGGCTATCGCCTTCGCCTATAGCCACTTTGCCAATATCCCGATCGATTTCGCCGCCCCCGCGCCGTGGATGTTCGTGGCCGGCGGGGTGTTGGGCGCGATCTATGTCTTCTCCAACATCATGCTGACGCCGATGATCGGCGCTGCCGCCGTCATGGCCCTGTCCGTGGCCGGACAATTGGTCGGCGGCATGTTTCTCGACAAGATCGGCTTCATGGGCATGGCCGTGCGCGAAATATCCATGGGGCGCCTCGCCGGTGCGGCGCTGCTGGTTGTCGGCGCGATCATGATCCGCATCTTCTGAAGCGTGGCAACTTCGTTGCGTCTGCCCCGTTTCGGCTTGGGTCAGGAAATGCTAACGAGGCGCCATGCGCGTATCAGAATTCGACTTCGACCTGCCCGAAAACCTCATTGCCCTTCATCCGGCAGAGCCCCGCGACAGCGCGCGGCTGCTGCTGGTGCGTCCGGGCGAGCCCATTGAAGATCGGCACATCCCCGATCTCCTCACCCTCCTGCAGCCCGGAGACGTGCTCGTTGTCAACGACACGCGCGTGCTGCCGGCTGAGCTCAAGGGAACGCGGGTGCGCGGGGAGCTTCGGGCCAATGTGTCCTTCAACCTCCACAAGCGCGTCGACGCGCATACATGGCGCGCCTTTGCCCGTCCAGCCAAGAAGCTAGCGCTGCTGGACGAACTCGAACTCGGCAATGGTGACGCCGACGCCCTGCGCGCCCGTGTGGCCGGCAAAGGCGATACCGGCGAGGTCACGCTGGAATTTGAACTGGGCGGCGCCGAGCTCGACGAGGCGATCAAGTCCCACGGCGCCATGCCGTTGCCGCCCTATATCGGGGCGAAGCGCGGCATCGAAGAGCGCGACAAGGTCGACTACCAGACGGTCTATGCCGCCGAGGACGGCGCCGTTGCTGCGCCGACCGCCGGGCTGCATTTCACCGAAAAGCTGCTCCAGCAGATTTCCGATATCGGCGTCACCATCGAACGGGTGACACTGCATGTCGGGGCAGGGACCTTCCTGCCGATGAAGGCGGACGACACCGACGACCACGTCATGCATTCCGAATGGGGCGAGATTGATCAGGCGACGGTCGAGCGCATCAATGCCCGCCGTGCCGCTGGCGGCCGCTGCGTCGCCGTTGGCACCAGCAGCCTGCGTCTCCTCGAGACCGCATCCCGCGCAACCGGCACGCTGCAGCCCTTTATGGGCGATACCGACATCTTCATCACGCCGGGCTTCCGCTTCCGCACCGTCGACCTGCTGATGACTAATTTCCATCTGCCGAAATCGACCCTGTTCATGCTGGTGAGCGCTTTCTCAGGTCTCGACACCATGAAGGCGGCATACGCCCATGCGATCGCTGGTGGTTACCGGTTCTATTCCTATGGCGATTCCTCGCTGCTGTTCCGGGATCGGAGCCGCGACGACGAGGACGCGGTGTGACCGCACGGTCCGCCCCGATAACGCGACACGTTAACCGCATCATATCCGTGCTGCGGCGCATTTCAGCGGAGGGTGAGGCTTCGCACCTCACCTTCTCCGATCTTATAACAGCGATGGGACCACAGGCGCACCGCCTGCTGATCCTCATGCTGACCCTCCTCAACATGATCCCGGGGCCACCGGGATTTGGCGGCACCATCGCCTGGACCACGTTCGCCGTGGCGCTTGCCATGGTGCTGGGCAAGCCGATCCGCCTCCCGGACCTCATCGGACGGCGCAAGCTGCCGCTGAAACCGCTGCTGCTGGCCAGCGAGCAGGTCGCCAGGGTCACCGCAATCATCGCTCGGTTCTCCCGGCCGCGCCTGCGTTGGCTGACCGGCGTTGAGGCCACCGTGCCCTACGGTATTTTCACTATGGTGATCAGCGTCGCCATGACCATCCCCATCCCATTCGTCAACGCCGTGCCCAATGTCGGGCTCTGTATCCTCGCCTTCTCCATGCTCAATCGCGATGGCATCGGGGTCTTCCTGGGCGTGCTGGTGTGCCTCCTCGGCCTTGCGGTCGAGGTGGGACTTGTTTTCGGTGTCATCAATCTGGGGATGGGCGCGATCGAGGCAATGCGCTAGGCGCCCTCGCAGGTCCTCAGCCCGCAGCGCTTTCGTGAACAAGCGTGCCGGAGAAGCCGCAGGCAGCGCCGTGGTAGGCGAGGCAGCCGTCCTTCTCGGTGATGACGAGGAAGCCGTCGGCATCAAAAACCAGTTCGACTTCGCAATAGCGCTCGTTCATCAGCCGGTTGTCCGAGCCGGCCACATAATCCTCGTTCTCGACGAAAAAATTGCCGCCGGTGGCCGAGAGGATCACCTCGCCATCAATCCCGCCGGCACAGCCGGGCATGTTGTCGTTCATGGGCACGAGCGTCTCCATGGTTATGGCGAAAACGTCGTTCTCGATGTGCTTGAGGTTGACCGTCAGATCGCCCTCGCCGGAGCCGTAATAGCTGCCCTCGCGGACGGGGCTGCCCTTGTCCTTGGCAGTGGCGATCCCCGTGGCGGAGAGGAGGGTGGCGCTGGCGGCGATGACGGCAATGAGACGCATGAGGATCTCTCGAGACGGAATCAGAGTGATGAGCAACAGTTCTTGCGGCGATGATGGCTGAAATCAGTCGCCGATCCAGCATCGGGTCATTGTCCCCAGCCCGTCAAAGGGCTAGAACCCGGCCCCATGAGCACGACGACAGAAAAACAGGTCACCTTCTCCCTTCTGGCCCAAGATGGCATGGGACGGCGCGGCCGTATCGACACGCCCCGCGGCCCCATCCACACCCCCGCCTTCATGCCGGTGGGTACGGCGGGCACGGTCAAGGCCATGTACCCGGAGCAGGTCCGCGAGACCGGCGCCGATATCCTCCTGGGCAACACCTATCACCTCATGCTGCGCCCGGGTGCCGAGCGTGTTGCCTCTTTGGGTGGCCTGCATACGTTCATGGATTGGGAACGCCCCATCCTGACCGACAGCGGCGGCTTCCAGGTCATGTCGCTGGCCAAGCTGCGCAAGCTCAACGAGCATGGCGTAACCTTCAAGTCGCATATCGACGGCTCCTCCTATGAGCTGACGCCGGAGCGCTCGATCGAGATCCAGACGCTGCTCGACAGCGACATCATCATGCAGCTCGACGAGTGCATTTCCCTGCCGGCCGAGCGCAAGGAGATGGAGCGGGCCATGGAGCTGTCGTTGCGTTGGGCAGACCGTTCCAAGACCGCCTTCAACAATCAGAAGAACCGGGCGCTGTTCGGCATCGTTCAGGGTGGCGACGATCCGGAACTGCGCGTGCGCTCCGCCGAGGGACTGAAGTCCATCGGTTTCGATGGCTATGCGGTTGGTGGCCTGGCCGTCGGTGAACCGCAGGAAGTCATGTTCCGCGTCCTCTCCGGCATCACGCCAGAACTGCCGGTTGATCGCCCGCGCTATCTCATGGGCGTCGGCAAGCCTGATGACATTCTCGGTGGCATCGAGCGGGGTATCGACATGTTCGACTGTGTCCATCCCACGCGCGCCGGTCGCCACGGCCACGCCTATACGCGCTTCGGGGTCATCAACCTCAAGAACGCGCGCCACAAGGATGACTACCGTCCGCTGGACGAAGCTTCGCCCAATCCGAACTGCCGCCGGTGGAGCCGCGCCTATCTGCACCATCTCGTTAAGCAGGAAGAGATTTTGGGCGCCATGGTGCTTTCCCAGATCAACCTGGCCTATTATCAAGAACTGACGGCGGGGACGCGCGTCGCCATCGAGGCCGGGCGCCTCACTGATTTTGCAGCCGAAACACGCGCGGCATGGGCCGCTGGCGATCTTCCGGTTCTGTAAGTAATTCAAGGGGATAGACGGTCATGGCTAAAGCTGGTCGTAAGGACGGTTTTGCGGCGCTGGGCAAGCTGAAGAAGGCCATCGCCGAACAGCCCATGCGGCTGCTGTTTGCCGAGGACCCCAACCGCTTCAAGCGCTTCTCGGCCAGCGGCGCCGGCATCATGCTGGACTATTCCAAAAACCGGATCGATGAGACGGTGATGGCTGCGCTTTTCGACCTGGCGCGTGCGGCCGGTGTGGAAGACCGCCGCGTCCAGATGTGCGAAGGCGAGCACATCAATATCACTGAAGACCGCGCCGTCATGCACATGGCGCTGCGCTATCAGGGCGACCGCCCGGTCGAGGTGGATGGCAAGGACGTGATGCCCGACGTCCGCGCGGTTCTCAAAGCCATCGAGACCTACACCGATGCCGTTCGCAATGGCGATATTCGCGGCCATGGCGGCGAGCAGTTCACCGATATCGTCAATATCGGCATTGGCGGGTCGGATCTCGGCCCGGTCATGGTCACGCTGGCGCTGGAGCCCTATTCGCGGTCCGATCTGCGTGCCCACTACGTCTCCAATGTCGATGGCGCCCATATCCACGACATCCTCAAGCGCCTAGACCCCAAGAAGACGCTGTTCATCGTCGCCTCCAAAACCTTCACCACCGACGAGACCATGACCAACGCCAATTCGGCGCGGAAATGGATCGCTGATGCGCTGGGTGAAGAGGCGGTCTCCAGTCATTTCGCTGCCGTTTCGACCAATATCGAAGCCTGCGCCAAATTCGGCATTCAGGAAGACCGGATTTTCGGGTTCTGGGACTGGGTCGGCGGCCGCTATTCAGTGTGGTCGGCCATCGGCCTGCCGGTGGCGCTGGCTGTCGGCTACGAGAATTTCGCAAAATTCCTCGCCGGCGCCGATGCCATGGATCGCCACTTCCTCGAGACGCCGCTCGAGGACAATCTGCCCGTCATCATGGGTCTGCTTGGCGTCTGGTATCGCAATGCCTGGGGGTTCTCGACCCACGCCGTCCTGCCCTATGACCAGCACCTCAGCCGCTTCCCGGCCTATCTGCAGCAGCAGGATATGGAATCGAACGGTAAGTCCGTGACCCTCAGCGGCAAGCCCGTTGGCTGGTCCACCGGCCCGATCGTCTGGGGCGAGCCCGGCACCAATGGCCAGCACGCCTTCTACCAGCTGATCCATCAGGGCACTGACGTCATCCCCTGCGATTTCCTGATTGCCGCCCAGCCTCACGAAAGCCTGCCGCCGCATCACGACAAGCTCGTGGCCAATGTGCTGGCGCAGTCCGAGGCACTGATGCTCGGCAAGACCGAGGAAGAAGTGATCGGCGAGCTCAAGGCGCAGGGGCTCTCCAAGGATGAGATCAAGGCCCTGACGCCGCACAAGGTGTTCCCGGGCAACCGTCCCTCCAACACGCTGTTCTACAAGCAGCTGACGCCTGAGACGCTCGGTGCGCTGGTTGCGCTCTACGAGCACAAGGTGTTCGTCCAGGGCGTCATCTGGAACGTCAATTCCTACGACCAGTGGGGCGTCGAGCTCGGCAAACAGCTCGCCAAGGCCCTCTTGCCCAAGGTTCAGGGCCAGCAGGGCGGGGAAGGGCACGACAGTTCGACCCAGGGGCTCCTAAAATACTACCTCGCAAACAAGGCCTGACGTTTTGACGATCACCACCGAAGAGCAGCTGGAAAAACTCAAGGCCATCGGCCGCATTTGTGCCGTGGCCCGCGAGGCCATGGCGGCGGCGATGCAGCCGGGTATGACCACGCTTGAGCTGGATGAGATCGGGGCAAAAATCCTCGCCGAGAACGGCGCGCGGTCGGCCCCGATCCTGACCTATGATTTTCCGGGCCACACCTGCATTTCGGTGAATGAAGAAATCGCCCATGGCATTCCGGGCAGCCGGGTGCTGCGCGAAGGCGATCTCATAAATATCGACGTCTCGGCCGAAAAGGACGGTGTTTTCGCTGATTGCGGCGCGTCCTACATCATCGGCAAGGGCGATCCGCGCCTTGAAGCGCTCTGCCGCGATGGCAAGAAGGCGATGTGGGCCGGGATCAATGTGGTCAAGGCTGGTGCGCCCTTTGCCGACATCGGCGCGGCTATCGGTAAGGCTGCCAAGAAGGGCGGCTATACGCTCATCCGCAATCTGGCCAGTCATGGCGTCGGCGACAGCCTCCATGACGAGCCGGGTGAGATCTCCACCTGGCCCGACAAGTCCGAGCGCCGCCGCATGACCAATGGTCTCGTTTTCACCATCGAGCCCTTCCTCTCGCTGGGCGGCCAGATGGCCGAGCAGAAGGATGATGACGACGAATGGACGCTGGTCAGCCACCCGCTGGCGCCCTGCGTCCAATATGAGCACACCGTCGTTGCAACGCCCCGCGGCGCCCTGGTGGTGACCCTGGCGGCCTAGAGCCAGACCAGCAGCATCGGCCCCATGACGATCAGCGCGAGGCCGATGACGAAGCGCAGGTTGCCGAAACGGCGGAGGCCCGGCGCGCTCAGCACCGTCGCCAAGAGGAAATAGCCCGCCAGCGCGATCATGGCCGGGGTCAGTACGCTCGTCGCCAGCGGCGTGTTTTCGTTGAGCTGCAGATAGATCATGTGCCCGCCGGCAAAGCCGATCAGCGAGGTGACAATCACCGTCATCGCCTTGGCGGTGATGATCAGCGCCATGTCGATGGTGTTGCTGGTCATCAGCAGCGCAAGGCCCGTCGCCGTTACGTGGACGGCCGCCAGTGTCGAGAACACCTGGCTCTGCGCCAGAAGCGGCACGAGCTCAGGCGGCGCTGTCAGCGGCAGCGCGCCGATCATCGGCAGATTGGCGCCATACTGGGCCAGCAGGTAGATCGTATAGAGCATGACCAGCGTGCTGACCGCGAACACGATGAGTGTCGCGGCGAGCACTTTGAGCAGATCCATGGTGTCCTGGGACATGCCGCCTCTTTGGTGCTGAACTGGCCGGGATATTAGGGTTTTTGCACGATTCGGGCAGGGCCCGTTTGCGGCGGCCCGCGCCGACTAGGCATTCGCCTTACGCGGATCGGCTTGCGAAAATCTTCCGACAGCTCGCCGGCGTCGGCGCGGTAGTCGAACTCTGCATAAGGGTCAGGGTCGTCGATCTGCGTCATGGCAACAGGCGAGCGCGAGGCTCGGTTCCTCTTTGGGCTAGCACGCCGCAAAGATGCAGAAACGTGGCTGGATATTCCAGCCGCCTTGGTACGGGCTTCCGCCCGCCCGTTCAAGCCTTGCGCGCCACCGCCGGGCCGGTGTTCCCGGGCAAGATGTCCCATTGCGCAGAATCGCTGCGCGGCGGTAGAGCCGGAGATGAGAAAATCCGCGCTGGCCGGTTTGCCGCGGCGCTGCCATCCTCATTTCTTTGATTTTTAGAATTTCGGTCAGGAGGGGCTATGCCCTCGAATGCTCGCTCTGCCGGCGCCGCCGGCAGCAGCACACTTGTCGCCGTTCTGGCCTTTGCCGGCATGGGCGCTTCGTTCATGCAGACAATTCTGGTGCCAATTCAATCCCAATTGCCGGCCCTGTTGTCGGCGGCACGCGATGATACCGCCTGGGTGATCACCATCACCTTGCTGGTGTCTTCCATCGTCACGCCGATCTCGGGCCGTCTTGGCGATATGTACGGCAAGCGGCGAATTGCCCTTCTGCTGCTCGCTGCGCTTATCCTCGGTTCGCTCGTCTGCGCACTCTCCTATTCGGTGACGCCAATGATCATCGGGCGCGCGCTGCAGGGCGCTGGCATGGGTGTCATTCCGCTTGGCATCTCGATTCTCCGTGATAATCTACCGGTGCAACGCCTCGGCGGCGCTATCGCTTTGGTCAGCGCTACGCTCGGTATCGGCGGCGCCCTCGGCCTGCCGATCAGTGCGCTGGTCGTCGAACATTTCGATTGGCATGCGCTGTTCTGGATGGCCGCTGCGATTGGCGCACTCTCGCTGATCCTCGTTTTCATCCATGTGCCAGCCGGGCAGGGGCTGCCGGGACAGCGTTTTGACTGGATCGGCGCCATCACCCTTTCATTGGGCCTCACCGGCCTTCTCCTTGGCGTCTCCAAGGGCAATGAATGGGGTTGGACCTCGCCGCTTACCTTCATCTCCATAATCGGCGGCATCGCCGTGCTGGCGCTGTGGATCCGGTTTGAGTGGGGGCATGCCCAGCCGCTGGTCGACGTGCGCACCAGTTTCATGGGCGCGCCGCTGGTGACCAATATCGCCTCGATCGCCATTGGCTTTTCGCTCTACGCGGCAATGATCGCCTTCCCGCAGCTTTTGCAATTGCCCATCGAGGCTGGCGGGCTCGGAGTTCCCCTTCTGCAGGCCAGTCTGGTGCTGATGCCCTCGGGCCTGGCCATGCTTGCCATGTCGCCCATCGCCGGCCGCCTTCTTGTCCGCATCGGCCCGAAATGGCTGCTGGTTGTGGGGGCGGCAATCATTGGCCTTGCCTATTTCAGTGCCGTGGTGCTGCCGCCGGGAATTCTCGTCGTCTGCCTGTCCAATACGATCATCGGCGTCGGCATTGGCCTCAGCTATGCCGCCATGCCAAGCCTTGTCATGCGCTCGGTGCCGATTAGCCAGACGGCATCGGCCAACGGCCTCAATACGCTGATGCGTTCGCTCGGCACGGCGTTTGCAGCGGCCATCGTTGCCGCAATCCTCTCGCATTCGGCAAGCGCAACCGGCGGCATCTATCCCACCGAAGACGGCTTCCGCTTCTCGCTGTTTCTCGGCCTTATCGCATCAGTCGTCGGCGCCATCCTCGCCGCCCTGATCCCCCTCAAGGCCGACAAGGTGTAACAATCGCACCGTCTCGGAGCGCGTTGCAGCCGGATCGGCTCAACAGCGCTCCTGCCACATCGCCCGGGCGACATTTCGCTTGCCCGGGCATGCACGCAATCAGCGTCCATCAATCCCTAGTTCTTTCAGGATAACGAGGTTGCCGGCCAACAGGCCGCGATCTGTCGACGGCGCGCGTCGGGACACCTGACAGCGCGCAGGGGCTCGGCCCGAACGCTCTCGCACCGCCGCAGGGCGAGGCAGGTCTCAGGAGCGATTGATTTGCTTGAAGAAAAAAGTGGTACGCCGGGCGGGGGTCGAACCCGCGACCATTCGATTAAAAGTCGAATGCTCTACCACTGAGCTACCGGCGCATTCCAAACGCCGTGGGGCGTTGTCGCGGAAAATAGTCAGGCAGCCCCCGGAGTCAATCGATAATCGGCGCAGATACGCCGAATAACCGCGTCTGGGGCGCTCTCCCACAGTTTTATAGCGCGAGCAGGGTCCCGACGTAATCAGTTGGGCTGCAGGAGACGTCCATCTGCTCAAGGCGCTGGCACATGATGCGGGCGTCACCGGCCTGCGGAAACGGCCCGATGACGATCCGCTTGGCGCCTGGCGAATTGCCGTCGGCAACCACCGGGGTCAGTTCGCCGACCAGAGAGCCGAGCCGGACTTCGAGATCGCGCCACTGGGCTGCCGCGCTTTCGGGCGCGAAGGAGGGGCCGATGGCAATGCCATGGGCCGCAGGCATGATCGCCGTGGCGCCGGCAGAGGCGATCAGCGCCGGCAGGGGCTGGGACGCATCCTGCTGGGCCGCGGCCTGCTGGATGGGCACCTGGCGCACAAGCACCGAGCCGCCCTCGACCGGCTGCAAATCGCCACTCTGGGTGCCGATGGAGGCTGTGTAGGTCGAGCGGTCGATGCCCGAGCTTGCGGGCAGGGATTCGATAAGGTGCGGCACGCTCACTTCGAGGGCGCCGACGCGACGGGTCACGTCGCTGCCGGCCTGTTCCTGGAGGGAGAATCGGGCGTTAAAAACTTCATTGTCGCGTCTGAGGCGCGCCGATTCGGTGCGGAGCTCGGCAATTTCCTGCCGCAGCTGCACCAGCGAAGCGCCTTCGAGGCGCGATGTGTGCAGCCCGACGAGCAGCGAAGAGGGCAGTATTGCCGAGACATTTGCCCCGAAAACCGCCAGTCCACCGCACATCAGGGCAACAAGCCCCCAGTTGCGGACGTCAGTCTGACGGAATTGTTCCGATGTGCGCACCAATGACCGATCCTCGACATGCCTGCGAATCAAGGGCATTACGCCCAGGATTGTGCGGTATCAGTTATCTGTTCGCCAACTGTTACCGCCATAAAATAGTAGCAATGGGTGGCGAGAAGCCGCCCGAGGCGGAGTATGCGCATGACTGAACTGCTTTCCATCATTCTCGCAGCGGGCGAGGGGACGCGGATGAAGTCGCGCACCCCCAAGGTTCTTCACCCGGTCGGCGGGCTTCCGATCGTTGCCCATGTTGCCCGTGCTGCGCGGGAAGCAGGATCCTCGCGGGTCGCACTTGTCACCGGTCCCCGTCATCAGGAAATCCGCGAAAGGGTCTCCGCGCTCGAGCCGGATATCGTTCATTTCGAACAGCCCGAGCCCAAGGGCACAGCCCATGCTGCCGCCATGGCGCGCGAGCTGTTCGACAGCGCCAGCGGCTATATCGCTGTTGTCTATGGTGACCACCCACTGCTGCGGGGCGTCAATTTCCGCACTGTCATCGATCGGCTCGACGCAGGCCTTGACGTGGCGATCCTCGGATTTGAGCCTAAGGATCCGACCGGTTATGGCCGCTTCATCACCGATGGCGAGCGCCTTCTGGCCATCCGCGAGCACAAGGATGCCACCGAGGAAGAGCGCCAGATCGGCCTCTGCAATGCCTGTATCCTAGCGTTCAAGGCGGAGGTTTTCCGCGATCTCATCGACAAGGTCGGCAATGACAATGCCCAGGGCGAATATTACCTGCCCGATCTCGTCGAGCTGGCCAATGCCGCCGGCAAAACGGTGGGCTATGGCATCGCGCCGGAGAATGACGTCATGGGCGTCAACGACCGCAGCCAGCTGGCACGCGCCGAGACGCTGTTCCAGGAGTTCCGCCGCGAGGAATTCATGAAGGCCGGCGTGACCCTGCGCGATCCGGCCAGCACATGGTTTTCCTGGGACACACAGATCGGAAAAGACGTCACCATCTTCCCCAATGTAGTTATTGGGGCCGGCGTCTCGATCGCCGATAATGTCGAGATCCGGGCCTTCTGCGATATCGAGGATGTCCGGATCGGGGAGGGGGCGACGCTCGGCCCCTTTGTGCGCATTCGTGGGGGGGCGGAATTGGGGCCGGACGTCCACTTGGGCAATTTCGTCGAGGTCAAAAAGTCTAAGATCGGCGCTGGCACCAAGGCTGGCCACCTGTCCTATCTCGGTGACGCCGAGATCGGGGAAAAGACCAATATCGGCGCCGGGACGATCACCTGTAACTATGACGGCGTGAACAAGGACAAGACCATTATCGGGGACAATGCCTTCATCGGCTCCAATGCCTCGCTGGTGGCGCCGGTCCGCATCGGCAATGGCGCCTATACCGCGTCGGGCAGCGTCATCACCGAAGATGTGCCCGATGGCGCCCTGGCGCTCGGCCGGGCCCGGCAGGAAAACAAGCCAGGCTATGCGGCCCGGCTCCGTGAAAAAGCGCTGGCGCGCAAAGCCGCCAAGGGGAAATGAGATGTGCGGGATTGTCGGAATTGTCGGTGACGCGCCGGTCGCGGGTCGCCTCGTCGATGCGCTGAAACGCCTCGAATATCGCGGCTACGACAGTGCTGGGGTGGCCACGCTCGAGGGTGGCGCGATCATGCGTCGCCGCGCCGAGGGCAAGCTGGGCAATCTCGCCCAAAAACTCAATTTCGAGCCGCTCGACGGCTTTGTCGGCATCGGTCACACGCGCTGGGCAACCCATGGCGCTCCCACCGAGACCAATGCCCATCCCCATGCAACCGATCGCGTCGCGGTCGTACACAATGGCATCATTGAGAATTTTCGCGAGCTGCTCGCCGATCTGGCTCAGGATGGCTATCTGCCCCAGACCCAGACCGACACGGAATCAGTGGCGCTCTGGGTGAGCCGCGAACTTGCCAATGGCGCCGATCCGGAACTCGCCGTTGCCCGGACGCTGAAAAAGCTCAAGGGCGCCTTTGCCCTGGCCTTCCTCTTCAAGGATCAGAACGGCCTGCTGATTGCGGCTCGCCACGGTGCGCCGTTGGCCATCGGCTATGGCGAGACCGAAATGTATCTGGGGTCCGACGCGATGGCGCTGGCGCCGTTCACCTCGCGCTTGACCTATCTCGAAGACGGCGACTGGGCTGTCATCACACCGCAGGGCGTCACCATTCGCGATGGTCGCGATGCGCTGGTGCAGCGCGAGCAGATGCTGTCGCAGGCCTCCGCCCTTCTCGTCGACAAGGGCAATCACCGCCATTTCATGGCCAAGGAAATCTACGAACAGCCCCAGACCATCTCTCACACCCTCAGCCACTATGTGGACATGGGCACCGAGAAGGTTGCTATCCGCGAGGCGCTGCCGTTCGACTTTTCCGACCTGACGCGCCTTACCATCAGCGCCTGCGGCACCGCCTATTATGCCGGCGCCGTCGCCAAATACTGGTTCGAGCGCTATGCCCGGCTGCCGGTGGACATCGATGTCGCCAGCGAGTTCCGTTATCGCGAGCCGCCGCTGGACAAGGGTGGGCTGTCGCTCTTCATCTCGCAGTCCGGCGAGACTGCCGACACGCTCGCCGCGCTGCGCTATTGCGCCGGGCAGGGCCAGCATGTGGCCAGCCTCGTCAACACGCTCGAATCCACCATTGCGCGTGAGTCCGGCGTCGTCTTCCCCATTCTGTGTGGTCCGGAAATCGGCGTTGCCTCCACCAAGGCGCTTACCGCCCAGCTCACCGCGCTGGCCAGCCTTGCCATCGCCGCCGGTCGCGCCCGTGGTGTGATCAGCGTCGAGCAGGAGCAGGAACTGGTGCAGGCGCTTGTCGCCCTGCCGTCTGCCGTCTCGACCGCACTCGGTGCAGAGGGGCAGATCGCCGACATTGCGAAGGGGCTCTCCAAGGCCAAGGATGTGCTCTATCTAGGGCGCGGTCCGATGTTCCCGATTGCCATGGAAGGCGCGTTAAAGCTAAAGGAAATCAGTTACATACACGCAGAAGGTTATGCTGCAGGTGAACTTAAGCATGGCCCCATCGCGCTTGTGGACGAAGCCATGCCGGTGATCGTCGTGGCGCCTTCCGACGAGCTCGTCGACAAGACCCTTTCCAATATGCAGGAAGTCGCTGCTCGCGGCGGAAAGATCATTCTCATCACTGACGAAGAGGGTGCAGAGAGCGTCGGGCACGGCGTTGCCGAGACGATCATCGTCCCGCACGTCCATAGTTTCGTGGCGCCGATCCTCGCCACCATCCCGGTACAGCTGCTCGCCTATCATACCGCTGTCTTCATGGGCACGGACGTCGATCAGCCGCGCAATCTGGCCAAATCGGTCACCGTGGAATAGCCGCTGCGGCATCACGCGAAGTGGTTTTGGCGGGTGCTCAGTGGTAGGACAGGGCTCGGGCACAGCGCGCCCGGCTCTTGTTCTGCAAGCTCAGGCGGACTGATATGACTGAGAAAGACGCCGACATCATCGTGGTGGGCGGGGGCCTTGCCGGCCTCGCGGCAGCGGTCAGCCTGGCCCGCGCCGGATATGACATCATCCACCTCGCGCCCAAGTCACCGCCGGATCGCCGCACCTCGGCGCTGATGATGCCCAGTGTCGCGTTTTTGCGTGACGCCGGACTCATTGATGAACCCGAGGGGCTCGGCAATCCGCTGACCGCCATCCGCATCATCGATGCCACGCCGCGCCTGATCCGGGCGCCCGAGACGCTGTTTGACGCGGCCGAAGCGGGCATGACCGCCTTCGGCTGGAATTTTGGAAATGCGCGGCTGCTTGAACAGTTTCAGTCCCCGGCGCCCGCCACCGGGTTGCGCACGTGGCACGAGGCCGTCACCGCCTATCGCCGAACCGATGGGCGGGGGATCGTCACCCTGTCGGACGGCACCGAGCTGGCGGCACCGCTGGTTGTCGGTGCCGATGGCAAGAAGTCGCTGATCCGCGCCGCCGCTGGCATCGCTACCCGGGAGCACCAGTTTTCCGAATCGGCGTTGGTCTGCGATCTTGAGCTCGGCCGCTCGATCGGCGGCACGTCCATAGAGTTTCACTATCCCCACGGCCCGTTCACCCTGGTTCCGGCCGGGGGCAATCGAGCCAATCTCGTCTGGATCGACGAGGAGGCCAGTTTGCGCGCGGCGCAGGCCGGTGGTGAGGAAAGCCTCCTTACTGCCCTCAGACAGCGGTCCCAGGGCCTTTTCGGTGCCATCACGCTGGCGTCGCCAAGTTTCATCTTCCCATTGAGCGTTCTCAGCGTCTCCGAGGCCGGACGCGAGGGCACTGTGCTGGTCGGCGAATCCGCCCATGCCTTCCCGCCGATCGGTGCACAGGGGCTCAATCTCGGCCTCCGCGACGTGGCCGATCTCGTCGCCGCGCTCGCCGCCACTGACAGGCACCGCAGTGATTGGGCCGAGGCGGTCAGCGCCGATTATGCCCGCCGCCGCAGCGGCGATCTCGCGCGCACCGGCGGCATGGTTGATGCCTTGTTCCGCTCGCTCCTCGCCGACATGCTGCCCAGTCAGATGCTCCGCGCTGGTGGGCTCTGGGCCCTCAAACTTCTGCCGCCACTGCGCCGAGAGGCCTTTGCGTTGGGCATGGGCCAGCGCTCCTGAGGCCAATAAAAAAAAGGGCGCGGCTGGAGCCACGCCCTTTTCCAATTCAATATCCGTCGCGCTTACTGCGCAGCAGGGGCTTCGGTGCCGGCTGCCGGGGCTGCGTCGCCCTGGGTGGTAAGCTGCTGGCGGAGGGCTTCTGCGCGGTCCTGCAGAACCTGCTCGAGAGCGTTTTCGCCCGTGGTTTCCTGACGGAACTGGTCGAAGGTCAGCGAGGTGTCGCTATCATAGGCTGCGGTGAAGCCGGCGAGCGTGATCTCGATGGTCAGATCTTCGTTCTGGCGGTTCTTGGCCGTCAGCTTGAGCGTGTTGCCGCGCTTCATCGAGTTCACATACTGCTCATTGATCACCAGCTGCGTGGCGCAGGAAGTGGGATCGCAGATCATGTAGGGCACGCGGACGGGCTTGGCACCGTCGATCTGCCAGGTCAGGCCGAAAGGCAGCAGCACCCCGAGCGGCACGGCGGCAACGGCGAGCAGGCGGCTTTCCTGGCCCGGATCGTCGCGCAGCAGGAACGAGCCGAGGAACTGACCATTGGCCAGAACCACCTGGCGCATGATGCAGGCCTTTTGCCCATCGGGCAGGGGATCGCAAACCTTGAGCCAGTTCTGCGAAGCCGACCCCGGCGTCGCGGCAGCAGCATTTGCAGCGGGAGCTTCAGCGGCAGGGGCTTCGGCAGCCGGCGCTTCAGCCGGCGGGGTAGCGTCCTGAGCGAAGGCCGACATCGGCGACATCATCAGTGCCACCGCCGTCATACCGGCAATGAGAGGTTTCCTGAATTCCATTGAAAGTCCTTGCCTTCCTTGGCGGTCCGGGTGGCGTCCACCACCGCAAAAATCTTGTCTGCCCTTCAAGGGCGCAATTCGGGCAATAACATGACCGATATCCCTTGCCAAAATATTATGACGCGGGATCGCATTAAAGCCCCCCTTACGCCCCATTTTCCGCCAGTTTCGCCAGTTTCGAAAGGATTGCGGCTGCCCCCTTGAGACGGTGCTCGGGGGTTGGCCAATTGCGCGCGAACACGAGTTTCTGATCGGGTTTGATGCGAACCTGGTTGGCGGGGTCGCTGACCAGACGCACGAGACCGACCGGATTGGGGAACTCATTGTTGCGCAGGGTCAGCACCGCACCCTTGGGGCCGGCATCGACCTTTTCGACATTGGCCTGGCGGCAGAGCGACTTGACGAGGATGACCTTGAGCAGCGCTTCCACCTCTTCGGGCAGCGGCCCGAAGCGGTCGATCAGCTCGGCGCCGGCCGCGTCGATATCGCGGATTTCGGTCAAATCACCCAGCTTGCGATAGAGCTGCATGCGCAGGGTGAGGTCGGGCACATAGTGCTCGGGAATCATCACCGGCATGCCCAGCGAGATATTCGGGCTCCACTCGTTGCGGTCTTCGTATTCCTCCTCGCCGCTCTTGAGCGCAGCGACCGCCTCTTCCAGCATCGACTGGTAGAGCTCGTAGCCGATTTCGCGAATGTGGCCGGACTGCTCGTCGCCGAGCAGATTGCCCGCGCCGCGAATGTCGAGGTCGTGGCTGGCCAGCTGGAAGCCGGCGCCGAGGCTCTCGAGCGATTGCAGCACACCGAGGCGCCGTTCGGCGGTATCGGTCAGCTTCTTGTCCGCCGGCACGGTGAAGAGGGCATAGGCGCGGGCCTTGGCCCGGCCGATGCGGCCGCGGATCTGATAAAGCTGCGCCAGGCCGAAATTGTCGGCCCGATGCACGATCAGCGTATTGGCGTTCGGAATATCGAGCCCCGATTCGACGATCGTGGTCGCCAGCAGCACGTCGAACTTGCCGTCATAGAAGGCGTTCATGATGTCGTCGAGCTCGCCGGGCGGCATCTGGCCATTGGCGATGACATAGCTGACTTCCGGCACCTGGGTGCGCAGGAACTCGGCGATATCGGGCTGATCCTTGATGCGCGGCACGACGTAAAAACTTTGCCCGCCGCGATATTTCTCGCGCAGCAGTGCCTCGCGGATCGAGAGCGGATCGAAGGGCGAGATGAAGGTGCGGATGGCGAGGCGGTCGACCGGCGGCGTCGCGAGGAGGCTCAGATCGCGCACCCCGGTCAGCGCCAGCTGCAGCGTGCGGGGAATCGGCGTCGCCGTCAGCGTCAGCACGTGGACATTGGCCTTGAGCTCCTTGAGGCGCTCCTTGTGGCCCACGCCGAAGTGCTGCTCTTCGTCGATGATGAGCAGCCCCAGATCCTTGAACTTGATGGTCTTCGACAACAGCGCATGGGTGCCGACGACGATGTCGACCTGACCCTCGGCGAGGCCTTCCTTGGTCGCCTTGAGCTCGGCAGCGCTGACCATGCGCGAGGCATGGCGCACATTGACCGGCAAGCCCTGAAAGCGTTCGGAGAAGGTCTTGAAGTGCTGGCGCGCCAGAAGCGTTGTCGGCACCACCACGGCGACCTGCTTGCCCGAGAGGGCCACGGCGAAGGCTGCGCGCAGCGCCACTTCGGTCTTGCCGAAGCCGACGTCGCCGCAGACCAGCCGGTCCATGACCTTGCCCGAGGTAATATCCTCGAATACCGCGCCAATGGCGTTGAGCTGGTCCTCGGTTTCCTCATAGGGGAAGCGGGCGGAGAATTCGTCATAGGCGCCGGGGTTGATCTCGACCACATCGGCCTTGGTGAGCAGGCGCTGCGCGGCCAGCTTGATGAGCTGTTCCGCCATTTCGCGGATGCGCTTCTTGAGCTTGCCCTTCTTGGCCTGCCAGGCCACGCCGCCGAGCTTGTCGAGCGTCACATTGCCGTCGTCGGCGCCATAGCGCGTCAGAAGCTCAATGTTCTCGACCGGCAGGTAGAGTTTTGTGTCGCCGCCATATTCGAGCTCGACGCATTCGTGCGGCGCACCACCGGCTTCGATCACCTTCAGACCGATAAACCGGCCGATACCGTGATCAACGTGGACGACGAGATCACCCGCCGAGAGCGAAGCCGCCTCGGTCAGCGCGTCAGATGCCTTCTTCTTGCGCTGCGGGCGCAGAATGCGTTCGCCCAGAATATCCTGCTCGGAAAGGACCAGCAGGTCCTTGGTGTCAAAGCCGGTTTCGAGCGGTAGCACGACCAGCGAAGTCGTATTGGCGCTGGTCGTCTCCGCGTCACGCCAGTTTTCAGCGAGGCGCGGATTGGTCAGGCCATGGTCCTTGAGCACCTGGGCCATGCGGTCGCGGGTGCCCGTGCTCCAGCAGGCGATGATGGTGCGGCGTCCGTTTCGGCGCTCTTCAAGCAGGCGATCAACCACCGACTGGAAGAGGTTGACGTCGGAGGCCAGCCGTTCGGCCGCAAAGCTTGGCGCGATATGTCCGCCGGCGTCGTCGCCGCGCTGGGTCTGGGGCGAGAGGAAGGGCGAAAGCTGGATAACCGAGGCGCCCGCCAATGCGTGTGGATGGGCGTCGATATCGTAGAGCAGCTCGGGCTTGATCGGCTTGTAAAGCGCGCCGCCACCAGCAATGGCGGGAGCCAGCCGCGCCGCCTCGCGCGCGTCGTAATAGTCCCGGATCTGCGCGGCGCGGTCGGTAAAGGCCTCGGCCACCTGGTCGTCAAAGACGAAGGGCGCATCGCCCACATAGTCGGCCAGCTGATCCATGTGGTCATAGAAAAACGGCAGCCAGTGCTCGGTACCCGAATAGCGCGCGCCGCCGCTGACGGAGGCATAGAGCGTGTCGTCAACCGTGTTGCCGCCAAAGGTCGCCGTATAGTTCTGCCGGAACCGCTTGATGGTCTCCTCGGTCAGCACCAGCTCGCTCATCGGCGTCAGGTCGATGCGCTTGAGATTACCCGTCGTGCGCTGGCTGTCAGGATCGAATGTGCGGATCGATTCCAGCTGGCTGCCGAAAAAGTCGAATCGAAGGGGGGCAGCAGCGCTGGCAGGATAGAGATCGACCAGTCCGCCGCGCACGGCATATTCGCCGCTCTCGCGCACGGTCGGAACGCGCAGATAGCCATTCCTGGACGCCCATGCGATGAGCTTTTCGCTATCGACCACGCGCCCCACAGCCGCCGAAAACGACATGGTCTCCACCACGTCGCGGGGCGGCAGTTTCTGGATCAGCGCGTTGACGGCGGTCAGCACAATCGTGCCCTTGGCCCCGCTGGTCAGCGCCGCCAGCGTGTTCATCCGTGCGGCAATGGTTACGTTATTGGGCGAGACGCGGTCATAGGGCAGACAGTCCCAGGCTGGCAGCGTCACCACATTGTGCCCGGGCAGCATGGCGCCCAGCACTTCGGCCATGCGCTGCAGGCGGCGGCCGTCGCGGGCCACGAATACCAGGGCGGCGGGATCGTCCGGCGCCGCTTTCAGCCGCTGCTCGATAAGCTTGGCCAGCACCATGGGCTGCATGCCATCGGGCACATTGGAGATGGTGCGGACCGGGGGCAGGGACGTCATGTCGTTCATTGGGAAATCCGTGCCTGATGGTCGGCGATCACCACTTCCAGAAATTCCAGATCCACATGGGCGGGCGGGTCTTCCTGCCGCATGATCCACTTGAGGAGTGGGGGATCTTCCTCATTCATCAACGCTTCGAGCCGATCGAGCGTTGCCGCGTCGAACCCTTCGATATTGGCGTCGCAGAACGGCCCGAGCACCAAATCCATTTCCTTGGTTCCCCGATGCCAGGCGCGATAGCGCAGGCGCTTGCGGCGAATAGCAATGTCCTCACCGGCCGTCATTTGACACCCATGATCCAAGTTTGTTCCCGATTTGGACATGTCTCTTACGCGGGTTGAACCCGAATGTCAGCCCTTTCCCGACCATGGGTCATCCTGCCCAACAACCCCCACCCTTGATCCCTCCCCACAAGGGGGAGGGAGACGACTGCCAGGCCAGTGCCCCGAAACCGCCCATCCACCGGCCAGACTTCCCTCCCCTTGACGGGGAGGGATTGAGGGTGGGGTGAAGAGAGCCACCGACCCACCTGTTCTGCACAAGCGAGACGGTCAGCGCCCCCAAGCCGCTCCACCCACCGGCCAGACACCCCCCCTTGAGGGGAGGGATGGGGAGGGGGCGCTCTCCTCCTGTGCACACCTGCCTACCTCGCTCTGTTCTTCTCCTGTTCTTTTGTGCAACGCTTTGCCTAAGGAGAATCAAGCGTGCGTCCGGAAACCCTCCAGCCCCTGTTCAGATCGCTGCACACCATCAAGGGTGTCGGCGACAAGCTCGCCGCGCTGCTGACGCGCTTCTTCGGTGCGCCCGAGGGGCAGGAGGCCATTGTCCTCGATATCCTGATGCACATGCCCTCGGGCGTGGTCGATCGGCGCCGGCAGGTCGGCATCGGCGAGGCCTATCTCAACCAGATCGTCACGTTAAAGCTGCACATCGACCGCCATCAGCCGCCCCCGCAGGGCAAGCCGCATGTGCCCCATCGTGTCTTCGCCCATGATGAAACCGGCGACATCAGCCTTGTCTTCTTCCGTGCCCAGGGCGGCTGGGTCGAGAAGGCCCTGCCTATCGGCGAGGAGCGGTTCGTCTCGGGAAAGATCGACTTCTTCAATGGCGAGAAGCAGATCACCCACCCGGACTATATCGTCGAGCCGGAAAAGTTCGACAGCCTGCCGCTGGTCGAGCCGGTCTATCCGCTGACCAATGGTCTAAGCTCCAAGGCCCTCGCCAAGCTCGTCCGACAGGCGGTCGACACGATTCCTGAACTGCCCGAGTGGATCGACAGCGGAACGATGGCGCAGCGGAAATGGCCGAGCTTTGCCCATTCCATGCGCATGGTCCACCTGCCGGAAAACCCGGCTGATGCCGAGCTCTTCGCGCCCGCCCGCCAGCGCCTTGCCTATGACGAATATCTGGCCGGACAGATCACCCTGCAGCTCGTCCGCTCGAGCATGGTGTCGGTGCGCGGCACGTCACGTCGTTTTACCGGGGAAGTGACCGCAAAGGTAAGCAGCCTGTTACCCTTCACCCTCACCGAGGGCCAAACTGCCGCGCTTGGTGAGATCATGGCCGATCTCGCCGCGCCCGAGCGGATGTCGCGCCTCCTGCAGGGCGATGTCGGCTCCGGCAAGACCGTTGTAGCCCTCATGGCCATGGCCGCCATTGCCGAATCCGGCGCCCAATCGGCGCTGATGGCGCCCACCGAATTGCTGGCTTCCCAGCACTACAAGACCATCAAGCCGCTTTGCGACACCGCTGGTCTCGGCTGTGCCCTGCTTACCGGCAAGATGCCCGCTGCCGAGCGCCGAAAAATCCTCGCAGGCCTTGCCGATGGCTCCATCCACATCGCCGTCGGCACCCACGCGCTCTTCCAATCTGATATTGATTTCAAAGATCTGGGGCTGACTGTTGTCGATGAACAGCATCGCTTCGGCGTTCATCAGCGCCTCGCCCTGTCGGAAAAGGGCCGCCACACAGACCTCCTGGTCATGACCGCCACGCCGATCCCGCGCACGCTGGTTCTCACCCACTTCGGTGACATGGAAGTCAGCGTGCTGCGCGAAAAGCCGAAGGGTCGCCAGCCCATCGATACGGCGGTGATGTCGATCAATGATTATGATCGCGTCGTCGGCCGTCTCGTCGCCCGCCTCGGCGAAGGCGCGCAGGCTTATTGGGTCTGCCCGCTGGTGGAGGAAAGCGAAACGCTGGAAGTGGTCAGCGCCGAGGATCGCTTTGCCGAGTTGCGAAAAGTCTTCGGCGATCAGGTCGCCCTCGTCCACGGCCGCATGTCAGCCGCTGCCAAGCAGGAGGTCATGGGTCGATTCAAAGCCAATGAAATCAAGCTCTTGGTGGCAACAACTGTCATCGAGGTTGGCGTCGATGTGCCCAATGCGACGATCATGATCATCGAGCATTCCGAGCGCTTCGGCCTTGCCCAGCTCCACCAGCTTCGTGGCCGCGTCGGTCGTGGCTCGCAGCGCTCGGCCTGCCTCCTGCTTTACAAGGACCCGCTCAGCGAAACGGCGAAGGCCCGTCTCGAAACCATAAAATCCACCGAGGATGGGTTCGTGATTGCCGAGCGCGATCTCGAACTGCGCGGGCAGGGTGACATTCTGGGAACCCGGCAGTCCGGCATGCCCGGCTATCGCCTCGCTGTGCCGGACGTGCATCGGCACCTGCTCGAATTTGCCCATGACGACGCCAAGGCCCTGCTCAGCCGCAATCCAACGCTTTCCGGCGATGAAGGCGAAGCGGCGCGTACGTTGTTGTATCTGTTCAGAAAAGACCTCGCCATTCCGCTCATCCGGGCGGGCTGAAATTCGCCCGGAGCCAATCGGGGCTTCTCCATTGTGTCGAACAGTGACTAAATCTGAACTCAGCTGAGTTCATCCGACACGGAGCCTACCATGCTTGAGCTGCTGGCCGACCCCAATGTGTGGGTTGCCTTTGCCACCCTGACGGTCATGGAGATCGTCCTTGGCATCGATAATATCGTCTTCATTTCGGTTCTGGTTTCGCGCCTGCCGCGCGAACAGGCCGAGTTCGCCCGCAAGCTCGGCATTGGCCTGGCGCTGGTTTTCCGCATCATCCTCCTGTTCCTGATCAGCTGGATCGTTCAGCTGCAGGACCCCGTGTTTTCCGCCTTTGGCCAGGACTTCTCCTGGAAGGATATCATCCTGCTCGCTGGTGGCGGCTTCCTCATCTACAAGGCCACCCATGAGATGCATGCGGCCATCGAGGGTACGCATGAGGAAACCCTGACGGGCGCCGCTCAGGCATCTCTTCAGGCCATCCTCGTCCAGATCGTCGTGATCGACATGGTCTTTTCCATCGACTCGATCATCACGGCCGTGGGCATGGTGCCCGCCGATCAGGTCGCCGTCATGATCGCCGCCGTGCTCGTTGCCGTTGCGGTGATGTTTGTTGCCTCCGGTCCAATCGCAAAATTCGTGTCCGATCATCCGACCACGAAAATGCTGGCGCTGGCCTTCCTGTTGCTGATCGGCGTGACGCTGGTCGCCGACGGCCTCGGCTTCCACATTCCCAAGGGCTATATCTATTCGGCCATGGCCTTCTCGGTGCTGGTCGAAGCGGTCAACATCTTTGCCAAGCAGCGCAAAATGCGGGGCGGCGCGTCCCATCGCCATGAAGTGACGCCGTTCACCGGGGACACCGGTTCCGTATCCGCCGCCGAGGGCCTTGCTGCCGTCACCAACAGGGGCCGCGCACCAACGCCGGTCGCTTCGGTACCCCCGGCCGCAGAACCGCGAAAAACCCGCCCGCTTGCCCAATCTCGCCCAAAATCTGCACCAAGAAAGCCGAAGGCTCCCCGATGAATAACGCCGTTGTAATCAATCAGACTGGTGGTCCAGACGTCCTTACCCTGCAGGACTGGCCGATCGATGCGCCCGGGCCCGGTCAGGCGCGCATCCGGCACACCGCCATCGGCCTCAATTTCATCGACACCTATCAGCGCTCCGGCCTTTATCCCATGCCCCTGCCATTCGTCGGCGGCAATGAAGGGGCGGGGGTGGTCACAGCGCTCGGCCCCGACGTAACCGGTCTCAGCGTCGGACAGCGCGTCTGCTATCAGGGCCAGATCGGTGCCTATGCCGAGGAGCGGCTCGTTTCGGCAGATCGTCTCGTCCCGATCCCGGACGATATCGACGATGAAACCGCAGCCTCCGTCATGCTCAAGGGCCTTACCGCCTATTACCTGCTGTTCAAGACCTGGCCGGTGCAGCAGGGCGAAACCATCCTCTGGCACGCCGCGGCCGGCGGCACCGGTCTCATCGCCACCCAATGGGCGAAATCCCTCGGCGCCACGGTCATCGGCACCGCGGGAGGCCCGGACAAGGTGGCGCTCGCCCTTGCCCATGGCTGCGATCACGTCATCGACTATCGCGCCGAGGCTTTCGCGCCAAAAGTGCGCGAGCTCACCGGGGGCCGGGGCGTGGACGTCGTCTATGACGGCGTGGGCAAGGACACTTTCGAAGCGTCTCTCGACTGCCTGCGGCCGCGCGGCCTGATGGCCAGCTTCGGCAATGCCTCGGGCGTTGTTTCCATCCCGGACCTGACAGTCCTCTCTCGAAAGGGCTCGCTCTTTGTGACCCGTCCGACCGGGGCGCATTATCTCGCAGCGCGTGAGGACCTGCTCGCTGGCGCCGAAGCGCTCTTCGCCGCGATCCGCAGCGGCGCCATCAAGGTGGAAGCCGGCCGACGCTTCGCCCTGGCCGATGCCGCAGACGCGCACCGGGCCCTCGAAGGTCGCGAGACCACCGGCTCTGTCGTGCTGATTCCATAATCGAGACGGCGCTGCCGGTTCGTCCGGCGGCGTCACACCTGCTGCGATAAAATGGAATGGCGGGTAGAGAGGGATTCGAACCCCCGGAAGGCTTGCACCTTCGCCGGTTTTCAAGACCGGAGCAATCAACCACTCTGCCATCTACCCGTGCCCAGCCGTTTAGCCGGGCGAAGGTGCGCTGTCCAGTGGTCAGATGCCGGAGCGCGGCAGATCAGCCGAGTGTCCACGCCTACAGTTGCATTGCAGCGCAACGCTCGCTACAGCCTTGCCACCAATCAGGCGGATGACAGGTGGGTGCCATGAGCCGCAAGGAATTCGACGCGTCGCGCATGCGGCGGGCAAAACGCATTTTGGTCCGCTACGGGCTGACGGTGTTGACGGCCGAAAAGATGAAGGTTCACGGGCAGCCCGGCGGTCATGCGCTGCGCGATGACAAGAGCTACAAAATCATCCTTGGGGGCGAGCCGAAACCCTTTTCGGCTACTCTGGAAGATATTGAGGCTTATATCGAAAAGCTCGAGGCGGGCGAAGAATAGGTGGCGCTGCTGGACGTGGCAAGCAGCGCCATGACCCGACTTGGCACATTCTGTTATTTAAACGGTAACGGGAATCGCCGCACACTGAGCCCGTAGGCTCACAATGGAGGCGCGTATCGTGTTTACTCTCATCAACGCCGACGCCGACGAAGACGACGCCGAAATCACCGATCCCCAGGAAATCGCAGAGTTGTTTGCGGCCATCGCTGCCGTGGCAATCGAGAGCCTTGGCGCGTCCCAGGTTCGGGAGCTGTTCGATGCCGTGGTCGAGCAGGAGGGTCGTGAACCCAACTAGGGCCTTGATCTGAGGATAAAGGCCGGTGCCGCCGCAAGGCGGCGCCGCAAGAAGGGAAGCCCGCCCGCCTAGCGCAACAGGGCTGAAGCAACGCCCTGGAGAGTACGGGATTTCCGATGATGTCGATTGCCCCGACAAGGCGGATGATCGTGCCTATGGGGGATTGCGGAATTCTCGTGCGCTTTGCAGCGCAGCTCGATGAGGCTGCCAATGCCGCCGCCATCGCATTCGCCGACACTCTGCTCGCTTCTCCGCCTGCGGGCGTCGAGGAGGTCGTGCCGAGCCTCGTCTCGGTATTTCTGCGCTACGATCCGCTCCACACCGATTTTGACACCGTCTGCGGCGAGCTACGCCTGCAACTGACCGGGCAACACAGTGCCCGGGCGCCGGATACCCACACGATCGGGATCATATTTGGCGGTTCCGACGGACCTGATCTTGCCGAGGTCGCGGGTGCATTGGCCCTCGATCCCGCGAGTTTCATCGCTCGCCACAATGCGGCGCCGCTCCGCGTGCTGGCGACAGGTTTTGCGCCCGGTTTTGTCTACTGCGGCTTTCACCCCGATGATCTCATCCTGCCGCGCAGGCAGAATGTGCGGCCGATGGTGCCGGCGGGCAGCGTGCTCTTTGCGGCTGGGCAGACGGCTATCGCGGCCACCGATATTCCCACCGGCTGGCACGTGATCGGCAGGACCGATTTTCGCAATTTCGACGCCCGCACCGATCCGCCCACCCAGCTGCGGGCGGGCGATTTCTTGACCTTCGAGGCTCGGTAATGACGCGGTTACGTATTGATCGCGCCGGTCCACTGGTCAGCCTTCAGGATCCTGGCCGGTTCGGCATGCTCAGCCATGGCATCAGCGCATCGGGACCCATGGATATCAAGAGCTTCGCCCGGGCCGGCCGCTGGGCGGGAGCCAGTGACGCGTCTGGCGTCGAATTCACCATGGCTGGCCTTGATCTCACTGTCCTCGATGGCGAAACCTTCGCCGGTTGGGACGGCGGAGGCTTTACGATCGGTCTCAATGGCGAGCTTCTCGACTGGCCCGGGCAGACGCGGCTCGTTGCCGGCGACAGGCTCACCATCTCGGCGGGCCCCTATGGCAATTACGGCTATCTGCGGTTTGGCGGCCGGCTTGAAGTGAAGCCCGTGCTCGGCAGCATCGCCACCAGTACGCGGGCGCGTCTGGGTGGCCTCTCCGGTAAAACCCTTGCCGCTGGCGACGAACTGGTGCTTGAGGGCGAGGGCGGGGAGCCTCAGGCACCGGAGCCGATAGCCGTCGACGAGGGCCCGATCCGCTTTGTGTGGGGCCTCCACGCGGAAATGTTCTCTCCCGATGTGCGGCAGGCGTTTGTTGCAGCGGAGTTCAGGACCACGCCGACCATGGACCGCATGGGTGTACGCCTCGGCGACCCCGGCGGGGTCTTTGCCAACGAAAAGATCCTCTCGCTCGTGTCCGACCCGGTCGTGTCTGGCGACATCCAGATTCTGGGGGACGGGACCCCGATCGTGCTGATGCGGGATCACCAGCCCACGGGCGGCTATCCGCGGATCGGTACCGTCATCTCGGTCGACCTCTCGCGTTTCGCGCAGATCAGGCCCAATCGTGCCGTATCCTTCACCCCCGTCAGCCTCGCGAACGCGCATCGGATATTGCGGAGCCAATTGCCATGACGACAATCGATCTCAACGCCGATCTCGGCGAGGGCGTGGGCACGGACGACGACCTGCTCGATATCGTCTCCAGCGCCTCCATCGCCGGGGGCGGCCACGCCGGTGACGCGGCGACGATCCGGCATGTGCTCAAGAAGTGCAAGGCGCGGGGCGTGCGGGCCGGGGCGCATCCCGGCTATGTCGATCGCGCCCGGTTCGGGCGATTTCGCCTCGTCGTGCCGCTCGATACACTGCTGTCACAGGTGCGGGACCAGATCTTTCTCGTGCGCTATATCGCCGAGGAAGTCGGTGTGCCGCTGTCCTACGTCAAGCTGCATGGCGCCCTTGCCAATCAAACGGCCGAAGAGCTGGCCTTCGCCGTCGCGATTTTTGCCTCCATTCAGGCAATGGATGCAAAGATCGCCGTCCTTGCCCTCGACAATAGCGAACAGGTTCGGGCCGCCAATGCCGTTGGCGCCCCGCTGATCCGCGAGGCCTATGCCGATCGCGCCTACACGGCCGAGGGTCTGCTGGTCGCCCGGAGCGAGCCGGGTGCCGTCATCGAGGATACTGAGGCCGTTATCGCCCGCTGCCTGCGTCTGGCGCTGGCCGGAGAGATCGTGGCTATTGATGGGACGGTTCTGAAATCAAAGGCGCGATCGATATGCCTGCATGGCGATACGCCGGGTGCGGTCGATCTGGCGCGCGACGTGCGAGCGGCACTCGAAGCTGAGGGCATTACCATTGCCCCGGTGCCGCCGCTGGAAAATGTACCCTGAGTCCTTCGAGCGGGGAGAGGGTGAAATCGGCAACATGCCTTTAGAACCCAAAGAACCCAGGGTAACTCGTTGTTCCTGAAAGGTAAAACTTCCTCGCGTGTTAGATCGCGAGGTATTCGTGGCGAAGCTCGGCGTTGTCGAGCACTTCCTTGGCCGTGCCGCTGAACACCACTTCACCGGTGTCGAGAATGACGGCCCGGTCGGCCAGTTTCAGCGCGGCCACCGCGTTCTGCTCGACGATGACCGTCGTAATGCCGAGCGGCTTGATCGAATGCAGAATGCGTTCAATCTCGTGCACGATCACCGGGGCCAGCCCTTCATAGGGCTCATCGAGCAGCAGCAGTTTCAGGTCGCGGGCAAGCGCACGGGCGATGGCCAGCATCTGCTGCTCGCCGCCCGAAAGCGTCACACCTTCCTGCGTGCGGCGTTCGGCAAGGCGCGGAAAACTCTCGTAGATCTGCTCGAGGCTCCAGCCATTGCCGGGCGCGACCTTGGCGAGGGCGATATTTTCCTCGACGGTCAGGCCCTGAATAATTCGACGGTCCTCGGGCACGAGCTGAATGCCGGCTCGCGCCGCCTCAAAACTCTTCATCTCGTGCACGGGGTTGCCGTCGAGCCAGATTTCCCCCTGGCGAAGCTGTGGATTGTCTGTTCGCGCAATGGTGCGCAGTGTGGATGACTTGCCCGCGCCGTTGCGGCCCAGGAGGGCGAGAATTTCGCCCTGTCGCACATCCAGGGACACGCCCTGGACGATGTAGCTTTCTCCGTAATAGGCGTGAACGTCCCGTACGGAGAAGAAAGGGCGGGTGGTTTCGATGTCGGCAGCGTGGCTGCCCGAGGCGACACTGGATTGCATGGCAACTGCGCTCATCAATGCGCTCCTCCGAGATAGGCTTCCTGCACCTTGGGATTGCCACGCACCTGATCGGGCGTGCCATCGGCGATGATGCGCCCCTGCGCGAGGACCGAGATCTTGTCGGCCAGCGAGAACACCACATGCATGTCGTGCTCGATGATCACCTTGGTCATGCCGCGGCTCTTGATCTTCTTGAGCAGCTCTATCGTGGTGTTGGTGTCGTGCCGGCTCATGCCGGCGGTCGGCTCGTCGAGCAGCAGCAGACGCGGATGCTGGATCAGGCACATGGCCAGTTCCATGCGCCGCTTGTCACCGCGCGAGAGAGACCCCGCCGGCGTGTCGCGCCGGTTCACCAGCCCGACATCTTCAAGCATGTGCAGCGCTTCTTCCCGGATGCCCGTCTCGCTCTCGAGCGCCCGCAGCATGTTGAGCCCGAAGTCGCCGTCGCGCTTGGCAAAGGCGGGGATCATCACATTGTGCAGCACCGAGAGATCGGAGAAGATTTCCGGCGTCTGGAACACGCGGGCAATACCCAGCTGGTTGATCTGGTGGGGCTTGCGCCCTGTCAGGATGGTGCCGTCGAAGACAACCTGGCCACTGGTCGGCGGCAGCTTGCCGATGATGACGTTGAGCAGGGTCGACTTGCCGGCGCCGTTTGGCCCGATGATCGCGTGGGTCTTGCCTTCCTCCACCTGGAGGTCGATGTCGGCGAGAGCATGCAGGCCCCCGAACCGCTTGTGCACGTCCGCCACATGCAGGACTACGTTGGTATCTGCCATTTTCTGATCCTACTCTGCAGCTTGGGTCTTGGTGGCGGCGCGGGGCGTGGCGCCCCGGCTGCGGAATGCGGCAGCGATGCGCCGCACGCCTTCCATGATGCCGCCGGGCAGGAAGATCACGATGACAACGAAGAGCAGGCCCAGGGTGAGGTGCCAGCCGTCGCCGACGAACTTGCTGATGACCTTGACCACGACGGAGTCGACACCTTCAGGCAGGAAGCTGAAGAAGCGGGCCAGGATGTTGTCATTGAGGGCCGAGAGAATGTTCTCGAAGTACTTGATCACCCAGGCGCCGATCACCGGCCCGATCAGCGTGCCAACGCCGCCGAGAATGGTCATCAGGACCACTTCGCCAGAGGCCGTCCACTGCATGCGTTCCGCACCGGCGAGCGGGTCGGTCACGGCGAGCAGGGCGCCCGCCAGGCCGGCATACATGCCCGAGATCACGAATGCCGAGAGGGCATAGGGACGGGTGTTGAAGCCGGTGAACTGCATGCGCGTCTGGTTGGACTTGATCGCCTTGAGCATCATGCCGAAGGGCGAGCCGGCCACGCGCTGGGCAAAGAAAAAGCCCAAAATCAGGAAGAATGCGCAGAAGTAGAACCCGCCATAGCCACCCAGCGACTGGCCGAGCAGCGTCGGGACGGGCTGGCCAACGAAGGTCTGGCCGACCGCAGCGTCGATGATACGCGGATCCGACAGGGTCAGCTGCAGGCCCGTCTCACCATTGGTGATCGGGGTCAGCACCGAATAGGCCAGATTATAGCTCATCTGGGCAAAGGCGAGCGTCAGGATCGAGAAGTAGATGCCGGTCCGACGCAGGCTGAGGAAGCCGATCACGAGGGCAAAGAGCCCGGAGACGATCACGGCAAAGAACAGGGCAGGGATGGCATCAAGCGTGAACAGCTTGAACGACCAGACCGCCGTATAGGAGCCGACTCCGAAGAAGGCAGCGTGCCCGAAGCTGAGATAGCCGGTGAGGCCGAACAGAATGTTGAAGCCGACGGCGAAGAGCCCGAAGATCATGAAGCGTTGCAAGAGATCCGGGTAGCCGGCACCGATTGGTGCCAGCCAGATCGGCATGGCGAGGACGACGACGGCGAAGCCGACAAGGAGCAAGAGGTCGTTGCGGGACATGAATTTGGTCACGTCAGGCCTCCATCACGCCGCGCCGGCCGAACAGGCCACGGGGACGAACGAGTAGAATTACGACGGCGACGAGATAGATGATGATCTGGTCGATGCCGGGGAAAATGGCCTTCACCTGGTTCATCGAGGCGAAGGATTGCAGGATGCCGAGCATGAAGCCGGCCGCGACTGCACCGGGCAACGAGCCCATGCCGCCCACGACGACCACCACGAAGCTGAGGACCAGGAAGTCCATGCCGATGTGATAGTTCGGGGGCAGGAGCGGGGTGTACATCACGCCTGCCATGCCAGCGACGACGGCGGCCAGGCCGAACATGATGGTAAAGCGTCGGTCGATGTTGATGCCGAGCAGGCCCACGGTCTCGCGGTCCGCCATGCCGGCACGAACGACCATGCCGAAGGTGGTGAACTGGAGGAAGGCGAAGACGCCACCGATGACCACGCCGGCGAAGAGGAAGTAGACGAGGCGCCAGATCGGGTAGGTGATGACATTGGCCTGCATGCCCAGCCAGGCGCCAATATCGGCAGCGCCGCGCAGGTCCGTCGGCATGGGCTGGGGAATGGGGTTGGGGCCGTAAACGGACTTGATGACTTCCTGGGCCACGATGGCGAGACCGAAGGTCACCAGGATCTGCTCGGCGTGGGTGCGCTTGTAGAAGTGCTTGATGATGCCGCGCTCGAGCGCGATGCCGATCACCAGCATCACCGGGATCGTGATCAGGATCGAGAATGGAACTGAATAGTTGACCAGGACCGCTCCGAAATCACCGAGCCACGCCTGAACCAGGGGCTCGCGCACTTCCAGCGGCTGACCCCATGGAGAGAGCTTTTCGGGATCGATGGTCACCGTCTCCATGGTGAGGAACATGCGCACGGTGACGGCGCAGAAGGCTCCGAGCATGAAGAGGGCGCCATGGGCGAAATTGACGACGCCCAGGGTGCCGAACACCAGGGTCAGTCCGAGGGCGATAAGCGCATAGGCAGCGCCTTTATCGAGCCCGTTCAGGAATTGAAGAAATATGACTTCGAACATTGCATGCTCCGTTCAGCGACATGTCGCTGCAGCAGGCTCTGTAAGTGGACCCCGCCACCGCCGGACTTGTCCGACGGTGACGGGGCGCCCCCCTAAGAGTGCCTGATCAACTGGACTTAGGCGCAGAGCGGTGCCGGCTCTGCCGGTCCGAGCTCGCCACCGAAGATCGAGGCGTCGTAGGTGCTGACGTCGCGGCCCACTTCCTGAACCACGTTGAGAACGTCGAACTCGCTGGTGGGCGACTCATTGCCCTGCACAACCAGAACCGACTTCATGCACTGGTGGTCTTCGGCGCGGTAAAGCGTGCGACCATTGCCCATGCCGTCGAACTCGTGGCCTTCCAGCGCCTTGATGACTTCTGGCGGATAGAAGGTGCCGGCGCGTTCCACGGCATCTGCGTAGAGCAGCATCTGGACATAGGCCGTGTGAGCGGCCTGCGACGGCGGGGAGCCATAGGCTGCGCCGAAGGACTTGGTGAAGGCGATGGAGCCGGGGTCCTGCAGGTTCCAGTGCCAGTTCGAGGTGCCGAAGACGCCACGAACGGATTCGCCGGCGCCCTTGGCCATCAATTCGGAGATCAGCGGCGTGACGATCTCGAAGTTGTGGCCGTTTGCCTGGCGGTCGCGCATGCCGAACTGCACGGCCTGCGGCAGCGAGTTCACCATGTCGAGGCCATAGTGGTTGAGGATCAGCACGTCGGCGCCAGAATTGAGGATCGGCGTGAGGTACTGGGAATAGTCCGAGGAGCCGAGCGGGGTGCGCACAGCCGCGACGGTTTCCCAGCCGAGGGCCTCGGTTGCCGCCATGATCGACTCTTCCTGGGTCCAGCCCCAGGTGTAGTCGGCGGTCAGGTGGTAGGCGCGGCGCTGCTTGCCGTACTGCTCGCCCAGAACCGGGCCGAGAGCGATACCGGACTGGTAGGCGTTGAAGAAGTGACGGAAACCGTAGCGGCGCTTGTCCTTGCCGGTGGTGTCGTTGGAGTGGGTGAGGCCGGCCATGAAGATGATACCCATCTCCTGGCAGAGGCTCTGCACGGCGATGGCTTCACCCGAGGACGAACCGCCGGTGATCATGATGGCGCCGTCGCGTTCGATCATGCGGGTTGCGCCGGCACGCGCCACGTCGGACTTGGTCTGGCTGTCGGACGACACATAGCCGACCTTCTTGCCGAGAATGCCGTTGCCCTTGAGAGCGGTGGGGGTGAGGACGTTGATCAGCCCGCCATCGCCTTCGCCGTTCAGGTGGGCGATGGCCAGCTCGTAGGCCTTCTGCTCATCGGCACCTTCTTCCGCGTAGGCGCCAGTCAGGGGCAGGTTAAGCCCGATCGTGACGGTGTCGCCTGTGGGGTCGTTGCAGAACTCCTGTGCCCAAGCCCCCTTGGTGAACACCATGGGCGCTACGCCCGTGCCGATGATGCCGGCCATGCCGGTTTGCAATACCCTGCGGCGGGACAGCCCGCGCTTCAAAAGTGTCATAAAGCTCCTCCTTATGGCGCGGGGCCGCTGATACATTGTCAGCCACTCACCGCTGTCAGAGTTTCGTCACATTTGAAAAGGGGCGCAATATCCCGTTGTATTCATTGAATAATTCTGTAAATTGTTGTTCTGTATTTCACGGGTCTTCGTAAATTCGTTGACTGATGGGGGTGGGAAATGCGTGCGCCAATCGGATTTCGGATCAGTAACAGGCGGAAATCGCTGCGCATTTCGCAAGCAGCCCTGGCGCGCCAGATCGGCATCTCGCCGAGCTATCTGAACCTCATCGAGAACAACAAAAGGGACATTGCGGGCTCGCTGCTGCAGCGCGTGGCCCAATGTCTCGACATTGAAATCGGCGATCTCACCGGCGAAGCTGAACAAAAGCTGCTCCAGGATCTGGAAGAGGCCTATGCCGATCCAGCCGTCGAGTCGCTGCCATTCCAGCCGGACGAGCGGCGGCAGCTCGTGGCGCAATATCCGGCCAGTGCCATGGCCCTGGCGCGGATGCACCGCGCCTATATGGGGGCGGTGGCCGATGCTGATGCCTATGCCGATCGTCTCCGGTCAGACCCGCTCCTGGGGCAATTGCTGCATCAGGTCCTGTCCGGCATTACCGCCATCCGCTCTAGTGCTGAAATTCTCGAAGACGTTCAGGATCTCGACGACGCGGAACGCAGCCGGTTTCTCGGTGCGATCGGTCGCGAGACCCGGACGCTGAGCGAAGTGGCGCGCAGCCTCATCGGCCAGTTCGAGAGTTCTAGCCAGGCGGCGAGCAGCGTGTCGGCGCTGCGCGAAATCGATGACATGATCATCGAGCAGCAGAACCACTTTCCCCAGCTTGAGGACGCAGCCGTGCGGTTGCGGGTCGAGCTGGACGCGCAGGGGACGTTCGGCGTCGAAACCCTCGTCTCAGCGCTTGAAAGTGGATTTGGTGTCCGCACCATCATTGGCGGGCCACCGGACAGTCCCGATTTTCCCGGCCAGTACCGTTATCGTCCCGACGCGCGGATCATGTGGTTTCAGGGCTCGACGACCCTGGCGACACGTCAATTCCAATTGGCGCGCCTTTTTGGCGAGCTCTCCGCAGCAGATGTCCTGCGGCAGACCCTCGAGCTTGCCCGGCTCTCCACCGACAGGGCGCGTAGGCTGGCGGCGCGCGCACTCGGCTCCTATCTGGCGGGTGCTATCGTCTTTCCCTATTCGCGCTTTCTCGGCGAAGCGGAAGCCTGCGGTTACGATATCGATCGGCTGCGGCAGCGGTTTAACGGCAGTTTTGAGCAGATTGCCCATCGCCTCGTGTCGCTGCGACGTCCGGGAGAGGAGGGAATTCCCTTTGGCTTCCTGCGCTCCGACCCAGCCGGGCGGCTGACCAAGCATTTTCCGCTGCCCGGCCTCCTCTTGCCCAATACGGGTCACGCCTGTCCGCTCTGGGCCATCTATGGCGCCTTCCGACAGCCGGAGGCCATGCTGCGTCAGGTCGTCCAGTTCTCGGACGGGTCCCGCTACATGTTTCTCGCCCGCTCTTTGCAGCAGCGGCCGGCGTCCTTCCGCGAGCCAAACAATGTCGTCTCGGTCATGCTGGCCTGCGACGTGCTGCATGCCGACCGGACCGTCTATGGTCAGGGGCTCAATCTGCTCGATCAGGCGGCCGATGTCCCGGTCGGCCCTACCTGCCGGCTGTGCACGCGCCGCGATTGTGCGGCTCGGCAGGAGGAGGTGCTTTCTCCGGGCGGGCCCGTTTCGGCGACGCGGGTTCCGTTGGTGCCGCACGAATTCGGCCTTGGAGATTCAGCCTGATTACGATTTAGTGAGAGGGTCGGTGGAGGGGAGACCGCTGGCACTGGGGGGAAGTTTGGCAGTTGATATTCTTATCGCGGAGGACGAGCCGAGTATTCTCGAGTCGCTCGACTTCATATTGCGCCGTGCTGGCTGGAGCATTGGTTCGGTAACGGACGGCGATGTCGTGGTCGACACGATCCGGCGGATTCGGCCGCGCATGCTGGTGCTCGACGTCATGCTGCCCAAGCGCAGCGGCTTTGACGTGCTCAAGCAGATCAGGGGGGACGCGGACATGCGCCGCCTCCCGGTTCTTATCCTAACCGCCAAGGGCCAGCAGCAGGACCGGCGCATCGCCGAGGACCTTGGTGCCGACGCCTTCGTGACAAAGCCCTATTCCAACGCCGAGGTCGTCAACGTGGTGCGCGGCATCTTGGGCGAAAATGCCGGATAGGCGCCGTATCGTCGGCGGCATGCTGGTGCTCACCCTTGGCGGTGGGCTGCTGCTGTTCCCACCACTTGTGCTGCTATTCAACCACGAGATTTCCTTCTTCGGCATACCGCAGATCGTGGTCTACCTTTTTGCTGTGTGGGTCCTGCTCATCGTCGGGATTGCCCTGCTCACAAGGCACTTGCCGCTCGACGCCACGCAGGATGGCACAGAGGGGGAAGGCTAGATGCTGTCGGCCGATTTCGTCATTGCAACGGCCATAGCCTATGTCTGCCTGCTCTTCGTCCTCGCCTATTTCGGCGATCGCCGGGCCAGGGAAAACAAGAACAGCTGGCTCAATTCGCCCGCGGTCTACACCCTCTCGATCTCCGTCTACTGCACCAGTTGGACCTTCTACGGAGCTGTGGGCAATGCGGCCCGCAGCGGGCTCGAGTTCATGACCATCTATCTCGGCCCGACACTGGTGTTCGTGGGTTGGTATTTTCTCCTGCGCCGCCTCGTGCGCATCAGCCATCTGCATCGCATCACCTCGCTGGCCGACCTTCTCTCCTCGCGTTTCGGCAAGTCGAGCCGGCTCGGCGTGCTCGTCACCTGCATCGCCGTCGTCGGAATCGCGCCCTATATCGCGCTGCAGCTCAAAGCCGTGACGTCGTCCATCCAGGCCGTCGCCGGTTCATCCGAATTCGGGCAGGGCAGTCTGAAAGGCATTGACGATGTCGGCCTCGCCTTCGGCGTCGCCGCTGGCATGGCCCTCTTCACCATTCTCTTTGGCACGCGCCACGTTGATGCCAAGGAGCAGCACCACGGCGTTGTCGCCGCCATTGCCTTCGAGGCGGTGGTCAAGCTCACTGCGCTGGTCGCGGTCGGGGTATTCGTCGTTTATATCGGCGGCGGCTTTGAGGGCATTTTCCGTCTCGCCGCCGAGCGTGGGCTGGCGGTGGATACAGCCACCAGCTTCGACAGCCGCTGGCTGACCACCATGGGGCTCTCCATCGCCGCCATCGTCTGCCTGCCGCGCCAGTTCCAGGTGACAGTGGTCGAGAACTCCAACGAGAACCATCTGCGCGTCGCTGGCTGGGCCTTCCCGGCCTACATGATGGCGATGAGCATCTTCATCCTGCCCATTGCCGTCTATGGGTTGGCGGTCATGCCGGATGGCTCAAATCCCGACATGTTCGCACTGACCCTGCCGCTAGCTGCGGGACAAAATGGCTTGGCGCTATTTGCGTTTATCGGTGGATTCTCATCTGCCACTTCAATGATTATCCTTGAGTCCATCGCGCTCTCGATCATGGTTTCGAACCACATCATCATGCCGCTGGTGCTCAAGCTCAGTGCCATCCGGCAGAACAGCGACGGGCAAGGCGTGACCCGGGTCCTGCTGATCGCCCGGCGCGTCTCCATCGTGCTCATCCTGTCGCTTGGTTTTTTCTACTTCTTCTTCACCCGCGATTCCGATGCGCTGGCACCCATCGGTCTGATCTCTTTCACCGCCATCGCCCAGTTCTTCCCGGCGCTGCTGGCGGCCATCTTCTGGCGCGATGCGTCGTTGAAGGCGGTCACCGCCGCCATCGCCATCGGCTTCGTCTTCTGGGCCTGGTGCTGCTTCCTGCCGTCGTTCGACTCGGTGTCACCCGCCGTCTCGGCTCTTCTCGATGCCGGCCCATGGGGTATTTCCTGGCTGCGCCCCGAAGCCATGTTCGGCCTCCAAAACTGGGACCCGCTGGCCCATGCCGCCTTCTGGAGCCTCAGCATCAACGTCCTCGTGCTGGTCATCGGCTCGCTGATCACCTCGCCCTCCGCGCTGGAACGCATCCAGGCGACGGCTTTCGTCGACGTCTTCCGCCACAGCGGCCTGCCGCAACGCGTCTTCGCGCCGGGCTCCGCTACCGCCAACGATCTCTTTTTCGTGGCCGAGCGTGTCCTCGGCGAAAGACGCGCCGCTGCCCTCTTCGAAATGGTCGCGCGGGAAAGAGGCGTCGACCCTGTCATGATGGACCCGACGCCTGAATTCGTGGCCCATCTTGAGCGTGAGCTGGCCGGCTCGATCGGCGCCGCCTCGGCCCATGTCATGCTCTCAAAAGTCGTCGCCGGCGCCGATGTGTCGCTCGAAGAGATGATGCAGATGGCCGACGAAACCCAGCAGGCCAAGGAATATTCCCAGCGGCTGGAGAAAACCTCGCAAGAGCTTCGCCTCACCGCGCAGAAGCTCGAGGACGCCAATATGCAGCTGCGCGAGCTCGACAGCCAGAAGGATGAATTCCTCAGTCAGGTGAGCCACGAAGTGCGCACGCCGATGACGTCCATTCGCTCCTTCTCGGAAATACTGCTCGAACCGGGCGATCTGAACGACGTTCAGCGCCACCGTTTCGTAACGACAATTCACCAAGAAAGTCTGCGCCTCACCAAGTTGCTCGATGAAATCCTCGATCTCAGCGCCCTTGAGCGCGGCGAGCGCGCCTGGGAAAATGTGCCGGTCGATGCCGATGCGGCGCTCAACCGGGCGCTGACCGTGTGCGACGCCCTGCTGCGCCAAAAGGGTTTTGCGGTCGAGTTCGGCGAGCGCTCCGGCCCAGCTATGGTGGAGGGCGATGCCGACCGGCTTTGCCAGGTCTTTATCAACCTCATCGCCAATGCAGTGAAATACAACGACGCCGACCAACCGCGCCTGCGGGTCACCGCCATTGTCTGGTCGGGGCATTTCGTGGTCGACATCTCCGACAACGGGCCGGGTATTCCCAAGGACGAACGGACGCTGATCTTCGAAAAATTCGCCCGGGGCCTGCGTGGCTCTGTCGACCAGACCGGCGCTGGCCTCGGCCTTGCCATCAGCCGCCAGATCGTCACGCGCATGAATGGCACGCTCGAACTGGCCCAGGGATCATTGCCCGGCGCGTGCTTCCGCCTGCGGCTGCCGGTGCTCCCCAAGAAGTAGGGACAGGCGACTAGCCTTCCCCGGCATCGGGGATATTGAGGATGTGTCCGCAGGCCTTGCAGTGCACGGCGTCGGGCTCATGCTTGGTGAGGCCGCATTGCGGGCAGGGGAAGGTGACCTTGGCCGGCCGGAACACCAGCTGGGCCAGCCGCACGAACAGCGAGATGCCGATGATCATGATGACGATGGAAACCATCTTGCCCCACGAGCTGGGCAAGGTGATGTCGCCAAAACCGGTGGTGGTCATGGTCGTCACGGTGAAATAGAGCGCGTCGATATAGCCTTCGATGCCGCTGTGTTCCCCGACAAAGGCAGTATAGACGAACCCGGTGACGACGAAGAGGAATACCAGGAGGTTGATCACCGCTTGGATCGTGTCCTGATAGGCGCCAAACCCGTATTTCCTGAGGGGGCGCCAGATCAGGCCCGATCGGGTCATCGTCCACAGCCGCAATATTCTGAGGAAGCCGAGGTTGAACAGCCAGGTGGGTGCCAGCAGCGTTGCGAGGATGAAGATATCGATGATGACCGAGGGCTGGCGCAGCCAGCGTTTCACATCAGTCGAGGCCAGCGCCCGCGCTGCCAGCTCGATAAGCAGCAGAGCCGCGATCGAATAGTCCAGCCAGAGGTAGATCGCGTTGCCCCTGAGCAGCGGGCTGGCGATGAAAAATGCGATGATGGCGAGATCGACCACGAGCACCGCTGCCTGGAAGCGGACCGCCCGAGGCGAGTGCGAGTGATAGAGCAGCCGCAGTTTTTCGCGCAGCCGACGAATAAAACTCTGCTCGGCAACGTTGCGGCCCGGATCGGCGGTCTTGGTCAGCGTCTTTACCTCAATAGGAGCTGCCGGCATCGTCGCCGGGCACCTCACGTCCACCTTGCCCGGCCCTGAGGGCTCAGCGTCTCAGCCAGCGCAGGCCCGGTTCAGTTTCGATTCTTATGGCCGCCGCAACCGCAGCCACCGTGGCCCGAACCACCACCATTGTTGTCGTCGTCATCATCATCGTCGCCACCGCCGCCATTGTTGTCGCTGCCACCGTCGTTGTCGTCCTCACCGTCCTTGATCGGCTCCTTCGGCGCGGCGACTTTTTCGTCGCTGTTGGCAGCAGAGAGCGATGCTGGGGCCGATGAGGGCTCCGGTGGAGACATGCACTGCGTGGCGCCGCTGACGCGGAAGTCACCCATGACTGTCGAGGGGAAGCGGGCAAAGTTGAACTTTTTCCCGGCTGCGCCGTGCGCACGGTCGCCATGGCCGATCTTTTCTGCGCCGCCGCCGCCGAAGGACGCGATGTCGCAGAATTGGGACAGCTCCTGGCAGACGCCGCCGGATGTACAGACCGTCACCGCCCCTTCGAACAGGAGCACATCGGTTTGTCCGTCGCCGACGGAAATGTCGAATTTGGTGCCGCGCACAGCGATCGAGGCGGTCGGGGTCTGGATCGAATAGGCCGATTTCGGGCCATTGCCGGACATGAAGCGGGAGCTGCCGGCGAGGGCATTGATGGCAAATTTGTCGTTGGGATCGCCGGCCATCAGATAGGACTCGATCAGCAGCGCGCTCTGCGGCCCGACCACGAGCCGGGTCTCATCGGCAAAAACGATCTGAACCTTGCCCGAAGGGCCGGTCACGATCTCTTCGCCGAGAGAAATATCTGCGCCGACATGCAGGATGCGTTCGGCTGATCCGCCGCGTGCGAAGGCGTCGGGATCGACCCCAACGGCTGTGCCGTCCGCCCCATAGGCAATTGACGTCGCTCCGAAAAGCACCGCCACAAGGGTGCAAAGAGATCTGTTCATGCCCTCAATACTCTCCCGACATTGCGGCCAAGGCCAAGCCTCACCTAGGCGATCATAGCAGGCTCGGCGTTTTTGGGAACGTCGCCGTTAACCTTTCACTGTCGCATTCCGCCATGTGTTGCCCCGGAACCGCTCTCGCGCTAAGAGCAGCAGGTTTGTGAAGCTGGTGTTCTGCCAGCAGAAGGATCCCTATGAAGCTGGCTTTCGTCATTCCCGCCTATAACGAGGAGAAGCTGATCGGCACTTGCCTCGAGTCGGTTCTGGCGGAAATCAAGCGTTCCGGCATCCCGGCCGACGTCATTGTGGTCAACAATGCGTCCAAGGACCGTACCGGCGAGATCGCCCGCAGCTATGCTGGCGTGCGTGTGGTCGACGAGCCCAAGAAGGGCCTCGTCAATGCGCGCGATGCCGGCTTTGCCGCCAGCGAGGGCTATGATCTCATCGCCAATATCGACAGCGACACCATCGTTCCCGAGGGTTGGCTGGACGTCGTGATGACGGAATTCTCGCGAGATCAGAACCTGGTGTGCCTCAGCGGCCCCTATATCTATTATGACATGGCCTGGCACAATCGCCTGATGGTCAACATGTTTTACGGGCTCACCTATCTCATCTATGTGCTGAACCGCTTCATCCTGCGGGTCGGCTCGGTGGTGCAGGGCGGTAATTTCGTGTTCAAGCGCGACGCCTGGGTAAAGGCCGGTGGCTATGACCGCTCGATCGAGTTCTTCGGCGAAGATACCGACGTGGCCGTGCGCCTGTCGCGGATCGGTGGCGTCAAATGGACCTTTGGTCTCAAAATGAAGACCTCTGGTCGCCGCCTCGAGGCTGAAGGCGTGTTCAAGACCGCCGCGACCTACACGCTGAATTTCTTCTGGGTCACCTTCCGCGGCAAGCCTGCGACCATGGAATACAAGGACGTCCGCAAGGACTGACACAAGGCCCTCCACATTTTCCCAAATCCCCCATAGGATTACTCCCGGCTGCATGAGGCGGCTGGAGACGATCGGCATATGACCATCTCGTCGCAACTTCCGGTGGTATTTCATGCCAAGGCCGGATCGTTGCTGCGTGCACTCTCTCTGACGCCGGGCCAGAACCTTGAGGCCCGCGTGCTGCATCAGGCGGCCGGCGGCATGACGCGGGTACAGGTCGGCGGACAATTCCTGGCCATCAATCTGCCCAGTGCCCAGCCGGTCGGCTCCATATTGACCTTGGCCGTCCAACAGGTGGATGGGCAGATGCGCCTCGCCCTGCTGTCGAGCCGTCCGCCGCCGGGGCAGGCGCAGTCCCAGCCGGCAACAAGCATTCAGCTTTCGCAGGGGCAGGGCGGGCCAATGCCGCCGGCCACACAGGCCTATGGGCCCACGGCTCAGCCCGCTTCGCAGCCCACATCGGCGGGAGGCGCCGCGCAGACTGGTGCGCAGCCGGTTACCGTTTCGCAGGCGCCATCCCCCGCTATCCCCGGCGCCTCGGCCCCGCCAGCCAACCCGTCGGCGGCAGCCTCCGCAAACACCGCGTCCATGGCGCGTGCGGCCACGCCCTATGGTCCCGTTCTCCCCGCGCCAGCCGGTCAGGGGCAAGTTCAGGCCGCGCTGGCGCAGATGGTGCAGCACGCCATCCCCCAGCAGGGCAGTGTCGCGGGTGTCACCGGGCTCCTCACCGCGCTCATGTCGCAATCGGGCTTGCCCGAACCTTTGCTGAAAGCCGCGCGGCAGGTTCTTGGCACTCAGCTCGACATCAATGGCAAGCCTGATGCGGCCGCTCTCAAGTCCGCCGTCGCCAAATCGGGCCTCTTTCAGGAAGCGGCGCTCGCTGCCAATCGGCCTGCCGCTGCGGCGGGCGACATGAAATCGGCCCTGCTTTCCCTCCGTCAGGGGCTTGCCCAGTGGCTCGGCGCCGAGGCGCAGCTTTCGCCAATCCTGCGCGTGCCGCCACCCCTGCGCGGCATGATCCCGCGGGTTCGTCAGGTCGAGCCATTGCCGCCGGTCCTTCCTCTCGACGGCGAAAATGCCGGTCGCCTCCTTCTCGAGCGCACGGACGGCGCGCTATCGCGATTGCGCCTGCAGCAGCACGCCTCGCTTCCTGAGGCGGCGCAGCGCAATGAGATGCAGTGGAATACCGATCTGCCGATCGCCGTGGCCGGCTATCAGACTATCCTGCAATTGCAGATCCATCAGGATGCCCATGCTGACGCGATCGATGCAGAAGACCGGAGCTGGCAGGTCAGTTTTGCCACCAATCTGCCCGAGCTTGGGGAAGTCGGTGCGCAGGTGTCGCTGCGCGGCAAGCTGACGGGCATTCTCCTCTGGGCCGAGCGCAAGGAAGTCGTCGCCGACCTTACGGCCGGTCTCGACGCTCTTCGTCAGGAGCTTTCCGGGGTTGGCCTGCTGCCCGGCGCCATCGTCGTGCGCCTGGGGCCGCCGGTCGATCCTCTGTCGGCGCAGCGCGCCGGTGGTGCCGTGGACGCCCTGCTATGACAGATCGTCCACCCATGGATCATCTCGCCGTCGCACTCCAATACGAGAAGGGCGAGGACAGCGCGCCGCGCGTTGTGGCCAAGGGGCGTGGTTTTGTGGCTGCCCAGATCGTGGCGCTTGCCGAAGCGAACGACATCGTCATTGAAGCCAATCCAATGCTGGCCGAAGCGCTGAGCAAGATCGAGCTCGATGACACCATCCCGCTCGAACTCTATGAGGCCGTCGCCGTCATCATCGGCTTTATCCTGAGCCAAAAGCCGCGCTGAGCATTGCGCCGGGCCGGTCGACTGCCCATCTTTGTGTCAACACACGGAAGGAGCGTCCCATGATCAGACCAGACGACGAACGCGCCATCGAAAACCTCTTCGACCGACTCGCCAATGTCGAGCGCAACAGCGATCGACCGGACGTCGAGGCGGAACAGTTGATCCGCCAGCGGCTGCGGGAAAACCCGTCCGCCGCCTATTTCATGGCCCAGACCATCATCGTCCAGGAAGCGGCTCTGCGCGAGCAGCAGAAACGGATCGAGGCCCTTGAGGCCGGTTCATCCCAGCGTCCCGGCGGTTTTGTCGACAGCATTTTTGGCGATGATCGCCCCGAGCCGCAGACCCAGCCGCGTCGTGGCCCCTGGGGCAATGTCGAGGAAGCGCCACGCCGCGAACCGCGGGGCGGCTCAGGCTTTCTTGCCGGCGCAGCGCAGACTGCCCTCGGCGTCACCGGCGGCGTGCTGCTCGGCAGCGCCATTGCCGGCATGTTCGGCGGCAGTCAAGCCCATGCGGCCGAGGCCGACGGCCAGATCGATGAAACGGGTCTCGATGACACCGGTCTCGACGAAGGCAGCCTCGATGACGGCGGCTGGGGCGATTTCGATATCGGCGGCGATTTCTAGGCGCGGCTAGCGGCTGCGCTTTTCGTAAAACTCGTTGCCGCCGGCCTCGAGCACGTAAAACATGTTGTTGTAGGGGAAGCGCAGGCCAGCAGTGTGGAAATGCTGGGCATTGCGCACCCCGGGATGCCGCGCACCGCGCAGCACCTGATCCGAGACCTGCGCCGCCAGCACCGCGCCGCTGTCGGTCATCGGCTTGGTCAGTACACCTTGTGCAAACTGGTTCTTCTGGCCAACGACACCGCAAACGCTCTGCGGATAGCGCGGGTCATCCTTGCGGTTCATCACCACCGTGCCAACGGCCAGCATGCCATCGGCGCTCGAGCGGTTGGATTCGAAATACATCGCCCGCATCAGGCATTCCTTCTCGCTCATCTGGCCAAAAGCAATGTTCATGCCCAGGAAGCTGCATCCGCCAAGGCTGGAGGCAACGAGGGTCACGGCTAGGGCGCGCGAAGCGATTGTGATGAGGCGGCGCATAGGTAAACTCCGGCGTGTTGCCCAAAGGCAGCTTTCACCGAAAATGCGCCGCCAGCCTTAAGGAAACGCTGACCGGAACGGTAAACGAAGGCTTACCGGCGGGTAAACAGCGCCGTCAGCAGGATCGCCGTGCCGACGATAGCGAGGGCGGGCAGGGGATCGCGGCGGACGGCATCTGCACCCTTCACAGCTTTGCGACCGGCAATGCCGGCAAGCCAGGCGCCCTGCTTGGCCGCTTCGTGGCCCCATTCGCTCGCCGTGTTCTGGGCCTCACGCGAGAGGACCGAGCTGATATCGCCGATTTCGCGTCGCAGCTGGTTGACTTGCGCGGTCAGGCGATCAGGCAGGCTCGAGTGGTGGCGGCGGCTTGGGAAAAGATCTTCCAGGTTCATGACGCTCTCCTGTCGTTCCCCGATTGAACGTTGGGGCGGGGCGAGAGTTCCGACTTCGTCCTTGCAAAGGCTTTTCCGGCACGCCATGTACCTTTGGTTGGAGCCGCATATGACCATTAAGAGCACAAATCGCCTGAACAGACTTTTCGACCGCCTCGAGCGGCGAATTCCGGGCGTAGCTGCGAGAATGCTCCAGCGGGTCCGCCGGCCTGAAGCGCGCCTTGTCCGCATCCCGCTTGGTATTTTGCTCGTCCTCGGCGGGACCTTCAGCTTCCTGCCGGTCCTCGGCATCTGGATGCTTCCGCTTGGGCTGCTGCTGCTCGCCGTGGACCTCATCTTCCTTCAGGGCCCGGTCAACATGGCCATCCTGCGCGGCACGCGCAAATGGACGACATGGCAGCGCGCCCGCCGTGACAAGAAGCTCCGGGATCAGGATCCCGAGTAATGCGCCTCGATCCGGTCGACGGCCTCTGCGAGGTTGCGATCAACGACATCGAGATATTGCGTCCAGTCCTCGAGCCTCTGCAGTTCCTGGTCGCCGTCTGAAATCCCGCGCAGTGCCAGAAGCGGCACGCCAAACCACTGGCAGGCCCGCAGCACTGCAAATGTCTCCATATCCACCATGTCTTCCACCACGGCGTCATAGGCTCTACCGGTAACAACATTGGCACCGGTCGATAGCGTTGCCGGCGTGAGCCCCGGCACCAATGGCTCGAGCGGCAAGGTCGGGGGCAGGTTGGTCAGCGGTGTCACCCCGCGCGGAAAACCCAACGCCGAGGCGTCCATGTCGCGATAGCTCACGGAAATGGCCTGGTAGACCGCTCCCTGCTCAAGCGTTCGCGAGCCCGCCGACCCCAGCGAAACCACCAGGTTCGGCAAATCCGTCTGCATCAGGGTCAGCATTCGCGTGGTGGCAATAGCGGCCTCGACTGGCCCGATACCGATCAGCACCGGGTCAATTCGTTTCCGCAGGCAGGCGCCATATTCGGCCTCGGCGGCCATCAGATAAAGGATGTTCATGGCCCCGTTCATATCATGGCTGCCATGACTGCCAAGCGCTGGTTGTTTGCTGTTCCGTAACCGAATGATGACAGATTAAGTGCGTTGTCCGCCAGAAGGCGGAACGAGCCCAAGGCAGGATGTCGTGCGTTTCGCAGTTATAGAGGGTAGCAGGGAATGGACGGAGCCCGTCGACCGGGCTGGAGGTGATCAAGGCCGCGTCCAGGTCGAACAGGTCCATGCCGAGGCGCGTCGGCGCCTCCGGGCGCTCAAACTCGATGAATGGCGCGTGCGCGAATTCGTCACCGGCAATCCCATGCCGGATGCGATCCGGCACCAGTCGCTGCAGATCGAATTTGCAGCCCAGGCGATTTCCAGGCTCTCGCCGATCCCGGACGATTACGCAGACGACGTCTATTGGCCGCACGTCTGGTAGGGCGTGGCGAAAAGAAAAATTGCCCGGCAGTGCCAGGCAATCAAAGATGCGAAGGCGGCTCTCAGGCCGCCTTTTTCGTCCGCACTGCGCGCTTGCGCACGGGCTTGATGGTCTTGGCCGCTTCGCTTGTCAGCTCGGCAATGGCCCGGAACCAGTAGGCCTTGTCCTGTCCTTCCGGACGGCCATCCTGTTCCCAGAGTGCATAGGCACGGCGGTTGATATCGTCACTCATGGCGGGGCTCCCGGTTAACCGCTACGGAGCCAGCCTTGCGCGGCAAGGTTAACGAAAGCTGAAACTGACGAGCCCCGGCCGAAATCGTGACCGTCAGATGTCGAGATCGGTGACGAAAGCCGCGTTTTCCTGAATGAAGTCAAAGCGCGCTTCGGGCTTGTTGCCCATCAGGCGATCCACCGTCAGCTTGGTCGCGTCCCGGTCATCCAGGATCTTGACCTGCAGCAGGGTGCGCGATTTTGGCGACATCGTCGTTTCGCGCAGGTGAACATACGGCATCTCGCCAAGGCCTTTGAAGCGCGTGATATCCACCTTGCTCTTGCCGGTGAATTCAGTCGCCATCAGCTCGTCCTTGTGCTCCTCGTCGCGCGCATACAGCGTCTTGGCGCCCTGCGTGATGCGATAGAGCGGGGGCAGGGCGAGGAACAGGTGGCCGTTCTCGATCAGGCGCGGCATTTCCTGGAAGAAGAAGGTCATCAGCAGCGACGCGATATGGGCGCCGTCGACGTCGGCGTCGGTCATGATGATGATCTTGTCATAGCGCAGATCATCTTCGGTATAGCGGTCGCGGGTGCCGCAGCCGAGCGCCTGGATCATGTCGGCGATGGCCTGGCTGGCGTGCACCTTGTCGCGGCTGGCGCCGGCAACGTTGAGGATCTTCCCGCGCAGCGGCAGCACGGCCTGGTTGGCGCGGCTGCGCGCCTGCTTGGCCGAACCACCAGCCGAGTCACCTTCGACGATGAAGAGTTCGGCGCCCTGGGCCGCGTTCTGCGTGCAGTCTGCCAGCTTGCCGGGCAGGCGCAGTTTTCGCGTCGCACTGGCGCGATCGATTTCCTTTTCCTTGCGGCGGCGCAGGCGTTCTTCCGCCCGGTCGATGGCCCAGTCGAGCAGCTTCCCCGCCTGCTGGGGCGATGCCGCCAGCCAGTGGTCGAAAGCGTCGCGCAGGGCGGTGTCGACAATGCGGGAGGCTTCGCCTGAGGCGAGCTTGTCCTTGGTCTGGCCGACGAATTCGGGCTCGCGCACGAAGACCGACAGCATGGCTGAGCAGCTCGCCAGCACGTCTTCGGCTGTCAGATTGGCCGCGCCCTTGTTCTTGGTCAGCTCGGCGTAGCTCTTGAGCCCGCGCAGCAGCGCCATGCGCAGCCCCGCCTCGTGGGTGCCGCCATCGGGCGTGGGCACAGTATTACAGTAGGACTGCATGCTGCCGTCGCCCAGCGTCCAGGCGATTGCCCATTCCACTGAACCATGGCTGCCGGGGCGGCCGCTCTTGCCCGAGAAAATCTCCTCGGTGATCCGCGTCTCGCCTTCGATCCGCGCCGCCATGAAGTCCTTGAGGCCGCCCGGATAATGGAACACGGCCTTGGCCGGGACATCGTCGGTGGCCAGGCTCTCGTCGCAGCTCCAGCGCAGTTCGACGCCGCCGAACAGATAGGCCTTGGCCCGGGTCATGCGGAAGATGCGGCCGGGCGAAAAATGCGCCGCCGGCCCGAAGATTTCAGGATCAGGATGGAATCGCGTGGTCGTGCCGCGGCGGTTCTGCACCCGGCCGATGTTCTCCACGTCCTGGATCACCTTGCCGCGCGAGAAGATGATGCGGTGCAATTGCTGGTCGCGAGCCACTTCGACGACCATGTCGTCGGACAGCGCATTGACCACCGACACGCCGACGCCGTGCAGGCCGCCGGAGGTCTCATAGGCCTTGCTGTCGAATTTGCCGCCGGCGTGGAGCACGGTGTGCACGATCTCGAGCGTCGAGCGATTGGGGAATTTCGGGTGCTTTTCGACCGGGATGCCACGACCGTTATCGGTAACGGTAATGTATCCGTCGGCGCCGAGATGGACCTCGATCCGATTGGCGTGGCCGGCAATGGCCTCGTCCATGGAGTTGTCGATCACCTCGGCAAAAAGGTGGTGATAGGCGTTGGCATCGGTGCCGCCGATATACATGCCTGGGCGGCGCCGGACAGGCTCAAGCCCTTCCAGGATTTCGATGTCGGCGGCGCCATAGCTCTCGGGAGGTGGGGTGCTGGGCCGCGCGGCAGGCTTTGCCGGCGCCGGCTTGAGTTGAGGGGCACCACCGAAAAGATCATCAGGCTGCGACATGCAGGGTCCACGCTATGGAGGGGCGAATCAGTCGTAAGGGAACAGGCACAATAGCGAACTGCGGCGTTCCCGTCCTGTTCTGGGGTGTTTTCCCCTGAAAAGCCAGGGAGCTTCTCAGGCGCAACATGCGTTCAGCAAACATTCAGGCGCATTTGCCGAGGTTGGGAGAGAGGGGCAGGGAGGATGACATGAAGGCGATATTGGTTTCGATAGCGGCTTTGGCAATAGGTGCGTCGCTCAGTGCACCTGCCACCGCCCAGGGCAGCTTCAATTTTGGCTTCCGCTTCGGCGATCAGGCGACCGATTTTTTCCCGCAGCGTGCGCTCTGTCTGACCGACCGGCAGATCCGCGAAGCGATCGCTCGGCGCGGCTACACCAATATCGCGCTGAATGTGCCCAATGAGCGGCGCATTGAAGTGCGTGCCGTGCAGGATGGCTGGGTCTATCTCATCGATTTCGACTTCTGCGCCAATCGCGTGCGCGGCATCACCACTCTGCGCCGGGCCGGGTGATCGGGACAGTTTCGTCCCAAGATGTGCCGCCAAATTTACTCCTCGTTTGCTTCTTGAAAGCACTTTCTTAAGTGCGCGCTGCTAATCATGTGGTCATACGGTTTTTTGTTTGGAGTTGCCGTATGCGAGCCGATTTCGGGTCCAGTTCTGCGTATTCAGTGACCCGAAAAGGCTCCGCTTTGTCAGGCGTTTGGCCTCAAGCCGGATTAGTTAGTTTTGCGTACCGGCTGGCCGCGCTGAGAACGTCCCGTATCGGCGTTCTCGCTGCTGTTTCTGCCATTTTCTATCTCGTTTGAGCGCTTGCAAGAGCGTTGCGGCTCCTTTACGCTTTGCTTGTCCAATCGAGCCAGGCAGGAGGGATGCATGAACATGTTCTATACGCATCGCCAGCGTGGTCCCGTTTGTGCCCTGTGGCTTCAGCTGCAGGGCTGACCAGACGGTCCGGACGCTTCTGCTCCACTCGCTCTGGTTTGCCCTTCCGGTAGCCGACCTTTTTGGTTCGGTTATGTTTCTTAGGTTACGGCGCTCTGCGCCACTCCCGGAAAGACAATCCAATGGCGACGATCAGCCTCCGCAATGCGGGCCTGCGCACCAGTTCTCTCTTATTCTCCAATCTCAGCTTCACGCTCGGCGACGGTGATCGGCTCGGCCTTGCCGCTCCCAATGGCCGTGGCAAGACCACTCTGCTGCGCGCGCTCCTCGGCCAGGCCGAGCTCAGCGAGGGCGAAATCACCACCTCGCGCGGCCTGACCTTCGGCTATGTGCCCCAGGATCTGCCAGCTGAGGCCGGCGATCTGCCGGCACGGGATTTTGTCGCCACAGGTCTTTCACCACTCGATCGAGAGTCTGAGAGCTGGCGCGCCGACGTCGCTCTCGATGAATTCGGGTTTCCGCTTGAGCTGGCCATGCGACCGATGAGTGCGCTCAGCGGCGGCTGGCAGCGTCTGGCGCTGATCGCGCGCGGCTGGGTCGGCAATCCCGACGTGCTCTTGCTCGACGAGCCCACCAACCATCTCGACTTGGGGCGCATTCTGGAGCTGGAGAAATGGGTCGCCCAGCTGCCGCGCTCCACGATCCTGATCATCGCAAGCCATGACCGCCAGTTCCTCGACGCGGTGACTAACCGCACGCTCTTCGTCCGGCCCGACCACTCCGCCTTCCTGCCATTGCCTTACAGCGCCGCTCGCAAGGCGCTGGATGAAATGGATCAGGCCGCCGAAATGCAGCGGGAGCGCGATCTGCGTGAAGCCACCCAGTTGCGAAAACAGGCGGCGAAGCTGACCAATATCGGCATCAACTCGGGCAGCGACCTGCTCACGGTCAAATCCAAGCAATTGCGCGAGCGCGCCGAGAAAATCGAAAACCAGGTCATCGCCGTCCACAAGGAGCGGACAGGCAAGGTCATGCTCGGCAATAGCGGCGCCGAGGCGAAGGTCATGCTGGCGCTCGAGAACGTGCCCGTCACGGCGCCGGATGGCACCTTGCTCTTCTCCATCGAAAAGCTCCTGATGTTTCAGGGCGACCGGATTGTCCTGTTGGGACGAAACGGGGCAGGGAAGTCGCAACTGATGCAGCTCGTCTCGCGGGCTCTGTCCGGCGAGGCCATGTCAGGTGTCCGGGTAAGCCCTCAACTGGTGGCCGGCTATCTCGATCAGGCCCTTGCCTGGTTGCCCTCGGCCCAGACCCCGCTCGACTATATTGTCAGCGCCTTCGATGAAGGCAATCAGCGCTCGGTCAGTTTGCTGGCAGGCGCCGGTTTCGAGCCCGAACGTCAGGGCAAGCCGATCCGCACTCTGTCACTGGGGCAGCGGGCGCGCCTCGCGCTCCTCGCGCTGCGGCTCAAGCGTCCGAACTTCTATCTCCTCGATGAGCCGACCAACCATCTCGACATTCCCGGGCAGGAGCAGCTCGAGGCCGATATCGCAGAACACGGCGCGACGTGTCTGCTCGTCTCACATGACCGGGCATTTCTGCGCAGTATCGGAACGCGCTATTTCGAGATCGTCGGCAAGCGGCTGAAAGAGGTCGATGGGCCGGAGCATTTCCTCGCGGAAATGGCGGCGAGCTGACCAGTTTCGCCGGTACCCGGGACCCGCGTCGCAGCGGGTCCCCATTCACCGCCGATCCACAACCAATTCACATTTCGAGCCGACTCAACGTTAACAGTCTGCTAGCGGATCCTAACGAAACGCTAACCAAGAATCTGTCGTCCCCGTTGTTCCCGATGTTCCAAGCTAGACGAGAACAGAAATCGAACATATAAGAACATAACGGAAACAGGAGACGGAAATGCTCGATTTTCTCAAGGACTTCGCTGCCTTCGTAACCCTCGGGGCCTTCACCGTAGGCTCTCTCACCTGGATGGATATCCTCGCCCGACTGGTCTGATGGCTGTGGAATTCTGGCAGGGTGATTTGACCCCAATCCCCGGCTGGACCAAGGTCTACCCAGGAGACCAATATGCCCGGCCCCGGATTTATCCACCTGCACGTCCACTCTGCCTTCTCGCTGCTTGAAGGCGCCATTCAGCTCGAAAATATCCTCAAGCTCGCCGCCGCCGATGGGCAGCCGGCCTTGGGCATTGCCGACACCAGCAATCTTTTCGGAGCGCTGGAGTTCTCTGAAAAGGCTACGAGAAAAGGCATTCAGCCGCTGATCGGCGTCGAGTTGCCGATCGATTTCGCCGCTGCCGAGGAACGGGTCAGCGAGCGCGGTCATGTGGCCTGGGCAGGCAAGTCGAGCGTCGTTCTGATGGCGCAGTCCGAAGAGGGCTTTGCCAATCTCTCCCGCTTGGTCTCGCGCGCCTATATGGAGGGCGAGAACGGATTCGCCCGCGCCAAGCTCGACTGGCTGGACCCGCAAGCCTTGGCTGGCCTCATTTGTCTTTCGGGCGGTCCGGAAGGCGCCATCGACATGCCCTTCGCCCAGGGGCAGGACGCCAATGCCCTGCGCCGGCTCGATCGGCTGGCCGATCTTTTCGGCGACTGCTTTTATATTGAAATTCAAAGGCATGGTCGCTCGCAGGAGCTGTCCGTCGAACCGCGCCTGATCGACTACGCGTACAACAAGGGCATTCCGCTGGTCGCCACCAACGAGCCCTATTTCAAGTCCGCCAAGGAATACGAGGCGCATGACGCCCTCCTGGCCATTGCTGGCGGCTCTGTCCTGGCGCAGACCGAGCGCCGCAAGCTCAACGATCAGTATTATTTCAAGACCCGCGCGGAGATGGTCGAGCTCTTCGCTGATCTCCCCGAAGCGCTCGACATGACCGTCGAGATCGCCCGCCGCGTCGCCTATCGTCCGCGCACCCGCGGGCCGATCCTGCCGAAGTTCGCTGCCGACCCGAATGCGAGCGAAGATGAAGTCGTGGCTGCTGAAGCCGCGGTCATGCGCGAGATGGCGGTCGAGGGCTTGAACATGCGCCTCGCGACGGCCGGGATTGCTCCGGGCAAGACCGAAGCGGAGTACCGCGACCGCCTGGACTTCGAGCTCAGCATCATCCAGAAGATGAAGTTTCCGGGTTACTTCCTTATCGTTGCTGACTTTATTCAGTGGTCAAAGGCCCAGGGTATTCCCGTTGGACCGGGTCGTGGTTCGGGTGCCGGCTCGCTTGTCGCCTATGCTCTGACCATTACTGACCTCGACCCGCTACGTTATAATCTGCTGTTCGAACGCTTCCTCAATCCGGAACGCGTGTCGATGCCCGACTTTGATATCGACTTCTGCCAGGATCGCCGCGAAGAGGTGATCGACTACGTCCAGAAGAAGTACGGCGCCGAGCAGGTGGCCCAGATCATCACCTTCGGAACGCTGCAGGCCCGAGCCGTGCTGCGCGACGTCGGGCGCGTGCTGCAGATGCCATACGGTCAGGTCGATCGCATCTGTAAGCTGGTGCCGGCCAATCCAGCCGATCCCTGGAGTATTGAGCGCACCATGAACGAGGTGCCTCAGTTCAAGCAGATGGCGGACGAGGACGAGACCGTCGGTCAGCTGGTGGAGATCGCCAAGGCGCTGGAAGGTCTTTTCCGCCACGCCTCGACCCACGCCGCCGGTATTGTCATTGGCGATCGTCCGCTGCAGGAACTGCTGCCGCTCTATCGCGATCCGCGTTCGGAAATGCCGGTTACGCAGTACAATCTGAAGTGGGTTGAGCCTGCGGGCCTCGTGAAGTTCGACTTCCTAGGCCTCAAGACGCTGACCACCATTCAGTATGCCGTTGCGATGGTGCGCAATCGCGGCATTGAGATTGATATCGACACCATCCCCATCGATGATGCGGCCACTTATAATCTCTACGCCCGCGGCGATACCTACGGCATCTTCCAGTTTGAAAGTCCCGGCATGCGGCGGGCGCTTATGGACCTCAAGCCCGACCGCATCGAAGATCTGATCGCAATGAACGCGCTCTATCGGCCTGGTCCGATGGACAATATTCCAAGCTTCATTGATCGAAAGCATGGTCGCGAGGATGTCGCTTACCCGCATCCGACGTTGTCGACCGTGCTCGACGAAACCTACGGCATCATCGTCTACCAGGAGCAGGTGATGCAGATCGCCCAGCTCCTCTCCGGCTACTCGCTCGGCGAAGCCGATATGCTGCGCCGCGCCATGGGTAAGAAGGACCGCGCGGAAATGGACCGCCAGCGCGTCCGTTTCCGCGAAGGCTCGGCGAAAGAGGGTGTCAGCGAAAAACTTGCCGACGAAATCTTCGACCTTCTGGCGAAGTTTGCGAACTACGGTTTTAACAAGAGCCACGCGGCCGCCTACGCCTGGGTGTCCTATCAAACGGCCTATCTCAAGCAGCATTTTCCGCACGAATTCTATGCAGCGTCGATGACGCTGGATATGGCGCAAACCGACAAGCTCAGCGATTTCCGTCGTGAGGCCGGGAAGAAAAACATTGAAGTCGTGCCGCCCTGCGTGAACCAGTCCGAGGTCGTGTTCTCGGTCAAGGAAGACCGCATCCACTACGGCCTGTCCGCGGTGAAGGGCGTCGGCCGCGCTGTGGCCGAGCATATCGTCGAAGTGCGCGGCAATACGCCGTTCAAGGACCTGGGTGATTTTGCACGACGGGTGGACCCGCGAGCGCTGAACAAGAGAACGATCGAAACCCTTGTAAACGCAGGGGCTTTTGATGGTCTCGTCGAGCGCCGTGAGATTGCCTTTGCTGCCGTTGAAACCATCATCGGCACGGCGCAGGCGCTGGCGAGCGAACGCAATGAGGGCCAGTGGAACATGTTCGCCTCCAGTGAGCCTGAGCCGTTCCGACTGCCGACCGGTGTTCCGGCATGGAACTCGACCGAGCGGGCCGACCGCGAGCTGTCGGCCATCGGCTTTCATCTCTCGGCCCATCCGCTCGATGCCTATTCGGATCTTTTCGAGCGGCTGCGGGTCCAGCGATGGAGCGACTTCGAACGGGCGGTCAAGGATGGTGCCGGGGCAGGGCGTCTGGCTGGCACGATCTCGTCCCGTAACGATCGGCGCACGCGAAAGGGCACGCCGATGATGATTCTGAGCCTGTCAGATCAGAGCGGCACCTTTGAGTGCATCGCCTTTTCCGAGCAGATCAATGATTTCGGCTCCATTCTTCAGCCGGGTAATTCGGTCATCCTGGAAGTTGGCGCGGAAGAGCGTGCCGAGGGTATCAGCCTGCGTCTCGTGTCGGCCAAGCCCATTGAGGGTCTGGCTGAAAGGATCGATCGTCAGCTCACCGTGTTCCTTGCCGATGAACGTGCGCTCGGCCCGACCAGCGCCCAGCTCAAGCGGGGCGGCAATGGATCGGTCAATTTCGTCGTGATCCGAGATGGTGGGTCGCGAGAGTACGAAATTGAACTGCCGGGCAAGTATGCCGTCAACGCGGAAGTCGCCGGCGGCATCAAGGCTCTTGAAGGCGTGACGGACGTCCGCTTCCACTAGCGCTCGTGCCTTGAGAGGGGTGCGTTTGGTCGGGCCGCTGCCAATAGGGGAAGTGGCCCGCCCGTGTCGTCGGGCGAATGGGCGACATATACGCCGCACCCCGCTCCCGGGGGATTGTCACGCCAAACGCTTGCGCACTGGACGATTGTCGCATATATCGCCCACGCGTTCGGCGTTTGACCGACGCAATCACACACACGGGGCCGGGCCTCTCGTTTCTTGAGAATCCCATCCGGTGGCGGGCAACCGCCGCACTGCTCCGTGGCGGCATAACCGGTAAAAGGATAGCCAAATGGCACTGCCAGAATTCTCCATGCGTCAGCTCCTCGAAGCTGGTGTTCACTTCGGCCACCAGAAGCACCGCTGGAACCCGAAGATGGAACGCTTCATCTTTGGTGTTCGCAACGACATCCACATCCTCGATCTCTCGCAGACCGTTCCTGCCCTGAGCCGCGCCCTGCAGCTCGTGTCGGACACTGTCGCTGACGGTGGTCGCGTGCTGTTCGTTGGCACCAAGCGCCAGGCTGCTCCGCTCGTCGCAGAGGCTGCCAAGCAGTCGGCTCAGTACTATGTGAACTCGCGCTGGCTCGGTGGCACGCTCACCAACTGGCAGACGATCTCGAACTCCATCTCCCGCCTGCGCGAGCTGGAATCGATGAGCGACGACGATCGCAACCTGCGCACCAAGAAAGAGCGCCTGATGATGAGCCGTGAGCAGGAGCGTCTTGAGCGCGACCTCGGCGGCATCAAGGACATGGGCAATGTTCCCTCGCTCCTGTTCGTGATCGACACCAACAAGGAAGCCAACGCGATCAAGGAAGCCCGTCGTCTGGGCATTCCGGTCATTGCTATCGTTGATACGAACAGCGATCCGGACATGATCGACTACGCAATTCCGGGCAACGACGACGCCAGCCGCGCTCTCGAGCTCTATGTCTCGCTGGTTTCGCGCGCTGCCATCGACGGCATCAGCCGTTCGTCCAGCGCTCTGGGTGCAGACATCGGCGCTTCGGCAGAAGCTCCGGCTGAAGACCTGCCGACCGAAGGCTGATCCGTCATCTAAATCCGGGTTTCCGGATTTGTCCTGAACCAGAACAATGCGGCCCCCGGGTGGGGCCGCTCATGAGGTGAACCCATGGAAATCACTGCTGCAATGGTTAAGCAGCTCCGCGACTCGACTGGCGTCGGGATGATGGACTGCAAGAAGGCCCTGGCCGAAACCAATGGCGACATGGAAGCCGCTATTGATTGGCTGCGTACCCGCGGTCTCGCAAAGGCTGCCAAGAAGGCCGATCGCGTTGCTGCTGAAGGTCTGGTTGGCGTTGCCACTGCCGGCACCAAGGCCGCTGTCGTCGAAGTGAATTCGGAAACCGACTTCGTTGCCCGCAACGAGCAGTTCCAGAACATCGTCAGCTCGGTTGCCAAGCTGGCCCTCGATGCTGATGGCGATGTTGCCAAGCTCGGCGAAATGCCGTTCCCCGGCAGCGGCCACTCGGTGTCCGCCGAACTGACCGAAGCAATCGCCAAGATCGGCGAGAACATGAACCTGCGTCGTACGCAGACCGTGTCCGTCACCGATGGCGTCGTGGAAAGCTACATCCACAACGCGGTCAAGGCTGGCCTGGGCAAGATCGGTATCCTCGTTGCGCTCGAATCGACCGGTGACAAGGCTGCTCTGTCCGCTCTCGGCAAGCAGCTTGCCATGCACATCGCCGCTGCCCAGCCGCAGGCGATCTCGCCTGACGAACTGGACCAGGACGTTGTTGCCCGCGAACGCGCCATCATTCTCGAGCAGGTCAAGGAATCGGGCAAGCCCGCCGAGATCGCCGAAAAGATGGTCGAAGGCCGCATGCGCAAGTACTTCGAAGAAGTCACTCTGCTCAGCCAGGTGTTCGTGATCGACGGTGAGACCAAGGTCGCCGACGCTATCAAGAATGCCGAGAAGGACGCTGGCGCCCCGATCAAGCTGACCAAGTTCGTGCGCTACGCACTGGGCGAAGGCATTGAGAAGGTCGAGACCGACTTCGCTGCAGAAGTCGCAGCGACTGCTGGCGTCAAGTAAGCCAGACCAAAAATTATGTGGGCGGGCCGCTGGCCCGTTCACAGCTCTCCGACGCTTGTCGCGGATTGAGCTTGTCCTGAACTGAAATCAAAACGCATGCGCACCGCCTTCATCTGAAGGCGATTTTACCATAGGGTCTACCGGGTCAAGCCGGGACAGGGTTACGCATGCTTCAAATTATGAGGTCTTCCGATGGCATCGGCTTATAAGCGCATTCTGCTCAAGGTTTCGGGCGAGGCGCTGGCAGGGGACCTCTCCTTCGGCATCGAGCCCCCCTTCCTGCAAGCCGTTGCCAAGCAGATCGCCGATGTGGCACGTACCGGCACCCAGGTCGCGATCGTGGTGGGCGGCGGTAATATCTTCCGCGGCATGGCTGGCGCTGCAGACGGCACGGATCGCGTAACGGCTGACCTGATGGGCATGCTCGGCACGATGATCAACGCGCTCGCGCTCTCGAACGCCATTTCCCGCCAGGGTGTGAAGTCAAAGCCGTTCAGCGCCGCGACCATGCCATCGGTCGCCGATACGTTCACCGCCCGTGATGCCAAGCAGGCCCTTGAAGAGGGTTTTGTGGTTGTGCTCGGCGGCGGAACCGGCAATCCCTTCTTTACCACCGACACCGCTGCCACATTGCGCGCAATCGAACTTGAGTGCGATGTGGTGCTCAAGGGAACAAAGGTCGATGGGGTCTACTCCGAGGATCCGGTGAAGAACCCGAACGCTACGCGCTATGCCCATATCAGCTACGATGACGTCATCAGCCAGAACCTCAAGGTCATGGATACGGCCGCTTTCGCTCTTGCTCGTGATAGCCGCATGCCGATAATCGTATATTCACTTGATGACGCCGTTGGTCTTTCCGGGCTTCTTGAGGGGAATGGCCGGTTTACCCTCGTCGGGGATGCGGTATAGAGGCCTCAGGAACTCGGCGCGTATTCAGGCGTCAAATTGAACTAGCACATGCGGCGCTATAGACTGGCGCTGCACACGGACTGGAAGGATAGAGGCAATGGCCTACGATCTCGGCGATCTCAAGGATCGAATGCAAAAATCGATTCAGTCGCTCAAGGATGAATTGTCCGGCCTCAGGACGGGTCGCGCGAGCGCAAGCCTGCTCGAGCCGGTGGTTGTTGATGCTTATGGTTCACGCATGCCGCTCAACCAGGTCGCCACAGTGACCGTTCCGGAGCCGCGGATGCTGTCCGTGCAGGTCTGGGACCGCGGCATGGCAAACGCCGTCGAGAAGGCCATCCGCGACAGCGGTCTGGGCCTCAACCCGATGGGCGAAGGTCAGGTTATTCGCGTGCCGCTGCCGGAACTTAACGAGCAGCGCCGCAAGGAACTGGCCAAGGTCGCCCACACCTATGCCGAGGCAGCCCGTGTCGCCGTGCGTCATATTCGCCGCGACGGCATGGATGCTCTTAAAAAGGCCGAAAAGGATGGCGACATGAGCCAGGACGATGCGAAGAAGCAGTCCGAACTTGTGCAGAAAGCCACTGATGCCGCCGTTACTGAGATCGACAGCGTCGTTGCCGCCAAGGAACAGGAAATCCTGCAGGTCTAAGACCTGCAGATCCTGCGCCAGGAGGGGCGTCGATGGGTAGTGATCCTGCCGTCAAATTCAGCCTAGGCTCCGGCCCGGGCTTGCGCATTCCAGCCCATCTGGGTGTGATCATGGACGGCAATGGCCGCTGGGCTCAGGCTCGCGGCAAGCGCCGGACCGAGGGTCACGTGGAAGGCGTTAAGGCTCTGCGAAATCTCGTTGAGCTTTGCATCACCTATGGCGTCGGCTATCTCACCGTCTTCAGTTTTTCCTCCGAGAACTGGACCCGCCCGCCTGATGAAGTCTCCTTCATTTTCAATCTGTTACGGCGCTTCGTTGCATCCGATTTGCAACGCCTGATCCGGAACAATGTGAAGGCCCGGATCGTCGGCTCGCGGGACGGGCTGGATGGCTCGCTCATCCGCCTTATCGAGGATGTCGAGGCCCAGACGGCCCATAACACCGGCCTGGTGCTGGTCGTGGCCTTCAACTACGGCGGCAAGATAGAGATTGTGGATGCGATCAAGACATTGGCGCGACGGGTCGCGGCCGGTGAGCTCGATCCGGAAGCGATCGACGTCAATGCAGTCGAGGCGTCCCTCTATACAGCTGGCATCCCCGATCCAGACCTGATCATCCGCACCAGCGGTGAACAGCGCCTGTCCAATTTCCTGCTGTGGCAGGCCGCCTATTCGGAATTCGTCTTCGTTCCCGAGAACTGGCCGGACTTTGACGAAGCCTGTTTCGTACGTGTGCTTGAGGCCTATTCGCTCAGAGACCGGCGTTTTGGCGGGATTGGAGCGGCAGCGCATTGAGCGACCGGGGCAGGGAACCGTCTGAAACTCCGGCCAAGCGCCGCAACTGGTCCGATATCGGTCCCCGGCTTGCTTCCGCAGCTGTGCTCATCGCCCTCACCGCGACGGCGCTTTATTTCGGCGGCTATTTCTTCGCCGGCATTGTTGGCGTCGTTTATGCCGGCGCCTACCGGGAGTGGGAGGCAATGGTCTCCCGCGCACCTCTAACCCCACAGGGCATGGTTCTTATTGGGCTAGTTGCCCTGTCCGGGCTGCTTTTCCCAATGTTTGGGGTGCTCGGCTCCGCGGTGCTGATCGCCATTGCCTGCGCAATAGCGCTCGGCATGGGGCGCGAGAACTTCGTCTGGCGTGCCGCCGGGCTCATCCTCTTTGGCGTGCTGATTGCCGGTGCGGTCAGCATGCGCGGCGAGACCATGGCCGGCGTCTGGGCTGGGGTCTACCTCGGTACCGTCGTCTGGATGACCGACTCCGCGGCGTTCTTTACCGGTCGCCAGATTGGCGGCGAGAAGCTTGCCCCCGGGATTTCTCCTTCCAAGACCTGGTCAGGTGCGCTTGGCGGCCTTGCACTGGGTGCAGGGGCAGGGCTCGTGGTCTGGACTGTCCTGACCGACTCGCCATGGTGGATCGGTCTCATCCTCTCCATTTCCATCAGCATTCTGGGGCAGTTGGGCGACCTTTCGGAAAGCGCGGTCAAACGCCATTTCCGGATCAAGGACAGCGGCGACCTCATTCCTGGCCATGGTGGCCTGATGGATCGTCTCGACAGCCTGACCTTCGGCATAATTCTGATTTTCATCGTTGGCACGCTGCACAGCGGCTTCGGCTCGGTGGCCGAAGGGCTGCTGTACTGGTGATGTCCCCAGCGGTTCATCCGCGACAAGTGGAACTGGCATGCTCGACTTTGTGATGTGGCTTCTGTCCTACGTGGTACCGTTTCTGGCGGTCCTCACCGTGATCGTGTTCGTGCACGAAATGGGGCACTATCTCGTTGCGCGCTGGAACGGAGTGGCGATCCACACCTTCTCGATCGGTTTTGGGCGAGAGCTCATCGGCTGGAACGACAAGCAGGGCACGCGCTGGCGTATTTCGGCTATTCCGCTCGGCGGTTATGTCCGGTTCGTGGGGGACATGAACGCGGCAAGTGTTCCCGACACCGAGTCTCCGATGTTTCAGGATCCGGCGCTGGCGCCGCACCTCTTCGTCAACAAGTCGGTTTGGCAGCGCATTGCGGTCGTGGCGGCAGGGCCGATCGCCAACATCATCCTGACCTTCCTCATTCTCTACGCCCTGCTGCTGGGCTACGGTCGCTACACCGTGCCTGCGGTAATTGGAGAGGTCCTGCCGGGGTCGGTTGCAGAGGCTGCAGGTTTTCTTCCCGGTGACGAGATCGTCGCCGTGGACGGCTATGTCGTCCGCGGCTTTGAGGATTTTCAGCGGTATGTGGCCACCAGCCCGGCGCGGCCGGTGCAGATCGAGCTCGAGCGCAATGGTGCCGTTGAGAGCTTTGCGATCACGCCGGAAGCCGTGGATGTCGAAGATCGGTTCGGCAACAACCAGCGGGTCGGGCGCATTGGCGTGAGCCGCAGCATCGCTGAAGCCGACCTGACGCTGTATCGGCCCGGTCCCGTCGAGGCCATTGGCATGACGGTTGAGGAAATTCGCTTCATCGTCCAGCGCACCGGCCAGTTCCTCGGCGATTTCTTCGTTGGTCGCGGCGACGTCGAGCAGCTCAGCGGGCCGGTTAAAGTGGCCAAGGTATCGGGTGAAGTGGCCACGCTGGGGGTGATCGCACTGATCAACCTTATGGCCTTGCTGTCGCTCAATATTGGGATATTCAACCTTTTGCCCATTCCCATGCTCGACGGCGGCCACCTCATGTATTATCTCATTGAGGCCGTCCGCGGGCGCCCGCTCAGCATGAGAGTGCAGGAGATGGGTTTCCGCTTCGGTTTTGCGCTGGTGCTCTGCCTTATGGTCTTCACCCTGTTCAACGACACGGTTTTCGACCATTTTGGGATTCTGCGGTAACATCTGGTTAACCTTGGTTCGCAAGGTGTTGCACGAATGCCAGCGCACCAATGAATTGCTAACCTCGTCACGGCTTCCGGCTTGTCCGTGGTTAAAAAAACAGTAAAACAGGTCAATGGAGTTAGCTTGGGGGAGTGTGCGTATGTCGATTCTCCAAGCCGGTCGCAGAAGGCAATAACAATATGATTAACCCCACCAAGCTTATGCGTGGCGCGGTTTCCGCGATCGCGATTATGGGGGCGAGCCCCATGATTGGTGCCGGAATTCCGGTGCTGGGCGTTGTCGTCGCGCATGCTCAGGAACAGTTGGTTGGTTCTGTCCTGTTCGAGGGCAACCGGCGTTTCTCCGACTCTCAGCTTCTGGCCATGGTGGATGTCTCTGCATCCGGTATCTACACCCAGCAGCGACTTGCTTCCGATATCGAGAGCATCCGTCAGGCTTATGACCGTGATGGCTTCCTCGGTGTTGGCGTGACCGCACGCACCGAGCCGACCAATGATGGTCGCGTCCGTGTTCTGTTCCAGATCAACGAAGGTGAGCGCGCGGGTATCGCTGCGATCAACTTCACTGGCAACAATGCGATCGGCGCCGGCAATCTCAAGGGCACGATGCTCACCAAGGAAACCGGCCTTCTCAGCTGGCTCCTGCGTGACGACAGCTATGACGAGCAGAAGCTTGCCGTCGACCGTGAGCGTCTGCGCATCTATTACGCCAACCGTGGCTATCCTGATGCGCAGGTGAACTCGGTTGCTGAATACGATGCCGCCAAGAACGCCTACTTCATCAATTTCACCATCAATGAAGGCCAACGCTACGAGTTCGGCAATGTCGGTATCGAGACCAGCATCAGCGGTCTGAACACCGATGTGCTGCGCGGCACCGTGCGCACCGGCAAGGGTGCCCAGTACTCCGTCGCCGACCTGCAGCGCTCCATCGAAGAGATGGCCTACGAAGCGACGGCCCAGGGTTATTCCTTCGCTGACGTCCGTGCGCGTCTTGATCGTGATGTCGCGACCAACACCTTCAACATCACCTATCTGGTGGACGAGGGCGCGCGCATCTATGTCGAGCGCATCAACATCACCGGCAACACCAAGAGCCGCGACTTCGTTATCCGTCGTGAGCTGGAATTCGGTGAAGGCGACCCGTTCAACCGCTCGATGGTCATTCGCGGCCGCAACAACATCGAAGCGCTTGGCTTCTTCTCCAACGTTGAAGTGTCCACCGGTCCGGGCTCTGCTCCAGACAAGGTCGTCCTGAACATCAACGTGACGGAAACCTCGACCGGCGAATACGGCGCAACCGCCGGCTATTCGACCACGGACGGCATCCTTGGCGAAATCTCGCTGACGGAACGCAACTTCCTTGGTCGTGGCCAGTATCTGCGTGCCGCCGTTGGCGCTACCCAGGCCGGCCGGACGTTCGACTTCTCGTTCACCGAACCGCGCTTCATGGGCCTCAAGGTTGCTGCCGGAGTCGATGCGTACCATCGCATCTACGACGAAACGACCACGACGTTCTATGGCTCGCAGATCACCGGCGGTCAGCTGCGCTTCGGCGTGCCGATCACCAGCGCACTCTCGGCTTCGCTGTTCGGCGGATACGAGCGTCGCGTGATTTCCGACGAGAAGGACAATCCGCAGTTCCAGTCGTCGCTGGTTTCGCATAACCAGGAATTCAACAAGGCCTTCGTCGGCTACTCGTTGACCTGGAATGGCCTCGACGACATGAAGAACCCGACCGAGGGCCTTTATGCCACGTTCACCCAGCAGTATATCGGCTGGGATCATAACCTGCTGAAGACTGAGGCCCGTGGTCGCTACTTCATCCCGGTCATGCAGGACACCGGCATTGTTGCAAGCGTCCGTGGCCAGGCTGGCGTGATCAACAGCCTCGACAACAGCGGCGTGCATTCGGTCGAAGCGTTCATGCCGGGTCCGAACCTTATCCGTGGCTTCCAGGGACGTGGCATTGGCCCGCGCCTGACGAGCGGCGAATATCTCGGCGCCACCATGTATGCCGGCGTCTCGGCTGAGATCGAGTTCCCGATCCCGGCTCTGCCGGAAAGCTACGGCCTCAGCGGTGCTGTCTGGGCTGACGCAGCCTGGATCGACGGTATGCCGAATATCGGTGCCGTGCCGGTCGATGCCGCAAGCCAGGATTCGCCATGGCGTACTTCGATCGGCGCTTCGCTGATCTGGGACTCGCCGTTTGGTCCGCTGCGTGGCGATTTCGCCCACGTGCTGAACAAATCGACTGCCGACCGTACCCAGGTCTTCCAGGTCACACTTTCGACCCTTCTGTAGTCGAGACGTTCTGGAAGAATTCATTGAGCCGCGGGGCGGTAGCGCCGCGGCTCTTTCTTTTGAAGTGACGTCATGGTTGACACGCGTTTTCATCGATTTGCAGGCTCCATCACCATTGGAGCCCTGCTGGCCGAACTTGGTCGCCAGGATCTCGTTGCCAGTCTGGCTGACCCGGATCGCGTCGTTAGTGGCGTGAACGAGCTCGAACTTGCCGGACCGGACGATCTGGTTCTGGCTGCCCATCCCAGCTATGCGGCCGATTTGCGCCGGACAAAAGCGGGCCTCGCCCTGATCAGCCAGGCGCTGGTTGATGATGTGCCGCAGGGTACGCTGGCGATTGTCACGCCCAAGACCCACAATCTGTTCGCTGACATTCTGGAGCGTCTTTATCCCTCCAGCACGCGTTCGGTCATCCTCGGGCAGCGTGAGGATCTCGGTGCGCCAATTTTCGAGCGCGACGTGACCATTGGCTCCAATGTCGTGGTTGGCGCCGGCGTTGAAATTGGCCGCGGCACGGTGATCGGCGCCAATACCGTGATCGGGCCGGGTGTCACCATTGGCCGCAACTGCACGATTGCCAGCAATTGCACAATCGACTGCACCCATATCGGCAACGAAGTGGTTATCCACGCCGGCGTGCGCCTCGGAACCGAGGGTTTCGGGTGGCTGGACCATGGTTCGGCCAACAAGAAAATTCCACAGCTCGGTCGTGTCATTGTGCAGGACCGCGTCGAAATCGGCGCGAACAGCACGATCGACCGCGGCGCGCTCGGTGACACTGTCATCGGGGATGGCACAAAGATCGATAATCTTGTGCAGATCGGGCACAATTGCCGGATCGGGCGCAATTGCCTTATCGCCGCCATGAGCGGGTTGTCAGGCTCGACCATTGTCGAAGACGGCGTCCTGATGGGTGGCGGCGTCGGCACTTCGGGCCACCTGCGGATCGGAGCTGGCTCGGTTGTGCATGGCAGGGCTGCTGTGACCAAAGACTGGCCAGCCGGTTCCAAGCTTGCCGGAGCTCCTGCGCAGGATATAAGAGACTTCTGGCGGGAAATGGCCGCCATGAGGAAATTGTCTAAAGGGGACAAGCGGGTATGACCGACGCCGTAAACGAGGCCACCGAACTGGATGCGATGAGCATCACGGATATCCTCAGCACGCTGCCGCACCGTTATCCGATGCTCATGATTGACCGGATTATCGAGATCGACGGCGACGACTCGGCGATCGGCATCAAGAACGTCACCGTCAACGAGCCTGCGTTCCAGGGTCACTTTCCGGGCACGCCAATCTTCCCTGGCGTCCTCATCATCGAGGGCATGGCGCAGGTTTGCGGCGCCATCGCGATCCGCCATGATTCGCGCGACGACAAGAAGAGCATCGTCATGCTGCTTGGCGTCGACAAGGCGCGCTTCCGCCGCCCGGCGGGCCCTGGCGATACCCTCGAATATCACGTCACCAAGATCCAGCGCCGCCGCAATGTCGGCCGCTATCGCGCTGAGGCCAAGGTAAATGGCGTCATCGTTGCGGAGGCAGAGATCACCGCAATGATTTCTGAGGCCGGCGGTGACTGACACCCAAATTCATCCTACAGCGATCGTCGGTAGCGGCGCTCGCCTCGGTGCCGGTGTTCGCATTGGTCCGTTCTGCACTGTTGGCGATGATGTCGTCCTGGGCGACAATGTCGAGCTGATCTCGCATGCTGTCGTCACCGGCCGCACCACGATCGGTGCGCAGACGCGCATTTATCCCTTCGCCTCGATTGGTCATCAGCCGCAGGATCTCAAGTTCCACGGCGAAGAATCCTACCTCGAGATCGGTGAACGCAACACAATTCGCGAGTCGGTGACCATCAATCCGGGCACGGAAGGCGGCGGGCTCTATACGCGGATCGGCAATGACTGCCTGCTGATGGCCTGCTCGCATGTCGCGCACGACTGTCAGGTCGGCAATAACGTCGTTCTGGCAAACTATGTTGGCTTGGCAGGTCACTCCATCGTCGGCGATCACGTCGGTTTTGGTGGCATCTGCGCGGTTCGCCAGTTCGTCCGTATTGGTCACCACGCCTTCATCGGTGCCCAGAGTATGATCGACGCCGATGTCATTCCCTATGGTTTGGCCGTGGGCAATCGTGCTCGGCTGGGCGGTCTTAATCTCGTCGGCCTCAAGCGCCGCGGGTTTGACCGGGAGGCGATCCATTCGCTTCGCGCCGCCTATCGCATGATCTTCTCGGAAGAGGGCACTTTGCGCGAACGCGTTGAAGATGCAGCGGAAATGTTCAAGGACAAGCCGCTGGTGCAGGACGTGGTGAATTTTATCACCGCCGAGGATCGCCCGCTGGTGCAGCCGCGCGATACATCAGAACAAGAATAAGAGTTGCTGTCATGACGAGCCCGCTTCGTCTTTTTATCCTTGCGGGCGAGCCATCCGGCGACCGCATTGCCGCTGATCTCGTGTCGCGACTGCAGGCGCGCGTTCCGCTTCAATTTGCCGGGGTAGGGGGCGATGCGCTCGCTGCCCTTGGCATGAAGTCCTTTTTCGACATGAATGAGCTCTCGGTCATGGGCTGGGCAGATGTTTTGCCCCGTCTGCCCAAGCTTTTGTGGCGGGCACGGCAGGTGGCACGGGCCATCGTCGAGGCCAAGCCCGATGTCGCCGTTCTCGTCGACTCTCAGGTTTTCAATGCGATCGTAGCCAAGCAGGTCCATAAGCGCGCGCCCGAAATTCCGGTCGTGCTCTGCGTGGCCCCTGCCGTCTGGGCCTGGAAGCCCGAACGGGCCAAGGCGCTGTCGCCAAAATTCCGCGAAATTCTCGCCGTTCTGCCGTTTGAACCCGCTTTCATGCGCAGTGCCGGCGGCCCCGAGACGAGCTATATCGGCCACCCGGCCACGCAGGCCTTTACCCAGCGCGCAGAAGTGCCTGATACCGGCCCCTTGATGCTGTTGCCTGGTAGCCGCGAAGGGGAATTGCGCCGCCACCTGCCGCTGATGCGCGACGTCGCGACAGCGCTTGCCGGTCATCCGCGCGTTACCGGTTTTGTCCTTCCCACACCGCGCCGTCTCAAGGGCCGGGTTGAGCGCGAGACCAGCACCTGGCCGGTGCCGGTTGAGGTCATCACCGCCGACGAGCAGAGGGCCGAGGCACTGACGGCCTCGATTGGTGCAGTTGCCGTTACCGGAACGGTGACGCTGGAGCTCGCGCTGGCCGGTGTTCCGATGGTCACAACATATGTCGCCGACAAGGGACAGGCCAAGCGCTGGGTAAAGTACAAGGTGAAATACGCCTCGTTGCCCAATGCCATTCTCGACAGGGATCTCGTCCCCGAAGTGCTGCAGCTGGAGCCCGATCCCGCAGCACTGGTGGCCGAGGTGAAGAGCCTCCTCGACGGGCCCGACGTAGCGGCGGCGCAGCTCGCTGGTTTCTCGCGGATCCGCGACCTCATGGAAAACGGCGCAGAGGGCGAACCGCGGGTCGATCCGGCCGAGCGCATCCTCCGCTACTATCCGCACAATTGAAAAAGGCCCCGCTCGAGAGCGGGGCCTTTTTTCTTCGAAGCAGGATCAGCGAGCGCTGATCGGAGTGTAGTCGCGCTCGCTGGCGCCGTTGTAGAGCTGGCGTGGGCGGCCGATCTTCTTCTGCGGATCGCCGATCATTTCCTTCCACTGGCTGATCCAGCCAACGGTACGGGCAACGGCGAACAGCACGGTGAACATGGAGGTCGGGAACCCGATCGCGTCCAGAATTACGCCAGAGTAGAAGTCGACGTTCGGGTAGAGCTTGCGGTCGATGAAGTACGGATCCTCCAGCGCGATGCGCTCGAGCTCCTGGGCAACCTGCAGGGTCGGGTTGTTTTCGACACCGAGGATGGCCAGCACTTCCTTGGCCGTCTTCTGCATGACCGTCGCGCGCGGGTCAAAGTTTTTGTAGACGCGGTGACCGAAGCCCATGAGGCGGAACGGGTCGTTCTTGTCCTTGGCGCGGGCGATGAATTCGGGAATGCGGTCAACGGTGCCGATTTCGCGCAGCATGTTGAGGCAGGCTTCGTTGGCGCCGCCATGGGCAGGGCCCCAGAGGCAGGCCACGCCAGCTGCGATACAGGCAAACGGATTGGCGTCGGACGAACCGGACAGGCGCACGGTCGAAGTCGACGCGTTCTGCTCGTGATCGGCATGGAGCGTGAAGATCAAATCCATGGCGCGGGCGATCTTCGGGTCGACCTTGTACTCTTCAGCCGGAACCGAGAAGCACATGTGCAGGAAGTTCGCGGCATAGCCGAGGTCGTTGCGCGGATAAACGAAGGGCTGGCCGACCGAATATTTGTAGGCCATTGCCGCGAGCGTCGGGATCTTTGCAATCATTCGGATCGATGCGATCTCGCGCTGCTGCGGGTCATTGATGTCGGTCGAGTCGTGATAGAAGGCTGCCATGGCGCCGACCACGCCGGTCATGATGGCCATCGGATGCGCGTCGCGACGGAAGCCGCGATAGAAGTAGTGCATCTGCTCGTGCACCATGGTGTGGCGCGTCACGAGTTCTTCGAACTCGGCAAACTGGGTCTTGCTCGGAAGCTCGCCGTAGAGCAGCAGATAGCAGACTTCGAGGTAGTTGGATTTATCGGCCAGCTGTTCGATGGGGTAACCGCGATAGAGCAGTTCGCCCTTGTCGCCGTCGATATAGGTGATGGCGCTGTCGCAGGCCGCGGTCGAGGTGAACCCCGGGTCGTAGGTGAACATGCCAGTCTTGGCGTAGAGCGATCGGATATCGACGACATCCGGTCCTACGGACCCACTCAATATCGGGAATTCGTGGGTTTCATCTCCGATGACGAGTTTGGCGACTTTGTCGGTCATTTAGCTCTCCTCGCTACGCCGCGGCCCTTAAAAGACAATTCTGGAATTAGGGCTGGGCAGGCACCGGAAACGGTGCCAATTGCTGCCGCAGAGGTATCAGCTTTCCCCCTCTACAGGCAACCGATAGGGTAGGCATGGCCTACCCTTGCCTGGCCCGGTTATTGCGCGATCTGGTCGTTCAGGCGGGCCATGGATTTGTCCCGGCCGATCAGCACCATCACTTCGAAAATACCCGGCGAAACCGTGCGTCCCGTAAGGGCTGCACGCAGGGGCTGTGCCAGTTTGCCCAGCTTCAGACCCTTCTCCTCGGCCAGTCTGCGCATGGCTGCGTCGATAGCCGGTACTGACCATTCGTTAAGCCCCCCTAACGTATCGGCAATACTCGCCAGCACCGTACGGGCATCGGCCGTCAGCAAGGCGGCGGCGGCAGCGTCCGGCGCGATCGGGCGGATCGCATAGATGAACTGGGCGAGATCGATCAGCTCGAGCACGGTCTTGGCGCGCGGCTGCAGTTCGGGAATCGCGGCCAGAACGGTGTCCTTGTTGGCGCTGAGACCGGCATGGTCGACATCGCGGCCGACTTCCTGGGCCGTGGACAGCATGATCTCATAAAGATCAGCGGGCTGGGCCTCGCGGATATAGAGGCCGTTGATGTTCTCAAGCTTGACGAAGTCGAAGCGGGCCGCACCCTTGTTCAGCGCTTCGAGCGAGAACCATTCCACCATCTGCTCGGTCGAGAAGATTTCGTCGTCGCCATGGCTCCAGCCGAGGCGTGCGAGATAGTTGCGCAGCGCCGCGGGCAAATAGCCCATCTGGCGATAGGCTTCCACGCCGAGCGCGCCGTGGCGCTTGGAGAGCTTTGCGCCATCAGGGCCGTGGATCAGCGGGATGTGCGACATCTCCGGCACGGTCCAGCCCATGGCGTTGTAGATGATGATCTGACGGGCGGCATTGGTGAGGTGGTCGTCGCCACGGATGATGTGGGTAACGCCCATGTCATGGTCGTCGACCACAACGGCGTGCATATAGGTCGGGGTGCCGTCGGAACGCAGGATGATGAAGTCGTCGAGGTTCTCGGTCTTGAACACGACTTCGCCCTGTACGTGATCGTGCACGACGATTTCACCGCTGAGCGGGGCCTTGATGCGCACGACCGGCTTGACGCCCTCCGGGGCCTCGGACGCGTCGCGGCCGCGCCAATAGCCGTTGTAGCGCGGCGGCTTGCCGGCAGCGCGGGCGTCTTCGCGCATCTTGTCGAGTTCTTCGGGCGAGCAATAGCAGTAGTAGGCATGACCCATCTTCACGAGCTCATGGGCGACTTCCGCATGGCGCGGTGCGCGCTCGAACTGGCTGATCGGCTCGCCCTCCCAGTCGAGCCCCAACCACTTCAGCCCGTCAATGAGCGCCACGACGGCTGCATCGGTCGAGCGTTCGCGGTCGGTGTCCTCGATGCGCAGCAGCATCTTGCCGCCCTGGTTCCGGGCAAAGGCCCAGTTGAACAGCGCCGTGCGGGCGCCGCCAATGTGCAGATATCCGGTGGGGGACGGGGCGAAGCGAGTGACAACCTGAGACATGATAACCGGAGGGATTGGATCAATTTGAGGCCGTGTGTAGCATAGGCGGGCTTGAGCGCAAGGGCAGGGGTGCGCAGCGTGTCTGGGCAGGGGGCGACAAGTCGACACCGGGGCCGCGCGATGACAGCGCAAGCGCCCGGCTGGCAGGGGCGGCGCCGGCCGGACTCATCCTTCAAAAGGGTAGCGACCTCGTTACGCGAGGGTCTGGCTGAGGCTGGCAGCCAGCGGCGCCACTTCGTGCTCCTGCCGTTTGGCCTCATTGTCGGGCTTGTTGTCTACGCGGCCCTTCCTGAGGAACCCGGCCTCCCATTCTTTGCACTTGGCACCTTGTTGGTCTGCGCGGCTCTGCTGCGAGCCATGTTGCGGCAGTCGCTGGCAGGGGTGCGGGTCGCCGTGCAACTGTGGTCGCTCTGGGCGGGTTTCTGCCTGTTACCGGCACATGCCCTGACCTTCGGCACGGAAATGCTGCGCTTCCCCAGCTTTGGGCACTATGCAGTCCTCGTTGACGAAGTGCTGTCCACCGATGCGGCGGGACGCCGGGTGGTCGTGTCTGAACTGACGCCAGTCGACGGAGCAAGGGCCGTGCCGATCCGGCGGGCGCGCCTGCTTGTGCCGCTGGAGCCGGTGCTGGAACCCGGCGATCGCTTCAGCGCCAATCTGCGGCTGACGCCGGTGCCCGGCCCCGGTGCTGCCGGGCACGCATGACGGACAGTTCCATTCCTATTTCGCTGGGATCGGCGCTTACGGAGGGGTGACCAGCGGGCTCGAGGTGCTGTCGCGCGGCGACGACACAGACATCGGTCGCCGAGTTCAGGCGCTTCGCAACCACATCGGCGGCCGCGTCGACCTTGCCCTCGCGCCGGATAGTGCAGCCATCGGCAGGGCGATGATGGTTGGCGACCAGAGCGCGATCACCGATGAAATCCGCGATGTCATGGCCGCGTCGGGTCTCGCCCATGTCTACTCAATCTCGGGCCTCCACCTCTCCATTGTCGCCGGTGGCATCTTCTGGCTGGTGCGGCTGGCGCTCGCTTCCCTGCCCATGCTGGTGGCCTGGCCAAGCAAGAAGATCGCTGCAATTGCCGGGCTCCTTGCCGCTTTTGGGTATCTGCTTCTTGCGGGTGGTCCGGACAATGTGCCGGCCTTTCGCTCAACGCTGATGCTGGCGTTGATCTTTGGCGCTGCGCTCGTGGGGCGGCGCGCGCTGACCATGCGCAATGTCGCCATTGCCGCACTGGTTATTATCGTCCTAGAGCCGACCAGCGTCTTCCGCCCCAGCTTTCAGCTGTCATTCGCCGCCGTGGTTGCGCTGATTGGCGTCTACGAGCTGCCGCGGCGGGCGGGTGCCGGAAAATATGGCGCGCTCGAACGCTTCTTCCGCTTCGTGCTTGCCACAGCGGCAACAAGCTTCATCGCTGGCCTCGCGACATTGCTCTTCTCCGCTTATCATTTCCAGCAGACGGCCCCGCTCGGGGTGCTGGGCAATGTGCTGGCGCTGCCGTTCGTCAGCTTCATCATGTGGTTCGGCGTGCTGGCCGTGGTCGCCATGCCCTTCGGCGTTGACGGGCCGTTCCTCCAATTGATGGGTTGGAATATTGATCGCATGGTCGACGTGGCAGAACTGGTCGCCGGGTGGAGCGCCGGGTTTACCGGTAACCCTCTCCTGACCTATGGGGCGCTGCTGGTCGGCCTGGCTTCCCTCGCCTGGTTCGCGTTTCTCGCGGGGCGATGGCGATTTCTCGGTCCGGTTCTGGCCGTCCCGTTCGTCCTGCTGTTTGGCTTTGCGGCGCGGCCTGATGTTCTCATCGCCGATACGACGCAGGCTATTGCGATCCGCGATGGTGATGGCGATGGGCTGGCGCTAGCCAGCGGACGCACGGGCAGCTTTGCCGTCGATGTGGAGCCGCCACTATCAGGCCGAGATCGCAGCAAGCCATTCGGGCGCGCGCTGCGACGGGCTTGAGTGCATCGTCAGCAATGGCGCGTTCACCACGGCCATCGTGCGCAATGCAGCGGCCTTTGCCGAGGACTGTTTCGGCAATGATCTGGTGATCAGCCGGGCGGCCGTTCCGGCCTGGTGTCGATCCGGGAATATGGTGATCGGCCCCTATGAGCTGGAGCGGCACGGTGTCCACTGGCTGGCCTGGGACGCAGCTGCCGGGCGCTTCGATGTGCGCCCGGCAATCGTCCATATCAATCGGCCGTGGCGAGTTTGGCGACAGTGACGCCAGCGCCGGGGATTTCCGCCCCGCCAACGACATAGCCGGTCTCGTCGGAAGACGGGTTCAGCTGGGCGGTGCCGGTGGAATAGTTCACATAGATGCGGTAGCCGCCGCGGCACCGCGCCCGCACACCGGCCGGCAGGTTCAGCACCGGCAGGTCGGACTCGGCAATCAGATGATCGGCGACGCGCTGGATCAGCGCCCGGTCACCGCTAGCGGTGAGGTAGAAGAGCTTGCCCTGCGCGATCAGCACCGGCACGCCTTCATTGTCCTCGATGACGATCTCTCCGCGCGTCTCAACCTTTTCTCGCCAGAGGCGCGTGGCTCCGCCGCCCTTGACCGTAATCGAAACATGGCCCGGGACACTGTCTACCCGGGTGACGCGGGCATCGAGCAGGTTGGGCGACAGATCGGGGCCGAGACGGCTGGGGATGGAGAAGTTCTTGGTCTTCGAACCGCTGCGGGGCCCGATCAGCAGATAGCCATCGAAGTTCTCAATGGCTTCGCGCAATTCGTCTGACCAGGCGAAGAGGGCCGGAATGGCGACGATGTCGTAGCCGGAAAAGCTCGTTGTCTTGGGCGAGAGGATGTCGATATCGACACCATGCTTGCGGAAGGCGCTGTAGATTTCGCGGACATGGGCGCCGTGATTGAAGCCCTTCGATTGGGGCTGCACGTCCCAGGCCCATTCGCTCTCATAGTCAAACACCAGGGCGAGGGGCGCCTTGCCGGCTGTTCCTGCAAGGCCTGTCGCGGCGAGTTCACGGGCGACCTGGCTTGCTTCCGCAAACGCCGGCGCGGGTTCGCTGTCCGGACGCAACAGCCCCGCATGCATCTGCTCCTGCGCGAACGGCGCCTGACGCCAGCGGAAGTAGGACACGACCTCGGCGCCATGGGCGAAGGCTTCCCAGGCCCAGAGGCGGGCCATGCCGGGCAGGGGATCGGGATTGAACTGGGCCCAGTTCACCGGACCCGGTTGTTGTTCCATGATCCACCAGCGGCCGTGACCGACGGTACGGTAGAGATCGTGATGGAAGGCGGCATTATCCGGGTCACCCTGGCGCATGTACTGGCGCTTGGTGTCGTCGGGCTCGTCGCTGACGGCGAGATGGCCGATGGGATAGGAATCCCAGCTCGCCACATCCAGCGTTTCAGCCAGATCATAATGGTCGAACTCACTGTAGCGGCTCATGAAGTTATGAATGACCGGCAGGTCCGGGCGCCTGGCCTTGAGGATGTCGTACTGGACCTTGTTGAAGGCCGACACCTGATCGGACGAATAGCGCCGGAAATCGAGGTCGTGGATCGGGATAGGCTCGCAGACCAAGAGGTTTGGCAGCTCGATCTGGTCGAGCGAATTGTACTCCATCGACCAGAACACATTGCCCCACGCCTCGTTCAGAGCTTCGACGGACCCGTAACGCTTGCCGAGCCAGTCGCGGAAACCACTCAGCGCTGCCGGCGAATAGGAATAGGTCGTGCCGTGGCAGCCATATTCATTGTCGGTTTGCCAGCCACCCAATGCCGGGTGATCGCTCAGTGCGTCCGCGAGAATCTGCGTGATGCGGGCGCACTCTTCCCGATAGCCCAGGTGGGAGAAGTCGTAGTGGCGGCGGGATCCGAACCCCTTCTGGCGGCCGTTGGCATCGACGGCCAGCATGTCCGGATGCTTGTCGATCATCCAGCGCGGCGGCGTTGCCGTGGGCGTGCCGACGATGACTTTCAGCCCCTGTGCACCAAGCACATCCATGGCGCGGATCATCCAGTCGAGCCGCAGATCGCCGGGGGCCGGCTCCAGCCGTGACCAGGCGAACTCGCCGATGCGGACATATTTGATGCCGACCTCAGCCATGCGCTCGGCGTCACGGGCCCACCAGTCTTCAGGCCAGTGTTCGGGATAGTAGCAGACGCCAAGGGCAGGGCTGATGGTCATGTGAGTGCTCAGAGGATGACTGTAGATTCAGGCAGACCGGCGACGTCGAGTTCGATGGCGAAGACGCCGCCCGCAGACGGTTCCTTGGCCAGCTGTTCGTCCGAGAGGCCGATGGCTGCGGTGGTGATGAAGAGGGTCTTGAGGTCCTTGCCGCCAAAGGATGGACAGGTCACCTGGCTGGCCGGAACCTCGATCACCCGGTCGACCGAGCCGTCAGGCGCATGCCGCACGACGCAATGGCCGCCCCAGCGGGCGTTCCAGACATAGCCTTCGCTGTCCACGACGGCGCCGTCGGGAGAGCCGCGATGGCCGGAAACGTCAGCGAACAGTTCCCAGTCGCCGATCGGCATGCCGGTCTGCGGATCGGTTTTGCACTTCATAATCTTTTTGGTCGCGGTGTCGCTCCAATAGGCGATGCGCCCGTCCGGTGAAAAGCAGGTGGCGTTGGGAATGGCTGCGCTCGGGATGATCGTGGTCAGCGTGCCCGCCCGGTAGTGATAGACGGCGCCGGCCTTGGCGCTTCCTTCCTTGACCATGGTGCCGATCCAGAAGGCCCCGGAGGGATGAACGCGGCTGTCGTTGGCACGGTTGGTGGGGACGTCGCGCTCGATATCCTCGATCCTGTTGATGCCGCCCACGGTGAGGTCGAAGCGGATGAGGCCATTTTCCGTGGCGATGGCCAAGGTGTCGTTATCGACGATCGCTGCTGCCGCAACGCTTTCGTTGAACAGCCAGCTCTCGACGATCTCGCCGGTCTCATCGGCGGCATAGAGGCTTTGTTCGACGATATCGAAGAAGAACAATTGCTGCCGGCCGGGATGCCAGATCGGGCCTTCGCCCAGTGAACATTTGCTGTCGATAAGCAGGCGTGCCGTCTCGGTCATGCCGTGGCTCCCTTGTCATAGGCGGCAACTGCCGTGGCGGCGCGCTGGCCGACTTCGGCGGCGCTGCGGCCGGGGGTATAAATATAAGTTCCAAGGCCGAAGCCGGCGCAGCCGACAGCAAAGAACTCATCGAAATTGTCGGGATTGGCCCCGCCCACTGCATAGAGCGGTAGGGACGGGGGCAGCACGGCCTTCAGGGCCTTGATCCCCTTTGATCCCAGCACTTCGGCGGGGAAGAATTTAAGGCCCGTTGCGCCGGCGCGGATCGCCCGGAACGCGTCGCTTGGGCTGAACACGCCCGGATAGGATTTCAGGCCAAGCCGCACAGTCTCGGCGATTACTGGCTCATGGGTGTCGGGAGACACGATGAACGTGCCACCCGCCTGGGCAACGGCGCGCACGTCTTCCTCAGAGAGAACCGTGCCAGCGCCGATCTCAGCCCTGTCCGACAGAGCCGCTGCGGCGCGGGAAATGCTCTCGGTGGCGTTGGGGGAATTGAGCGGAACCTCGATGAGAGTAATCCCGGCCTCAACAAGCGCTGTGCACACGGGCACGGCTTCTTCGGGGGTGATGCCGCGCAGGATGGCGATGATGTGGCGATGGGACATGGCAGCAGGATCCTTCAGGCGTTGGCGCGGGCAGTTTTGAGACCGGCGAGGACGACCTCGGTCGCATCGACGATGCGGCCCGAGGCGCCGGCCATTTCCAGCACCCGGACATAGAGGGCGCAAAGGCCAGCCGAGCCGATAAGCGGAACGGGGTGGTTACCGATCTGGTCTCGATTGGCGGCAATCTCGGTGCCGATGAGCAGGCCCGAGAGATAGCCGGCGCACCAGGCGGCGTCGCGGTCTGAGAGAAGGGCGGCAGCGCGCACACGGAACAATTGCCCAAGGAGATCCGCAGGCCTTGCCAAGCCATCGGCAGCGCCGGCGTCAAAGCCCGCCTCCCGCGTCGGCCCGTCGAGCTCACCGCCGAGGGAGTGGCGCAGCACCGAGTGAGTTTTTAGGATTTCGAAGATTTCACCCGTCATTGCGGTGGTGAAACTCTCGATCCGCGTGCCGTCGAGCCGTGCCCATTTCGAATGCGTGCCCGGAAGGCAGACGAGACCCGAATAGCCGGGGATGAGACTCGCGAGCCCGAGCAGCTGGGTTTCCTCGCCGCGCATGACATTTTCGCCGCCGGTGCGTTGGCAGACGCCGGGAAGGATCGAGACGGTATAGCGGTCAGTGCCGGCATCGGGATGGACCGCGCCGGCATGAAGGCCGCGCAGATCCGTGGGGGCTTCGAGATAGGGCGCTTCGATCCAGCCCTGACGGGCCCCAGCCATGCCGCAGATGAGGACATCAACCGGTTCTGACACCTGCAGTGCCTCGACGATCTCGCCCAGCGCGCCAGAAAATTCCTCGCGCTGGAGCTTGCCCATGCCCCGGTCCGAACTGGCGGTGGCCACAATGGCGCCGCTCTCGCTCATCCCCCAAGCCCGCAGATTGGACGTTCCCCAATCAACGGCAATCCAAGCCACAGACTCACTCACCTGCCGAACCTCCCCAGCACGCCTCTGAATTCGGCGGGACCCTAATCCAAGTTCGGCGAACCCGGAAACCCCCATCGAGCGCATTCATGGCTCTCCATCTCCCGCCAAGATCAATCACCAGTGCCGGTCCGCTCGCCAGGTAAGATTTTTGCGGCGTTCCGACAGATGTCTTCCCCTTAACGTTCCGTGAGACGAAATTGTATGATTTTTTACGCCAGACACATTCACAGCGCCGTTTGGCGTGATAGAACGATGCAACTCAAGGCCCGCGTTCGCTTCGGCGGACACTTCAAGGAACAAGCAATATGACTGCAGAGAATGGCGGCAACGGCGCTCGCAAGTTGCGTTCGCGCGCGTGGTTCGACAATCCCGACAATCCGGACATGACCGCGCTCTATCTCGAGCGCTACATGAACTATGGCGTGTCGCGCGAGGAGCTGCAGTCCGGCAAGCCGATCATCGGCATCGCCCAGACCGGTTCGGACCTCAGCCCCTGCAACCGTCACCACGTGGTGCTGGCCGAGCGCGTCCGCGAAGGTATCCGCGAGGCCGGTGGCATTGCCATCGAGTTCCCGGTCCATCCGATCCAGGAGACCGGCAAGCGCCCGACGGCGGGCCTTGACCGCAACCTTGCCTATCTCGGTCTCGTCGAAGTGCTCTATGGCTATCCGCTCGACGGCGTCGTGCTGACCATCGGTTGCGACAAGACCACGCCTGCCATGCTGATGGGCGCGGCAACCGTCAACATTCCGGCCATCGCGCTGTCTGTGGGCCCCATGCTCAATGGCTGGCACAAGGGCGAACGGACCGGTTCGGGCACCATCGTCTGGAAGGCCCGCCAGATGCTGGCCGCCGGCGAGATCGACTATCCGAAATTCATCGAGCTCGTTGCCTCGTCGGCCCCGTCGACCGGCTATTGCAACACCATGGGCACGGCCTCGACCATGAACTCGCTGGCCGAGGCTCTCGGTATGCAGCTGCCGGGTTCGGCGGCCATTCCGGCGCCCTATCGCGACCGCCAGGAAATGGCCTATCGCACCGGCAAGCGTGCGGTGGAGATGGTGCATGAGGATCTGAAGCCCTCCGACATCCTGACCAAGGAAAACTTCCTCAACGCCATCGTGGTCAACTCGGCCATCGGCGGGTCGACCAATGCGCCGATCCATATCAATGCCATCGCTCGCCATATCGGCGTCGAACTCAATATCGACGAATGGCAGGCGCATGGGCACAAGGTGCCGCTGCTGGTGAACATGCAGCCCGCGGGCGAATATCTGGGCGAGGATTATTACCACGCCGGTGGCGTTCCCGCGGTGGTCAACGAGTTGATGAAGCACGGCCTCATTCATGAGAACGCGCCGACCGTCAACGGCAAGACAATGGGCGAGAATTGCCGCAACACGGTGATCGAGGACGACAAGGTCATCCGGACTTTCGACAATCCGCTCAAGGCCGAAGCTGGTTTCCTCGTGCTGCGCGGCAATCTCTTCGACAACGCCATCATGAAGACCAGCGTGATCTCGCCGGAATTCCGCGACCGCTATCTCTCCGACCCCGAGCATCCGGGCATGTTCGAGGGCAAGGCGGTGGTGTTCGATGGTCCCGAGGACTATCACCACCGGATCGATGATCCCTCGCTCGATATCGACGAGCACACGCTGCTGTTCATGCGTGGCGCGGGTCCGATCGGCTATCCGGGTGCAGCGGAAGTCGTCAATATGCGGCCGCCCGATTACCTCATCAAGAAGGGCATCCACTCGCTGGCCTGCATCGGCGACGGTCGCCAGTCGGGCACATCGGGTTCTCCGTCCATCCTCAATGCTTCCCCGGAAGCGGCGGCTGGCGGCAACCTCGCCATCCTCAAGACGGGTGACCGGGTGCGCATCGACCTCAACAAGGGCGAGGCCGATATCCTGATTTCGAACGAGGAAATCGCCACCCGCCGCGCCGCGCTCGAAGCCGATGGCGGCTATAAATTCCCCAAGCACCAGACGCCCTGGCAGGAAATCCAGCGCGGCCTCGTCGACCAGCTCGGCAACGGTGCCATTCTTAAGCCGGCGGAAAAATACCAGCGGATCGCGCAGACCGAAGGGATTCCGCGCGACAACCACTGACGCAAGGCATTTTGCGACTCACTCCCTCGCCGCATGGCGGGGGAGTTTTTTATTGCCTGTCTTGTCCGAGGGCTTGCCGCTCCATGGACATGCCGAAACGCCGCCCGGCTCCAGGGGAGCGTCGCGGGGACACGGTCGCGATGCGCTACGGGCACGCGGTGAAAAGCGGCTTTCGCCCCGAAATAGTAGAAATAGAAGAGGCGAAAGCCGCTTCCCACGACCGGTTTTTTGGGCGCATGCCTTGAGCGGCCCCCTTGCGGGTGGTGCTGGGAACTGCGTCGAGGCATGACCCCGAAAGGCAGAACCGGCACCGGCCGGTGTTCGGCATCCACGCCCCCGCCCAAGCGACCCCGTGCGGCCCGTCCCGTGCGGCCCGTCTCCCCGCCCGACGCTTCGTCGGCGCCGCGTGTTATCGGCGGGAACGGGGGGATGATGGCATGGGAATTTGGGGGCGGGGATAAGGGGAACAAGTGGGGCCGGGTGTTGGCCCATAAGCAGACACCCCCTCCTGGCCTCCCCCTGGTAGGGGGAGGGACAGATCGCGCTCGCGGTGGATTTGGTGCGGCCGCGCAATTGTCCTGGTCATCCAGTGGTGAAACGCGATGGTTTGCGCGGCTGTCTAGTCGCTCAAGTGGGACCTGACGAATGCGAGCGCCCTTATGAAGTCAATGTGCCAGTCGGTACCCGGATCATCCCGGACACGCCACCAGAAGAACGAGAAGAGGTGCCCGCCGTCATCACGGGTGAAGAAGTCGAAGCGGTCAGGGGGCGGCGGTACTGTCGCTTTTACGAAATGCTACAGCTGCCCGTCGACGATCTCGTCGCTGGTGCCCAGAACGGCCGCGGCGCGGCCAGTGAGACCGGATTCTTCCGCTAATTCCCGTAGGTCGCCGGTTACCGGATCTTCGCCGGGCTCCAGCGTGCCCTTGACCAATTGCACGCCCGCCTGGGGGTGGTGGAAGACGAGGATTTCCTGATCCCGGCCGCTGCCCCGGACAACCACAGGGCAAACTTTCTGGACACTGGGGTGGGCAATCGGCGGAAAGGGGCTGAGGTGCTCGTGGCGGATGCGCCAGCCGTCGGGGGCGCGGCCGAGGATTGTGGTGCCGCGGCCGCTGCCTTGGGCGGGATGGCCGTCAATAGTGGCGCGCCAGTGGAGGGCATAGGTGCAGCTGGCGGCAGTATCGCCGACGGCAATCCAGCTGAGATCCTCAAGCCAGTAGGTTTCATCGGCAAGCTTGCGCCAGGTGGCTTCGAAGGCGGCGCGGGCAGCCTCGATCCCATTGTGGGTGCCCGAACTGAACCAGAAACTGGCGTCGGGATGGATGAGCGGCACGAGCAGGGAAAAGTCGTGCCGATTGATGCACTCGGCGTAACGCGCCATCACCGTTTCCGGCGAGGCGCGATCCGGCGACATCAGTATTTTCGCAGGAGGCCAACCAGGCGCCCCTGGACCTTGACGCGGTCGGGCGGGAAGATGCGGGTTTCGTAAGCGGGGTTGGCCGCCTCGAGGGCGATGGTATTGCCCTTGCGGCGCAGGCGCTTGAGCGTGGCTTCCTCGTCATCGACGAGGGCGACAACGATCTCGCCGGTCGAGGCAACTTCCTGCTTCTTGATGAGCACGGTGTCGCCATCAAAAATGCCGGCGTCGATCATGGAATCGCCGCGCACTTCAAGCGCATAGTGTTCGCCGGGCCCGAGCATTTCAGGCGGCACGGCAATGGTGTGGGAATGGCTCTGGATCGCCTCGATCGGCGTACCGGCGGCGATGCGGCCCATGACCGGGATCGAGATCGGGCGAGCATAATCGTCGGTGCTGCGCGCCGGTGGCGAGGCCACCTTGCCGAGATTTCCCTCGATGACTTCCGGCTCGAACCGCACTTTGCGACCGCCGAGCGAGGGGTTCATCGAATCGGGAAGTTTGACCACCTCCAGCGCCCGGGCCCGGTTCGGCAGGCGGCGGATAAAACCGCGTTCTTCCAGAGCAGTGATGAGCCGGTGGATACCCGACTTGGAAGCGAGGTCGAGCGCGTCCTTCATCTCGTCAAAGGAGGGGGGAATGCCGGATTCCTTCATCCTTTCGTGGATGAACATCAGCAATTCATGTTGTTTGCGCGTCAGCATTTGCCCCTCGAGCCCAGAATCGGAACATAGACGGAACGACCATACGCGTTCCGTCTATGTTCTGCAAGAGTCTGGACGATCTAGCCGAAATTGATCGGCAGGGCCTCAACCAGCGCGCCGATGGGCTGACCGGGATCGTGCTCGGGCTGGATGATCAGCATGTCGGCCCGCGAGAGGGATGAAGTGTGGCCGCTGTCGGTCTGGGAGATGGGCAGCAGGCCCGGGCCCGTGTCGGTGTGGACGAGCTGGGCGCGCATGAAATGGCGGCGCGCCGTGTTCGGCGGCGTGGGCGCAAGGAGTGGCAGGCGCCAAGACGCCTGTGGGGGCTGGCCCAGCCATTTGCGGAGCGCGGGCAGGACGAAAACCAGGGCCGTGACCATGGCCGAAACCGGATTGCCGGGCAGGCCGAAGACGAGGGTTTTTCCGCGCGTGCCGAACATCAGCGGCTTGCCCGGCCGCATGTTGATGCGCCAGAAATCGAGGGTGACGCCCAGATCTTTGAGGACATCCTGCACCAGATCATGCTCGCCGACGCTGGCGCCGCCCGTGGTGACGAGAATGTCGGGCTCATCAGCAAAGGCGCGGGCGAGCGTATCGCGGAGCAGGTCGATCCGGTCCGGCACGATGCCGAGGTCGACCACATCGTTGGCATAGGGCGCAAAGAGCGGCGCGAGCCCGAAACTGTTGGAGGCGACGATCTGATCGGGGCCGAGCGGCGTGCCGGGGAGGACGAGTTCATCCCCGGTGGCGAGAAGCGCGATGCGTGGGCGGCGGGCGACAGCAAGCGAGCCGCAATTGGCCGCAGCGGCGACAGCGATTTGCATCGGCTGAAGGCGCGTGCCGGGTTCGACGAGGATATGGCCGGTGGAAAAATCATTGCCGCGGGGACGGATGGAGTGGCCGAGGCGGGCAGGGGCGGTGAAGCGTACTCGATTGCCGTCGCGGACGGCCTCTTCCTGCATGATGACCGTATCGGCGCCGGGCGGGACGGGCGCGCCAGTGAAAATGCGGATGGCCTGACCGGGGCCAACCGTCCCAATAAAACCGGCGCCGGCCTGCGAGGTGCCGACGATGTCGAGCCACTGGTCGGGCGCCACATCGGCGGCGCGGAGGGCGTAGCCGTCCATGGCGCTGGCGTCGAAGGGCGGCTGGTCATGCTGGGCAATGATCGGGGCGGCGAGAACGCGCCCGGCCGCGGCGGAGAGGTCGACCTCTTCGGGCGCAATCTCTGGCACGCGGGCCAGAATGGCGGCAAGGGCCTCGTCGACCGGCAGCAGGCTCATGGCGCGCGCCGGAAATCGCCGGATTTTCCGCCGGACTTTTCGACGAGACACATGTCGGTCACGACCATGGCGCGGTCGATGGCCTTGGCCATGTCGTAAAGGGTCAGCGCTGCGGTCGAGGCGGCGACAAGGGCCTCCATCTCGACCCCGGTCTGGCCGGTGGTTTCGGCCGTGGCAAGGATGAGGATAGCGCCGTCGCCATCGCGCTCGATCTCGACGCTAACCTTGGTCAGCGGGATGGGGTGGCAGAGCGGAATCAGATCAGCGGTTTTCTTGGCGGCCATGATGCCGGCAATGCGGGCAACGGCGAGAGCGTCGCCCTTTTGGAGGCTCCCCCCCATGATGGTGGCGATGGTTTCCGCCTCGCCGGTGAGACGCGCCTGGGCCACGGCTCGACGCCTGGTGATGGCCTTTTCGCCGATATCGACGATGTGGGCCTGTCCCTTGGCATCGAGATGGGTGAGGTGCTGCTCGCTCATCAGACGGCCGCCACGCTGGCGCCCTGGAGGAGGGTGCGCGTTGCCGCGACCACATCGTCCTGGCGCATCAGGCTTTCGCCGACGAGGAAGGTGCCGATCCCGGCCTTTTCGTCGAGCATGCGGACATGCTCGTGGGTCATGATCCCGCTTTCGCTGACGAGCGTCACATTGGATGGCAGGCCTGAAGCAAGGTTAATGGACGTATCCAGCGAGGTTTCGAACGTGCGCAGATTGCGGTTGTTGATGCCGATGAACTCCGCATCGAGCGCCAGGGCACGGTCCATTTCCTCCCGGTCGTGGACTTCGACCAGCGCATCCATGCCCCATTCCTTCGCAGAATCAAGAAGGTAGCGGGCCATTTCGTCGTCGACGGCGGCGAGGATGATGAGGATGCAGTCGGCGCCCCAGGCGCGGGCTTCGGCGACCTGGTAGGTCTCGAAGAGGAAGTCCTTGCGCAGCGCCGGTAGATTGGTGGCAGCGCGCGCCTGCTTGAGGTAGTCCGGCGCGCCCTGGAAGCTGGGGCGATCGGTGAGGACGGAGAGGCAGGCGGCGCCGGCGGTCTGATAATCCTTGGCGATCTCCGCCGGGTTGAAGTCGGCGCGAATGAGGCCCTTGGAGGGGCTGGCCTTTTTCACCTCAGCGATGAGGGCATAGTCGCCGGCAGCGCGCTTGGCCTTGATGGCGTTGAGGAAGCCACGCGGCGCCGGCTGGTCGTGGGCTTCGGCCACGACTTCGGCCCAGGGGCGAGCAGCCTTGGCGGCGGCGATTTCCTCGCGCTTATAGGATTCGATCTGCTTGAGAATATCGGTCATGAGTTCTGTCCGTTGGAGACGGCCACCAACTTGGCCAGTGTCTGCTTGGCGGCACCGCTGTCGAGCGCGGCGGCGGCCATCTCGGCGCCTTCCTTCAGCGAGGTGGCGCGCTCGGCGACGATCAGCGCAGCGGCGGCGTTGAGCAGCACGATGTCGCGATAGCCGCCGGTGGCGCCATCGAAGAGTTCGTGGATGGCCTGGGCATTCTCTTCCGGCGTGCCGCCGAGAATGTCCTTTATTTCATAACGCTTTAGGCCAGCTTCTTCGGGCGTCACCTCAAAGCTGCGGAGGTCGCCATCAGCGATCTGGGCGACGAAGCTCGGGCCGGTGACGGTGAGCTCATCGAGGCCATCGCTGCCGTGCACGACCCAGGCCTTGATGGCGCGGTTGGCCAGAAGCGCGGCGGCCACCGGCTCGACCCATTGCTGGTCGTAAACGCCCAGCACATAGCGGCGAACGCTGGCCGGATTGGACTGCGGACCGAGCAGGTTGAACATGGTGCGGACGCCCAGTTCGGTGCGCGTCGGGCCCACATATTTCATCGCCGGATGGTGTGACGGTGCGAACATGAAGCCAATATTGGCCTCGCGGATCGTCCTGGCGATACCGGGCGGGTCGAGGTCGAGTTTTACGCCGAGGGCTTCGAGGGCCTGGGAGGAGCCGGATTTCGACGACAGCGCGCGGTTGCCATGCTTGGCTACGGGCACGCCCATGGAGGCGACGAGGATCGAGGCGGCCGTGGAGATGTTGAGCGTGCCGACGCCATCGCCGCCGGTGCCGACGATGTCGACGGCGTCTTCTGGGGCATCTACCGGGATCATCTTTTCGCGCATGATCGAGACGGCAGCGGCGATTTCACCGACGCTTTCGCCCTTGAGGCGCATGCCCATGAGGAAGGCGCCGATCTGGCTGGGCGTGGCGTCGCCGGACATGATGATGCGCATCACGCCGCGCATTTCCTCGCCGGTGAGGTCGCGGCGTTCGGAGATTTTGTGGAGGGCTTGCTTGATATCCATCAGGCGGCCTTCTTTCCGGTGAAGTCGCGGGCAATGTTGAGGAAGTTCTGCAGCAGCGCATGGCCGTTTTCGCTGGCGATGCTCTCGGGGTGGAACTGCACGCCGTGGACCGGCAGGGTCTTGTGCTGCATGCCCATGATGAGGCCATCCTCGGTGGTGGCGGTCACTTCGAGCGTCTCGGGCAGGGTTTCCTGCTTGACGATGAGGCTGTGGTAGCGCGTCGCCTCAAAGCCCGCATTGAGGCCGCGGAAGAGGCCCTTGCCGGTGTGGTTGATCTTGCTGGTCTTGCCGTGGACGAGGTGCGGCGCGCGGATGACGTCGCCGCCCATAGCCTGGCCAATGGCCTGATGGCCGAGGCACACGCCGAGAATCGGGATTTCGCTCTTGAAGCGGTCGATGACGGCGAGGCAGATGCCAGCCTCGTTGGGCGTGCAGGGGCCGGGCGACAGAACGATCGCCTCGGGCGCCATCGCGGCGATTTCCTCGAGCGTGATCTTGTCGTTGCGGCGCACGGTCATTTCCGCGCCGAGTTCGCCCAGGAAGTGGACGAGATTGTAGGTGAAGCTGTCGTAATTATCGATGACGAGGGTTTTGGTCATGTTCGGGCCTGCCTCTGGATAAGCTGTTCTGGTGAAAGGATCAGAACCAGCTCCGCCATCGGGTCATCGTCTGCGCAGTAACGCACAGGTCGCATTCGAAAATTTTGGTCATTGCCCCACTCCTGCCTCGCCGGCGTAGCGTAGCGTTTCTTCGGCGGCGCTGAAAAGGGCGCGGGCCTTGTTCTCGCATTCGAGCTGTTCAAGCTCGGGCTGGCTGTCGGCGACAATGCCGGCGCCGGACTGCACATAGAGCTTGCCGTCCTTGACGATGCCGGTGCGCAGCACGATGCAGGTGTCCATGGTGCCATCTGCACCGAAATAGCCGACGCAGCCGCCATAGATGCCGCGACGCGAGCGTTCGAGCTCGTCGATGATTTCCATCGCGCGCACTTTTGGTGCGCCCGAGACGGTGCCCGCCGGGAAGCCGGCCGAGAGCGCATCGACGAAGTCATACTGCGGATCGAGCTCGCCCACGACGTTGGAGACGATGTGCATGACGTGGGAATAATATTCGAGGAAGAACTTGTCGGTGACCTTCACGGTGCCGATCTTGGCGACACGGCCGACATCGTTGCGGCCGAGATCGAGCAGCATCAGGTGCTCGGCCAGTTCCTTGGGGTCGCTCAGCAGCTCTTCGGCCAGTTCCTTGTCGCGCGTCGGCGTGGCGCCGCGCTTGCGGGTGCCGGCGATGGGACGGATGGTGACCTCGCCGTCTTGGACCCGCACGAGGATTTCCGGGCTCGATCCGGCAACGGCAAAGCCGCCGAAATCAAGGAAATACATGTAGGGGCTGGGATTGGTGCGGCGCAGCGCGCGGTAGAGCGCAGTCGGCGGCAGGGTGAAGTCTGCCGAAAAACGCTGGCTCAGCACGACCTGGAAAATGTCGCCGGCGGTGATGTAGTCCTTGGCCTTGGCCACCATGGCGAAATAGTCATCGCGGCTGGTGTTGCTGGTGACGTTGATGGCTTCAAGGTCGGGCAGGGCGCTGGTGGCCGGCATGGCCTGGCCCAGGCGGGCAATGGCGTCGTCGATGCGGGCTTCGGCCGCCTCGAGCGCCTGACGGGCGGTGACGCCGTCACGCACATAGGCCGGCGCCGTGAGATAGAGCTCGTCCTTGACCGTGTCGAAAACGGCCAGCAGCGAGGGGCGCATCAGCACCGCTTCGGGGGTGCCCATCTCGTCGGGATTGTGGTTGGGCAGCACTTCCATGTACCGCACCATCTCATAGCCGAGATAGCCGAAGACGCCGGCCGATTGCGGCGGCAGGGTCGCGGGCATGTCGATCTGGCTTTCCGCCACGAGATCGCGCAGGGCGTCGAGCGGCAGGCCGGGCAGCGGCTCGAAGGCGTCTGGGCTGATCTGGGCCGTGCGATTGATCAGGGCCTTGCCGTCTTCCACCTTCATGATGAGATCGGGCAGCAGGCCAATGATCGAATAGCGACCGCGGGTTGTCCCATCCTGAACGCTCTCGAGCAGGAACGAATGCGTCCGGCCCTGGGCGAGCTTGAGATAGGTCCCAATCGGCGTTTCCAGATCAGCCACGATGCGACGCCAGACGATCTGCGATTTGCCGGCCTGGTATTGCTCTGCAAAGCGCTTGGAAAAATCGTCGTCCATCATGTCTGATCCGGTTGAAGTTAGAGTGTCTTACTGGCCGTAATTGAGGGTCAGCAATTGCGTGAGCGCCTGCTGGTTGATGCGCAGGCCGACGTCATCGCGCATGGCGGTGACGAATTCGCTGTAGAGGCCGGCGCGGGCTTCACTCGAAAGCGCCGCCATTGTCTCTGCGTCGAGGCCTTCGCCTGCCGTGGAGCTGTCCACGACCTGGAAGACGTAGAACTCGCCGGTGCTGGAGACGACCGAACCGGCATGGTCCGGGCCGCCGTTGAAGGCTTCCTGGGCGACGACATTGTCGATGCTGCCATCATCCGAGCCGAAGCGGGAGAAGGGCGTCGAGATCTGCGGGAAGAGGTTCATCGACATCGCGACATCGGCGATCTGCTCACCAGCCTCGAGACGCTGCACGATGGCAGCGGCTTCGGCCAGCAGCGCATTGTTGGAGCGCTCTTCAATCATCGCAGTCGTGATCTCGTCGCGGACTTCGTCCAGCGTCTGGTCGCGTGCCGGCTCAATGCCAAGCAGTTCGAAGAAGAGGTGCGCATTGCCGGCCATCGGCAGGGACGGCGTCAGCTGACCCTCGGTGGCGCGGAAAATGGCCTGGGTGACGCGCGGACGGTCTTCCGGGGTCAGGTGGGGCAGGATGCTCAGCTCGACGCCACCGGACGTGACTTCGGCCTCGTAGAGATCGAGGTTGAAGCGACCGGCAATCTCCGCCAACGGGCGGAAGGCCGCGCGCAGTTCTTCGACCTGATCGAGAATCTCGTTGATTTCGCTGCGGGCCTGGGTGGAGGCGAGGCGGGCCGAGATGGCTTCGCTGGCTTCTTCAAGAGTCGGTGTGCCTGCCGGCTCGATGGCCGAAATGTGAATGGCGCGACGGCCGGCAACACCATCGATGATGGCAATGCCGTTCTCGGGCAGAGAAAAGGCACTGTTGGCGAGCACGGTGTCGGTGACCTGGTCGCGGGTGCGGGTGCCGATCGGGTTGGAGGTCAGGCCGTTCTCAGCAAGCAGGGTGGCAAAGTCGGTACCGGCGGCGATCCCGGTCTCGAAGGCTGCCTGCTGCTCGGGTGTGGACAAAACCACCTGCTCGATGGTGCGGCGCTCGGGCGTGGCCAGATTGTCCTTGGTGCGCTCGTATTCGGCAGCGATGGCGGCTTCGTCGATGGTCTTGCCGGCGGCGAGAGCGGGAATCGACAGGTCGAGCATCTGCACGCGGCGGGTTTCGACGGTGCGGTATTCGCCCTGGTGCTCGCTCAGATAAGCGGCGAGCTCTGCCTCGGTCGGGGCGGCGGGCGCCTCGATATTGGTTTCGTTCAGCGTGATATATTCGATGGTGCGCTGGCTGGCGCCATAATTGGCGATCAGCTGCGCCGCCACTTCGGGCATGGCGTCGTCGATGAACAGCGTGCGCAGCAGCTGATCGCGCTTGGCTTCATTGGCGCGGGCTTCGAAATATTCGGATTCGGTCCAGCCGCTGGCCTGCAGCACCTGCTTGAAGCTGGTGGGGTCGAAATTGCCCAGCGTGCCCTGGAAGGACGGATCGGCGCGCAGCATCTGGCCCAGCTTGTCCTCGGACACGCCCAGCCCCATCTGCTTGGCCAGCTGGTTCATCGCAGCGCCTTCGGAAAGTCCGAGCAGCACAGCGGTCGGCAGGCCAAGGGATTCGGCTTCGGCCATGGTCGGGACGCGCCCGAGCTGGCCGGCGAAACGGCTCACCTGGTTCTGGTAGGCACGCAGGAATTCGCGCGACTTGATCTCTTCATCACCGACACGGGCAACAGTGTTGCTGCCCAGATCGGTGATCACGTTGTTGATGCCGAACCCGGCCACACCGACCAGGAGGAAGGCCCCCATGATCTTGCCAGGCCAAGATTTTGCAAACGAACGCAAACCATCGAGCATTTCACACGTTCCAGTTTATGGGGGCGTGGGCTTTACCCACAAGACCACCCGGACTAGTAAGACTTTTCGATAGCCGGGGTTAGGGCAAAGCCTATCCCGGCGCAAGAGGTAGGAGTAGCAAGATTGACGACCATCTCACCGCTAATCGCCGGAAATTGGAAGATGAACGGGCTTACGAGCTCGCTGGAAGAACTTTCTGCGCTCGCCCAGCTGCTCACCACTGGCGAGGCCCCGCGTGCGGTTGTGGTCGTTTGTCCGCCGGCCACTCTGCTGGCAGCCGTCGCCGCACAGGGCGCCTCTAGCGGTATCATGGCCGGGGGGCAGAATTGTCATGTGGAAGCCGCTGGCGCCCACACAGGTGAAGTTTCTGCCGGCATGCTGGCCGATGTCGGGGCTCAATATGTGATTGTCGGCCATTCCGAGCGTCGCGCCGATAACCACGAAACCGATGATCTCGTTCGCGCCAAAGCCGAAGCCGCCATCGGCGCCGGCCTCAAGCCGATCATCTGCGTTGGGGAAACCGAGGCGGAACGCGATGCCGGGCAGGCCGAAAGCGTGGTTGCAGCGCAGCTGGCGTCCTCGGTTCCGGACGCTGCCGGCCAGCATGAAGTCATTGTTGCCTATGAGCCGATCTGGGCTATTGGCACCGGCCGCACGCCGAGCAATGACGATATCCGCCAGATGCACGCCAATATCCGCGATCGCCTCGTCGAACGGTTCGGCGAGAAGGGCGCGCAGATTCGCATTCTTTATGGCGGTTCGCTCAAACCTGTGAATGCGCGCGAGATTTTGGCCATTGAAAACGTCAATGGTGGCCTTGTCGGGGGCGCGAGCCTCTTGGCAAAGGACTTCTACACCATTATCTCATCGGTATGAGGTGACTGCAGGGCGCGGTTGCGGCGAATTTCGCCGCAACGGTCTGGCATTTGCCGTTTGAGGCGTGTATGACGCCGCCAACTCTTGACTGACGCGAAGACGAAAACCTATGGCGAACGTACTGATTGTTGCCTATCTGCTGATCGTTTTGGCGCTGATTGCCGTGATCCTGATCCAGCGTTCCGAAGGCGGAGCCCTTGGCATTGGTGGTGGCGGCGGCGGCGGCCTGGTGACAGCCCGTGGATCGGCTAACCTTCTCACCCGCACGACCGCTATTCTGGCGACGCTGTTCTTCGCTACGGCCATTGGCCTGACCATTCTGAGCGAGCTCGATCGCAGCACCTCGTCCATTCTGGATCGTGCCGCGACCACCGATGGTGGCGAGGCTCCGGGCAATGTTCTGGATGCACTGAACGCACTGCAGGGCGATTCGACTTCTGACCTGCCGCTGCCGACCGCTCCAGTGACGCCCGCTGCTCCTGCTGCTACCGGCACCGGTGACCTTCCGGTCCCCGAAGCTCCAGCGGCCGCAGTGCCGGAAACGACCCAGACGCCGGCTCCGACGCCCGGCAACTGACCCGCCGCAAGGCGAAGCCGAAAAGGGGATGGAAACATCCCCTTCTTCTTTTGTGTAGTGCGCAATCGCGCCCTGCGAATCGTGACTGTTTTGATTTATGGTGATCGCCCATGGCTCGGTACGTATTCATCACCGGAGGCGTGGTCTCCTCTCTCGGCAAAGGTCTTGCATCAGCGGCTCTCGGCGCTGTGCTCCAGGCCCGCGGCTATAAAGTCCGCCTGAGGAAGCTCGACCCCTATCTCAATGTCGACCCCGGCACCATGTCGCCGACCCAGCACGGCGAAGTCTTCGTCACCGATGATGGTGCCGAGACGGACCTCGACCTGGGGCACTATGAGCGCTTCACTGGTCGCGCTGCCAACAAGCGCGACAATATCACCTCGGGCCGCATCTATTCGGACCTGCTCACCAAAGAGCGCAAGGGCGAATTCCTCGGTGCCACGGTGCAGGTGATCCCGCATGTGACCGACTCCATCAAGGCCTTCGTGCTCGACGGCAATGAGGACTTTGACTTCGTGCTCGTCGAGATCGGCGGCACGGTGGGCGACATTGAAGGCCTGCCGTTCTTTGAAGCCATTCGCCAGCTCGGCAACGAGCTGCCGCGCGGCCAGGTGGCGTATCTGCACCTGACGCTGATGCCCTATATTCCGTCGGCCGGTGAACTCAAGACCAAGCCGACCCAGCACTCGGTCAAGGAGCTGCGCTCCATTGGCATCTCGCCGGACGTGCTGCTTGTCCGTTGCGACCGTCCGATCCCGGAAGGCGAAAAGAAGAAGCTCAGCCTCTTCTGTAACGTCCGCGAAAGCGCCGTTATCCAGGGTCTTGATGTCGCTTCGATCTACGACGTGCCGGTGGCCTACCACCAGGAAGGCCTCGACCGCGAAATCCTCGCGACCTTCGGCATCACCGATGCGCCCGAGCCGGATCTGACCGCCTGGGAAGAAGTGTCCCGCCGCTACCACAACCCCGAAGGCGAAGTGAACATCGCCATCGTGGGCAAGTATACCGGCCTCAAGGACGCCTACAAATCGCTGTCGGAAGCCCTGACCCATGGCGGCATCGCCAACAAGGTGAAGGTCAATCTGCAGTGGATCGACTCGGAAGTCTTCGAGCGCGACGAGCCGGCGCCCTATCTCGAGCATGTCCACGGCATCCTGGTGCCGGGCGGCTTTGGTGAGCGTGGTTCGGCCGGCAAGATCGAGGCGGCCCGTTTCGCCCGCACCAAGGACGTGCCCTATTTCGGCATCTGCTTTGGCATGCAGATGGCCTGCATCGAGGCTGCCCGCAACACGGCCGGCATCAAGAATGCCTCGTCCACCGAATTCGGTCCGACCAAGGAGCCGATCGTTGGCATGATGACCGAATGGGTAAAGGGCAACGAAACCGAAACCCGCGACACCGAAGGCAATCTCGGTGGCACGCTGCGCCTGGGCGCCTATCCGGCCCAGCTGGTGCGCGGCTCGCGCGTGGCCGACATCTATGGCTCGACCCGGATCTCCGAGCGCCATCGTCACCGCTATGAGGTGAACATGGATTATCGCAAGCTCCTCGAGAAGAATGGCCTGCTGTTCTCCGGCGTCTCGCCCGATGGCAAGCTGCCCGAGATCGTCGAGCGGACCGATCACCCGTGGTTCATCGGCGTGCAGTTCCATCCGGAACTGAAGTCCAAGCCGTTCGAGCCGCATCCGTTGTTCACCAGCTTCATCGCTGCCGCGATGGAACAGAGCCGGCTGGTCTAGGTTTTTTATTTTCAGGGCTCCGGAGTGTTCGCTTCGGGGCCCTTTTTCTATGTCCGCTCCTCTCCGCACGCGGCGTGTGCTATTTTACCCCAGCTCACGAGGTTCCCAGATGGCCGAGATTCTCTCCCTCTCCAAAGCCCGGAAAGCCAAGGCGCGCGTCGAGAAGGACGCGACGGCCGAGGCCAATCGCATTAAATTTGGGCGCACCAAAGCCGAGCGGCAAAAGGCCGAGGCGGAAAAATCCAAGGCTGACAAACATATCGACGGCCACAAGCGCGAAGACTGAACAATCCGTTCGGTTTCCGGGCCAGTGGGGCGGGCCAAATAGGCTTGCATGGGTGCGTACCGTGCGGTACTCCCGGCGGCTTAACGGTCCGGCGCGGTATTTCGGGATGGGGGCGCGCCAGCCAGCCCATAAATTATATCCCGGATCCCAATGAGCACCGCACCTCTCTCGCCCGATACGGCACCGCCACGCAATTCAGCACGTCGGGTGCTCGCCGCCAGCATGATCGGCACCACGATCGAGTTCTTCGATTTCTACATCTACGCGACCGCGGCGGTCATTGTTTTTCCTCAGCTTTTCTTCCCGGCGACCGATGAAAATTCGGCGCTGCTGAGCTCGCTGGCGACCTTCGCCATCGCCTTTCTGGCCCGTCCGATAGGCGCAGCCTTCTTCGGCCATTTCGGTGACAAGGTCGGTCGCAAGGCGACGCTGGTAGCGGCTCTGCTCACCATGGGCATCTCCACCGTTCTCATCGGGGTGCTGCCGACCTATGCACAAATCGGCATTTTCGCGCCGCTGCTGCTGGCGCTGTGCCGTCTGGGGCAGGGGCTTGGCCTTGGCGGTGAATGGGGCGGGGCGGTTCTGCTCGCCACCGAAAACGCTCCTGAGGACAAGAAAGCCTGGTACGGCATGTTCCCGCAGCTGGGGGCGCCGGTCGGCTTCTTCCTCGCCACCACGATTTTCCTCGTGCTGGCCCATTTCCTCGGCGATGAAGCCTTCATGAGCTGGGGCTGGCGCGTGCCGTTCCTCGCCAGCGCTCTGCTGGTGATTGTCGGCCTCTTCATCCGCCTCAAGATCACCGAGACGCCCGAATTTGCCGAGGCGATCGAGAAGTCCGAGCGCGTGGAAGTGCCGTTCGTGGACGTGTTCCGCTCGCACAAGATGAGCCTCCTGCTCGGCACCATGGCGGCGCTGGCGACTTTCGTCTTGTTCTACATCATGACCGTGTTCTCGCTGAGCTACGGTACGGGAGCGCTCGGCTATGGTCGCGAGGAATTCCTCGTGCTGCAGATGGTGGGCGTCGTGTTCTTCGGCATTTTCATTCCGCTTGCCGCGGTTCTGGCTGACAAGTTCGGCATGCGACGGGTGATGGTCGGCGTCTCGATCAGCATCGCCATCTTCGGCCTGATCCTCTCGCCGCTGCTCGGGTCAGGCAATGTCTGGGGCGTGCTGGGCTTCCTCTGCATCGGCTTTGCGCTGATGGGCATGACTTATGGGCCCCTCGGCACCGCCCTTGCCGCGCCGTTCCCGACGGCTGTGCGCTATACCGGCGCTTCGCTGACCTTCAATCTCGGCGGCATTTTTGGCGCGTCCTTTGCGCCCTATATCGCCACCTGGCTGGCCTCCACCTATGGTCTGCACACGGTGGGCTACTACATGATCATCGCTGCCGTGATCACGCTCGTCGCCTTCGGCTTCATCCGTCAGACGTCCGAGTAACTCCGGCCAAGGTTTTTCCGCGTCCGGACGTCTCATCAGCAGATTCGGACCCGGAGATATTGCCATGCGATTGCCCCTTATCCTCGCCGCTGCTCTTCTTGCAGGCCCTGCTTCAGCCAGCGAGGACATCGCTGCAGTCCTCGACCGTATCGCCCCGCTGCTGCAGGCGGAGGAGTTCGAGAAGCTGGGCGGACCCAATACCCCTGCCGAAATCGCCAGGATGATCGAGGGGCGCTGGTTCACCCTCGACAACACGGCCCGCAACTGGTCCGGCGATGCCGAAGCGGACCGCAGGCGGCTCGCCCAGACGATTGCACGGACCTGCGCCGATGATTGGGAGGTGCGCGTCACCATGGAGACGACCGGAACAGAGAGCTTTCGGGTCGTCCAGGTGAGCCCGGATGGTGCCGATCAGGGAACCACGGAGATGATGGCCACCCCGGGCACGGAGCGGCATTTCACGTCTGAATTTGATGAAGATTATATCGTCGCGCTGTTCGAGCTCGATGAAAATCCGCGAGAGCGCGGCGCTGTGCTGGCCGAAATGCGGGAGCGGCTCGAGGGCGGGCTCGATCTCTGGCTGCCGTCGCCCGACGTCTCGGTCAATGTCTCCCCATTTGAAACCGAGGTCTGGGGTCGCTGTCCGGAGTAGCATTCCTCCGAAGCGGTTGACGGCCGCGCGCGGCGCGACCGTCCGGTCTGAATTTAGGCTCGGCCTACCAGTTCACCTGGCAATCGCCGCCCGTCGACGCGAACTGCAGGCTGTCTGCGGTGTATTGGAAGATCTCGAGTTTTACCCCGCTCGGATCGGCCAGCCAGGCCTGCCAGGTGTGGTCGACGCCGAGCTTCTTGTCGGTGATGTCTACTCCCTTGCTCTTTACATGGGCGATGAACCCGTCGAGGTCGTCCGTCTCAAAGCAGATGTGGTTGATCTGGTTGGTTTCCTCGAAGCGGCTTTCGCCCTTGAGGAAGACCTCGACGAAGGTCCGATTGCCGAAATCGAGATAGAACCCGATACGGTTCTCGCCGCGTTTGAAGTTGAACTTCGGCGCCACGCCGATGACGTCCCGATAAAACGCCTCCACGGCGTCGAGATCGCGCGCAAAGATGCAGGTGTGGGCGACTTGTTTGACAAGCGACATTCTGATTCCTCCGCTATTTTTTGTAACGTTACAGGTGCCGAACTTGGCGGGAAACAGGCAGGACCAGAGAAAATTTCGCGCGCCCTCTTTTCCTCGTCATACTCTCCGTCTAGGAGTGGCGCACACCGTCCAAAACATCGCTGGGAAGGGCTTTGTCTATGTCGTCAATCATTCACGTCCAGGGTCGTCAGATCTATGACAGTCGCGGCAACCCAACTGTCGAAGTCGATGTGGTTCTGGACGATGGCAGCTTCGGCCGCGCCGCCGTCCCTTCCGGCGCCTCGACCGGCGCGCATGAAGCCGTCGAACTGCGTGATGGCGGATCGCTCTATAATGGCAAGGGCGTGACCGAAGCCGTCGAGAACGTCAACACCGTGATCGCCGAGGAAATCGAAGGCCTTGATGGCCTCGACCAGCTCGCCGTCGACGCGGCCATGATTGAACTCGATGGCACGCCGAACAAGAGCCGTCTCGGCGCCAACGCCATCCTCGGCGTATCGCTGGCCGTTGCCAAGGCTGCCGCCGAGTCGAGCGAACTGCCGTTCTACCGCTATATCGGCGGACCAAACGCTCATGTCCTGCCGGTGCCGATGATGAACATCATCAATGGCGGCGAGCATGCCGACAACCCGATCGATATGCAGGAATTCATGATCCTGCCAGCCGGCGCCGAAACCGTCGCCGACGCCATCCGCATCGGTTCGGAAATCTTCCATACCCTCAAGAAGGGTCTGTCTGCCGAAGGCCACAACACCAATGTTGGTGACGAAGGCGGCTTTGCCCCCAATCTCGGTTCGGCCGATGAGGCACTCGGCTTCATCATGCGCTCGATCGAGAAGGCCGGCTACAAGCCGGGCGAGGACGTGTTCCTCGGTCTCGATTGCGCCTCGACCGAATATTACAAGAACGGCAAGTACGAGATGGTCGGCGAGGGCAAGTCGCTCTCCTCGGACGACAACGTCCGCTTCCTCGAAGACCTCGTCACGCGCTATCCGATCATCACCATCGAAGACGGCATGGCCGAGGACGACTGGGATGGCTGGAAGGCACTGACCGAAGCCATCGGCAAGCGCGTGCAGCTGGTTGGCGACGATCTCTTCGTCACCAATACCCAGCGCCTCGTTTCGGGCATCAAGATGGGCGTTGCCAACTCGATCCTCGTCAAGGTCAACCAGATCGGCTCGCTGTCCGAGACCCTCGACGCTGTCGAAACCGCACACCGCGCCGGCTACACCTCGGTGATGTCGCACCGTTCGGGCGAAACCGAGGATTCGATCATTGCCGACCTCGCCGTGGCGCTCAACTGCGGTCAGATCAAGACCGGCTCGCTGAGCCGCTCGGACCGCATGGCCAAGTACAACCAGCTGATCCGCATCGAAGAGCAGCTGGGCACCTCGGCCCGCTACGCCGGCTACTCGGTGGTCAAGGGCCGCTGATCGCGCGTACATTACGAATAAAGGGCCCGGTGGAGACACCGGGCTTTTTTGTGCCGAATCCTGCTAGCCATGATGGCAAAGAGGAGGAGGAATTCCATGTCCAGGATCGTAGTGATTGGCGGCAGTGGGCACGTCGGCAGCTATCTCGTGCCGCGCCTGGTTGCGCTGGGCCATGAGGTCGTCAATGTCAGCCGCGGCGCAGCAAAGCCATACCGGCCGCATTATGCCTGGGACCAGATAGAGCAGGTCGCGCTCGATCGGATCGCCGAGGAGAGGGCCGGGCAGTTTGGCCGGAAGATCGCCGAGCTCCGTCCCGACATTGTCGTCGACATGATCGCCTTTGATCTCGACAGCACGCGCCATCTCGTCGAGGCTTTGCGGGGCAGGGTGGAGCACTATCTGTTCTGCAGCTCGATCTGGGTCTATGGCCGGCTGACGACCATTCCCTCGAGTGAAGTGGAGCCGCCCAATCCCATCGACAGCTATGGTCGCGGCAAGGCCGAGAGCGAGGCTTTCCTCGTGCGCGAGGCGCGCGTGAGCGGCTTTCCGGCCACTTGTTTCCGCCCCGGTCATATCGTGGGCGAGTGCTGGAACCCGATCACCCCGCAGGGCAATGGCGACCCGGAAACTTTTTCGCGGATTGCGCGCGGCGAGCAACTGGTGCTGCCCAACAACGGGCTTGAGACCGTCCATCACGTGCATGCGGACGATATTGCGCAGTGGATCATCTGTGCCGTCGAGAATCGGGCCGCATCTATCGGCGAGGTCTTCAACACCGTGTCCGAACAGGCGGTGACCCTGCGCGGCTATGCGGAGGCTGTCTATCGCTGGTTCGGTCGTGAGCCCGACATCGCCTACGCGCCGCTCGAGGCCTGGCTGGAAACCCTGCCGGAGGACCAGCGCGACATCACCCGCGGGCACGTCATCAGAAGTTCCTGCCACTCGATCGAAAAAAGCCGGCAGCGACTCGGCTATGCGCCCCGCTACTCCAGCCTTGAGGCGGTTGAGGAGTCCGTACGGGCCCTGATTGCCTCGGGCCGCGTCACAGTGGCCTAATCCTATGGATTGAGGGCTGGAGCTCTGTACTCGGCTTCAATAATTGGTGATAGCTGGCGCAGGTTAACAAGCACCCTAAGGAGTCTTCGGGGTATGAAGCGTCTATCTGCAGAAGCTTTTGGTACATTCTGGCTGGTTTTCGGCGGCTGCGGTTCTGCAGTGCTCGCCGCCGGCATTCCTGAACTGGGCATCGGCTATGCCGGCGTCTCGCTGGCGTTCGGCCTTACCGTCCTCACCATGGCCTATGCCGTGGGCCACATCTCCGGCGGCCATTTCAACCCGGCTGTCTCGCTGGGCATGGCCATTGCCGGCCGCTTTGATTTCAAGGACCTCATCCCCTATTGGGCGGCCCAGATCATCGGCGGTTCTGCCGGTGGCCTCGTGCTGTTCCTGATTGCTTCGGGCGTGGCCGATTTTGCCCCGGGCGGCTTTGCCTCCAACGGCTTTGGCGAGCTGTCGCCGCATGGCTTCAACCTGACCTCGGTCATCGTTGCCGAAGTCGTGCTGACCGCCTTCTTCCTCATCATCATCCTCGGCTCTACCCATGGCAATGCGCCTGTGGGCTTTGCGCCGATCGCCATCGGCCTCGGCCTGACGCTGATTCACCTGATCTCGATCCCGGTCAGCAACACCTCGGTCAATCCGGCTCGCTCGATCGCTGCAGCAATCTTTGCTGACAACGGCGCCATGGGTCAGGTCTGGGTGTTCATCCTCGCCCCGCTCGCCGGTGCAGCGCTGGGTGCGATCATCTGGAAGGCCCTGCTCGGCCGCGACTAATATCTTGAGGTGCCGCGACCCCGCGGCACCTCGCTTTCTCCGGATTTGCCGCGCCTAGTCGATGGCTTCAATCCCCTGCAGGCGAAGGCGCTCCACGCTGTCCTTCATGGCCTGCAACTGCTCGGGCGGATGCCCCTGCCAAGTCTCCACTTCGCCAACAATCTCCAGCGGCATCTGGCTGCGGTAGGATTGCGTCGGGTTTCCGGGAAACTTCGTGTCGGTCAGATTTGGATCGTCGACGAAGGGGCCAGTGGGACGCACGATGTAGATGCGCTCCCGGCCATCGCCTTGTGCCAGTTCGGCGCCCCAGATTGCCGCTTCCAGCGTGGCTGCGAAATAGATCCACGACCCCGGCTTGCCGCTGCCGAAATTGGATTTCTGGCCCGGAATCATCTTGTCGCCGATTTTCAGGTCGGCGCGCGTGCCGTGATAAAACACGGCATCTTCTGGCTGTTCGGATGCATACATCGACGGCTCCCTTCTGCAATGGAGCACTCGTTTTACAGCCGACCGACGGGCTTGAAGCAAGCCCGTACCGCTCCATATCTATGAGTGGCAGCCAGGCCTACTGGAACGCCGTCTCCGCAAAGCTCCGCAGTTTTCGTGAATGCAGCCGCTCAGCCGGCTGATCGCGCAGGATTTCCATGGCGCGCAGGCCGATCTGCAGATGCCGGTTGACCTGGGTGCGATAGAAGTCCGAGGCCATGCCCGGCAGTTTGAGCTCGCCATGCAGCGGCTTGTCGGAAACGCAGAGCAGGGTGCCGTAGGGCACGCGGAAGCGGAAGCCGTTCGCCGCAATGGTCGCGCTTTCCATGTCCAGCGCCACGGCGCGGGACTGGCTGAGCTGACGCACAATCTCCGTCTGATCGCGCAGTTCCCAATTGCGGTTGTCGAAAGTTGCGACCGTGCCGGTGCGCATGATCTTCTTGGTCTCGATCCCCTCGGTCTGGGTGATTTCCTCCACCGCCTGTTCAAGCGCGACCTGCACTTCGGCCAGCGCCGGAACGGGCACGGTCAGCGGCAGGTCAGCGTCGAGCACGTGGTCCTCGCGCACATAGGCGTGGGCCAGCACATAGTCGCCGAGCTCCTGGCTGTTCCGCAGGCCGGCACAGTGACCGAGCATGATCCAGGCGTGCGGGCGCAGTACGGCGATATGGTCGGTGATGGTCTTGGCGTTGGCCGGGCCGACGCCGATATTGACCATGGTGATGCCGCGGCCCTTGTCGGCGACGAGATGGTAGGCGGGCATCTGCGGGCTGCGCGGGGGCGGCTCGCCGGTGATGGCGCCACCGTTCAGCATATTGTCGGTCGAGACATTGCCCGGCTCGATGAAGCGCTGGTAGTGCGGGTGGCCGTCGGTCATCCACTGCTTGGCGACGCGACAGAACTCGTCGATGTAGAACTGGTAGTTCGTGAAGATCACGAAATTCTGGAAGTGCTCGGCGCCGGTGCCGGTGTAGTGGGCCAGGCGGAACAGCGAATAGTCGACCCGCGGTGCGGTGAAGGCGGAAAGCGGGTAAGGTCCGCCACGCGGCGGCACATAGGTGCCATTAGCGATTTCGTCGTCGGTGTGGGCGAGGTCGGGCGCGTCAAACACGTCGCGCAGCGGAATATGCAGCGCATTGAGCGCGGCGCCATCAACATGCTCATGCGGCGGCAGGGCGAAATGCAGAGGGATCGGGGTTTCCGACTCGCCGATGTCGATCGTGCCGCCATGATTGTGCAGCAGCACGGCGAACTGTTCCTGGAAATAGGTGCGGAACAGGTCGGGCGCCGTCACCGTGGTGCGGTAGATGCCGGGGGTATGGAGATACCCATAGGGCAGGGTGCTCTCGTGGCGCGAATAGCTGGTCGAGCGCACTTCCACCTGCGGGTAATAGGCCCGCACCCGGCCCTCGGGGATGACGCCTTGCGCCAGAGCCTTGAGATGGCTGCGGATGAACTCGCAATTGTGGTGATAGATATGAGCGATATGGGCCCAGGCGGCCTCGGGGTCAGTGAAAGACTGGGTCTCGAGTCGCGGCGGGCTGATGATCGTCATGCTTGTCCTCGTCTGCCGGCTGCACCGCCGGGCCTGCCGCTGGAATCGCGGCATCCGCCTACTATAGGGGCCATATGACGCCTTCTCAACGCGCCGCTCACGGCCCCCTTTATTGCTTCACACTTCGGTGAGCCGTACTTTTATTGCCGCAATTACGCGCCATCTTCATCATCAGTTCATCGGCAACGCAAACGACCCATGCACCGGTGAGCGGGAAACGGTCCGCCGCTTGTCCCCCAAGCCCTCAACAGCGCGGCGGGCCGAATCCCATCAGAAGGCCGTCTGACAGAGATGTCGGACGGCCTTATGTATTTTTAGCGCTTCAGGGCTTGGTGTAGTCGACGATGGTCTCCGGGTTCACCTCGTTGTCGTAAGAGGCGTCGACTTCGAACTTCACGAGCACGAAACGGCCGTCGTCGAATGTCCAGGAGCCGGACGAGCTGGCATCGCCGAGGCCGCGCCACTTCGAATAGGACGTCAGCGTCAGTGTGTCCGGATCGAAGTGGGAGTTGACCAGTGTCGTCGTGGCGACCATGCCGGTGACCTCGAGGCTTTCTACATCGCCTTCATAGTCGTCGTTGACATAGATGAGGTCGTAATCCGGCTCAGCCAGTGCCAGCGGGCGAAGCCCGTCAAACTCGGTCTTGATGTAGTAATTGTGGCTGATGTTATAGGCGCCGGCAAAGCAGAAGAGGCGCACCAGCGTGACCACTTCCTTGGGCGCATCATCGCTGTAGCTGGGCTGATATTTCAGCTCCCAGCTGGCGAAATCTTCGTCTTCCCAGCCGCTGACGTCCTCGTTGCACATCGCGCCGCCGGCCAGGGCATGCAGTGCGCGCGCCTCTTCCTCCAGCCCGACATCCTGCGCCATCGCCGACCCAGAAAGCAAAACAGCCGCCAGCGGCAGCCAAAGCAATGGACGGATCATCCTTCATCCCTTATGTCGAAAACCGAAAACGCCGGATGTTCCCCGCGCTTCCCCCAGCTTTTACGAGGCCGATATGACCGCAAAAATCATCGATGGCAAAGCCTTCGCGGAAAATCTTCGCACGGCGATCGCCGGTCACGTCGAGCGCCTGAAGCGCGAGCACAACATCACTCCGGGCCTGGCCGTGGTGATCGTCGGCCACGACCCGGCCAGCCAGGTCTATGTGACCAACAAGGCCAAGCAGACTGCCGAAGTGGGCATGAATTCGTTCAAGCACGAACTGCCCGAGGATGTGTCCGAGGCCGAGCTGCTGGCGCTGGTGCACAAGCTCAATGCGGACCCGGCCGTTCACGGCATTCTGGTGCAGATGCCTGTGCCCAAGCATATCGATCCCAACAAGGTCATCGAAGCGATCGACCCGGCCAAGGACGTCGACAGCTTTACCCCGGCCAATGTCGGCAAGGTGCAGATCGGCCTGCCCGGCCCGGTGTCCTGCACGCCGCTCGGGTGCCTGATGCTTCTTCGCGACCAGCTCGGCTCGCTTGAGGGCAAGAACGCCGTCATCATCGGCCGCTCCAATCTCGTCGGCAAGCCGATGATGCAGCTGCTGCTGCGCGACAACTGCACCGTTACCGTCGCCCATTCGCGCACGCAGAACCTGCCCGATGTCGTCCGTCAGGCCGATATCGTCGTGGCTGCCGTCGGCCGTCCGGAAATGATCAAGGGTGACTGGATCAAGCCGGGCGCCGTCGTCATCGACGTCGGCATCAACCGGGTTCCCGCGCCGGAGAAGGGCGAAGGCAAGACCCGTCTCGTCGGTGACGTCGAATTTTCGACTGCTGTCGCGGTCGCCGGCGCGATCACCCCTGTTCCCGGCGGCGTTGGTCCGATGACCATTGCGTGCCTCCTCGCCAACACCATCACCACGGCAAGCCTCATCAACGGCCTCACCCCGCCGAGCGATCTCACGGCATGAGTTCAGATCGGCACGATCCCGGCGGCAAAGTGCGCCTCCGCCTCGGCGAAGGCGTGCGCGGCGACGCCGTGATGAGTGCAGATGGTCGGTATCGCCAGATCATGCGGCGCTGGCTTGGGGAAATTTTCCCGGAAAACTACATCCTCTTCGTCGGGATGAACCCGTCCACCGCCGACGCGCGCGTGGACGATCCGACCTGTGCGCGCGAGTGGACATTTGCCCGTCGCGAGGGGTTTTCGGCGATGGTCAAATGCAATGTCGGTGACTACCGCGCCACCGACCCGAAAATGCTGGTGCAGCCGGGCGTGGTCGCCGTGTCGCCGGCCAATCTTCCGGCCATCCGGGCAGCGGCGAAAAATGCGGGCAGGGTGGTCCTCTGCCACGGCAAGCTCAACAAGGCGCTGGCACCAGCCGGTCGCGAACTGGTCGAGGCCCTTCGCAGCGATGGCGCCGAACTCTGGTGTTTTGGTACCAATGCCGATGGCTCCCCAAAACATCCGCTCTATCTGCGGGCCGACACCCCGCTGGTGCGGTTCTAGCCCGCCCACGACACAAATCATCGTGCCATCGTCATTGCCCGGCTCGTCCGGGCAATCCATTTCATTTGGAGCCGAAGATGGACCACCCGGACAAGCCGGGTGGTGACGGCAGACTGTCGTTCGGATGGCATACCCGCAGTGCCGGTTGTGGGCCACCGCACCTTCCCCATACTCGATATGTCCCCTCGTCCCTCAGGGGAGAGGGTTAGGGTGAGGGGGCCCAGACTTAGCCTTCCACCAGCACGAACCGCCGCGCGACTTCATGGTCCCGCAGGGCTGTCGCCGGGAGCTTTCCGGCCAGTGCGGCCCGGACGCGTTCGATATCGGTTACCAGGCTGGCATCGACCACGACCTTCGAAAATACAGGCAAAAAACCGAGTTTGTGCATTTCGAGCAGGTTGAAAAGCTGAGTGCGCACATCGGTCTGGCCCGCACAGGCAACACAGTTCTCACCATCCGCGTGATTGTGCCCGGTGCTGGCCGGCAGCTGGACGACAGCGACGTCGTCGGCCAGCGAGCCGGGCGCAGGAGATATTCCCACGACGGATACGGGAATGGGGGCGGGTCTGGTCATTTCTGTTCCTGAAGTGTCACCGTGCTGAACGTCACTCTCCCCGTGATCGGGAAGAGATGGGATAGGGCGACACGCGCTGCAACCACACTCCATATTATTCCGCCGCGACCTTGCCGGGGATGTAGTTCAGAATCGGCCCGAGCCAGCGTTCGACCTCTTCCACTGCCATGCCCTTGCGCTGGGCGTAGTCGAGCACCTGGTCGCGCTCCACCTTAGCGACGCCGAAATAATAGGCGTCGGGATGGCTGAAATAGAGCCCGGAGACCGATGAACCCGGCCACATGGCGTAGCTTTCGGTCAGCGACACGCCGACAGTGTTCTCTGCATCGAGCAGGCGGAAGAGCGTGGTCTTTTCGGTGTGGTCCGGCTGGGCCGGATAGCCCGGTGCCGGGCGGATGCCGCGATAGTTCTCGAGGATGACTTCCTCGGGGGTGAGGTTTTCGTCCGGAGCATAGCCCCAGAGTTCGCGACGAACCTTGAGGTGCATGAATTCGGCCAGCGTCTCCGCATAGCGGTCGGCCAGGGCCTTCACCAGAATGGACGAATAATCGTCGTTTGCTTTCTCGAAGCGCTCGGCGATCGCCACTTCCTCGAGACCGGCCGTCACCACGAAGCCGCCGAGATAGTCGGGCTTGCCGCTGTCGACCGGCGCGACGAAGTCGGACAGCGCCATGTTCGGCTTGCCGTCGCGCTTGGAGAGTTGCTGGCGCAGCGTGAAGAAGGTTTCGAGCTCGGTCTGGCGGTCTTCGCCCGTGAACAGGCGCACGTCATCGCCCACGGCATTGGCGGGCCAGAAGCCGACCACAGCCTTGGGCACGAACCACTTTTCGTCGATGATCTGCTTGAGCATCTTCTGAGCATCCGCCCAGAGCGCCCGCGCCGCTTCGCCCTGCCGCTCGTCCTCGAGAATGGCCGGGTAGCGCCCCTTGAGTTCCCAGGTCTGGAAGAACGGCGTCCAGTCGATGTATTGGGCCAGTTCGGCAAGGTCGAAATCGGTAAAGGTCTTGATACCGGTAAAGCTCGGCTTGGGCGGCGCGTAGCCGGTCCAGTCAGGCTTGAAGGCGTTTTCGCGCGCTGCGGTCAGCGGCAGGCGCTTTTTTTCGTGCTCGGCCCGCTCATGGGCGGCGGCCGCCTTGGCGTATTCGGCGCGCACCTGTTCAATGAAGGTCACCTTGGTGTCCTGCGAGAGCAGGTTCGACACCACGCCCACGGCGCGGCTGGCGTCATTGACGTAAACCGCCTGGCCACGCGCATAGCGCGGGTGGATCTTTACCGCGGTATGGACGCGGCTGGTGGTTGCGCCGCCGATGAGCAGGGGAATGTCAAAGCCCTCGCGCTCCATTTCGGAGGCGACATGCACCATCTCGTCGAGTGACGGCGTGATGAGGCCGGACAGCCCGATGATGTCGACGTTTTCGGCGCGGGCGGTTTCCAGGATCTTCTGGGTCGGCACCATGACGCCGAGATCGACGATCTCGTAATTGTTGCAGGCCAGCACGACGCCGACGATGTTCTTGCCGATGTCGTGGACGTCGCCCTTCACCGTCGCCATCAGCACCTTGCCGGCGCTCTGGCGGCCGGCGGCGTCGCCATTGGCGTCCTTCTCGGCTTCCATGTATGGCATCAGATAGGCCACGGCCTGCTTCATCACGCGGGCCGATTTAACCACCTGCGGCAGGAACATCTTGCCCGAGCCGAAAAGATCACCAACCACGTTCATCCCGGCCATCAGCGGGCCTTCGATGACGTGCAGGGGGCGGGCTGCTCCCTGGCGGGCCAGCTCGGTGTCGGCCTCGATATATTCGGTGATGCCGTTGACCAGCGCATGAGTGATGCGTTCGTTGACCGGGAGCTCGCGCCAGGAAAGATCCTTGGCCTTGCCGGCGCCGCCGCCCTGGCCCCTGTAGCGCTCGGCCAGCTCCAGCATTCGGTCGGTCGAATCCGGTCGGCGATTGAGGATCACGTCCTCGCAGGCGTCGCGCAGTTCCTTGTCGATGCTCTCGTAGACCGCCAGCTGGCCGGCGTTGACGATGCCCATGTCCATGCCATTCTGGATGGCATAGTAGAGGAACACGGCGTGCATCGCCTCGCGCACCGGCTCATTGCCGCGGAACGAGAAGCTGAGGTTCGAGATGCCGCCCGAGATATGGACGTGCGGCAGGCTCTCGGTGATTTCCTTCGTCGCCTCGATGAAGTCGACACCGTAATTATTGTGCTCTTCGATGCCCGTCGCGACCGCAAAGACGTTGGGGTCGAAGATGATGTCTTCAGGCGGGAAGCCGACGGTCTCGGTCAGGATCTTGTAGGCGCGCGCACAGATTTCCACCTTGCGCTGCTTGGTGTCGGCCTGTCCGGTTTCGTCGAAGGCCATCACCACCACGGCGGCGCCATAGGCCTTCACCAGCTTGGCGTGATGGATGAATGCCTCTTCGCCTTCCTTGAGCGAAATGGAATTCACCAGCGCCTTGCCCTGCACACACTTCAGGCCCGCCTCGATTACCTCCCACTTGGAGCTATCGATCATCAGCGGCACTTTGGCGATATCTGGCTCTGCGGCCAGCAGGTTCAGGTAGTCGATCATCACCTGGCGGGAGTCGATGAGACCCTCATCCATGTTGATGTCGATGATCTGGGCGCCATTGGCGACCTGGTCGCGGGCCACGTCGAGGGCGGCGTTGTAGTCGCCCGCCGTGATCAGCTTGCGGAAGCGGGCAGAGCCGGTGACGTTGGTGCGCTCGCCGATGTTGACGAAGGGGATGTCCTTGGTCAGCGTGAACGGCTCAAGGCCGGCGAGGCGCAGCTTGCGCTCGATCTCCGGGACCTTGCGCGGCTGGTACTGCGCGGCCATCTGCGCCACGGCGCGGATATGGTCCGGGGTCGAACCGCAGCAGCCGCCAACGATGTTAAGGAGGCCATCGCTGGCAAAGCTTTGCAGCTGAGCCGCCATCTGTTCGGGCGTCTGGTCATAGCCGCCCATTTCATTGGGCAGGCCGGCATTGGGATATGCGCAGATAAATGTATCGGCGACGCTCGAGAGCTCGGCGATATGGTCGCGCATGAGGTCGGCGCCAAGCGCGCAGTTCAGCCCGATGGTGATCGGGTTCGAATGGCGGATGGAATACCAGAAGGCCGTCGGCGTTTGGCCAGACAGCGTGCGGCCGGAGAGGTCGGTGATCGTGCCCGAAATCATGATTGGCACATCGATGCCGCGCTCTTCGAAGATGCGCTGGGCGGCGAAAATGCCGGCCTTGGTGTTCAGTGTGTCGGTGATGGTTTCGAACAGCAGCAGGTCCGCGCCCGCATCCACCAGCCCGCGAATGGCCTCGCCATAGGCTTCCACGAGATCATCGAAGCTGATCGAGCGATGGCCGGGGTTGTTGACGTCGGTCGACATGGACGAGGTTTTCGTCGTCGGCCCGATTGCGCCAGCCACGAAACGGCGGCGGCCGTCAGCTTCCTCAGCGCGCAAGGCGGCGCGCCGCGCCACCACAACGCCCTGGTAATTGATGTCGTAGACCGCGCTTTCGCAGGCGTAGTCCGCCTGGGCCACCGAAGTGCCTGAGAAGGTGTTGGTTTCGACGATATCGGCACCGGCCATATAATAGGCGAAGTGGATATCCTCGATCATCTCCGGTTCGGTGATGACGAGCAGGTCGTTATTGCCCTTGAGCGGATGGCTCCAGTCCTTGAAGCGCTCGCCGCGGAAATTCTCCTCGGTCAGCCCCAGGCGCTGGATCATGGTGCCCATGGCGCCGTCGAGGATCAGGATACGGTCCTGCATGGCCTGGGCGAGCGCGGTGCGCACCTCGGTCCAGTCGGGCAGGAGGGGAGAATTGTCGATCCGGTCGGGCGAGGGGCTCATGCCGTCCTCTCTTTCAGTTTTGGGCCTGCGTGAACAACGCTGCAGGCATCACATAAAGATATCTTTATATCAGTCAAGCGCCAAGGCGTCTCTGCTGCGATTCGTCACCAGTTGCGGAAAACCCGGCGCATCCGGCGAATGATGGGAAGGCGTTAAGGCCTCCTAAACCAGCAAAGTGACAATTTGCAGCAAATTGCCCGTATCGGATTATGATGCGGCGCCGATAGTCCCAAGCGAGTTGAGTATAGAGTACCGTGACGACAACTTGGCGCAAAGCCGTCCGCACAATAACACTTGCCGCCCTTATCACCCCGATGATCGCCGCCTGCATGGGTGGTGCCGGGGGTCTTGGTGCCACGGTCAAGCGCGGCGCCTTCACCTCCAAGGAATATGGCGTCGCTGTTTCGCCGCGCGTGACCTCGAATCCCCATCCGCCTCGTGGCGGCGGGCGCTATCAGGTCGGCAAGCCTTATACCGTGCGCGGCAAGACCTATGTCCCGCAGCATGATCCCAATTATGTCGCGGCCGGTACGGCGTCCTGGTATGGCTCGGACTTCCACGGTCGCCGCACGGCCAATGGCGAAATCTTTTCGGCCAATGCCATCACCGCCGCGCATCCGACCCTGCCGCTACCGTCCTATGTCCGCGTGACCAACAAGGACAATGGCCGCTCGCTCGTCGTGCGCGTCAACGATCGTGGGCCCTATGTGGCCGGCCGCATCATCGATCTGTCGCATCAGGCGGCGTCCATGCTTGGCTATGTAAACAATGGCTCGGCCAGCGTGCAGGTCGAATATGTCGGCGAAGCCCCGCTCGAGGGCGATGATACCCGCATGCTGGTGGCCAGCTATAATGGCCCCTCCGATTTCGGCGGCAGCCGCGGCAATGTTCAGGTCGCTACGGCCGAGAGCAATCGCAGCCTTGTCGGCATGACCACCAATTTCATCGGTGGGCTGTTCTCCTATGCTGACGCCGAACAGGCTGACGCCGGCATCGGCACGGCCCATGCCGCGGTCAACGCCATGGCCAGCCAGGCGCCGGACCTCCAGGCCTGGGCGGCCAGTGTCGATGCAGACACCCGCGCCTTCAAGCTGGGGCTCGGCATCTACGGCAATCAGGACAATGCGATTGCGCTGGCCGAGCGTTTCGCCGTGCTGGGCGCCGTGGCCGAAGATCCGGTCACCGTCGGCGGCAAGCCGGCGACCCGCCTGACGCTGACCCATCTCAAGCCCGGCGTTGAGCGTCAGGACGCTCTCGATCTGGCGCGTGAACTTGGCCTTGGCGATATAATTCTTTATTAGTCGGAGCTGTTCGCGACTGTTCCGAATTCGGCCCTTTGGTCGGGAAAGCAAGGGATTGCCCGTGAGACTGCTCCTCGCCATCGCTGTTGCCGCCTTCAGCGTTTCGTCGGCCTTCGCCCAGGCGCAGTTCGAGACCAAGGCGAAATTCGCCGTGCTGACGGATTACGAGTCTGGCACCGTCATCTTTCAGAAGGATGCGGCTGCAAGGCTCGAGCCGGCCAGCATGACCAAGCTGATGACGCTGGCCGTTGTGTTCAACGAGCTGCGCGCCGGCCGCTTGAGCAAGGACGATCTGTTCTTTGTCTCCGAAAACGCCTGGCGGACTGGTGGCGCGTCTTCGGGCGGCTCGACCATGTTCGCCGAGCTCAATTCCCAGATCCGCGTTGAAGACCTCATTCGTTCCGTCATCATCCAGTCGGGCAATGACGCCGCCATCGTGCTGGCCGAAGGCATTGCCGGCAGCGAAGCCAGCTTTGCGGCGATGATGAACGAGCTGGCTCGCCAGATCGGGCTTAACGATTCCAACTTCACCAATTCCACCGGCCTGCCGGACCCGGATGAATTTTCGACCGCGCGAGACCTCGCCGATCTCGGCCGCTACCTCATTCGTGAATTCCCCGAATATTACCACTATTTCTCCGAGCCGGAGATGGAGTGGAACGGCATCAAGCAGGCCAATCGCAATTCGCTGATCGATGTCGGTATCGGCGTCGATGGCCTCAAGACGGGCCACACCCAAGCCGCCGGCTACGGCGTTGTGCTGTCGACGGCCCAGGGCGATCGTCGCCTCGTGGCGGTCGTGCACGGCCTCGGCTCGATGCGCGAACGGGCCGAAGAGGGGCGAAAGCTCCTCACCTGGGGTATGCGCGCCTTCGAACGTTTCTCGGCCTATCCGGAAGGCAAGGTCGTGGCCTATGCCGATGTCTATGGCGGCGAGAAGGGCAATGTGGGCCTTATCGGTAACGGCGAGGTTGCGCTTTATCTGCCGCGCGGCTCGCGCCAGTGCCTTTCTGCCACGGTCAATTTCGTCAGCCCGCTGATGCCGCCGATCCAGCAGGGCGCGCAGATCGCCGAATTGCAGGTGTTCTGCAACGACCAGCTGGTACAGACAGCGCCGCTCTACGCCGCCGAGACAGTCGGGCAGGGCGATCTCGTCCGCCGCGCCACCGATGCTCTCAAGCAACTGGCATTGGGTTGGCTCTGAACCATGCCGCAGGCAAATTCGCTCCAGTGGAGCGAATTTAGGTTCAGAGGCCATTCGAGCTACGCTCGAATGGCGGGCCGGGAGCCCCGATCGAACTCGCCCCAGTGGCAAACTCTCGGGGCACGCTCCCACACCCTCGCGCCCAAACCCTTCCCCCCCGCGGTCGCTTGCCCTAAAAGAAACCAAACCAACCAATCAGGCGGCATATGCTCGACGCGCCGAACCACAGCACGGCCCGCTTCATCACCTTCGAAGGCGGTGAGGGCGTAGGCAAGTCCACTCAGGTCAAGCGCCTGCTCGAACGCTTGGCCGCGCGTGATGTCAGCGCCGTGCGCACGCGCGAACCCGGTGGTACGCCCAAGGCCGAGGCCATCCGCTCCTATATTCTGCAGGGTCGTTCGGAAAGCTGGGGCCCCGGCGCCGAGGCGGTGCTGTTCGCCTCGGCCCGGCATGATCACGTCACCCAGCTCATCGCGCCCAATCTGGCGCGCGGCACCTGGGTCATCTCCGACCGTTTCTGCGATTCCACCCGCGCCTATCAGGGGCTGACCGGTGGCGTTGATGAAAAGCTCATCGATGCGCTCGAAGATCTGGCGCTTGACGGCCATGTCCCCGATCTCACCATCGTACTCGACATGGACCCCGAAACCGCCTTCAAGCGGGTCGAGATGCGCGCCGTCGAGGACGGGCTGGCGCTCACTGGCGACCGGTTTGAAAAGGAAGAGCTCGACTGGCATCGCCGCCTTCGCGATGGCTTCCTCAATATCGCCCGCAATAATCCCGATCGCTGCGTGGTCCTCTCGGCCGAACAGCCCGAGGAACACCTTGCCGAGGATATCTGGCGGGTGGTCTCGGAGCGTTTCCCTGAGCTCGGGGCGGGAGCCGGCGCATGAGTGATCCATCCGCGCTGGAGGGCCTGCCGCTTCCCGAAGCGCGCCAGGCGGCCATTGGCCATGACATCGCCCGTTCGGCCATTCTTGAGCAGCTGCATCACCGCCGTCTGCCCGGCGCGATCATGCTCCATGGTCCGCAGGGAGTGGGCAAGGCGACCTTTGCCTTCGAGATGGCCTTCGCCATTCTCACCGCCACCGGCGACGAAGCCCCGGAGCGCGTGCGCGAGCAGGTTGCGGCACTGTCCTATCCGAACCTCTTTGTGCTGCGCCGCCGTCTCAAGGACGCCAAGGGCTATTACACCGCCATTCGCGTCGAAGACGTGCGCGAACTGCGCGATGCGCTCCACCATACGCGCGGCCGCTCCGGCCATCGCATCGCCATCCTCGACAGCATCGACGACTGCAATCCCTCGGCCGCCAATGCGCTTCTGAAGACTTTGGAAGAGCCGCCGGCCGACACCACCTTCCTGCTCGTTTCCCATCGCCCGGGGCAATTGCTGCCAACGATCAAGTCGCGCTGCCACAACATCGCCCTGCGCCCCCTCGCTGATGGGCTGGTCGAGCAGGTGGTGCGCGAAAACCTGCCCGATATCGACGCCGAAACGCTGGACCGCGCCGTGCAGCTGGCCGGTGGCCGACCGCGCCGCGCCTTCGAGACGCTGGCGCTGGGCGAAACCTCGCCGGTCGGTGCGCTGATCTCCTGGCTGCAGGCCCCGGAAAACATGCCGACAGGCGCCACCTTGCAGCTGGCTGAAGCGCTTGGCGCCGACCCCCATGGGCCCGACATGTCCTTCGGCCGCGAAATCCTATCCGACTGGCTGGCCGACGAGGCGCGCAATGCGGCCTTTGATCGTCAGAGCCGTATGCGTCTTGCCTCCGCCACAGAGCTATGGGACAAGGCACACGCGCTTCTTTTGGAAGCCGATAGCGTCAATCTCGACATGAAACAGACGCTTGTCGTGCTGTTTGACGCCATTCGGAAGCACCGTGCAACGACTGCAATCCCCATCGAGCAAGAATGACCGCCAAGCCCTTTTACGTCACGACCGCGATTTCCTATCCCAATGGCGCCCCGCACATCGGGCACGCCTATGAGATGATCGCCACCGACGCCATCGCCCGCTGGAAGCGTCTCGAAGGCCGTGAGGTCTATTTCCTCACCGGCACCGACGAGCACGGCATCAAGATGGTGCAGACGGCGGCCAAGGAAGGCATTCCGGTCAAGGAGCTGGCGGATCGCAACGCGGCCGAGTTCCAGAAGCTCGCGGCTGCGCTGAACCTTTCCAACGACGATTTCATCCGCACCACCGAACAGCGCCACCACGAGGCGTCGCAGGCCATCTGGAAGAAGATGGCCGAAAATTCGGATGGCGACATTTTCCAGTCCACCTATGCCGGCTGGTATTCGGTGCGCGACGAGGCCTATTTCGACGAGGACGAGCTGACGGAGAAGGACGGAAAGAAATTTGCTCCCTCCGGCGCCGAAGTCGAATGGGTCGAAGAGCCGACCTATTTCTTCCGCCTTTCCGCCTATCAGGAAAAGCTGCTCGCTCTCTACGAAGCCAATCCCGATTTCATTGCGCCCAAGGAGCGCCGCAACGAGATCATTTCCTTCGTCAAGAGTGGTCTGCAGGACCTCTCCATTTCCCGTACCACCTTCGACTGGGGCATTCCCGTCCCGGGCGCTGAAGGCCATGTGATGTATGTCTGGGTCGACGCCCTGACCAACTACATCACCGGTCTTGGCTACCCGAACGAGCAGAGCGAGCTGTTCAAGAAATTCTGGCCGGCCGACCTGCATGTCATCGGCAAGGACATCATCCGTTTCCACACCGTCTATTGGCCCGCATTCCTGATGAGCGCCGGTCTTGAGGTGCAGCACCGCGTCTTCGCCCACGGTTTCCTCACCGTCGACGGCCAGAAGATGAGCAAGTCGCTCGGCAATGTCATCGACCCGTTCCACCTGGTGGACACCTTTGGTCAGGACGCCGTCCGCTACTTCTTCCTGCGCGAAGTCTCCTTCGGCAATGATGGCGACTATGCCAACGAAAAGCTGGTCAATCGCGTCAACGCCGACCTTGCCAATAATCTTGGCAATCTGGCCCAGCGTTCGCTGTCGATGATCAACAAGAACTGTGACGCCAAGGTGCCGGCTATGGGCGCGCTGACCGAGGCCGACAACGCCATGATCGCCGAAGTCACCGCGGCACTCGAGACGGCACAGAAGGCGATGGACCAGCAGCTGGTCCACGAAGCCACCGGCGCCATCATTTCCGCGCTGAGCTCGGCCAACAACTATTTTGCCGCGCAGGAGCCGTGGGCGCTCAAGAAGACCGATCCGGTTCGCATGGCCACGGTCCTCTACGTGACCGCCGACACGGTTCGTCGCCTCTCCATTCCGATGCAGGCCTTCGTTCCCGCATCGGCTGCGCGGCTGCTTGACCAATTGGCTGTCCCTGACAACCAGAGGACGCTGTCTGACGCTCTCAATGCTAACAGTCTGCTAACCAACTCCGACCTGCCGGCACCGCAAGGCGTCTTCGCGCGGCTGGAAAAGCCGGCCGAATAAATGCTGATCGATAGTCACTGCCACCTCGATTTCGAGTCCCTCTCCGCCGATCTGGAGGGGGTTTTTGCCCGCGCCCAGGCAGCCGGGGTCACCGGCATGGTCACTATTTCGACCCGTGTCGAAAATTTTGCGACCTATGCCGCGCTGGCTGAGAAATACCCGAATGTCTGGTGCTCGGTCGGCACCCATCCGCATAATGCCGACCAGGAATTGCGCATCGAAACCAATGACTTGGTTCGGCTGAGTGCGCATCCGCGCTGCGTCGCCATCGGCGAGGCTGGGCTGGACTATTTCTACGACAACGCACCGCGCGAGGCCCAGGAAACCGGGCTTCGCCGCCATATCGCAGCGGCCCGGATCACCGGTCTGCCGCTGGTCATCCATAGCCGCCAGGCCGACGATGACATGGCGCGTATCCTCGAAGAGGAAACCGGGCAGGGCGCATTTCCCTTTGTGCTCCATTGCTTTACCGCCGGACGCGAGCTGGCCGAGCGGTCTCTGGCCCTGGGCGGCTACATCTCCTTTTCCGGCATCATTACCTTCCGGAATGCCAAGGAAATCCAAGAGGTTGCGCAGATCGTCCCGGCGGATCGCTACCTCGTCGAGACCGACTCTCCCTACCTCGCTCCGATCCCGCATCGCGGCCAGCCCAATGAACCGTCCTATGTCCGCCACACGGCGGAAAAAGTCGCGGAAATTCGCGGGGTTAGCCTCGAACAGGTGGGCAGGGAAAGCACCGAGAATTTCTACCGGCTGTTCTCCAAGGCTGCAGTTTGACCATGGTTGAGCCGGACCGGATCGTCGCCACCATTCTGGGCTGCGGTTCGTCCGGTGGCGTGCCGCGTATCGGCAATGTCTGGGGCGCGTGCAACCCGCACGAACCCCGCAACCGCCGCCGCCGCTGCGCTCTCCTCATCGAAGGCTGGCGGAACGGAATTGATGAGCCTACACGGATACTTATCGACACTGGCGCCGATCTGCGCGAGCAGCTGCTCGGTGCCAATGTCGACCGTGTCGATGCGGTCCTCTACACCCATGAGCATGCCGACCATTCCCACGGGATCGACGATCTGCGCGTTCTGGCGCTGCACAATCGTCGTCGGGTCGAAGTCTATTTCACTGCAGAATGTGGCGCTAAGCTACGGAATGCATTCAGCTATTGCTTCACTACCCCGCCGGGCAGCAGCTATCCCCCCATCCTCAATGCGCATGAGATTTCGGCTGGCGACACCATTGCAGTCGAAGGACCCGGCGGCACCATCGAGGTTTCGAGCTTCACCCAGGTCCACGGCGACATCGACTCTTTGGGTTATCGGGTTAAGGGCCTCGCCTATAGCTGCGACCTCTCGACGCTTCCGGAGGTTTCGGCCGAGGCGGTGCGTGACCTCGATTTCTGGATCGTCGACGCCCTGCGTCCGACCCCGCACCCCAGCCATATGAGCCTGCCGGAAACCCTCGATCTGGTTGAGCGTTTCGAGCCGCGGATGGCGATCCTCACCAATATGCACATCGATCTCGATTATGATCGCACCGATGCGGAAACGCCGGCGCATGTCACGCCGGCCTTCGATGGGATGCAGATCGACGTTCTCAACCGCGTCCTGCTCAACCGCTAGGCGCGGCCACCGTCGACACTGAGGATCTGCCCCGAAATCCAGCCTGCCTGTTCCGAGGCGAGGAAAAGCACCGCATTTGCAATGTCTTCCGGCGTGCCAAGCCGGCGCATATGGATGCCGTCGACCAGCCGCTTCTGGCCTTCTTCGCCGTAGCTTTGCCACTGGCGCTGGGTCGCCGGATTGGACAGCACAAAGCCCGGCGCGACGCTGTTGACCGTGATGCCATGCGGTCCAAGTTCCAGCGCCAACTGTTTGGTCAGCCCGACCAAAGCATGCTTGGCGGCGCTATAGGCCTGAATGCCGGTCAGGCTGGGCCGCAGGCCTGCCCCTGAGGCGATGGTGACGATCCGCCCGCTGCCATTTGCCTTCATCAGCGGCGCCACCGCCTGGGCACAATAGAATGCCCCATCCACATTGGCGGCGAACAATTGGTGCCAGGCGGCTTCCGACACGTTTTCAAGGCTTTCGGCCGTCTGTCCACGCACGCCACCCGCGGCGGTGACGAGGATATCCACGCCCCCCAGGCGCTGCGCTATAGTCTCCACGGCGTCGAGCACGCTCTGCCGCTCGGAAAGGTCGAGCGTCAGGATCAGTTCAGCGCCCGCCGCTTCGGCCAGTTTGAGGCCATCGGCGTCCATGTCGAGCGCGATCACACGCGCACCAGCCGCGCTCATCGCCGATACGATGGCGCGGCCAATACCCTGCGCAGCGCCGGTGACAATTACTGTTTTGTTATTGAAATTCAGATGCATAGAGATGTTCTCTAAAGTGATTATGCGGTTGAACTGCGTGGATTCTGCGACAAACTGCTAAGCCCAGCCGTCCTCGATCAGCGCCCGGGTTTCCGTGATGGCGACATGCCAGATGGCCTGCATCTCGTCGTCCGGACGCTGGTAGAAACCGCCGAAATTGCCATCGCCAAGCATCTCCTTCACACCCGCCGCACCAATGGTTTTGAGCTTGTCGAGATCGGCCATCGGCTTCTGATGGCTCGGCATTCCGACATTGGGCAGCCGCGTCCAGGGAAAGTTCTCCATCCACGACGCGTGGGAAGCGACTGGGTCGATCTCCTGGACCTTGGAAAAGGTCTTTGGGGCGTTCCACCAATTGTGCCAGCGCACCCGGCTATCGGAATGACTGTTGAGCCATTCCAGCGCCGCGGTCTGGCCCGGATTGTTGCCCCCATGTCCATTGACGAAAAGGAACCGCCGGAACCCTGTGTTGTGGAGGCTATCCAGAATGTCGGTGATGATGCGGGAATAAGTCTCCATCCGCAGCGAGATCGTGCCGGGATAATTGGCGAAATATGGGGTAATGCCGAAGGCGAGCGGCGGGAAGACCGGGACATTGAGGGGCGCTGCAGCTTCAACGGCGATCCGCTCGGAGAGGATCGTATCCACCGCATTGCTGAGGTAGGCATGCTGCTCGGTCGAGCCGAGCGGGATGATCGCCCGATCATCGGACTTCAGATAATCCTCGACCTGAAACCAGCTCATCTCGGCGATCTTCATTGATTTTCCTTGGTAATTTCGACCTGGCGCAGGGCATCGAGCCGCGGCAGGACATGCTGCTTGATGAAGGTGACATCCGGTGCGTAGCGATATTCGAATGCCTGCTGATCGGGGCGGATCTTTTCCGCCAGCCGGTCGAGGCCGGTCGCATAGACGATGACATCCGCACGAGAGAGGACGCCATCAAGGCCTGGATCATCGGCCATTATCACTTCGATCCCGGCAATCTGGGGAGCAAAGCGGACGACGCCGGGTTTCATCAGCGCCATGAACTCGGGAAAAACCGAGACGATACCGACATGCACATCTGCGGCGAGGCCGGCCAACCGGACCGCAGTCTCCTCGGACGGGACGAAGTTGATCCCGAGCACCGGTATTTGGGCGCCGAAGATGTCTTCAACCTCGATCCGGCGATTTTGCAGCGTGAGGACGATATGAGCGTCCGGCGGGCTCTCGCTCTCGGCGAGATCAGCGATGGTGGTCCAGCTCAGGAGGTCATTTGGCGGCAGGTGCGGGCGGATGTGATCGGCATAGGCAGCGGTCGCCTGCGCGAAATGGCCCACGAGAACAATCCTGAGGCCCTTTGCTGTCGGCTGCCGCCGGTGATTTGCGCGGGCATTGAGGAGGGTCGCCAGTTCGGTGGGGCCGAGACCGGCCTCCAGGCCCAGATCGAGCAATGTGTCGATTGCGGGCTGCAGCCTGTCGAAGTCAGCTTTGGCCGGCAGTTGATCCGTTTCGGCGACGAAGGTTCCGGCGCTGCCACGCGTCTCGATAAGGCGCTGGCGCTTGAGCTCATTATAGACGCCAACCACGGTCATCGGGGCGATGCCGGCTCGCTCGGCCAGGTCACGCACTGGCGGGAGGCGCGTCCCGGCCGTGAGATCGCCAAATGCAATGCCATACTGGATGAGGCCGGAAAGCTGGATGCCGAGCGGGACGGGCAAGGCGCGATCGAGGCCAGCCGCCAGCATGGCGACGACGCTCGGCCTGTCTTCGTTTTGCGCCCCAAAGCCTGCTCGCACCCTACTTGACATATTTGGCCAATCTGGCTCCCTTGAGAGGCTTTGTTCTAGAACGTTAGAACAAAATTGATCGCAGTTTTCGGTGCTTTGCAAGGCCGATCTGCGCGCGTTTGAGCGAGGGAGGCAAAATGGCAAGTCTGGTCATTCATGGGGGCGCAGGCACGATCCCGCGCGCCAGTTTTACCCCGGAGAGCTATCAGGCTGCCCGACAGGGGCTGGCTGATGCGCTCAAGGCGGGATGGAAAATCCTCTCCTCCGGCGGGCTGGCGCTGGATGCCGTGGAAGCCGCTGTTATCGCGCTTGAAAACCATCCCAGCTTTAATGCCGGACACGGTGCGGTGCTCAACGCGGCGGGGGACCATGAGCTCGATGCAGCGATCATGGATGGGCGGTACAGGAATGCCGGGGCCATTGCATCGGCCCGCACTATCCGCAATCCCATCCGGGCGGCGCGACGGGTGATGGAGGCCAGCGATTGCGTATTGCTGGCTGGAGCCGGGGCCGATGCGTTTGCGCGGGAGCAGGGGCTCGACATCGTCGACCAAGCCTATTTTACCACCGACCTCCGCCGCGAGCACTGGAAGCGTGCCGACGAGGAACGACGGGGGCTACTCAATCGCGAGCGCAGCGAGGCCGAAAAACACGGAACAGTGGGCGCGGTCGCCTGTGATGATCTCGGCAATCTGGCGGCCGCCACCTCAACGGGCGGCTATACCTACAAGCGCGCGGGACGGGTCGGCGACACGCCCGTCATCGGCGCGGGTACATATGCAGCCAATGGCGTCGTCGCCGTGTCCTGCACCGGTTTGGGCGAATATTTCATCCGCCGCGGCACGGCGCACGATATAGCGGCGCGGATCCGCTATTGCGGCGAAACATTGGACACGGCAACCGCTGCGGCCATTGCCGAACTCAGCGCGGATAAATGTGGCGCTGGTCTCATTGCCGTGGATGCTCGGGGCGCGATCGCCATGCCGCACAATACCGAGGGCATGTATCGCGGCGCGGTGACCGCTGACGGGCAGATTTCCGTTGGGATCTACGCCGTCGATTTCTCGCCTTTCGACGCTTGACGGAAAGTCCCTTCTGACAATGGCTTATGCAGTCTCTTTTTCCGGCCCCGGCTTCAGCTCGGATCTCGCCGGTCTTTTTACTCACCAGCTACGGGAAAGTGCCCTCAAGCCGGGTGAAACCTGCCTCTGTATTACCGACACCGCCTGGGATCCCGCTTACGGCGGGGCCTGCATGGCAGCGGCCCGGGCGCTCGGCGCAGAGGCCTTTCTCACGACTTTCGCCTGGAACGAGGAGGCGTCTCCAAAGGCGCTGTCGGCCCTGTGCGGCGTCGCTGACCTCATCGTCTACATGACTTCACAGCGGCTTCATTATCGCCAGGAAATCGCGGAAGCGCTAGATAGAGGCGCGCGGGTTTTGTGCTGCATGGAGGAGCCGCATGTGCTGCACCGCATGCGCGCCGACCCGGAGGTGCGTCGGCGGGCTCTGGCCGGTGCCAAATTGCTCGATAGCGCGCGACAGATCCGGATCACTTCTGCCGCGGGAACGGATCTTGTCATGGACAAGAGCGGGCGCGGCGCGCTGGCCAATTATGGCGTGGCGGATACGCCGGGACATCTCGACTTCTGGGGGCTGGGAGCAGTCCAGTCGGCACAGCGCGAAGACTCGACCAATGGCCGGTTGGTGCTCGATGTCGGCGATGCGTGTTTTCACATCGGGCGCTTTATCGAGCACCCGGTCGTGATGGACTTCGAGGACGGGCGGATGGTGTCCATCGAGGGTGGGCTGGATGCGCGGCTGATCCAGGCTGAGCTGGAAGCGGCCGGAGACGACAGAGCGATGGTTGCTGGGCATATGGCCTGGGGTGTCGACCGGCGCGCCCGCTGGACACAGATGATCACGCAGACGCCCAACACCGGCGGCGGCGGGGCGGACAGCGAGAGCACCTATGGCACGATCCAGATTGAGATCGGCAGCAATGACGATGTGGGCTTCAAGGGCAGCAATCGCAGCCGGGCCCATCTGGGGCTGTGCCTGCGAAACGCCAATTTGGCGCTGGATGGGGTTCCGATCATCCAGGGCGGCGCTTTTATACCGACGGAATTGATCTAGCAGCGTTTGGTGGGCCGGGCAGGGTGCTCACCCCGTCCGGCCAGCCTCTTTGTCAGATAGGATCAGGCGAGATCGCGAACCTTGGGTTCGCGGGCCCAATGCCTGACGGCGCCGACTTTCATGAAGTCCTCGATCGGAACGACGCCTTCGTCCTTCTCGACGTTGGCGGCCTCAAGGAGGGGCTTTGTGCCGTTGCAATGGGCGATGGTCTTGCAATGGCCGAAGGCATCCATGAACCACTGAATGGCAGCGCCGTCCTTGAGGAGCTTTTCGACGGCTTCTGGCATGAGGATCGAGGCGACAGCGTCAAAGATCACCGAAGGTGACCCCGCCAGCTGGCCGTCGGCCTTGAGCGTGCCACCCTTGACCGGGATGCCGCCGACCTTGGGCGCCACGAGGAATGCGGTGCCACCGGCCGCTTCGATCTCGCTCTTGAGCTTGTCGATACTGGCTTTGTCCGAGCCCTCGGCGAACAGAATGCCGATCTTGCGCCCTTTGAGGATCTTCTTGGCCTGCTTCTGGATGGAGAGTTTGTCGGACGGATCAAGGTCAATCGGCTCGCGGGCGGCCTTGGCTTTTTTGGGAAGATCCATTGCCAATCCGGTGGCAACCCGTTGGGCGAGATCCTCGTCGATGTTGCGCAGCCGCGAGATGACCCGCAGACGGACATGCTCGAGGGTCACCTTGGACAGCTCGAAGACAATGGCGCTTGCGATATGAGCCTGTTCGCTGGCGGTCTGGCTCTTGAAGAAGAGGCGGGCCTGGCTGAAGTGATCGGCAAACAGCTCCGCCCGCACGCGGACCTTTTCGGTCGGGTCGTTCCGCTCGGCGTTTTCACGGAAGGAGGTGAAGCCGGTGTCGAGGCTGGCACGCGGACCGGTGTCTTCACCGGCTTCGAACAGGCTGTTCGGCTCGTAGTTTGCCCGACCCGTGGGAACAAGCGTCTGCACCATCCCGTCCCGCTGGAAATTATGGAACGGGCATTTTGGCGCATTGATCGGGATCTGATGGAAATTGGTCGTCCCAAGCCGCGACTTCTGGGTGTCGAGATAGGAGAAGAGGCGCCCCTGCAGCAGCGGATCGTTCGAGAAATCAATGCCGGGAATGATGTTGGTCGGCAGGAAGGCCACCTGTTCGGTTTCGGCAAAGAAATTGTCGACGTTGCGGTTGAGGGTCATGCGACCGATGATCTCGACCGGGATAAGCTCCTCGGGGATGAGCTTGGTGGCGTCGAGCACGTCATAGGGCAGGGAGGCGGCGAAGGCCTCGTCAAACACCTGCACGCCCAGTTCCCACTGGGGGAAGTCGCCCTTGTCGATGGCTTCGAAGAGATCGCGGCGATGGAAATCGGGATCTGCGCCGGCAATTTTCACCGCCTCGTCCCAGGTTGTCGACTCGATGCCCAGGACGGGCTTCCAGTGGAATTTCACGAACTTGCCTTCACCCTTCGCATTGACGAAGTGGAAGGTGTGAACTCCAAAGCCCTCGATCATGCGAAATGAGCGCGGGATGGCACGATCCGACATGGCCCACATGATCATGTGCATTGTCTCGGGCATCAGGCCGACAAAATCCCAGAACGTGTCGTGGGCAGATGCGGCTTGCGGATAACCGCGATCGGCCTCCATCTTGACGCTGTGCACGAGGTCCGGAAACTTCATCGCATCCTGGATAAAGAACACCGGGATGTTGTTGCCAACAAGATCCCAGTTGCCGTCCTCGGTGTAAAATTTGGTGGCAAAGCCGCGCACGTCACGGGGTGTGTCCACCGAACCGGCACCGCCGGCAACGGTCGAAAAGCGGACGAAGACGGGACAATTATTGCCTTCCTTCTGGAAGATCGTCGCCTTGGTCAGCTCCGGGATAGCCTTGGTGCATTCGAAGACGCCGTGAGCGCCTGAGCCGCGGGCGTGCACGATCCGTTCGGGAATGCGCTCGTGGTCGAAGTGGAAAATCTTTTCGCGCAGCACGAAATCTTCAAGCAGGGCCGGGCCGCGCTCGCCGGCTTTGAGGCTGTTTTGGTTATCCGATATGCGGTGGCCGAAATTATCGGTCAGATAGGCCGACGCGTCCGCATCGCCCGGAGCCTGCTGCTGCAGTTCACCGGCATTGCCGAGTTTGGGATCCGGCGGGTTCTGCCCGCTTCCGGGGGTATGGTGATGAAGGGCGTTATTCGTCGACGGTGACTTTGTCACGTCTGCCATGGTTATCTCCGCAGGGACGCTTGCCGTTTGGTGTGCGAATGGGCTCGCAACCTTGCGCTCAGAACGCAGTAACGTGAGTTAGCGTTCCTAAGGCTCTATTCGAGTGTCCTGGCGCTATACCGATGATACTTGCCAAGGCGCGATGCATTTGTCAGACATATGGCATTAGGCGGATTTGAGGGGAAGTTGGATCCGTCTCTGCGCCGGGCGAGGGAGCCTGGTGCCAGTAGAGAGTGACCGTTTCAACGGGCATGGTCCCGCACTGAACGGCGCATGAGGGAACGTCCATCTTGCTCAAGGAGGGAGCTCTATGAATGCACTTGTGAGACTGGCCGGCATCATGGTGGCTACAACGGCGCTGTCCGCGCCGGTGCTGGCGCAGACGACCGTGGTGGCACCGAGCGGGAACAGCGCCGGCACCTACATGGACTATATGAAGACCGTCTATGATCGCGGCACCGGCTCGGAGCTGCTGCAGATCCCGATCGCGACCTTCGACAAGGAATTCGAGCTGACGCCGATGGCGGCCGAAAGCTGGAGCCAGTCTGAAGATGGTCTCACCTGGACGTTCAATCTGCGTCCCGGTCTCGTCTGGTCCGATGGGGAACCGCTCACTGCGGAAGACTTTGTCTTCGCGCTGCAGCGTGCAGCCACCTCGGGCTATGACTTTGCCTGGTACTGGGACTTTGCCGGCGGCATCAAGGGTTGGAAGGAAGTCACCGAAGGCACGGCCGAAGTGTCGACGCTTGGCCTCAAGGCTGTCGACGATCTGACCATCGAAGTCACCACCGTCGCGCCAAAACCGTACCTGCCGTCGGTCACCAGCCTCTGGTACCCGGTGCCCAAGCACAAGGTCGACGAGCTCGGCGATGACTGGTCGCTCGATGTCTCTACCATCGTCTCATCCGGTCCGTTCGAGATCGAGAGCTGGGAGAAATCCAACAATTCGGTGGTGCTGACCAAGTCCGATACTTATACGGGCCCATGGTCTCCGATGATCGATCGACTTGAACTCGATCCGACGCTCAATGCCCCGGAAGTCGGGTTGCCGGCGTTCCTTGCTGGTGATGCGGACTATTCCTTCCTCAATACCGGGCAAGTTCCGGTTGCTACCCAGCGTTACCCCGATGGAATCCGCAAGAATGCTGTTTTTGCGACGTCCTATATTTCCTATGATCTGGATGCTGCCCCGTTCAACGACGTCAACGTGCGCCGGGCGTTCTACTATGCCGTCGATCGCGATGAGCTGACCTCGACCGTTCTCAAGGACATTGCCATTCCGGCAGGGTCGCTTCTGCCGCCCGGCTATCCTGGATATAATCCGGATATCGCCGCCGAGGCGGTGTTCGATCCCGAAAAGGCAAAGCAGTTCCTTGCAGAGGCCGGCTTCCCCAATGGGGAAGGTTTCCCCGAAGTCGAGATCTGGTATCGCGAAGAGGGTGGCTACAACGGCGCCATCGTTCCGGCCATGGCGCAATATCTGCAGGCCGAGTTCAAGGAAGCCCTTGGCATCTCGCTCAATATTCGTGCGCTTCCGGGTCCGGAGTGGATGGATGGGTTGCGCGGCAAGAAGAACAACATCTTCATCGCCCCATATGAATACGACTATCTCGATCCGTCGAATTTTTATGGCATTTTCTTCAACGGTGGCCGCCACGGCTATTTCGTTCCAGAATATGACGCGATTGTAGCCAAGGCGGACTCCGAAAGCGATTGGGATACGCGCTACGGCCTCTATGCCGAAGCCGAGCAGCTGATGATCGACCAGGGGCTGATCGTTCCGCTCGTCCATCCGGTGACCATCGCCGTTGTTTCCGACCAGATGGGCGGTGATGGGGTCGCGCCAAACTCGCTGGGCTTCACCCAGCTGGACCGGCTCGGCCACTACTTCTTCACCCACATCACCAAGCAGTAGACGCTTTTCGCATTGCGCGCTTCCCGGCTCCGGTCGGGAGGCGCCCCTCTGCCAAGGGTCCATCCATGCCTCTCGTCGAAATCGAAGGCCTGCGCGTGCGCTTTCGCCAATATGGCGGACAGGTCGATGCCGTGCGCGATGTCAGTTTTAGTGTCAGCGAAGGCGAAAGCGTCGGCATTGTCGGGGAGTCCGGCTCAGGCAAGTCGGTCAGTTGTTCTGCGCTGCTGCGTCTCCTGCCGGCCACCGCTGAAGTGGCGGCGACCAAGTTGCGCCTCGATGGAGTGGATGTGCTCAAGGCGAACAAGGAGGATCTGGCGCGCCTGCGGGGGCGCTCCGCTGCCATGATCTTTCAGGACCCGATGACCGCGTTTGATCCGGTGTTCACCATCGGCCATCAGATCGCCGAGACCATCAGAGCGCATCGCAAACTCGACAAGCGGCAGGCGCTGGCGGAAGCCGAGCAGCTCCTGCTGCGCGTCGAAATCAAGAATGCCGCAGACGTGGCGACGTATTATCCGCACCAGCTTTCCGGCGGCATGCTGCAGCGCGCGATGATCGCCATGGCGTTGTCGTGCCGTCCCAAGCTGTTGATCGCCGACGAGCCCACGACCGCGCTCGATGTGACCATCCAGGCGCAAATCCTCCAGCTCATCAAAAAGGTGCAGGCCGAGTTCGGCATGGCCCTGATCATGATTACGCATGACCTCGGCGTCATCGCCGAAACAGTGGACCGGGTGGTCGTCATGTATGGCGGCGAGATTATGGAGGAGGGCGAGGTCACCGAGGTCTTTGAGGCGCCGAAGCACGATTATACGAAGACGCTCCTGGCGAGCCTTCACTCCCGCTTTGAGCCCTCAAAAGGGGCGCCGGACACCGTCGCCCCGGCACTCGAGCTGCGCGATCTGGCCAAGTCCTATTCCACACGTCGGCGTAGGGGATTTCGTGTGGTGCAGGGCGAATACCAGGCTGTGCAGACGGTCAATGTCGTCCTCCCGCGCAACCGGATCGTCGCCCTGGTTGGGGAGTCGGGCTCCGGCAAGACTACCACCGGGCTCATGGCGATGAGGCTGACAGAGCCAAGCCGGGGGCAGATCCTGGTCGACGGCACCGATATTTCCAATCTCGATGCGACCGGCCTCATTCCGTTTCGCCGGCGAATGCAGATTGTCTTCCAGGACAGCTATTCTGCGCTCGACCCGATGATGACCCTGGCCCAGATCATCGCGGAGCCGCTCCATATCCATCGCCTCGGGACGTCTCGCGAGCAGACCGAAAAGGCCCTCGGCTGGCTGGAGCGCGTCGGCCTGCCGCGCAATTTCGGCAGTCGCTATCCCCACGAGCTTTCGGGTGGGCAACGCCAGCGCGTTGCCATTGCCCGTGCGCTGATCCTCGAGCCGACAGTGCTGGTGGCCGACGAGCCGACCTCGGCTCTCGACGTTACCGTCAAGGCGCAGATCATCACGCTGCTCAAGCAATTGCAGACCGAGATGGGGCTGTCGATCCTGTTCATCAGCCATGACCTTTCAACCGTGAAGTCGCTGACGGACAGCGTCGTCGTGATGTATCGCGGCCGGGTGGTCGAGGAAGCCTCGACCGAGCGCCTTTTCGCTGAGCCGCAGCACCCCTATACCCGCGCCCTGCTCGATGCCATTCCTGTGACAAATCCAAGAGAGAGGCGCGTTCGCAGCTTTCTCTCGGCAGATGAGATCCAGGCCGGGACGCCGCGCTTCACCGTCATCCAGACAGGGTTCGCGCCGAACGCTTCCCCGCAACTTGTCACCATCGCCCCGGGACACCGGGTCGAGGCGATCGTGACGACCTGAGGAGATCGCGATGTTTGCCCATATCATCCGTCGCGTTCTCTCGGTCGCCTTCACGTTCATCGTCGTGTCGGTCATCATCTTCCTGATGATGCATTCGGTTCCCGGTGGGCCGTTCGATGCCAATGACATGCCGGTTTCGGCCGCCGTGCGCGAAAAAATGATGGCGCAATGGGGTCTCGATCAGCCCCTCCATATCCAGTATTTCAACTACATGTGGGGTGTGCTGCATTTCGATTTCGGCGTGCCGTTCCAGAGCCCGGGCGAAACTGTGGTCCAGCTGATCTCGCGGGCCTGGATCCCGAGCCTTGTTCTGGGTGGGACCGGTGTCCTCATCGGCGCGCCATTGGGGATTCTGCTCGGCATGGCTGCCGCCCTCAACCGCAACACCTGGATCGACTATCTGGCTTCGACTGTGGCGACGCTGGGGCTCACCATTCCGGTTTTCGTAACCTCCATGTTGCTGATCCTGATCTTTGCGGTGTGGCTCAACTGGCTTCCAGCCAGCGGCTGGCCGCAACCCAATCGCTGGATCCTGCCGATTGCATGCTATGCGGCGATCCCTCTCGCCACCTACGCCCGCTACACGCGATCTGCCGTTCTCGACACGCTCAACCGGCCGTTCGTCAATGTGTTGCGCGCCAAGGGCCTCAGTGAGCGCCGGATTGTCTTCCAGCATGTCATGCGCAATTCGGCGATCCCGCTCGTGACCGTCTTCCTGCCCATGTTCATCGGCACAGCGACGGGGTCGATCTTTGTCGAAGCCATGTTCCGCGTACCGGGGCTCGGCGCCTACTTCGTCTCCTCCATCGAGGTGCGCGACTACACCTTGCAAATGGCGCTGATGCTGTTGATTACCTTCATGTATTGCCTCGCCTATCTCCTTTCCGACATCGCCTATGCGCTGCTCAATCCGCGCATCCGCCTGGGAGACAGCGAATGACCATTTCGTCCTCAGCCGGCGTTCCCGCTCGACAGCGCAGTCCGCTCTGGTTCGCATGGCGCCGGTTCCTGTCCAACAAGGCGGCCGTTGCCGGTGGCGGCGTTCTCGGCATCCTGATCCTGATGGCGATCTTTGCGCCCCTGATCACTCCGGTTGATCCGGAGGCGCAGGGCTTTCTGACCCAGGCGCTTGCGTTTCCATCGGCAGAGCACTGGTTCGGCGTGGACAATCTCGGACGCGATTTCTATTCCCGCATTGTCTATGGCGCGCGCGTGTCGCTCACGATCGGGTTCACCGCGGCGCTGTTCAGCGTCCTCGTCGGCATCCCGCTGGGAGCGCTGGCGGGCTATTTCGGCGGTCGGACCGACTGGGTCGTCATGCGGATCATCGAGGTCTTTTCCGTCGTTCCCCCGCTGCTCGCGGCGCTTCTGCTCGGTGCGCTGACGCGGGGCGGCTTCGCTACCATCGTCTTCATCGCCGCGCTCTTCGGCTGGGTGCAGGTCTGTCTGCTGGTCCGCGCGCAGATCAAGGCCTCGCGCGAGAAGGAATTCGTTCGCGCGGCGCAGGCGCTCGGCGCGTCGCCCTGGTATATCATCCGTCGCCATCTCATTCCCAATTCGATCGGCCCGATCATCATTGGCTTCGTCCTCGCCATACCGCTGGCGATGATGCTGGAAGCCAGTCTCAGTTTTCTGGGTGTCGGCGTGCCGCCGCCCACCCCGACATGGGGGCAGATGATCAATGAGGGCATCGATTTCATGTTCTTCTACTGGCATATGGCAGTGTTTCCGACTGCCGCCCTTGCCATCACCGTTCTCGCAACCTCGCTGTTTGGCGACGGCCTGCGCGATGCGCTTGACCCGACCCTGAAAGGCCGCTGAAGTGTCCGAAAATCTTGCCCGTCAGTTCCTCCTGCGTGAGGACGTGACATTTCTCAACCACGGGTCATTCGGCGCCTGTCCCCGGCCGGTTTTTGAAACCTATCAGGCCTTTCAGCTCGAGCTCGAGGGCGAGCCGGTCGAATTCCTCGGGCGCCGGCTCAACGAGATGATGCGGGTGCCGCGGGAGGCCGTCGCCGCCGAACTTGGATCGGCTCCAGCGAATCTGGCGGCGGTGATCAATGCCACGAGCGGTCTCAACATCGTGGCCCAATCGCTGCAGCTCCAGCCCGGCGACCAGATCCTGACCACGGATCACGAATATTCGGCGCTCGAAAAGACCTGGGCCTATGTTTGCCGGAAGACCGGCGCGGAGATCGTGGTGGTCAAGGTGCCGATGCCGTTCGTCTCGGAGGAAGCCTTCACCGAGGCGATCATCGCCGGCATGACCGATCGGACGCGGGTGCTGTTTCTCAGCCACATCACATCGCCGACGGCGCTGGTGTTTCCGATTGAGCGGTCGATAGTCGAGGCACGGAAGCGGGGCATATGGTCGGTCATCGATGGGGCGCATACGCCAGGTCACATTCCGCTGTCTCTCGATGCCCTCGGCGCCGATTTTTATGCGGGCAATTGCCACAAATGGATGATGTCGCCCAAGGGTTCGGCCTTTCTCCATGCGCGGCCGGAAGCGCAGGGACTGCTCGATCCGCTGGTCATCAGCCATGGTTGGACCGCGGATAGCAAAGAACCCGGCGCGCTCGGCGCATTTGGCAATTCTCCATTCATTGATGGGATCGAGATGCAGGGAACGCGCGACCCCTCCGCATGGCTCGCCGTGCCGTCGGCCATTGCGTTTCGCAGGGAGAATGACTGGACATCAATTGCGGATCATTGCCGGCTTCTGGCTCAGGATACAGCGCGCGAGCTCGCTGCACTGACGGGTCTTGCGCCGCTCAGCAGTCCGGAGTTTTCGGCGCCACAAATGGTGGCCATGCCTATTCCCGAGTGCGATACGGCCGAAATTCACAAGCAGCTTTTCGAGCGCTACCGCATCGAGATGCCGGTGTTCAAATGGCAGGACCACTGCATCGCCAGACTCTCCGTCCAAGGGTATAATTCGCGTCCTCAGATGGACAGGTTGATCGCTGCCTTGTCCGATCTGCTCGGGCTCTAGAGCGCCGCGGTCGGGGACTGGCGGGGCCGGGCTGACAAAGGGCGCAAACTGTGGTGAAAGGGGCCCGCGCCGATGTGAAGGAATAACGCCGTGAGCCAGGCTCCCCTGGATTATCTCCAGCCGCTGGAGACACGTACGCGGGGCACCGCTGTCCTCGACGCGCTTGCCGATATGGTCGAGCGCTCCGGTCTCGGAATCGGCGATCGCCTGCCGCCGGAAGTGTCGCTGGCGGCGTCACTCGGTGTTGGTCGTTCGACGATCCGGGAGGCGCTCAATCGCTGGGAGGGGCTCGGCATCATTCGTCGCCGCCGGGGCGATGGCACCTATCTCACGGCCCGGGTGCAGACCTCGCGTGGTCTCGTGCCCACCATGGTCCGGCTCGAAGGCGAGGCTTTGCTGCGCCTCCTCGAAATTCGACGGACTCTCGAAAACGACGTGGTGCGAAAGGCGACGATCAAGGCGACGCGAACCCAGCGCGCGGAAATTTCCCGTCTTTGCGAATTGCTCCTCGAGGACGTCGAGGCCGGTCGCCCCTGGCGCAAGGCGGATCATGCGTTCCATGGGGCCATTTATGACGCCTCAGGCAATCCGATGTATGGCCAGTTGCTGGTCAATCTCGACCATGCGCTTGAGCGCGGCGGGACTTCGCCCTTTTCCGCTGATGCCTTTGGTCTCGAGTCCTTTCCGATCCATCGGGATCTTGCCGACGCCATCGTCGCAGAAAGTCCCGATGGAGCAGTGGATGCCATCGGTCGGATCATCGATGTCGTCGAACGGGAGGTGCAGGCTATCATCGATGGCGACAGACGCGGCTAGAGCCCGCAGTTTTCGGGGGGTCGTCCTCACTAGCCGGCTCTGATGTTCTGGCTGACGTGGTCGACGCCACCCTGGCCGACAACAGACTGGCGGCAGGCCGGCACCGGAACATGGCAATCTATATGTCTGTGGCGTCCCACCAACTGGGTAGTCCCGTGGGCCCAGGTGTGCGGATCTGGTCAGCTGACGCGGCGCTTTCGGGGGCTGGGTGGTGCCTCGTCGGTGAGGAAGCGGTCCATCAGCCTGGCCTGTAGGCCGAGCATGTGTTGTTCGGCTTCGCGCATGTGCTCGGCGAGAATATCGGCGGCGGCGCTCGCGTCACGGCGGCGCATGGCGGCAATGAGGTCGCGCTGGTGGCGGATTCCGCTGGCGCGCGACACTGGTTCGGGCTGAACATAGATGTCCTGCGCGACCGTGAGGTCCTTGAGGAGGCGCTGCAGGAACCGACAGGTGAAGGCGAGGATCGGATTGTCGGAGTATTCGGCGACCACGCCGTGGAAATCGAGTTCGGCCATGCGCTGTGTCCAGCGCTCGGCCTGGTCGGCGGGCTCGTGATCATAAATGGTGATGATTGCCTCAAGGCGCTTGAGGCCGGCCTCGTCGATATTCGGTGTGGCGCTTGCGGCCAGCTGCGGCTCGAGCACTTTGCGCATCTCGTAGATATGGGCAATCGAGAGATTCTTGGCGAAGAGAAAGTTCGAAAGGAGGCTCATTGCCCGGCCTTCGGACATGCGCTCGATAAAGGCGCCGCCGCCGGGGCCGGTGCGGACAGAGATGAGCCCCTGTACCTCGAGCGCCTTCAGGGCTTCGCGGACGGTGCCTTTGCTGGCGCTGAACTGGGCCATGAGATCGGGTTCTTGCGGAAGTCGGTCACCGGGGCCGAGGCCGTGCTCGACGATCATGCGTTTGATCGCGTCGACGATCTCGTCAGTCCGCTTGCGCCGGGGCTTGATGGCGAAGGAAGCGGTATCTTCGGCTTTGCTCATGCGGCGTTATCCGATGCGGTCAGGCGCGGGGCGCTGGCGATGAGCGACCGCGTATAATCATGCTGCGGGGCGGCGAAGAGCTGGGCCGCGGGACCGACTTCCACCACCTCACCGAGATACATGACTGCAACACGATCGGATACGGATTCGACAACAGCCAGGTCGTGGCTGATGAAAAGGTAGGAGAGGCCAAGGTCATCGCGCAGCTGCTGGAGGAGAAGCAGGACCTGGGCCTGGACGGAGACGTCGAGGGCGCTGACCGGTTCATCGAGGACAAGGATGGATGCCTCGGCCGCCAGGGCGCGGGCTATGGCGATGCGCTGGGCCTGACCGCCCGAGAATTCATGCGGGTAACGGTCGAGCGTGTCGACGGGCATCTGGACGGCGTCGATCAGCTGACGTTTGCGCAAGGTGCGCTTCGTGGCGTCGTAGCCACAGAGGAGGCGCAGAGGCACGTCGAGGATTTCCCCGATGGTCTTGCGGGGATTGAGCGAGGCCACAGGGTCCTGAAAGACATATTGAATGGTGCGCCCGAAGGCCTTCGAGCCAGCGGCGGCCAGATCGCCCCATGGCTTGCCATCGATCAGCATGGAGCCCGAGGTTGGCTTCTCAAGCCCGACGAGCATGCGCGCCAGGGTCGATTTGCCTGAACCGCTTTCCCCGACAATGCCGAGGGTTTCGCCGCGCTGGAGATCGAGGGAAATGCCTTTGACGGCCTGGACCTCACTGGCCTTGCGACCGAACAGCGATGTGCCGCCGCCAAAGGTTTTGACGAGATCTCGGATCTGAATGGCCGGGCCGGTCATGATTGGGCCTCCGCAAAGAGCGGGCGGACCCGGTTGAGGAAGCCGTGCCCTTCGCCAAGCTCGGGCACGCAGGCAATGAGGCGCTTGGTATAGTTGTGCTGGGGATTTTTCAGCACAGCCTGGGCATCACCCTGTTCGACGATCTCGCCATTTTTCATCACCGCGACCCGGTCGCAGATCTGGGCGACAACGCCAAAATCATGGGTGATGAGGAGGAGGGCAAGGCCACGCTCGCGGCGCAGATCCTGCAGGAGTTCGAGGATGCGGGCCTGTACGGTGACGTCGAGCGCGGTGGTCGGCTCGTCGGCAATGATGATGTCGGGGTCATTGGCAAGGGCCATGGCAATGCCGATGCGCTGGCGCTGGCCGCCGGAGAGTTCATGGGGGTAGGCGTTGACGCGGGTCGCCGCGTCGCGAATGCCGACCGTTTCCATGAGCTCGACTGCGCGGGCCCGGGCGGCGGCCTTGCCGATGGGCTTGTGGGCGAGGATGGATTCGGCGATCTGGTCGCCGACCACGAAAAGGGGATGGAGCGTGGTCAGCGGGTCCTGGAAGACATAGGTGACACGGGCGCCGCGCATGCCGATGAGCTCCTGCGCCTTGAGGGAGAGAACATCCTTGCCCTCGATATAGACCGCACCATTGGTGATGACACCAGGTGGGGAGGCGACCAGACCCATGAGCGAGAGCGCGGTGACAGACTTGCCCGACCCGCTTTCCCCGATCAGGCCCAGGCATTCACCCTTGTCGAGCCGGAAGCTGATATCGCGCACCGCGGGGGTGATCGTGTCGCCGGTGTCAAAGCCGGTCGAGAGGTTATCGACGACGAGGGCAGGGGCATTGGCGAGCGTTGCGGGCGGCGTGGCCGCGCGCGCGATTTTCGTGACCGCCATGGGCCGGTCCAGCGCGCCGGAGCGCAGGCGGGGATCAAGCACGTCCCGGATGCCGTCGCCGAGCAGATTAATGCTCATGACGAGGACGAAGATCATGATGCCCGGAATGATCGAGGCATGGGGGGCGGTGAAGAGCTGGGCGCGCGCTTGGCCGAGCATGGACCCCAGATCGGACGTTGGCGGCTGGGCGCCAAGGCCGAGGAAGGAGAGGCCCGCTGTCTCAAGGATCATCCAGCCGACGGTGGTGGACATGGTGATGACAATCACCGGAAGGACATTGGGCAGGACTTCGGTGAAGAGAATGGCAGCGTGGCTCTTGCCCGAGAGGCGCGCGGCGTCAACGAATTCGCGATTGCGGATGGAGACGGTGACGCCGCGTATGTTGCGGGCAAAGAAGGGGATATTGACCAGAGCAATGGCGTAGAGCGCGTTGAGAAGGCCCGGGCCCAAGGCTGCAACGATGGCAATCGCCAAGAGGATATAGGGGAAGGCCATCAGCATATCGACAAAGCGCATCAGAATACTGTCGGTGGCGCCGCGCGTATAGCCGGCGACGAGGCCGATGAGCGAGCCGAAGAGGGCGGCAAGCGCGGTGGCGCTGATGCCGACAAGCAGGGAAACCTGCGTACCCCAGAGAAGGCGCGAAAGGATATCCCGGCCCAGATGATCGGTGCCCAGGAGGTGGCCTTCGCTGAGCGGGGGCAGCAGACGATTGGGCTGGTCGGTGACGTCCGGATTGGGGATCGGCAGGACGGGAGCTAGCAGGGCCAGGATGACGACAAATCCGAAGATGAAGAGGCCGGCCGCGGCGAGGCGATTGGCCATGAGCAATTGCCAATTGCTGCGGCGCTTGCGGGGTGGCGGCGGGGCGGTGGGCGCGGTGATCACGGTGATCACGGTCATGCCTTGAGCCTCGGATCGATCATGGCCTGGGCAACATCGGCCAGAAGATTGACGAGCACATAGACGGTGGCGGCAATGAGAACGCCGCCCTGGACCAGCAGCAGGTCACGGGTGGAGACGGCCTTGACCAGCATCTGTCCGAGGCCCGGCCACTGGAACACGGTTTCGATATAGACGGCGCCGCCAAGAACGAAGCCGGCCTGGATGCCCAGAACCGGAATGATGGAGACAAGGGCCGCCCGGAAGGCATGGCGATATATGACCTTGTTTTCGGAGACGCCCTTGGCGCGCGCGGTGCGGATGAAATCCTGGCGCAGGACTTCGAGCATGGCGGCGCGGGTGAGGCGGGCGACCACGCCGGTGGCGACAATGGCTAGGGTGGAGGCGGGCAGGATCAGATGGCGGAGCAGATCGGGCAGATCGCCGCCGCCATAGACCGCATACATGCCAGAGGCCGGCAGCAGCTTCCATTGCACGGCAAAGAAGAGAATGAATACGAGGCCGAGGAAGAAGGCCGGCATGGAAATGCCGATGAGGACGAAAAAGGTGATGATGCGATCAGTCCAGCCGAACTGGCGCACGGCCGAGACGATGCCCGCCAGAATGCCGAGCACCGAGCAGATGATGAGCGAGGCACCGGCGAGGATAAGGGTTGCCGAAAAGCGTTCGAGCACTTCATCGAGGACGGGGCGATTGAGGATATAGGAGCGCCCGAAATCGCCCTGGAGGAGATTGCCGATCCAGATGACATATTGCTCGGGCCAGGAGCGATCGAGGCCAAGGGCGCGATTGATGCGCGCGACATTGTCCGGCGTGGCATAGGAGCCGAGCAGCGCCTGGGCCGGATCGCCTGGGATCAGCTTCATCACCAAGAAGACGATGATGGAGAGGCCCAAAATGACGGGAATGGCGGCCAGCAGACGCTTGCCGATATAGGCGGTCATGGTCGGGTCCTCCTTGTGCGGCGGTGGGGGTGCCCTACTGCTTGGTCACATCCCGCAGGACGAGGCTGAAGTCGGGCTGGAGTTCGAAATCGCCGACGGCGCTGGTGACGACGGCGTTCTGCTTCCAGTTGGCGACGAAGAGCCAGGGGGCATCCTCGTGGGTGATGGCCTGGACCTGCTTATAGAGTTCGCCGCGTTCGGCCGGATCGGTAGCGAGACGGGCCTGATCGAGCAGGGCGTCCACTTCCGGATTGGAGTAGTAGGAGGAATTAAAGCCCCCTTCAGCCGGGAAGGCAGCGGTGCGCAAAGTGAGGAAGGGCAGGGTGTCCGGGTCGGAGGTCATCCAGGCCATTTCTGCCATGTCGCCCTTGCCTTCGAGGCCGGGGTTCACTTCCGAAAGGAAGGTGTTCCACTCATAGGTCTTGATCTCGACATTGAGCCCGACGGCGGCAAGATCGGCCTGAATGGCGGTGCCCATGGGGACCGGGTCCAGCATGCCCGAGCCGCCCTCGGTGACGAGGAAGGTGAGCGAAGCGCCTTCGGCCCCGGCTTCGGCAAGCAGCGCCTTGGCCTTTTCCGGGTCATAGGGATAGGGCGCGACATCCTCATTATAGGCCCAGTTGAAGGCGGGCGGGATGGGGCCGGCGGAAACTTCGGCGGTGCCCTGGAGCACGTCGGTGACGAGGCTTTCCTTGTTGACCGCGTAGTTCACCGCCTGGCGCACGCGGACATCGGCAAACGGGCCTTCCTTGGCATTGAGCATGACGTACCAGACATGCGGGCCGACGGCCTCAACGACCTGGTAATTGGCGTCGTTCCGGAACTGGGCGACATTGTCGGGCGGCGTTTCGAGCAGCACATCAATGCCGCCCGAGAGCATTTCGGCAACGCGGGTATTGGCGTCGGTGATGGGGCGGAAGATGACGGCCTCAAGCGCCGGCGCACCATCCCAATAGGCGTCATTGCGCGAGGCGACGACGCGGGTATTGGACTGCCATTCCTCGAATTTGAAGGGGCCGGTGCCCACGGGATTGCGGCCATAGTCAGCGCCGGAGGCTTCGACGGCGGCGGGGGAGACGATGAGGCCGGTGGGCGAGGCGAGGTTCGACATGAACGGCGCGAACGGCTCGTTGAGGGTGAATTTCACCGTCAGATCATCGACCACCTCGACTGTCTCGACTGCCGAAAAGAAGAAGGCGAGGGGGAAGGGGCCGGTCGAGGCAAAGGCGTGGTTTTCGTCCAGCATGCGGTCGAAGTTGAACTTCACCGCCTCGGCGTTGAACGGGGTGCCATCGTGGAAGGTGACGCCGTCGCGCAGGTTGAATGTGTATTCGAGGCCGTCCTCGGAAATGGTCCAGTCGGTAGCCAGTGCCGGTTCGATCTCGAGCGTACCCGGCGCATTGCGCACAAGGCCGTCGTAAATGTTAACCGCGATGCGGAAGTCGTTTGATGCCGTCGACACATGCGGGTCGAGCGAGGCGGGCTCGGCGATCTGGCCGACGACGAGAATGTTGGGGGGAGTCTGGGCCATGGCCGGAGCGGCCAGGGTGAGAGCAGTTGCGGCGAGCAGCGCGGACGCCATGCCTTTCCAGTGACGGATCATCGTTTCCTCCTTGCGTTCCCTCGCCCTTGTCTTGCGGTGCGGACCGTGGAAGACGGGCTTGATAATTTATCATCATAAATTTGCCGACTGTCAATTTATGATGATAAATAGAAGTTCCATGAGGATGACCGCATGACTTTTTCCATCGTTGCCCGCGACCCCGAGACCGGTGCATTCGGCGTGGCTACGGCAACGGGCGGTCCGGCCGTGGGCGCGCTGGTGCCCCATACGCGTCAGGGATTTGGGGCGGCAGCAACGCAGGCCATGACCAATCCCTATCTGGCGATCGATGCCCTTGAGAGGCTTGGCGACCAGTCGGCCGACAGGGCGCTGGAGGGGGCGCTGGCGCGTGATGATGGGCGGCAGCGCCGGCAGGTCGTTGTGGTCGACAAGACCGGCGGTGTCGTGGGCTGGACGGGGCACGAGTGCACGGGCTTTGCCGGGCATGTTCTCGATGCGGGCGTCGGTGTGGCCGGCAATATGCTCGTTGGGCCAGCGGTTCTCGAGGCAATGATCGGGGCTTATCGGTCGGCACTGGGTAGCGGATTTGCGCGGGCGCTGGTGGCCGCCATGCAGGCCGGCGAGGCGGCCGGGGGTGACAGCCGCGGCATCAGTTCGGCGGCGTTGCGCGTGCAGGGAGATCAGGCGTATGCCGATATCGATCTTCGGGTAGATTTTTCGGACAACCCGCTGGCGGCGCTGGAAGATTTGCTCGAGAGAACCGTCGCCGGCCCCTATGCTGCGTTTTTCGCCGAGGTGCCGCGGCGCTGACCACTTCTTTGAGCCGGGCCGCGCCATAGAAAAAGCATCGGGCCGATTGGTCCGATGCTTGTGGCATGCGCAGGTCGCGGGCAGAAAACCGGCGCTATTGGGCGGAATTGGCCTGCAATTCGCGCAGGAAGGGGATGGATTCGAACTGATCGGGCTGCACATTTTCCCAGGAGATGCCCTTGGGGCGGGTGTGCTGGCTATTTGTGGTGATCAACTCTTTCTCGGTGGCGACATAGTCCATCCAGCAGTCGAAGTGCATCATGACGATATCGCCATCGGGCACGACCTGGGTGGAGTGGACGCTGGTGACCAGCGGGGTATCGGGACGGATGCGGCCGAGCTCGTTGAGCACGCCGGCCTCGAGATCAGCAAAGCCGCCGCCCTTGCCGGTGCGGGCGCCCTGGCGCGTGACCGCGACGGAACCGAAGACGCAGAAATCGAGCTCGGGAATGTCGGTGAATTCGATGCGCTCGCCATGGTGCATATAGCCCTGGTGGCTGGCGGCGAGTTCAAAGGTGATGCCCTTTTCCTGCAGCACGGCCGGATCGATGCGGACATAGGGTGCACTCTGGACCAGCTCGGGCACCGGGCAATAGAGCGTCTTGCCTTCATAGAGGGCGCGCAGGCGCAGGGAATATTGCGCGGAGTCCGGGTTGACCTTGACTGCCTTGGCCGTCTTCCAGGCGGGAATCTGGGTCATGTGCCAGGCGGCATTGTCGGCGCCGGTGAAATTGGGGATATGGCTGCGGGCAGGGCCGATGGCCACGCCGTCCGCAACCAACTGATCCCAGATGGCATTGCGCAACTCGTCTTTGGCAGGGTTGCGACCCGCCCAGCGACCACGATCGGTCATCACAATCTCCATCATTAGGTAGCAGTGTTCCCAAGCCGCAGACCACTGCTCGCATCGAACAGGAGTGGCGGCTGCTGCGGCGGGAAAAGCAGAATTTCTGGCCCGGCAATGGCCTGGTCGGTGGTCGTGCGCACGGTTAGGCGCGTGCTGCCGGCCTCGACGTGGACGAGGCGATCACCGCCGACGAACTCGATGGCAGAGACGCGGGCCGGCAGGCCGCCCTCGCCAGTGGCGGCAATGGCAAGCGCTTCGGGGCGCAGCGCCATGAGGCACGGCTTGCCTGGCTTCAGGCCGGACGCCTGCGGGGTGAGTTCGATCGCGGGGCGCCAGATCTGGCCATTGGCCATGGTCCAGCTGTCTTCCGTGCGGGCGGTCAGCGGCAAAAGATTGGCCGGCGGGCTGCCGATAAAGCCGGCGATATAGGATGTCGCCGGGGCACGGTAGAGAGTCTCGGGCGCCTCATACTGGAGCACGCGACCTGCATTCATCACCGCGATCTTGTCGGAGGTGGCGAGAGCCTCGGCCTGATCGTGGGTGACCATGATCGTGGTGATGCCGGTGCGGTCGTGCAGTTCGCGCAGTTCAAGGCGCACCTTGTGGCGCAGCACGGCATCGAGGTTTGACAGCGGCTCATCAAGCAGAAGCAGGCGTGGGCGGATGGCAATGGCGCGGGCGATTGCCACGCGCTGCTGCTGGCCCCCGGACAGCTCGCCCGGCTTGCGGCTCAGGGCAGGATCAAGGCCGACCATGGCAAGGGATTCATCTACGCGCTTTTCCGCCTCGGCGCGGTCCATGCCCAGCATGTCGAGGCCGAAGCGGACATTCTGGCGAATGGAGAGATGGGGAAAGAGAGCGTAGTTCTGGAAGACGAGCCCAATATTGCGCTTCCAGGGGGGAAGCGTCGTGATGTCTTCGCCGCCGAGCTCGATGGCGCCGTTATCAGGTTCGAGCAGGCCGGCCATGATCTGCAGCAGGGTGGACTTGCCGCAACCGCTGGGGCCGAGCAGGGAGACGAAGGCACCCTGTTCGACGTCGAGGTCGATCCCATGCAGGGCCATAGTGCCTTTGTAGCTCTTCTTGACCGAGCGGATGCGAAGATAGGGAGATCCGGTCATCAGAACCGCCTTGAAAGCTGGAAGAGGCGCTGGCCGAGCACGATCACGATAACGGTGAAGGCGACGATCATCGCCGCAATGGCTATGGTCGTCGGGTCAATGCCCTCGGTGCGCAGCCGCGAGAAGGTGCGGACAGGGAAAGTGATCCAGCCGGCTCCGGCGATGAGAGTGGTCACCACGACGTCGTTGAACGAGACGAGGAAGGCAATGGCTGTACTGGAGAGGAGGCCCGGCATGGCTAGCGGCAGGGTGACACGGCGCACGACATGCCAGGGAGAGGCGCCGAGGCTCTTGGCCGCCGCTTCGAGGCGCGGGTCGATCTCGTCGAAGGTGGCGATCATGATGCGCGCGGCAAAGGGCATGGTGATGGTCACATGCGCCAGGATCAAGCCGGGCAGGGTGCCGTTGATGCCCAGCTGTGCATAGATCGAGAGCAGGGCGATCGCCCAGACGACGAGCGGCAGGGTGAGCGGAGCGAGCAGCAGCACTTCGAGCGCCAGGCGATAGCTCGGCTTGCCGCGTACAAGGCCAAAGGCGGCGAGGCTGGAAAGCCCCACGGCAATGGCTGTCGAGATGACGCCGAGGATCGTGCTGATCCAGAGACTGCTCTTGTATTCGTTGTGGTTGAAGGCTTCCTCGAACCAGCGCAGCGAATAGGAGCGCGGCGGGAAGCGGAAGATATTGCCGCCATCAAAGGCCGAAAAGATCAGCACGATGATCGGGGCGAGCAGGAAGAGCAGGATGGCAAGGACGCCAGCGAGCAACAGGGCCTTGCTGAAGCGGGATGTCATGAGGCCCTCGCAAGGCGGCGGGAGATCAGCGCGCCGAGAACGCCGGCGAGGGCGAGGAACATCAGCATGACAATGCCGAGTGCCGAGGCGAAAGGCCAGTCGAGCACCATGGCGGCCTGCTGGTAGGCGAGTGAGGCGAAGGTGACGACCTTACCCTGGCCCAGGATCTGCGGCGTGACGAAGGCGGTCAGCGCAGCGCAGAAAACGAGGAGGCTGCCGGCCACGATGCCCGGAAGCATCAGTGGCAGCAGCACTCGCCGCCAGACGACGAGTGGCGAAGCGCCAAGGGACATGGCGGCCATCTCATAGTCGTGCGGAATGCGTTCAATGGTGTTGATCAGCGGGAGGACCATCAGCGGCAGGAAGGCCTGGACGAGGCCGATGGTGACGCCGGTGATATTTCCGAGCAGCGGCAGGCTCGACTGGATAAGCCCCATGGATTTGAGCGCGCCATTGATGAAGCCGAGCGGGCTCAAGAGATTGACGAGGCCCAAGGTCGGCAGCAGTGCGCCGCAGATCAGCGGCAGGATGGAAATGCCGATGAGAAGGCCCTTGGCTCGGCCGGCATGCAGCACGATCCAGCGCGCAAGTGGCAGGGCAAGAAGCAGGCAGACGAGGGTGACGAAGCCGCTCAGCCAAAGTGTCGTCCACAGACCGCCGAGATAATAGCTGTCGGTGAAGATTCGGACGTAATTGGCGAGGGTGAATGAGGTGTCGAGGCTGAGCGAGCCGGGAACCTGGCTCCAGAAGCTCAGCACCACCAGAAACAGAAATGGCAGAACAAAGACACCGAACATCAGCACGGCCGCAGGCGCGACGAGAAGCGCCGTGGTGGTCGGGGAGATGTCCGGTGTCTGGTTCAATGCACTGTCCTAATTACGGTCGATTACTGACCAAGGATCTGCTTGTTCCAGCGGTCGGTCCAATCGGAACGCTGGGTGATGACATATTCCCAGTCGAGCTGGAGCAGGCTGTCGACTTCTTCGGGCGTATTGATCACGCGAGCCGCTTCTTCATCGGACAGGACGACCTTGGAATTGGTCGGGCCGAAGTTCACCTGCTGTGCATATGCAGTCTGGGTATCAACGCCGAGCGCCAGATCGATGAACATCTGGGCCAGTTCAGGCTCTGGGCTGTTGGCAACCTGGCAGACCATGTCGCGCACGAGCACGGGACCCGGATCCTTCGGGAACACGAAACCGATACCTTCGTAATTCTCGAGGTTCGAAATCACATAGCCCGAAATCATCGGCGCGGCGGCGATTTCGCCGGCATCCATCAGGGTGAGAACTTCATCGAGGCTGTTGTAGGTCAGCATCGGGGCGCCGAGTTCTGCTAGCTTTGCGAAGGCTGCATCAGGGTTGGACTCGTCCACACCGGCAATACGTGCGGCCACGGCGAGCATGCCGTCGCCTTCCGAACTCGGGTAGGGGGCATAAGCCATCTTGCCCTTGAGCTCAGGGTTCCAGAGGTCTGCCCATTCGGGAGCCTCGGGGAAAACTGCCTTGCTGTAAGCAATGCCAAGGCCAACGAGGCTCATGGCATAGCAGCCATCGTTCATGCCGGCCCAGACATCGGCCGCGGCGGGAACGAGAGCGGCGTCAGGCGCAACGACGAGCCCTTCCTTGAGCGCGTTTGGCGCTTCATAGATGTTCTGGAAGGTCACATCCATGGTGGGGTTATTGCGCTCAGCGACCATCTTGGAGAGACGATCACCGCTGCCGCCGAGCAGAAATTCCACCTTGGCGCCTGTCTTGGCTTCGAGCGGGCCGGCAACATGTTCCTTGAGGAGGCGTTCGATATCGCCGCCCCAGGTGCCGACGACGAGAGTGCGGCCCGAGTAGTCCTGCGCGAAAGCCGGCAGGCACGGGAAAAGGCTCACTGCGGTCACTGCCGCGTAACAAGCGATGCGTTTCATAATTCCCTGCTGTGTTGATTTGGTCATAACGCTGATCCCGCGCCCACTCGCAAAGGCACGTTGGGCTCAGACTAGGCAGGGCACCCAGACAGGAAAAGTTGCCCATCCAATATAGGAGTCATAACTGATTGCTTATGGCCTATCGACGGGAACTGCCAAGACATCGCGCTCGCGGACCAGGCGTCGGATGGTGTCGCGTAGCCAGCGATGGTAGCGGCTGGACTGCGATCGCTCGTGCCAGAGGAGGTAGAAGGCCATAACCCCAAGCTCCTCAGGCATCAGAAGAATTTTGAGTTTTCCACCCTCGCTGACGTGCTCGGCATAGCGGCGACCGACCGTGAAGGCATGCTGTGTGCCAGCGAGCAATTGGGGGATGATGGCGTAATCGGGCACGGAGATGACGACACGCCGCTCATGGCCCAGCCGGGCCAGCATGCCGTCGATCGGGCTGATGGAGAGATCCTGCGGAGACGAGGGCGAGATGTGGCCAAGCCGGAGATAGTCTTCCAGCGTCAATTGCGTTCCGGCGGGGAAGGGATGGGACGCGCAGACAAGACAGGCGAGCTCGGCGGTCGCCAGGGGCATGTGCTTGAGATGGGGCGGCGGAACCGGCCAATTGCCAACAATGGCGTCTAGGCCCCCAGATTCGCGCTCGGTTTCGAGACCGCTCTGCAAGGTTGGAACGAAGAGCTCCAGTCGGCAGCGCGGTGCGATCCGGCTCAATTCGGTGATGAGATGGGGCACGAGGAAGAATTCGAAGGAGGTCGCTGCGGCGATGCGAATGGTGCGCTCTGAGGTGGCGGGGTCGAAGGTTTCGTCCGACTCCAGCAGCTCGACAAAACCATTCATCAGCGCTTCGACCTGGGCCGAAACCAGCATTCCCTTCTCGGTGAGGACCATTTTCTGGCCGGACCGAACGAGGAGGGGGTCGCCGAAAATATCGCGCAGTCGCCGCAGGATGGCGCTGATCGAGGGCTGGCTTTGTCCCAGTTGGGTGGCAACGCCGGAAACGCTTCGCACCGTCAGCAAGCGGCGCAGGATATCGAGATCGCGCAAGCTGAGGCCGAAGAAGTTAGATCTGCCATTCATCGTCATACCAGCTCACCAATGCTGCCTGATCGCCCCAACCGATCGGGGCCGGGGAGCGCCCTGTCTGCCACACAGCAGCGTCACCTAACCATGGTGTTATACGCTCTCGATTATGGCCTGGGTGTTGTTTCCACAGCCGCAATGGGCGCTTGGCTGAGAGTGCTCGTGCAGTTGGCAGGAGCATCATGCCTCTCCGACCTTGACCGGTCTCAGGGCGTCGACGGCGAGGGAGGTCGCTGCGGTTGAACGACTTCCCTGACCATAACTCGGTTGCCGCGCCAGTCGGCCACAACGTTTCCTCGTTTCCCCTGCTAGCGGCCGGTTCTGCTGACGTTGCCCATCGAGTCGACAACTTTCCCCAGAAGTGCGTTCAACTGATCAACCTCCGACGGCGCCAGGCATTGCACCAAGCGCTCCTGTGACCGCTGCACCACCGGATCGGCCACCGCAAGCACGCTGGAACCCTCGTCCAACAGGGTCAGGAGCTTCGCTCTTCTATCGATGCTGCTTGCGACACGGGCGATCAGACCCTTTTCGGCAAGCCTGTCGATGACGCCGCTGATTGTCGTGCGATCATAGGCGATCAGACCGGCCAGGGTCACCTGATCAATTTCCGGGTTGTCCCGTATCGCGACCAGCGCCGCATACTGGATCGGGGTCAGCGGCAATCCGGCCTCCCGCATTTCCTGATCAAAAAGCGCATTCGAAATCTGATGGAAACGCCGGGCCAAGTGCCCTGGCAGGGCTTTCAAGTTCACGTGTTCTTCCTCGGCGCAATTTGACAAGCATGCTGATAATCAGCATGCTGACTTTATTTCATGCATGAGCGCACATCGCGTTGTGCGGGCTGTCGACGGTCGGGGCCAGAGTAGTCAATGCGTTTAACAAAAGCCTATTCCGCTGCCGTTCATAGCAGTGACGAAACAGGTATATCGATTACCATTTCCGGCAAACGCAAGGAAAACCTCGACGTCACCAAAGCTCGCCTCCGCATGGCGGTCTGGGTGATGATCCTGGCTTTCGGCGTTGTCGTCGGCCGCCTTGTCTGGTTCGGGACGCTGGAAGCGCCGCAACGCGTAGACGGGCGCGTCCTCAACGCGACGCTGGCTTCCCGCCCGACGATCCTGGATCGGAACGGCGTACCCATGGCCCTCGACATTCGCGCCCCATCGCTCTTTGCCGAGCCCAGGAACATCATCGACGTGGAGGAGGCCGCCCAGGCGATCACCAGGGTGCTGCCTCACCTTGATACACGCTGGCTGCGGAAGCGCCTCGACAGCCAGAGCGGCTTCGCCTGGATCGCCAGGGAACTGACACCGCAGGTGGAAAAGGCGATGATGCACCAGGGAATTCCGGGCCTGGATTTCCTGGTTGAAACAAGACGGTTTTATCCTGGCTTCCGCCAGGCAGCGCATGTTCTCGGAGGCGTCAACATCGACAATGGCGGCATTGCCGGCATTGAAGCCTATATCGACAAGGCGTTCGACCTCGACCTGCTCCATTCTATCGGATTGGCACGCGATACGGCAATGGAGCCCGTTCGCCTGTCAATCGACATGCGTGTCCAGAACGTTCTTCATGCAGAGCTTGAAGATGCCATGATCCGTTACTCTGCCACTGCATCTGCCGGGGCTCTGGTTGACGTTCATACCGGTGAAGTGATTGCGATGGCCTCGCTTCCCGATTTCGATCCCAATCAGCCAGCGACCATGCTGGAGAAGGGACGATTCAATCGGATCACCGCCGGCAAGTTCGAGCCTGCCTCGATCTTCAAGCCGGTGACAATCGCGGCTGCGCTGGACGCGGGGGCGATTACACTCGGCGACAGCGTCGATGCGCGCACGCCGGTTCGTTTCGGTCGGTTCGCCATCTCGGACTATTACGGCAAGCATCGGATGCTCACTGTCCCCGAGGTGCTCGTCTATTCCTCCAACATCGGCACCGTGCGCATCGCGCAAGCCATGGGCAAGGACAAATTCAGGGCGTCCCTCACCCGAATGGGTTTTGACGCGGCACCGAAAATCGAGTTGCCGGAGGTCACCGCGCCCGTCGTTCCCAATCCTTTGTCGGAGGTCGCTGCAGCGACTATTTCCTTTGGCCACGGGCTGAGCGTCACGCCCATCCAGATGCTCAGAGCGACCGCAGCCCTCGTTAACGGCGGTTATCTGTTGCAACCCACACTGCTCAGGCAGGACGGGGGCCAGAGCGCAGATCCGTCGAAGCGTGTCCTGAGTGCGAAGACGAGCCTGCAGATGCGCTACTTGCTTCGCCTCAATGCGTTGGAGGGATCAGCGCGTCGGGCCAATGCGCTCGCCGATGGCTTCCGGCTCGGCGGCAAGACGGGGACCGCGGAGAAGGTTGTGGCGGGCCGGTACTCCAACGATCTGGTTACGACCTTTTTCTCCTCGGCATTTCCATTGGATGCCCCTCGATTTGCCATGGTGATCATGGTGGACGAGCCCAAACCGGAAGCCCCAGGCACCGGAAGGACAGCGGCCTATAACGCTGGCGACATGACCGGCAGGATCATCGCGCGCGTCGCGCCGATGCTGAAAGTGCTGCCGTCGGACTGGGTGAACTTTCCTACCGCTGAGCTAACCGATGGGCCGATCGATGACGGCTTTATTCCACACGAAACGACAAGAGCACAGATATGACACATGTTACGCGCCGGTTCTTCCTGACCGGCTCCGCAGCCATGCTTGCAACTTCGATTGCCGGCTGCACCACGACCGCTGGACCGGCTAAGTCAACTCAGGCGTCCGCAGGCTCCGGCAGATCCGTACCTCCAGATGTCGCGCTCATGTATGGCGCGGTGCTCGATGACCGCTTCCCCATACGCGCATCCAACATGGCTTTGGTTCCGGAGCGCTTCTGGCGACAGGAGGTCGCGGATCCGACCGGCGAACGACCGGGAACCGTGGTGGTCGATACCACCGACCGTTTTCTCTATCATGTCGGAGATAATGGCCGTGCCATGCGCTATGGCGTCGGCATTGGCGCCGCGGGCTTTGCCTGGTCGGGGAGGGCGCACATCGCCTACAAACGCGCGTGGCCGACCTGGACACCGCCCTCCGACATGATCAAACGGCATCCCGAACTCGAGATCTATCGACATGGCATGGAGCCAGGCCCCGATAATCCGATGGGTCCGAGGGCGCTCTATATCCACAAGGGCAATCAGGACACTCTCTATCGCATTCATGGCAATTCTGACGAGCGCACGATCGGTCAGGCGATCTCGAGCGGGTGCGTCCGTCTGTTGCCGCAGGATATCATCCATCTGTACAACAGCGTTCGCAGCGGCTCCCCGCTGCTTGTCGTCTGAGGGAGCAGCAGCCTCTTCTGGTACCCGGGAGACTTGCATCCAGAATAGTTATGAATAATAACCATTCAGGGTGAGGGGAACTGGCTATGCTCGATCTGAAGGCTCCGAAGTTGCGGCCATTCTGTACGCTGGAGGTGGAGGCGGGGCCGCCGCGTGTGCTGGGCATGGGGCGGCTGGGGCAGCGGCGGATTATTCCGATTGCCGGGGGGCGTGTCAGCGGACCGAGGCTTAATGGCGTCATCCTGCCGGGAGGCGCGGACTGGCTGACCGTGAGCCATGACGGCGTGGCGGTGCTCGACGCGCGATATATGCTGCTGGCCGAGGACGGGGCGCTCATCGAGATTATCGACCAGGGGTTTCGGCACGGGCCGGAGGGGGTGATGAAGAGCCTCCTCGCCGGCGCCGATGTGGCCCCGGAGGATTATTACATGCGCTCCTCGATCCGGCTCGAAAGCGGGGACGCGGCCTATGCCCATGTCAATCGGATGGTGTTTGTCGGCACCGGGGCCAAGACGCGCCAGGGCGTGCAGATCGACATCTATAGCGTCGAATAGGCCAAGCGCAGCGGCGACCTGAAAATTTGAGAATCACGCGGGGAAATGTGTCTGAACCACATGTCATTATAGCCGGGGGCGGCATTGGGGGGCTGGTGACAGCACTGACCCTGCAGCAGATCGGCGTGAAATTTTCCGTCTATGAGGCCGTGCGCGAGCTGGCGCCGCTGGGCGTTGGCATCAATATCCAGCCCAATGCGGTGCGCGAGTTGCAGGACCTCGGCATCGGCCCGGAGGCGCTGGACAGTGTCGGCCTGCCGGCGCGCGAATGGGCGCTGGTGGGGCTCAAGGGCAATGACGTCTATTCCGAGCCCCGCGGGCTCGAGGCTGGCTATCACTGGCCGCAATATGCGGTGCATCGCGGGCGCTTCCACATGATGCTCTATCATATTCTGAAAGAGCGAGCCGGCGCTGACGTGGTCCGGACGGGACACAAGGTTACGGGATATGAACACAAGTGCGACGGCACCGTTACCGCGCTCATCGAACGGGCCGATGGGACGCAATTGCGGGAAAATGGCACGATCCTGATTGCCGCGGACGGCATTCACTCGGCCGTGCGGGCCCGCATGCACCCCCAGCAACCGCCCATCCACTGGGGCGGGGCGATCATGTGGCGCGGCACGACCATGGCCAAGCCGATCCGCACGGGCGCGTCCTTTGTGGGCCTCGGGACGCACAAGCAGCGCGTGGTGCTCTATCCCATCTCCCATCCCGATCCCGAGACGGGCCTGGCGATGATCAACTGGATCGCCGAGGTGGTGGTGGACAAGGATGACGAGCGCTACAGCAATGGCTGGTTCCGCCCGGTCAAGGTGGAAGACTTCGCCCATCATTTTGCCAAATGGACTTATGACTGGCTCGATGTGCCCGACCTTTTGGCGCGCGCCGACGTGGCCTATGAAAACCCGATGATTGATCGCGACCCGGTGCCCACCTGGCAGGATGGCCCGGTGATCCTGATGGGCGACGCGGCCCATGCCATGTATCCAACCGGCTCGAACGGGGCGAGCCAGGCGATCATGGATGCGCGCCATCTTGGGGCGGCGATGCTGGAGCATGGCGTCACGCCGGCGGCGCTGCGGGCCTTTGACGCAAAATTCTGCGCGCCGATCTCAGAGCTGGTGCTGCGCAATCGCGGGGCGGGCCCGTTTGGCCTCCTCAATTTGATCGACGAGCGCTGTGGCGGGGAGTTCGAGGACATCAACGATGTCGTGCCGGAGGCCGAACGCAATGCGTTCATGGCAAGATATAAAGCCGCAGCTGGCTTCGCCGTCGAACAACTGAACACCGCACCAGCCACCATTCCCCAAGGCCGAATGCTGCGCTGAACGGTGAGAACTTGAGTGTCGGCGGGATTGTTACAGTCCCAATGCCTTGAGATGATCGATGGAGCGGCGGGCGAAGCGCTGCCAATCACTGGGATTGTCATGTTCGGTCACGATGTGTTCGACTTTGGTTTCGCGGAAGAGCGGGGCAAGCGTGGCCCAGTCGATGATGCCATCACCGGTCGCGGCCCAGCCATCATCTTCCTTTGTGCCGAGCGGCGCGGTGTCTTTGGTCTGGATGGCGACGATCCGGCTGGCGAAGCGACGGAGTTCGGCGGCAGGATCGGCGCCGGCCCGAACAATCCAGCCGCAATCGATCTCGAATTTTACCGCATCGCCGCCGGCTTCAAAGATGTGGTCGATTGGGCGGGTGCCATCGGGCAGGGGGGTGAATTCAAAGTCGTGATTGTGCCAAGCGACGGCAAGGCCGTGGCGGGCGACGGCTTCAGCGCCCCTGGCAAGCTTTTCACCGAGGCCGCGCCAGTAGTCAGCGTTCGGCTGGCGCTCATCGGGGGTGACATAGGGCGGGATCAACTAGGTGGCGCCGAGGGTCTGGGCGATGTCGATGAAGCGCTGCGGCTCGCTGACGAGGCCAGTCAGGGGCATGTGAAAGCCGAAGCACTTTAAACCGGCGTCGTCGAGGGCGCGGCGAAAGGCATGTGGGTCGGCTTCATATGCAGGGAGCCAAGGTTCGATCGCGTCGTAACCCATGTACTTGAGAATGGGAAACTGATCGAAAAGCGGCGGGAAGTTGCGAGAGGAATAGAGCTGGTAGGCGATGGGGTAGGGCATGTCTTCTCCAGATCACCCTCAAGAGGGCTCATTTTCGATCTTCCGCCAGTCGCAGCGCTGCCTTCGGCCTTGATCCGAGGGGCATTCGTTCCAGGCACGCGATTGTCGCCTTCCGGGCGGACCCTCGGATCAATTCCGAGGGCAATATGGTGCGTGTAAGAGCTCCGGCATCTGATAGTGCCTACGCCGCAAACCGAATTACGGTTGCGCTTCCTTGTCCTTGTCGAATTCCAGCAGTTCCACCATCACGCCCAGGTCCTTGACGGTGTCATAATAAGCGTACCGGCCGTGCGAGCCGTCGAATTCTCCCGTTGCAGAAGCCTGTGGCCTTTGCTTTCGAGATAAGCGCCGCGGCCGGTGAGGTTGCGGGTGCGGAAAGCGATGTGGTGGCAGCCCGGGCCTTTTTCTTCGAGAAGGTCGCGCCACGCGCTTTTTTCGGGGCCGGGCTCGAGGAACTCGACGTCGATGTTACCAAACTTGAACATGCGGATCTTGCAGCCGACTCCGCAGCCGAGATGCCAAGCACGGCTACTCATCGTTCCGAGCGGAGTAGTTGGCGCGCACCTGAAGCCCGGGCCTCGCGGCCCATTGTGCGCTGGACGCCCGCCGTTCGCTCTCCACATTATCTGGTCCATCGATCAGTTCATTTCTGATGGCAGCTTTCGTGCATCGGCGAGAGCCGTCAGACGGGGCGCGTCGCCCACAGACCAAGTGTGAATGCCAGCGGAGCTGCGACCAGTCAGACCCGGAGAACCGGCACGGATTGAAGGCCCATTGGAACAAGTGTGTCCGTAGTCCGTTCGCTCAAAGCATGTGCTCGCCAACTAAGGACTTGGCGTGTGGCTGCAAGCTTTGAACTATGGTGGTCGTGAGGGAATGGCTCGAAAAAAAAGTGTCGCGATCGTGGGCGGCGGACCAACTGCCGTCTATACGCTTCGGAACCTGCTGCAAAAGGCAGACCATCTAAACATCACGATCTTCGAGGCCGGGCCCATAGCGGGTTGCGGTATCCCTTATTCGGAAGATTACAACTCGCCAGACATGATGGCGAATATCACATCCGTAGAAGTTCCGCCGGTCATGACGTCCCTGGCCGATTGGGTGCGCTCGGCCGACAACGCTACGCTCAAGCGGTTCGACATCGTGCGGGAAAAGGTGGCTGACCGCGACTACTATCCGCGAATACTCCTTGGCCAGTACTATAATGATCAACTTGAGCGGCTGATTGCGGCACGGGCGCCTTGGCATGACGTCACGATCGCTACGCGAACGCATGTCCAGGACATCAAACCCGGTCGCAAGGGGTTTTCCGTCACTGCTGAGCACGCCAACACGACAGCGGTGCACGAGTTCGACGCAGTTGTCATGGCCACGGGTCATTTGACCGGGCAGGTAAAATCAAGGCCGAGGGCAGGCCTCTATCGCTCACCCTATCCGGAGAAGAACCTAGCTCTCGCCGATGACAGGGCAGGGCTTATTCTGGGGTCTTCGCTCAGTGCCATTGATGCTGTGGTGGCACTCGCGTTGCGCCACGGCGCCTTCAGCGGGTCCGAACCGGACCTAACTTACAAAACGCATGACGAGAAACCGCTTCGCCTCTTCATGGCGTCCCGCAAGGGCGTTGTTCCTGACGCTGATTTCTTCTACCCAATTCCGGAAGAGCCGCTTCTGATATTTACTCCTTCCCAGCTCGAACAGGTCAGAGGGAAGGGGCAAGCTGGTTTGCTGTCGAAGGCATTCCGACTCTTCAAGCAGCAACTGGTCGCAGATGATGCCGACTTCGTCACGAGCCTGTCCCTGCCGCGTTTCACGCTGGAAGGTTTCTCTAATACCTACTTCGAAATGAGGAAGCAGCGCCAAGGGTTTAAAGCCATGGCGGATGATCTGGCGGAAGCAAAATCTGGCTATCTCAATCGCCGTGTCTTGATGTGGCGCTATACGATGATGCGCGCACATGAAGTTTTTGGCACCATTGTTCCTTTCCTCAACGACCGTGACCTTAAACGATTTGCGCACTATCTCGCTCCTGTCTTCGCCGACGCCTATGGCTGCATCCCGCACCTGTCCATCGCGCGCCTGCTTGCTCTTCACCGCGCCGGGTGTCTTGATGTCGTGGCACTCGGTGAGGATGGAACCATCCGATATGGTGCAGGTCGATTTGTCCTTGACGTCGATGGCCAGACACAGACGTTCAAGACGATGATCGATGCGCGCGGGCAAAACCCGGCAACGATATCGGAATTGGGGTTCCATAAGCTCCATGAAGCCCTTGCAACCCGAGACCTGCTTAAGCGCTCACATGGCCAGAGCGAGGATCACCAGTTTCGGCTTCGCCTCAACGGCCAGTCGGCAGCCGACATCTTCTGCATCTCTATCCCAGTCATGATGGAGCGCTATCCATTTGCCCAAGGACTGGTTGCCTGTTCGGAAGCGGCAGAAATAGTTGCTGCGGCGCTTTGACAGGATCGGCCATGGCTGAGTTCGTAATCGATCGCATACTGATCTACCCTGTCCGATCTCTCGGGGGGATGTCGATAATCGACGCTGAAATTTCTCCGGGCGGCTCATTGCTCGGCGACCGGGAATGGGTGGTCGTGCGGCCTGATGGCAGTGTGCTTTGGCAAGGCGATATCCCACGCACGACGCTGCTCTCTGCCTTTCTCTCCAACGGTGAGCTTTCAGTGCGAGGGCATGACGGTGGGATTGGGCCAAGGCCCCGGGATGCTCAAGGAGGCGCTACCACGGTCAGGCAGGATGGTTATTCACTGTCAGGGGTCGATCAGGGTGAGGAAATTGCCCAATGGTTGAGCGACCAATTGAGGACTTCGTGCCGGCTGGTCCGTATCGGCGCGGAAGCGCATCGATGGGGTGGGCTTAACCCGATACACGCGGTTTCGCTCGTTTCGCTCGCGGCGCTCAATGAACGCCTGGCAGAGCAGGGGGCGGCGCCTGTCGAAGTGGAGCGCTTTCGACCGAATGTCGTCCTCTCTGGACGCCACAGTGCCTTTGACGAAGAGAGAGCAGAAGAAATACATTTTCCGGACGCTTCTCTGGTGCTCCGCGAGCCCTGCGTCCGATGCGAACTTCCAAATATCAGCCGCCTTGACGCCAGCCGTGGCAAGCAGCCGCTCAAAATGATCGGCACCATGAGCCGCACCCGGTCCTCCGCGCGTCCGGCCTCGTTCGGCGTGTATTGCACGGCAGAAGGCAAGAGTCTTCGAACGGGAATGGAAGATATGACCGGACATGTGGGCCAGTCGCGCCTCTGAACGGGGAGATATTTCTTTACCTTGGCTGGCATTTTGAAGATTGAGTCCCAGAGCACGCAAAGGATTTTGCGGCGCGTATGACCGCGAAAGTGGTCGTTACGCCTCAAGAACCACAGGTTTCTCGCCTGTGGTCTAACAGCATTTCGCAATCTATGTGTTGTGTCGTCCAACCTTGGTTTGGCGGGAGTGACAATCCTTTCTATCTGAAAGGCCGGCATGCTGCATGACGCGCGCGTTCGCTACACCGTTTTGTTCCATAATATATATTATGCGAATGGCTGATTGTGGGTCGTTTGAACGTTTTAATTGGCCCGCTACCCCGTTTGTGAGGCGCTGGCCTTTGGAAGGTCCAGCTATCGCGCCATTGGCAGAAGCCGTAACGGCGCGGGCTCTACTCGTAGACCACGACCATCAAGGCTCGGGCTGGGTGTTTGCTGGCGTTGGCGATCTCATGGTCGACGTCTGCGCGATAGCGGGCCGTTTCGCCGGATCTGACGACGCGTTCTCCGAGCGAGGTTTTGACGCTCAGTCCTGGGGTATGGGCGGTCAGGTGCTCGATCGTGCCAGAAGCATGCGGCGCGCTAGCGAGTTTCATGCCTGGCGCGATCTCGACTTCGTACCATTCCACCCTGCCGGCCATGGCCGGTGGACTGAGGATGCGCAAGAGCCAATCGCCGTCAGGGCTCTTGATTTCCGGCGTATGCGCGACCGGAATGATCTCAATGGGTGTGCTGCGGTTTGGCGCGACGCCACCATCAATGAGGTCGCCGAGATCCATCCTCAACGCCTGCGACAGCCCCCAGAGCACAGCGAGCGTTGGATTGGATTCGCCGCGTTCGATCTGGCTGAGCATGGAGCGCGACACACCAGACAGCTGAGACAGGTGCTCAAGTGTCAGGCGTCTCGCCTTGCGCTCGCGCTGGATGATGGGGCCGATATCGGGTGCGTCCGGCATGTTGGAACTCTCGCAAACGCCTTTTGCCTCATCCCTACCCTGAAGAATTCAATCCTGCCAGTGAATTCCGATACATCTTGCATATGGATCCGTTATAACGGAATATCCGCTTTAACGGAGGCCCTCATGCCAAACAGTTTTCTCGACCACGCCCGCCAGACCTTGCAATCCATCGAAGACGACGGGCTTCTCAAGCGGGAGCGACTGATCAGCGGCCCGCAGGGCAAGGTGGTCGACGTGGGCGGGCGCCGAATGTTGAACCTCTGCGCCAATAATTATCTGGGCCTCGCCGACAATCCGGAGATCATCGCAGCGGCGCGTGACGGGCTGGACCGGTATGGGTTCGGCATGGCGTCGGTGCGCTTCATCTGCGGCACGCTCGATTTGCATCGGGAGCTGGAAAAGGCAATTGCGCGCTATCTTGGCAAGGATGATGCCATCCTGTTCGCTGCCTGTTTCGACGCCAATGGCGCGCTGTTCGAAACCCTGCTCACCGCAGAAGACGCGATCGTCTCCGACAGTCTCAATCATGCCTCCATCATCGACGGGGTGCGCCTGAGCAAAGCGAAGCGCTATCGCTACGATACAGGCGATATGGAGGCGCTCGAAGAGCAGTTGAAGCAGGCCGTGGCTGACGGGGCGCGGTTCCGCCTGATCGCGACAGACGGCGTGTTCTCCATGGATGGTTATATCGCCAAACTGCCGGAAATCTGCGCTTTGGCGGAAAAGTACGGCGCCATGGTGATGGTCGACGATTGTCACGCGACGGGCCACCTTGGGCCACAGGGTCGCGGTACGCCTGCCCTGACGGGAACGCAGGACCGCGTCGACATCGTCACGGGCACATTCGGCAAGACGCTGGGTGGCGCCATGGGCGGGTTCATCGCGGCCGCGCAGCCCATTATCGACCTGCTTCGGCAACGGGCGCGCCCTTACCTCTTTTCCAATGCGCTATCGCCTTCGGTAACTGCGGGATCCCTGAAAGCGCTCGAACTGGCTGAAGGCGCGGACGACCTCCGCCGGCAGCTGATGCGCAATACCCAGCGTTTCCGGGCTGCACTCGGCCAGGAGGGCTTCGAACTGCTTCCCGGAGAGACGCCGATCATCCCCGTCATGCTTGGTGAAGCCCATCTCGCGCAGCGTCTTGCGGCGGCGCTGGATGACCGTGGCGTCTATGTCGCGGGCTTTTTCTATCCTGTGGTGCCCAAGGGCAAGGCCCGCATCCGCACTCAGATGTCCGCTGCGCTCGATGATGCGGACGTCGATCTTGCGGTCGCGGCCTTTGTCGATGCCGGCCGCGAAATTGGGGTGATCTGATGAAGGCGCTTTTGAAGGCAAAGGCCGAACCCGGCATCTGGATGGAGGAGCGTCCGGTTCCGGAAATCGGCCCGGAAGACGTCCTCGTCAAAGTGCGCAAAACCGGCATCTGCGGCACGGACGTCCACATCTACAAATGGGACGACTGGGCGCAGAAGACCGTTCCCGTGCCCATGATCACGGGCCACGAATATTCTGGAGAGATCGTGGCTGTGGGGGCCGAGGTGCGCAATCTGCGGATTGGCCAGCGGGTTTCCGGAGAAGGGCATGTCGTGGGGATGAAGTCCCGCGCCAGCCGCGCCGGAAAATATCACCTCGATCCGGACACCAAGGGGATTGGCGTCAATCTGCCCGGAGCGTTTGCGGAGTTTGTCAGGATCCCCGCTTTCAATATTGTGCCCCTGCCCGACTCCATTGATGACGAGCTTGGGGCAATCCTAGATCCACTGGGCAATGCCGTTCATACGGTGCTGGCCTTCGACATCATCGGCGAAGACGTTCTGGTCACCGGGGCCGGTCCCATCGGGATCATGGGCGCGGCGGTTGCACGCCATGTCGGAGCGCGTCACGTGGTGATTACCGATGTGAACCCGGAACGCCTGCAACTGGCGGGCGAAGTGGCTGATGTCGTGCCCGTCAATATCCGGGATCAGAACCTTCGGGAGGTCATGGACAAGCTGGGCATGAAGGAAGGGTTCGACGTCGGCCTCGAGATGAGTGGCTCGCCAGCAGCGCTAGATCAGATGACCGACCACCTTGTCATGGGCGGGCGGATTGCCCTGCTCGGGGTTCCAGCGCAGCCTTTCATCTTTGATCTCAGCAAGATCGTTTTCCGAATGATCACGCTGCGCGGAATCTATGGCCGCGAGATGTTCGAGACCTGGCACAAGATGCTCGCCATGCTGGAGTCGGGCCTCGATGTCCGCAAGGTGATCACCCGGCGGATGCACGCAGCCGACTACGCTGAGGCATTCGAACGCGCTGCACACGGGGAGAAGGGCAAGATCGTGCTCGACTGGGGTTAAAAGACGCCCCAAGCGGCGGAGCCTAAATGCCGGCCCCTGCCCCGATAACCAGCGGCGCGATTAGGTTGAAAAGCGGCTGCAACACAAACCGGGTGATGCCCAATAGCGAGGCGAGAAGAAGAGCCCCGCCGACCCAAAGGCCGGCCGATGGCGGGAGGCGTATGCCGACAGCATTGAGGAAATGTGCACCGGCAAGCGGCGGAAGCGGCAGTAGGGAGAACAGCGCCATCCACACCGCAAACGGGGCTGCGAAACGGAGGAAGGCTGCCGTGGTGAGCCCTGCCGTATAGGGCAGGACGGTGAGCGCCGGGATGATCAGCAGAGTCAGCAACCAAGCCAACAGCAGCAGGGCGGCGCTGCCGGCCAGAACGGTTGCGACAAGGGCCAAAGACCCGTGCCGCAACTGGGCCTTGTCGATATCGACCACCTTGCCCCAACCGAAACCGGACAAGACGATGGCGGCAAGCCCAAAAAGATCGACATGGGCGGCAGGCGACAGGGTCAGGCGGCCGTCGTAGCGAGGTCCCTTGTCACCCAGCATGACTGCCATGGCGGCAAGCACGGCGCCGTGTATGGTCACGACAATCAGTCCCGCCAGCAGGCGGGACACCATGGCCTGGATCGTGAAGTCGGCGTTCATCACGCCGGCTTTGCGATCGCGGGACTATAAAGGGATCGAACGCGCACTACTCGATGATCATATTGTAGAGCGCGTCACTATCGGTTGGCAGGGCCTGACCGCTGGACGGAAAGCCGTTCCGCTGCAGGATATAGGCCATCATGTCGGCATAGGCTCCGGGGGAATACCGACCCGGGGCATCCGGCGGCATGGTGCCGCTCATGACGTCATAGAGCACGCCGGCAGGCGCACCATCGCCGAATTTGCTGAGGAAGTTGACGCCGCGCAGCGGCGGGCCACCCAGGAGGCCGCCGCGCAAATCCTCTCCATGGCATTCCACGCAATCCTTCTGGAATTGCGTTTTGCCGCGGTCGACCTGATCGGATGTAAAGGAGACAGGGACTTCAGTCGCGGCCTGGGCGAGCAGGATCCGTGTTTCAGACTTGGGAGCGGATACACCAAGCGTGCCTGCGCCCGGCCGTTCATAGCCGCTGACCATGCCAAGCGTCGCGAAAAGCGCCCCGCTCCCAGCCAGCACGCCAATCACGCTACGCAATAGTCGCCGTGAACCATCTTTGGTCATGAAATCCTCCTATACGATCAACGAGAACAGCGCTGTCGTCAGTTGAGTATGTGTCTAACGGAACGCACAACGCACGAGTTTGCAACAGTTCTTTTGGGGCGCCGAAGCAAAGAGCATTTGGCCCGGCGCATAGATCTACTCAATTGAAGTCACATCGTATTTCTCCAGAATTGACGCGATTTTGCCATTGACGGAAAAGTCAGCGAAGGCGGCAGTGACGGCACGCTTGAGCGTGATATCGCCCTTCCAGAAGCCGAAGACGAGGTGATGGCGAGGCAAGCCTTCGCCGATCCATCTCACCGCCCAGCCATTTTCCCTGGCCAGCCCCGAGGCCATCATGGCTTCAGTCACTCCAGCATCCACCGAGCCATCGGCGATCGCTGCGACCAGCGCCTCTGGCGAAGTCATGACGCGCGCGGTGACGCCTTGGGCGCGGAGGTAACTGGCGAGCCCAATGCGGTCGAGGCCCGATACCAAGGCCAGTGTGCCCACCGTCAGCCCGCTAAGGGACTGCAGGGCTTGCTGCGAGACGAGAGCCCAACCCGTTTCGGCATATTCGGGTCCCGTCTCCAGAAAGGATCGTGTCTGGGCGGAGTTGACTACCCCGCCCGCCACGATCTGGCATTGCGCGCGGTTGAGGTTCCAGTTCCGTGGGTTGAAGTCGCGGCCCATGGCCTGGTTCTCGGCGATAATCATCGAGACGCCCATATGATCGGCCACGGCCCGCAGGAGCTCGATATCGACACCGGGGCGTTCCGGGTCGCCCGTGACAAGTGGCGGATAGGTGCTAGGGACGCAGGCCCTAAGGGCCCCTACCCGCTCGATCTCGCGCAGCGAAGTGTCGGGCGGCAACAGGCTGACAGCGACCAGCAGCGCGACGACCGCTCCAAAACTGATAACATTGCGCAACTTGCCGGGGTCGACCATTTCGGTCAGGCCCGCCGAAAATCGAGCAGAGCAATGGTGAAGAACACAACGGAGCACACCAGCATGACCGTGACCCCTGTCCAGACGCCGAATTGACTGTAGTTGATGAGCACGCTGCGCAGAGAGTCTACGGCGTAGGTCAGTGGATTGTATTGAACGATGGTAACGAGCCAGTCTGGATAGACGACGCGCGTCTGTGCCTGGCTGAGCGCCGGATCCAGCGGGAAAATCGAGCTCGAGGTGAAATAGAGCGGCAGGATGACGGCATTGGAGAAGATGCCGAAACCCTCAAAGCTGCGAATACGATTGGCGATGACAACCCCTAGCGAGGTCAGCGCGAAAGCCAGCAACGCCATGAGGCCGAGCGCCTGCAGCGCCTGCATCGGGGTGAAGGTGACGTCGGCAAAGCGCGCGAGGATCAGAACCAGCGCTCCGTGCAGCACCGCGACAGTGGCGCCGCCCAGCACCTTCCCCAACAGCACCGTGCCGCGGGAGAGCGGCGACACCAGCACCTCGCGCAGATAGCCAAATTCGCGGTCCCAGATAACCGAGACTGCCGATTGCACGGAGGTAAACATGATGTTGAGCGCGATGACGCCGGGGAAGATAAACTGCAGGTAGGTGAAAGGCACGACGAAGGTGACGCTGCCATAGACTTCGCCGCGGAAGTAGGGATTGAGCCCGATGCCGAGGATGATCACCCACAATATGGGGCGACTGACACCGCCGATCAGCTGGCCCCGGTCGCGAAAGGCGCGTCGAACCTCGCGTAGCCAGAGGCCATAAAGGCCGCCCAGCTGCACCATAAACGGGTGCGGTCTTCTGATCGTCTCAACTTCATTCATCGTGTGTGCTCCCCTCCCCGACGACCAAAGGACAGGGTCTGTTCCCGCGCACCGGCGGCCTGATCGCGGATCGCCCGTCCCGTCAGGGACAGGAACACGGTTTCGAGGCTGGGTTTTTCAACCTGCATGGCGGTAATGCCGGTGCCGAATTCTCCGAGGAGCGCAGCGACGAAGGCTTCGTCACTGTCGAGCAGCAAGTCTTCCCCCGCGCCCGGCGAAAGGCGCTCCGCATAGCGCTGGGAAATGGCAGAGCGAACAGCGTCATTGGCGGGGGTGAGGCGAAGGCGGGCGTGGCCATGGCCGGATTTGAGGCGGCCCGGTGTATCGAGCGCCAGCACCTTGCCGCCGTCGATTATGCAGACACGGTCGCAGCCTTCGATCTCCTCGATGTAATGGGTGGTAACCAGAACCGTGATGTTCCGCTGCTGGCGCAGGCGATGGACATAATCCCAGATGCGGTTGCGGGTCTGTGCATCGAGGCCCACTGTCGGCTCATCCAGCATCAGAATTTCGGAATCGTGGATCAGGGCTCTGGCAATCTCGAGGCGTCGCTTCATGCCAGAAGACAGGGTCCGCGCGACCTTGTCGGCCCATTGCGTCAACTCGACCAGCGCCAGCATTTCCTCGATGCGCTGGCGGCGCAAGCGGCGGGGTACGCCGAAGACCAGGCCATGGAGTTCAAGATTTTCCCGCACGGTGAGGCGGTCGTCGAGGCTCGGCTCCTGAAAAACAATGCCCAACCTTTGGCGGGCTTCCAGCGGATTTCGTACCACATCGACGCCGCCGATCCGTGCCGTGCCGCTGTCCGGGCGCAGAATGGTCGACAGGATATGCAGCAGCGTTGTCTTGCCCGCACCATTGGGCCCGAGAAGCGCAAACACCTCCTGCCTCTGGACGCTGAAGCTTACCTCATCGAGCGCGAGAACGCGGCCGTATCGCCTCGAGATCGCCTCGACCTCGATGGCCGGGACAACCGCCAAGGCAGCATCACTCGCGGTGCTCATGGTACGGCCCGGGCGGGAAAATCGTAGCTATCGATGATCTGCTGGAAGGTGCCGTCGGCGCTCAGGGCGGCAATGGCTTCGTCGATGGCATTCCGCAAAAACTTCTGATCGGACAGGACGATAGCGCCGACGCCAAGACGTGTCGGCGCGAGAGGCGTCGGCTCGATCGCATGCAATCCGGCATAGGCGGCGTCGGCGCGCTGCCTGGCCCAGAGGTTTGGCGCCCAGACAAGGGCCAGGTCCACGGACCCATTGAGCACGGACTCGAGCGCGGCGTCATTGGTGCTGGAGGGGAAGGCGCGCCATCTCTGATCGGCCGGCAGAGCCCTGATGTAGGAGACCAGCAGGATGTGAGCCGAGGTGCCGATGGTGGCGCTGATCGTACTTCCCGCCGGGAGTTCGGCCAGCGAGCGCAAATCAGGATCGGCGGTGACAAAGACATAGTCGCTTTCGTAATAGGCCCGGGTAATGGCCAGCCAGTCGGCGTAGCCCTCGGGGATCAGCTTGAAACCGAGATAGAGGTCGCATTGCTCCAACATGAGCGCATAGACCTTGGTGATGTCTTCCTGAACGAACTGGCTTTCGACGACGTAGCGCTCCGGCTCCAGCAATAGGGCGGCGGCGATGGCGTCGGCGATCGTTTCGCCGATTTCCCAGTCGGCGTCCCGTGGATCGACGCAATATCGCAATTTGGATTCGTCGAAGCGCCGACCGATTTCCCACTGGCGATCGGCATAGGGAGTGTCGTTGAATTCTGGTTCCTGCGCAGGTGAAGCACCGCAAGCCAGCAGAGTCAGCGCAATGGCGCCAACGATCTGGCCGAAAGACGTGGATTTAGTCCGCACACTACAACCTCAATAGGCACCCGGACGCGACCGGTATGGTCCAGTGCGTCCGGGCAATTCGACAAGGCGCCAGGCGCTTACTTAGCGTCGGGCAGTGCGAAGACGTAGAGCGAGACCGGATTGTTCGGCGGCAGTTTGACGTCCGGCGTCAGCGACTGCAGGCGACCAAGGCCGTTACCCCAGTTTGCAACCACGGCGATGTACTGCTTGCCGTTGGCTTCGTAGCTGATGGGGAAGGATTCAAGCGCGTTGCTCAGCTTGCCGCTCTCCCAAAGCACTTCGCCAGTTTCATCGTCGAATGCGAGGAGCTTACGGTCCAGCGTGCCGACGAAGACCAGACCGCCACCTGTTGGCAGGGTCGAGGTGGTGACCGGCGCATACTGGCGGTATTCCCACATGTCAGACTGGTCATCGAGCTTAACAGCACGGACCTGGCCAATATTGCCGTCGCTGTCTGGATGCGGGACGCGGGAGAAAGTCTGCAGACCACCGCTGGTGTAGATCTGGCCCGGATCGAGCGGATTGACCGTCGTGTTGGAGCAGAACTCGACCATCGGCAGATAGATGGCGCCGGTGCGCGGGCTATAGGAGGTCGCCTGCCAGGCGCGTGCGCCCGGGTCGGCCGGGCAGTTGAAGGTGGTTTCCCCAATGACTGGAATGACTTCCGGATTGATTTCCTTCTCGCCTGTTTCCTGATCGATCGACAGAACGACGTTCTGGGGAACGGTCTCCTTTGCCCACAGCCACTTGCCGTCGGTGCGGTTGATCGCTTCGATGATGCCGAGCTTGCCGGTGGTGACGATCATGTCGTCAAAGATCATCCGCTCATAGACATAGTCCAGATCGAGCGAGTCCGTGGCCAGATACTGGTGGTACCACTTCAGCTCGCCGCTGTTAGGATCAATGGCGAGGGTCGAGTTGGTGTAGAGCGCCTCATTGGTGACATTGGGGTCGTCACTTGGCGGCACCAGCCCTGCAATTTCGGTGTTCCAGGGATAGACCTGACCGACGCCGGCAAACACCAGGTTCTGCTCAGGATCATACGAGCCGGAGATCCACGCGGACGCGCCATAGCGGTTCTCGAGCGGCACGCCGTTCCAGCTGTTCCCCTCAGGGGTATCGCCGCGGGCAATCGTATGCACGCGCCAAAGCTCTTCGCCGGTTTCCGTATCATGACCGGTGAAATAGCATCCGCCCGGTTGGGCATTGGAGCAGTTGGTCATGCCCTGGATGATGACGCCATTGGCGACGATCGGGCCACTGGAATAGGCAAAACCCTTGCGGTGGTCAGCAACCTGCTGGTCCCAGACCAGACGGCCGGTCTTGATATCAAGAGCGATGATATGGGCGTCACGCGTCGCAACGATGAGCGTGTCACCATAGATGGCCTTTGACCGCTCGCCACCGGGGTTCACGCCTGTGGGCAACTCGTGCTGGTATTCCCAGATCAGGTCACCCGTCGCAGCATCAAGGGCCTGGATGCGGTGATCGGCATTCTGCAGGAACAGGACGCCATCATGCACCAATGGGGTTTCCTGGGTTCGGCCCGGGCTCATGCCCCATGACCAAACCAGCTCAAGCTCCCCCACGTTCTCCTTATTGATCTGATCGAGCGGGCTGTAGCCCCAACCGTCATAGGTCCGGCGCCACATCAGCCAGTCGCCGTCGGGCGGATTGGTCAGCATTTCGTCCGTAACGGTCGTGATGCTGTCGATGGGGTTTTCCTGGGCGACGGATGCCTGGAGCATCAATGCCGAGGCCGCGACCGTAACAAGGGCCGCCATCTTCAAGTTACTCTTCACGAGTACCTCCTCCTAAGATTGCTTAAAATAGGCCCAACCCGGATCGCGCGTTGCCCGCGAATTGATCGGTTGGCAGTTTTTGACTCTCAACATCGTTGAGCTAAGCCCACCGGAAGAGGTGCGTCAAGTTGCCACACACATCTGCGCGTGATGGTGATGAGATCAAACCCTCCACCGATGCCGATAAATTGGATTGCCTTGCTGTCGGCGCTGGTGGAACCTAGCGAAAGCGTCGGCTGTAGATCGGGGCAAAGGACAGCGCTCCACGCAAATGCCGAAGTGCTGACAGGCTTGATGCCGAGGAGAAATGGATGTCTGGAATAACGAGACGCAAGTTCGTTGCAGGGACAGTCGCGATGGTAGCCGCGCCGATCGCGCTATCTCCCATGCCCGCCTTTGCAGCCGAGCACGAAGTCGAGATGCTGAACAAGGGAGAGGCCGGCACTATGGTGTTCGAGCCTGCGCTTCTTCGGATCGCCAGCGGCGACGCCGTCAAGTTCGTACCCACCGATCCAGGCCACAACGCAGAGAGTATTCGTGACATGGCGCCCGAAGGCGCGGAACTGTTTAAGGGCGCCATGGGCAAGGAGGTCAGCGTGACCTTCACCGTCCCCGGTGTCTATGGCATCAAGTGTCTTCCCCACCTCGCGATGGGCATGATCGCGCTCGTCGTGGTGGACGACCCCTCCCCCAACCTCGAGGCCGCCAAAGCCGTTCGCAACCCACCCAAGGCCAAGGAACGTTTTGACGCGCTTTTCGCCGAACTGGAATAGAGCCCCGGCCAAGACAAGCGCCTGCGTGGACGAGCGGGGCCGTCTGTCAGGATACCACCTCAACCCGACCAGACCTCGTGAGGGCCTGGTCCACATTAGGACACTGCGGGTCAATGACGCGGGCTAAGTGTCCAGGCGACATCTGCGCGATCGGCTTCGACGACATGCCGTCTTCGCCCCACCGGGTGCACCGGCCCCGGCTTAGGCGGACACTGCCTAGGACCTTTAATAATCCTCACCTGGCTGCCCAAGACGATCCCTCACCCATCGGATTTCGGCATTCCGACCAAGGTCCGGCCTTTTCGCGGCGTCCCATGAATAGGCCGCCAAGAGACGGCGGCGAAGGTTCAAGGAGATTGCGGATGGGCAGGGTTCGAAGCGTTTTAGCCGCATTGTTGGGCACAGCTTTTTTAGCGGTGCCCCTCACCGCAGCGGCGCAGGATTTCGGGATGGGTTTCTTCAATGACTCCATTGACCTCACGAACGCCTATGTCGCCCAGTCGGCGATGGCGAGCGTCGCCAATGTCAGACCTCTTACGACGCCACCCCCGACCGCCATCGACAGGTCGGTGATGGAGTTCGAGAGAGATCTTGAAGTTTCAGCACGCGTCCGTGAGCGCTTCCGGGAGCGCTGATACGCTCCAATCCGGATCGGGCTGCGGATATCGCCACGGCGCTGGAACGGAATTGGCTGCGGGAATTCGCCTATGAGATGGCCCTGAATGGTCTCGATGCAGACAATCTAGCAGACGCCAACACCGCCTATCTCATTGCCAGTTGGGCGCTCGTCAACAATGTCGAGTTCCTCGACCCAAGGGCTATTTTGTCAGTGCGGAACAGTATGCGGGCGGCGATTTCAAATAGCCCGGACGTCATCGCCATGAGCAATGCGGACAAGCAGATAGCTGCCGAGACACTGATCTACAACACAGTCCTTGTGATGGCCAACAGAGTGCAGATCGCGGCGACCCGCGATAGCGCGCTGCACGCCGCTGCGGCAAAACACTATGGCGACGGGTTCCGCGAGTTGGGGATCGACCTCAAGGCACTCCAACTGACAAACCATACCTTCGTCAGCATTCGGTAACGGCGCTTTTACCGCTCGGCCGTCGGGTCGAGCGGTATATTGCGCTCCCACAGGAAGGCGACGATCCGGTCGCGATCCGCTTTGGCGGACACGTTGAGAAGATCCGGGCGCGACTTGAAAATTCCACGTTGGAACGTTGATCCCAACCGGTTCTCAGCAAGAGGATCAGCCCCCAGTTGCAGGAAGCGCAGGGTGTTGTGAAAGTCATTGATCGCGGCAGCAACGTGCAGCGGGGTCTCGCCATTGCGATCGGCGAAGGCAAGACTGGCGCCGTGCTCGAGCAGAAAGTCGATGTTGTCCTGCCGATTGCTCATAAGTGCCGAGAAGAGCGGCGTGCGCTCCATCTTGCCATCGACGACGTCGACAGGAACACCTTTGGCAATCAGGGCCTTGAGGTAGATTGGGTTACTATACATGGCTGCGATGTGCATGGCCGTTTCGCCGCCCCAGCCGATAGCGGTCGGATCAGCGCCGAGGCGGAGGAGCTCTCTGAAGCCCGTATGCCCCTCTCGCAGGATTTCCCATTCAAGGAGCGTCATCCCATCCCTGCCAGTCCCATTCGGATCGGCACCTTCGGACACCAGACGATCCATCTCCTCGACATCGCCCTCCATCATGGCATTGGCCAGAGCGATCGACTGAGGGTCGGAGAACGTGTCCTCTGCGACCAGTTTTCGGCCATTCATTCCGAACATCGCAAAGATCATCAGGGCTGCAATCGCGAGCCCAGCAAAGAGACCAAGCCGCTTCAGTGTCACTCTTCCACCCTCTCGGCCGCGTAGCGCTGGAGGTAGTCGGCAAAGCGTGTGTCGTGGAGATGGCCATCCAGGCGGTAGGGAGGCTCATGGGAGAAAACGAATGAGAACTCGCCGCTCGCATTGATGACCAGGTCGACCACGCTCCAATATGCGCCGTCACGAGCTTTCATCATCGTGGCCAGCTGTTGAAACAGGCTGTGACTGTTCTCCGAAAGCCGGAACGAGCTTTTTCGCAGCGAGCCGTCAGTCCCTTCGACCACACCAAAACTGATGACGCTAGTTTCCGTTTCGCTGCCGTCCCACCGCGCTTCGAGGTTGATGACAATTCGTTTCCATTGCACGCCACAGTCGCTGGAATCGCGCGGGAATTTTGCGAGATCGGAGATGGCTGATCTGACGATCGCTTCTTGTAGTGCGGCGATGTCTGACAAGCCGCCGCTGTTGCTACCGGTCGCCATTCAATCAACCGCGCCAATTTGGAGAACCGAGAATTGGCCGCGTATGTCCATCTCGAACAAGGCCTTGAAGATCGGGTTGACCGATGAAGCCTCGCTGCTCCCGAAGACGGTCACGAGAGCGGAGCACAGGCCATTGACGCTGTCTCCTGAGGTTACTGTCATTTTTCCCTGCGCGGTTTCGGGCATGGTCTCTACCCATCTTTTGGCAATCGCCTCTGCGGCAGCACCAGCGGTCGTGCAATCAGGATAGACAAGAGCGATGGCGACACCAGGCCCATCCAACTGAACGTCGGCAATGACGCCACCAAGATAGAACGGGATGCCCTTAGCGCTTGCTTCAAGGCTGGCCTCGATTTTCTCACGCATCTGGGCCGACGAGCCGCCGTCTGGGACCGTGAAACTGGAAAAATCGACCCTTCCCGCCCCGAAGGCTGGAGAGATCACCATCGCCTGGACAATCCAGCCGTCCCCGGCCGATTGTTCGAGCCCTGTGAGGGCGGTGGCGACGATAGTGTTCTCGGCGACGCTGCGCTGGCCGTCCAAAAGGATCGGCAGGACTTCGGGTCGGGCGGCCTGCACGACCGCATTGCCGTGGGTCATGACGAAGCTGGCCGCGCCGACCGCGCTGCGCCACGGATTAGAGGGATCACGGTTGCGCAGGTCGGGCACCATGGGTGTGCCGTTCCCAAGCGCGCCCTGTTCTCCCACTGGTGCGAAGCCGTCCGCGACAAGCGCATCGCGCAGGCTGTTAGCAGAGGTGTCGTCGGCCAGGGACCAGATCGCGACATTATCAGGTATGCTGCCAAATCCGGAAACGGAGCCGAGTTGGTCAAGCGGCACTCGCGATTTGGCTTCCCACGCGGCCACGCCGCCGGCATGCAGGGCTGCTATGGGCCGCAGCTCATAGCCAAGCTGAGTGCGCAAGAGGCCGTCTGCCCCAAGGGTCATCCCTTCGAGATCGGCAAGTGCCTTAAGGGCCCAGATGTCCACAAAGCTGAATTGAACGCGCGCCGGCTGCACCAGCAAAGCCTCTGGCGCGTGTCGGAGGGCGCTGGTGAAGGCATCGAGATTTTGGGCAAGGGCGGGCCCACAAGCTGTGAACAGCAAGGCAGAGGCAAGAGCGGCGCGGCGCATTGTCAGGTCTCCGATCGGGTCTACTCAAAAGTGAGACGTCTGCCTCCGCCAGAAGCTTGGGCCAGATTTGAGAAGTTTATGCCGCCAGTTATGCGCTTTTGCCTTTGGCTGGTGCCTTCCCTATTGCTGGCGACGCTGGAGGTGTTCGTAGACCGACTGGAGATGGCGACGCATGGCGGCTTCGGCGGCGATGGGGTTGCGGTCTTCCAGGGCGACGATGATGCTTTCGTGCTCGGCAAAGACGTCCGAACGGCGGGACTTCGAAAAGGTATTCTGCCGGGCGACGCGCCAGTCGGCACGCCGCAACGTAGCGGTCGCCAAATCGTACATGGCCAGCAGCAGGATATTGTTTGCACCAGTGGCGATGGAGCGGTGGAAGGCGAAGTCGGCGTTTTCGAACCCGTGAGCGGTGTCGGCATTGGCCACGAAGTTGGCTTTCTGACGAATATCCTGGATCTGTTCGCGGGACGCCCGCAGAGCGCAGAGGCGGGTCATGATGGGTTCGAACTCGATCCGTACTTCCATCATCTCTGCCGGACTGGTTTCGGCAGCCTCTTCGAGGAAGGCCTCGGGACGCGGGGGGTGGATGGAGGAGATGAACGTCCCCTGCCCCTGACGCCGCCATATAATGCCCTCCGCCTCCAGCCGATCGAGAACCTGCCGCAGACCATAGCGGCCCACATCGAGACGCGTACATAAGTCTCGCTCCGGCAGCAGGCGCCCGCCCTCGCTGAGGTCACCTGCCTCAATGGCTTCGCGCAGCCGCTTTGAAATCTCCTCGCTGCTTGCGCGTTTGCCCGCCTTGCCAACCATCGTACCCCTCCCGACGCAAATGTCTATGCGCACCCAATAATCGCCCTCAGCACCATGAAACATACAAACCAATCTTGCAAATGGTTTTTTAATACACGGCTAATTGCTAACTTGACGCCCAGTTTCCGCCAATGTTTTATCGGGTGGCAAATTGGTTGTAGAACCAATGGTCTTAATGGTTCGAAAATGCCATGGGGATGGCGTGAGCCGGAGGCCCTTGGTGGCAAGGGAATTTCAGATGACACACTACAAGACTGCGCTTTCTGCCGGCGTGTTGGCGCTGATGGTCAGCACTACGGCTTTCGGGTCCGACCTGCGCATTGGCATGCGCGACGATCCCGGTTCGCTCGACCCGGCGACTAATGCGACCTTTGTCGGCCGCGTCTCGCTGCAGTCGATCTGCGACAAGCTCGTGGACATCGACGCCCAGGGCAATCTCGTGCCGATGCTGGCGACGGACTGGGCCTGGTCTGCAGACGGCACCGAAGTCACGCTGACGCTGCGCCAGGACGTGGTCTTCCACGACGGCACGCCGTTCAACGCTGAAGCCGTCAAGTTCACCCTTGAGCGGAACAAGACCCTCGAAGGCTCGCGCCGTGCCAGCGAAATCTCGGCCATCGACACCATTGAAGTGGCCGACGAGTACACGGTCGTCTTCAAGCTCAAAGCCCCATCAGTTTCGCTGCTCACCCAGTTGACGGACCGCGCCGGCATGATCATTTCGCCAACCGCAGCCGCAGCGGTTTCGGCTGAAGATTTCGCCAATGCGCCGGTCTGCGCCGGCCCGTATTCGGTGGCCGAATATCTTCCCCAGGAGCGTCTGGTCATCAAGAAGTTCGCCGATCACTGGCGCGCTGCTGACTATTCCTTCGAAACCGTGACCTATCTGCCGATCACCGACACCAATGTGCGCCTGCTCAACCTGCGCTCGGGTGACCTCGACCTCGCAGAGAACATTGCACCCAACGATCTGCCCTCGATCGAGTCGGATTCCTCGCTGCAGATCGCCGTCGGCGACCAGCCCGCATACGAGATGATCCTGTTCAATCTCAACGGTGAAGGCGCCAACCCCACGGTTGCCGAGAATGTTGCGGTCCGTGAGGCCTTCAACCTTGCCATCGACCGCGAAGCGATCAACCAGGTCGTCTTCGGTGGCCGTTACGCTGCCGGCAACCAGCCCTTCCCGCCGACCAGCCCCTGGTACAACACGGACTTCCCGGTGCCAGCGCGCGATGTGGAGGCTGCCCGTGCCAAGCTCGCCGAAGCCGGCGTCGAGAGCGTCGAGATCGATCTCATGATCTCGACCTCGCCGGAGCGCCTCGCTGTTGCCGAGATGATGCAGGCCATGCTGTCGGAAGCCGGCATCACCCTCAACATCCAGCCAACCGAGTTCGTGTCCATGCGTGAGCGTGCAACGGCCGGCCAGTTCGAAGCCTATGTGATCGGCTCGTCCGGTCGCGTCGATCCGGACCTCAACGTGTCGCTTGTCCTCGCCTGCGGCGCTGCCAACAACGCCGGCAAGTATTGCAACGAAGAGCTCGATGCCCTCTTTGCCGAAGGCCGCGCAAACTCGGACGATGCTGCACGCAAGGAGATCTATCGCAAGGTGATCGCGACCATCATGGCCGATATGCCGGGCATCTATCTCTATAACCAGCGCGCTGCATACGCGATGACTGCCGATATCGCCGGCTTCACCGCCTATCCCGATGGCATCATCCGCCTCGACGGCGTCTCCCGCGACTAAAGCCTCTGCCGGCGTGCCCAAGGGCGCGCCGGCTTTTCCTGCAGAACGCACTAGTGCCACGGGGCAAGCGTGACTGATCCAACTCAAACTCTGCTCGACGTGCGAAACCTCTCTGTCACCTTCGCCAAGGGAACGGAAGAGCAGTCGACCGTCGTCGATGACGTGAGCTTTTCCATCAGCCCGGGCCGCACGCTGGGCATCGTCGGCGAATCCGGCAGTGGCAAGAGCGTCACCTCGCTCGCCATCATGGGCCTTCTCGGGGGTGGCGTCGCTGTCGGCGGCTCAGCCGTATTCGACGGGATGGACCTGCTGCAGCAAAGTCCTGCCGACTGGCGGGATGTCCGCGGCAATCGTATCGCCATGATCTTCCAGGAGCCGATGACATCGCTCAATCCAGCCTACACGGTTGGAATGCAGATCTCGGAGTCGCTGATCCGGCACAAAAATCTCGACAAGGATCAGGCGCGTACACGCGCCATCGAACTGCTCAAGCTGGTGCGCATTCCTTCGCCCGAGCGGCGCTATGACGACTATCCGCACAAGCTGTCCGGCGGCATGCGGCAGCGCGTTATGATTGCCATGGCCTTGGCCTGCGAGCCGCAATTGCTCATCGCCGATGAGCCGACGACTGCGCTCGATGTGACCGTCCAGGCACAAATTCTCTATCTCATCGGCAAGCTGCGCGAAGAAACCGGCGCGGCTATCGCCCTGATTACCCATGACCTGGGCGTAGTTGCCCAGGTCTGCGATGACGTCGTCGTCATGTATGCCGGCCAGGTGGTGGAACAGGCGCCGGTGGAAGACCTCTTCGCCTTTCCGCAGCACCCCTACACGGTTGGCCTGCTCGGTTCGCTTCCCAAATTCGGTGAACGCAAGACGCGCCTGCCGGTGGTCGAGGGCGCGATGCCCGCGCCGAGTGCGCGTTTCGGCGGCTGCCGCTTTGCCGACCGGTGCCCGTTCCGGATCGAAAAATGCGACACCCCGCCGCCGCTGGTGAAGCTGTCCGAAACCCGCAACTCCCGTTGCTGGCGCACGCCCCTGGAGACACTGGCGTCATGAACTTGCTCAAGGTGGAGAAGCTCTCCAAGGAATTCGTTGCCGAACGCACGATCTTTGGCCGTCCGCGGAAGACCGTCCGGGCTGTCGACGACGTTTCGTTCGAGATCGCGCGCGGTGAGACTTTGGCGCTGGTGGGCGAGTCAGGCTGTGGCAAGTCCACGCTCGGCCGGCTGATCATGCGGCTGATCGAACCGAGCGGCGGGACCGCCGAGCTTTCGGGGGAAGATATTTCCACCCTTAGCGGCAAGGCGCTGCTGTCGCTGCGCAAGCGCGTGCAACTGGTGTTTCAGGACCCGTTCTCATCACTCAATCCGCAGATGACGGTCGGTCAGGCCATTGCCGAGCCGTTGATGCTGCATGATATCGTACCTGCTGCAGAGCGGCCTGCCCGAGTCCGGGAGCTGTTGAGTGCGGTCGGCCTTTCGCCCCAGCACATGCACCGGTATCCGCACGAATTTTCCGGCGGACAGCGCCAACGCATCGTCATCGCCCGCGCTCTCGCGTCCCAGCCTGAACTGGTGGTCTGTGATGAGCCGGTCTCGGCACTCGACGTCTCTATCCGCTCGCAGGTGCTCAACCTTCTGGCAGACCTGCAGAAGCAGTTCGGCTTCACCTATCTCTTCATCTCCCATGACCTCTCGGTGGTCCGGCATATCGCCGACCGCGTCGCAGTGATGTATCTCGGCCGGATCGTCGAGATCGGCGACACCGAGGATGTTTTCGTGCGGCCGCGCCATCCCTATACGCGCGCGCTGATAGCTTCGATCCCGCAACCGGATCCGGCGGGTCGAGACAATATGCGCCCGCTCGAAGGCGATATGCCGAGCCCGCTCAATCCGCCCTCGGGCTGCCATTTCCACACGCGGTGCGCTTTCGCGCAGGAGCGGTGCAAGCAGGAACGCCCTGCCCTCGTGAGCAGCAATGGACGCCAGCCGGCCGCCTGCCACTTTCAGGATGAGCTTCCGCCGCCCGACGATCTTGCCGGCGCAGCCCACGTGGACCCACGCCTCGAGCGCCTCTTTGCAGCCTTCCGCGCGGACAGCACGAAAGGGACAACCCCATGATCCGCCTGATCGGAAAACGGCTTCTTGAATTCATTCCGACACTGCTGATCCTGTCGGTCATCATCTTCCTGCTGCAACGCCTATTGCCAGGCGATCCCGCGATCGCCCTTGCGGGCGAAGAGGCCGGAGCGGAGCTGATCGAGCAGATCCGGCAGCAATATGGGCTCGACCGCCCCCTGCCGCTGCAATATTTCGACTGGATCGGAGGCGTCTTGCAGGGCGACCTCGGGCAATCCATGCGCATGCGCCGTCCGGTGCTTGATCTCATCGCCTCGCGCCTGCCCGTGACACTGCAGCTCGCCGTTATGGCGATGGTGCTGGCGCTCGGCGTCGGGCTCGTCGCCGGCGTGATTGCCGCCGTCAAGAAGCGTAGCGCGTGGGATTACGGCGCCAATGTCTTCGCACTGGCCGGAATTTCGGTGCCTAATTTCTGGCTCGGCATCATGATGATCCTGGTGTTTTCGGTCACCCTTAACTGGCTGCCGGCGTCCGGCTATGTCAGCCCGTTCGAGGATCCCGCCCGATCATTCCTCAGCCTGCTGATGCCCTCCATCGTGCTTGGCAGTGCCATTGCGGGCGTCATCATGCGCCATACGCGCTCGGCCATGCTGCAGGCGTTGCAGAGCGATTATGTCCGCACGGCCCGCGCCAAGGGCCTTGATGAGAAGACCGTGGTCATTCGCCACGCCATGCGCAATGCGCTGACCCCGATCATCACCCTTGGTGCGCTTGAGTTCGGCAGTCTTCTCGGCGGCGCCGTGCTCACCGAGCAGATCTTCAACATCCCGGGCTTCGGCAAGCTGATCGTCGATGCCGTCTACAACCGGGATTATGCCGTCGTTCAGGGCGTGGTGCTGGTCACGGCGCTTGTCTACGTAATTCTGAGCCTCTTGGCCGACATCGGCTACATGCTCGCCAACCCCAAATTGCGGGGCTAGGACCATGACCAACGCAACCAGCCCCACCATGGCTGCCGATCACGAAAACCGGTTCGGCCAATTCGCCAAGCGCCTGTTCCGGCATAAGGGAGCAATCGTCGGCCTGTGCTTTATCGTCCTCGTCGTCCTCGCCGCGATCTTTGCGCCGATCGTCACCAGCTTTGATCCGAATGCGCAGGATTATACTGCCATCCGGCAGGGCCCGAGCCTGTTGCACTGGTTCGGCACCGACGAACTCGGACGCGACATGTTCGCCCGCATCATCTATGGCGCGCGCGCTTCGCTTCTTGCCGGGCTGATCTCGGTGGTGATCGCCATCGCCATTGGCGTGCCCCTGGGTCTCATTGCCGGCTATTTCGGCGGCTGGGCCGACGTCGGCATCAGCCGCGTTGCCGACGCCATGCTGGCCATGCCGTTCCTGATCCTCGCGATTTCGCTGGCGGCTTTTCTCGGGCCCAGCCTCATCAACTCGATGATCGCGATCGGCGTGACGGCAGCCCCTCTCTTTGTCCGCCTGACCCGTGGCCAGGTGATCAGCGTCAAGTCCGAGGATTATGTGGAGGCGGCCCGCTCGATGGGCAATTCTCACGCGCGCATCGCCTTCCGGCACGTATTGCCCAATGTACTGCCGGCACTGATCGTCCAGGCAACCCTCACCATCGCTGCGGCCATTATTTCGGAGGCGAGCCTGTCGTTCCTTGGCCTTGGTCAGCAGCCGCCGGCGGCATCCTGGGGTTCGATCCTCAACACTGCTCAGCGCTCGCTGTCTACGGCACCGTGGATCGCCGCCTGGCCGGGCATGATGATCTTCCTCACAGTTCTCAGTTTCAATCTCCTCGGCGACGGACTTCGGGACGCTTTCGATCCCCGTAGTCGCTGATTTTCTGAAAGGTATTCCCATGCGTATCGTAGTTGTCGGTGCCGGTATCCTGGGCTCCAGCGCGGCTTACCACCTGAGCCAGCGCGACAATGTCGAGGTGACGGTCATTGATCAGGTGCATCAGGGCAAGGCGACCCTGGCCGGTGCAGGCATTGTCTGCCCTTGGGCCACAAAGGTCACTGACCCTGATTTTTACCGCTTCTATGCTGCTGGCGGCGCCTATTACCGCCCGCTGGTAGAAGGTCTTGCCGCTCGTGGTGAAACCGAGTTTGGCTACCGCCAGGTTGGCGCGCTGGTGCTGGCCGAAACCGAAGAGCAGCTGGCCGAAATCGAAGCGCGCGTCCTTCCGCGTGTTGCCGATGTTCCTGAAGCGGGCGCCGTCCGCCGGGTCAGCGCTGCCGAGACCAAGCAGATGTTCCCCCCGCTGCGCGATGGCCTGATGGCCCTCCACATTCCCGGTGGTGCACGCGTCGAAGCGCGCGCCATTGCGGGTGCGATGCGCCGCGCCGCTGAAGCCAATGGCGCGATTTTCCGCCAGGGTCACGCCGACATCGAGAGCAAGGACGGCAAGGCAAGCGTGAGCCTCGATGGCGAGGCCATTGCAGCCGACATGGTCATCGTCACCGCCGGCGCATGGGCCAACCAGGCCCTGACCGCAATCGGCGCGACCATTTCCGTTGAACCGCAGCGTGGCCAGATCGTGCATCTGGGCGTCAAGGAAGAAACCATCGACTGGCCGGTGCTGCTGCCGCAGGTCTCGCACTACATGCTGGCGTTCGACGACAATCGCGTCGTTGCCGGTGCGACCCGCGAAAACGGCGTCGGGTTCGACTACCGCCTCACCGCAGGTGGACAGGCGGAAGTGCTCAACTTCGCACTCGATCTGGCACCTGGCCTTTCCGATGCCACCCATATCGAGACGCGCATCGGTCTCCGCCCGATGGCTGAAAACTACAAGCCGCTGATCGGCGCCCTGCCCGGCTTCGACAACGTGCTGATCGGCAACGGCCTGGGCGCCGGCGGCCTCACCATGGGCCCGCTTGCAGGCAAGCTGCTGACCCAGCTGGCCATGGGCGAAGCGACCGATATCGACCTCGCTCCCTACGCCGTGGGAGCCTGACGCCACCATGACACAATCGTCAGTCGCACCGCACCGCACGCGCCATATCGGCACCAGGCACATGGCCGCCGCCGGTCATTATCTCGCCGCGCAGGTTTCCCTGCAGGTTCTTGAGGCCGGCGGCAACGCCATCGATGCCGGCGTCGCCGGGGGCATCACCCTTGGCGTCGTGCAGAGCGAATACGTCTGCTTTGGCGGCGTCGCTCCGACCATGATCTATTGGGCCGAGACTGACGAGGTCATTTCGATCAGCGGGCTGGGCACCTGGCCCGCCCTCACCGATGCCAGCCTCTTTCGGACGGAGCACGGCAACAAGATGCCGCCGGGTCTGCTGCGCACGATCGTGCCGGCAGCACCGGATAGCTGGATCACCGCGCTTGAGCGCTATGGAACGATGTCGTTTGGCGAGTGTGCGGCCCAGGCCCTGCGCTTCGCCCGCGACGGTTTCCCCGTCCCCTCGCTGATGGCGGAGATCATCGCCGATCATGAGGAAGAATACCGTCGCTGGCCGGCCAATGCCGAGATTTACCTGCCGGGTGGGAAACCGCCGAAGGCCGGCGATATCCTGGTGCAGTCCGACCTCGCCAACACCATTACCTATATGATCGACGAAGAGCGTGCTGCTGCTGCCAAGGGTGGCCGCGCCGCCGGGCTCAGCGCCGCTCGGAACGCGTTCTACAAGGGTGACATTGCCAAGGCGATTGTCTCCTACCACCGCGAGCACGGCGGCTGGATGCGGGAAGACGATCTTGCCAATTTCCGCGTAGAGGTCGAGAAGCCTGCGGCGGTGCAGTTCGGCGACGCCGACATTTTTACCTGCGGCCCGTGGTGCCAGGGACCAGTGCTCGGCCAGACCTTTGCCATGCTGGACGGCATCGACCTGCGCGCGCTCGGTCACAACAGCGTTGAATACATCCATCTCCTCGTCGAGACGATGAAGCTGGCTTATGGCGACCGGCACGAACTCTATGGCGACCCCAATTTCGTCGACGTCCCGCTGGCAAAGCTGCTCAGCCCCGAGTATGCCGCCGAGCGCCGCAAGCTGATCGATACGGAGGCTGCCCACCCCGGCATGCCCGAGGCAGGTCTGCCCTCGAACTGGGGCCGTAATCCTGATCCGGATCCGCGCAACGGCCGGCGCGATCCCGGTGAACTGGACACCTCCTATGTCTGTGTCGTTGACCGGCAGGGCAATGCCTTCTCGGCGACGCCGAGCGACGGCTCGGTGGGCGCGCCAGTCATCCCCGGTCTCGGCTTTGTCCCCTCGGCGCGCGGCGTGCAGTCGTTCCTTGACCCACGTGCGCCCGCCGTCGCCGGTCCCGGCCGCCGTCCGCGCCTGACCCCCGCCCCTGCGTTTGCCCGCAAGAAGGGGGAGTGGATCATGCCGATCGGTTCGCCGGGCAATGACGTCCAGCCGCAGGCGATGCTGCAGACTTATCTCAATCTGCACGTCTTCGGGATGACCATGCAGGAGGCCGTGGACGCGCCGCGCTTTGCGACCTTCTCCTACCCCCGCTCTTCCATTCCCCATTCCTATGACCCCGGGCTGCTCAAGCTCGAGGCCCGCATCGATGCGTCGGTCGGCGAGCAGCTGACGGCCATGGGACACGATGTGAAATACTGGAAGGATTGGGAATACGCCGCGGGCGGTGTCTGCTCGATCATCAAGAAATTCAACACCGGAACGCTCGAGGGCGGATCGGATTCACGCCGCCCGACGGCTGTAGCAGGGTGGTAAGATGACCGAGTTTTCCTACACCACGCCTTATGGGGCACCCCGTCGACCCGTCATGGCGCGCAACATGGTGGCAACTTCGCAGCCCCTCGCCGCTCAGGCGGGCCTGGCAGCGCTGGCCAAGGGCGGCAACGCCATTGATGCTGCGATCGCCGCGGCCGCGACCCTGACTGTCGTCGAACCCACTGGCAATGGCCTCGGCAGCGACGCCTTCGCTATTGTCTGGGACGGACAGGAACTGCATGGACTCAACGCCTCCGGCCGGTCGCCTGCCGCCTGGACGCCGGAGCGTTTTGCCGGACAGGACCGCATGCCGGTTCGCGGCTGGGAAAGTGTGACCGTGCCGGGTGCTGTCTCGGCTTGGGTCGACCTCTCAAGCCGCTTCGGCAAGCTCGATTTTGCGGCGCTGCTCGCTCCGGCAATCGATTATGCTGAAAATGGCTTCGCCGTTTCGCCGACCATTGCCGAACTCTGGGCCAAGGGCGGCGCGCTGCTCAAGGACCATCCTGGCTTTGCCGAGACCTTCCTGCCCGCGGGCAAGGCACCGGGTCCGGGCGAAATCTTCCGCAACGCACCGCTCGCGGCGTCTCTGCGCGCCATTGCCGAGACGCGTGGCGAAGCATTTTATCGTGGGGCGCTCGCCGAACAGATCGCGGCGTTTGCGGCCCAGCATGGCGCTGCTATCACGGCGGCCGACCTCGCCAATCACCGCAATGACTGGTGTGGCACCATCGCGATGAACTACCGCGATGTCACCCTGCATGAGATCCCGCCCAATGGGCAGGGCATCGTCGCGCTGATGGCACTGGGCATGCTTGAACACCTGCCCCTCGACGCCTTTGGCCCGGACAGCGCCCAGTCGTTCCACTACCAGATCGAGGCAATCAAGCTCGCAACGGCCGACGCCGAACGATTTGTCTCCGATCCGGAGACCATGCGGGTCCCGGTCGAAGCACTGCTCGAAAAGTCCTATCTCCAGTCACGCGCAAAGCTGATCGATCCCGCGCGCGCGCAGGATTTCGGAGCCGGAGCGCCCGTAGCGGGCGGCACGGTTTACATCACCACGGCCGACGCCAACGGGATGATGGTCTCCTACATCCAGTCCAATTATTCCGGCTTCGGGTCCGGCGTTGCGGTGCCGGGAACCGGCATTCACCTGCAGAACCGCGGTTCCGGCTTCACGCTGGAAGAAGGCCACCCCAACCAGATCGGGCCCAATAAGCGCCCGTTCCACACCATCATCCCCGGCTTCCTGATGCGCGACGGCGCGCCCCTCATGAGCTTTGGCGTCATGGGTGGACCAATGCAGGCCCAGGGCCATGTGCAGATGGTCGTCCGGACCCAGCTCAGCGGCCAGAACCCGCAAGCGGCGAGCGATGCCCCCCGCTGGCGCTTCGTCAAGGGCAAGAAGGTCGCCGTCGAGTGGACCATGGCGGCCGAAACCGTCGCGGAGCTCGAGGCCTTCGGGCACGAAGTGATGCGCGAGAGCCCGGATGAAAGCTTTGCCTTCGGCGGCGCCCAGCTCATCCACCGGCTTGGCGAGGGATATATCGGTGGCTCAGACCACCGCAAGGACGGCATGGCCGTCGGCTACTGACCAATCACACAAGGAGAATAGCTTTGGACCGCATCAAGAAGGGTAAGTCCCTGCACGCCGTGACCATCCACAACGGCGTCGTCTACACGTCTGGCCTGGGTGCCAACGACATCGACGTCGGCATGGAAGACCAGACCCGACAGATCTGCGAGAAGATTGAGGGTTTCCTCAAGGAAGCCGGCTCGGATAGGACCAAGATCATTCGCGCCCAGATCTTTGTCACCGACATGACCAAGAAGCCCGACATGGACCGCGCCTGGCTTGCTTGGCTCGGGGAAGACCTCCCCTGCCGTTGCACCGTCGGCGTTGCCGATCTGGGCGACCCGCGTCGCCTGATCGAAGTCGTCATCACCGCAGCACTCTAGGTACCTAAAATGGCTCTGCAATCGGCCCTCAAGAAGTTCGGCATTGATGCCTATCTCATCATGCTGCTCGGTGTCGTCGTGCTTGCATGCATCCTGCCGGCGCGCGGGCCTTTTGCAGAGTTTGTCGGGCAGGCAGCCTATTATGCTGTCGCCCTGCTGTTTTTTGTCTATGGGGCCAAGCTCAAGTCCGAAGCGGTGATCGCCGGTTTTTCCAACTGGCCGCTTCAGCTCAGCATCCTCGGCTTGACCTATCTGGTCTTTCCGCTGATCGCGCTCGCCCTTGCGTTTGCCGGGCGCGAGTTCATCACCGACGAGCTCGCCATCGGCCTTATCTATATCGGCATCCTGCCCTCCACGGTGCAGTCCTCGATTGCCTTTACCGCGCTCGCCAAGGGCAATGTGGCGGCCAGCGTCTGCGCTGCGGCAGTCTCCAATTTGCTGGGCGTCATTCTCACCCCGCTCCTAGCGACGCTCATTCTTCAGGCCGGTGACGGTGGCCTCAATGGCGCCGCCGTTCTCAATATCGCCATCCAGATCGTGTTGCCGTTCGGGCTGGGCCAGCTGTGCCGGCCGCTGATCGGCGAATGGATCAATCGCCACAAGCTGATCTCGCTGACGGTCGATCGCGGCTCAATCCTCCTCATCGTTTATGCAGCCTTCAGCGCTGGCATGGTCGCCGGCGTCTGGACACAGGTCGGGCTGCCGCAGCTGGCCGCCATCATGGTGCTTGTCTGCGTGATGCTGGCCGTGGTTCTGGCGCTTTCTGCCTGGTTCAGCCGCGCTGTCGGATTCCAGGACGCCGACGGCAAGTCGATGATTTTCTGCGGCTCCACCAAGAGCCTCGCCTCCGGCGTCCCCATCGCGAATATCCTTTTCGCCGGTGGCCCGCTCAGCCTCATCATCCTGCCGCTGATGCTCTACCACCAGCTCCAGCTCATCGTCTGCGCCATCATTGCCCAGCGCATGGCTTCCAAGCTCGACTAAGGCCTGCGCGCGATCCTACGCGTGAGGCTCATTTGCGTGGTCCTGCGGACAATTGCAGCCAGGCTCCAGATCCCGATCAGAAAAACGAAACTGATGCGGAAGGGATCTGGAGGTTCGGGCGTATATTGGACCGATGAGCAAGACCTTCGCAAAAGTCGTCGATTATCTGGCAGATCTCAGACGCTATGCCCTGGCCCTCACCAGAGAACCGCATGATGCGGAGGACCTGGTGCAGGATACGCTAGCGCGCGCCTATGAGCGGCAGAGCACGTTTCGCGTTGGCAGTGCCCTCAAGCCCTGGCTGATGTCCATCATGCACAATTGCTTTGTCGATGGGCAGCGGAGCAAGGCCGTTCGCCGCCGGAATAGCCGCGAGCATTCCACTGACGCCAGCTACCCGGCCAGCCAGGACGACGCCGTGCGCCTCAGCGAGGTACGCCGCGCCTTCTTGGCCCTGCCGGATGAGCAGCGAGAGGCCCTTCACCTCATCGCCATTGAGGGATTGACCTATCCGGAAGCCGCACTGGTCCTGACCATACCGGAGGGAACCGTGCTCTCCCGCGTGTCGCGCGCCCGACAGACGTTGCGGGCCAACCAGCATTCCGCGCCGCCGAAGCGTTTCAAGATCGTTGGGAGTTCACACGATGAATGACCCTGTCACCGAAAAGGATCTTGCCCTCTATATAGACGGGCAGATTGACCCGACGCGCCGCCTCGCAGTCGAAAGGCACCTTGCCGGCAATCCATCGCTCGCGGCCGAGGTCATTGACGAACTGCGGATCAACCACGAATTGCGCACGAGCATGGCTGACCTCGACAGCGCGCCTCAACCAGGGTCGTCTGAGCTGGCGCGACGGCTCCAGGGGGCGCTCGGAAGGCGCATATGGTTCGAAAGGCTTCGTCCCACTCTTGCGGCATTTTCCCTTGTCGTGATCGGCGCGTTTGCCGGCAATTTGGCGACCACGGCGCTGACAAAGCCACCCGTCTTGCCCGAATATGTCGAGGCCGCGCTTCGCGCACACGAAGTCAGCATGGTCCGAGCGATCATGGTGTCCCAGCCCGAGGCACCCGAGTACGACCGGGCGGAGCTCTTGTCCGCGACGGCGATCGTCATGCCGGCGCTTCCCGAAGACTGGGATGTTCGGGATGTGCAGGTCTATCCGTCGCGCTTCGGCCCCAGCGTCGAAATGGTGCTGCATAGCCCTGACCTCGACAGCATCTCGATTTTCGCGGCGCGTCCTGGTGATTTCGATGTGCACCAGCCCAGCGTCGTCAGCCACGCAGGGTCGGCTCTCGCCTATTGGCAAATCGGCGAGATCGCTTACGCCATCGTCGGTTCGGCCAGCGAACCCGAAATTCTAAAGGCAGCGCAAACGCTTGCCGATACTCTTTATTGAACGGAGACTATTTGATGTCGTCACAACCGAACCTGCGCTGGGGCACTACCGGCGCAACAACGACGGGCGCCGCTTTCGACGAAGGCCTTCGCCAGCATATGCTGCGGGTCTACAACTACATGGGCCTCGGCCTTGTCATCACCGGCCTAGTCGCCTTCTTCGTTGGCACGACACCGGCTCTTTATGTGCCGATCTTTGCGTCGCCCCTCAAATGGGTGGTGATGTTTGCTCCGCTCGCCTTCGTGATGTTCTTCTCGTTCAAGATCAACACGTTGTCGGCCAGCGCGGCGCAAGCGATGTTCTGGGCGTTCTGCGCCGTGATGGGCCTGTCGATGGCCTCTATTTTCCTGAATTTCACCGGCGCCAGCATCGCGCGTACATTCTTCATTTCGGCGGCCATGTTTGGCGTAATGAGCCTCTACGGCTACACGACCAAGGCAGACCTCTCGAAATTCGGCTCCTTCCTGATCATGGGCCTGATTGGCGTCGTCATCGCCTCGATCGTCAACATTTTCCTCGGCTCGAGTGTGCTTCAGTTCGCCGTTTCCATCATCGGCATCCTGGTGTTCCTGGGCCTGACCGCTTGGGACACCCAGACCATCAAGTCCGAATATGCCGAGCACAATGGCTCGGAAGGCAATCAGAAGCTGGCTGTCATGGGCGCCCTGTCGCTCTATCTCAGCTTCATCAACATCTTCCAGCTGCTCCTCAGCCTCACCGGCCAGCAGGAAGACTAATGTGTTGGCGCTAGCGGGCGTGGTACCCGTTAGCGCCGCCTTGAAGGTGAGGACCATTCCATGCTGAGCGGGCATTCCAGCGGGCAGTCGGACGGCGACGGCGATGAAGACTACAGTTTATCTGCGGCCCTGAGCCGTATCGCGTCGCGACCAGATCGGGACCGCATCCATATTCGTGACCTCTTGGCCGAACTGGATCAGCGCGCCATTGCCGCGATGCTTTTCGTCTTTGCCGTCCCGAACACTATTCCGGTGCCGCCAGGGGTATCCGGGGTTCTGGGCGCGCCCCTGCTGTTTCTCGCAGCGCAACTGATGCTCGGCCGCCCGCCGTGGCTACCCGGGATCATCGCCGACCGGTCCTTTGACCGGACCGACTTCGAGCGAATACTGCATAAGGTCGGACCGTGGCTGCAAAAGGCGGAACGCCTGATGCGGCCTCGCCTGACAATCCTCACACGTCCACCGCTTGAAAATGTCATCGGCGCAATTGTGCTGTTGCTCTCTATCGTGCTCTTCCTGCCCATTCCGCTCGGCAACATGCTCCCGGCCATCGCGATCTGCATTCTCGCGCTGGGATCGCTGCAGCGCGATGGGCTCTGGATCATCTTCGGGACAGTGACTGCGATCGTGTCGATGATCATCGTCTCGGGCGTCATTGCCGCATTCGCCTACGCTGGATGGCTTGCAATCGGCGCCTTAATGAATGGATAGCCACCGGCCGCTCGGCACGGCGACCGAGATTTTGCTGAACAAAGTCCCGACCACAGGCATTAGCGCTGTTTGAGGGTGACATGACACTGCCGCTGTCACAGCGCGCATCAGGCGAAACGCGATGATTGAACCAATTCTCTACCTGTTGCTCGGACTTGCGATCATCCTCGTGATCATCGCCGTCGGCGGCTATTTCGTTGCCCAGGAATTCGCCTATATGGCGGTCGATCGGACCAAGCTGGCGGCGCAAGCCGCACAAGGTGACAAGGCGGCCAAGCGCGCTCTGTCCGTCACCAAGCGGACAAGCTTCATGCTCTCGGGCGCGCAACTCGGCATTACCGTTACCGGGCTTATGGTTGGCTATGTTGCCGAGCCGCTGGTGGGTGGTGCACTGGGCAGCCTGCTTGGCGGCATCGGCATCCCCACCGAGATGGGCATAGCGGCGGGAACAATCCTGGCGCTGCTTTTCGCTACCGGCGTGCAGATGATCTTCGGGGAGCTCTATCCGAAGAACCTCGCGATCTCCAACCCAGAGCCTCTGGCAAAAATGCTGGCGAGCTCTACGCTGATCTATCTCAAACTGATGGGCTGGCTGATCAGCTTCTTTGACATGTCGGCCAATGTCCTGCTTCGCATGCTGCGCATCGAGCCCGTGCATGACATCGACGTCAGCGCTTCGCGCGAGGATCTCCCGCGCATTATCGCGGACTCCCGCAACAGCGGCGACCTGCCCGTCGAGCTCGCCTGGATGATGGACCGAATTGTCGATTTTCCCGAGCAGGACGTCGAGCACGCCATGGTACCGCGCACACAGGTGGACTGGATTGGCCCGGAGGCCACAATCGGCGAGGTCCGCGAGATGATGGCCCGCGCCCACACCCGCTACCCGGTCGTTGACGAGGAAGAGGGGCCAATCGGCGTCGTCCACCTCTCCGATCTGCTGCCGCATCTCGATACGGCCGACCCGGCCGCCTCCGTCACCACCATCATGCGTCCAGCCATCGTCGTGCCAACGTTGATGGCCTTGCCCGACGCCTTCGAAAAGCTCGTCAGCTCTGGCAACCACATGGCGTGCGTGATTGACGAGTATGGCGGGTTTGCCGGCGTCCTGACCCTTGAGGATATCGCCATGGAGATCGTCGGCGAAATCACCGATGAGCACGACATCGAGGAACTGCATGCGGTTACACCCGAAGGTGACGGGGTCTGGCTGATGGATGGCGACGTCCACCTTGATGAGGTGGAGCGCACTATCGGACGGCCTCTGGAGCGCGGTGACGTCGAGACCATCGCCGGACTGCTGATCGCGGAAACCGGTATGCTACCAGAGGTGAATGAGATCATTGTCATTGCCCTGCCCGACGATCAGGCGGAGATCGCCGCCGACGTGCGGATTGAGCGCAAGCTGACAGTGACGGTCCTCGAAATCGAACGCCATGTGCCGACAAAAGTCCGCGTCGCCCTTCTGGAAGTGGCGGAGTAGGCCCGATGAAAGATCCCATTTTCGTACTCGTCGCCACCTTTCTTCTGATTGCGCTGAGCGCCTTCTTCGTCATCATCGAATTTGCCCTACTTGGTGCACGTCGCCGCCAGCTCGAGGAGAAGGCCCCGCAAAGTGCAGCTGCGCGGGCAGCTATCCGAGGCATGAACGATCTGACGCTGATGCTGGCTGGTGCCCAGCTTGGCATTACCCTCTGCACCTTCGCGCTCGGCGCCATCACCAAGCCAGCCGTGGACGCCTGGCTCGGGCCGGTGCTGACTGGCTGGGGTGCGCCTTTTTGGCTGGCCGACAGCGCCGCCTTCCTATTCTCGCTTTTCTTCGTCACCTTTCTCCACCTAGTGGTCGGCGAGATGGCGCCAAAATCCTGGGCTATTGCTCATCCCGAGCGGGCAGCCACAGCGGTCAGTCTCGCCGCCGAAGCCTATATCTGGCCGCTTCGTCCTCTGCTGCGGGTGATCAACCGGATTGCCAATAGCCTGGTAAAAGCGTCAGGCGTCGAGCCGGTCGAGAGTGCTGCTGTGGGCGGTCAGGACATTGCCACCATTCGACAACTCGTCGAACACTCGGCGAAAGTCGGCGTCCTTGAGGAAGAAGTGCGGCAGCAGCTTTCTGGCCTGATCGACATGGGCACCACCCCAGTCAGCAGCCTGATTTCTCCGGACAGCGCGCTGGCCTCGGTGCAACCCGACGCCAGCGTGGCTGATGTTCGGCGTCTGGCACAACAGACGGGCCACATGCGTATCCTGATGCTGGGAGAAGGCTTGCCCATGCCGAAAGTCGTGCATGTGCGCGACACGCTCCTGCTCACAGGCGAAGCCCCTGCGATCGAATGCGCACGCGACGTCTTTGTCGTCACCGAGGAGACGCCCGTTTATGAGGCGCTGGCCCGGATGCGCCGGGAAAGCGAGCAACTCGCGCTCGTCACCGGCCCCCATGGCGTGCGTGGCGTGGTCACTCTCGCCGACATCCTCAAGCGTGTCCTGCCGAATGCCTGATCTTGTCAGCACCGTGGGAGACTGAGGCGAAGAATGGTTTGCCCAAAGCATCGCGGCGTTTTGGCGTACCCACTATCGGAGACTGGCAAACGAGGCGTTCGGCTGATAGCAGCCTTGTGACACGTATCCTGAAGCTGCAGCGTGGGAATTGGATCAATGGATAGTCTTGAGCGATCTGGGATCATGCTCGCGGGCATCACCCACGCCTATTCAGGGCGCAAGGCGCTAGACGATGTGTCACTTACGCTTCCGCTTGGACAGAGCATGGCGCTGCTTGGGCCAAACGGCGCTGGCAAGTCGACACTGCTCAATATCCTTTGCGGCCTAGTCAAACCGACCGCGGGCACCGCATTCCTCGCCGGTGTCGATATCAGAAAGCACTCGGACCTGGCGCGACGTCAGATGGGCGTTGTGTTTCAGGACGACAGTCTTGATGACCGCCTGAGTGCCTGGGAAAATCTGGAATTTCACGGGCTCGTCTATGGCATGGACAGGCCCAGTCGAGTCCGGCGGATCGACGAGGTGCTGGAGCTTGTGGAGCTCACGGATTGGGCCGAAAACCCTGTTCGCACCTTCTCTGGTGGTATGAAGCGGCGGCTCGAAATCGCCCGCGCGCTGATGCATGAGCCAAAAATTCTGATCCTCGACGAACCCACCGTCGGCCTTGATGCGCAGACCCGCGCAAAGATCTGGTCCTATCTCAACCAGCAGCGACGAGACCGGGGACTGACCGTCTTCGTCACCACGCATTATATCGAGGAGGCGGAAAGCTGCGATCTGATATGCGTCATCGACCGTGGACGCATCCAGGCGATCGACACGCCAGCTGAGCTCAAGAGCCAGTTTGCCAAGGGGCTCATCCGTTGCCTGCCGCGCGACGCGGAAACGCGGCGGCGCCTGCTTGAGAAGTGGCCCGAGGCCCAAATGCTTGCGGATGATCGGCTGGGCATCACCATCGAGAGCAAAGCCATGCTCGACGAACTGCTCATCGAATTCGGCACCTCCCTCAAAGAGATACAAATCGACGAGCCCAGCCTCGAAACGGTGTTCCTTGCGATTACTGGCCGCGAAATGCGCGAACGCGAAGAAGTAAACCCTAAGGGCCGGGCGAAACGGAACAAGCGGATATGACCAATTTCTCCATTCTCCGCCGCGGTATCTACGCCATCTGGCTACGCGAAATCATGCGGTCTTTCCGTGACCGCGGGCAGCTGATCGGCGGTGTCTCCCGTCCCATAATCTGGCTTCTCATCCTCGGCATCGGGCTAAATCCCTATTTCCGCGGAGAGGCCTATGGTGAGGTAAGGTTCGTAATCCCCTTCACCTATCTGCAGTTCCTGTTCCCGGCGGTGATCGTCCTCAACATCATGTACACCTCGATCCTCTTCGCGGTGTCGATGATCTGGGACCGGGAGTTCGGCTTCCTGCGCGAGGTGCTGGTATCCCCCCTTCCCCGCTGGGCCATTCTGCTCGGCAAGATCCTGGGGGGCAGCACCGTGGCCACGATGCATGGCTTCCTGGTCCTCATCCTGGCGCGGTTCGCCGACGTGACACTGGGATGGGATCAGGCCGCCATAGCCTTGGGGCTCATGTTCCTGCTGTCCTTCGGGCTCACATCCTTCGGGGTAATCCTTGCAGCGCGCGTGCGCAGTTTCGAGGGTTTTGGTGTCTTCTCGAACACCATTATCCTCCCGCTCTATTTCTGCTCCTCGTCGGTCTTTCCGCTCGATCCGTCGCTGACGCGCACGCAAATGGCCGCCACCTATCCGGAATGGCTGGTGTTGCTGGTGCAGATCAACCCGATCACCTATGCGGTCGATGCGCTGCGCGGAGTATTGATCAACTACAACCAGTTCGACCCCCTCCTCGGGCCCGGCATCATTGCGGCCGGCGCGGTGCTGTTCTTCACCATCGCCCTCGTGGATTTCAAAAGACAATGAGTTCCCGTCCGGTCCGACCCAGGAGGCGATGGAAGACGGTGGGTCTGAACCTGCTCGGCGCCAGCGCCGTGCTCTTTGCGCTGACCTTCCTGCCGCCCGACAATTCTCTGGCCGAGGTAGAGAAATCGGGGGTGCTGCGCGTCTGCGTCCCGCCGTCGATGCCGCCACTGGTGACCAATGACTCTGCGATGCCGGGCTTTGATATCGAGCTTTTGGGGCTGATCGCGGAAGACCTCGGCGTCCGTCTTGTGGTCAACCACAACGCTGCGATCGGCGCAGACTTCAATCCCCGAAACTGGGGCATCACGCGGGCACAATGCCAGATTATTGCCGGTGGAGTCGTGGCCAACGAATCGACGCGCGGGTTTCTGGAACTGTTGCCAACGGGGATAAAGACCGGTTGGGCGATGACGGACGCGGCGGACACATTGTCGCATGCAGACACTCGCGCGGCAGTTTTTCCGGGACCAACCGCGCTCGATAGACTTGCACTAAGCCGCTACCTGCGATCAAAAAAAATTCGAATACTGCCGGCATCTTCAGTTCAGAATCTTGTCGATCTCTTACAGCGCGGCGAGGCCGATATTCTGATCAGCGATAGACAGACGTTGACGTCACTCAACCTGCCAAGCTCAAGTGTTCATTGGGTTTCCGAGGCTGATCTGGGCACCTTTGATTTGTCTATCGGGCTATGGAAGGGCGATGCCACCCTCCTCCGTGCGGTGAAAAAAAGTTCACAAAATCTGCACCAGCTGGGTGTAGCTGGGCGCTTGGCCACGCGCTATAATGTGCACGTGGACGCAAATCTTCGCCCCTAGCGCTAGCTCCCTTGGAAGAGAATTCCTCCAGGGAAGGTCGGCATAGGTATTATTGCTATTCCCGAGCGTCCGATGCAGCTTCACGACCGCATGCTCGATGAGCTGCTGGACGAATAGTTCACGAATGGCGTTTTCAACGTCTTGGAGGAAATTGTGAGACACAAATCTCCGCGCTTTGCCCTCGGCATGGCGGTCGCCCTGTCAGGCATCCTGATGGCAGCTACCCCCACTCAGGCTCAGGTGTTCACCCAGGCTCAGGCCGATCAGGGTGAGAAGGACTACGGCGGTCAGTGCGCAATGTGCCACGGCGCCGAACTGCTGGGCCCAGATGCTCCGGCGCTTGTCGGCACTGAAGTTATGCATAACTTCAGCACCGGTGCAGGCCTTTATGACTACATCTCGGTAGCAATGCCCCCGCAGGCCCCCGGCCTGCTGGACGAGGAAGTTTATGTGAACATCCTCGCCTACATCCTTGAGGCCAACGGTGCTCAGGCAGGCGATACCGCGCTCGACGCCGATCCGGTCAAGCTCGCCGCCATCGATCTGGCCGCAGTTACGGCCGTTGCTCCTGGCGCAGCAACCGATGCTCCGGCTGTAGATGCGGCTCCGGCCGTTGTCGTTCCTCAGGCTTACACCTGGGGCAAGACCCTGCCGTCGATCAAATAAGTTGAGAATTGCTTTGGACTGCCTCAGCCAATCGGCCTCGGCAGCTAAAGTGGAGGTTTAAGATGACAAAGACCTATCTGAAGGCCGCTCTCGCACTCGCCGTCAGCATGACGACGCTGGTGAGCGTCGCTCAGGCACAGGGCGTCCGCGAAAACTACGCACCCGTGACCGATGACATGGTGCTGAACCCACCGGCCGAGGAATGGCTGAGCTGGCGCCGCACCATCGACAACCAGGCTTTCAGCCCGCTCGACAGCATCAACCGCGACACCGTGGGCGATCTGGAGCTGGCATGGGCCTGGCCGATGGCAGACGTCGGTATCCAGGAAACCGCACCGCTGATGCACGACGGCGTGTTGTTCCTTCAGACCAACAACAACATCGTTCAGGCGATGGATGCCAAGACCGGCGATCTGATCTGGGAATACCGCCCGGCTCTGGCCAAGGTTCCTGCTGAGTGGGGCTACCAGCTCTACCAGTCCCGCCGCCAGAAGAACTCGATCGCGCTCTATGAAGACACCGTGGTCCTGACCACTGTCGACGCGCGCATCATCGTGCTCGGCGCCAAGGACGGCAAGGTGATCCGCGAAGTCCAAGCGTTCGACGTCAACAAGGGCTACAGCTACACCGTCGGTCCGATCGTTGTGAACGACACGATCATTTCGGCCATCTCCGGCTGCTCGATCGCCGGCACCGCCGGCGGTTGCTACATTGTAGCACACGACTTCAACACGCTTGAAGAAAAGTGGCGCTTCAACACCATCGATGATCCGAACAACCCGGAACAGCAGGCCAGCTGGGGCGATGTCCCGCCGGAAAACCGCTGGGGCGGTACGCCTTGGGCAACCGGCTCCTATGATCCGGAAACCAACACCACCTTCTGGGGTGTCGGTATGCCTGCACCTTACGCCGAGCTCATCCGTGGTTCGGAAACTGGCGACGTTCTCTACACCAACTCGACCCTGGCAATCGATGCCGATACGGGCGAGCTGAAGTGGTACTACCAGCACCTGCCGCGCGATAACTGGGACCTTGATAGCCCGTTCGAACGCGTCCTCGTTGACGTTGAAGAAGGCGGCGAAACCAAGAACCTGATCGTCTCGGTTCCGGGCAAGAACGGCATCTTCTTCGCTCTCGACCGCAACACGGGTGAATACCTGTGGTCGCAGGAAACCGTTGTCCAGAACGTCGTCTCCAAGATCGACGAAGACGGTACGGTTCACCTGAACGAAGAACTGATCATGACCGCCCTCGGCGAAGCGCCGATGGTCTGTACCTCGGTTTCCGGTGGTAAGCTCTGGCAGGCTGGCGCTTACAGCCCGGTGACCCAGCAGTTCTACGTGCCGCTGACCGAAGCTTGCAACACGACCGAAGCCACGCAGTCCGAGTTCACCGCTGGTAACGCTACCGGCGCCATGAAGTTCGGCCCGCGCGTCCTTCCCGAAGGCATCACCGAGGCTGGCCTCGTTGACGCCATCAAGGTCGGCGTTGAGAAGTCCGAAGGCGAAGGCTGGAAGGCTCGTTCGCGCGCTTCGATGACCTCCTCGCTGCTGGCAACCGCCGGTGGTCTGGTGTTCGGTGGTGACGCTGGTCGCTACATCAAGGCCTGGGACGACACCACTGGTGAAGTTGTCTGGCAGCAGCGCCTGAACGCCCCGATCGGTGGCTATCCGATGACCTACGCGCTTGATGGCGAGCAGTACCTCGTCGTTCCGACCGGCTTCAGCGCCGCAGCCGGTTCGATCGCATCGGCTTTCCCGGAAATCCCGCTTCCGTCGGGTACGGGCAACTCGATCTTCGTCTTCAAGCTGCCCAAGCAGTAATTGAAACTGATACTCTGGGAGGGGGCCATTCGGCCCCCTTCTGCTTTTCTAGCGAGATGATCCGATGTCCCAGATGAAAAAGATTGGCGCCCTGGTTGGCCTGATGATGGTTTCTGCAACGGCGGTGGAGGCACAGGTGCTTCCCCCACAGCTGCTGAGCCCGGAACGACCATTGCAGGGCAATTCGATCCGCGCCTGCGTCGATGACTACAGCGCCGGCGGCAAGCTCGACCGCGCGGTGGTTCAGGCGATTGCCGATGCATTGTTTCTGGACGTCGTATTTGTAGAGGCGCTGCGCGGCTTCCCGCTTGACGGCGACGGCTATCTCGCTGAGCTGCAGGTGCAACTCAACAATGACTGCGACCTCTTCATGGGGATTGTGGTGCAGCCGAATATGCCCTTCCCGGACTGGGCGACCGTGACCCGCCCCTATGCGGAAATTCCCTTCGTGCTGGTCACGGACAAGGACTATCAGTCCCTCGCCGACATCCCCTATGGGAGCACTATCGGCACGGCGTTGGCCAGCCTGGGCGAACGTGTCTTTGCCACCAGCGTCGCACAGCGCCCGGAAGACCAGCGCTGGAAGCGCCTGCCCTATGCGGACTTTGCGCTGATGACGACGCGCATGCGCGAGGGCAAGCTGGCAGCGATGCTGCTGTGGCAGCCGTCTCTGCAGCAGCTTGCGGAAACCGACCCCAGTGTCGAGCAATTGCGGATCATCGCGACAGACCCTGTGCCGACTGCCAGTGTCCCGATTGGTGCGCTCGTATCGACGCGCAACACATTTTTGCGCACCCAGGTGGACCAGGCCATCTCCGAACTATCGGCCGACGGCACGCTCGACGCCATTCTCTCGGAACTGGGGATCATGGGCGCGGCGGCGCAATAGTCAGCTGCGCATCAGCCACGGGGCCAGAATAGCGCCGAAATCCGGCCACCAGCCCAGAACCAGCACGATGATCAGTACGGCATAGACCGCCGGCACCGCTCTATTGAACTGGCGTCGTCTCTCCGGCCAGGCTGCCAGCAAAAGCAGCCCGCCGGTGAGGCCGGGCAAGGGCAAGAGGTTGAGCGGGACCGAAGCCAGGGCGATCTGCTGGGTCGCCTGAATAAGCTGCAAGGCAGCATAACCGAGGGTGCGCGGCAGACCGTCCGCGGCGAGCGGTCGTAAAAGGTCGAGCAGCGGCACAATTGCCAGTCCGGCAAGGGCAGTCGCGATCACCATGACCACCAGCCCCCAAGAGCCAGGCCGAAGCGTTTTCGGATCGAGGTCGCGGTACCGCATCCAGGTCGTCCGGAACAAGATGGCCATCGCGAGCGCAGGCATCGACAGGTGCGTCAGCGGGTTGGCCGAGAACGAGAATTCATACTCCGCATCGGGCCGCCGCATCAGCTGGGCACAGAGCGTCAGGACGCCGCCGCTGATCGCGACAAAGATCAGCGTTCCGAAAATACGCGAAAAAATCGCCTGCAGCGTCAAATCGTTGAGCAAACTCAAGGCGTGCCTCCGGGCCTATGCTTGAGGCAGGCGTTAGCACATTTGCGGTTCTTTCGCTGCCAAAATTGGGTCTCGGACACAGCTCCCGCTGGGCCGGATCGGCCCGAACCCGATCCCAGCAGAGCGCCGAGCGGCCAATCTTGCAAGATTGCGGGCAACCTACATGCTTTCACGCGGTTATTGCCGCAAGGAGGAAGAGCATGGCCACACTTGTTCGACTAACCCAGGAGCAGATCGACGAGCTCTTCGTCGAAGCGGATCGGCTGGAAGAGGCGCTGAAGTCGTTGCACGAGGAATTCGACGGTTTGGGTATCCCCGATGCGAGCCTCGCGCGTCTGGCCAATTTTCATGACCGCTTCACGAGCGCGATTGCCTATCTTAAAAAGCAGCGCGAGCTCGGCGGCTCGTAGCACTTTTGGAACAGCCGACACCCTTGCCGCGTTGCTTGGCAATCGGGAGGTAAAATCATGGCTGGTCGCGCGTACTGGAAAGGCTATCTCAAGCTGCTGCTCGTGACCTGCGCCGTCACCCTGACCCCTGCCACGACAGACGGCGGCAAGGTGCGCTTTCACACGATCAACAGAAAGACCGGCGAGCGCATCCGGACGCGATACGCTGACTCCGGCTCCGGCAAGCTGGTCGATGATGATGACGTGGCCAAAGGCTATGCCAAGGGGGAGGACGACTATCTCATCCTGGAAGATGAGGACCTTGATGCCGTCCAGCTAGAGAGCACACGGACGATCGACATTGGCGAGTTCGTCCCCGAGGACACCATTGAATGGGTCTACTACGACAGCCCCTACTTCGTCCTTCCCGATGACGAGGTTGGCGAAGAGGCCTTCATCGTCATCCGCGAGGCGATGGCCGCGAGCGGCGTTGTCGGTATCGCGCGGCTTGTGCTCGGCAACAGGGAACGTGCGGTCATGCTGCAGCCATCGGACCGGGGCATCGTCTTGTGGACCCTACGCTTCGGCGATGAGGTACGCGATGAGGACGAGTATTTCGAGACCATCGATGAGCACAAGCCGGACAAAAAAATGCTCGGCATGATCGAGAAGATCATCGCCGACCGGACCACCACGTGGTCTGACGAGCTGATGCAGGATTCGGTGCAGGACCGGCTGCTCGACATCATCAAGTCCAAACAGAAGCCGAAGCGCGCCAGCAAGGCCAAGGCGCAGCCGAAGTCCGAGAGTAACGACGCTCCGGCTAACAATGTCATCGACCTGATGTCGGCGCTCAAAAAGAGCCTCGAGGATAAGCCAGGAGGCAAGAAAGGAAAGGCCAGCTGATCATCAGCTGGCGCGCCGGCGCTCCGACTTTCCAGTGTCTGCCGCCTTTTTAGTGGCAGGCTTTTTGGCCGTGGACTTCTTGGTTTCCGCCGTGTCCTTGTTCCCGGCGCTCATGCGCAAAGCTTCCAGGAGATCGTTCTTTTTGGTCGGCTCAGGCCGACGCAGCGGCACGACTTTTCGGCCCGCAATCTTGGCGCGCACCATCTCGGCCAAAGCCGTTTCGTAGCGGTCATCGAATTTTTCCGGGGCGAACTTTCCGGACTTGGTCTTGATGATGTGTTGCGCCAGTTCGAGCATCTCTGGCTCGACCTTGTGCTCACCGATGGACTTGAAGGCCTGCTTCGCCGAGCGCACCTCGTAGTCGAAATTCAGCGTCGTCGCGATCAGCCCTTTGTCGCGCGGGCGGATCAAAACCGGACGAAGGCGGCGGAAGAGCACTGCGTGGGCTATGGCCGCAACCTTCTGCTTGCGCATGGCCTCACGGACGAGGACAAAACTCTCCTCATTGGCATCGGATGCGGGCAGCAGATAATACGGCCTGTCGAAATACGTGGTTTCGATGCGGTTGCAGGCGATGAAGGCTTCTACCGTCAGGCTCTTGTCACTGTCTGGTACCGCGGCCGCAATCTCTTCTGGCTCGAGAATGATGTACGAGCCGTCATTGGTTTCGTAGCCCTTTACCTGATCGTCGCTGTCGACGGGCTTTCCCGACTTCTCGTCGACATACAGCCGCTTGAGCCGGTTGCCGGTTTCGCGGTTGACCATGTTGAGCGCGATGCGCTCGGATGTGGTCGCTGCGGTGTACATCTTCACCGGACACGCAAGTTCGGCGATTTTGATGACGCCTGACCAGACTGCTCGTGGTGCCATGATATCCCTCCAACCACATTCAACGAGGTCAGGGGCACAGCGTTCCCTACCACATGCCGCGCATTTTGGCAGCGATGTCGATTACCGCGGTTTGCCCCGGCACAAGATCGGGCCGGATCGGCGACACAGGCGGCCAGAGTATGTCCTCGAACAGGGTTGTCATCGGCCGCGGGATGAAACGGGTGCGCTGGGCGTAGAGGTGGCGGTCGCCATTGCGGATCTGCTGGGTCACATAGAACCTCTGAGGGACGAGCAGATGGAGTTCGTCCCTCGCGCGCGTCATTGCCACGTAAAGCAGACGGCGCTCCTCCTCGAGTTCATGCGCACTGCCTGTCCCCAGATCCGAGGGGATACAGCCATCGACAACGTTGAGGACATGCACCGATTTCCACTCCTGTCCCTTTGCGGAGTGGATGGTTGAGAGAATGAGGTAGTCCTCATCCCGCAAGGGCACCCCCGCCTGATCGCTGGTCGCATCGGGCGGATCAAGCGTCAGTTCGGTGAGGAAGCGCTCCCGGCTGGGGTAGCCGGAGGCGATCTGTTCGAGCTGCACGATATCGGCGGCGCGCGTCTGCGCGTCCTCATAGCCGGACTCGAGAAGAGGCTCATACCAGTGGCGGACATAGGCGAGCTCAAGCGGCCAGGACGTCTCGCGACCGGAGAGGCGAGAAAAGAGCTCCACCATATTCGTCCACGCCTCCCCGGCCCGGCTCGGCGGCGGCACTTCTTTCAGTGCCCAGACGGGATCGGTCGCGGTGACAAGAACATCGAGAACCCGACCGGCGATGCCGGGGCCAATCCCCGGCAGCAGCTGCAGGACCCGAAAACCAGCCACACGGTCGCGCGGATTTTCAACCCAGCGCAGGATCGACAGCACATCCTTGATATGGGCGGAGTCGAGGAATTTCAGGCCACCGAATTTCACGAAAGGAATTTTCCGACGGGTGAGTTCGATCTCCAGCGGGCCCGAATGGCTGGAGGTCCGGAACAGCACGGCCTGCTGCTTTAAAGGCACGCCTGTCTCGCGCGCCTCGAGCACGGACTTGGCCACATAGCCGACCTGGTCGGCCTCATCCTTGACGGTCACGAGGCGCGGCTTGATGGCCGAGGTCCGTTCGGTCCACAGATTCTTGGTGAAGCGCTCTTCCGACTGCTCGATGACCGCGTTCGCGGCCTCAAGGATAGGCTGGGTCGACCGATAGTTCCTATCCAGCGTGACGATCGCCGCCGGAGGCGTGAAGGCCGTCGGGAAATCAAGGATATTGCGCACAGTGGCGGCTCGGAACGAGTAGATCGACTGCGCATCGTCGCCGACCACGGTCAAGCCATTCCCGTCGGGCCGCATTGCCAGCAGGACTGCGCTCTGGAGCCGGTTGGTATCCTGATATTCATCGACGAGGATATGGTCGAAACGATCAGAAATCTGCCGCGCGATGGATGGCTCCGACATCATCGAAGCCCAGTAGAGCAGCAGGTCATCGTAATCGAGAACGTTCTGCTGCTGCTTGGCCGCGACATAAGTGCCGAAGAGCTGCCGCAATTGGACCGACCACATCGCGCACCACGGGAACGCCGTTCTCAGCACTTCATCGAGGTCAGACTGCGAGTTGACCGCCCGCGAATAAATCGCGAGGCACGTCCCCTTGGTAGGAAACCGGCTCTCCGACTGGCTGAATTCGAGCTCATGCCGAACGAGGTTCATCAGGTCGGCGGAGTCCTCGCGGTCGTGGATGGTGAAGGCCGGATCGAGCCCGATCTGCTGGGCGTGGAGGCGCAGGAGGCGCGATCCAATGCCATGGAAAGTGCCGGACCACTCGAGGGCCCCTGTCACCGCCCCTGCCCCAACACCGAGGATCTGGCCGGCAATCCGCTCGACGCGTCGGCTCATTTCAGAGGCGGCACGACGCGAGAAGGTGAGAAGCAGCATCCGGCGCGGATCAGCGCCGTTGACGATGAGATGAGCCACCCGATGGGCCAGGGTGTTGGTCTTGCCCGAACCGGCTCCTGCAATAACGAGCAGTGGACCGGCATCAGCCTTGCCAACGCCATGCTCGACTGCCTGACGCTGGTTGGAATTGAGCGCGTCGAGATAGGCAGCAGAAGCGGGCACGAATCATACCTTTGGTCGCACAATTGCGACCTTCAGGATATTCCCCTTTTGTTCGCCTGGTCCAGCCTTGCGAACGCAATGGTCAAAACTCGGAGCGTTGCCGCCATCGTGCCTCGTCATTTGCTATTGTGCGCGGAACGATTCCCCACATTCAGGGTGCCCCAATGCAGCCGTCCCGCGACATCTCCCGGCTTATCGAAATCATGGCGGCGCTCCGCGACCCCGTCTCCGGCTGCCCTTGGGATCTCGACCAGGATTTCTCGACCATCCGCAACTACACGATCGAGGAGGCTTATGAGGTCGCCGACGCGATCGAGCGCGAGAACTTTTCCGACCTGCGCGAAGAGCTCGGTGATCTGCTCCTGCAGCCAATCTACCACGCGCAGATGGCCAAAGAGGCCGGGCATTTCGATATCGGCGACGTCATTTATGGTATCACCGAAAAGCTGATCCGCCGACACCCGCATGTATTTGGCGACATAACCGAAGTCGGGGCCGCCGCTGCTCAAGGCCGTTGGGAAGCGATCAAAGCCGAAGAGCGCACAGCCAAGGCAGCCAAGGTTGGCGTCACGGCGCCGTCCCTGCTGGACGATGTACCTCAGGTTCTCCCGGCCCTGGCGCGTGCCGAAAAACTCACCAAGCGCGCGGCAAAGGTCGGCTTCGATTGGCCCGACTTTCCGTCGGTGCGCGCCAAGGTCCAGGAAGAGCTCAACGAGGTGTCCGAGGCGCATGCGTCAGGCGATGAGGAAGCGGTGAAGGAAGAAATCGGCGACCTGCTGTTCGCGGTGGCCAATCTGGCGCGCAAGGCGGGTGTCGATCCAGAGGCCGCCCTGCGGGATGCCAATTCCAAGTTTACCCGTCGCTTCCACTATGTCGAAGCGCGGTGTCGTGAAGAGGGAATTGCCCCGGCGGAGGCGGGTCTTGATCGCCTCGATGGCTACTGGAATGAGATAAGGGCCGCCGACAAGCGCTAGGCTCATCGCCCCGCAAAAAGCATTCGGACCGCAGGCATCCTGCGGTCCGATGTGTTTTCAGAGATCGGAAATCGCGATCCGCCCGTTGAAACGCTCCAGGAACGTCGCCTTGTGGCGCGGGTCAACACGAACCACGAAATCCTGGCCATTTTCATCCGGCAGGCCGCGCTCGATGACCTCGGCATGGCTGTGGAGCCAGCCGATGTCGCTGCCAGCGCTGTGCGGCACGTGGACATTGTAGGTGCGGCTGCGATCGGCAAAAGCCATTTCGATCGCCAGCTTCAAGTCATGAAGCCCCTGCCCGGTCTTTGCAGAAACCGGAACGCTGTTCGCAACCTTGCCCGCCGGCGTGGCTGCCGCCATCAGATCGCTAGTGGGATCGAGCATGTCGACCTTGTTCCACACTTCGATGATGGGCGTTGTCTCACCCGAAACGCCAAGGTCAGACAGAACCTTGAGCACGTCGGTCGCCTGCGCCGGGTGATCCGGATTGGCAATGTCGCGCACATGCAGGACCACGTCGGCATCAACGACTTCTTCAAGCGTTGCGCGGAACGCCGCCACCAGATCGGTTGGAAGATCGGCAACAAAACCCACGGTATCGCTGAGCATGACCTCGCGGCCATGCGGCAGCTCCAGCCGACGGATCGTGGTATCGAGCGTTGCGAACAGCAGGTTTTCGGCGAACACCCCTGCGCCCGTCAGAGTATTGAAAATACTCGACTTGCCGGCGTTGGTGTAGCCAACCAGCGCAACGATCGGGAATGGGGCTCGGTCACGCTGGCGTCGCTGCTGGGCGCGCGTGCGTTTGACCTTTTCCAACCGCTCCTCGAGCAGAACGATGCGCTCGGTGATCTGGCGCCGGTCGCTTTCGATCTGGGTTTCGCCGGGGCCGCCCATGAAACCCATGCCGCCGCTGCCGCGCTGGCGTTCAAGGTGGGTCCAGGACCGGACAAGCCGGCTCTTCTGATAATTGAGATGGGCCAGCTCTACCTGCAGCACACCCTCTCGGGTAGCCGCACGTTCGCCAAAAATTTCCAGAATCAGCGCCGTCCGGTCCAGCACCTTGGTGCCGGTCTCCTTTTCGAGATTACGCTGCTGGATGGGGCTGAGCGCCGCGTCGACAAGGAGGAGATCGATGTCCTCTTCCTTGACGCGTCTGGCCAGTTCCTCGACATGACCGCCGCCCATGAAGGTCGCGGGCTTTATCTCGCGGACCTTGATGGCTTCGGAAAAGATGATGTCGAGACGAATGGCGCCTGCCAGACCCTCGAACTCAGCCTGCCGCGCCTCGATGCTGCGGTGCATCCCGACGCCACGCACTTCGGGGCAAATCAGGCCCGCGCGGGTCGGATGCTCGCGTTGGTCGATGAAGGCCTTGGGTCCACCCAGGCCGTCTTCGTCCTCGTCAAAATGATCCATATAGTTCCGTCAGTCGTGGTCGGTGTTTTGCTCGGGATCGAACAACTGGATGGGCGCGCCCGGCATGATGGTCGAGATAGCGTGCTTATAAACCAGTTGCGACTGAGCGTCACGACGCAGAAGCAAGCAGAAGTTATCGAACCAGGTGATCACGCCCTGAAGTTTTACGCCGTTTACGAGGAAAATCGTAACCGGGACCTTCTGCTTGCGAACGTGATTGAGAAAGGAGTCCTGCAGGTTTTGCTGCTTTTCACTAGCCATTTTTGGCCTCTTTTGCCGCGGCATTGATTGTCGCTGTTGTCGTCGCAATTTCTTGCGCCCGGGCCGATGAAGAACTGCCGCCCAGCCCCTCAAAACCCGGATTTATCGTACCAGACACAATATGGCACACATGGCGGGCGCTGCCTACCCGCGCAAAATGTCTCCCTCATGGCAATTTGGCGTTAGAGGCCAAGAGATTTTATCTTCCGATGCAAGGCGCTGCGCTCCATCCCGACGAACTCGGCCGTCTTGGAAATATTTCCACCGAAGCGCTCGATCTGGGCGAGAAGATATTGCCGTTCAAACACTTCGCGGGCGTCGCGAAGCGGCAGACTCATCAGGTGCGCCGACGCGTCGGCGTCCCCGACTGTGGGCAGAACCTCGCCGATATCCGAAGGCAGCATATTCGCGGTGATGACGCCGTTCTCCGGCTGCTGGTCCTTCATCAGGATGAGCAGACGCTCGATGGAATTGCGCAACTGGCGCGCATTGCCGGGCCAGTCCTGCGCCTGAAGCACCGCGATGGCATCGTCGCCGATCTCCACCCGCGGCAGGTTGTGCATGCGGCACACCTGTTCGATGAAGACATTGACCAGCGGGGGCACGTCTTCACGCCGCTCCTTGAGCGGGGTCAGCTGCACCGGGACAATCGCGAGGCGATGGAAGAGGTCGGACCGGAACTCGCCCAGTTCGGTCTGCGAGGCCACGTTCTGCGAACTCGATGAGATGATGCGAACGTCGATCGGCACAGCCTGGCTTCCGCCAACACGCTGGAACCGATTCTCGACCAGTGTGCGCAGCAGCGCCGTCTGTACTTGCTGGGGTAGCGTCGTTACTTCCGAGAGATAAAGCGTTCCGCCATGGGCGCGTTCCAGCGCCCCAACCTCGACCTTGAGCAGCCCGGTCTTTTCGCGGGCTTCCCGGCCAAACAGCACCACCGGAACTTCCTCGGGCGCATAGAGGGAGGCGTTGATCTCAACGAAGGGCGCGTCGGCGCGCGGGCTGCGCTGGTGGATCAGACGAGCCACCAGCCCCTTGCCTGCACCGGATGGTCCGGAAATAAAGATGCGCGAATTGGTGGGTGCGGATTTATCGATCAGTCCACGGATCTGCTGCAAAGCCGGCGAGGCACCGACCATGTCGGCGTTCTTGGCGGCGGACCGCTCCTTGAGCTCGGCCACCTCATTGCGCAGGCGCGTCGCTTCCATGGCCCGCTGGGTGACGTGGAGCAGCCGGTCGATCTTGAAGGGCTTTTCGATATAGTCGTAAGCGCCACGACGGATAGCGGAGACAGCGGTTTCCACATTGCCATGACCCGAGATCATCACCACCGGCATGTCCGGGTGCTGGCTCTGGAACACGTCGAGCAGTTGCAGCCCATCGAGGCGCGACCCCTGCATCCAGATGTCCAGGAACACAAGGCTCGGCCGCCGCCGCGCGATCTCATTCAGCCCGCTGTCGGCGTCATGCGCCTGGCGCGCCTCATAGCCTTCATCTTCAAGGATGCCCGCAATCAGATCGCGGATATCGTCCTCGTCGTCGATGATCAGAATATCCAGTGCCATTATTTATGAACAACCGCCAATGAGAGCGGCTCCTCTTGTTCGGATGGTTGGGAACCGGTATCGGCCGCCACATCCTTGTCGTTGTTTCTGGTTGGGGCGTTGAGCGGCAGCGTAAAGGTTACGCATGCGCCTGTTCTTCCCTGCCCGTCCGGTTCGGCATCGATCAATTCAACGATGCCCCCGTGCTGCTCGATGATCCTGGCGACGATGGCCAGGCCCAGTCCGGTCCCCTTGTCCCGGGTGGTCATATAGGGTTCCAGAAGGCGCTGCCTGTTTTCCTTGGGCCAGCCTTTTGCGTTGTCCGAGACTGAAACCCGGGCACTATTACCTTCGATATGAGCTTCTACCTTAATGATTGGTTGCCAGTCGGGTGCGAGCGGCAGCCCCTCGTAAGCCTCGACGGCGTTCTTGATCAGGTTCGTCAGCGTCTGGGCGACCAGACGGGTATCGAACCAGGCATAGATGACGTCGTCCGGCAGTTTTGTGACAATATCGATTTCCGGGAGCCGAACGCTCTCGAGAAACACGGCCTGCCGGATTGTATCCGTGAGGTCCGCGCGCTCCGGAGCCGCTTCGGGCATGCGGGCGAAGGCCGAGAATTCATCGACCATGCGACCGATGTCACCGACCTGGCGCACGATGGTATTGATGCATTTGTCGAAGACTTCGCGATCATCCTCGAGCTTGCTGCCATAGCGCCGACGCAGGCGTTCGGCGGAAAGCTGAATCGGTGTCAGCGGGTTCTTGATTTCATGGGCGATACGCCGCGCGACGTCGGCCCAGGCGCTGGTGCGCTGCGCTGACTCGAGCTCAGTGATGTCGTCAAAGGTCAGCACATAGCCCTTCGACTCCGTGATCGTGCCCTCGCGGGTCAGCTGGATCTGGTAGATGCGCCGGTCCGTTTCATTGCCCAGCTGGATCTGGTCGCGCACCTGCCCCCGCCGCGCCGAACGCGCTTTCTCCATGGTCGGAGCGATCTCCGGCAGCACGGCTTCCATGCGCTCGCCCATCAGTTCGAATTCACTGCGCCCCAGCATCTGGCAGGCTCGCGCATTGACCAAGGTCACCGCGCCAAAGGAATCAAGACCGATGATCCCTGCAGACACGCCTTCCACCACGGCCTCGGTAAACTGGCGGCGTTTCTCGTTGACCTCGTTGGCCGCAAGCAGCGCCAGCCGTTGCTGCAACAATTGCTGGGTCATGCGGTTAAAGCCGTTCGAGAGGTCGCGCAGGTCACCGCGCCCCTCCTGAACCGGAACCTGCACATCGAGATCGCCGCTACTGACGCGCCGTGATGCGACCATCAGATTTCGGATCGGGTCGACGAAGCGGTTGGCCAGGGCAATTCCGATCCACAGCGCCGCCAGCAACAGCACGACGGCCATACCGACATACATGATGGTGAACGTAATCTGGAAGACGAGACGATTAGAAGCGTACTCACGATATTCCGTTATATTCTCGTCAGTTAGCCGCATATATTCAAGCACTTCGGCATCCACCGGACGTGCCACGAACAGGTAGATATCGTCGTAGCCGCGCAGCTTTACGACGGAGCCGACGAGGTTGGTGCTGCCGGGCGCGATAGCCGTCGGCACACCCTCGATGACGCCTTGGGTGATCCCCTGCGGCAGTTTCGGAAATCCGCCTGCAGCATTGATCTGCGCCCGCATCAGAAGCTGGCCGTCGATATCGATGAGCGAGGTAAAGGGCAGCGACCGCGTCACCGCCAGCGCCGTCAGGATTCGCTCGAAGCGCTGCGGCTCATTGAGATAGGTGTTGTGCGCCTGCTCCAGTTCGGAAGCCACCCAGATGATGTCGTCGCGCAGCACCTGTGCGTGCTCGAGCATGTAGGAGCGTGCGACCAGGCGGGAGCTTTCCACCATGGCGCGGGTCCGCTCGGAAAACCACTGGTCGAGGCCCTGGTTGAGAGCAATGGTCGCCACGACAGCCACCAGCGCTGCAGGGAATGCGGCCACAAAAGCGAACATCCCTACCATTCGGATCTGCAAAGCGGCGCCGGGCTGGCGGGCCATCCGCGCCTGCACCAGCAGCACGGCTTCTGTCACCACCAGCGCCAGCACCAGCAGCACAAGGATACCGGTCACGATCCAGATCGCGGTCCAGATCGCGGGAGACGGCTCGATATTGGTCGTACCCGAAAGGATCAGGAACGAGATAAGCGACATCAGGACCGAGGCGAACACCACCACGAAGCCGAGCACACGGAGGGGGCGATTCCCCTGATTGGAGAAAAGCGAACGGCGCTGCGGTGGCGCAACCGAAGTTCCGTGTTGCGCCGCGATTTCGCTAACCGCGTCGGTCATAGAGGGTTCTGCATCCTTTTGGTTGAGCCGCTTACCGGTCTCTAGAACAAGCGTTTCGCCAGCACGATGCGGCATTGAGGGTAAGCCTGACCCAATTCGGCGGACCCTTCAAGATAAATGTTGCCAAAATGTGACACCTCGCTGCTCGGGGCAAAACCCCTGTGGCCGATATCTGTGGCATAGAGGTCCACCCCAAGGCGCATCTGGACATTCTGAGCGACGAGGCGCACACACGGTCGAACTCTCTAAAGCGCGTCAGTCGTGTCAAATTCCCCCACAAAAATCATCGAAGTGGCCAGCCTTCGCGGCATGGCTATGGGTATAGCGGCCTATACCCTGTTCTCCTTCCACGACGTGTTTGTGAAGGCGCTGGTCTACACAATGCCCGCCGCGCAGATCCTGTTCATGCGCAGCATCGTGATCATCGCGCTTTGCTTCGCCTTTGACCGTCGACATCTGGTGCGTGATCTTCTCCAGTCGGACAACCGCCTGCTCATTCTTGGCCGTGGGCTGCTGACCCTTGCGGCCTGGGTCATGTACTACACGGCCGCGCGCGACCTGCAGCTGGCAGAACTGACGACGCTCTATTACTTCGCACCAGTCCTCACCACGATCCTCGCCGTGATCTTCCTCAAGGAACAAGTGACACTGGCGCGTGTCGGCGCGGCGTCTATCGGCTTCTTCGGGGTGATCGTTGCGGCCAATCCAGCCGGGTTTGCCCTGAGCTTGCCGGTCGTCCTCGTCCTGATGGCAGCGCTGAGCTGGGCGATCGCCATGATCCTCATGCGAAAGATCTCGAAGAAGGATCGCGCGATCGTTCAGGTGTTTGCGCAAAACCTCATTCACGCATTCGCCATGGGTCTGTTCAGCCTGCCCTTCTGGCAAGGCATGACGGCGCTCGAGATCTGCCTTTGCATTGGCGCCGGGATTGTCGGGGGCATGGGGCAGTTTCTGCTCGTCGAAACAGCCAAGGTCGTACCGGCCAGCGTCCTCGGCACGGTCGAATATGGCGCCCTCATCTGGGCCTTCGTCTTCGGCTACATATTCTTCGGCGAGATCCCGGGCCAGTCGGTCTACACCGGCGCCGTCCTCGTCGTTCTCGCAGGCTTCCTGTTGGCCTGGACGGAACACCGCAGCAGGAAAGAGCTGCTGCGGCGCTAGTGTCGAAACAAGCCGCCGCTAACTGCGGCGGCTGTGCTTGATGATCTCGATGCTGTGCGTGCGGATCTTCTTGCGCAGAGTATTGCGATTGAGCCCCAGCAGGTCCGCCGCCTTGATCTGATTGCCCCCGCAAGCGTTGAGCGCCATGGCGATCAACGGCGCCTCAACCCGGTCAATAACGCGCTGATAGAGGCCTGCCGGCGGCAGGTTCGGCTCGTGTTCGCGCAGCAACTGGCCAACGTGGCTTTCGACGGCGGTGGACACATCCACAGGACCCGTATTGCCACTGACCGCAGGGCGATCAACGATATTGAGTTCGTTCTGGACGATTTCGGCCGAAACACTCTCGTCCGCGTAAAGCGCCGAAAGGCGCCGCACCAGATTTTCCAACTCGCGAACATTGCCCGGCCAGGAGTAATTCTGCATGAGCCGGATGGCTTCCGGGGTCAGCGTCTTGACGGGCTCGCCCTCGCGCTGTGCGGCGCGCAGAAAGTGCTGGGTGAGATCGGAAATGTCGTCGACGCGTTCGCGCAGCGGCGGCAAGCGGATCGGAACGACATTCAGACGGTAGTAGAGATCTTCCCGGAAAAGGCCCTGCCGGATCATCTGGCTGAGATCGCGGTGGGTCGCCGCAACGATGCGCACATTGGTCTTGATGGCGCTGCGGCCACCAACCATGGTGTATTCGCCCTCCTGCAAAACACGCAGCAGGCGGGTCTGGGCATCCATCGGCATGTCACCGATTTCGTCGAGGAAGAGCGTTCCGCCTTCGGCCTGCTCAAACCGGCCCGAGGAGCGCGTATTGGCGCCGGTGAAGGCCCCCTTCTCGTGGCCGAACAGTTCCGCCTCGATCAGATCGCGCGGGATAGCGGCCATATTGATGGCGACGAACGGCCCATTCCGCCGCTTGCCGAAATCGTGCAGTGCCCGCGCCACCAGTTCCTTGCCGGTGCCGCTCTCGCCGGTGATCATCACCGTCAGATCGGTCTGCATCAGGCGCGCCAAGGCGCGGTAGATTTCCTGCATCGCAGCAGAGCGGCCCACCAGCGGCATGGTATCGCCGGCATCGTCCTCGCTCTTGCGCTCCTCGTTGCTGGGCTTTTTTGCGTCAGCGAGGGCCCGCGACACCACTGAAAGCACTTCTGTGATATCGAAAGGCTTCGGTAGATACTCGTAGGCGCCGACCTCCGAGGCACGGATGGCCGTCATGAACGTGTTCTGGGCACTCATGACGATCATGGGCAGGTCGGGCCGTACCTTCTTGATCTTGGGCATCACCTCGAAGGCATTGCCATCGGGCATGGCCACATCGGTGATCAGAACATCGCCCTCACCCCGGCTCACCCAGTTCCACATGGTGGAGATATTGCCGGTTGGACGAACTTCATAGCCGGCACGGGTCAGCGCCTGGTTGAGCACCATGCGGATGGCTGCGTCATCATCGGCGAGCAAAACGACATGGCTCATTTGTAAGGCACCTCATCGGCAGGCATTTGGAAAGCGCCGCTGGCCACCGGCAGCAGGATACGGAAACGGGTTCTGCCCGGTCGGCTATCGCAGTCGATCACCCCGCCATGATCGCCAACGATCTTGGCGACGAGCGCGAGACCCAGGCCCGAGCCATTTGGCTTGGTGGTGACGAAGGGATCGAAGAGAAACGGCAGGATATCCGGCGGCACGCCGGGCCCGTTATCCTCGATGACAATCTCCAGCGGGAGCGAAATGCGCTCGGCCACGCCAGCGACGCTGATGCGGATGCCCGGGCGAAAAGCCGTTGACAGTTTGATCTCAGGTTTCTGAGTTCTTTCAAGGGCTTCTGCTGCGTTCTTCACCAAATTCAGGAAGATCTGGATCAGCTGATCGCGGTTGCCGAACACCGGCGGAAGCGACGGGTCATACTCTTCCGAGAAGAGGACATTTCGGGCGACGCCATTGCGCGCGAGCAGCTTCACCCGGTCGAGTACGATGTGGATATTGATCGGCTCGCGCTCCAGCGGCCGGTCGTCGCCGAACACTTCCACCCGGTCGATCAGACCGACAATGCGGTCCGTCTCTTCCCGGATCAGACGCGCCAGCGGGATTTCTTCCGCAGGCACACTCTGCTCGAGCAGCTGGGCCGCGCCGCGAATGCCGGACAGCGGGTTTTTGATTTCATGAGCCAGCATGGAGGCAAGGCCGGTCACCGAGCGCGCAGCGCCGCGCGACACCATCTGGCGGTCGATCTTGTCGGCCATGGTGCGCTCCTGAATGAGCACGGCCACCCGGCCATCGACGTCTGAAATCGGGCTCGCGAACACGTCCGCGATGCGCTCGTCTCCGAAGCGGGAGGAGCCGATGCTCACGCGATATTCGGTCATCGGCGCCCGGCGGGACACCACGGTTTCGACGAGCGAGATGATTGGGGAGCCAAAGGCGATCAGATCATCGAGACGCTGGCGGGTCAGAACGCTCAATGACCCACCGAAAAAGGCCTCGGCCGCATAATTGACGAAGAGGATGTGCCGCGCTTCATCGAGCATGATGATGGGCTGCGGCAGTGCCTGCAACATTGCCTTTGCAGGCACGAGATCGTCGGCAGTCATCGCTGCAGCGCTCATGCCGCCGCTCTCCAGTCATCGGAAAAGAGTGTCGCGATCAGCGCCAGCACCTGTGCAGGCTGATCATTGTCGAGGAGAGACCGGCGCGTCGGCTTGTCGAGGTTCAGCCCCGCGGCTTCGCTATACCAGTCGAGGTGTTTTCGCGCTGCGCGCAGACCCACTTCAACGCCATATTCACTGAGCATGTCTTCGTAGTGCGCCTGGATGAGTTCAATGAGCGCCTTGCCGGTCGGAGCAGCCACAGGCTCCTCCCCGGCCAGTTCGGCACCGATCTGGGCCACGCGCCAGGGCCGCCCCTGCGCACCGCGGCCGAGCATGACGCCGTCTGCACCGGACTCCGCCAATGCGGTCAGCGCCGCTTCCGTATCGACAATGTCGCCATTGACGATGACAGGGACCGAGACCGCCTCCACCACTGAGCGCACCAGCGACCAGCGGGCGTGTCCCTTATAGAATTGCTGCCGCGTACGACCATGAACAGTAATCATCTGCGCACCGGCGCCAACCGCCAGCTTCGCGATCTCCGGGGCATTGAGACTGTCGTCATCCCAGCCCAGCCGCATCTTCACCGTTACCGGAAGGCTCGTCGCCCCCGCGACAGCTTCGACGATCGCCAGTGCCTGGTCCGGCACGCGCATCAGCGCTGAGCCGGCGTAGCCATTGGTGACGCGCTTGGCGGGGCACCCGAAATTAATGTCGATGATGTCCGCGCCGGCGCTCTCAGCCATGCGCGCGCCTTCAGCCATCCAACGGGATTCGCAACCGGCGAGCTGGACCATATGCGGCAGCGAACCGGCCCGACCGAGCTTTCGGGCCATGCCCTGATGACCCGTACCCAGCGCGGCGCTGGCGATCATTTCCGAAACCACCATCCCCGCGCCAAAGCGTTCCGCGATCTCGCGGAAGGGACGGTCGGTGATGCCGGCCATGGGTGCCAAGAAGGCGCGATTGCGTACAGCATGGCCCCCGATGCTCAAGGGGCAGGCAGTATCGGTCAACATGTGCTCCATAAATGACCAGCTCGAGAGCGGTGCCTGCACAATAATCAATTTGGGGGGCTGCGCAACACCCAAACGCGGTGTTCGCACCGCTGGTCTGCACTGCACTTGCCGCATAGGAGCGCGGCGGCTAGACCTGACCTGTCTGGTTGGAAAGTGCCTATAGCGACATGCGTCCAAAATCCATAGCCGTCATCATCGTAGCCGCTGGAAAAGGCGAGCGCGCCAGGAGCGGCACCTACGCTGATCCCAAGCAATATCAAGATCTTGCAGGACGTCCGGTGCTGTCGCGCACGATTGCGGCTTTTCTGGCGCATGATGCGATCAGCCATGTCGTTCCGGTGATCCACGCCGATCATGCAGAGCGTTTTTCGGCGCTGGGCCTGAGCGACGACCGACTGCTCTCCCCCGTCGTTGGCGGCGCCTCACGACAGGCGTCTGTTCTCGAAGGACTCAAGGTGCTAGCGCCGATGCGACCAGACCTGGTTCTCATCCACGACGCAGCGCGTCCCTTTGTCAGCAACGCCCTCATCGCCTCCGTGATCGACGCCTTGGGCGAATTCGACGGCGCGCTCCCGGCCGTTCCGCTCACCGACACCATCAAGCGCACGCTCGATGGTCGGGAGGTCGTCGCTACCGAAGACCGGCGCCTGCTTGCCGCGGCGCAAACGCCCCAAGGTTTCCGGTTCGGCCAGATCTTTTCGGCCCATATGCGCGCCGGCACGGTTCGACGCGAATTCACCGATGACGCAGAGATCGCCGAATGGGCGGGTCTGCGCGTCGCCCTGGTCGCCGGCGACCGCGACAATCTCAAAATCACCCATCCGGACGACTTTGCCCGCGCCGAGCGTATCCTTGGAGACAGCATGAAAACCGAGACCCGCATCGGCACCGGATATGACGTCCATTCATTTGTACCCGGCGACCACGTCTGGCTCGGTGGCGTGAAAATCCCGCACCATTCGGGACTTAATGGCCACTCTGACTCGGACGTTGCCCTTCACGCCCTGACAGACGCCATGCTCGGCGCAATCGGCGAAGGCGATATCGGCGTTCACTTCCCGCCCAGCGACCCGCAGTGGAAGGGGGCCGCATCGACGATTTTCCTCCGCCATGCGGGCAATTTGATCGCACAGCGTGGTGGCCGGATCGTCAATCTTGACGTGACAATTGTCGCGGAAGCGCCGAGGATTGCAGTCCATGCACCAGCCATGTGTGCTGTGATTGCCGAAACCCTCGGCATTTCAGCTGATCGCGTGGCGGTGAAAGCGACCACCAACGAAAAGCTCGGTTTTCTCGGGCGGGAGGAAGGCATCGTGTCTATGGCAAGTGCAAGCGTGGAACTTCCGAGGATCGACTAGATGGCACCAAAAGCCTTGCCCACAATGGGCAAACAGATCATCGACATCCTCTCCGAAACAAAGCGGACCATTGTAACCGCCGAAAGCTGCACGGGCGGAATGATCGCTGCAGCGTTGACGGACATCCCAGGGGCCTCGGCGGCCCTTTACGGCGGCTTTGTCACCTATTCCAACATCGCCAAGGACAAGATGATCCACGTCCCGCCTCGGGTCATCGAGGACTATGGCGCTGTGAGCAATCAGGTCGCCCGCGCCATGGCCGACGGCGCCCGCAATACCGCCCGCGCCGACATCGCGGTTTCGGCTACCGGCATTGCCGGGCCTGACGGCGGTAGCGAGAAGAAGCCAATCGGCCTCGTCTATGTCGCTGTCTCGTCAGAGTTGGCCACGGTCGTCATTGAGCATCGTTTCGGTGACATTGGCCGCGATGCCATACGCAAGGCAACGGTCGACGCAGCGTTGGAGCTGGTTTTCCAGGTCATCACCAGCGACCTGCCGGACGAGCTGAACTATCTCACCGCGGTGCCGAAGAAGGCTCCGTGATCACAATGTAGTCCCGAGCGATATCTCGGGTTTCGCGCGCCCAGACGGAGGCCCTCGTGCGCTCCTGATGGGCGCCGAAAGCCGCCTGATCGGCAAAACGCTCTTCGACCGTCCAGACCATCGGATCGTCCTCGCGCTGAACCACCTCGAAAGACAGGCACCCCGGCTCCAGCCGGGTCAGACGAATGTGCTCGGGCAAATGCTCGATCACGGAACGCAGCTGCTCGTCCGATGTGCAGGTCAGCGATCCCGCCAGACGCACAATCATCATCTCAGCTTCCGAAGCGCCGATCTGCCTCGTCGGAAAAGGCGCGCATAATCTCTTCCTGCTTGGCCGCAAAAGCCGGTTCGGCCACGGCGGCGATAAAGGGGTTAGAGATCTTGAAGTCGATCTCGAACCGCACCCGCGTTCCCATACCCTCAGGCTCGAAGCTCCACACGCTGTCGAGATATGCGAACGGCCCATCGACCGCCTTGGCGCGGATCGTCAGCGCCTGTGCGTCGCGGGTCACGCGGCTGGTATAGGCCTGCGTGATGGGTCCGAAATAAAGCGTCATGCGCGCCAGCTGCACGTCAGCCCCGTTCGCAGCCGGATCAGGCCGCACCTCCATGGCCCGACAGTTCGGGATGAAGCGCGGATAATCCTCTAGGTCAGCGACAATGTCGTACATGCGCTGCGGAAGATGGGGCACATGCCGTTCGAAGAAACGCTTCATCAGTGCCCCAGCTTTGCCAGACGGGCGGACTTGAGCTGGGCGAAATCCTCACCCGCGTGATGCGATGAGCGGGTCAGCGGGCTCGACGAGACGAGCAGAAAACCCTTGGCCGTGGCCACGGTGGCGAACGACTTGAATTCCTCGGGCGTCACGAAACGCTGCAGCGGATAGTGCTTCTTGGTCGGCTGTAGATACTGGCCGATGGTGAGGAAATCGACCTCGGCCGAGCGAAGGTCATCCATCAGCTGGAGCACTTCGTTCCGCTCTTCTCCCAGACCCACCATGATACCGGACTTGGTGAAGATGGTGGGGTCGAGTTCCTTCACCCGCTGCAGCAGGCGGATGGAGTGGAAGTAGCGCGCGCCGGGCCGAACCTTAAGGTACTTCGACGGCACGGTTTCCAGATTGTGGTTGAACACGTCCGGCTTGGCCGCAACGACGATCTCCAGTGCGCCGTCCTTGCGGAGGAAATCGGGCGTCAGGATTTCGATCGTGGTGCGGGGATTGCGGGCACGAATGGCCAGGATCACATCGGCAAAATGCTGGGCGCCGCCGTCTGCCAGATCATCGCGGTCGACAGAGGTGATGACCACATGTTCCAACCCAAGCTTTTCGACCGCCTTGGCGACGTTCTCCGGCTCGAACGGGTCGAGCGGCCCTGGCATGCCTGTGCGCACATTGCAGAAGGCGCAGGCGCGGGTGCAGATCTCGCCCATGATCATCATGGTCGCGTGCTTCTTGCTCCAGCACTCCCCGATATTGGGGCAGCCGGCTTCCTCGCAAACCGTAACGAGATTGTTCTCGCGAACGATCTGCTGAGTTTCCTTGTAAACCGGAGAACCCGGCGCCTTGACGCGAATCCAGTCCGGCTTGCGCAGCACGATACTGTCGGGCCGGTTGGCCTTTTCGGGGTGCCGCGGACGGGCAATGGAATTGTCGATGAGCGTAACCAATTTCGGTCCTGACTGGGCGTTCGCCCGTTATATCGCTCCCTTGGGCGGCCGGTTCAAGCCGGCCGACAGTCTTGGTCGGCTGCCATGCGTCTAGCGCGCAATGATCCTGGCGAGCGCGATGACCACTATGGCGCCGATGGTGGCGGTAATGATCTGGCTGATCAGGAGATTGTCGATGGGCAAGGTGACACCGACAGCGCTCAGCAGCCATCCCCCCACGAACGAGCCGATCACCCCAACGATAAGGTTACGGATCAGCCCGCCGCCGCCCAGCAGCAGACCGGCCAGCCATCCGGCGACCAGCCCGATGGCCAGAAAGATAAGCAGTTCCTGCGTGCCGATGCTCATGCCATGACCTCTGCAATTTCGACCCAGTCCCCTCCGCGGGCGGCGGACAGGATGGTCGCCTGGACCAGCGCCAGGGAATGGAGATTATCCTCGCCCGAACTGAAGCGCGCCGGAACAGTGCCCGTATCGACGACCTTGGCGACGGCGGCAAGTGTGCCGACCCGGTCGGTGTGATCGATCACCGGCATGTCCTGCGCTTCCGGTGTGCCATCAAGCGCGCGGAGCCACAGCTTGTCCGGGCTCGACTTGCCCATGAAATGGTCGCGCGAGCTCCAGATGATCTCGCCCTCCGAGCAATCCATCACCCATTCGCCCGACCAGGGCGTCACCGGGCCCGAGCTCATCCAGCTGCCGCGATAGGACACGATCGTGCCCTTCTCGAACTCCAGCGTCGCCACACCGATTGGATTGTGGCCAAAGGGACTTGCCGGCGAATTCCAGGTCCGACAAGACACCCGCTTGGGCTCATCCCCGAGGACCATGCGCATGAGGTCGAAGTGGTGGATCGACATGTCCGCCAGCAGCGGGTCCGGCATGTCCCAATAGCGATAGCCCTGTGTTGGCGCGTGACGCCGAAAATCGATGGAGACAAGGTTCACCGGCCCGAAACGCTGGGCACCAATCAACTCCGCCGCCAGGATCGGTGCTGGCTGGAAACGGTAATTCTGGCTGACCATCAAGACCCGGCCGCGCTCCTGCGCCAGGGCAACGAGTTCCTTTGCCTCGGCAATCGTGCTCGCAAAGGGCTTTTCAACGATGACGCTGAGCCCCTGCTCAAGGCAAGCCTTCACGACCGGATAGTGCGCCTCGGTTCTCAGGGTGCAGATGGCGAGTTGGACCTCGCGCCCTTGGGCCGCCTCTTCGAGGCTCGTGAAGCAGAGGGCTTCCTCGATACCGAGTTCGGTCTGGGCGTTCCTGAGGGCATCGGGATTGGAATCCACATAGCCCACCATTTCAACAGTGGGAACTTTGGGTATAACGTCACGCGTCCAACTGAAACCCCAATGTCCCAGCCCGATCTGAATTGCCTTGACCATGTGGAAAACTCCTCTGGTTTTGTGCTCCCCACCCTCAATGCACCCGGGGCGCGCCAAAGTTGCCCTGGAGATGGTACTGCCTCACAAAACCTCGGGAAGGTCCCGGCCTGTGCGAGGCAGCCAGATCAGATGTTCAGCGCACGTCCATAAGCGTCGAGAACGCTTTCCTTCATAGACTCGCTGAGGGTCGGGTGCGGGAAGATTGTGTGGATGAGCTCTTCCTCTGTGGTTTCGAGGTTCATTGCCACCACGAAACCCTGGATCAGCTCGGTGACTTCAGCACCAATCATGTGCGCCCCGAGAAGTTCCCCGGTCTTGGCGTCGAAAATCGTCTTCACGAGGCCATCCGGCTCACCCAGCGCGATCGCTTTGCCGTTGCCCACGAAGGGGAAGCGGCCGACCTTGATCTCGCGTCCGGCTTCCTTTGCCTTGGCTTCGGTCAGGCCCACGCTGGCAACCTGCGGCTCGCAGTAAGTGCAGCCTGGAACCTTGGACTTGTCGAGGCCATGAACCTTGAGCCCGGCGATCTTTTCGACGGTGATGACCGCTTCATGCTCGGCCTTATGGGCCAGCATGGGCGGGCCGGCGACGTCGCCAATGGCCCAGATGCCCTCGACGTTGGTCTTGCCATAACCGTCGATGACAATGGCGCCGCGCTCGGTCTTTACCCCAACAGTCTCAAGGCCGAGGCCTTCGATATTGCACATCACACCAACAGCCGAGATCAGCTTGTCGCCGGCGATCTCTTGTGTCTTTCCATCCTTTGTCTCGACATGGGCAACAATGCCGTTACCGGTCTTTTCAACCTTGGCGACCTTGGCTTCCGTCAGAAACTTGATACCGCGCTTTTCGAGGCGCTTGCGGGCAAGCCCGGAAATCTCGGCATCCTCGACCGGCAGGATCTGCGGCAGAAGCTCGATCACCGTCACCTCGGCGCCAAACGAACGGTAAAAGGAAGCGAACTCGATGCCGATGGCACCCGAGCCCATCACCACCAGCGACTTGGGCATTTCGGCCGGCTTCAGCGCCTCGAAATAGGTCCAGATCTTGTCGCCATCCGGCTCGATACCGGGCAGCACGCGCGGACGCGCACCGGTGGCGATGATGATGTTCTTGGCCTTGTAGGTGCCTTCGCCCAGAGCATTCTTGGGCACCGGGCCCTGCGGCTCGACAATCTTCTTTTTGGTTGGGGAAACCTTCACCTCACCTGGCTTGGTGATGGTGGCCTCGCCCCAGATGATGTCGACCTTATTCTTTTTCATCAGGAACTGGACGCCATTGTTCATCTGCGCCGCGATAGCGCGCGAACGCTTGACGATGCCGTCGAGCTCAAAGCCGAATTTCTCGGCTGTCAGTCCATAATCCTTGGCGTGGCTCATATGGCCGTAGATTTCCGCCGAACGCAGCAGCGCCTTCGTCGGGATACAGCCCCAGTTGGAGCAGATGCCAGCCATGTGCTCGCGTTCGACAATGGCCACCTTCATGCCCAGCTGCGCGCCACGAATGGCTGCGATATAGCCGCCGGGGCCGGCGCCGATGACGAGAAGATCGTATTGGTCAGCCATATTTGGCCTCCACTTGGTCTGTTGGGGTCGTCAGAGACCCAGCATTTGTTTGACGAGCGGGGCGAGCCCCTCACCGATGGCCCGGGTATTGGCAGGGTCAAGATGAACGCCGTCGCGCGGATCGGCGACGGCAACGCTGGCCGAGTTGAAATAGCCGACGCCCAGCTCCTGGGCGATGCGGCTGTAATAGAAGTCGAAGAGCTTGGCTTCGTCGGCGCGCGGCGCAAACATCGGATGCAGATCCGCATGATTGGTTTCGACCGTCAGCGGCGGCGCCACAATGATCACCTGCGGAACCGCCATGCCCGGATCATAGGGATGGGTCTTGATGATCTGCACGAGGCGCTTCATCCCCATGGCCGCTCCAAAGGCGGTCCCATTGAGATAGACCTTAAGGTCGTTCGTCCCGAGCATGATGATGACGAGATCGAGCGGCTTGTGGCTGTCGAGCAGCGTCGGCAGCAGCCGGACACCATTGCGATCGCCCGGCGCGGAGAAGTCGTCGAAGGCGGTGGTGCGACCACCCAAGCCTTCAGCGACAACCCGCACCTGGCCGGCCAACGAGGCCTCAATAACCGAAGGCCAGCGATCTTCATAAGCGTGGCGTGGCCCACCCTGCTCAGGGTTGGAACCAAACGTCAGGCTGTCGCCATAGGCGAGAATGGTCTTCATGCGCCCTGCCCCTTCTTAGGCCAGCATCATCACCGGATTTTCGATCAGGCCCTTGAATACGCCGAGCACTTCCGCGCCGAGCGCACCGTCAACGGCACGGTGATCGCAGGAGAGCGTGGCGGTCATGAACTGCCCAATCTTGATCTGCCCGTTCTCGGGATAGACGCGCTCTTCACCCGCCCCGACCGCGAGGATCGTGCCATGCGGCGGGTTGATCACGGCCGCAAAATGCTTGATGCCGAACATGCCCAGATTGGACACGGACGAAGCACCGCCCTGATATTCATGCGGCGCCAGCTTCTTGTTGCGAGCGCGGGTCGCCAGATCCTTCACTTCCTCGGAGATCTCGCGAAGGCTCTTCGTATCGCAGCTTTTCACGACCGGGGTGAAGAGGCCACCCGGCACAGACACGGCAACCGCCACGTCGGACCGCTTATGGTAGAGGATCGAGTCCCCGGCCCAGGTCGCATTTGCCGCCGGCACGCGTTGCAGCGCAATCGCCCAGGCCTTCATGATAAAATCATTGACAGAGAGCTTGAAGGCCGGCTTGCCGTCCTTGCCCTTGGGCGCTGAATTATTGATCTGCTCGCGCGCGGCCATCAGCGCGTCGATCTTGCAATCGAGCGTGAGGTAGAAGTGCGGAACGGTCTGCTTACTCTCGGTGAGCCGCGCGGCCACCACCTTGCGCATGCCGTCGTTCGGCACGAGTTCGTATGTCCCTTCCTCGTAGAGCGCGATGACCTGGTTCTTGGTCATGCCGCCAGCAAGGGCTGCACCTGCCGGAGCGGCAGACGGCGCAGCCGCAGCAGCCTTGAGCGGGGTCTTGCCCGACTTGGCAGCTTCGACGTCGGACTTAATGACGCGGCCCTTCGGACCCGAACCGGTAACCGCGGCGATATCGATCCCGGCTTCCTTGGCGAGGCGCTTTGCCAGTGGAGAGGCAAACACGCGGCCGCCTTCAGCCTTGGCCGAGGCAGCAGCAGCCGGCGTCGGTGCGTCGACCTTGGCCGCCGGCGCGGGGGCGGCGGCGGGCGCAGGTTCCGGCTTTTTCTCTTCAGCCTTGGCAGCCGGTGCGGGCGCAGCCTCCGGCGCTGTCGCCGAAGCATCCTCACCGTCCTGCAGCAGCACGGCGATGACGGCGTTCACCTTCACATTGTCCGTGCCTTCGGCAACAAGGATCTTACCGATCTTGCCTTCGTCGACGGCCTCGACTTCCATCGTGGCTTTGTCCGTTTCAATCTCGGCGATCACGTCACCAGAGGAGACGCTGTCGCCCTCCTTGACGTGCCACTTGGCAAGCTTGCCCTCTTCCATCGTCGGAGAGAGCGCCGGCATGGTAATATTGATTGGCATCCCGGGTCTCCTTACGAGCGATAGGTCACGGCGTTGACGGCCGCGATCACTTCATCAACGTTGGGCAGCGCCAGCTTTTCGAGATTGGCGGCATAGGGCATGGGAACGTCCTTGCCGGTCACGCGCAGCACGGGGGCGTCGAGATAGTCAAATGCCTGCTCCATCACGCGGGCAGCCAATTCAGCGCCAATGCCACCCTGCGGCCAGCCTTCTTCTACCGTCACCATCCGACCGGTCTTCTTGATCGATTCAATGACCGTATCGCTGTCAAGCGGACGCAGCGTGCGCAGGTCGATCAGCTCGACATCGACGCCGGCAGCAACCAGCTTTTCCGTCGCCTGGGTAGCGTAGCGCATGCCCATGGAGAAGGAGACGATGGTCACGTCTGCGCCCTTGCGGGCCACGCGGGCCTTGCCGATCGGCAGGACGAAATCATCGACCTTGGGTACGAGGCCGGTGGAGCCGTAGAGAATTTCGTTTTCGAGGAACACGACCGGGTTCGGCGAGCGGATGGCCGCCTTGAGAAGACCCTTGGCGTCCGCGGCGCTGTAGGGCGCAATGACCGTCAGGCCGGGAACGTGGCTGTACCAGGCCGAATAGTCCTGGCTGTGCTGGGCGGCGACGCGGGCCGCAGCGCCGTTCGGGCCGCGGAACACCATCGGCGCGGTGACCTGGCCACCGGACATGTAGAGCTGCTTGGCAGCGGAGTTGATGATCTGGTCGATTGCCTGCATGGCAAAGTTCCAGGTCATGAATTCGACGACCGGCTTGAGGCCGGCAAAGGCCGCACCAACAGCCAGACCAGCGAAGCCGTGCTCGGTGATCGGCGTATCGATCACGCGCTGCGGGCCGAATTCCTGCAGCAGGCCCTGGGTGATCTTATAGGCGCCCTGATATTCGGCGACTTCCTCACCCATGATGAAGACGTCCGGATCGCGGCGCAGTTCTTCGGCCATAGCCTCATTGAGTGCCTGGCGAACGGTCATCTCGACCATTTCAACGCCTTCGGGCAGATCGGGATCGTTCTGCGGCTCGAATTTGGGAGCGGCGGCGACAGGGGCAGCAGCTGCAGGGGCTGCGGTAGGAGCCTCGGCCTGCACCATGCTTGGCTCTGCCTCAGCCTTGCTTTCCGCGGCCGCCGGAGGAGCTTCACCGGCCTCTTCGCCATCGGCCAGAACCAGCGCGATGGGCGTATTCACCTTCACGCCGTCCGTGCCTTCGGCGACCAGCAGTTCCTTGACCACGCCTTCATCGACCGACTCGACTTCCATCGTCGCCTTGTCGGTCTCGATTTCAGCCAGCACATCGCCGGACTTCACACTATCGCCAACCTTGACCAGCCACTTGGCGAGCTTGCCCTCTTCCATTGTCGGCGACAGGGCGGGCATCAGGATTTGGGGCATATCAGCTCTCCAGCATGGTTACGCCGGGCATCGAGGCCACTCGGCGAAGCGCGAATTGTTCAGCGTGGCGGGCGGGCAAAACCCGCCAATCGTTAATCGTGGCATTGGCGGAAACCGTCGCCGGTACCGCATTTTGCTGGCTGGCAATCCAGCCGCTCAGCAGCAGGCCGAGAACAAGGAAGACGACGAAGGCAATGACCGAGCGCTTGTAGGCGGCGGCATGTTCTTCACCGGCAAGACCAGCCTTTGCGGCGATGGCGTCAAAACGCCACCAACCGAATAGCCAATCCTGACCTTTCATCGCCGCCATCTGCGTAATTGTCCGCGCCTGCCCGGCGGCGAGAATGCCGGAGAGCAGTGCGAACAATGAGATAGCCGCGAGCAGAAAGGTCATCTCAGGGCTCAGGCCTCGATGGTGATGTCGGTCCAGAGTTCAGACGGATCGGGCTCGGGATCATTGGTGGCAAAGTCTGCCGCCTCGGTGACGACCGCACGGATATCGGTCTCGATCTTCTTGAGATCTTCCTCGGTAACGACACCGGCTTCGAGAAGTCGGGCGCGGACCTGCTCGATCGGATCGCGTTCCTGGCGATATTTCGTTACTTCGTCCTTGGAGCGATATTTCGCCGGGTCGGACATGGAGTGGCCGCGATAGCGATAGGTCAGCATTTCGAGAATGAACGGACCCTGCCCCGACCGCGCATGCTCGATGGCGCGCTTAGCGGCATCATAAACCATGCGCACATCCATGCCGTCGACCTGCTCGCCCGGAATGTCGAACGAAGCGCCGCGCATGGAGAAATCGGTGGTTGCCGCAGCGCGCTCAATCGAGGTGCCCATGGCATATTTGTTGTTCTCGATGACGAACACGACCGGCAGCTTCCACAGCTTGGCCATGTTGAAGGTCTCGTAGACCTGGCCCTGATTAGCCGCGCCATCGCCAAAATAGGCCAGCGAGACCGCACCGTCACCGCGATATTTCGAAGCGAATGCGAGCCCTGCCCCAAGCGGCACCTGCGCGCCGACAATACCGTTGCCGCCGTAGAACTTGTGCTCGTTGGAGAACATGTGCATCGAGCCGCCCTTGCCTTTTGACAAGCCGCCCTGGCGTCCGGTGAGTTCGGCCATCACACCCTTGGGGTCGAGGCCCATGACGAGCATGTGCCCGTGGTCGCGATAGCCGGTGATCTGGGCGTCCTTGCCCTTCTCGCTAGCCATGGTGATGCCGGTCACAACTGCTTCCTGGCCGATATAAAGGTGACAGAAACCGCCGATCAGGCCCATGCCATACATCTGGCCGGCCTTTTCCTCGAACCGCCGGATCAGAAGCATCTCACGGAACGCCTCCAGGTCCTGTTCATTGGTGAACTGGGGGACATTGGGCTGCGTCTGGGCCTTGGTGGCCATCGCCTTGCGCGCCATGTAACACTCCGGGTGATTTGGATGGGAGCCGCAGGGTCAGTGTGACCCTCCGCGCGACTATAGCGCAAGCGCAGCCCAGGTAAAATCGTGTCCGAGCATTATAATTGACGACTTAAAGCGTTGAATCCGCTTGAATAATCGAGATTAACTCGTCGTCGATTAATTCTTGGAATTTACCAGAAATCGGTTTACCGCTTGATGGATCGACCATCACCAGAATGTCGTCGGCATGCGCCATATTGAGCAGCGCACGGGCCCGCTCCGTGACGATGTCAGGATCGAGATGGCGCGGATTCATCAGGCTTGACCGATGCTTATACGCATCGATCTCTGCCTGCAGCGATGCCGAACGATCCTTGAGGACCTGGATATCAGCGTGAATCTGGTCACGTCCCTCGATCCCGAACTGACCGCTGATGGCGGAAAAGCCGAGATAGGCCTGAAAGGCGAGCAGCATCCCCGAGAGAGCAAGGGGGCGCCAGAATGGGGGACGTTTAAGACGAGTGGGCATGACGAGACCGGTCCGGGGAGTCTCACATTGCCACGAACAGGCTTAACAGGGCGTTTCGCTATTCAGCGGCCACCCGTTCTTCCCGCGTTTCGCCATCGAAAAGCGCACTCACGGATTCCCCGCTGTTGATGCGCCGCATGGCTTCGGCCAGGGCCGGCGCGACGGACAGAATGGTCAGCTTGTCGGCCCGCTGTTCGGCGGCATTGGGCAGCGTATTGGTGCAGACGATCTCGCGCACGTCCGGCTCGGCCGCAAGCCGCGCCACTGCGCCATCCGCAAAAATCCCGTGCGTACAGGCGACCCGGACAGACCGTGCGCCATTGGCCCGAAGATGCTTGAGCAATTCGATGATCGATCCGCCGCTGGCGATTTCGTCATCGAGAACGATCACGTCTCGGTCCCGAACATCGCCGATGATCGCCGAAATCCGCACCTTGGTATCGGTCAGGCGCTCCTTAGCCCCGGCGGCCACGGGAACGCCGAGGCGCCGCGCAAAGGCCGCAGCCGTCTTGGCGTTGCCGAGGTCCGGCGACACCACGACGGCATTGCCGAGATCAAGGCTCTGGAAATGCGTCGCCAGCTCATGCAGTGCATGAAGATGATCAACGGGAACCGAGAAAAACCCGTGCACCTGTGGCGAATGAAGCGTCATTGTCAGGACGCGGTCGGCGCCTGCGGTTTTCAGCAGATCGGCAACCATTCGGCCACCGATCGATATGCGCGGCTCGTCCTTCTTGTCCGAGCGCGCATAGGAATAGTGCGGGATGACAGCCGTGATCCGTGCAGCAGATGCGCCCCGCGCCGCATCAAGCATGAGCAGCAGTTCGACCAGATGATCCTGCACCGGTGCGCTCAGCGTCTGGACCAGGAACACGTCCTGCTCGCGGCAATTGGCCTGCAGCTGGACTTCCAGGCAATCATTGGAGAAGCGCTTGAGGCGTGTCGGATTGAGCGGCACGCCAAGCTCGGCGCAGATCTCGCTGGCAAGTTCGGGATGGGCACTACCACTGAACACAGCGATCTGGCTCATCGGATATCCTCGCCTAATCTGGAGATTTTTCCTGCGCCAGCACTTAGCACTGCCAAAGCTTACAGCGCAACGTAGTCTATCTCCTGGAAGCGCGCGATCTCGGGCAGCCAACGGTCGCTGACAAAAGCTACATGGTCGGGATGTGCGTTGTAGACATCGTAGGCAGCCTGATCGGCGAATTCCATGGAGAAGCCAAAAGCATAGTCGGCCTTTGGGCTTACCTGGCGCAGCTGCTCGAATTTCTCGACGCCGGGAATGGCGGCGAGAATTTTTGCGTCGCGCAGGAAGGCAGTCTCCTCCGGCGAACCGGAGGGGTGCTTGAGGGTAAAGACGACGGTGTGGCGGATCATTGATCTGCTCCCACGGCTTCATTGGCGGCAATCGCCGACATGTTGACGATGCCGCGGCTGGTAACCGACGGGGTCAGGATATGCGCGGGCGACCGCGTGCCCATCAGGATCGGCCCGACGGACAGCGCGTTGTTCATCTCCTTGAGCAGGGTCATGGAGAGGTTGGCCGCGTCGAGGTCAGGGAACACCAGCAAATTGGCTTCGCCACGCAGCGGCGTGTCCGGGATATAGCGGTCACGGAGCACTTCGTTGAGCGCCAGATCGCCCTGCATTTCCCCCTCGAGGATGAGGTCGGGCGCCGCCGCCTTCAGCTTGGCGTAGACTTCGCGCATCTTGTAGGCGCTGTCGCCATCCCGCGAACCGAAATTCGAGTAGCTGAGCAGTGCCGTGCGCGCCTCGATATTGAAGCGCTTGAGATGATTGCGCGCCTGCAGCGTGATCGCCACCAGCTCATCCGCGCTGGGGTTCTGGTTGACATAGGTGTCGGTCAGGAAAAATGCGCCGCGTTGCATGATCAGCATGGACAGCGCCGACACATCGGTCACCCCGTCCTGCAGGCCAATGATCGAGCGGATATCGCGCACATGCTTGATGTAGCGCCCCTGAAGGCCGCAGATTAGTGCATCCGCCTCGCCACGCTTGACCGCCAGCGCCCCGATAACCGTGGTATTGGTGCGCACGATGGTGCGTGCGGTCTCGGGCGTCACCCCATCCCGCCCGACAAGCGAATGGAAGAGGCTGACATAGTCGCGATAGCGCGGATCGTCTTCGGGGTTGATCACCTCGAAATCGCGGCCCGGCTGGATATTGAGCCCAAACCTTTCGATGCGCGCCTCGATCACCGCAGGACGACCGATCAGAATTGGTCGCGCGATGCGTTCCTCGAGCAGCACCTGGGTGGCGCGCAGCACGCGCTCATCTTCACCATCGGCAAAGGCGATGCGCTTGTTCTTGCCCTGCGCCTTGTCGATGATTGGTTTCATCACGAGCCCGGAGCGGAACACGAACCGGTTCAGCTGGTCATGATAGGCGTTCCAGTCCTCGATCGGCTTCTTGGCCACGCCCGATTCCATGGCTGCCCGAGCCACGGCCGGTGCGATGCGCAGGATTAGCCGCTGGTCGAACGGATTGGGAATGATGTGCTCGGGCCCATAGACGGCCGGCTCACCCGACGGCGAAACCTCAAGCCCAGGCTCGTGCGCCAGTTTGGCGATGGCCCGTACCGCCGCCAGCTTCATCTCCTCGTTGATCGTGGTGGCATGCACGTCGAGCGCGCCACGGAAGATGAAGGGGAAGCAGAGGACATTGTTGACCTGATTGGCGTAGTCCGAGCGCCCCGTGCAGACCATGGCGTCCGGCCGCACTTCTCTTGCCACCTCGGGCATGATTTCTGGATTGGGATTGGCCAGCGCCAGGATCAGCGGCTTGGGCGCCATCTTGGTCAGCATTTCCCGCTTCAGCGCACCGGCAGCCGAAAGCCCGAGGAACACGTCAGCGCCATCGATCACTTCGGCAAGCGTCGTTGCCTCGCTGGTCCGGCGGAATTGGCCGCGCCACTTGTCGTTGACGTCATTGCGCTTGTGGGTGACGAGACCGTCCTTATCGGCCACCCAGATATTCTCGTGCTTGGCACCCAGCGCCACGAGAACGTTGAGACAGGCGATAGCCGCAGCCCCTGCCCCCGACGCACAAATCTTGACTTCGTCGATGCGCTTGCCGGCCAGCTCCAGCCCATTGAGCACGGCGGCACCGACGATGATTGCGGTCCCGTGCTGGTCGTCATGGAACACCGGGATCGGCATGCGCTCGCGCAGCGCTTCCTCGATCTCGAAGCAATCGGGTGCGCGGATGTCTTCGAGGTTGATACCACCAAAGGTCGGCCATAGCGGCGCCACGGCATCGATGAATTTTTGCGGATTGAGTTCGTCGACCTCGAGATCGAACACGTCGATGCCAGCAAACTTCTTGAAAAGGACTGCCTTGCCCTCCATCACCGGCTTGGAAGCCAGCGCACCGATATTGCCAAGGCCCAGGACGGCAGTGCCGTTGGAAATCACGGCCACGAGATTCTGTCGCGAGGTATAGCGCGCCACGGTCTCCGGCTCGGCAGCGATCTCCTCACAAGGAGCAGCGACGCCAGGTGAATAGGCAAGCGCAAGGTCACGCTGGTTTCCCAGGGGCTTGAGCGGCTGGATTTCCAGCTTCCCGGGCTTGGGGAACTCATGAAAATGCAGCGCTGCCTCGCGCAAGGCCTTGCGTTGCTCATTGACGTCGTTAGTCACGCAGATTCTCCCGGCTGTAGTGACGCGCATGTCCGTCCGGCCAGATCAGGCGGATTCCCACAGGACAATGCGACCTATTGAGCGACGACCCCGCGATCCGGCATGTGCAAAACCAGCGTGGGTCAGATGGTCGCAGTTAGGTGCCATCAAATGACGCAGATGAAAAGGGGCGAAAATCCCGTGGGGGCTAAGCCGCAGTAATGGGCAGCGCCACCGGCATGGAGCCGAAACTGCCCGGAGGCGCCCCAGACGAGGCAAAGAGCGCCAGGGCCAGCTCTCTGAATGCGCCGATCTTGAGCGCAGGAGCGAAAATATAACCCTGCGCCTGGATGACACCATGGGAGCGCAGATAGATCGCCTGCTCCTCGGTTTCGACGCCTTCCGCCACGATTTCGCAATCGAGGTCGCGGGCCATGGCAATGAGCCCATCGAGGACGGGAACCTGGGTGGTGCCCGGCTTGATCATGTCGACAAAGATGCGGTCGATCTTGATGACATCGACGCCTAGCGTGGCGATATAGGCCAGGTTGGAGTGGCCGGTGCCGGCGTCGTCCATGGCCAGCCGCGCCCCAAGGGCATGAAGACCGGAGATGACGCTATTGACAGCCGCCGAGTTTTCAAGCGGACGGCGCTCGGTGATCTCGAACACCAGCTGGTCGTAGCTGATCGGCGAATTGCCGAAGATCGCCTGCACGTCGTCGACAATACCCACGTCGCGAAAATGCCCCTCGAACAGATTGATCGAGATTTTCATGTACGGCATTTTCTGGCTCAGCTCGCTCAGATCGTAGCGGACCTGCTGCATCAGCGAGAGCGTCATCGGCACGGCGAGGCCGGAATTTTCAGCGTAGTCAATGAAAACGCCGGGCGGAATCACATCGCCATTCGGCTTCTCCCAGCGACACAGCACTTCACAACCGATCAGCTCACCTGTGCGCAGATTGATGACGGGCTGGTAGTAGGGCTTGATCTCATTGCGCCCGATGGCGCGCTCAAGATCGAACGCCGGGACACGCGACTTGCGCGCATACCACAGCGCAGACAGCAGCAGGCAGGCGCTGGCAAAGCACGCGATGACAGTGAACACCACATCGAGATCAGTGTAGCCCGCACGGGCGGAACTGAACGGCAGTGCAGCGTGGACCTTGATCGGCAACTCACCAGCAAAGCCCTGGGCGCTCAGATAGTCCTCGGAGGCAAGGTTGCGGGTAAAATCCGCAACGGCCCCGGACTCGATGATCGGAAGGCCACTCGTCAGCGAAATCCGGACCATGGCGCCGTTCCGCAGATTGGCTTCAAAAGTCTCCGGCGTGACCCCGATAAGGGGCAGGAAGACCGACACGCGGCGCATGGCCGAAAGGGTCTGCGTCACCTTGATCGACGGCACGCCCATGTCGGCGAACTGAACAATAGTGATCGTCTCGGCGAGGCCGGGAATTGGCTTTGCTTCAGACAGGACCGAGTGCGCGACCTCCCGTCCATAGGCGTCGCAATACTGAACGCCGTCACCGTTCTCGATCAGCACCTGCTTGATCGTCAGGCTGTTGGCAATGGCGCGCTGGGCGTTCTGGGAGAATGTCGGCGTGCAGAGGGACGGACTGTCGGCCACGACCCCGCGCAGGGCAGTGACGGCATCGGCGACGTTGTTTTTGATTTCAACGCCGATCTGGCTGACCTGCTGCTGCAGCGCGACTGTTTCGCGGTGACGAATATAGGCATCCAGCAGATAGTCGACCGAAAATATCGGCACAAATGCAAGCAGCGCGCCAAGAGCCATCAAAAGGTGCGAATACTTGGACTTCACCCGGGGAATCTCGCGCGTTTTTTGCTTATCTCCTTGTTAACGCTACAAACTTAAGGACCGATTAACGGCTGTTAACAGCTGTGGCCGCATCTTGCGCAGCGACCAAAGAAAAAGGGGCCAGCCAATGGCTCGCCCCTTGTTCAGCTTAGGCTGGAATTCAGGCCTGCGGGTTGAGGCGAATGCCCAGCTCGCGCATCTGCTTGGGGCTCGCCGGGCTCGGTGCGCCCATGAGCAGATCTTCCGCCTGCTGGTTCATCGGGAAGGCCGTGATTTCACGCAGGTTCTGCACGCCGCAGAGCAGCATCACGATGCGGTCGATACCGAAGGCAGCGCCACCATGCGGCGGGGCGCCATACTGGAAGGCACGGTAGAGACCACCGAACTGCTCTTCGACCTCCTCGCGGCTCTTGCCGGTCAGCTCGAAGGCCTTGATCATCGTCTCGGGTTCCTGGTTACGGATGGAACCGGAGGCGATTTCGAAGCCGTTGCAGACGGCGTCATACTGGTAAGCCTTGAGCGAAAGCGGATCGGCCGAGTTCAAACCCTCGATCCCGCCCTGCGGCATGGAGAAGGGATTGTGCGCGAAGTCGACGCGCTTTTCCTCTTCGTCCCACTCGTAGAACGGGAAGTCGACGATCCAGCACAGGGCGAACTGCTCGGTGTCGACGACACCCAGATCGGTGCCGACCTTGGTGCGGGCTTCACCGGCGAACTTGTAGAACTTCTCCGGGCGACCGGCCACGAAGAACACGGCATCGCCGTCTTCGAGACCCAGCTGAGCCTTGAGGGCTGCGGTGCGCTCTTCGCCGATATTCTTGGCGATCGGGCCCGAACCGGCACCGTCCTTGAAGAAGATATAGCCAAGGCCCGGCTGGCCCTGGCCCTGTGCCCAGGCGTTCATGCGATCGCAGAAGGCGCGACCGATCGGCTCGGCACCGTCCTTGTTCTTGGCCGGGATAGCCCAGACTTCAACCTTTGGATCGGCTTCGATCTGGTTGGCGAAAACCTTGAAGCCAGAACCTGCGAAATGCTCGGTAACTGCCTGAATTTCAATCGGGTTCCGCAGGTCCGGCTTGTCCGAACCATACTTGCGGATGGCCGTATCATAAGGAATGCGCGGCCATTCCTTGGTCACGCGCTTGCCTTCGGCAAATTGCTCGAACACCGACGTGATGACGGGCTGGACAGTGTTCCAGACGTCTTCCTGGGTGACGAAGCTCATTTCGAGGTCGAGCTGGTAGAACTCGCCCGGCAGACGGTCGGCGCGCGGATCTTCGTCGCGGAAGCACGGGGCAACCTGGAAATAGCGGTCGAAGCCGGCAACCATGAGCAGCTGCTTGTACTGCTGGGGCGCCTGCGGCAGGGCGAAGAACTTGCCGGGATGGATACGGCTGGGCACGAGGAAGTCGCGCGCGCCTTCGGGCGAGGAAGCCGTCAGAATCGGCGTCGAATATTCGGCAAAGCCCTGTTCGGTCATGCCGTTGCGCATCGCCGCGATCACCTTGGTGCGCTTGACGATGTTGTTGTGCAGCTTTTCGCGGCGCAGGTCCAGGAAGCGATAGCGCAGGCGGATATCTTCCGGATATTCCTGATCGCCGAAGACCGGCAAAGGCAGTTCCTTGGCTTCCGACAGCACTTCCAGCTCGCGGATGAACACCTCGATCTGGCCAGTACTGATGTTGGGGTTCACGGCCGAGGCGTCGCGCAGCTTGACCTCGCCGTCGATGCGCAGCACCCACTCGGAGCGCACCTTCTCGGCGGCGGCGAAAGCGGGCGAATCGGGATCGATCACGAATTGGGTCAGGCCGTAGTGGTCGCGCAGGTCGATGAACAGCAGGCCGCCGTGGTCACGGATACGATGGACCCAACCGGAGAGGCGCACGGTATTGCCGGCATCGTCCGCCGTCAGGGCGCCACAGGTGTGGGTGCGGTAGCGATGTGTCGTCATTTCCATACTCGGATAGCTAAAAAGGGCCGGATTCTCGGGCGTGAAAAGCGCATGGCGGTCGCCGCTTGTCAAGCATCACGGCCACGCTCGTCCCGCGACGGCATTGGCGGAAATCGATGGTGGAGCAATGGCCCTTCACCTGCTAGGAAGAATATTGACGAATTTGAGACGGTAATCCCTCATGGACCTGATTGTTTCCACAGACGTGCTCAGCGCATTCTGCGAGCGCGCCGCCAATTTTGATTTCGTGACGGTTGATACCGAATTCCTGCGCGAAACCACCTATTGGCCAAAGCTTTGCCTCATCCAGGCTGCCACGAACGATGAAGCGGTGCTCATCGACCCGCTGGCGCCAGGCATCGACCTGGCTCCTTTCTTCGCGCTCCTCGCCAATCCGGCGGTGACCAAGGTTTTCCACGCCGCGCGCCAGGACATCGAGATTTTCGTGAAGCTGGCGGGCGCCGTTCCGCACAATATCTTCGACACCCAGATCGCTGCCAGCGTCTGTGGCTTTGGCGATAGCGCTTCTTATGACAGCCTCGTGCGCGCCATCTGCAAGGTCGAGCTCGACAAGTCGTCGCGCTTCACTGACTGGTCGGCCCGTCCCCTGTCGGAAAAGCAGCGCCTTTATGCGCTCGCCGACGTCACCTATCTCCGCGACATCTATCGCGAATTGCGCGCCCAGGTCGACGCGACCAAGCGTTGGGACTGGGTCGAGGACGAGCTGACGACCCTTCGCAGCATCGACACTTATATCGTCCAGCCGGAAAACGCCTGGGAACGGCTGAAGATGAAGATCAACCGCGCCCGCGATCTGGCGGCGCTGAAGGTCCTGGCCGCCTGGCGCGAGCGCCGGGCGCAGGAAACCGATCAGCCGCGTAGCCGCATCTTCAAGGATGACGTCCTTTATGAACTGGCCGTGCAGCGCCCGCTGACGCCGGAGGCCTTCGAAAAGCTTCGCGCCGTGCCGCGTGGCTTTGGCCGCAGCGCTGCCGCCGCCGAGATCATCACGCTGCTCAAGGGCGTCGAAGAGCTGCAGAAGGCCCAGCTGCCCACCATGCCGGACCGGTATCGTGGACCCTCGCCCAAGGGCGCCGTCGGCGATCTTATCCGCGTCCTGCTCAAATCCGTGGCCGAACAGCACGGCGTCGCATCGCGCATCCTCGCCACCTCGGACGAGATCGATGCGCTGGTGCTCGATGATGATGCGGATGTGCCTGCCCTCAAGGGCTGGCGCCGGAAGCTCTTTGGCGAGAAGGCCCTGGCCATCAAGCACGGTCGCATTGCGCTGGTCGCGACGCGCAAGGGCGTCCGCGAAATCCCTGTCGACGTGACTGAAGCGGCGGAATAACCGGCCGCTTCAGTCCACCTGCACTTCAGAAGTGTCGTGACCGGCGATATTGGCGAACTGGCCAAGCCGGTTGCGCAGATGGTCGCCGTTGAGGAAAGCCAGATCGGCGGGAAGATGGAGCACGAGCTCGTTCTTGCCGCGGATCGAGAATCGCGTGCGCGGCAGAATGCCCGGCATTGCCGCCGTCATCGGATAAGCGACGCGGAACAACGCTCCGATCAGTTTTGCGCGCTTGGCGGTATTGGCTCCGGCCAGCGGCAACAGCGATTGCGCCCATTTGCTTTTCAACCCGTCATAGCGAACCGACAGGGTCTGGGCGAGATAGGCACGGCCCGGATGGTCGACGCCGGTCAGAGAGCCATAGGCAACTGCATCGACACTCTGCTGACCGCGATAATCCGGATGGGCCCGCCAACCGATATCAGCGAGCAGGCACACGACCTTGCGGAGCCGCGCTTCGGAAGCGCTCTCGCCGAGGCCGGCAGCTTCCATATATTGCGTGGTGAAATCGATGAGGTCATTGCCGTGCGCTGGCGAGCGCGAGCGCAGGATGGACAATTCCTCGGCGCCCTGAACCAGCGGATCGATGGCGCGCTCCATCGGGTCGAGCATGCCGTAGAGATAGCCCTCGCGCACGCCGAGGGCCGAGAAGACGACGCTCTCGAACCGGCCCGCCTTGAGGATTTCGGAGAGCACGGCGGCACCAAATGGCACCAGCTCCCGGCGTGAATTGCTGACTTCGCTGGCGCCCGGATAGGATTTTAGCGAGTTCGCAGAGACGATCTCCTCGCAGACCTTGATCATGTCGGCAGCGGGAACGACGTAGTCCTGGACCATGTGCAGCGGATATTTGCTGATCACCTGATGCAGCTTGGCGAGCGAACGCCAGGTGCCGCCAATAGCGGCAAACTGGCTTCCGGGCGCGACTGTCGCAACGATCGAATCCTTCAACTGCTCCCGGGTGATCTGCGCGGCCTTGGCCGGCGACCCGTCGGAATCATCCTGCAGGCGGATGACGCCGAGCTCAAACGACTGCCCGCTCGTATCAATGCCGCTGTCGATGGCTGAAAATTCGAGACTGCCGCCACCGAGATCGCCCACCACGCCGCTAAATCCGGGGATACCGGCGACGACGCCAAGCGCTGCGAAATGGGCCTCTTCCTCGCCGCTGAGAACCCGGACCGGGGTCTGCATGATTTCTTCAACGGCGGAGACGAATTCCTGACGGTTGGAGGCTTCGCGCACCGCAGAGGTTGCCAGCACGTGGATCTTGCCCACCCGCATCAGCCGCGCCACCATGGCGAACCGCTTCATTGCGTCCAGCGCCTTGGCGATATTGGCCACGGCCAGTTGCCCGGACTGGGCTATCCCGCGCCCCAGGGCGCAGGATGCCTTCTCGTTATATAGGGGGGTCAGGGCCCGCGCGTGGCGTTCATAGACCACCAGACGGACCGAGTTGGAGCCGATATCGAGGACGGCCACCGGACGAGCACCCTTGATGCGCCCCTGAGCCGTAGGATCGGCGTCAACGCCCCAGAATTGTGTCAAACTCAGCCCTCGTCGCCTTCCCCTGCACTACCCCGACCGGAGAGCGATGGGTTGGTCATGAAGTAGTCATGCGCGTTAAATGGCTCTTCGCCCTCGTTAAGGCGCACACGATGCGAGCTGCCGTCGGGCAACACTTCCCAGCTTTGCTGGTTGTCGCGCAGATAGGCAACCAGGATCCGATCAAGAATTTGCTTATGCACGGTCTTGTTGAGGATCGGCACCATAACCTCGACGCGCCCATCAAGGTTGCGCCCCATGAGGTCGGCGGACGAAATATAGACCAGCGCCTTGGGCGACGGCATCGCCACGCCCCGGCCGAAACAATAGATGCGGCTGTGCTCGAGGAAGCGGCCAACGACGGATTTCACCCGGATATTGTCCGAGAACCCGGGGATGCCCGGCCGCAGGCAGCAGATGCCGCGCACGATGAGATCGACCTTCACCCCCGCCTGGCTGGCATCGTAGAGCGCGTCGATCACCTGCGGATCGACCAGCGAGTTCATCTTGAGCAGGATCGAGGCCGGCTGGCCGTTGCGCGCGAACTCGATCTCCTCGGCAATGTTCTGCAGCAGCGTTTCGCGCAGATTGACAGGGGAGACGGCGATGGTCTCGAGCTCGGTCGGGCGGGCGTAGCCGGTGATGAAGTTGAACACCCGCGCCACGTCCCGCGTCACCGCCGGATCGATGGTGAAATAGCTGAGGTCGGTATAAATCTTGGCCGTGATCGGGTGATAATTGCCGGTGCCGATATGGCAATAGCTGACCAGCTTGCCCTTCTCGCGGCGCACCACCTGGCTCATCTTGGCGTGGGTTTTGAGCTCGATGAAGCCGAACACCACCTGCGCCCCTGCCCGCTCCAGATCGCGGGCCCAGCGGATATTGGCCTCTTCGTCAAAGCGCGCCTTGAGCTCGACGAGGCAGGTCACCGACTTGCCGGCCTCGGCAGCCATCACCAGCGCCTTGACGATCGGGCTGTCCGACGAGGTGCGATAGAGCGTCTGCTTGATCGCCACCACGTCGGGATCGCGCGCCGCCTGCATAAGGAATTGCGCGACGACGTCGAAGCTCTCGAATGGATGATGGACCAGGATGTCCTTGGCCCGGATGGCGGCAAAGCTGTCGCCATTATAGTCGCGGATGCGCTCGGGGAACCGGGCGTGATAGGGCTGGAATTTGAGGTCGGCGCGCTCGACGTCACAGACTTTTCGCGCGTCGGCGAGGCCAAGGAATCCCTGCACCTCAAAAACGTCGGCTTCCTTGACGCCCAGCTGCTCGCCGATCTGGCGCTTCAGCGCCCGGGACATGGACCGCTCGATCTCGAGCCGGATCACCTGTCCGCGCCGGCGCTGGCGCAGGGCTGACTCGAATTCCACCACAAGGTCAGCTGCCTCGTCGTCGATTTCGATTTCGCTGTCGCGGATCACGCGGAAAGCGCCCGCCCCCATGATCTCGTGGCCGGGAAACATCTTGTGGAAGAAGAGCTTAACCAGAGTATCTATAGTGACGACTTCGGTCCGCCCCTCGGAAACGAGCCCCGTCGGCAGGTTGATAAAGCGGTCGAGGTTGCCGGGGATACGCACCAGAGCGGTCAACATCTGGTCGTTGTTGGGCCGCCGCAACTCGAAGGCCAGCGCGAGGCCCAGATTGGGAATGAACGGGAACGGGTGCGCCGGATCGACAGCGATCGGCGTCAGCACCGGGAAAATCTCTTCGCGGAACAGCTTTTGCAGATAGGCGATCTGATCTTCGGTCAGGTCATCGCTCTCGTGGATGACGACGTTCTGCTCGAACAGTTCCTCGCGCAGGTTCTGCCAATGGTCCTGCTGCTCGAGCTGGAGGTGCTGGGCAAGCGTCGCGATCTCTTCGAGCTGCTCGGTGGGCGTCAGGCCGTCGGCGCTCTGCTTGGCGAGGCCGGCGCGGATCTGGCCCTTCAGCCCCGCGACGCGCACCATGTAGAATTCATCGAGATTGTTCGCGGAAATCGAAACGAAACGCAGGCGCTCGAGCAGAGGATGGGCCTCGTTGCCCGCTTCCTCGAGCACACGCATGTTGAATTGCAGCCAGCTCACTTCCCGGTTGACGAAACGCGCAGGGCTGCTGCGCAGAGCCTCTACATCCGGCACTGCCCCGTCGGCCTCGGCAAATTCACTGATCTCGTTCATCGGCTTCGCCGTCCCAATCCTGTTGGCCATTCGGTCCGCGCTCCGCTTGCCGGCGCGCAAGGACCTCTGTCGCTATGCTGCGGGTGATCGCCGTGCCTCTGGCAAGGGCCAGACGATCCAAAAGGTCCGCAAGAATCGCCACCTCTTCCGGGCTGCGCTCCATGCGTGCCACCAGATAGTGGATGATCTTTGGATCGACCTTGATCTGGCGGTCACCAAACAGCTTCGCGAACATGTGTGACAGTTCGATGTCGTCGCTGACTTCCAGTCGAAACATCGGTGCACGGCGTACCCGCGAGCGCACATCATCGGTCGCCAGCGGCCAATGTGCAACCTCCTCGCGCGCCGTCAACAGCAGTGTGCGGTCGCCACGCATCGCCTGGTTGAGCAGGTGGAACAGGCTCGGCTCATCATAAGCGCCGGTATCGACATCTTCGATCGCCAGCGGGCCTTTGCCGTTCTCCCCGGCAATCGCTGAAATGGTCTCGGGTGTAACGAAGCGCGCGCCGCTTCTGTCGGCGAAAATCCTGGCGAGATGAGATTTTCCCGAGGACGTCGGACCAATGATCAGCGTCACTGCATCTGGCCAATGCGGCCAGGCGGTTATGCGCGAGTGCGCCAGCGAATTGCCTTCCCCGACCAGGAAATCATCTTCAGCGTGCGAAGGTTCTAGGTGCAGGTCCAGTGGCAGCTGCCGGGGGCCGTTATCAGGGAGCAATCTCATCATCCGTGGCGTGGCCGTTGGTGCCGAGATAAAGCGCGCTTTCCTTGTATTTTCGCACGCCGTAACGCACCAGCACCGAGGCGATGGCCGCCATCGGTACGGCCAGCAGCAGGCCGGTGAAGCCAAACAGCGCGCCGAGGGCCAGAAGGGCGAACATCATCCACACCGGGTTGATGTTGATCGAGGACCCGACAAGCTTGGGATAGAGCACATTGCCTTCCACGAACTGCCAGAACAGGAAGATGCCGCAGACGAGCGCCACCATCCACAGATTGGGCCAGAACTGTACCAGTGCAATGCCGACGGCCAGCCCAAATCCAACGAACGCCCCCACGAAGGGAATAAAACTCAGCAGCCCGCCGATAATGCCCACGGCAAGCCCGAAGTTAAGGCCGATCAGCGACAGCGCCGTGGCGTAGAACGCCGCATCCAGCAGCAACACCGAGCCTTGCCCGCGCAGAACGCCGGCCATCGAGCTGTCGATGTCCCCCAGAATGCCCTTGATTTCGGACTTGTGGTCGCGCGGCAGCAGATTGTCGATGCCGCGGATCATGCCTTCCCAGTCGAGCAGCAGATAGAAGGCGACGACAGGCGCGACGACGATGAACGCCACCACAGACACGCCCGACATGCCGATATTGACCAGCTCTGCCGGCAGGCGTGCGATAAACCCGAGCAGATTTCGCGCGACCTCGTTGATCCCGCGCTCCACCTCGGCCGCGCGCTCAGGCCCAAGCCATGCGCTGATCTCAGGCGAATATTGCGTCACCAGGCCCTGCAGGTCGCGGTAGAGCGACGGCGTGCGCTGGATCAGCTCGATGATCTGCTGGCCGATAACCGGCACCAGCATGAAGAACAGGCTGACGATGATGGAGAGGATCGAGAGCAGCACCACGACGGTCGCCCACATGCGACTGAAACGCCAGCGCTGCAACTGGTTGACGAGCGGATTGAGCAGATATGCCAGGGCCGCGCCAACCACAAAGGGCAGCAGGATGCCACGGAAGATCCATAGCGACAGGATCAGCACGACGAAAAAGCCGATCCAGATCAACACTTGATTTCTAAGGTTCATGGCGCCGGGCGGCCCTTGCGTCTGTGTATCCAAGAAGCTATCAGCCTCGTAACGGCCAGCACCGAAAAGTTCAACCAACCCGGTTCGCGCGCGCTAAGATGCGCCCGCTATCCCCAGCATTGGCAACAGGCTCATGTCCGACGCACAAAACCTGCCATCAAATAGTCTTTCGTACAAGCAGGCTGGGGTCGATATCGATGCCGGCAATGCCCTTGTCGAGGCCATCAAGCCCGCAGTGAAATCGACGCGTCGGCCCGGCGCCGATGGAGAGATCGGCGGTTTCGGTGGTCTGTTCGATCTCAAGGCCGCCGGTTTTGTCGATCCTGTCCTGGTTGCCGCCAATGACGGCGTGGGCACCAAGCTCAAGATTGCCATCGACACCGGCAAGCACGACACCATCGGCCAGGATCTGGTCGCCATGTGTGTCAACGACCTCATTGTCCAGGGCGCCGAGCCGCTGTTTTTCCTCGACTATTTTGCCACCGGCAAGCTCGACGTCGAACAGGGCACGGCCATCGTCAACGGCATCGCCCATGGCTGCCGCCTCGCCGGCTGCGCGCTGATCGGCGGCGAGACAGCTGAAATGCCCGGCATGTATCAGGGCAATGACTATGATCTGGCTGGTTTTGCGGTCGGCGCCGCCGAGCGCGGCGCCCTGCTGCCCCGCAAGGACATTGCTGCCGGTGACGTGCTCGTCGCCGTGGCCTCCTCGGGCGTCCACTCCAATGGCTACTCGCTGGTCCGCAAGATCGTCGAAGTGTCCGGCCTCGCCTGGGATGCTCCGGCGCCCTTCGCCGAAGGCAAGACGCTGGCTGAAGCCTTGCTCGAGCCGACCCGCATCTATGTGAAGTCGATCCTTGCCGCCCTCAAGGCCGGTCACGGTATCAAGGCCCTCGCCCACATCACCGGCGGCGGCTTCATCGACAATATTCCCCGCGTCCTGCCAGATCATCTGGCCGCTGATATCGATCTCGGCGCCGTCAGCGTTCCGGCCGTCTTCGGCTGGCTGGCCAAGGTCGGCGGCATGGACGAACGTGAAATGCTCCGCACCTTTAACTGCGGCGTCGGCATGCTGGTGGCCGTGGCCCCGGCCGACGCTGAAAAGCTCGTGGAAAGCCTCACTGAATCAGGTGAAACCGCTGCCATCGTCGGCGCCCTCACCGAGCGCACTGGCGAAGCCGTGACCTTCCGCGGCGCGCTCAAGCTGTGAGCCGCAAGAAGGTCGGCATACTGATCTCAGGGCGCGGATCGAACATGTCCGCGCTCATCGAGGCTGCCAAGGTTCCTGACTATCCCGCTGAAATCGTTGGGATTTTATCCAACCGCGCATCAGCAGCCGGGCTACAGGTCGCAGCCGCCGAAGGCATTGCCACGGCCTCGCTTGCCCAGAGCAAGTTCCTGTCGCGAGACATGTTCGAAGACACTGTCAGCCAGGTTCTCGAGAGCTGGGAGGTCGACATCGTCTGCCTCGCCGGCTTCATGCGCATCCTAGGCGAGGACTTCGTCAACCGCTGGGCCGGTCGGATGATCAACATCCACCCGTCCCTGCTGCCACTCTACAAGGGCCTCGACACCCATGCCCGGGCCATCGCCGATGGCGCTACCGAACATGGCTGCACGGTCCATTATGTGACACCCGGCCTCGACGAGGGTGAGGCAATTCTGCAGGCCAAGGTCCCGGTTCTTGCCGGTGACACGCCGGAGACACTGTCGGCCCGCGTGCTGGTCGAAGAGCACCGCATCTACCCCGAAGCGCTCAAGATCCTGGCGAACCGCCTGCCCTGATCGGGCAGGCGCAGTCCATCACCAGAATTGATCACCTCATCGTCAAATTCGGTTCGACCTTTGTTCGGGCCGGGCGTAGCGTCCGGCGTCTTTCGAGGATGCTGTTATGAGTCTGCGCGATTGGTCCTGGATCATTCTTCTGGGCGCCATCTGGGGTTGCTCCTTTGTCTTCAACGCCATTCTGATCCGTGAGATCGGCCCGGTCTGGGTGACGGCACTCCGCGTGTCCATCGGCGCGCTCGGGTGCTGGGTGGTCATGCTGGCGCTGAAGAAATCCGTGCCACGCGATCCCAAGCTCTGGCTGCAGCTGGCTGGCCTTGGCGTCATCGCCTATGCCATTCCCTTCGCGCTCTTCCCGCTCGCACAGGCACATCTCGCCAGCGGCATCGCCGCCATCATCAATGCGCTGACGCCGATGGTCACCGCGCTCATCTCCCATTTCTGGCTGGGCGGCGAAAAAGCCTCGCGGACCAAATTCACCGGCGTCGCCATCGGCTTTGTCGGCGCGGCGATCCTCGTGTCCCCGGCGTTGACCTCGGGCGGCTCATCGCAGCTCTGGGCCGTTGCCGCCTGCCTTGGCGCTACTCTCTGCTATGCGCTCTCGCTCAATATCACGCGCAGCTACAAGCACATCGAGCCAACCGCGTTTGCAGCCATGGCCTTGACCGGTGCCGCCGTCATCGCGGTGCCCGTCGCTTTTCTCACAGAAGGCGTTCCGGTGATCACCCGAGCCGAATCCTGGGGCGCGGCGATCGCGATTGGCCTGCTCTCGACTGCCTTTACCTTCCAGATCATGTACCGGATCCTTCCCCGCGTCGGCGCCACCAATTTCGCCACCACCACCTTCATCGCCCCGATATCGGCCCTGCTGATCGGCGTGACGGTTCTCGGCGAAACCATCCTGCCCATTCAGATCATCGGCATGGTGGTGATCTTCTTCGGTCTCTTCTTCATCGACGGCCGCATTCGACACCTCTGGAAAGCCGCACGAGGCTGACTTAGGATCACGCTGTCGCCGGCTCCACCGGTGGCAGGAGGTCCGTGTCCATGTACATCAAGACCATCACCCCTGACGACGCCACAGGCGCCGTCGCCGATATCTACAAGGCCGAGATCGACGCGATGGGCCGCGTCATGGAGGCCACTCAGTGCTGGTCGGCTCGACCCGACATGCTGGTCCCGATCGAAAACCTGCTTCACCAGATGCGCGACGGGTTCTCCCTTGGCCTCGAGAACTTCCGCCTGATCACGCTGATCGTCGCCAAGCACGTCCCCTCGAGCTATTGCTCGCATGTCTATTTCAAGTCGCTGTCGCAGATGCTCGGCCGGGACAAGACCCTTGCCATCCAGGACGATTATCGCACGGCCGGGCTGAGTGACCAGCAGGTCGCCATGCTGGCCTATGCCGAACAGATCACCCTGGACGCCTCCCGCATCACCGAGGCTGATATCGACGCATTGCGCTCCGTCGGCCTTACCGATCTCAACATCGCCGACATCGCGCTGGCGGCATCATTTCGCAATTTCCTTAGCCGCTATTTTGATGCCGTCGGGGCCACCGTCGAGCCGGAGTTTCTCGATGCCGATCCCGCCGTGCGCGCTCGCATGGCCGTGGGTAAACAGTAGCGGCAGACGGAACCCCGGGGCGCCCCTACCGTTGAGCTGGCGGAGGTACACCATGAGCACGCCCCGACCCGATATCGACCCGCACGCCCCGCCCGAATATGAGCCGGCGCCCGATCCGGATTTCCCGCAGCCCGGTCAACCGGGCCAGCCTGGACCGGGACATTTCCCGACGCCTGACCAGCCGGGCACATCCCCCGAACCAGCGCCGTCGCCCGAAATCCCGCCCCTGCCGAACGATGTGCCGCGCCCGAGGGAGATCTGAAAATGGATCCGAATAAAAACAACGAGCCGGACATTCCTGTCCGGCCCGCCAAGCCTCAACCACCCATGCCCGTGCACCTGCCCACGGGGGATGCGGAGCATCCGCATTCATCCCCGTTGCGCCACGATGGCGAAGACGAGGGTATCGACCCCAATCTCCCGCCCGAGCCCGGCCACGACATCAATCCATGATGTCAGTGGGAGGTGTGGATTTTGCTCAGGAAGTAGGTCAGCGCTGCAATCACCAGAGCGCTGGCACCGCCGAGATATAGAATGTCGATCCCGCCAGCCGACGTAATCGCACGGCCAAGGAAATAGACCGCGAGCACCGTCACGGCGACGCCCACCAGCTTTCACTTCAGATCATCCAGCGTGCGGATGCGGAGCCAGTTCGGCAGCTCGAGATCCTGGTCGAAATAGAGCTGATAGAGCCCCAGCGACACCACCTGCACGACTGTCGCGGGCAGGAACAGGTCCACGAGCTCAATGGCGTGCAGCAGGGCCTCGTCATGGCTCAACCGGTGATCGACCGAAAAGAAGAGGCCATCGAGGAAATGCCAGGTCTCGAACGCGCCATAGACCATCAACGCCAGTGAGGCGGCCATGGTCGCCAGCACCGGGATGAGAATAACGCCACTGAACAGCTTGCCGATCAGCCTGATGATCCAGGGCGCCTTGTGAGCCACAAAGGCCGCCCCGATGGAGGTGGAACGGGAGGACCGTTCCTTTTCCGGTTCAATGGTCAATCTATTCGATCCCAAGCTTCTGCTTCATCAAATCGTTGAGCGCCTGCGGGTTGGCCTTGCCGCCCGAAGCCTTCATCGCCTGGCCGACAAACCAGCCGATCATGGTCGGCTTGGCCTTGACCTTCTCGACCTGATCGGGATTGGCGGCGATGATTTCGTCGACGATCTTTTCGATCGCACCGAGATCGGTCACCTGCTTGAGGCCACGACGCTCGACGATCTCGGCCGGATCGCCCTCGGGCTCCTCGGAGATGAGAATCTGCAGAACGTCCTTGCCGCCCTTGGACGAGATCGTCCCGGCAGCGATCAGGTCCACTAGACCGGCGATCTGGGACGGCTGAAGATGGGTTTCCCAAACGGCCAGACCCTGGCTGTTGGCAAAGGCCGCCACGTCAGCGTTGAGAATGTTCGCCACGGCCTTGCCGTCGCGCTTGGTGCCACCAAAAGCCACGCAGGCTTCATAGTAGTCGGCCGTCTCACGCTCGAGCGTCAGCACCATGGCGTCATAGGCGGTCACGCCATAATCGGCGATGAAACGAGCCTGCTTTTCGTCCGGCAGCTCCGGCAGGTGCTGGGCCAGCTCGGCAATAAAGGCGTCGTCGAACTCGAGCGGCAGCAGGTCCGGATCGGGGAAGTAGCGATAGTCATGCGCTTCTTCCTTGGAGCGCATCGACCGGGTCTCGCCGTTCTTCGGGTCGAACAGGCGGGTTTCCTGGTCGATGGAACCACCGTCTTCCAGAATGTCGATCTGGCGGCGCGCCTCATATTCGATGGCCATGCCGGCAAAGCGGATCGAGTTGACGTTCTTGATCTCGCAACGCGTGCCGAATTCACCACCCGGACGGCGCACGGACACGTTCACGTCGGCGCGCATGGAGCCCTGCTCCATATTGCCGTCGCATGTGCCGAGATAGCGCAGGATGGTGCGCAGCTTGGCCAGATAGGCCTTGGCTTCTTCCGACGAGCGCAGGTCAGGCTTGGAGACGATTTCCATCAGCGCCACGCCCGACCGGTTGAGGTCGACAAAGCTCATGTTCGGGTGCTGATCGTGGATCGACTTGCCAGCGTCCTGCTCGAGGTGCAGGCGCTCGATACCGATCTCGATCTGCTCGCCGTCGACGTCGAGCAAAACCTTGCCCTCGCCCACGATCGGGTCCTTGAACTGGGAGATCTGGTAGCCCTGCGGCAGGTCCGGATAGAAATAATTCTTGCGGTCAAACACCGAGCGCTTGTTGATCTGGGCCTTGAGCCCGAGACCAGTCCGCACGGCCTGGCGCACGCATTCCTCGTTGATGACGGGCAGCATGCCGGGCATGGCGGCGTCAACGAAGCTCACATTGGCATTGGGGGGATTGCCGAAGGCGGTCGAGGATCCCGAGAACAGCTTGCTCTCGCTCGTCACCTGCGCATGCACTTCCATGCCGATGATCACTTCCCAATCGCCGGTGGAACCGGAAATCAGGCGCTTCTTGTCGGGGGTGCGGGTATCGACGAGTGTCACTTGGCGGTCCTGAACATCAAAGAAATTCGCTCTGTGCTTAGCGGGCTTGGCCCGGCGTTGCAACAGTCACGGCAGCCATGGAACAGGGACTTATTCGCCGTATTGGTCGCCGGAAAGCGGGTTCAGGCGTTTTTCGAGATGCACGCTCATGAAACTCTGGCGTACATCGCCGTCGCTGCCGCGCAGCGCCATGATCCTGTAGCCCTGCCGTTCGTAGAAACGCACCGCCCGCACATTGTCGGCCGGTGTCTCGAGGTGCACGCGCTCGGCGCCTTCGAGTTCGAGCATGACTTCCATGCGGCTGAGCAGTTCCCTGCCCACGCCCTGCCCCTGACATTCGGGTGCGACGAAGAGGAAGGGGATATAGTTGCGGCGCGGGATACGGGAACACCAGCCGACCAGTTCCTGCTCGTGACTGGCGATGATGGCATGCTGCCACCCGAGCGCTGCGGCCTGGGAGAGGCGCCGCCGCTCCGATTCGCGCATCATCGGCGCTTCGGTCAGCAGCGGCAGGATGCCGGTTTCCCAGGCTTCATAGGCAAGCGTCGCCATGCGGGGCGCATCGGCGAGTTCGGCTTTTCGTATCGCTGTCCGGGGCACGACGAACTCCCGTGGCCGCCTGTCACGGCGCCACAGGGCGCCGATATCACCGAGCGCGGCGGCGCGCTGCGATGATGCCCTTTTCGTAATTGATGTTCCAGTCGATCAGGGTCCGCCAGATAAGTTCCGCCTGATCTTCGTCCAAATCAAGGTCAAGACTGCGTCCGCGCACCTTATTGATCACCGCCTCGATGCGAACGGCGTCAAATGCCTCGTGCGGATCGGTCTTGATCTCGGCCATGCGCGTCACATAGGCGTGCCGCTCCGCGAACAGCGTCAGCAGCGCCTGGTCGATCCGATCAATCTCGGCGCGCACATCGTCTTTGGTTTCGCATTCAGCGGGCAGTTTGGCAGCGGTCACGGGCTTTCCTCGACATTTTGTGTGGCAGGTGTGCACCGCCCGACGGGCGATTTCAACCGCATCACAGCCAAAATCTGGACGAATTCTCCCGGATCCGCTAGACCAAAAGCCATGTCCAGTCAGTTTGAGATTGTCTGATTACCCATGCAATCAGGATGGGGCCGAATAAACCACCTGCCGCCGTGCGTGATGCCGTCGGCGGGTATCGTTTGTTCGCGGCCATATGCCTTCGGCGTGCGGCCGCCCTTCGACACTCCAGACACAATGAACATTTCACGAGACGAACGGCGCGTTCTCAACGCGCTCTCCCTTGGCGGGAAGATTGCGATTCTCCGCGACGATGATGGCCGCGCCATCGACGTCGAATGCTACAGCCGCGAAGGCTGGCTCCTCTCCAACTGCACATTCGACCTTTTCAAGCGCCTGCGCGCCAAGAAGGTGATCGCGTCCAAAGGCGGAGAGGCCTACCGCATCACCCGCACCGGCCTCGGCCTGCTGCGCGCATAGCGGGCCCCCATAGAGGCGCCACCGTCATTGCCCGGTACATCCGGGCAATCCACGCTTGCGGAACGACCGGTGCCAACGGATTCTAGGCCGGTCACAAGCAATAAAAAAGGGCCGCAGGATCTCTCCTGCGGCCCGAAATCGAGAAAGCCCAAGTTCAGTGCTTGGTCACTTCGCTCAGCGCTGCCGCAATGTGTTCCCATTCCTGGGCCACGCTGGCGGTCGCACGGCGCTTGCCGGCGCGACGATACCAGTAGTCGGCATTGCCCATGTCGGCTTCGATCCAATGCATCAGCGCGTGAACCCAGTCGAAAGGCTGCACGCCTTCCATGGATTGCACGATCAGATGGGCCCGCTCCCATTCGGGACCGACGCGCAGTTCGCCGCGCTTCAGCCACCACAGGGCCTGAAGCGGCTTGCTCATGTCCTTGGGCGGCTCGGACCAATCGAGCGTAGTGAAAATATCGACGGCCATTGGCTTATTCCCTTTTGGCCCGGACGCGGCCAATGGGCGCGTCACAACCAGCTTCAACTTGTGCATGGGCGGCACATAGTGCGGATTGGCGACGCGATCAAGCGCCGCCAAGGTGTGGCTCCACCCTGCACACCGTCGAAACGGGTGAAGATGGGGCCGGCAAAAGCCACTTTTACCACCAGCGGGTGGGGGCGAAATCGTCGCCGGTGCTCTTTTCGATGACGCGGGCCGCGGCAAAAAGCGTCTCTTCATCGAACGGCTTGCCGATGAGCTGCAGGCCAAGCGGCAGGCCCTTGGCGTCGCGCCCGGCCGGCACGGCAATGCCCGGCAGGCCAGCCATGTTCACGGTCACGGTAAAGATGTCGTTGAGGTACATGGCGACCGGATCGGCTGCCAGCGCCTCGTCGCCAATACCAAAGGCGGCAGAAGGCGTTGCCGGGGTCAGGATGGCGTCGACACCCGCATGGAAGGCGTCTTCAAAGTCCTTCTTGATCAGGGTGCGGACCTTCTGTGCCTTGACGTAGTAGGCGTCGAAATAGCCGGCAGACAGCACATAGGTGCCGATCATGATGCGGCGCTTGACCTCGCGGCCGAAACCGGCAGCGCGGGACAGTTCATAAAGATCGGTAATGTCCTTGCCGGAAACGCGCAGGCCATACTTCACGCCGTCATAGCGAGCGAGGTTAGACGAGGCTTCGGCGGGCGACACGACGTAGTAGGCTGGCAGCGCATATTTGGTATGCGGCAGCGAGATGTCCTTCACCGTCGCGCCCTCGGCCTTGAGCCATTCAAGGCCCTGGGTCCACAGCGCTTCGATTTCAGCGGGCATGCCATCCATGCGGTATTCGCGCGGAACACCGATGGTGAGGCCCTTGACGCCACGCGCGACGGCGGCAGCAAAGTCAGGAACCGGAATGTCGACCGAGGTCGAATCCTTGGGGTCAAAACCCGACATCGACGTCATCAGCAGCGCCGCGTCTTCGACGGTGCGCGCGATCGGGCCAGCCTGGTCGAGCGAGGATGCATAGGCAACCGTGCCCCAGCGCGATGCACGGCCATAGGTCGGCTTGATGCCGACGGTGCCGGTGAACGCGGCCGGCTGGCGAATCGAACCACCCGTGTCCGTTGCGGTCGCGCCGGCGCACAGCCATGCGGCAACGGCGGCAGCCGAACCACCGGAAGAGCCACCGGCCACCAGCTTGGCGTCAGAGCCTTCCGCGCGGTGCGGATTGACCACCGGACCGTAATAGGAGGTCTCGTTGGACGAGCCCATGGCGAATTCGTCCATGTTGAGCTTGCCCAGCATCACGGCGCCATCGCGCCAGAGATTGGCGGTCACGGTCGATTCATACTCTGGCTTGAAGCCGTCGAGGATGTGGCTGGCCGCCTGGGTGTGAACACCCTTGGTGGCGAACAAATCCTTCACGCCCAGCGGAATGCCTTCCAATGGACCGGCTTCGCCGCGCGCCAGCTTTTCGTCGCTGGCCTTGGCCATGTCGCGCGCTTGCTCGGGCGTTGTCACCACATAGGCGTTGAGCTTGTCATTGGCGGCCTCGATGGCGCCGATATAGGAATCGGTCAGCTCGGTCGCGGTAAAGCTCTTGTCCTTGAGGCCCTTGCGGGCTTCGGCGAGGCTCAGCTTGGTCAGATCAGTCAACGGTAATCTCGCTCAGATTGTCGCAGCGTGTGTAGAGCGTTGCGCCGGGTGTCGCAACCTCCGGGTTCGGCTCAAATATGCCGGCGGCCACCATTGCCGCGTCATAGGCCGAAACCACTTGTATCTGCGTATCGGAATAAGGCGTTATCGCCAGGATATCCGGGTAGATTTCACCCGGCAGTTCGCAAATCGTATCGACGAAGAGGTGGGTGCTGCCTTCGCGGCCCTTCACCTCGTAGAAATTGCAGTGAAATTCCATGGACTGGATGCCGCGCCCAAAGGTGAGGCCGAGAAAATCCAGATCCATAAAGGCGTCGATGCCCTTGTCCTCGACGGCTGCGCAGGCAGCCGGGTCGCTGACATAGAGCCTCGTCTGGTCGATGCGCAGGTCCTCCTGCGCCATGGCGGCGCCGGACCCCAAGATCACCAGACACAACGCCCAGCTCAATTTCATGCCGCCTGTTCCCCCTCGAGGTTCAGCTCGAAAAAGGCCGACCATTCGCTCTCAGGATAGTCGAGGAACGGGCCGCGCGAAGCAAAGCCATAGCGCGTATAGAGGCGATGCGCCTCGGCCATGCCGTCACCGGTGCCGGTTTCCAGCATCACGCTGGCCAGCCCGCGCTCGCGCGCCAGCCCGACGATCCGCTCCAGCAACTGCCGACCGACGCGCTGCCCGCGAACCTCGGGAAGCGTATACATGCGCTTGACCTCGCCCAGCGTCGGCCCGTGTACCTTGAGGGCACCCATGCCGACCGCCCTGCCCGCCTCATCGCGGGCCACGAACAGCGTGGTATCGCTGTCGGCCATCTGCTCCACGGTCATCTTGAACTGGAATTCGAGCGGCGAAAGCGGCAGCAAATGCGCATTGAGATGCGCGACGAGGTCGCGCACATCGTCCTGCAAAGGCGTCTCAATGGCGATGCTGACGCCCATTCTACTCGACCACCTTCGGGACCATGAAGAAATTGTCTTCGGTCAGAGGCGCGTTCTTGACGATCTTTTCGGGATAACCGCCGTCGGACACGACGTCATCGCGACGACGCAGGGTCATCGGGGTCACAGAAGTCATCGGCTCGACGCCGTCGACGTTCACTTCAGCGAGCTGTTCGACGAAGCCCAGAATGGAATTGAGCTCCTGCTGGTAGCTCGCCACTTCTTCTTCCTCGATGCGGATGCGCGCAAGGCGCCCGATGCGTTTGACGGTGGCTGCGTCGACAGACATGGCTAACTCCAGCAAATAAAGCGGTCTTTGCCGCGTTATTAGCAATGGCGCGGCCGAAAAGACAATGAAAATGGCGGCAGGCCCGCCTCAGACTTCCACAGCCAATGTGCGCTCAAGCGCGATCATGCCGGTCCCATCGAGCTTGTCCCGCGCTGCCGCAAAGGCCTTTTCCAGCTCGCCGTCATCCCCGGCCAGAGCCAGGAGGCGTGGCGATGCGCCCTCAAGGAGGCTCTCCAGCCGACCGGCAAGCTCATGACCGGACAGCACAAACACCGCGCGATCCGCCCATTTGCCCAGCTTTGGCAGCCCCCCGCGCGCCACCACCACGGGAGCCTCGCCATCGGCGTCGATCACCAGCGTGTCGCCATCCAGCGCCACCACTTCCGGAGGCCGATTCTGTTCTTCCACCTCAAGCGGCCGCAACGCCGCCCGCGGCTTCCAGTCGGCCACGATATCCCTGTCACCAAAGGCCACGACCTGGTCAGCGCCACTCACCAGTTCCGTCCGGTCGATTCCCGCCCCGGCCGCCTCCGGCTCCACCACCACAATCGCCCCCCCGGCATGGATGCGAAATGTCGAAGCGCCAAACCAGGTGAGTTTCATTGAGGGTCACTCCATCGCCAAACCGTTCCCTGCACCCTATAGAACAAAGCCATCCATCCCCGCGAGCCCGACATTGACCGACGATCCCCTCTCCGACATCCCCGCCACCGGCAAGATTCTCTGCCTCGACCTCGGCACGAAAACCATTGGTGTCGCTGTGTCGGATGGCATGCGCTATTCGGCCACGCCGGTTGAAACCATCAAGCGCACCAAATTCACCCAGGATGCCGAGCGGATCATCGAACTCGCGCGACAGCACAGCGCCGTCGCCATCATCCTCGGCCTGCCGCTCAACATGGATGGCTCCGAGGGCCCGCGCGTGCAATCGACCCGCGCCTTTGCCCGGAACCTGGCGCAAAAGCTCGACCTGCCCATTGCCTTCTGGGACGAGCGGCTCTCCACCTCAGCGGTCACCCGCATGATGATCGAGGCAGATCTCCGCCGCGACCGCCGCGCCGAAGTCGTCGACAAGCTTGCCGCGAGCTATATCCTGCAAGGCGCGCTCGATCGTCTGCGCCGCGGATAATTGCCGCAGAACCCCAGCTTCTGCCATGCAGAACCTTGCATATTGAGCCGTGCTCACATAGACCCCCATCCAACATCAAGGATGGGAGCGCATGGCCCAAATTCCTGCCAGCAACACCTCGTCGTCCACCGGCTCGTCTGGTGACTTCCCCCCCTTTAGCCAGCGCCATCTGATTTCGATCGCCGATCTCAAGCAGCACGAGATCATCGATCTGCTCGATCGGGCCGAGCGCATGGTCCCGGTCAGCCGGCAGGAGCGAAAATCCCTGCCCACGCTCGCTGGCAAGACACAGATCAATCTGTTCTTCGAGCCCTCGACCCGCACGCAGTCCTCCTTCGAGATCGCCGGCAAGCGCCTTGGCGCGATGGTGGTGAACATGTCGGTCAAGACCAGCTCGGTGTCCAAGGGCGAAACCCTTGTCGATACCGCGGCCACGCTCAACGCCATGCGGCCCGACGTACTCATCGTGCGCCATGCGGCGGCCGGCGCTGTCGAGCTGCTCAGCCAGAAGGTCGGCTGTTCGGTGGTCAATGCTGGTGACGGTGCCCACGAGCACCCGACTCAGGCGCTGCTCGATGCGCTCACCATCCGCCGTCACAAGGGCCGCATCTCGGGCCTGACCGTCGCCATCTGCGGCGACATCGCCAATTCCCGCGTCGCGCGGTCCAACCTCCTGCTCCTGCAGGCGCTCAATGTGCGCACCCGCGTCATCGCCCCGAAAAATCTGCTTCCGTCCGGCATCGAGCATCTCGCCACCGAAGTCTTCACCGACATGGAAGCCGGTTTGAAGGATGTCGACGTGGTCATGATGCTGCGCCTCCAGCATGAGCGGGCCAACGGCAAGATGATCCCTTCGGTGCGCGAATATTATCGCTTCTACGGCCTCGACGCCGCCAAGCTGGCTTTCGCCAAGCCCGATGCCATCGTCATGCATCCCGGCCCGATGAACCGTGGCGTCGAGATCGACCCGGCCATCGCCGACGGTGCGCGCTCGGTCATCACCGAGCAGGTTGAAATGGGCGTGGCCGTGCGCATGGCCGTCCTCGATGCCCTGCTGTCGGGAGACCAATCATGAGCCGCCCCCTTCTCATTGAAAACGCCCGCGTTCTGGACCCGGCCTCGGGCACCGACGCCCGTGGCGCCGTCCTCGTCGAGGACGGCCGCATTTCCGACATCGCCCTCGGCGGTCCGGTCGGCGTGCCCGATGGCGCCGAAGTCATCAACGCTCTTGGCCTCGCTCTCGCGCCCGGCCTGATCGACATGCGCGTCTTTACCGGCGAGCCAGGTTGGGAATATCGCGAAACCCTGGCCTCCGCAGGCGAAGCCGCCGCTGCCGGTGGCGTCACCAGTTTCGTGATGATGCCTGACACCCTGCCCGTCGTTGATGATGGCGCCGTAGTCGATTTCCTCATCCGTCGCGCCAAGGCAACGGCCAAGGTCAATGTCCTGCCCGCTGGTGGCATCACCAAGGGCCTTGCCGGCCAGGAACTGACCGAATTCGGCCTGATGAAGGAGGCCGGCGCCGTCTGCCTCTCCGATGGCCGCCGCTCGATCCAGTCGACCGCCATGCTGCGAACGGCCATGTCCTACGCTTCCAATTTCGACATGCTCTTCGTCCATCATCTCTCCGATGCCGGCCTGACTGGCGACGGCGTGATGAACAGCGGCCTTTTCGCCACCGTTCTCGGGCTGAAAGGCATTCCGCGCGAGGCCGAGACCATCCCGCTGGCGCGCGACGTCCAGTTGGCCGCCTTGACCGGCGTCCGCTATCACGCCGCCCAGGTGTCGACGGCCGGGTCCGTCGCCATTCTCAACAGCGGCAAATCCCGTAACCATCGGATCACCGCTGGCGTCTCGATCAACAATCTCTGCCTCAACGAGAACGACGTCGGCCGCTACCGCACCTATTTCAAGCTGGCGACGCCGCTGCGCTCGGAAGACGACCGCCAGGCCGTCATCGAAGGGCTCCGCTCGGGGGCCATCGATACCATCCATTCCGATCACGACCCGCAGGACAGCGAGGGCAAGCGCCAGCCCTTCGCCGAGGCCACCGACGGGGCCATCGGGCTTGAAACCCTGCTTGCCGCCGCGCTCCGCCTCCATCACTCGGATGAAGTGCCTCTCCTCACGCTTCTGCGCGCCATGACGTCCCGTCCGGCCGAAATCCTCGGGCTCGAGGCCGGCCGCATTGCCAAGGGTGCGCCTGCCGACCTCATTCTGGTCGATCTCGATTACCCCTGGCAGGTGGATGCAGCCACGTTGAAATCGCGTTCCCGCAACACCAGCTTTGAAGGCGCACGACTTGCCGGCAAGGTCATGCGCACCATCGTGGGGGGCGAGACAGTCTTTTCCCACGAAGGCTGACCTCTCCTCACACTCAGGAAGCAAAAATGACTTTGTCCATCTATTCGGCCTCGGTGCCGGTGTTTGCGCGTATGCTCGGGAATTTGCTGGCCATCTTCGGCAAGGCGGAAATTTACGCCGCCGAAAACGGCATCGATTTGCAGAGCTTCGTCGACACCCGTCTGGCCCCGGACATGCATCCGCTGCGCAATCAGGTGCAGATCGCGACCGATGGCGCCAAGGGCGTCACCTCGCGTCTCGCCGGTAAGCCGGTCCCCAGCTGGGCGGACGATGAAGTCTCCTGGGAGGATCTCAAGGGCCGCCTCCAGAAGGGCATTGATTATCTTGCCACTTTTTCGGCCGAAGACTTTGCTGGCGCTGACGAGCGCGAGATCACCCTGACCCTGGGCGGCAGGGAAATGCAGATGCGTGGCGAGGACTACCTTCTCCGCATCGGCCAGCCGAACTTCTACTTCCACGTCACCACGGCCTACGCCATCCTGCGCCATAAGGGCGTCCCCATCGGCAAGCGCGACTACCTCAGCTGACCTTTTTGGCCTTCACCAAGAATCCCAAATAAGCCACTGATTTTTACTGCATATTCCACCCATCTTCATTGCCCGGCTTGTCCGGGCAATCCATCTTCCTCGTTTGCAAGTTCACCGGATCCGGCCCCGGCGTCACCGCCATCGCCTCCCTCCCCTTGTTGAGAGGGATTGAGGGTGGGGGCTGTCCCACCAGACGAGCCCCGCCCGCACTTTCCCCCGCCGCTGCGCCCCCGCCCCTTGCTCATTACCCAACCCGGCGCTACTCATCTCGGTAATAAGGGAGCAACCATGCCGACCGACTTTTTCCCGCTCATTCTCGCGCTCGTGCTCGGCTATCTGTCCGGCTCGATCCCCTTTGGGCTGATCCTGACGCGGGCGGCCGGTCTCGGCGACATCCGCAATATCGGCTCGGGCAATATCGGCGCCACCAATGTGCTGCGCACCGGAAACAAGAAAATTGCCGCCGCCACCCTGATCCTCGACGCTCTCAAGGCTGCGGTGCCGGTTCTCGTCGCCCGCTATTTCTGGGGCGAGGAAGCCGCAATGCTGGCCGCAGTCGGCGCCTTCTTCGGCCACTGCTTTCCGGTCTGGCTTGGCTTCAAGGGCGGCAAGGGTGTCGCCGTCATGATCGGCTCGCTCTTCGCGCTCGCATGGCCTGTGGGCATCATCTTCTGCGCCGTGTGGCTGATCGTTGCTTTCGCACGGAAAATCTCCTCGCTGGCGGCCCTCACGGCAGCGGCAACGGCGCCTATCTTCGCCTATCTCTTCGGCAGCCCGCTTTTGTCGATGACGGTGATCGCGCTCGCCTTGCTGCTCTTCTTCCAGCATCGTGAAAACATTGCCCGGCTTCTCGCCGGAACCGAGCCGACTATCGGCGGCTCGAAGAAAGCCGCCTGATCTTGGCGCGGGGGGACGATAAATATCTCACCCCCGCCCAACGCCTCGCCTGGCTCCGGCTTCTGCGCGCCGACAATGTCGGTCCCGTCACGTTTCGCCAGTTGCTCAACCGCTTCGGCTCGGCCGAGGAGGCCCTCGAGGCCCTGCCCGCCTTGGGCCGCTCTACAGGCCGCGCCCTGCGCATTCCGACCCTCTCCCAGGCCGAAGACGAGATCGCCGCTGCCGATGGCTATGGCGCCCGTCTGGTGGCGCTTGGCGAGCCTGACTACCCACCCCACCTTGCCCATATCCCTGGCGCCCCGCCGCTGATCACCCTCGCCGGAGGCGACAACCTCGACTGGCACCGCAGCGTCGCTATCGTGGGTGCTCGCAATGCCTCATCTGCCGGCATCAAGATGACGCGCCTGCTGGCGACCGAGCTGGGCACGCTTGGTTTTGTCATCGTCTCGGGCCTTGCTCGCGGCATCGACGCCGCGGCCCATCGCGCCAGCCTCACCGCCGGAACCATCGCAGTGCTCGCAGGTGGGTTCGACAAGATTTACCCGGACGAAAACATCCCGCTCGCCCACGACATTCTCGACAATGGCGGGGCGCTGCTTACCGAAATGCCCATGGGCTGGGAACCCCGCGCCCGCGACTTCCCAAGGCGTAACCGGCTGGTTTCCGGTCTGTCGCTCGGCGTCGTTGTGGTGGAAGCCGCCAAACGCTCCGGCTCCCTGATCACCGCTCGCCTGGCGCTCGAGCAGAACCGCGATGTCTTCGCCGTGCCCGGCTCTCCGCTCGATCCGCGCGCCGAGGGCGGCAACCTTCTCATCCAGCAGGGCGCGCGCCTCGTCACGTCGGCCCAGGATATTGCCGACACCATCGGCCACGCCGACCCCGCCCGCAAAATGCTGTTTGATCCGGAGTGGGTACCCGATCCGGCGCTCGACAGTCTCGACGCGCTCCCCGACGCCGATGACCGGGCGCGTCTCCTCAGTGCCCTCTCCAGCACGCCGATCGAGGTCGACGAGCTCCTCACCCAGCTCGCGCTATCACCCGCGGTAATGCAGATGCTGTTGCTCGAACTTGATCTCGCCGCCCGCCTCGAATGGTCCAGTGGCCAGCTGGTTGCCCTCCGCTATGATTGAGCACACCGCTTTCAAGCACAAAAGCGGGACCCGTGTGGCTCCCCGTTGACACCGGACCAGACGTTCACCATGTTGCGCGCTCTTTGAATGAGCAGTTGCGGAACGGATATTCCATGAAGGTCGTCGTCGTTGAAAGTCCGGCCAAGGCCAAGACAATCAACAAATATCTGGGCAAGGACTATGAAGTCCTGGCCAGTTTCGGCCATGTCCGCGACTTGCCCGCCAAGGACGGTTCGGTGCGTCCGGATGAAGATTTCGCCATGTCCTGGGAAGTCGACACCGCCGCAAAGAAGAGGATTGCCGACATTGCCGGCGCGCTCAAGGGCGCTGACGGTCTGATCCTGGCAACCGACCCTGATCGCGAAGGCGAGGCCATTTCCTGGCATATTCTGGACGTCCTGCGCGCCAAGAAAGCGCTCAAGAAGGACGTGCCGGTGCAGCGCGTCGTGTTCAACGCCATTACCAAGGATGCCGTCACGGCAGCCATGGCCAAGCCGCGCGACATCGACATGCCGCTGGTTGACGCCTATCTCGCGCGCCGCGCCCTCGATTATCTCGTGGGCTTCACGCTCTCGCCGATCCTGTGGCGCAAGCTGCCCGGCTCGCGTTCGGCCGGCCGCGTGCAGTCGGTGGCCCTCCGCCTCGTCTCGGACCGCGAATCCGAGATCGAAAAATTCAAGCCGCAGGAATACTGGTCCGTCGAGGCGCAGCTGGCCCAGGCCGGCAAGAGTTTCCTCGCGCGTCTGTTCTCCGTCGATGGCAAGCGCACCGACAAGCTCGACATCACGTCGGGTGACGACGCTGCCGAGCTGAAAAAGCTGATCGAAGCCGGCCAGTTCAACGTCTCCAACGTCGAGAAGAAGCCGACCAAGCGCAATCCGTATGCGCCGTTCACCACCTCGTCGCTGCAGCAGGATGCGTCTTCGCGCCTCGGCCTCTCGCCCAGCCGCACCATGCAGATCGCCCAGCGCCTCTACGAGGATGGGTTGATCACCTATATGCGTACCGACGCCGTGCAGATGGCCCCCGAGGGCATCGCCATGGCGCGCTCGGTCATCGGCAAATATTTCGGTGAAGAATATCTCCCGGAAAAAGCCCGCGTCTATCAGACCAAGGCCAAGAACGCCCAGGAGGCCCACGAGGCCATCCGCCCCACCGACATGTTCAAGCGCCCCGAGAGCCTCAGCCTCGATCCCGACCAGCAAAAGCTCTATTCGCTGATCTGGAAGCGCACGCTCGCCTCGCAGATGGCCTCGGCCGAGATCGACCGCACCAGCGTCGACATCGCCGTCAACGTCCCCGGACGTGCCGTCGCCCTGCGCGCCACCGGCTCGGTCGTCACCTTCCCCGGCTTCCTCACGCTCTATGGCGTCGAGGCCAAGACCGATGCCGAGGAAGAAGATGACGAGGGGCGCGAACTGCCGCCCCTCAAGGTCGGCGACAAGCCGGACCTCAAGAAGGTCGAGATCGAGCAGCATTTCACCCAGCCGCCCGCCCGCTACACCGAGGCGAGCCTGATCAAGAAGATGGAAGAGCTCGGCATCGGCCGGCCGTCCACCTATGCGGCCACGCTGACGACGCTCAAGGACCGCAACTACGTCAAGCTCGAGGGCAAGGCGCTGCATCCCGAAGATCGCGGCCGCATCGTCACCGCCTTCCTCGAGTCGTTCTTCAACCGCTATGTCGAATACGGCTTTACCGCGGGCCTTGAAGAGCAGCTCGACCAGGTCTCGGCCGGCGAACTCGACTACAAGGTGCTGCTGCGTGATTTCTGGAAGGATTTCACCGCCGCCACCGAGGAAATCAAGGATCTGCGCGTGTCGGAAGTTCTCGACGCGCTCAATGATCTGCTGGCGGACCATATCTTCCCGCCGCGCGAAGACGGCACCGAGCGTCGTCAGTGCCCGACCTGCGGCACCGGCACGCTCTCGCTCAAACTCGGCAAGTTCGGCGCCTTCATCGGCTGCTCGAACTATCCCGAGTGCAAGCACACGACCCAGCTCTCCGACGCTGCCAATGGCAATGCCGCCCAGGCTGGCGCCGGTGACGGCGTCCTCGGCACCGATCCCGAGAGCGGCGAAGAAGTCCATCTCAAGACCGGTCGCTTCGGCCCCTATGTCCAGCTTGGCGACGGCAAGGAGCCCAAGCGCTCCTCCCTGCCCAAGGGCTGGGAGCCCGGCTCGCTGACGCTCGAAAAGGCGCTCCAGCTGCTGTCGCTGCCGCGCGAAGTCGGTCTCCACCCGGAAACCGGCCTGCCGATTTCGGCAGGTCTCGGGCGCTATGGCCCATTCATCCTCCACGACGGGAAATACGCCAATCTCCCTGATGTTGAAGAGGTTTTTACCGTCGGCATCAACCGCGCGGTCGATCTCATCGCGCAAAAGGCCGCTGGCGGCTTCACGCGTGGCGGCGGCGCTGCCGTGGCTGCGATCCAGACCTTTGAGCATGACGCCGGCCCGATCACGGTCCGCGCCGGTCGCTATGGCCCCTATGTCAATCAGGGCAAGATCAACGCGACCATCCCCAAGGATGTCAAACCCGAGGACGTCACGCTCGATCAGGCCATCGCCTGGATCGCTGCCCGCGCCGAGGTTACCGGCACCAAGGTGAAGAAGGCCCCGGCCAAGAAGGCTGCAGCCAAAAAGCCCGCGGCCAAGAAAGCGACCACCAAGAAGGCCGCTGCCGACGACGAGACTGCCGAGAAAAAGCCGGCTGCCAAGAAGCCTGCTGCCAAAAAGGCTGCCCCGAAGAAGGCCGCAGCAAAATCGACCGTCACCGACGAAGACGTGCCGTTCTGATAAAATGAGGGCGCGGCGCACCAGCGCCACGCCCTCTCTTCTTCTCTCCCAGGTAGGCCGGGTGAAGCTTGCTCACCCCATCGTTCGCCCGATCACCGACATCCAGTTGCCCAGTGCGATCTTGCGCACCAGCTCTTCGCCAAACCCCTTGTCGAGCAGCGCCTGAAGCAATTTCTGCACCCCGGTAACATCCTTGATAGGCGCCGGCATCGTAGCTCCGTCAAAATCGCTGCCGAGAGCAACGCCGTCCTCGCCGAGCGCCTCGACGAGCGCCTCGACATGGCGCACCATCAGCTCGATTTCCATCTCCGGCTCCATCTTGCCGTCGGGGCGCAGGAAGCCGGTGGCATAGTTGAGCCCGACCACGCCGCCGCTCTCGCGAATGGCCGCCAGCTGCCAATCCATCAGGTTTCGTGTCGACGGGCAGATGGCGTGGACATTGGAGTGCGTCGCCACCAGCGGCTTGGTCGACACTGCCGCCACATCGCGAAAACCAGCGGCATTGAGATGGCTGAGATCGATCATGATCCCCATGCGATCACAGATACGCACGAGTTCCTTGCCGGCATCGCTGAGCCCCGGCCCGATATCGGGCGAGCTGCCGTGGCGGAAAGGCACGCCGGTGCCAAAGGCATTGGCGCGGCTCCATGTGATTCCCAGCGAGCGGAAACCGGCCGCGTAGAGCACCTCGAGGGCATTGAAATCGGTGTCGATCGCCTCTGCGCCCTCGTGGTGATAAATCGCCGCCAGCTTGCCGGCGTCGATAGCCGCGTCGATTTCGGCAGCGTTGCGGCACACAGCCAGCGCGCCCTCGCGCTCCAGCCGGAACATCAGCGCCGCCATGGCATTGGTGCTGCGCTGGGCTTCGCCGATGTCGAGCTCGGGCGGCAGTCTGCCTTCCGAATTGGAGGGCGAGGCCGCCACGGCGCCGAGGCTGGTCTTCAGCGGCGGCGGGAACATGGCAAAGAAGCCACCCACCATTCCTGCCGCCTTGGCGCGCGGCAGGTCGATATGGGCTTCCGCCATGCCTTGGGTGAACAGCTCCACCTTGTTGGGGCGCGCGTCATCGATCAGACGCAGAAGCGTATCATTGTGGCCGTCGAAGAATGGAATGGTCATGGAATCGCCTGCGGTTGAGGCCAGCATTTCAACCCGCCCCCACGCGTCACCGCAAGTGCGTGCGCCCTTTGGTAACCTCAGGCAACGCTCTGCCGCTTGAGGCATTTGGCAAATGCCGGCCGATCACCTACATATCGCTCAACATGAAGAACAAAAAACCGATCAAACAAAAGAACACTTCTGGCCCCCGCCGGAGCGTTCAGCCGCGCGCCGATGCGCTCCCCACGCGTGAGCAGCTTCTTGAAGCGCTCGCCCAGGACGCTGACATCAAGGGCAAGCGCGACCTCGCCAAAGTGTTCGGCATTCGCGGCGACATGCGTCGCCCGTTCAAGGCGATGCTCGCCGAGCTCGAGGGCGATGGCGTCATCACGCGTACCCGCAAGGCGCTGCGACGCACCGCCGCCCTGCCCCATGTCACCGTGCTCGACATCCCGTCCGATGCCGATCCCGACGATCTGCATGCCTTCCCGGCCCAATGGAATGACGAGGAAGGCGAAAAGCCCCGCGTCGCCGTGATTGCTGGCCGCGATGCCCGCGTCGTGCCTGCCCCGGGCGATCGCATTCTAGCCCGCATCGATGCCGGCGACGGTGAAATCCCGGTCTATACCGCCAAGCCCATGAAGGTGCTCGACAAGCCACGTCGCGCCCATATCGGCATTGTGCGCATGGACAATGAGGGCGCCCGCCTGATCCCGATCGATCGCAAACAGAAGGAAATGCGCATTCCGCTGGGCGATCTCGGCGACTCGAAAGACGGCGATCTCGTGGAAGTCGAGGTCAAGCTCTCCGGCCGCCTGATGATTCCCCGCGCCAAGGTGACGAACGTCATCGGCAACCCTGCCTCTGAAGGCGCGGTGTCGATGATTGCCATCCACAATCTCGAAATTCCCTATGTCTTCCCCACCAGCGTCATTCGCGAGGCAGAGGAAGCCAAGGAAGCGAGCCTCAAGGGCCGCGAGGACTGGCGCGACCTGCCGCTGGTCACCATCGATCCTCCCGATGCGAAGGACCATGACGACGCGGTCCATGCTGCGCCGGACAATGATGCGAACAATCCCGGTGGCTTCGTCGTCACCGTCGCCATAGCCGACGTCGCCGCCTATGTGACGCCGGGCTCGGCGCTCGACCGCGAAGCCTATGTGCGCGGTAATTCGGTCTACTTCCCGGACCGCGTCGTGCCCATGCTGCCCGAGCGCATTTCCAACGAGCTCTGTTCGCTCAAGGAAGGTGTGCCGCGTGCCGCACTTGCCGTGCGCATGGTGCTCAACGCCGATGGCCGCAAGGTCAGCCACAGCTTTCACCGCATCCTGATGCGCTCGGCGGCCAAGCTGAGCTACCAGCAGGCGCAGGCCGCCATTGACGGCAATGCCGACGACAAGACCGGCCCGCTGCTGGAGCCGATCCTGCGGCCCCTCTGGGACGCCTATGCGGCGATGGTCAAGGCGCGCGACAAGCGCGGCCCGCTCGATCTCGATCTGCCCGAACGCAAGATCATCCTCGATGCCAAGGGCATGGTCGCTGACATTCGCATTCCCGAGCGGCTCGAAGCCCATCGCCTCATCGAAGAGATGATGATTGCGGCAAACGTGGCCGCCGCCGAGACACTCGAGCAAAAACGCACCCAGCTGCTCTATCGCGTTCACGACGAGCCATCGTCGGAAAAGCTGCAGTCGCTGCGCGACTTCCTCGGCAGCCTCGATATCGCGGTCAAGAAGTCGGACAGCGTCCGCGCCTCCGATTTCAATGGCATCCTGGCGCAGGCGCGCAAGGCCGGCAATGTCGAGCAGGTCAGCGAAATGGTCCTTCGTAGCCAGGCCCAGGCGGAATATGCGCCGGAGAATTACGGCCACTTCGGTCTCAATCTCGACCGCTATGCCCACTTCACCTCGCCGATCCGCCGCTATTCCGATCTCATCGTCCATCGCGGCCTGATCCGGGCGCTCGGCTTGGGCGACGACGGACTGACCGATCAGGAATCACTCAAGCTCGCCGGTATCGGTCAGCACCTCTCGGCCACCGAACGTCGCGCCATGCTCGCCGAGCGGGAAACGTCGGACCGCCTTCTCGCGCAGTTCCTGGCCCAGAGAATCGGCGCCAAGTTCGAGGGGCGCGTCTCGGGTGTCACCCGTTCGGGTCTGTTCATCCGCCTGCTCGAAACCGGCGCGGACGGCTTCATTCCCGCCTCGACGCTCGGCCAGGACTACTACCGCTATGTCGAAGAGCGTCAGGCGATGATCGGAGAGCGGACCGGGGAGACCTTCACCCTGGGGGACCGCGTCACTGTCCGTCTTCTCGAAGCGGCGCCGGTCGCCGGCGCGTTGCGCTTTGAACTTCTGTCCGAAGGTGTCCGCGGCAATCCGCCCTCTGGTAGACGGACACATAAAGGACGATCTAACAGCTTCGGGCCCAAGTCCCGAAGGAAGAGGTAGCGCCATGACCGAGCAGACATCAACTGTTCTCAACGCCCCTGAAGAGCGCCTTGTCGGCCAGTCGATCTGGCGCGGCACGCTCTGTCGTTGTCCGCATTGCGGCAAGGGCAAGATGTTCCGGAAGTATCTCAAGGTTGCCGACGAGTGCGCGACCTGCGGCGAAGAGTTGAAATATCACCGCGCCGATGACTTCCCGCCCTACATCGCCATCACCATCGTGGGCCACATCATCATCTTCCTGATGATGCACATGGATATGGAGTATCAGGTCAGCCCGTTCTTCTACCTGGTCACCATGATTCCGCTGTCCATCATCCTGTCGCTGGCCCTGCTGCCCCCCATCAAGGGCGCGATCGTCGGCTGGCAGTGGGCAAGCCGCATGTATGGTTTCGGCGCCGTCCGCAACGACTGACGCCCTCAAAACCCACCCAATCAAAACGGCCTTCCGACGCTCGCTGGAGGGCCGTTTTCTTATGGAACACCCTTCCCCGCGCTCAGGCGAACTTCGAGCCACCCCGGGCCGTCACAAGCCCCTTGGGCCGGAAGCGCAGCGCCGACCAGGCATCGTCCAGCGCCACCTGGCGTACCGGGCGCAAGCCGGCCGCCTCGAGCGCCGCCCAGCCGGTGTCCCGCGTCAGCCCGATGGCCTTTCCTGCCGCGCCCTTGCGATAGCAGGCCCACAGCAGCCCGTCGGGCGGCAGCTCCTTCAGGATCCGTGGAATCATGGTTTCCACCTCCGCTTCGGAGGCAAAACAGGCGATCACCCCATCATAGTAAGCGTCGCCATGCACCAGCTCCACCTCGGCGCCGGCTGTCAATTCCTCGGCAATTGACTGAGGCACATTGATAAGCCAGAGCTTGGTGCCCGATGCGATCTGCAGTTTGTGGAGCAATTCAGTCGGTGCGGCCATTTCCCGTTCCTCCGGACAACGCTATTGTCTTGACAACTGGTGGCAAATCCGTAGGTTGCGGCCAAATTCCAGCGCTGCCCCGGCTCGCGGCGCTTTTCGTTTTTGTGAAGGACCGCGAACTATGGCAAAAGCCGCCACCATCAAGATCAAGCTCGTGTCGACTGCCGATACCGGCTTCTTCTACGTGACCAAGAAGAACGCTCGCACCCAGACTGAAAAGCTGGCGTTCAAGAAGTACGACCCCGTCGTCCGCAAGCACGTCGAATTCAAGGAAGCCAAGATCAAGTAATCTTGCTTTTCCAGCAATAGCGAAAAGGCCCTGCAAGCGATTGCGGGGCCTTTTCGTATGCGTCAACCAATTTCGCTTCCGGCGCTGCTCAATGCTAACAGTCTGCTAGCAACAGAGCACATTGATGTCACATTTGGAGGGCAAAGGTGGCTGGTCCGGAGCAGCACTTCTAAGAGGCCACTCTCGCTGCTTCCGGACCAACCGCCCTACGGGAACCCAGGCGTTGCGGCGGACCTGAGTAAAGCCGTAGGGAACTGTCGCAGCTGGAAATTTTCCCGCGCTGCCGTCTGAAACGACCCTACGCTCGCAGGCTGGAAACGCAAGGAATTCCAGCCAACGCCCGTCAGCAACCGTTTGTTAATTATAATGAATAACCCTAACGGGCGAAACTGCTGTGACGTCCAGCACCACCTGGTTGCGCCCTTCGCGCTTGGCTCGATAGAGCGCAACGTCGGCCCGCTTGATCAGTGATTCCGGCGTATCGGCGGCATTCTCGTTGAGCGAGAGCCCGATCGACACCGTGACCGACAAAGGCCGCTGTACGCCGACCTCGAAAGGCCGCTCGGCAATGGCCTGACGCACCCGCTCAGCCACCATCTCAGCACTGGCGACATCGGTATCGGGCATCAGCACGACGAACTCCTCGCCACCGAAACGGCAGGCCAGGTCCACGCCCCGGACATTGCGCTTGAGGCGCGCCGAGAACTCGCGCAACACCGCATCGCCAATGTCATGGCCGTAGTTGTCGTTGACCGCCTTGAAGTGGTCGATATCGAGGATCATCAGCGCCAAATCGCGCTCCTGCGCCTGGGCTTTCCCCAGCATCACATTGAGATGCCTGTCGAAATAGCGACGATTATAGAGACCGGTGAGGTCGTCCGTTACAGCCATGGCCATGGTGCTGGTGACGCTTTCGCGCAATTCCATTGCATAGCGGTGGCGCCGAATCTGCGTCCGCACCCGCGCCAGCAGCTCGTTACGCTCAACCGGCCGGCTGATGAAATCGTTGACGCCAAGGTCCAGCGCGCGCAGCACCTTTTGCTTGTCCGCATCCTCGGCGATGAGGATGATCGGCAGGTTGCGCGTACTGTCCACAGTCCGAATCTGCGAGCACACCCGCAGCGGATCGAATTCACCGAGCGCCATGCTGACCAGTGCCAGCTCATAGCGCGCGCCCGTGACCTGGAACACCGCGTCTGCCGGCTCAGTCAGAATATCAACCTTATGCTCGGCAGACAGGTGTGCGCGTATTCTCTCGGCGTGACGCAAATCACTGTCCACGAGGAGAATCGAACCGCCAGAGGCCGAGATATTGTCCATCGCCCGCAGGGCGTCCTCGATGGCGATCTGCTGCCCGGTCATGGCGCGGGCGCGCAATTCATCGGTCAGACCTTTGAGGCGTACCAGGCTTTTCACCCGGGCCATCAACTGCATGTCGTCGACCGGCTTGGTCAGAAAATCATCGGCGCCGACCTCGAGCCCCTGCACCCGGTCAGACGGCTGATCGAGGGCAGTGATCATGAGTACCGGAACGTGGTGGGTCCGCGGATTGGCCTTGAGCCGCCGGCAGACTTCAAATCCGTCCATGCCCGGCATCATCACGTCGAGCAGGATGATGTCGACGTCGTTGTTGGCGCAGATATCGAGCGCCTGCGGCCCCGAATGGGCTGTAAGCACTTCAAAATATTCGGCCGTCAGCCGAGCCTCGAGCAGGCGAACATTGGTCGGAACATCATCGACAATCAGGACCCGGGCAGTCACGCTTCTTCCCCCAAAGCAAGCGGACAGCGGAGCATCCATCTGACGCCACCACCATCAAGCAGAAACCTGTACGTAGAAGTCGCTAGTTCAGGCTGGGCCAATGTAGTCAGCAATAGTTTCCAGAAAGTGTGGCACCGAGATCGGTTTGGATATGTAACCCTCGCAGCCACCTTGGAGAATCCGCTCCTCGTCACCTTTCATCGCGAACGCTGTCACGGCAATGATCGGGATATGGGAGAGCTGGTCATCATCCTTGAGCCACTTGGTCACCACCAAGCCTGACACTTCCGGCAGTTGGATGTCCATGAGAATCAGGTCGGGCATGTGCGCGCGCGCCAGTTCGAGAGCTTCCATCCCGCTCCGGGTCTGAATGACACGGTAACCGCGCGATTCGAGCAGATCGTTGAAGAGCTTCATGTTGAGCTCGTTGTCTTCCACGATCATGACTGTCTTGGGCATTCTTCCTCGCTTACGTGGTTGCAGCCTCGGTTGGCTGGCTTCAGCTGAGAGCTTTTCCGGTGCCCGGAAACGCAGCGCCCTTTCACTTCCCCGCATATGTGGGATAGCATGCAACGGTTACAAAACATCAAATGAGCCTCAACTTGTCCGCGTCCAGCACACTGGCCTCCGACGTCTCGGCACTGGCGGATGCCTGCCTGGGCTATCTCGCCGAACATCCAGACGAACTCCTGGCCTTCATGCAGCAGGTCGGCTTCGACCCGGAGAGCCTGCGCGCGTCAATCGGCTCGGCACGCCTCAAGACCGGGCTGCTGGACTATTTTGCCGCCAATGAGCCCTTATTGCTCGCCCTTTGTGCCAATTCCGGAACCACCCCGGAAGCTTTTATGCGCGTGTGGTACAAGCTCAATCCCGCGGGGTGATTGAAAGACCATGGCCTGGCTATGTCGCGACTGCCTGACGACCGGGTCCAGCGCCGTGGAGCCGCGTCGCTGCACTGCCTGCGGGTCGCCGCGTTTGCGCGCGCATGACGAGCTCTTCGACCTCTCCATTGCCCATGTCGACTGCGACGCCTTCTACGCTTCGGTGGAAAAGCGAGACGACCCCAGTCTGCGCGACAAGCCGCTGATCATCGGTGGTGGCGTGCGCGGCGTTGTTTCGACCTGCTGCTATATCGCCCGGCAGAATGGCGTGCGCTCGGCGATGCCGATGTTCAAAGCGCGCGAGCTGTGCCCGGATGCGGTCATCATCAAGCCCAACATGGCGAAATATGTCGAGGTCAGCCGCCATATCCGGCGCCACATGGACATGCTGACGCCGCTGGTGGAACCGCTGTCCATCGATGAAGCGTTCCTTGATCTCTCCGGGACGCAAACTCTCCACAAGGCGCCCCCGGCAGTCGTATTGGCGCGGTTTGCCCGCACTATCGCAGAGGAGGTCGGCGTCACGATCTCTGTCGGGCTCAGCCACAACAAATTCCTCGCCAAGGTCGCTTCGGACCTCGACAAGCCCCGCGGCTTTGCGGTTATCGGAGCGGCCGAAACGCTCTCCTTTCTGGCACCCAAACCGATCAGTCTCATCTTTGGCGTCGGCAAGGTGTTCGCTGAGACGCTTCGCAAGGATGGCTACCACACGATCGGTCAGCTCCAGGAGGCTGACCCGGTCCATCTGATGCGGCGCTATGGCGAGACCGGTGCACGCCTTGCGCGTCTGTCGCGCGGAGAGGATGCGCGCCGTGTCTCGACCGATGGCGAGATGAAGACCATCTCCTCGGAGACCACTTTCAACACCGACATTGCCACGCTCGAGGACTTGTCCACAGAACTGCTGAATGTCACCGAGAGACTGTCCGAGCGGCTCAAGGCCAAGGGCGTCGTCGGAGACACGGTCACACTTAAACTCAAAACCACCGGTTTCCGGTTGCGGACTCGCGCACGACACCTGATTATGCCGACGCAGCTTGCAAATGTCCTTTACGAGGCTGGGCTCAGCCTTCTGCAGCGTGAGGTGGACGGTACGTCATTCCGGCTGATCGGAATTGGCGTCTCCGGAATTGAGGCCGCCGATGGTTCTGACCCGGCGGATCTGCTGGAGCCAATGGTGGCGCGCAAGGCGGCGGCGGAACGGGCAATGGACCGTGTCCGGACCCGCTTCGGGCGCACTGCCGTCATACGTGGCAAGCTTTACAAATCCCGGCCCGACGCCGTGTCGGCGCCTCCGCAGCAAGACGACCTAGAAGGCAAGACCAAATGACCGACCCGATCGAGAAACTTCGCGAGTACGGCTACGAACTCCCTGCCCCCAAGGCTCCCGTGGCCAGCTACGTTCCGGTCACCCGGAGCGGCAATCTCCTTTACGTGTCGGGGCAGATTTCAAGCAGCGACAGCGGCGTTGTTCAGGGCCGGCTCGGTGATACCATGAACGTCGTTCAAGGGGGCAATGCCGCCGAACTGGCTGCGATCAATGTGCTTTCCCAGGTCGTGCACATGGGCGGCATTCCGCTGCATGAGGTCAAAAAGGTGCTCAAGCTCACAGTTCTCGTGGCGTCGACGCCCGAGTTCAACGAGCAGCATCTCGTGGCCAATGGCGCATCCAATCTCATCGTCGGCATCTTGGGTGACAAGGGAAAGCATGCCCGGGCAGCCTTTGGCGTAGCCTCCCTGCCTCTCGGCGCTGCAGTCGAAATCGAAGCGATCTTCGAGGTCTAAGCTTTTAGAGGGCGCTCGGACACGGCGTGAAACCGTGTCATCCGAGCGCCTTCCACTCATCCAACCCGGGCCCGCCATGATCGCTCAGCTTTTCCCACGCCCCGTCGCGCATCGCGGGCTGCATGACCGCGCCGCCGGCATCATCGAGAATAGCGCAAGCGCGTTTGCAGCGGCGATTGCGGGCAATTTTGCGATTGAATGCGACCTGCAGCTGACCAGCGACAGCCATGCAGTCGTGTTCCACGATGAAAAGCTGGATCGGCTCACCGGAGAATCGGGCCTCGTCAGCGATCGCCGCGTCGCCGAGATGACGGACATCGCGCTGCTCGACAGCGCGGCGAGCGATCGGCCACAGCCCCTTGCCGCGTTCCTCGATCAGATCGGCGGCCGGACAATGCTGCAGATCGAGCTCAAGCATCAGCCCAGCGCCGAGGCGACGCGTCAGCTCGCCAAAGTCGCCGCCACGGCGCTCAGCACTTACACTGGACCGGTCACGGTGGAATCCTTTGATCCTCGCCTGATCACGCTGATCCGGGAGTTCGGCTTTTCCGGTCCGCGCGGCATCATCACCTATGACTATGAGAGCGAGGATTATCCCCCCGGGATCTCCGAGGACGAGCGCTACATCCTTCGCCATCTGCTGCATTGGCACGAAACGCAGTTTGACTTCATTTCGTGCGACAAGGCTGCGCTCACCCTGCCCGCGATCACGTTCTGGCGTGCGCTCGGCAAGCCGGTAACTGCCTGGACGATCAGATCCAAGGTTGAAGCGGAGGCGGCGCGACCCTACATCGATCAGATCGTCTTTGAAGGGTTTGACCCGGACAGTGCCTCCTAGCGCATTTACCGCCACCATCCATCCCACGACGGCGTCGATAGCGCCGGACGTCTGGAATTCGCTTGTCCCGGGCACCAATGGCGTTCCCGACAACCCCTTCCTCGATCACGCCTTTTTCCTCGCGCTTGAAGAATCGGGCTGTGCATCGGCGCGCACCGGTTGGCAGCCTCAGCACATCGTCATCGCCGGGGCCGATGGCAATCCCGTTGGTCTGCTGCCGCTCTTTCTCAAGTCGCACTCCATGGGCGAATATGTCTTCGACCATGGCTGGGCCAATGCGCTGGAACGCGCCGGCGGCAGCTATTACCCCAAGCTGCAGGGGTCTGTTCCGTTCACCCCCGCCACGGCGCCCAAACTTCTGGTGCCGTCAGGAGATATCGGGATCAAGGCTGCACTGCTGCAGACCGCGCAGGATCTGGCGGCCCAACGCCACGCGTCGTCGGTCCACCTGACCTTTCTCCCGGAGGAGGAAGCGCAGCTGACAACCGCCCAAGGCTGGCTGCCGCGCGTCGACACGCAGTTTCACTGGCACAACCAGGGGTTTGCCGATTTCGAGCAGTTTCTCGAGACACTTTCCTCCCGCAAGCGTAAGGTTATCCGGCGAGAACGCCGCGATGCGCTGGCGGACGGTATTTCGGTGAAGTGGCTGAGCGGCGCCGGGTTGACCGAGGCTCATTGGGACGCATTCTTCGATTTCTACGAGGACACCGGCGCCCGCAAGTGGGGCCGCCCCTACCTCAACCGATTGTTCTTTTCCCTGCTCGGCCAGTACATGGCCGACCGGGTTGTGCTGATGCTCGCCTATGACGGGGAAACGCCGATCGCCGGCGCGATCAATTTCCGCGGCCATGACCGACTGTTCGGCCGAAACTGGGGGGGAACGCGCGACGTGCCCTTCTTGCATTTCGAGGTCTGCTATTATCAGGCCATCGACTATGCCATCGCCCACGGGCTTGCTGTCGTCGAAGCCGGCGCACAGGGAGATCACAAGCTGGCGCGCGGCTATACGCCAGTCACCACGCACTCCGCCCACTGGATCGCCCACCAAGGACTGCGTCAGGCGGTGGCGGGTTTTCTCGACGACGAGCGGCCCGCCGTCGCCCGAGAACAGGAAATCCTCGAGCACTACACGCCCTATCGACGCGGCGACCGCACGGATTGACGCAGCCAAAGAGGCTTTTCCTTTGGTGCCCGGCCTACTAAACAGAAAACATGGTTTGGGATGTCCTGATTTTCCTGCTTCAGGCAGGCGTAGCGTTCGTAGTTTCCACGGCTCTGTTCGATGCCCTGCATTGGCTGCTGCACCGATGGGAGAAATCGCCCAGTCCGCTGCTGCGGAAGTTCTCGTCGTGGCATTGGGTCCACCACAAATTTCTCGGCCTCGACATGCAGGTCAATCCTGCATATGCGCGGCAGAACATCTGTTTTCACATTCTGCCGGAGTACCTGACCTCGATGGTCGGGACCGCGCTGTTCCTGCTGATCTTTCCGTGGCCGCCGATCCTGGCCGTTGCCGTGCTGCGCACGATCATGCTGGGCATGACGCTGCGCGAGGAAGGGCTGGACTATAACCACATGTCGATGGATCGCGTGGGCGGCAACCAGAGCCTGTTGTGGGTGAACAATAATTACCACGCCATGCACCACGTCTATCCGCACAATTTCTTCTCCTCCTTTGCCAATGTATTCGACCTGATCGCAGGCACCGGATGTCAGATCGAGGGGCGTCGTTTCCTTATCACAGGCACCGGTGGTGCTTTTGGCGGCGCGCTGGTCAAGGCTCTGGAGAAGAGCGGGGCAATCGTTGAGACCGCCAAGTCCGGCGTCGATTTCTCGCCCGGAAATTACGAGGCGATGCGCGAAAAGCTCGAACGTGCCGATGTGCTTGTGCTTTCCCACGGCGCCAAGGAAGAGGACTGCTGGAACGCCAATTATGTAACCTTTCGCGATCTCATCGAGACCTTTACCGCGATTGGCCAGACCCGCCTTGCGCCACCGGAAGTGTGGGCGCTCGGCTCCGAGGTCGAGTTCCATGGCGACATGGGCCTGGCGGAACTGAAGGACTATTCTGCCTCCAAGCGCGCCTTCGCGGCACGTGCGCGGTCCTATTATCGATCCGATGATCTCATCTATCGTCACATCGTCCCCTCGTCTTTCACCTCGGCCATGGGCAAGGGCGCTATGAGCGCTGAGACGGCGGTGGGAATCGCGCTATTCTTCATCACGCGCGGCGTCAAATATGTTCCGGTTACGCTGACCGGCCTGGCCGTATTGAACTTTTTCCGGTTCCGCTACGGCAATAATGCGACTGACGAAGTGCCTGCCGCCGCTGAATGACAATTCTCGAGGGACTGATGAGCTACGATCCATCCAATATCTTCGCCAAGATCCTCAAGGGCGAACTGCCTTGCCACAAGGTCTATGAGGACGACACCGCCCTCGTGATGATGGACATCTTCCCCCAGTCTCGCGGTCACACGCTGATCATCCCCAAGGCTGCCTCGCGGAACCTGATTGACGCCGATCCCGCCGCCCTTTCGGCCGTCATGCCGCTGGTGCAGCGCGTCGCCCAGGCGGTCAAGGCGGCCACGGGCGCGGATGGCATTCGCCTCGCGCAGTTCAACGAAGCCCCTGCGGGCCAGACCGTCTTCCACCTGCATTTCCACATCATCCCGGCCTATGAGGGCACAGCTCTTGCCCCGCACGGTGGCGGCAAGGCGGATGATGGCGAACTCGCAGCGCTCGCCAAAGCCATCGCGGCAAAGTTCTAGGCTGGAGGCTGACATGGGCGACTTTTGGATGCCAATGTTTCCGGAGACGCCCCTGTCATGACCCCAACTCGCCATCTCTTCCTTGGAATGGTACTCACCGGAGCCGCCGGGTTTGTCGATGCGATCGGCTTCATCGAGCTTGGTGGTTATTTCACCTCATTCATGAGCGGCAACACGACCCAAGGCGGCACCGGGCTTGTGAATGGCGAATGGCCGGTCGTCGTGCTCACGCTCTGCCTTGTCGGGCTCTTCTTCCTTGGAAGCGTTGCCGGCAATCTGCTCGCCCTTTTCAGTTTGCGCTGGGGCCCTGCGGCGGTCAGTGGCTTTGTCGCAATTGGCGTGGGTCTGGCGCTTGTTCTGGTGCTGCTCGGGATAGATCAACGCCAAGCCATGCTCTTCCTCGCCCTGGCCGCGGGGGCACAGAACGCTATTCTGCCCATGCGCGGCGCGGTGCGCCTTGGGGCGACCTTCGTCACCGGAACACTCTATGTCGCCGGCCAGGACCTGGCGCTGGCACTCAGGGGCAAGGTGCCTCGCTGGCGCTGGCTCCAACACCTGGTGATCTGGCTCGGGCTCTTGGGTGGAGCAATCTTGGGCGCCCTGCTCTATCGGTTCCTGGGCATCCAGGCTCTGCTGCTGCCGGCGGCCACCTACCTCGCATTTGCGCTCGGCCATCTCATGGCAGCACAGCGGGTACCTCCACACTCCGCCTGAAACGAGAAGGCCGGGATAGCTCCCGGCCTTTGGATCATGCAGCGTTTTGGGGCGGCGCGAATTTGAATGCGATCTTGAACGCGATCGGATTGATGATGCGCGTGTAGATGAAGGCGATTGGCCAGGCGATGATGAACGTCTGCGGCCAATGCGACAGGAAGTTCGCGCCATTGAAAATGAAGCCGAGCGTACCCGACATGGTCAGCGCCATCATGAACGTCATGGCGATCTGCAGGACGAGGGTCGTTTCTTGGGTAGCATCAAAGTCTCCGGCGAAAGCATGCTGGCCAGGCGCGAGCCTGCCAGCGAAATTGATTTTGGTTTTTGAGCCGTTGGGACGCGAACGCGACGAGTACTGCGAGATGCAGCGCCGGGATACCCAACCGGCGACCTCAAAGTCGGCTCTCGAGGTGTAATCCCCGCAGGTGAGATCATCAACGCTCAAGGGCGGATGGAAGCCATGCGGAGGTCCCTCTTTCCAAGTCGGGCCGTTTGCTATCGAGCAGAAGTCGGCGCCAGCGGCGGAATCATTCGATCTGCAGCCGCGAGTTCCCCGAACAAAAAAGGGCCCGGATCACTCCGGGCCCTTTCATTATCGTGACAAAAAATCAGTTCTTTTCGGCAGTTGCCTTGGGCTTCTTGGGCTTGGGCAGCGCTTTGGGCTTGGCCGGGCGCGGGGGAACCGCAACCAGCTCGAGCTTTGCATCAGCACCTTCGCCGACCACAGCCACCGTCACATTGCCGCCATTCACCAGTTCGCCAAACAGCACCTGATCCGCCAGCGGCTTCTTGACGTGCTCCTGGATCACACGACCGAGAGGCCGTGCGCCCATGCGCTCGTCGTAACCGTGCTCGGCCAGCCAGTCGGCGGCTTCCGGCGTGAGGTTGATCGTGACGCCGCGTTCGGCCAGCTGGCCTTCGAGCTGGAGCACGAACTTTTCGACCACGCGTGCCACCACTTCGCGCGGAAGCGGCGCAAAGGAGATGATCGCGTCGAGGCGATTACGGAACTCTGGCGAGAAGGTGCGGTTGATCGCCTCTTCATCATCCCCCTGCTCGCGCTTGCGGCCAAAACCGATAGGCGAGCGGGCCAGCTCTGCAGCACCCACGTTGGACGTCATGATCAGGATGACATTGCGGAAGTCGACCGCCTTGCCATTGTGATCGGTCAGCTTGCCGTGATCCATCACCTGCAACAGGATGTTGTAGAGATCGGGGTGGGCCTTTTCGATTTCGTCCAGCAGCACCACGCAGTGCGGATGCTGATCGACGCCATCGGTGAGAAGGCCGCCCTGATCAAAGCCCACATAGCCCGGAGGGGCACCGATCAGCCTGCTGATCGTGTGGCGCTCCATATACTCGGACATGTCGAACCGCAGCAGTTCAACGCCAAGCGTATCGGCGAGCTGTTTTGCGACTTCGGTCTTCCCGACGCCGGTGGGGCCAGTGAACAGGTAGGAGCCAATGGGCTTCTCCGGTTCGCGCAAGCCGGCACGCGCAAGCTTGATCGCCGAGGACAGCGCCGTGATTGCCTGATCCTGACCGAACACTACGGTCTTGAGGCTCTGCTCGAGCCCGGACAGCAGTTCGGCATCGGACTTCGACACCGATTTGGGCGGGATGCGCGCGATCGAGGCGATGGTCGTCTCAATATCCTCGACATCGATGATCTTCTTGCGCTGATCCTCGGGCACCAGCATCTGGCTGGCACCTGTCTCGTCGATCACGTCGATTGCCTTGTCGGGCAGCTTGCGATCGTTGATGTAGCGCGCGCTGAGTTCGACGGCGGCCTTGAGGGCGTCGTCGGTGTACTTGATCTTGTGGAACTCTTCGAAATAGGGACGAAGACCCTTCACGATCTCGATGGCGTCAGGAACAGTCGGCTCGTTCACATCGATCTTCTGGAAGCGGCGGACCAGGGCCCGGTCCTTCTCGAAGAACTGGCGATATTCCTTATAAGTGGTCGAGCCGATGCAGCGGATCGCGCCGGAAGCCAGAGCGGGCTTCAAGAGGTTCGATGCGTCGAGCGCACCACCGGAAGTAGCGCCAGCGCCGATCATGGTGTGGATCTCGTCGATGAAGAGCACCGCATGCGGCATCTTCTCGAGTTCCTTCATGACGGACTTCAGGCGCTCTTCGAAATCGCCGCGATAGCGGGTGCCGGCAAGCAGCGAACCCATGTCGAGCGAGTAGATGACCGCTTCCTTGAGCACCTCGGGCACGTCACCTTCGATGATCTTGCGGGCGAGCCCTTCGGCAATGGCCGTCTTGCCTACACCGGCGTCGCCGACATAGAGCGGGTTGTTCTTGGAACGACGGCACAGGACCTGAATGGTGCGGCGCAACTCACTGTCGCGACCAATCAGCGGGTCGATCTTGCCCTGACGGGCCTTCTCGTTAAGGTTGACGCAGAAGTCCGCGAGGGCAGAACTTTTCTTGCCTTCGGCGCTTCCGTCCTGAGCCCCTTCCCCGTCTTCGGCACCCCGAACCTTGCGCTCTTCGCTCGGGCCGGACTTGGTGATGCCGTGGGAGATGAAATTGACCGCGTCCAGACGGCTCATGTCCTGCTGTTCGAGGAAATAGGCAGCATGGCTCTCGCGCTCGGCAAAGATCGCGACGAGCACGTTGGCCCCGGTCACTTCCTCCCGGCCGGACGACTGGACGTGAATAACCGCGCGCTGGATGACGCGCTGGAACGCGGCTGTGGGCCGCGCATCCTGGCCGTTTGAGACAATGAGGCTGTCCAGCTCCTCATTGATGAAATCTTCGAGGTCGCTCTTGAGCGCGTCGATGTCGACATCGCAGCCATTGAGCACGGCGATCGTCTCCCGATCGTCGGTCAAGGCGAGCAGCAGGTGCTCGAGCGTGGCGAACTCATGGTTGCGCTCACGGGCCAGGTTCATTGCCTGGTGCAGGGCCTTCTCGAGTCCGCGCGAAAATGAGGGCATCTGATGTTCCTACTGTTTTTCCATCACGCATTGCAGCGGATGCTGGTTCTTGCGTGCCGTATCCATGACGCGCGTCACCTTGGTTTCGGCGACCTCGTAAGGATATACGCCGCACTCACCCACCCCCTTTTGATGAACGTGCAGCATGATGCGCATGGCGTCTTCGCGTGACTTGTTGAAGACATCCTGAAGCACCAGAACGACGAATTCCATCGGCGTGTAGTCGTCGTTTAGGAGGAGAACCCGGTAAAGGTTCGGCCTTTTGGTTTTGGGACGCGTCTTGGTCACCGTCCCGGTTTCAAAATTGGGCTTGTCGCTACCGTCGCGGTCGCTGTCATTCTTTTGCGGACCAGCCATGGTTATGGCCACTCCGGCGCTTTCCCCCGAGCGGTGATGCTGCATCGTTTCTGAGGATAGTGAGGTCATGTTGCGTAAAGTCTTTTGGTAAAAGCGAAGCAGCTGGTGGGACCCATTATGTAGGCAAATTTGGCCGCATGTTAAGGGCCATCAATTCCCGAAAACGTGACTACCAGAACCAAACTCAATGCACATTTACCGATGAGGTAAGGCAGCTCGCACGCAGGGTGCCACGAATGTCACAAACTGCAAAATTCGATGGCATTTTACGGAATGGTAACGGCCATCGATTAAATTCATTTCAAGGATAGTTTCTGGACGAACACCTCCAGCAACCCCTGCATTATCGAGTTTTTTGTTGCGTACGGGCCACTTGGCCCGATTGAGTAGAGTTGGAGTACCGGGTTGACCTTCCTGGCCAAGACCCCTTGGCGCGCGACGTTCTTCCGCGCCATCGCCGCCTTCGTTCTCGCCCTGGCTGTCGGCCTGTCGAGTTCGATGCCTGCGCATTCCATCGAAAACCTCCGCAAGTATGCCGGCATCGTCGTCGATGCCAAGACCGGCAAGGTGCTTTACGAGGAAGCGGCCGATCAGCGGCGCTATCCCGCGTCCGTTGCGAAGGTCATGACGCTCTATGTGCTCTTCCAGGAGCTGCAGGCGGGCAACCTCACCCTGTCGACCAAGATGACCGTGTCCAAGCACGCCGCATCCGCGGTTCCGACCAAGCTTGGCCTGCGCGCTGGCTCGACGATCGCAGTCGAAGACGCGATCAAGTCGCTGGTGACCCTTTCGGCCAATGACATGGCCCGCGTGATCGCCGAACATATTTCAGGCAGCGAGAGCAAATTCGCCGAGCGCATGACCGCGACCGCCCGTGCCATGGGCATGCGCAGCACCACCTACCGCAACGCTTCGGGTCTTCCCGATGGCGGCCAGGTGACCACGGTGCGCGACCAGGCGATCCTCGGCATCGCGATCTTCCAGCACTTCCCGCAGTACTATGAATTCTTCCAGACCACGGCCTTCCGTTATAACGGCAAGACCTATGGCAACCACAACCGGGTGCTCGGCTACATGGGCGCTGTCGACGGCATCAAGACCGGCTACATCAACGCTGCCGGCTCGAACCTGCTAACCGCTGCCCGCAAGGACAACCGTCACATCGTGATCGTGGCTTTTGGCTTCAACTCGGCCGGCGCCCGTGACGAGAAGGTCCGCCAGCTGGTCTCGTCCTATCTGACCAAGGGTCGTCGCGGCGACTATCAGCGCACCGCCATGGTCCCCGTCCCTGGCCGCCACGGCAATGTGCAGGTCGCAATTGCCCAGCCCACCAAGCCGGTGTTTGCAATGCCCATGCCGCTGCCTGGCTTCCGCCTTGCCGAACTGGTTGCCCGTAACGGCGCCCAGCCACAGCAGCAGCAACAGCAGCCCGTCGCAGTTGCAAGCGCAGCAGCGCCGGCGCCGGTCCCGGTCCCTCAGGCCGCGCCTGCTGACCTTGGCCTCCAGCCTGCCGTCCAGGCCGCAGCGATCCTCGCTGCGCCGACCCAGGCGCCAACCCCGGCCTATCCCAGCAATGACATCATTGGTGCCTGGCTGAGCGAAACCTATAACCTCGGTGCTCCTCCGGCCGCACTCGGCCAGACCGCACCGTCCGCGCCACTCGCTCCGGCAGGCAATGTCGGCGGGTCCGATCAGCCGGTTGATCTTCTGACCAGCGGCTCCGTACAGACGGCATCTGCCCCTGTTGGCGGCTGGATCGTGCAGATCGGCGCCGGCCCGTCCGAAGCCAGTGCCCGTGCCATGCTGTCGGATGCTGCCGGCAAGGTTGGCGGTCTTGGCGACTTCCGCTCCTATGTCGAGCGTTTCGAGAAGAACGGTCAGACCTTCTACCGTGCCCGTTTCGTCGGTTTCGGCGACCGCACCGATGCGACGGCGATGTGCAATCGTCTCAAGGAACAGAGCCTGGCGTGCCTCGCCATGCAGGGCTGAACAGCCCAGTGGGGTGGCGGACAGCTGCCGCCCCGATCATAAGAATGCAGTTTGGTGCTTGTGTCTGGAGTAGCCCAATGAGCGAACGTAATGCCCTGATCGAACTGGCGAGTTTCATCGGCCGCTCGCCCCTCGCCTCCCCCGATATGCGCGTGCGCAACAAGGCACTGTCGGGCATGACTGACCGTATCCTGCCCAAGCAGCGCCGCTCGGTTGGCGATCTGCTCAATGTGGTGATGACGCTCTCCGCCCGTACCCGCCGCATGGTCCAGGAACCGGTCAATGTCGAGATCGACGTCTTCGCCCCGGGCGGCAAGCGCGCCCTGCGGATGTTCTTCGGCGACAGCGTCTGAACCCAGAAGCTGATTTCACAAACAAAAAAATCCCCGCGCGAGCGGGGATTTTTGTTTCTTGCTGAGGCGTCCGGTCGACTTAGCAGGACATGCCGCTGTCAGACCAGGGCGACGATCTTCTTCTTCTTCCACACGAACTGATACCAGGCAGCCTGCAGGACCAGCATAGCGGTGAAGCTGGCCGCATAGGCGACCCAGATGCCGGTGAGCCCGAGGCTGGTCTGGCTCAACCAGACTGCGCCTGGCAACTCGATCAGCAGGATGCAGGCGAGCGAGAGCAGCATCGGGGCGTAGACGGTGCCGCTGGCGCGCATGATCCCCGAAAACACCACGCTCCAACCGAAGCAGAGGATACTCCAGAGGACCACGTGCAACAGGGTTTCGGTCAGTTCGATGACCTCAGGATCCGTGATGAACAGGGCCACCACATGTTGGCTGAACAGATAAGCCAGTACGATCAAGCCGCCGGTGATGATGAGGTTGAGGACCAGAGCGGTGCGCGTGATGGCGCCCAGTTGATCCAGCTTCCGCGCGCCAATTGCCTGAGCAGCGAAAATCGAGGCGGCGATGCCGATCGACATTGCCGGAAACTGCACGTAGCTCATCACCTGCCCCAGCGCCCCATAGGCCGCCGTGGCGTTAGAGCCGAAGCGGTTGACCAGCCCAACCACGACAATACCGGCGATCGATGAGATGACCATCTGCAAGCCAGCCGGAATGCCGAGCTTGAGGATCAGACCGAGCAGTTTGAGGTCGGGCCGAAGCATGGCAGACAGCAGCACATGATCCGGGGCGAGCGGCATGTTTCGAATGCGCATGTAAAAGAACAGGAATGTCAGCACCGTCAGGAAGCTCGACACCATCCCCCATGCAGCCGCGTTCACGCCCAGTTGCGGCAACCCAAACCATCCCAGGATCAGTGCCGGCGTCACCAGCAGGCTGACGACCATGGAAAGGATCAGCGAGAATAGCGGCGTCACCGTATCTCCCACACCGCGGAGGACGGAAGTCACCACCAGAAACAGGAAGAAAAACGGCATGGCGATGAGAACGATCCGGGCATAGCCGACCGCCATCTCGATGATATTGTCCGGCGCACCCAGCACAGTCATGATCTGTTCGGTCCAGATGCCACCGACGATGGCAACCACAACACCCAGGGCCAAGGCGGCGGTGAGCGTGGTTCCGGTTACCTGTTTGACCTTGTCGATGTTCTTGGCGCCCCAAGCCTGCCCGATGAGGACGGTTGAGCCGGCCGACAGGCCGATGATGAAGCTCATCAGAAAGAACATGATGGGAAAGAACGTTGCGGTGGCCGCAAGAGCCTCCACACCGATCATTTGCCCCACGTAAATCGAGTTCACTGTCCCGGAAAGGGCCTGAAGGATATTGGCCGCCATAAGGGGCAACAGAAAGAAGCTGAACCGCATCCAGAGCGGTCTAGTCGTCGGCTGCATAGGAATCTCCGCGAAACGCAGTCCTTTTACGGTCGAGGGCGAGCCCCGGATGCCGGGACGGCAAGGACCATTTCGCAGCCTCTGTGAGGGAGGTTGCCGGCTGGACGGGCGCGGGAGGCAGGGCAAGACCGCAGCGGGTGTTTACGCCTGCCTCATTGCGCCGTCAAATGATGATGGCTCGGCTGCCGCCGCCGCTCCATCGAGGCTCACGCGGGATAAAGTGCATCGGGATGTTGCGCGCCATCTGGGACTGAGATAGGAACCGTTCTCGTGCCCCTCTGGCGGAATGGTAGACGCAGAGGACTCAAAATCCTCCGCTGCGAGGCGTGCCGGTTCGAGTCCGGCGGGGGGCACCACTTTTCTCTTCCCCACCTGTCTAAACAGCTGATTTGCCTACGAAACCTGTCTTGTGCAGCTTTTGGGGTAGACCATTTTGCAGACCAAATCAGTTCAGTTCGCCTTCCTTAAGGAGGGCATCTACTACTTCACTAGGCGTGTTCCTTCTGACCTGCGTAGCCACTATGCGACAGATCGCATCTCTTTTTCTCTGCGGACCAAGTCAGTCAGAGATGCGGAAGCGAGAGGTAGGGTTCACGCCATGAAACTAGATGAGTTCTGGTTTAAGCTGAGACTGTCTACCGATACAGTTCCCGGAAATCATCGCCTGCTTCTTGATGAAGAGCGATCAAGAAAACCAAGCCCCACAATCCAAGAGGCCAAATGCATATACCTCACTCTAAAAGGTAAAGGCAGGTCTAAGACGTTCCACATGGCGGTGGACAGAGCGGTAGATTACCTGATTGCATGCTCTGGAGACAAACCATTGCTCGCCTATAACAAGTCTGACGCGACAACCTTTAGGGACGCACTTTATGCACGCGGGTTAGGGACCAGCAGCGTGGAGCGGGTGATAACCACCATCAAAGCCATTGTCGGCTTTACTTTAAGTGAAAAAGGGATGGCCGCGCCTAACCCGTTTTCAGGAGTTTACCTCAGAAGGGAGGAAAAGCCAGAAGACAGGAAGCCGATACCACTTTGCGATGTTCGCACGGTCCAAGCCCAGTGCCGCTTGATTGATGATGATATTCGTTGGCTCCTGGCTCTTATTAGTGACACGGGCATGAGGCTGGCAGAAGCGGCTGGACTAGCTTTATCTGACATCAAGCTAGACGACGATATTCCCCACCTGATTATTCAACCTCATTCATGGCGCCCACTTAAAACCATTTCTAGTAAACGGGTCATACCGTTGGTCGGGAATGCACTTTGGTCAGCACAGCGGATAGTGGAGCAAAGTTGCTCAGCACGAGCATTCCCGAGATACAACAAGTTGGAGCGGACGAACGCCAACTCTGCCAGCGCGTCACTGAATAAGTGGCTTAATGCTTTTGTACCCGAAGGTTGTGTTGTTCATAGCTTCCGTCACAGCATACGTGATCGGCTTCGTGCTGTAGAATGCCCAAGCGACATTGTTGATCAAATCGGCGGTTGGACCACGGCCGGAGAAGGACAAACGTATGGTAACGGTTATCCATTAGAGGTTCTAAAAAATTGGATGGAGAAAATCCTGTAATCTTCCAAAAATTCTCCAAAGAAGTCTTTGACACGTTGTGAAATATGATCAAGCTGGAAGCAGTTGGTTTGCAACAGTGTGTCTACAGTGACTTTGAACAATATCCAATGGCGAGAGGACCTGCCGGATGGCTGTCCTCCTGCAGACGCCACACCTGCTCCTACGACTGTTTTGTTGAGGCTGGTTCCGTCCAAAAAAGTCGTCGATGATGATTTTAGGTCTCACATGGCCTTAGGATACCCACCTCCCAAAGTTGGCGATCTGGCCTCATGGGCTTCTTGCTCGATGTTTTTGACAAGCTATGAAAGCCATAGATTAAAGGGGCTGACGAAGTTTCCACGTCTTAAGCACATGTCTTGCGTAGCCTATATTGAAGTGGACGAAACTTCAGGCTGTGCTCGCATCTCGCCCAGTAAGCATGTGGATGTTTGGATGTATGCTAACTACAGCCCTGCAAGCTCGGTAGCGAACGTAGTGGACCTGAATGCCTATCAGCCCAACTAAGCCAGCGTCAGCCAAAATAGAGCATATATTGGTGAACTACGAGGGGCCACAGTTGGCTCTTCTTAGAGCAAACAACAATGCTATTTTGATTGGCTATGCCACGTTCATTGAAGGCTACGGCTACCCGCTGATCTGCTGCGAGCCGGTAGATCGGTATTTAGATGCCTATCTTCGCGGGAAGCTAGAACTTCGGGTAGTTTTCGAGCGAACTCCGAAAGTGAGGCTGTATGTAGTCGATGTAGCATCAACCGAAGCGGACCTACCGCTAAAACGTGTTCCTACGGAAAATTACCTTCCCGAGCATGGCATTTTCTCAACTGTACACACCCATCCACTTGTTGCTGGAGACACCTCCAAAGCTTATCGGCAGCGTTTTTTAATCGATGGGATATGGGAAGCACGAGATTTTTCGCGCTTCCACGGGAGGTTGGCTGATGCCTATTCACTACAATCTATTGCACGGAATTTAACGGAAGGCACCACATCCGTTCTAGATGAGGTTTTCCTCAAAGCTTCTATCTCAAACCGTGAATGGCAGGGAGGCGGAAGCTACCTATCGTTCTATGGAGGCGTAAAGGAACACCTGCAATCTGTACATCCGTTAAGAGTTGCAGCAATCGAGTACCACTCACCGGGCTACGTTGAGGTAGAGGGCAGCGAAGAAGGGCTGATTGAGGTCGCAAATGCAATCCAAAAAGTGATCAGCAGCCGTGATGACTACATGCAAATCTACGGCGCAATTCGAAAAGCTTTGAGGAACGAAGGTCTTTTAGCTGCTGACAAGTCGATGGAGTTTTCAGCAGAAGTGGTACGCGATTACGTTCTAAAACAGACAGACAAATTGGCAGATATGCTCGGGCTGCCAAACAGTCACTTGCTTTTAATTGCCTGTGAGAAAAATGTCGGCGTGTATGCTAAGCTAGTCCTGTCTTATTTCCGCAGGATCAACGGGATAGCCACATTTTACTTAGAGGGCAGAGCCCGCAACCCTGACGCCGTCTAATTCTAACCGTTCTACAGAAGGCTCGGCATACGCTGGCTCTTCACTATTTCGGTGATTTCTTGAACAGTAACTAGACCATTCCGATGAATCATCCGGTGGCAGTTGGAACACACCGGAACAAGATCACTTATCTTGGTTCGTCGACCATCCTTAAGCTTGGCAACGGGTACAACGTGATGGGCCTCAATAAAGTCTTTTCCCATTCTCCCGTAAAAACTCTCAAAATTGAAGCCGCACACCTGACAAGTGCAGTCATTTAACTGCGCCTTGAACTGAATGATAAGCGCACGTGAACGCTCCCTTCGGAGATGGACGCGCAGGGTAGCTCGCCCCTCTTCAGCATCGATGAACGCCTCTGACACCTCCTGTGTGTTGTCGGGGTTGGATGGACTGAAAACATCGCTTTTAAGACGCCAAATTCCCCTTCGTGCATCCACTCCATGGACGCTCTCGAAAAGATCATCTCGACCTAAATAGCTCCGAGTTCCACTGCTCCGCTCCTGTATTCTCGCTCGTATGCTCGCTCCAATATCTGCAGGTAGTGGAGGAGGTGCAATCTGCTCAACCCGTTCGGCTATTCGATCTGTAAGCATCCGGTGAGGACCGCAGGTATCAGGGTCGCCTATGCTCACGGATG
>JADGNE010000018.1 GCA_015234425.1 Devosia sp.
CAACCCGGCTGATGCCACCACTAAAGCACAGATCCTCCACACAAGCCGGGCAATGGCGATGGAGGGGATGGGGATTGCGGAGACCGGGCACGATTTTCGGATAATGATTGCAACGTTGCAGGACGGGCGTCTTGGCGATAGAACGCGGGGAGCGGCGGAGAGGCCGGATGGGAGCGAGCATGACCGAGACGAAATTCACCCTGCCCAAGACCAATGCCGGCCCGTGGCAGAGGCGCCCGTTTCATCGCCAATATCTGATGCGGCAGGCCAATGATCTCTTCGATTTCTTCGAAGCGGCCTCGATCAATCCCAAGGGCGGGTTCTTTGAGCTGGACGATGAGGGTTTTCCGCTCAATGAGGAAAATTCCACCCGCCAGATCCACGTCACCTGCCGCATGATCCATTGCGCGGTGATCGGGAGCCTCCTCGGGCGGCCGGGATCGGACGAGATCGTCGACCACGGGATGCAATATCTCTGGCACCACCATCGCGACACCAAGAACGGCGGCTATGTCTGGTCGCTGGATGACAATGGTGTGGTGGATGGGCTCAAGCAGGCCTATGGCCATGCCTTCGTACTGCTGGCCGGATCGAGCGCGAAACTGGTCGGGCATCCGCTCGCCGATCAGCTGATTGAAGACATCACGCAGGTCATCAATAGCCGCTTCTGGGATGAGGCCGCCGGGGCGGTGCGCGAGGAGTTCGATACGGACTGGTCGCCGATCAGCAGCTATCGCGGCCAGAACTCGAATATGCATCTCACCGAAGCGCTGATGGCGGCGTATGAGGCCACGGGCAAGGAAGACTATCTGCGCAAAGCCGAGCGCATCGCCCAACGCATCATTCGCGACAATGCGGTGCCTCTTGGGCATCGGGTGGCCGAGCATTTCGACGAGAACTGGGGTCTCGACAAGAGCTACAAGCACGAGAACGAGATGTTCCGCCCGTCCGGGACGACGCCGGGGCACTGGCTGGAATGGGCGCGGCTGCTCTACCAGCTCTGGGTGCTGGGGCGGAAACAGCATGGCTGGATGACGGACGCGGCGCGCAATCTCTTCCGGACATCCATCGACCTCGGCTGGGACAATGTCCATGGCGGGTTCTTCTATACGCTGGACTGGAATGACCAGCCGGCGATGCGCGAAAAACTGTGGTGGCCGGTGGCGGAGGCCATCGGGGCGGCGGCCTATATCTCGGCCTATGATCATGATGATTATTTCCAGACTTGGTATCGCAAGCTCTGGGACTTTGCCGAGAACCATGTGATCGACCATGATCGCGGCGGGTGGCTGAGCGAGCTCAAGGAAGATCTGACCCCGGCATCGAACCTGTTTGTCGGCAAGCCGGACCTTTACCACGCGCTGCAGGCCTGCCTCATTCCGCTCTATCCGGCGACGGGGAGCCTGACCCAGGCCATCATCGAGGCGGACCACACCGAACGGCCGGTCCGCTAGAACCGATGTGAGTGAAACGGGGCGCCCGGAACGATTGGGCGCCCCTTTTGCGTTGAGCCTCCAACACATGGAGGCACGCAATGAACAATCTGGATGGCAAGGTGGCGCTGGTGACCGGCGCTGGCTCGGGTATTGGGGAGGCCGCAGCGCTGGCGCTCGGCAAGGCCGGAGCCATCGTGGTGGCGATGAGCCGTACGGCCGAAGAGGTCGAAGAGACGGCCAAGACGATCCGCGATGCGGGCGGACAGGCCAAGGCGATGACGGCCGACACGTCCGATGACGCGGCGATGAAGGCGCTGGTCGAGGGGCTGATTGCCGAATTCGGGCGGCTCGACATTGTGGTGGCCAATGCCGGGATCAATGGCATGTGGGCGCCGATCGACGACCTCACACCCGAGGAATGGGACAAGACAATCTCGGTCAATCTGCGCGGCACGTATCTGACCATCCACCACGCCGTGCCGCACTTGAAGAAGGCGGGCGGTGGCTCGATCATCATTATTTCCTCGATCAACGGGACGCGCACTTTCACCAATCCCGGTGCGACCGCCTATTCGGTGACCAAGGCGGGACAGGTGGCGATGGCCCAGCAGCTTGCGGTGGAACTCGGGGAGCACCGGATCCGAGTCAATGCGATCTGCCCGGGCGCGATCGAGTCCGAGATTTCCGACAATACCGAGGCGCGCAACACCGCAGAAGCTGAGGTACCGGTGGAGTTCCCCGAGGGCGATATTCCGCTGACCGGCGGAGAGCCGGGCAAGGCCGAGGATGTCGCAGATCTCGTGCTGTTTCTGGCCTCGGATGGCTCGCGGCACATCACGGGTTCACCCATCTGGATCGACGGGGCGCAGAGCCTCCTGCGCTAGGGCAAAACATTGCCAGCGGGCGGGCGGAAGCGTAAAGCACGGGGAGGATTTCTTCTGCTTGTGATGTGCCATGCTCGCCCTGCCCGCCCAGCTTCCGCGCCATCTTGTCGAGAGCGCCGTTCTCAATGCCCTGGCTGAAGATCTGGGCCAGGCCGGTGACCTGACCAGCCAGGCGGTGCTGGCGCCCGATGCCTGGGCGGTGGCGAGCCTCTCGGCCCGCGAGATGGGGATCATTGCTGGTCTCGATCTGGCGGCAGCGGCGTTTCGGCTGGTCGGCGACGGGATCAGCTTTGAGCCGCAGCTCAGCGATGGGGATCGCGTGGAAGTCGGCGGCGTCGTGGCACTGGTGTCGGGCCCTGCCCGGCTGGTGATGTCGGCGGAGCGCGTGGCGCTCAATTTTGTCAATCATCTGAGCGGGATTGCCACGCTGACCCGGCGCTATGCGGACGAGGTCGCGGGGACCTCTGCAAAGATCTGTGACACGCGCAAGACCACTCCGGGGCTGCGGGCCTTCGAGAAATATGCCGTGCGCTGCGGCGGCGGAGCGAACCACCGCTATGCGCTCAATGACGCCATCCTGATCAAGGATAATCACATTGCCGTCGCGGGCAGCGTCACCGCAGCCTACAAGGCGGCGGAAGCCTTTGCCGGTCATCTTGTCGCCATCGAAATCGAAGTGCAGACCCTTGCGGAGCTGGAGGAAGCACTGGCAGCCGGGGCAAGCATCGTGATGCTCGACAATATGGACAATGATCTGCTGCGGCAGGCGGTAGCGATTAACGCCGGGCGGGCGAAGCTCGAGGCTTCGGGTGGGGTGAAGCTCGACCGGGTGCGTTCGATTGCCGAGACCGGCGTCGACTATATTTCCACCAGCCAGATCACCATGGGGTCGAAGCCCCTCGACCTCGGTCTCGACGTAACCATTGGCGGTGGCGAATGAGCGTTTCGCCCAGTCTGGCGACCCGTTCGCTGACCGAGATTGCCGTTGAGGCCGCCATTGCAGCGGCAGAAGTGATCATGGCGGTCTACGCCCGCCCGATCCATGCCGTGGCGAAATCGGACGGATCGCCGGTGACCGAAGCCGATGCGGCGGCCGAAGCGATCATCATCGAACATCTGGCGCCGACCGGCCTGCCGATCCTGGGCGAAGAAAGCGTGGCGGCTGGGATCATACCGGTTCTGGGCGAGCGCTATTTCGTGGTCGATCCGCTGGATGGGACCAAGGAATTCATCAAGCGGAACGGCGAGTTCACGGTCAATATCGGGCTGATCGAACATGGCACGCCGGTGATGGGCGTGGTGCTGGCGCCGGTGACGGGCGAGCTATTCGTTGGCGACCGGGACGGCGCCTGGTCGGGTGTTATCCGCAACGGCGTGCTGCAGGAGCGGCAGACGATCGAAGTGGGCTCGCGGGCGCGGTTGCGGATTGTCGCCAGCCGTTCGCATGGGCACGAGGCGCTGGACCAGCTTTGCCGCACGCTCGATGTCGAGGCGGATGTGTCGGTCGGCTCGTCGCTGAAGTTCTGCCTTCTCGCGCGTGGAGACGCACAGCTTTACCCGCGCTTTACGCCAACTTGCGAATGGGACACCGCGGCGGGCCAGGCAGTGCTAGAAGCTGCAGGGGGAAGCGTTGTGACGCTGGATGGCCAGCCGATGCGCTATGGCAAGCACGAGCTGGGATTTCTCAATCCCTATTTCGTGGCGGCGAACAGCATGACGCTGGCGCAGCGAGCCGCAGAAGAGATGCGCAGCCTTTTGGGATGAGGCATGCACGCCGCGCTTAACTGATCTGCAAACACGTTTTCGGGCCCCCGCTTGCGTCCGTGTCGGCCGGGATATATAGCCCGAGCATATATCGAACCGAAATATGCCGGGACGTGCCAATGAATGTCAGGACGCTGTGCCTGTCGATCCTCTACGAGGGCGAGGCTACGGGATATGATATCCGCCGCCTGAGTGTGGACGGCGAGTTTGCCTATTTCGTCGAAGCCAGCTTCGGCTCGATCTACCCTGCCCTGGCCAAGCTGGAGCAGGAAGGGCTGGTGACCAGCCGCACCGTGCCGCAGCCGGGAAAGCCGGCGCGCAAGATCTACTCCATTACCGATGCGGGTCGCGCAGAGTTTGCCGAAGAGCTGCTGGGGCCGCTTGGCGACGACGTCTACCGCAGCCCGTTCCTGCTTCTGGCCCGGTTCGCGCGGATTTTACCGAAAGAACTCGTCGAGCAACGCGCAAATGAACATTTAAAGCGTCTGAGCGAGAGCCGACAGAAGCTTGACGACGTATCAACTAACGACGGCTGCACAGCTGCAGACCGCTGGGTGATCAACTACGGACGCAGTGTATTGGACGTTGCGGAGACCTATCTGCGCACCCATATGCACGAACTAACTGAACTTGCGAAGGCCGATCCCCGTCAGGACGCGGCGGAATAGAGGGGCGACTACTCGATGCGTGCACTGTTTTCTTACGGCCTGGCCTTCCTGATCCTGTTGGGCGCGGGCGCGTGGCTCGCGACCGGGACGCTCGTCATCGGCGGAAACGGCCCGGGGAACGGCGAAAAGCCCATCATCTCGGTCATCGAAGGTGAAGAGCACGGGCCCCTCCACAATGCGCTGGCCGATGCCGGCGTTCTGGCCGAGCACCCCGAACCGGCAACCGATCCGCGCCTGTCGATCGCCGAGCGCAATGCCGAAGCCTCCGGTGTGAATGCGACGCTGCCCAATGTGCGCGTGCAGATGTTCACCGCCCAGCCGATGCCGCTCGAAGTTCCGCTGCGCGGCCGCACCCAGGCCAAGGCGGCGGTGACCGCCGTCGCCGAAACCGCCGGCACGGTCGACGTGGTGCATGTCACCAAGGGACAGCGCGTCGAAGTCGGCGATCAATTGTGCACGCTCGATCAGGGCACGCGCGCCGCCGCCGTCTCTCAGGCCGAAGCCGGTCTGGCACAGGCCGAGGCGGGTCTGGCTCAGGCACAGCTCAACTATGACACCAATGTCGACCTGCGCTCGCGCGGCGTCGCCGCGGCCAATACGGCCAATGCGGTGGAAGTGGCCCTTAGCGGGGCCAAGGCAGCCGTTTCCTCGGCACAGGCCGGGCTCGACAATGCAAGGGCGGAACTCGCCCGCACGGAAATCCGCGCCAAGGTGCCGGGGCTCGTGCAGGATCCGCTGGCGCTCGCCGGTTCGATGCTGGCGGCAGGCAGCCCCTGCGCCACGATTATCCAGCTCGACCCGATCGTCTTTGCCGGCATGGTGCCCGAAGCCCATATCGGCCTCGCCCGGCTCGGGCTCGACGCCACCATCAAGACGGTGACGGGCCAGACTGTCGAAGGCAAGGTGACCTATATCGCCTCGCGCGCCGACAATGCCACCCGCGCCTTCCCGGTCGAAATCGAACTGCCGAACGCCGACTTCGCCATCCGCGACGGCGTGACGGCGGAAGCCGTCGTCAATCTGGGAACTGCGCCTGGGCACCTGCTGCCGCAATCGACCCTGACGCTGGACGATGACGGGAAGCTGGGCGTGCGCACCGTCGAGGACGGCGTCGTGGCCTTCTATCCCGTGACTATCGTCAGCGACACCCGTCAGGGCGTCTGGGTGACCGGCCTGCCGGTGATCGCCAACGTGATCACCGTTGGACAGGAAAGTGTGACCGCCGGACAGGCCGTGAAGGCCAGCCCGGCTGACGTGCCGGCCCAAGCGCAAGCCAGCTGAGGACAGCTCACATGCTCGACTTCATCGAGAAAATCCTGAGAATGCCGCGCGTGGTGCTCACGGTCATGGCCGTGGTGCTGGTGGCGGGCACGAGCGCCTATCTCTCCATGCCCAAGGAGAGCTTTCCGGCCATCGACGTTCCCTATCTCTACGTCTCGATAAACCAGACGGGCGTGTCGCCGCGCGACGCGGAGAACCTCCTCGTCAAGCCGGCTGAAGAAGAGTTGGCCAATCTGCCGGGGCTGCAGAACATCAGCTCCACCGCGACCACTGGGCACGGCTCGGTGTTCCTCGAATTCGATATCAATACCGACAAGGATCAGGCGCTGGCGGATACCCGCGCCAAGATGGATGCCATCAAGGCCAAGCTGCCCGATGACGCCAATGATCCGACCGTCAATGAAATCGACATTGTCGGCCAGCCGATCATTTCCGTGGCCGTCTATGGCACGGCGCCGGAAAAGGAACTGGTGCGCCGGGCCGAGATGCTGCAGGACGCGCTCGAGGGCATTCCCGAGGTGCGCGAAGCCAAGCTTTCGGGCGCCCGCAAGGAGCAGCTCGAAGTGCGGATCGACCTCTTGCGGCTCGAAGCCTATGGGCTGACCGCCGGGCAGCTGTTCGACGCGCTCAGCCGCAACAACATGGTGGTCCCGGGCGGTACGCTCAACACCGGACAGGGCTCGTTCAACATTGAAGTACCGGGGCTGATCACCACGGCCGAGGACGTCTACAGCCTGCCGATCAAGACCGACGGAAATACCGTTGTGACCTTCGGCGATGTGGCGACCATTACCCGGACGCTGGCGGACGCAACCGAATATACCCAGGTCAATGGCTCGCCAGCCCTGATCCTTGGCATTTCCAAGAAGCTGGGCACCAATATCATCGATGTGTCGGACAAGGTCCGCGCAGTGACGGCGGAGGCCGCCGAGGACTGGCCAGGCGGGGTGAGCTACAGCTTCTTCCTCGACCAGGCCGAGACCACGACAAGCCTCTTCCGTTCGCTTGAGGCGGCAGTGCTGACCGCTGTGGCGCTGGTGCTGGTCACCTGTATCGCCACCCTTGGCCTGCGCCCTGCCCTGATGATCGGGCTCTCCATCCCGCTGTCGTTCATGATGGCGTTCCTCGTGGCCGAAATGCTGGGCATGACCATCAACATGATGGTGATGTTCGGGCTCGTGATCGCAGTGGGGGTGCTGGTGGACGACCCCGTTGTGGTGGTCGAATATGCCGAGCGAAAGCTGCAGGAGGGCGTTTCCAAGAAGGAGGCGTTTATCCTGGCGGTGCGGAAAATGTTCGTGCCGGTGCTGGGTGCGACGGCGACGACGCTGGGCGCCTTCGTGCCGCTGCTGTTCTGGCCGGGCATCATCGGCAAGTTCATGACCTATCTGCCGACGATTGTGATCATCGTCATGATCGCCTCGCTGGTTTCGGCCCTGATCTTCATGCCGGTGATCGGCGCGGTGATCGCCTCGACCCATGTGGACGAGAAGGAAAAGGAAAAAGCCGACATCGTCATGTATCCCGATAAGTTCGACCCCAAAAAGGTCAGCGGGATCACCGGCGTCTATGTGCGCACGATGGAGCATCTGCTGCATTGGCCATTGCCGACGCTGGCGGTGGGGTTCGGGATTATCGCCACGATTTTCGTGACCTATGCGATGAACCCGACGGGCACCGAGGCGTTTCCGGCGTCGGAGCCGGAATATGCGACAGTGGCAGTGGTCGGACAGGGCAATTTTTCGCCCCAGGAAGTCCGCTCCATGTTGATCGAGGTCGAACAGGAGCTGCTTGAAGTCCGCGGCATCCAGGACGTGATCATGCAGTTCGGCACGACCGGCGCATTCGGCACCATGCCGCCCGATACAATCGGCAATTTCCAGCTGCAGCTGGTGAACTGGAACAATCGCGTTCCGGCCGAAGAGATTTTTGGCGATATCCGCCAGCGGGTCAGCCAGTTTGCCGGGCTCGATATTCAGGTGATCGCGGCCGAGAACGGGCCGCCGGCGGGCAAGGACATCAATCTGCGCGTCGAGAGCAGCAATTACGATGACCTCGTGCCGACCGTGACCGCCATCCGCGACCATCTGGCCAGCTGGCCGGAAGTGGTGGATCTCGAGGACGGACGCCCCTCCCCCGGTATCGACTGGCATATTACCGTGGACCGGCCGGAAGCGGGCAAATATGGCATCGGCGTGCGCGAACTCGTGCCCTATGTGCAGCTGATCACCTCCGGCGTGAAGCTGGGAACATACCGCGATGCGGAAACCGGCGACGAGCTCGATATCCGTGTGCGCCTGCCGCAGGAAGAGCGCACATTCGACGCGCTCGACTCTATGCGGATCGCTACTGCCCAGGGCATGATCCCGGTGTCCAATTTCATCGATCGGACCCCTGTGCCCAAGGTCGCCAATATCCAGCGCCGCAACCAGGTCTATGCGATGAATGTCGCCGCAGGCCTTACCAATCTACCCGACGGCGTTTATGCCGCCGACAAGGTGCAGGAGCTGCAGAGCTGGATCAGCGCCCAGAACTTCCCGGATCGGGTTAGCGTCGCCTTTGGCGGTGCGGAAGAACAAATGGGCGACGCAAACGCCTTCATCGTCCAGGCTTTTGGCATGGCGATGGCGCTGATCTTCTTCATCCTGCTGCTTGAGTACAACAGCTTCTACCAGGTGATGGTGACCCTCTCGACGGTGATCATGTCGGTGGCGGGTGTCTTGCTCGGCATGCTGGCGACGGGAATGAGCTTCTCGGCGATCATGACCGGGCTCGGGATCGTGGCGCTGGCGGGCATTGTGGTGAAGAACGGCATCGTGCTGATCGACACCTACAATGACTACAATCGCCACCAGGCGGTGGAGCCGGTGAAGGCCATGTTGCTGACCGTGAGCCAGCGCGTGCGCCCGGTGTTGCTGACGGCGTTCCTTACGGCGCTGGGCGTGATCCCGATGTGGGCGAACATAGAGTTCGACTTCATCCGCCGCGAGATCGTCATCGGCGGGCTGGCCGGATCATGGTTCATCCATCTCTCGGCGGCGCTGGTTTCGGGGCTCTTCTTCTCTACCGCGCTGACGCTTGTGATGGTGCCGGTGATGGTGACGGCGCCGAGCGTGATGTGGAAGCAGATCAAGGGCGTCGGCGCCTGGCTCAGCAGCATTGGGCACTCCATCGCCTCGCCGTTCCGTCCGAAGGCGGCAGTCGCGGCTCCAGCCGGATTTGACGGCATGGCCGTGGAAATTCCTGACGATGTGGACGGCGCCAAGCGCTTCATCGTCTCCAAGGATGCCGGGCTGGTAGAGCATGACACCAATGGTGTCACGATTGTCAGTCGCCGGGACGCTGCCGAATAGGTCGGTCAACAAACCAAAAATAAGAGGCCCGCAGCGATGCGGGCCTTTTTTGTGTCAGATGGTAGGCGCTGACGAGGTCGTAGCTCTCTGCCCCCCTCTCGGCCTCCCCCTGTCAGGGGGAGGAGAAGAGGTGGATTGGATTGGGCGTTACTCGCCAGCAGGCGCGCCGCGTTTGACGAAGCCGTCGGGGTCTTCCTGGGTGCGGGCGAGGGCTTCTTCGGCCTCGGTGGCTTCGCGCTGACGGCTCCACATCTGGGCGTAGAGGCCTTCCTGGGCGAGGAGCGCGGCGTGGTTACCGCGTTCGGCGATCTGACCTTCGCGGAGCACGAGGATTTCATCGGCATTGACGACGGTGGAGAGCCGGTGGGCGATGACCACACTGGTGCGGTTGCGCGATACGACGTCGAGGGCCGCCTGGATATCGCGCTCGGTCTTGGTGTCGAGAGCGGAAGTGGCCTCGTCAAGGATGAGGATCGACGGCGCCTTGAGGATGGTGCGGGCAATGGCCACGCGCTGCTTTTCACCGCCCGAAAGTTTCAGGCCACGCTCGCCGACGGGCGTATCATAGCCCTTGGGGAGCGAGGAGATGAAGTTGCCGACCTGAGCCATGCGGGCCGCCTCTTCGACTTCAGCACGGCTGGCGCCGGGGCGGCCATATTCGATGTTGTAGCCGATGGTGTCGTTGAAGAGCACCGTATCCTGAGGGACCATGCCGATGGTCGAACGCAGGCTCTTCTGGGTGACGTCGCGCAGGTCCTGGCCATCAATGGTGATGCGGCCGCCAGTGACGTCGTAGAAGCGATAGAGGAGACGCGAAATGGTCGACTTGCCTGCCCCGGTGGGGCCGACGATGGCGACGGTCTTGCCGGCGGGCACCTCGAAGCTGACCCCCTTGAGGATCGGACGGTCGGCGTCATAGTGGAAGGTGACGTCCTCGAAGCGCAGGGTCGGACCGGTTACGGCCAGCGGCTTGGCATCCGGCTTGTCGGTGATTTCCGGGGCCTGATCGAGCAGCTTGAACATCTCCTCGATGTCGGTGAGGCCCTGGCGCAGCTCGCGATAGACGAAGCCGATGAAATTGAGCGGGCGGTAGACCTGCATGAGGAAGGTGTTGAGCAGGACGAAGTCGCCCAGCGTCAGCGTGCCATCCATGACGCCCATGATGGCCATAATGGAGATGGCGAGGAAGCCGGCATAGAAGATGACCGCCTGGCCGAAGTTGAGGAAACCCAGCGACGTCCAGATGCGGATGGCGGAGCGCTCATAACCGGCCATGGACCGATCGAAGCGCTCGGCTTCCATCTGCTCATTGGCGAAATACTTCACCGTCTCGTAGTTGAGCAGGCTGTCGATGGCCTTGCCGTTGGCGTCGGTGTCGCTCTCGTTCATCTGGCGGCGGATGGTGATGCGCCAGTTGGAGGCCTTGATGGTGAAATAGAGATAGCCCCAGATCATCACCACCAGGACGCCGAGATAGCTCAGGCCAAACAGCCAGACAAAGACCACCGCCACGACGATGAATTCAACGATGGTGGGGGCAATGTTGAGGATGGCGAAGCGGACGACCGCTTCGATGCCCTTGGTGCCGCGCTCGATGACACGGCTCAACCCGCCGGTGCGGCGCGAGAGGTGGAAGCGCAGCGAGAGCGCATGCATGTGGTGGAAAGTCTGGAGGGCCAGCTTGCGGACGGCGTTCTGGCCGACACTGGCGAAGAGGACATCGCGCAATTGCTGGAAACCGGCATCGACGACATTGCCCAGCGCATAGGCGATGACCAGCACGATGGGAATGGCGAGGCCCAGCACCAGAGTATTGTCCGGCGCGCTGCCGTCGAGGCTGTCGATGATGCCCTTATAGGCGAAAGGAATGAGGGTGGTGGCGACCTTGCTCAGCAGCAGGGCACCAATGGCGAGGATGACGCGCAGGCGCAGATCAGGACGATCCGCCGGCCACATATAGGCCCAGAGATTGCGCACCGTCGCAAATACGGAACCTTCGTCCGCGCTAACGGACGGCTTCTTTTCAGTGGTGTCAGGGCGCATCAGGCCAGTTCCGTTTCCTGTGGGGTGGGGACAGGCGCAAGGCAGCCCAGAAGTCCCCCGAAGGCATCACCGACTTCAGACAGGCGATCCTGCCGGATGACGTAGCGATTGCGCGTACCGATTGGCTTGCGCTCGATCAACCCGGCATCGAGCAGGACTTTAATGTGCTGGGACACGGTCGACTGGGCGAGCGGCAGGGATTCCGTGACATCGCCACAGCAGCAGTTTCCCTGCTGCGCAGAAAGGATGCGCAGAATGTTGAGCCGGACCGGATGGCCCATGGCTCGCATGATCGTCGCTATGTCGTCGTCGCGCATGGGCCAGAACAAATGATCGGTGAATTGCGATGAACATGGTGAGGAACGGTGCCGAGGTCAATCCCCCAGACGAAAACGGCGCCTTGCGGCGCCGTTTTGCAGAGATTTTGCGTCATTCCGTGGGCAGGTTGAACACCTGACCGGGATAGATCCGATCCGGGTCGCGAATCTGGCCGGTGTTGGCCTCGTAGATAGTGGTGAACTTCATGCCCGTGCCATAGACGCGGCGGGCGATGGTCCAGAGATTGTCGCCACGCCGGATGATGGCCTTGCCGGCGGCAAAGCGCTGGGCATCGGCACCACCCATGGAGACGGCCACCATGGTTGGAATGGCCGGCGCCGCCTCGGCTTCCACGGCTGGGGCCTGGGCAACTGCGGGGGTTTCGGCGCTCGCGATTGCCGGCGTTGCAGGTTGGGCAACTTCGGTAGAAGTCGTTGACGTTGGCTGGCTTGCAGGCGCGTCGACAGCTTGCGCCTCTGGTGCAGCGGGCTGCGTCACCGGAGTTTCAGCCACAGTAGCAGATGGTGCGGTCTCGCTCGTCGTGGCCGGAGGCACGGTGAGCGTTTCCACTGTTGCGCTGGCGGCGGGTTCACTGGTCTGGGCCGGTGTTTCAGCCGGAGTGGTTGCAGCGACGACAGGCTCTTCAGCCTCGGCAGTCGCCTGCGGGGATGCCTGTTCGGCCGTTGTTACGGCCGTCGGCTCGTCGCCGGGTGGCAGCTCGAGCACGAAATCGACCTCGGCGCGGCCGATGACGGTAGCCGTCCCACGCTGGAGAAGGTCGACGCGGATGCGCTGATTGGGCTTGGTCAGGACCGAGCCAGCCTCCACCAGCCAGCGCCCACCCTCGACCTGCGCGTCGGCGATGAAGGCGTTGTCGACATAGAGCCGGACAGTTGCCCCATCTGGGCCGGCACCGGCGAAGAAGGTACGATCACCCTCGATCTCGATGGCGTCGATGGTGGGTGGGACCGTGGCCGGGGCCGCAGTTTGCGTTTCGGCAGTGGTCGGCGCAGTCGGCTGTTCGACGGCAGCAACCTGGGTCTGCGGTTCTTCGGCCGGTTCGCTGGTCGCTGGCGCTGCGTCTGCCGGAGCGTCAGCGGTCTGCACGGCGGGAACGGTGGCCGCAGGCTCTTCCACGGCGGCTGCCGGCTCGGCCGGAGCTTCCGGCTGGGTTACTTCCGCAGTCTCGACGGGCTCGGCCACAGCTACGCCGGTCGCTGGCACGACTGGTGTCTCAGCCGGCGTGGCGGCTGGGGTAGCCTCAGGAGCGGGAGTCGTCTCAGCTGGAGCGGCAGGCTCTTCGGTCGCTGCTACCGCGTTTTCTGGTTCAGCGGTCTCCACAGGCGTCGGAGCATCAGGCTGCGTGGCCGGCACGTCGGTTGCGGTGACGCTCGGTTCGGCGCTCGCGGGTTCTGCCGGTTGGGCAGGAGCGGTTTCGACGGCAGGATTTTCGGCAGGCGTCTGCGGCTGTTCCGCGCTGGCGGGGGCGGCTTCCGGCTGGGTTGTGGGCGTGGCCTCGGCGATCTGGGCTACTGCCGCAGTTTCGGGGCGTTCGAGACCCTGCAGGATGTCGCTGGCTTGGCCCGGCGTACTGGCGACGACGAGCGGCTGGCTCTTCTTGTCTTCGTTGATGACGACGACGAAGGACTGCTCGGCCTGACCGGTCTTGCCCTTTTCACCAAGGGTGATTTCGAGCGGGCCAGCAGGCAGCGGGGCATCGGGCACGAGCACCCAGTCACCGCTGGTTTCGACCGTGGCGCGGCCAAGGAGCGAGCCATTGGCATAGACTTCGATCTCGCTGCCCGGCGTGCCGCTGCCGGCGATGACGACAGAGCCATCGGGCTCGGCGCGGAGCAGGCCAAAAGTTGCGGCAATGAGATTTTCAGGGACGGCGACCGCCGCTTCGGGCGGCGTGACGTCGAGCGCAGGCTCGGCAATGGCCACTTCCGGCTCGACAACCGATTCGGATACGGCGCCGACAGCCTCCTCGCTATCGGCGACGACCGGTGGAGCGGGCGGGCGCGGCAAGAGGCCGACGTCGGCAAGGCGCGTCTGAACGCACTGACCAAAACCGTCGCTGCTGGAAAAGCAGTTGATGACCGTGGGACCGGTCAGCACGCCAACGACGGTAAGGAGAGTAACGCCTGCTGCCCCGATAGTCAGGGCAAGAGGTCGTTTCGGAGCGGTTTCGGCCAGTTTGTCCTCCCGGACTTTTGTCAGCCGGCAATCCGCGCCGGTTGATGCTGTTCCCCTCGTGTCGAATCCTGCGCCGCTTCAGTCTTCAACAGCTTGTATGTGATTGATTCATACAGAGCTTCAAACGAGGCATCAATGATATTGGGCGAAACCCCGATGGTGACCCAGCGTTCGCCGCTGCCATCGCGACTTTCAACCAGCACACGGGTGACCGCGCCCGTGCCGCCGTCGAGGATACGCACCTTGAAGTCGACCAGTTCGAGATCCTCGATGCGGGACGAATAGACGCCCAGATCTTTTCGCAAGGCGAGGTCGAGGGCGTTGACCGGGCCGTTGCCCTCGGCGACCGACATCAGCAGCTCGCCCTGAACGCGGAGTTTTACGACCGCCTCGGTGACGGTGATCTCCTCGCCCTGGGCGTTGTGGCGGCGCTCGACCATGGCACGGTAGTGCTCGACGTCGAAGAAATTCGGCAGCGTGCCGAGGACGCGGCGGGCCAGAACGGCAAAGGACGCATCGGCGCCATCATAGGAATAGCCGCGGGCTTCGCGCTCTTTCACAGTGGCGAGGAGCTTTTCGAGGCGCGGATCGTCTTTTTCGAGTGCGATATTGTGACGGGCGAGAGCGGTCAGCAGATTGGACTTGCCGGCCTGCTGGCTGACCATGATGGAGCGTTCATTGCCGACGCTTTCGGGCGGCACATGCTCATAGGTGGAAAAATCCTTGAGCAGCGCCGAGGCGTGGATGCCGGCCTTGGTGGCGAAGGCCGAGGCGCCGACATAGGGCGCCTGGCGCGCCGGGGCGCGATTGAGGCGATCATCGAAGGCGCGCGAGATATGGGTCAGGCGTTCGAGATGGTCCGCGGTGATGCCGGTTTCAAAGCGCTGGGCATAAAAGGGTTTCAGAACCAGCGTCGGGATCAGCGTGATGAGATTGGTATTGCCGCAGCGTTCGCCCAGACCGTTGAGCGTGCCCTGCACCTGACGCACGCCGGCCTCGACGGCGGCGAGTGCATTGGCAACGGCCTGGCCGGTGTCGTCGTGCGGATGGATGCCGAGACGATCGCCGGGGGCGAATTTCAGCACTTTTCCGACAATCTCACGGACTTCGGACGGCATGGTGCCGCCATTGGTGTCGCAGAGCACGACCCAGCGGGCGCCGGCATTGAGCGCGGTGGTGATGCAGGTCAGCGCATATTCCGGGTTGGCCTTGAAGCCGTCGAAGAAGTGCTCGAGGTCGATGAGCACTTCCTTGCCGGCGGCGGCGGCATTGCGGACCGTGTCGGCGATGCCTTCGAGATGCTCGTCGGTTGTGGAGCCGAGCGCGAGCTCGACCTGATAGTCCCAGGCCTTGGCGACAAAGCAGGTGGCATCGGCGGCGGAATTGACGAGGCCCTGCACGCCGGGGTCATTGGCGGCAGAGCGCCCTGCCCGCTTGGTCATGCCGAAGGCAGTGAAGGTCGCCTTGCGGGTGCGGCCCTTCTCGAAAAAGGCCGTATCGACCGGATTGGCGCCGGGATAGCCGCCCTCGATATAGTCGACGCCCAATTGCTCGAGCAGGTCAATAATGGCGATCTTGTCCTCGAGCGAGAATTCGATGCCGGCCGTCTGCGCTCCGTCGCGCAGGGTCGTGTCGAAAAGATAGAGGCGTTCTCGGGACATTTTCGGGCCTTGTCGGTCTAGTCTTGCTTGTGCGGGGGCCAGACAGAGGTGTCGTGGTCCGGATGCTGGTTGTTTGTGGACTGGATGGCGCTCCACCAATCCCTGCGATCGGGCTGTTCGGTGGCGCCGCCGTCTTCAATGCTGAGAAGCGTCGTGAACCAGGGCACACGGGCCTCATTGCCGGTATTGGCGCCCGGCGGGAAGTTTTCCGGGTGGTCGAGCGAACCGATGGTGAAGTTTACGCGGTCGCCGGAGACGTCTTCGTAAAAGAGCGGCGTTCCGCAATCCCGGCAAAAGCCGCGATCAACGTGGTCCGAGCTTCGGAAACGGGCGGGTTCGCCGCGGGTCCAGGTGATGGCCTCGCGCGGCGCCGCCACCAGAGCGGCAAAGATGTTGCCAACCGCCTTCTGGCACATTCGGCAATGGCAGATGTGGGCATTATCCAGCATTTCGGTGGCGTGGTAGCGCACCGCGCCACATTGGCAGCCACCGCTGACTTCGATGGCATAGCGGCGCATCACTCGTCTCCCTGCGTGGGCGGCCAGTCCTCGGTGTCGTGGTCCGGATGCTGGTTGGAGTGGATTCCGGCCATGAAGTCGCGCCATTCGTCGCCGACCTCGGCGCGGACCGGCAGGCTGGTGAGGCCATCAAAAAAGGGCAGCTTGTCGGTGGGGTTTACCTGGATTTCGGGGGCGGCGACGGCGGGATCATCGAAGGTACCGATGGCCAGTTCCAGCCCGAAGCGCGTTTCATAGGCGAGCGGGGTGCCACACTCGCCGCAGAAGGCGCGGCGGGCGGCGTTGGAGCTCTGGAACCATTTTGGCTGGCCGCGGGTCCAGACCGCATTATGCGCGGTCACCAGCGGGCCGAAAAAGCCGCCGAAAGCCTTCTGGCACATGCGGCAATGACAGATGGACGGGCGACCCAGACGGGTCACCCTGAAACGCACGGCGCCGCACTGGCAGCCACCGGTATGTGCGTCAGCCTGGGGCATGGCACACGGCCTCCACATTGTTTCCGTCGGGATCGATCACGAAGGCGCCGTAATAGTGCGCGTGATAATGCGGGCGCGGTCCGGGGCCGCCATTATCCCGACCGCCATTGGCCATGGCAGCGGCATAGAAGGCGTCGACCTCGGCGTGGTTGGCGGCTACGAAGGCATAGTGACGGCCGGGACCGGTGTCCGTGCTTTCGGTCAGCCAGAAATCAGGCTTGTCTCGGCCATAGCCGCCGACGTTGACGCCACCGGTGTGTTCAACCGGGATTTCCGCAAGAAGGCGATAGCCCAAGGCTGCAAAGGCAGCATCGTAGAAGGCCTTCGACTTGGCCCAGTCCGCGACAAGAATTCCAACGTGATCAAGCATTTTCGTCTCCTCTGATTAAGACGAGCAGACTTGTTCGAACACGGCGACAGTTCCTGTCAGCAATGGACCGGCGCAGGCTCACCGCTTCACTTCCCATTTCGTTTGGCGCTGGCCGGCTTCGTCCTTGTAGTCGAGCAGAGCGATGCCTTGGGCGGCGAGGTCGTTGCGGATGGTGTCGGCCTTGGCAAAGTCCTTGGCGTTGAGGGCGTCGAGGCGTTCGGCGATGGCGGCCGCGATGTGCTGGGGCGGCTCCCAGCCTTCGTTGGAGCCGATGACGGAGTCCAGCGTAAAGCCGAGGAAAACCAGCGAGGCAGCAAGCGATTGGGCAGCGTCGGTTTCGCCGCGGTTGGCGCGGCGGGCGAGTGCATCCAGCGCCACGCTGGCCCGGTGGAAGCCGAGGTCGTCGGCGAGCGCGGAGATCACCTCGGCGTCGGGCTCGGCGGACGGGGCATCTGCCTTACCGGCAGCGCGCTGCCAGTCGCGCAGTTTGGCTTCGGCTTCTTCCAGGCGGCGGGACGAGAAGTCGATGGGCTCGCGGTAATGGGTCATCAGCATGGCGAGGCGCAGCACTTCGCCCGGCCAGGCGTGGCCGCCGAGGGCACCGGTCTGGAGCAGATCGTTGATGGTGACGAAATTGCCCAGGCTCTTGGACATTTTCTGACCTTCGACCTGCAGGAACCCGTTGTGCATCCAGACATTGGCCATGGAGTGGCTGCCATGGGCGCAACGGGACTGGGCGATTTCATTCTCGTGGTGCGGGAAGATCAGGTCGAGACCACCGCCATGGATGTCGAAACTCTCGCCGAGGTAGCGCTCGGACATGGCGGAGCATTCGATATGCCAGCCCGGACGGCCGCGACCCCAGGGGCTGTCCCAGCCGGGCTCATTTTCGGAGGAGAGCTTCCAGAGCACGAAGTCGGCGGGGTTTTTCTTGTGAGCGTCGACGGCTATGCGGGCGCCGGCGAGATTGTCCTCCAGATTTCGGCCGGAGAGCTGGCCGTAATCGGGCATGGACTGGGTATCGAACAGCACTTCGCCCGAGGTTTCATAGGCGTGGCCGCGCTCGATCAGGGCCGAGATCAGTGCCTGCATCTCGACGATGTTTTCGGTGGCGCGGGGCTGGTGTGTCGGCTCAAGCGTGCCCAGTGCTTTCACGTCGGAAAGGAACTGGGTCTCGGTCTTTTCAGTGACCTTGCGAATGGCTTCGTTGAGCGGCAGATCGGGGAAATCGCGCAGGGCGCGCGCGTTGATCTTGTCGTCGACGTCGGTGATGTTGCGCACATAGGTGACGTGTTCGGCGCCATAGACATGGCGCAGCAGGCGGAACAGCAGGTCGAAGACGATGACCGGGCGCGCATTGCCGATATGGGCGAAATCATAGACCGTCGGACCGCAGACATACATGCGCACATTGGAGGCATCCATGGGCTCGAAGGGCGCCTTGGTGCGGGTGAGCGTATTGTAGAGGGAAAGCTGCGGCTTTGCCGAATTCATGGAAGGCTTCCTGATGGCCAGACGTGGGGTCCTGGCGGGGAGCCTCTATCCTTAAAAACCTATCGGGATGAAGAAGACCGCTCCGCCAACATTTCCAGTTAGCAGATAATAATGGTGCAGTCGGTAATCTGAACGACAAGGGTCTTCATGGGGCGGAGAGTGACCGCCCACGACCGAGAAATCAAGCGCAAAACGAAAAGAGGGCGGCCCGAAGGCCGCCCATATCGCTTTGGAGGCGAATATCACCCTTGGGGGGATGATGCTTTTGCCTCGATGGCGGACGACGCCCTCCCATCAACAGGCTCTGAATTGAGGTTTACACGTTGGCGGTAAACGCCCAACGGCTACACGGGAATGTTATCGCTCCCGCGAGCCGCTATTCAGCGGCGCGGATGGGGTTGTCCATGTCGCCGAACACCGACTGCCCGTCCTTGCCGATGGCTGCGATGCGCAGGCGATCTCCGGCCTTGAGGAAGGGTGTGCGTGCGGCGCCGAACTTGGCTTTTTCGGCGGTACGGGCTTCGGCGATACAGGCAAAGCCGATGCCGTTTTCCTTGATCGGCAGGGTTTCGTCGTGGCGATTGGCGATGGTGCCCGACCCGATGATGGTGCCCGCAGAGAGGCGCCGCGTGCGGGCGGCCTCCACGATGAGATCGATGAAATCGAAATGCACCTCAATGCCGGCATTGGGCTGGCCATAGAGTGTGCCATTGACTTCGACGCGCAGCGGCAGGTGGAGGCGGTTGTTGCTCCAATTGTCGCCCAGCCCTGACGGGGTGATGGCGAAGGGCGCAAAGGCGGTAGAGGGCTTGGCGTGAAAGAAGCCAAAGCCATTCTGCAGATCGTCGGCCACGAGGCGGCGGAGGGACACATCGTTGCAGATGGTCACGAGGCGGATGGCGGCCTCGGCCTCGGCGCGGCTTGGGCGCATGGAAACCGGGCCGATGATGATGGCGACTTCGGCTTCGAAATCGAGGGCAAGATCCTCGGCCGGCGCGGGAATGGGATCTGTGGGCGCGAGCATGGTGTCCGAGCCGCCCTGATAGAGCATTGGGCGGACGGATTGCAGTTCCTCGTCGCGGCTGCCCTTGAGTGAGCGCACGCGTTCCAGGTGCCCCATGTAGCCAGAGCCATCGATCCACTGATAGGCACGTGGCAGAGGAGCAAGAGCGGCGGCCTTGTCGAAGGGCTGCCCGGCGATCGCGCCATTGTCCAGCTGTGCCGCCAGCGCCGACAAGGCGGGTGCAGCATTGTCCCAATCATCAAGCGCGGCCTGTAGATGTGGCGCGATGCGGCCGGCGGAAACGAAGCGCGTTCCATCCTGTGAGACGACCACGAGCTGGCCATCGGGCCGCGCGGAGCGCAACGTTGCGAGTTTCATAAGGGGCACATCTCCCGGAATAGTGTTGCACTGGGGCGATATCGCCGTGCAACGTGGTCGCTATAATGTTGCCATCTGCCCTAGCGATGTCTTAAGGCGGCACAAGGCCAGAAGTTGCGGCGGGCGAACAGGACCAAACAGTGAATTTCAGCTCTACCGGCTTTCGCGCTCTCGCGCTTCTTGTTTTGGCAATGGCCATGTTCAGCATGGATGTGACGAGCGCTTATGCTCAGGCTGCACAATGCCGGCAGCTCGAAAGCGCCTTGCGCCAGTTCGACCGCAACGGCGATTTCCGCCAGCTGCAGAATAATTCGCAGGCGGTGCGGGAGCTTGCGCGGCAGGTGCAGAATGCCGAGAGCCAGTATATCCGCCAGGGCTGTAATGACGATGCCAAGGCCGGCCGCACGCTGACGCCGCAGTGCCAGGAAGTCGGCCGCTCGGTGCTGCGCCTGCGCGACCAGTATGCCCAGGTCGCCCAGTCGGTCGAAACGGCCGGCGCCGTGGCGCAGCAGCGCGAGGCGATTCTCCAGGAAATGGCCCGCTTCGGCTGCAATGCCGGCTCGAGCGCGACGTTCAACCAGGACCGCCAGTCGATCTTCGACCGCATTTTCGGCACCACGTCGGAAGGTGATTTCACCAATGGCGATTTCGTGGATGGCGGGGACTATTGGGGCTATCAGGGGTATTCGACGGTCCGCACCGTCTGTGTCCGCCTCAGCGACGGCTATTTCTGGCCGATCAGCTATTCCACTGTGAGCGACTATATCGGCAGCGACGCCCAGCAATGCCAAGCGATGTGTCCGAACACGCCGGTGGAGCTCTATTACTATGACAATCCCGGCCAGGAGCCGGAGCAGATGCGCAATATGGCGGGATCGCCCTATACGTCGCTGCCCAATGCCTTTGCCTATCGCAACAAGTTCGACAGCGCCGCCAGCTGCCGCGTCGCGCCCAAGTCCGACGGCACGGTGACCATGGCCGACAGCGAGGACGGCAGCAGTCGCGCGATGATCGATATTGCCGGGGTGAGTTTTCCCCTGCCCCTGCGCGATCCGCGTGGGGTAGTGCCGGTGACCGTCGCCGCCGTCGAAGCGGCAGCGGTGAGCACGGTTGCGCTGGTGGATGTGCCCCTGCCCCGCCGTCGTCCGGCGGGACCGGGTGAGATCGCCGTGCAGCCCTCAGCCAGCACGGCATCAGCCGAAAGCGAACTGCGTATTGTTCACTTCGGCGACAAGACCGTCAGGGTAGTCGGGCCAGACACTCCGTACGCCCAAGCAGGACGAGCAGGCTCTTAAGCTCCGGCCCATCCGAGCGGCCGGTCAGCGCCAGACGCAGCGGCATGAACAGAGCCTTGCCCTTGCGGCCGGTCGAGGTCTTGAGCGCGTCCGTCCACTGGCTCCAGGTTGTCGCATCCCAGGGATCGGGCGGCAGCAGCGCCTTGGCCAGCGCCAGGAAGTCGTGATCTTCCGGGGCGACGACGGGCTCGACCGGTCCGGTGACCAGTTTGGACCATTCAGCGATATCGCCGAAACGCACGAGATTTTCGCGCAGCAGCATCCACATCGCCTCCCCTTCCAGCCCGAGGGTGGAAAGGCGCGGCGCGGCTTCGGCGTAAGACAGAGCATGGACGAGGCGCGCGTTGAGCCCGTCGAGCTCGGCGGGATCGAAACGGGCGGAGCCATGGGAGATCATCGACAGCTCAAGCCGGGACGCGATGTCCTCGAGCCCGGCATAGGGTTCGATCGGCAGGCTGGTGCCGGTCAGGGTCGCCATGACGGCAATGGCGAGCGGCTCATAACCGTCATTGCGGAAGTCGGCGATGGACTGGGAGCCCAGGCGCTTGGAAAAGCCCTGCCCCTGCGCGTCCGTCAGCAAATTGTGGTGGGCGAACTGGGGGATTGCGCCGCCGAGCGCCTCGATGATCTCGATCTGCGTGCCCGTGTTGGAGACGTGGTCTTCGCCGCGAATGACATGGGTGACACCGAGGTCGATGTCATCGACCACGGATGGCAGGGTATAGAGATAGCTGCCATCGGCGCGGATCAGCACCGGGTCGGACATGGAGGCGGTGTTGACCGTCTGCGTGCCCTTGATGAGGTCGTTGAAATGTACGGGACGACCGTCGAGCTTGAAGCGCCAATGGGGTTTTCGCCCCTCGGCTTCGAGGCGGGCGCGGTCTTCGTCGGTGAGAGCCAGCGCGGCGCGATCATAGATCGGCGGCTTGCCGAGAAGGCGGGCACGGGCGCGCTTGCGGTCGAGTTCTTCCTCGGTTTCGTAGCAGGGATAGAGGCGGCCGGAAGCGATCAGCTTGTCGCGGGCGGCGTCATAGAGATCGGTGCGCTCGGACTGGCGCACGAGCAGATCCGGCACGACGCCGAGCCAGGCAAGATCTTCCTCGATGCCATCGGCAAATTCGCGGGTGGAGCGCGCGTGGTCCGTGTCATCCATGCGCAGGATGTAGCGGCCGCCATTGCGGCGAGCGAAGAACCAGTTCAGCAGCGCCGGCCGCGCATTGCCAAGATGAATGCGACCGGTAGGGGACGGAGCCCAGCGTACGACTGTCATCCGACGGTCAAATCCTTATAGCCATTGGTAATCGGGTATCTGCGACCGAGCCCGAATGCCCTGGGCGACAGTTTTGGCCCAGGCGCGGACTGGCGGCGCTTGTATTCTGCAATATTGACGAGGCGCTCGATGCGCTTGACCAAAGCCGGATCATGGCCGCGCGCGACGATGTCGCCGAGGGCCATCTCCTCCTCCACCATGCAGGTGAGGATATCGTCCAGCACCGGATAGGGCGGCAGGCTGTCCTGATCCTTCTGGTCGGGGCGCAGTTCGGCGCTGGGCGCTTTGTCGATGATCGACTGCGGGATGACCATGCCCGCGGGGCCGCGGCAGTCGCCAGGCAGATGCTTGTTGCGCCAGTCGGCCAGCGCATAGACCTGCATCTTGAACATGTCCTTGAGCGGATTGTAGCCGCCGTTCATGTCGCCATAGATGGTGGCGTAGCCAACGCCCATTTCCGACTTGTTGCCGGTGGTGAGCAGCATGGACCCCAGCTTGTTGCTGACGGCCATGAGGATGGTGCCGCGCATGCGCGACTGGATGTTTTCCTCGGCCAGATCGGAAGGACGATCGCCAAAGATCGGGGCGAGTTCGGCCAGCGCCTGATCCACGGGATTGCCGATGGAGACAACGTCATACCGCACGCCCAGAAGCTCGGCGCAGTCGCGCGCATCCTTGATGCTGGCCTCGGAGGTATAGCGATAGGGCAGCATGATGCAGTGGACCTTTTCGGGTCCCAAGGCATCCACCGCCATTGCCGCGACGACAGCGCTGTCGATGCCGCCGGAGAGGCCCAGAACGACCTCGGAAAAACCGTTCTTGTGCACGTAGTCGCGCAGACCGAGAACGGCGGCGCGCCAGGGTGCTTCCTCGACAGAGGTCAGTTCGTTGACGACGCCGTTGGTGGAGGTCCAGCCGTTCTCACCGCGGGTCCAGTCAGAGAGGATAAAGTCGGGCTCGAAGGATTTGCCCTGCAGCACGAGACGGTCGCCCGGCTCCATGGCAAAGGAGGCGCCGTCATAGACGAGTTCGTCCTGTCCGCCGACCTGGTTGAGATAGAGCAAGGGCACGTCATCTTCGGCGACACGGGCGCGCACGAGATTTTTGCGGCCATGCTGCTTGTTGGTCCAATAGGGCGAACCATTGGGGCAGAGCAGGATTTCCGCGCCCTCGCGCATGAGGTGCTCGCAGACCCAGGAATGCCAGATGTCCTCGCAGATGGGGATGCCGACAGAGACGCCCCGGATAGTCACCGGGAATGGCAGCGGACCGGGCTTGAAGTAGCGCTTTTCGTAGAAGACGTCGCTATTGGGCAGTTCGCGCTTGAAGCGCGTGGCGGTGATCTCGCCGGCTTCGGCCACGACCACGGCATTGTAGAGGTCGTCGCCCTCCCGCCAGATGGTGGGCAGGATCAGGGTGACATCCGTGCCAGCGGTTTCGGCGACAAGGGCGTGTGCGGCAGCGATCGCGTCGGCCACGAACTGCGGCTTGAACAGCAGGTCATCCGGGAAGTAGCCGGTGAGGAAAAGCTCAGAGAGCAGCAGAATATCCGCCTTGGCGGCAGTCGCATCGGCGAGCGCCTGACGGGCCAGAGCGAGGTTGCCGGTGAGGTCCCCCACCTTGGGATTGAGCTGGGCGAGCGCAATTCGAAGCTGGTCGGTCACGGCGGTACTGGCCTAACTATTGCGGATAGCAACCGGCCATAGCCGGTCGCGCGCAAGACTTAGCCGTTGGGCCGGTTGAGGGCAAGCGTCGCGAGACAGGCGGACAGCTAGAAGCGTCCGGCGAGTTCGAAGAGCGCGCCGTAGCGCACCATGGAGAAGGGATTGTTGTTGTGGATGTACGCCTGCTGGTTGAGGGCCGGCGGAGAAAAAAGAGGATTCGCGGGTGTGACGACGCCCGTGTTCGGATTAGTTGAGGGCTGATTTGTCGTTGGAGCGACGACGGTCGCCTCGTCCCAAGTGGCGTCATATTGGCCCTGTAGGTAGGACGCCCTACCGCCGAAGCGGATCGTAAGGTTTTCAGTCGGATGAAAGCCCAACATGAGCTTGCCGGAGGCCCCGTAGGCGTGCCCATTGATGGAGACCGGGGACCCCTGAAAAACGGTAGCCGTGTCCGAGACGCCGCTGAATAGCTCACCGGGGCGCATCTGCGCTGCACCATAGGTGCCATTGACCCACGCGTATGGGGTGACGGCAGCTTCGCCGGTGATGTCGAAAGCGTCGAAGTCGAGCTTGCCCGCGATGCCGACCTTGAGGGCGTGGACATCGAAATTGTTGATTTCGCTATCCGCGCCGACATTCCATATCCCGGCTGAGTCCGACCAATTGATATCCGCCGAGGTTTTGGCGGTGGTGAAATTGGCCCGGCCGGTGTCGGGCGAGTCATTGGTGTACTGATAGCCGGTCACAAAACCGAAGCTGGCCTCGTCCGTGCCGAGGGGCAGCCAGCCGAAGTCGGCTCCCACGTAGCCAAGGCGCGCGGCCGGCAGCGTGGCACTGGCGCCGCCATTGGTGGCATAGGTACCCTCATGGGCAATGCCATAGCCGCCCGTCGCCTCGAGATAGGAGCGGGTCGACAGGTCGTCGATGCGCACGAAGGCTTCGCCGGAATGGGTCTTGGTATCCATTGTTTCGGAAAAGGCGCCGATCGAGTGCTCCTGGCGGCCCAGGGAATACCAGTAGCGCACGCCCATATCGAACCGCAGCGGATTGTCTTCGCTGGTTTCCCACTGGTCAGGATAAGACGGGCGCAGGGAGGAATAGTCCGCAGCCAGAGCGTGACCGCCCATTGCGAGTGTACAAATTGCTACCGTGGATTTCGCGACCAATTTCATCTGACCCTCCGGCGCATTCATACTTGCCCGATTTCTTTGCAATAGTTGAACGATTAGGGTTAATGTTCCCCTAAGCGCCACAAAGGGTAGATTGGTGATTTGGTAATCTCATGGGCGCATTATCATCGAGAAAATCGCGTCAATTCGCCGCCGGGACGCAACTCTAGCTGCGCTACGGAGTTGCCCCAGATACGTCAATGAAAAGAACCAAAGCCTTCGCCTATGTCTAGTCGAGTCCTAATCGTAGAAGACGAGTACATCGTCGCCTCGGAGATCGAGGAAATCATCGCCGAGATGGGTCATGAGTCCGTCGGTATCGCCGGCGACCAGCGCACTGCGTTGAGACTTGCGTCGCAGACCGAGATTGCGCTGGTCGATCTCAACCTGCGTGACGGGCCGACCGGCCAGGACATCGGCAAGATCCTCGCACAGACGCATGGCGTGACGGTCGTCTTCCTCACCGCCAATCCCGCGCAACTGGGCGACGGCGTGCCCGGCACGGTGGGTGTCCTCTCAAAGCCTGTCGCGGAATCTGATCTGCGCGAAGTGATCGACTACGCCATTCAGCGTCGCAGAACGGCGGAGGCCCGCCCCCCGCGCCAGCTGAAACTGTTCGACTGGGGTTTGGGCAACTCCAATACCCTCACCTCGAACTGAGCTAGCGGGATGCCCGCGGGCGCAACCGGTTCGAGTGGCGCAGGGAATCGAGCGGAAAATCAAACGACATTACCAGCCCGTCGGGTCGCCATTCCCGGCTGATCGCCCCACGCAATTGCCCTTCGACAGCGATCTGCACGAGGCGCGTACCGAAGCCTCGCAGTACTTCCGGCTCGGTCACCGCGGGGCCGTTCTCTTCATGCCACTCGAGGTTATAGATTTCGCCATTGAGCGTGCCGGTAATGCGGACGAGACCGGTTGCCTGATGGAAGGCTCCATATTTGGCCGAATTGGTGCCCAGTTCGTGGAACAATAGCGCCAGAGGCGTCGCTGCCGCGTCATCAACCTCAATGTCGTCGCCGGCGAACACCACGCGTTTCCGGCCATCGATCTCATAGGGAACCATCAAGCGGTCGATCAGCGCGGACATGACCACTTCGCCGCTCATCTGCGCGCGGGCATGGCTTTGCGGCCGCACGAAGTCATGGGCCTCACCAAGCGCATAGATGCGCTGGCGCAATTCGTCGGCGAAGGCTTTCACCTCCGGGCGGCCACGCGCTGACAGGCCGATAATGCCGTTGAGGACGGCAAAGATATTCTTGATCCGGTGACTGAGTTCCTGGGCGACGAGCTCGCGCTCCTGGGCGAGCAGCTTGGTTTCGTGGATATCGGTGCAGGTACCAATCCAGCGGATGATCTCGCCCTGCTCGTCGCGGATCGGCAGGCTGCGCCCCAGCGCCCAACGATATTCGCCGTTGCGATGGCGAATGCGGTATTCGATCTCGTAGGGCTCGCCCGTCTTGAGGGCGCGGTCCCACGCCTGCATCGCCCGCTCCCGATCATCGGGGTGATACATGCTGGCCCAGGTCTCGAAATCGGCCTCATCGAGGGCGATCCCGGTCTGCTCGAACCAGCGCGCATTATAATAGTCACAATGGCCGTCGGCGCGCGTGGTCCAGACCATCTGCGGCATGGCGTCGGCAAGCGTGCGGAACCGCAGCTCGCTGCGGGAGAGTTCTTCGGCCGCCTGCCGCTGGTGGGTCACGTCAATCGCAACACCCGGGAAGCGATAGACCCTGCCCTCCGCATCCACCCTTGGCCGCCCCGAAGCCATCAGCCAGCGCCGCGTGCCGTCATTGGCGACGACGCGATACTCGATGCGATAATCGGAGCGCTCATCGAGTGCGCGCTGCAGCTCAGCGCCCACCCGGGCCAAATCCTCGTGGTCGATGGCCAGCATATATTGCTCGATCGGCGCACCGAGACCGGCCAGTTGCGGATCGATGTTGTACATGGCTGCGAACTGGTCGTCGGAGGTCACCACATTGTCGAGGACGTTCCAATCCCATGTCCCGACCAGGGCGGAGCCTGCGAGGGCCAGCGACATCCGCTCCTCACTGCGGTCGAGGGCCTTCTTGGCAAGGACACGATCAGTGGTTTCGTGGACGACGCAAAGCGTGCCCATGGATGTGCCGTCATCGTCGACGATGGGGCTGTAGTGCAGATCCATCCAGCCCGATTCCAGCTGCCCATAGCGGTTCAGCACGAGTTCCTGGTCGCGCAGGGCGTAGGACTCGCCGCGCAGGCCGCGTTCGATGTTGTTGCGGTTGAACTCGGCGATCTCGGGCCAGGCGTCGACCGCCGGCATGCCGAAGATGGCGGGGTGGCGCTGGCCTGCGAAGTGGGCATAGGCGTCGTTGTAGATCAGCAGCCCGTCCCGCCCCACCATCATGACCATGGGCGTCGAGGCCACCATTACGAGCCGCACAGCGCCCTTGAGGCTTTCCGGCCAATCGGGAATCGCGCCGACAGAGCTATTCCCCCAATCAAACTCATTGAGCAGTTTGACTGTCGGGTCGCGCTCCAGCTCGTCGCGGCGTTCAGCCGAGGCATTTGGAAACAGGGACTTGGGCATCAACTACTCACAGCAAGAGCGATCGGTGGGGCAAGTCGGCAGAAAAAGGCCGCGCGCAGATTTCACAACGCACGGCCCGATCTTCGGTTCAGGCGATTATGCGCCTATTCACCGGCAAGTCGCTGCTGCACAGGCTTTTGGGCGTGCACTTCCTCGGCGACAAGGAAGGCCAGCTCGAGCGCCTGGCTGGCATTGAGGCGCGGGTCGCAATAGGTGTTGTAGCGATCCGAGAGCGTCGCCTCGGTGACGGCGGAGAGACCACCGACGCATTCGGTGACGTCGTCGCCGGTCATCTCGATGTGAACGCCGCCGGCATAGGTGCCCATCTCGCGGTGCACCTGGAAGAAGTTCTTCACTTCGCCCAGCACGCGGTCAAACGGGCGCGTCTTGAAGCCGGTGGAGGCCTTGATGGTGTTGCCATGCATCGGATCGCAGCACCAGACGACAGTGCGGCCAGCGCGCTGGACGGTCTCGACGAGGCGCGGCAGGTGCTCCTGCACCTTGTCGGCACCAAAGCGCGAGATCAGCGTGATGCGGCCGGCTTCGTCAGTAGGATTGAGCCGGTCGAGCAGACGCAGCAGATCATCATTGGTGAGGCTGGGACCACACTTGATGCCGATGGGATTATTGATGCCGGCGAAATATTCGACGTGGCCGGCGTCCGGCTGGCGAGTCCGATCACCGATCCACAGCATGTGGCCGGAGGTGGCGTACCAGTCGTTGGTGATGCTGTCGCGGCGGGTCAGCGCCTCTTCATAGCCGAGGAGCAGGGCCTCGTGGCTGGTGAAGAAACTGGTCTGCTTGAGTGCCGGGGTATTTTCCGGATTGATGCCGAGGGCCGACATGAAGGTGATGGCGTCGTCGATCTTGCGCGCCACTTCTTCGAAGCGGACGTTCCAGTTCGAGCCCTTCATGAAGCCCATGGTCCATTCGTGGATGCGCGTCAGCTCGGCATAGCCACCCATGGAGAAGGCGCGCAGCAGATTGAGCGTTGCCGCCGACTGGCGATAGGCCTGCAGCATGCGGTCCGGATCGGGGACGCGGGCGCCTTCGGTGAACTCGATGGCGTTGATGATGTCGCCGCGATAGCTCGGCAGCTCTACGCCGTCGATGGTTTCGGTATCGGCCGAACGCGGCTTGGCGAACTGGCCGGCGACGCGGCCGACCTTGACCACGGGCTTGGCAGCGCCATGGGTGAGGACAACCGCCATCTGGAGGAAGACGCGGAAGAAGTCGCGGATGTGATCAGCGCCATGCTCGGCGAAGCTTTCGGCGCAGTCGCCGCCCTGCAGCAGGAAGGCTTCTCCCCGCGCCACGGCGGCAAGACGAGCCTTGAGATCGCGGGCCTCGCCGGCAAAGACCAGCGGCGGGAAGGACGTAAGCTGACGCTCGGCTTCGACGAGAGCCGCAGGATCGGGATAGGCCGGAACCTGATGAACAGGCTTCTCGCGCCAGCTGCTGGGGGTCCACGTCGTCATGTTCTGTCTCACTCACACAGGTGCATTGGCGCTTCCGGGCGGTCTACCAAGCTGGTGCCGCCCTGCCAAGGGCAAAGGATCAACCGCCGATTTTCTGGCAGTCCCGGTAGATGTAGCTCGGGGCCTTGAAAGTCACGAGTTCTTCGGCAGCCGAGGGATGAAGGGCAATGGTCCGATCAAGATCGGCCTTGGTGGCGTTCATGCCCATGGCAACGGCGACGAGCTGGATCATCTCGGCGGCACCCGGCCCCAGGATATGGACGCCGAGCACCTTGCCACCATCCTTTTCGGTGATCAGTTTGAAGATCATGCGCTCGGACTTGGTGGAGAGCGTGTTCTGCATCGGCCGGAATCGCGCGAGATAGACGTCGACATCACCATGGGTTGCCGCTTCTGCCTCGGTGAGGCCGACAACGCCAATCTCGGGCTCCGCAAAGACCGCGGTCGGGATCAGCGAGTGATCGACGGCCAGGGGATTGTTGTTGAACACGGTCTCGGCAAAGTACCAGCCTTCGCGGATGGCAACCGGGGTCAGCGCGGCGCGCCCGGTGACGTCCCCCACCGCATAGATGGAGGGCACGGAGGTCTGCGAATAGGCATCAACCGCGATGGTGCCGTCCTCGTTGAGGGCAACGCCGGCCGTCTCTAGGCCGAGACCCTCGACATTGGCAACGCGGCCAGTGGCGAACATGACGGCGTCATAAGGCGCGGTGACGCCATCGCTGAAGGTCGCATGGATGGCGTCGCCCATCTTGGAGAGAGAGGCAATCGTGGTCTGGTATGTGACGCGGACGCCACGCGTGATGAGGCCAGCCTCGAGCCCACGGCGCATGTCCTCGTCGAAGCCACGCAGGACGCAGTCACCGCGATAGACGATGGTGGTGTCGACGCCGAGGCCGGCAAAGATGGTCGCGAACTCGACCGCGATATAGCCGCCGCCCTCGATGAGGATGGATTTGGGCAGTTTGGGCAGGTCGAAGGCTTCGCTGGAGGAGATGCCGTGCTCGGCACCCGGAATATCGGGGAAATAGGCCCGCCCGCCGGTGGCCACCAGCAGGTACTTCGCCGTCAGCTCACGACCGGAACCGGAGAGGCGCAGTGAATTGGGTCCCGTGACCACGGCGCGGTCGCGGATGATCTCGACGCCGGGCTTTTCAAGGTTCGCCGTATAGGCAGCCTCGAGCCGGGTGATTTCCTTTTCTTTGTTGGCGACAAGAGTCGGCCAGTCGAAACTGGCTTCGACCTGCCAGCCAAAACTGTCGGCAATCTCGAACTGATCCCGGAAACGGGAGGCATAGACATAGAGCTTCTTGGGCACGCAGCCGCGAATGACGCAGGTGCCGCCGACGCGAAATTCCTCGATGACGGCGACCTTGGCGCCATAAGTCGCGGCCATGCGGGCGGCACGCACACCGCCGGACCCTGCCCCGATGACCAGAAGATCATAATCATACGTCATCGTGGCACACGCTCCTTCATCGTTACTTGCCGATATATGGGCGTCGGCATCTCATAAAAAAAGACCCCGCACAAGGCGGGGTCCGGGGGCCGCGAACAGCCTTAGATCTCGATGCCATTGGCCCGCAGTTCGGAGCGGACCTTGGCGAAGAATTCGCGCTTCAGATTGTTGTTGAACACCTGCATGACGCGCTGCAGATCGGTGTTCAGCTCGGAATTGGCCTGAGCCAGCTTCTGGCCGGTGGGCGATTCATAGAAGGCCACGATCTGCTGGAGCTCTTCAATGGAAAAGCGCGTGGCATAGACGCGGGCAAACTGGTCAAGGAGCTCGCCCTTGCGGCCGTTATATTCCTGGATGACCTTGGTGATGGCGTCGTCGGTCTGCTGCAGGATCTCGGGATTCTGCGTGACGATCTGCTGCATCGTTTCGATGCCGGTCTCGACGACGGCGACTTCATAGACAGAAGCACGATCGGTGAGGTCGATATATTTGCGGGCCAGCGCCAGCTGCTCAGGCGGCACTTCCTGTGCGATCGCAGGAACGGAAAGACCGATCAAACCGGCTGTCATCACTGCGGCAATGATTGTCTTGGCGCCGCGCATCAAATCCATAGTCATCCAATTGCCCATCTTTTGCCGATCCACGCTCGGTCAGTTGCCTTTGACGAGTGTTTTTACGCCATCTGGCGTCGCCACATAAGCCTTGCTGCACAAATTAAGGAAAAGTCCATGCTGGACTACCCCGGGAATGTCCAGAAGGTCACGCGAAAGCGCTTCTGAATTCGAAATGCGGCCAAAAAAAGCGTCGAGAATGAGGTGTCCACCGTCGGTCACGAAGGGAGCACCCTGATCTTCGCCGCGCAGGCGCAGGCCACCTTCGGCACCATGAGCAGCAATAACCTCGGCCACGGCATGGCGGGTTGCGCCAAGACCGAAGCGGTTGACCTCGATCGGCAGGGGGAATTTGCCCAGCGTATCGACCATCTTGCTGCCGTCGGCGATGACGATCATCGCATCGGACGCTGCCGCGACGATCTTTTCGCGCAGCAGCGCACCGCCGCCGCCCTTGATCAGATTGAACGCCGGATCGATCTCGTCAGCGCCATCGACGGTCAGGTCGAGCCGATCGAGGGCGTCGAGATCGGAAAGCGGAATGTTCAGCTCTTCGGCCTGACGCGCGGTCGCTTCCGAGGTCGGGACACACAGGACCTCAAAGCCCTGGGCCACTTTTTCACCCAGAAGGTCGACGAAATGACGGGCCGTCGAGCCTGTTCCGAGGCCAAGGCGCATGCCTGAACGGACCTGTGTCAATGCCATGGCGGCCGCTTCGCGCTTGAGTGCTTCGCTCATTCGATCCAAATCCCCTTGAATTTGGGCCGTGAATGAAGGGCCGGCAGAACGGAGTCAAGCCCGCCTTTCCGCTAGCGCTCACGCGTTGGTGAACGCGGATGTATCCATCCGGCAACACCAGAGGACGCGGCTGCCACGGATGTGGCCAAAACGTGTCTGTTAACTCTTTTCCACTAATCTTGGTCAGAGTATTGCAACGCAATTCAGTCATCTCTTCGAATCAGATGGCGACTTTCTTGCAGAGGCCGAGGGTAAGCATGAAGTTCATCAAGACAGTGATGGCAGTGGGTCTGTCGATCCTGCTGTCTGTAGGGTTGGTTACGCCAACCTGGGCAGCCAGAGTGTATAATTTCGATACCAGCATGTGGGAAGAACAGTCTGAAGTTCAGACCCGCAACCGGCGCGGCAGCCCGGTCAAGAAGCAGGTTGTCGAGTACGAAACCCGCCACAGGCCCGGCACCATCGTTGTCGAGACCGGCGAACGCCGCCTCTACCTCGTGCTCGAGGGCGGCAAGGCGATGCGCTATGGCATCGGCGTTGGTCGCGAAGGCTTCACCTTCAGCGGCACCCATCGCATCACCCGCAAGGCCGAGTGGCCCGGCTGGACCCCACCCCCGGCCATGCGCAAGCGCGTGCCCGACCTTCCGGCCTTCATGCCCGGCGGCCCGGACAATCCGATGGGCGCCCGCGCGCTCTATATCGGCTCGACCCTCTACCGCGTTCACGGCACTTCCGAGCCGTGGTCCATCGGCCAGGCCGTGTCGTCCGGCTGTATCCGCCTCACCAATGAGGACGTGACCGATCTCTACGAACGCGTGAAGGTCGGGGCGACAATCGTCGTCAACCACTGATCGCACGCGCATTTGAATTGAGGCCGCTCCATTGGGGCGGCCTTTTTGTTTGTCGCAGGCTTTGCAGCGCATGGCCGGCGCACTAGACTTGGCACCATGACTGCACCCTCCTCCCCTGCCCGGCCCCTGATCGACAGCTTTGGTCGACGCGTCAGCTATCTGCGCATTTCGGTGACCGACCGGTGCGATTTTCGCTGCGTCTATTGCATGGGCGAGGACATGGTGTTCCTGCCCAAGCGCGATGTGCTCAGTTTCGAGGAGATCGAAACCATCGCCACCGCCTTTATCGCCCGCGGCACCACCAAGATCCGGCTGACCGGCGGCGAGCCACTGGTGCGGCGCGATATCATGGCGCTGGTCGAAAGCCTCGGCCGCCATGTCGGCGGCGGGCTGGACGAGCTGACGCTCACCACCAATGGCAGCCAGCTGGCAAAACATGCCGATGCGCTGAAGGCGGCCGGGGTGGAGCGGATCAATGTGTCGCTCGACAGCCTTGACGATACCCGTTTCGGCCAGATCACGCGGCGTGGTCGGCTCGGCGATGTGATGGCCGGCATAGACGCGGCACAAGCCGCCGGGGTGGCGCTCAAGATCAATATGGTGGCGATGCGCGGCGTCAATGACGACGAAATCGAGACCATGATGGCCTGGGCGCATGGCCGCGGCATGGGGCTGACGCTGATCGAGGGCATGCCGCTGGGCGAAGTGGGGATCGACAGGGTCGACACCTATCTGCCCCTGCGCGAACTGCACGAAAATCTGGCACAGCGCTATACGCTGACCCGGCTCGACAAGCGCACCGGTGGGCCCGCGCGCTATGTGCAAGTCGCCGAGACCGGCGGCATCCTCGGCTTCATAACGCCGATGAGCCATAATTTCTGCGAGAGCTGCAATCGCGTGCGCCTGACGGCGACGGGGCAGTTGTTCCTCTGCCTGGGGCAGGACGATCAGGTCGATCTGCGGCAGGCGCTTCGCGACGGGGGCCGGCAGGCGCTGGACGCAGCGCTCGACCACGCCATGCTGATCAAGCCCAAGGGGCATGACTTCCTGCTCGACCGCAGCCGGCCAGAACCCGCCGTCACGCGCCACATGAGCGTAACGGGGGGCTGAAGTCGCCGATCGGTGGCGCTACTTGTCGTCGTCGACGACGAGGGCGAAGTCGAGCGGCAGAGCCGTAGTGTATTTGATCTGGCCCATGGCAAAGGCCGAGCTGACGTCCGTCAGATTGATCCGGCTGATCAGCTTTTTATAAAAGGCATCGTAAGCGCCGATATCGGGCACGACCACGCGCATAAGGTAATCAACCTCGCCGCTCATACGGTAGAACTCGACCACTTCGGGGAATTCGTCGATGACGCCGGCGAATTTGCGCATCCAGGCGTCGTTGTGCTCATTGGTTTTGACCGAAACAAAGACGGTGACGCCGACATTGACCTTGACCGGGTCAAGCACGGCGACGCGACGCTGAATGACGCCGTCTTCTTCCATCTTCTGGATGCGACGCCAGCACGGCGTGGTCGACAGCCCCACTTTGCGACCGATCTCGGCCACTGGCATGGTGGCATCCTTTTGCAGCAGCGTCAGAATTTTTCGATCAATCTTGTCGAGCGCCATATCGCCCCCAGCGAAATGAGATTTTCCAAACAGGGTAATTTACCCCGACATCACGCACAAGTTAGTGCCATATCAGCGTAACAAGCGCAATAAAATTGCGCCACTTAACCTCGCACCCCGCGCTTACCCAGCGTTAACCAATGATTTCGCCATTTGCGTCACTGCGCTTTGCCCTGCGGCGCCGACTTCACCTCCTATTAACCACGGCTCCCATAGTGTTCAGGCATGTGCGTAGCGGCGGCCTGGTGCAGTCGCGTGAGTTAGTAATGAGTAAGTGTTCATGCCGTCTCAGTCGGCCATTGACGCGGACGTCCGTGCCCTTATGGGGCGCGGCGGAAAACGCGCCGCCCAAAAGACTGTCCTGGAAGCCCGTCAGCGGCTGACCAGCAGCTCGGGAACGCGCGCCGAGTTCGATTTTGAACTGATGCATGATTATGCCGCTGCCCGTCGCGGCGCGGCGCTGCCCATGGCAGCGATTGTCTGCATTCTCGCCATTGTCGCAAGCTTCTGGGTGCCCATCGTTTTCTCGGCATTCTGGGCAGCACTGGTCATTTTCAGCCTGCTGGTGGTGGTGCTGGTTTCCACCCGCTTTGCCCGCAGCGATCCCGCCAAGTTCAACGCCGCCAAGTGGACGACGAGCTTTATCGCAGCCGAAACGCTGTACGGCATCACGCTTTCGCTGCTTGCCTTGTCCACGCTTGTCGCCAATTCGAGCGACGTGGTGCCGGTGATGTTCGCCATGGTGCTGGTGAGCATCGCGGCCAATGCGGTGGCCACGCACACCTTGCCGCAGGCAACGCTGATGAGCACGCTGCCGGTGACGGCGACGGTGTCGATCAACCTGCTGTTCCAGGGTGGAACACTCAACTACACGCTGGCCGCAGTGGTGATCTGCGGCGAGATTTTCTTCCTGTTCCTCGCGCGCCAGCTCTATTCGGCCGAGCTTGAGACCATCTCGCACCAGGCGGAAAAGGACTCGCTGATCTCCGAACTCGAGGAGGCGCGGCACATGTCTGACGAGGCCCGCCGCCACGCCGAGCAGGCCAATATTGCCAAGAGCCAGTTCCTCGCCACGATGAGCCACGAGCTGCGCACGCCGCTCAACGCCATCATCGGTTTCTCCGAAGTGCTGAAATCGGAACTTCTCGGGCCCCATCACATCCCGCAGTACAAGGAATACGCTGGCGACATCCACGCCAGCGGCCAGCACCTGCTCAACCTCATCAACGAGCTGCTCGACCTCAGCCGCATCGAGGCCGGCAAGTACGAGCTTAACGAGGAAGCCGTTTCCATCGTCGATATCGCTGATGACTGCCGCCGCATGATGGAACTGCGCGCCAAGGCCAAGGGCATCCAGCTGGTGTTCTCGACCAATGACAATCTGCCAAAGATCTGGGGCGACGAACGGGCGATCCGCCAGGTGATCCTCAATCTGATGAGCAATGCCATCAAGTTCACGCCGCAGCACGGCAAGGTGACGCTGGTCGTGGCCAGAAGTGGCGATGGCGGTCAGCTGATTTCGGTCAAGGACAACGGCCCCGGCATTCCCGATACCGAAATCGAAACCGTGCTGTCCTCGTTCGGTCAGGGGTCATTGGCCCACAAGACGGCAGAACAGGGCGCCGGGCTGGGCCTGCCGATCGTCCAGAAGATCATGGACCTGCATCAGGGGCGGTTTGACCTCTTCTCCAAGCTGCGCTTTGGCACCGAGGTGATTGCCACCTTCCCCCGTGCCCGGGTGATGGATGCGCTGGCCCCGGTGACCGAGCGTCGCAACAAGCTCGAAATCTATTCTGCAGCAGGCTGATAATAGGCGGGGATAGGTCTGCGCCGGTCCAAATTTTGCCGGCTTGGGCGGTTCGAGTAGCGCGGCTGGAGGACCATGTGAGCAAGCCGACCAAAATCATCCCGATCCTGTTCGCCCTTCTGGTGCTGCCGATGGTGGCGCCAGTCATGGCCGAAGAGAGACCTTCCGCCACCGCTGGCGCACCTGCCCTTCCCGGCGCGGAGAACAGCGCCTACCGGTTCTCCGAAGGGGTCTCTGTGCGGCTGCGCCGGAGCTTCCTCGAGCAGATCCGCTGGTCCGCAGGCATCGAGGCACGCGACCAGCTGGCCGAGAGCTTCGCCGATCGGAGCCACACGGATATCTGGCAGGAGCTTGTGGCAGCCGATGGGCTCACAACCGGCAATGTGGCCGATGCGCTGACGTCCTATTGGGTGCTGAACTGGGTGACCGCCAATGGCGCCTATGGCCAGAAGGTCGACAATGGGCCGGTGCAGCAGCAGTTGCGGCTCGCCCTCGCCGAGGACCCCAATTTCCAGCAGTTAAACGACCAGGCCCGCCAACAGATGGCGGAGGGCTATATGCTGAATTTCCTGATCGAGCACGCCGCGCTTAATGACGCAGTGGCGCGCAAGGACGTGGATACCCTGCGCACGCTGGCCGCCGCCTCGGCCGCGCGGTTCCAGCAGCAGATGGGCGTTGACCTCTTGGCGCTGGCGCCCGGTCCGAATGGGTTCGAGCCCAAGCAGGGCGGCCGCTAGGGCCGCCCCACCGATTTGCATCAATGGGTGCGGTCAGTGACCGAGGCGTCCGCAAAGGTCGACATATTGTTGTGCACGTGCAGCGCGGTCTTGATCATGACCATGCCCATGGCTGCGCCACTGCCCTCGCCCAGGCGCATCCCAAGGTCGAGCAGAGGGCGCTTGCCAAGGTGCTCCAGCACCTGTGCGTGACCGGATTCGGCCGACACATGGGCGAAGATGCAGTGGTCGATGGCAGCAGGATTGACCGCGTGGGCAATGGCGGCTGCCGCAGTGGCGACAAAGCCGTCGACGACCACAGGCGCCTTCTGGTGGCGGGCGGCGATCAGCGCGCCAAGCATGGCGGCGATCTCGCGGCCGCCGACCCGGGCGAGGATCGCCAGCGGATGGGTCAGCTCGTCCTTGTGCAGGGCCAGCGCCCGATCGACCGCGTCAGCCTTGCGCGCAAGACCGGCATCATCGACACCGGTGCCGCGACCGACCCAATCGGCACCAGTGCCGCCATAGAGCGCTGCATAGATGGCGGCAGCGATCGTGGTGTTGCCGATGCCCATTTCCCCGAGGCCAATGAGGTCCGGCTTGCCGGCCACCGCTTCCATGCCATAGGCGATGGTGGCGGCGCACATCTGGTCGTCGAGTGCTGCCTCCTGAGTGATGTCGCCGGTGGGCAGTTCGAGCGCGAGTTCGAAGACGCGCAGGTTGATTTCGTGCAGGGCGCAGATCTGGGAAATCGCTGCGCCGCCATTGGTGAAATTGGCGACCATCTGGGCGGTCACTTCCCGCGGATAGGGCGAAACGCCCTGATCGGTGACGCCGTGATTGCCGGCAAAGATCGTGACCATCGGATTGTCGAGGCGGGGCGACGAGCGATACTGCCAGCGCGCGAGATTTTCCACGAGTTCTTCCAGGCGACCGAGCGAACCGGCAGGCTTGGTCAGAAGGCCTTCGCGCGCCCGCACTGCTGCGACGGCAGCCTCATCGCCCTCAGGAACGGCGACCAGCAGTTCGACAATATCGGAAAAAGCGGGATTGAGGGCGGGCATGGCAGGTCCAGCATGATGTGATAGGGAGGGGTCGGACTTGTTGCCCAGAACGGAGCGAATTGCAATTGACGCCTGAGGCCGAGGACAGGAACACAAGCCCGCAGCGGGACAGCGACGGCATCGCCGGACCGGAGCGCGTGGGCGTGGGTCTCGTCGATGACCTGCTGATGGCGCTGCGTTTTTTCTCGCGTCTCCCGACAGGATCTGGCGCCCATGCGACGCCGGAAATGGGCCGGATCGCCATGGCGCTTCCATTTGCCGCCGCGATCATGGGCATTATCCCCATGAGTCTCCTGGTCGGTGGAAGCTGGCTGGGGCTACCGCCCTATTTCGCCGCGGCGCTGGCCTGCGCGGCCATGGTGCTGGTCGGTGGCGGGATGATGGAAGACGCCATTGCCGACGCCGCCGACGGGCTGTTTGGCGGCTGGACGCCGGCGCGCCGCCTCGAAATTCTCAAGGATAGCCGCCATGGCACCTATGGGGTGGCGGCGCTGTGTCTCTTCCTCGCGCTCCGGATCACTGCCCTCGGTGCCGCCGCGACGGTGAACCCGCTTGCGGCTGCGGGGCTTTGGCTGGCGGCCAATATCGCCGGCCGATCTGGTGGTCTCTGGATGGCTTCCGCCCTGCCCCCGGCCCGGCCGGATGGCGCGGCAGCGGCTGCAGGACCGCTGGCGAAGTCGCGCTTCTTCATCGGCGCGGGCTTTGCCCTTGTGCTGGTGTTCATTCTCGGCGGACCGGCCACGAGCCTCGTCGGGGTTATGGCTGCCGTGGGTGCGGTCGGCTTGACTGTGCTTGGTTGGGTGGCGCTTTGTCGTCGCCTCGTGGGCGGGCAGACGGGCGATCTTATTGGCGCTGCGGGCGCACTGGGGGAGATGGCAGCGCTGACCGCGCTCCTGATCTTCAGCGCCTGACCTTGAAATCGCCGCAGGCAGCCCCTTAATCGGAACTGGGCACAGAGCCCCGAAGGACCTTGATTCATGATCTTTATCGGCCTGGCATTGCTGATCGCAGTCGGTATCGCGCTCATGATCAGCGCCGATGCGGGCACGATGGTGGGGCTGACGCAGACGCAGACAGCCCAGCTGGTCCCGCTTTTGATCATCCTCATCGTCATTGCAGGCGGGCTGTTTTCGCGACGGCGACAGGCGGGCGAACTCGTCGGTGCCCTGCTGCTGTGGATCGGCATCTTTGCCACGGTGGGAGTGGGTTACGCCTACCGCGACGATCTGCTCAGTGTGGTCAGCCGGGTCAGCGGCGAACTGCGGCCGGGCGTCGCCATTGTCGATGGCGAGCGGGGCTCGGCGACCTTCCGACGCGGGCTGAGCGGGCATTTTGAAATCAGCGCGACGATCAACGGCCACGAAACGCCGATGATCTTTGACACCGGCGCAAGTGCAGTGGTGCTCACCCAGGCCGATGCCGCAGCAGCCGGTATCGACGTCGACAATCTGCGCTTTGCAGTGCCGGTTTCAACGGCAAATGGCATGGGCATGGCAGCACGGACCCGGATCGCCACCCTCGAGGTCGGCGGCATTGTCCGGCAGAACGTCATCGCCTTCGTCACCGAGCGCGGGGCGCTGGAGACGAGCCTTCTCGGCATGACGTTCCTCGAAACCCTGTCGCGCTATAGCGTGACACAGAATTCTCTCGAGATGGAGAACTGAGCGTCTCGCTTCCCGGCGAGCCGGTTCAGACGGCCACCGCTTCCGGCCGCTCTTCGACAGCGGCCAGCGCCCGCTCGAACACTTCGGGGCCAGCATTGGGGCGGCAGGCGTCTACGCTGAGGATCTGCCGGAAGAGCCGCGCACCCGGGCGACCATTGGCAAGGCCCAGCATATGGCGCGCGATATTGTTGAGCCGCGCACCCCGGCCGAGCTCGATCTCGGTATAGTTGGCCATCGACCGCATGATCCCGGCGAGATCAGGCACATCGTGCACATCGCCAAAGATGCGTGCGTCGACTTCGGCGAGCAGCATTGGGGTGTTGTAGGCCGCACGGCCCAGCATGACGCCATCCATGTGTTCGAGATGCTCGAGGCACTGCTCGATCGTCTCGATGCCGCCGTTGATCATCATCGGCAGCGGCGCCATGCGCTGGCGCAGGCGGTGCACCCGCGGATAATCGAGCGGCGGAATGGTGCGGTTTTCCTTGGGGCTCAGCCCCTGCAACCACGCCTTGCGGGCATGGACATAAAGGGCATCGACGCCCGCTTCAGCCATTTTGTCAGCGAACCGGTCGAGGCTTTCCTCGGTGTCCTGATCGTCAATGCCGATGCGGCACTTGACCGTAACCGGGCGATCCGTGGCGTCGCGCATGGCGCGCACAGCATCAGCCACAAGGTCGGGCTCCGCCATGAGGCAGGCACCGAACTTGCCAGATTGCACCCGGTCTGATGGGCAGCCGACGTTGAGATTGTATTCGGCATAGCCGAACGGCTCGGCAATCCGGATAGCCTCGGCCAGATCCCCGGGATCCGATCCTCCCAGCTGCAGGGCGACCAGCCCCTCATGGGACCCAAAGGCCAGATGCCTCTCGGCGTCGCCATGGATGATGGCGCCGGTGGTGATCATCTCGGTGAACAACAGGGCGTCGCGGGTCAGCAACCGATGCAGCGTCCGGCAATGTCGGTCGGTCCAGTCGATCATCGGTGCCACCGAGAACCGGCGGGCCGTGTCCAATGAGACAACGGAGCCTGGCGCGTCTTGCGTCATGGTTGCGTCACTTCCAAGGGTTTTCATTTGCCGATGCCATAGCGGTTCCAACTGCAAGGAGCAATGGCGCGTGTGATCTGGATCAAAGTCAGCCCCCTCACATATATGTAAGAGTACCGGCATCACACCGAGCGAGAGGTCGCCCCATGTATACGCATATCGTCTGTGCCGTCGACGGCTCGGAGCTCAGCACCAAGGCGCTGCGCCACGCAATTTCCCTGGCCCGGTCCTTCAATGCCCGACTGTCCGTCCTGACCGTTACCGATCCTTCCGTGATCGTCGCGCCGGGCGCCGAGATCATGATGGTCGATACCGCCAGCATCCTCGCCGAGCTGGATAAGGCTAAGGAAGAATCCGCCAAGGGTATTTTGGCCGACGCCGGCCGCGTCGCACAGGATGAGGGCATTACCGTCTCCCCCGTCTATCTGCCCGGTCATCCCGCCGCCGAAGGCATCGTCACCACGGCCAAGAACCTCAACGCCGATCTCATCGTCATGGGATCGCACGGCCGCCGCGGTCTCGGCCGGCTGCTGCTGGGCAGTCAGGCAGCCGAAGTGCTGGCACATTCGACAACACCGGTGCTGATCGTCAAATAGCCCGGCACTAACATGTCAGATGTGGCGGGTCGGGGCTTTTTCCGCTATGGGGCGACGTGCCCTGAGGAAAAGCGCAATGAGCCAGACCCTGCCCCGCCATATCGCCGTCATCGACATCGGCAAGACCAATGCCAAGGTGGTGCTGATCGATCGAGAACGCGGCGCACAGATTGCGGCGCTGAGCCGACCGAATGACGTGCTCCGGGACGGGCTTTATCCGCATGCCGATGTCGACGGCCTGTGGGACTTCATTCTTGCCAGTTTAGGAACGCTGCAGGCCGATCATAGGATCGACGGCATTTCGATCACCACGCATGGTGCCACCGCCGCGCTGGTGACTGATACCGGGCTGGCCCTGCCTGTGCTGGATTATGAATTCGACGGACCCGAAGCCTCGCGGCAGGATTATACCGAGGCGCGGCCGCCCTTTGCGGAAACGCTGTCGCCGCCGCTGCCCAATGGGCTCAATCTCGGCGCGCAGATTTTCTGGCAGGCGGCCACGTATCCAGACGAATTCGCCGCTGTGAAGCGCATCCTCACCTACCCCCAATATTGGGCGTGGCGACTGACTGGCGTGGCTGCGAGCGAGGTGACGTCGCTCGGGTGTCATACCGACCTCTGGAACCCGGGAAGTGGAGATTTTTCCACCCTGGTCAGCCGCCAGGGCTGGCGGCATCTGTTTCCCGAGCTGCGCCCTGCGGCGTCCATCCTCGGCCCGATATTGCCCGAGATCGCTGCGCGGACCGGGCTTGCGACGGAAACACCGGTGACCTGCGGCATCCATGATTCCAATGCCTCGCTGGTGCCGCATCTGGCGCGAAAGGACACGCCCTTCTCCGTGGTCTCGGCCGGAACCTGGACCATCTGCATGACCGTGGGCGGCAGCACGGATGGGCTCGACGAGGCGCGGGATAGCCTTGCCAATGTCGACGCGTTTGGGCGCCCGGTGCCAACGGCGCGGTTCATGGGCGGCCGGGAGTGGGGCCTACTGGTGACCCGAATCGTGGCACCTTCGGCGGCTGATACCTCTGATATCATTGCCAGAAATGTCCATGTCCTGCCGGGCACCGTGCCGGGGGCAGGACCATTTTCCGGTGCAAAAGGCGGTTGGAACGTCGACCCGCAGAGCCTTTCAGACGGCCAGCGCAATGCCGCCGTATCGCTTTATCTAGCGCTGATGACACGGGAATGCCTTGGACTTTGCGGCCTCGGGAATATGATCGTCGTCGAGGGCCCCCTCGCCCGAAATACCCTGTTCTGCGCCGCACTTGGACGCCTCAGCGACGTGCCGGTCTACGCCTCGGGCGACAGCACCGGAACCAGCATGGGCGCCAGCCTGTTGTTCGGAGGAAGCGGGGGCGCGACAACACAGCACGCCGTCCCCCCAATGGACATTGAAGGACTGGAGGACTATGCGGCCATGTGGCGTTCACGTGTTCGCGACAATTCCCTAACATAAAGCCATTGGGGTCGCCCTCAATCTGGCCGGACAGATTGGAGGCTCCATGACCCCTCGGAAGCGCATCGTCATTATTGGTGGCGGGTTTGGCGGCCTTGCTGCGGCGCAGAGCCTGTCGCGTGCAGACGCCGACGTCATCCTGATCGACCGGCGCAATCACCACCTCTTCCAGCCACTGCTCTATCAGGTGGCCACCGCCACGCTCAGCCCGTCCGAAATCGCCTGGCCCATCCGCCATATTCTGCGCAAACAGGACAATGCCCGCGTGCTGATGGCCACGGTCGTTGGCGTCGACAAGGATGAAAAAGCGGTGCTCTTCGAGGACGGCACGCGGCAACATTATGATTATCTGATCCTCGCGACCGGCGCCCAGCATGCCTATTTCGGCAATGATGCCTGGGAAGCCCACGCGCCGGGTCTGAAGACCCTTGAGGATGCCACCGCTATCCGCCGGAAACTGCTGCTGGCCTTCGAGGCCGCCGAGCGCGAACCAGACGACGAAAAGCGCCGGGCCCTCTTGACCTTCGCCATTATCGGCGCGGGCCCCACCGGCGTCGAAATGGCCGGCGCTGTCATCGAACTGGCGCGGGCGAGCGTACGCGGCCAGTTCAACATGATCGGTCCGGACGATGTGCGCGTTGTGCTGATCGAGGGGGCCGATCGCGTCCTCCTCAATTTCGACCCGACCCTGTCCCAATATACGCTTGAGGCGCTGCGCAGTCGTGGCGTCGAGATCGAGCTCGGCCAAATGGTCAAAGAGATCGATGAGGACGGCGTCAGCTACGGCGACAAGCGGCTGGAAACAAAGACCATTATCTGGGCCGCCGGGGTGGCCGCATCACCAGCCGCCAAATGGCTGGGCGCGGAGAGCGACCGGTCTGGTCGGGTGCTCGTCAATCCCGATCTCACCGTGCCGGGCCATAACGACATCTTTGTCATCGGCGATACGGCCAGCGTCAAGACGCCGGACGGGAAGCCAGTGCCCGGCGTCGGCCCTGCTGCCAAGCAGGCGGGGACGCATGCCGCCAAAACGATTCTCGATCGCCTCGCGGGCGGCACCATGTCCGCGCCCTTCGTCTACCGGCATGCCGGGGACCTCGCCACGATCGGCAAGCGGGCGGCGGTCATCGACTTTGGCTGGACCAAGCTCAAGGGCTGGCTGGCGTGGTGGATCTGGGGCTTTGCCCACATCTACTTCCTGGTGGACCTCAAGAACCGGGTGTTTGTGACCCTTAACTGGCTCTGGATCCACATTACCGGTCAGCATCGCAACCGGCTGATCACCCATGGCATGGCCCCCGGTCGCGCGCCGATCAAGGAAGTGACGGACGGGGAATAGCGCTGGATCTTCAGCGCTCAAGCACGGGATCGACGACGCTTGCTGACTTGTTGAGAGCCCGTTCGCGCAGCCAGATATAGAGCCCGCTGGCGATGATGATGCCGGCGCCGAGAATGAAGAACTGGTCGGGTGGCTCGTTGAAGACGAGCCAACTGGCGATCGAAAGATAGAGCAGGCTGAGGTAGCTGAATGGGGCCAGCGCTGCGGGCCCGGCGAACCTGTGCGCGGTCGAGTTGAGGAAGTGACCGAGCAGTCCGGCGGCGCCCATGATGAAGAAGGCGACCCAGGAAATCGGCTGGCTGGGCCAGGCCCAATCGCCAAAAGCGAACGGCGCCAAGAGGATAACCGGCACGCCGCCAGCGTAGAACTGCTGGGTGAGCGCGCCGTCTACGCCCGCTAGCTTGCGGGTGAGGATCGCGAAAATGGCGAGGAAGAAGGCACAGGCGACGCTGATCAGCGCGGCCGGCTGAAACGCTTCTGACCCGGGGCGAACGATGATCATGGTGCCGATAAACCCAATGCCGATGGCCACCCAGCGACGCCAGCCGACTTTCTCGCCCAAAAAGGGCCCGGACAGGGCGCAGATGATCAGCGGCGAGGTGAACTGGATGGCGCTGGTGACGGTCAGCGGCAGG
>JADGNE010000019.1 GCA_015234425.1 Devosia sp.
GCAGCATCAGCACCAGGCACCATTATCGCAAGGCGGCCTTCACCGGAGGCTTACGAAAATGCTGACATGGTCTGTCGCGAGGTTGTGCCGCCGCAGCTTCTCGCCGAGCCGAGTGGCATAGCCGGCGACGGCCTGCTCCATCTCGGACTTGTGCGTCACCTGGCTGCCGAACGAACGAGTGACGGCACAACCCTTGCGCTGTGGAGCTAGGGCCTCCAGCGCGATCGCCGAGCGCCCGTTGAGTTCGTGTATGATCCGCTCGCCCACGACCGTCATGAGCTGCCGCGCCAGCTTGGGGTCCATGTCACGCACCTGGCCGGCGAACTCGATACCCAGATGGCGCAGCTTTTCCTGCGATGCCGGCCCGATGCCCCAGACGTCAGCAATGGGAAAGGTAGCCATCACCTCGGCTCGAATGCGCTCATCACTAAGGTCGAGGACGCCAGACGGCAGCTTCTTTGCTGCCTTATTCACCAGCTTCGCCAAAGTCTTTGTGGGACCGATGCCAACGCAACAGGGGATGCCTGTCCACTGGCGCGTAGTCGACCGCAGATCCGAAGCCCACGCCGTCCGGTCCTTGATCGGCAGGTGCTCGACGTCGAGGAAACTCTCGTCGATCGAGTAAATCTCGATGTCAGGCGAAAAGCCTTGGTAGACCAAGTTCATGCGGCGGCTCATGTCGCCGTAGAGCGCATAGTTCGAGCTGAACACCGCGACATTGTGCTGGCGGCACAGGTCGCGGATTTGGAACATCGGCTGGCCCATCTTGATGCCGAGCGTCTTTGCTTCGGCCGTTCGTGCTACCGCGCAGCCGTCGTTGTTCGAAAGCACGATGACCGGCCGCTTCTCGAGCTTTGGATCGAAGACGCGCTCGCAGCTGCAATAGAATGAATTGCCGTCGATAAGTGCGAGGGCGCTCATTTCTTGAGGTCGCGAATGGTCGCTGTGACCACGCCCCAGATTGACACCTCGGTCCCCTCGGCAACGGTGAACACCGGCAGCTTCGCGTTTTCGTTGTGGAGCACCATGACGCCACCCCGCCGGTTCAAGCGTTTCAAAGTCGGCTCGCCGTCGATAATGGCGAGGACGATGTTGCGATGCTTCGGCGTAAGCGAGCGGTCCACAACCACGACATCCCCAGGGAATATCTTCACGTCGATCATGCAGTCCCCAACGACCCGCCAGAGGAACGTGGCTGACGGGTTCTGGATGAGGACCTGGTTAAGGTCGATCATCTCCTCGATAAAGTCGTCAGCCGGCGACGGGAAGCCGGCATGGACGCTCTGGCCCACCAGAGGAATGCGCAGCGCAAGCAGGCTGGACAGGGGCACGGGCATTCCGCCTGGGCTCATGACAATTCGCGATATGCGCATTCCCACTCCTTGGCGCTAAACAGCCAAGGGTCCGATATAGACATGAACGAAACCAGAACAAAAGCCCATTAGTTGGCTTACCGATTTTCCACACCCTAGCAGGGCAAAGCTTGCATGCTCTCAAAGTTAACGAAAACGGGACGACCGTGGATAAGCGCCACGGACTCCTTGCTTTCACCGAGAACAAAATGAGATTTTAGTGGGGTGACCGCTAAGCAGTCACCCCGGCGTTCGTTCTCGATTCCATCGCGTACGATAAACCGAGCAATCTCCCGCTGTGACATTTGGGGTGTAGCGCGGGCCGGGCTTCGAAGCAATTCACAAAGGACGCCCACATGGCCGTGAAGCTAGTTCTCTACAAGCTACAGTACGTCAATGATCCTGATGCCTACGAAAAGCGCCGCAAGTCTCTGCTCGAGGCGATCAGCGCTCAGACGTCGACATTCTGGGACGAGCCCACATCTTCGGTCCTCATGCAGTTCCCGGGGTCGGCAACCGATCTCTTCAACTACCTCATGCAGAACAGCTACCTCCATGAAGATGGGCGCGACATGCTGGTCGTGATCGATCTCGCGACGAAGGATCAGAATGCGATCGGTGTAAGGGACAAGAAACTCGATGTCCTGCTGGCGCTGGCAAAAGGCAGGCCTAACGTCCCGCCAGCAACGGGTATCGGCGGCAGTTCGGCCGTCGCAGCCGCACTCGCTAGCCCGCCCAAGAACCGCTGGGGCCAGTAAGCTGTGAGGGGCGGGATTAATCCCGCCCCGAACCTTTTCAAAGCGTTGCGTCAGAAGATGCAGTCAAAAGCTGCGCCTCCAGATTTCAGGGGCGGCGCGGATCAAGTCACCTCTTGGCGAGTAGAAAAACCTCGGGCCTTGCCCTTTCGTTCTAAGTACCAGCGAATGGTGCTCATTTCGCCTGCCTTGATGGCTTCAACTATGTGCAACTCGGCAACATCAATCTGCCCATCCTCGATCTCCGTCCGCAGCCTTTTCAGCTCAGGATGCCTCTCAAGAAACTTATAAAGAGCAGTGCGAGACACACCCAGGCGGCCCGCAGTGTCCATGATGATCGCCCCGGTCTCCTGCAGGGCAACGGCGACCTGTTCCGGTTCTAACTTCGCCACGGGTGCTCCTCATGCCAACTCTAGCCGGTGGTCTTCTAAATCAGCGGTCATGAGCTTTCCTCCGCCCGATGCCATCGCCGCCCATAGTCACTTTGGGCATCACTGGCTAATTTCGGGCTGTACGTACATTATTCAGAATGCCATTGAACGACTGGACAAACACCAACGATTGCAGCTTCTCACTTGGTCAATGGAAGATGCACTGCCAAGTAATGGGCAGGGAGGTGATGGCCGAGACTAAACCCACAGGAGTGATGGCAAGGCTTGTCGTGACATGCGCTAACCAATTTTGTATTGCGTCAAGACCCCGCTTACCTCGCCCCCGACGGGAAAATAGGCTCGCACAGTAGATGGGCAGCGATTAGGGCATGAAACGACGTTGTCCGGCAATTAATTCGGTCACAAGTATCGCCTTTCGAAGGGCGAATGCCGGAGGTTACCGGCAGATCTGCTAAGAACTGTGGATCCCTTGCGGACACAATGAACAGCCTTCAGGCAATCCGCTAAGGAATCCAACTATATGGGGCAGCGATAGAACTGACTATAGATCAGTTGATTTATTTATGACCTCTTCTGTTCGCTTTGTCTTGAAGCCTGAGAATGTAGGGCAACTGAAACCGAACGTTCTTCGTGGACGACATTGATACTTCTCAGAAACAGTGTGCTCAGGATTTCCGTGACGATGAGAGTCGCCTTTTGTGAAAAACGGGCGGTCTGGGGGAAATGTGCGAGGCCGGCGAGACTCTCGGAAACGAAATTGCACTACCAGTTGAAGATCGGGCCAAAGTCAGGGGCTCAAGAATTGGCAGGACGAATCGGTGGCAGAACTCACAACAGCCGACATGACGCTCATCGACACGCTGTTCGGCATGTACAGCGGCTGGGTTCTCGACTTCTCGAACGACAGGTTCCAGGCGTTCTTCGTGCGTGACGTTGGCGTTGACATCTACAAGCCGCGGTTCGAGATCCACGGCACATCAAAGGGTAAACGCCTGCGAGCCTTCCTGGAAATTGCGCCGCCTGCATATTTGACGAAGGCGCTGGCAGCGCTGTGGGACGTTCGCGAATCCGAGAGGCTTGGCAAGGGCGCCGAAGAGACTGTGCCCCACGCCAGGGCTCGGCTGAACGCCCTAGTGGTTCGCTTGGGCGGCAAACCACTGCCGGCCGGCTTTGACGAACCAGCACCGGCAGCACCACCCGCACCGGAGAAGAAAGGGCCGAGCGAGGGTGTGCTCGCCGCCCTCGAACAAGAATTCCTGGCACTGACAACAATGAATGATGCCGCGCAGGCGCGAGGCTATGCGTTCGAGCGGTTCCTCAAGAGATGGTTCGATGCCTGGGGCCTCGATGCAAGGGCATCGTTCAAGCTGGTCGGCGAGCAGATCGACGGCAGCTTCGAGCACAGGGGCACCGTTTACTTGATGGAAGCCAAATGGACCGACGCCAAGACCGACGCCGCAGCGTTGCGCTCGTTTCAGGAGAAGGCGGGCGACGGCTTTGAGGGCACGCGCGGCCTGTTCGTGTCATACTCTGGGTTCACTGATCAGGGACTGGTTGCGTTCAATGCCAAGCGGGTCATCCTTATGCACGGCATGGACGTGTTCGAGGCACTGCAGCGGCGCATATCGCTCGACGAAGTGGTCGCTGCGAAGTTTCGTCGTGGCACGGAAGAGCGCCGATCGATGATCCCGGTGCGCGAGCTCTTTCCGTAGCGCAGGGCGACACATGGCCAACAACCCGTCACACGATCACCACTTCGTACCCGTGTTCTACTTGAAGAAGTGGATCGTAGCGCCAGAGAAGCGGCTTGTTGAATTTGCCAAGCGCGACCACGGAGGTGTCTCGGGTCGCTGGACCGGTCCGAAAGGGACCGGCTATGCGCGGTTCCTCTACGACGCCAAGGACGGCGTCGCACCCAGCCTCGAAGAAACCTTCTTCGAACCGACTGACACCAAGGCAGCAGTCGCCATGCAAACGTTCTTTTGCCCGGGTCCCTATCTGGAGTGGGAACGTCCGGTACGCAGCGCATGGACCCGGTTCCTGCTGACAATGATGATGCGCCACCCAGAGGACCTCGACACCTTCAGGAGGACAATGCAGGCCGACTGGACCAACCTTAACGACGAGATGCGAGAGGCATACCTTCGGGGTCGAGACCCGGACATGCCTGAGACCGCCGAAGAGTGGTGGGAGCAAAATCGGGACGGCTTCATGGAGACGGCCACGTTGCGTATCCTACGAACGCTGATGGATCATGAGAACGTTGGTGGCAGGATCAACAGTATGGATTGGAGCACGGTCATCATGACCCCATCCAAGCATCCGTTGTTGACCTCCGATCGGCCGCTCTTAATGACTGATACGCTGACCGAGCCGGACGCGTTCATCATGCTACCTTTGAGCCCCACCCGCCTCTTCATAGCGGTGCGTCGGGAGGAGACCTTGGACAAGATCGCCGTGTGGCCAATCGAGGAATTGGTGATGGAAATCAATATGGAGGTCGTGGGTCGTGCTGAACGCTTCGTATTTGCGTCCGATATGTCCCAAGCTAGGTTCATTCGGAACCGGTTCGGCCAGCAGCGGGTGCGGACGCTGTTCCACGATTTGGAGGCGCGACGGGCGGCAGATCGGGCCGGTCTGCTCGGACCAGGAGGGACAAGAAGATGAGACTGTTCGGCACGCGGGTCTGGGGATTTGGGTTTACACGTCGACCTTTGGCTACGTTCGGCGCCAAGGGCCACGTCGATAGCCTGCTGCGGAAGGCGCAGCGCGGCGATCGGCTGGTGTTCGTAGGCACGCAGACTGATCGGACCGACCCGTCCAACCGCGGTCGAATACTCGGGATGGGGGAGTTCGGGTTCGAAAGCCTGAGCACCCTTGATCTCGTCGATCGAACCGACCTCGATCCGCGCGACTTCGACGCGAACGGCCAGTTCAAGTTCCCCTACGCCGTACCTATGATCCGCGCCTGGGCGTTCGATCCGGCTCCGCGCCTGATGGACACGATCAAAGAACAAATGAGCATGGCGGCGACCTCTGGGTTCGAGGAAATCGATGACCCCGAAGATGTCGCGGCCATCCTCGCGCTCAAAGCGGTATCGGTCGATCTGCCGACTTTGCCGGCGCTGGAGCGGATGCGTCGGCTGAACGATGCCTTACGACCGACTACCGGGCCTCGCCCTGGCGAAGGCGGGACATTTGAGGTGACGCGTATTACCTCCGGTGACCATTGGACCTATGGTCTGCGGTACGGCAAGCGCGACGTCTGGAAGATTGGCTACTCGGTCGACGTGAATGGGCGCGTGGAATCGATCAACCAGCACATTCCCATTGAACTGGGCATCGAGGCATGGACCCCAGTATACCGGCAGAAGATGCAGTCCGCTGGCGCGGCATACCGCATGGAGCAGCGGGTGCTCGAACTGTTAGCGGCGAAGCGCAGCGGCTTCGAGCGCGTGCGCTGCACCCAATCCGAACTGCAGACAGCCTGGCAGCAGGCCTTTCTTGATGTGATCAAGGGGGATTAGGTGGACCTATCCTGCTTCCTGCGCGAGCGGACCCCTTTCATCCGGCTTCCCTATGATCGCGGGCGGTTGCCGTTCGTGCAAATGCAGCATCGTCGCCGCTGAGCGAACTGCTCGGCGACTCAGAGCTCGTCCTTATCTGAACTGTGCAATCGTGAAACGCCTGTGTCCGGCGATGAAATTGGTACGAGCCGTCCCGTCTAGTTAGGCGGTGGAACCCAAGCGATCAATTAGTGGGTCGTGTCCCGGGACGTGGTGTAACTGAGGTGGTCAAGCCGCTCGCGAGCGCG
>JADGNE010000020.1 GCA_015234425.1 Devosia sp.
CGCGCTCGCGAGCGGCTTGACCACCTCAGTTACACCACGTCCCGGGACACGACCCGATCAATGAGACCAGCAATCGCGTGTGCCACTCAGTGCCCCTGAGTGAATCGAGCAGCTGTCGGAGATTTTCTGGCGTCGCGTCGATGAGCGTGCGGCCCCACCAGACCGCAGCTCCCGAGGGGGCGGAAGGGTCATGCGGAAGCTGCACGCACGCTTCGACGAATAGCGTGCGGAGGCGGACGAGTTCGCTGTCACTTAACATCGTCAGCATCTCCCCGCGGCATCGTGATAGAAGTGTCTTGCCAGCGTCCCTTGCCACTAAAGAGTCGGCGGATGTACGCAGTGCCGCCGTCAACGCTCACGTTGCCGCATCGGCAGCTCTTGAAATCATGGCGATGCTCCGACACGATTTCTTGCTCGCACTCTAAGCAGCGCGCGCTATTGCGAATGATGATGTCTTTACTGAACATGTCAGCATCTCCCCATGATTGTTTCGCGACCGTCGAGGACGGTCTGGATGATACGCGTCAGCTTCCGAATGCTGCCGCCTGGCCACGCCGCGCGGACGAGATCGAGTTCGTCTTCTGCGAGCGGCATGGCGGCAGCTATGGCTTTTCGATCTGCTTCGACACGCGTGAAACAGAGAAGATCGCGCTGAGCTGCGCCCAAGGCGAAGGCCAAAAATGGCAGATCCAGCGAGCTTCCTGGGACGTCGAAAATGACACTTCGAAGATGCGGGAGCGCATGGAAGAGAGGGGCCTGTCCGTGGAGCCGCTCGGAAAGCGGTATATCGATGGCCCTACCATCTATCGCATCAGCCAGAGGGGCGCCCAAAATGCTGAATGAAGCAGAAATGATCGACCGCGCGATCGCCGTTCTCTTTGCGCCCGGCGTCGATTCCGACCTCCGTCCATACGCGCTCGTCGACGGCATCGAGAAGGCCGCGACGCCCTCGGCGGCATGGCAGATCTTTCAGCGCGGCTGGACGTGCTGTGATGCCGTGAGCCCGCGTGTCATCGACGACATCATGAAAGTGCTGCTCGCCACCAGCGCGCGCGGCACGGACTTTCTGAAAGGCAAAGACCGCGAATTCTACGACAGCCTGCCGACCAAGGTCACCGTCTATCGTGGCGCCCCAAGGGGTTCACGCGGCGGCATTTCGTGGACCACTGACATCGCTATCGCGCGTGAGTTCGCGGAAGGTCATCGCGGGATGTACGTGCCAGATGGCGTGATCTTCGAGCGCGTCATCAAGAAGTCGGACATCTTGACTGTCTCCATGGACCGCGACGAATCGGAGATCATCTTGAAGCCTCGCTGGCGCAGCGCGACCGTCATCGAGCTCGAAGACGCCGCATAAAGATGAGAGGAGATGAGGTGATGTCGTCACAGCGAAACACTGAAGACCGCATTCTCGCCGCTGGCGCAATCAGATCAGTATCTGGAGCGGGGGGCTGGACTGGAGTTGTCCTTTCGGGTCCGAAAGGGGCGATCCGGCCGACCGGCATTGAAAAACGACTGTCACAGAAGTCGTGGCAGACGCGGAAAGAGGCTGTCGCGTTTGCGCAGGCTTATATCGACAAGCACTGACTAGCAACATCAATCCATCCAGCCGGCGCCTCACCCGCGCCGGCTTTTCCATGCCGATCGCGTGTCGCTCGTCCTAAACTCGTCCTAGTCCGAAATCGGACCAACCCCCGGAAAGCAAAAACCCCCGGTTTCCCGGGGGTTTGAATGGTAGCGAAGCCCAGATTTGAACTGGGGACACACGGATTATGATTCCGCCGCTCTAACCAACTGAGCTACTCCGCCTCAAGGCGTCGACCTAGGCCGATGAGCGCTTTAGTAAAAGCGTGGGGCAAAGCTGTCAAGCGGATCGCTATCAATTTTCCGATTGTGCCATCAGCCTTTCCACAAGTTGCAAATCCGCCAAGAACTTAGCGCGTTCAACCGCCCTGCCCTCGGCGTCCGGAATGCGCAGGAGATAGGAGGGGTGGTTGGTGACGACGAGGATCGCGCCATCGTCGAGCGGAATCGGTTCGCCGCGGACCTTGGCGACAGAAACCGCTTTTCCCAGAAGGCTTTGGGCGGCGGAGGCGCCGAGGGCGACGATCAGCCGGGGCCGCGTCAGCTGCCGCTCCATGTCGAGCCAGTGGCGGCAGGCGGAGATTTCACCGCTATCGGGCTTCTGATGAATGCGGCGCTTGCCGCGCGGCACGAATTTGAAATGCTTTACCGCGTTGGTAACATAGAGCTTTTTTCGATCAATGCCGACCTCGGCGATGGCCTCGTCGAACACCTGGCCGGCGGGGCCGACGAAGGGGCGACCGGCCAGATCCTCCTGGTCGCCGGGCTGTTCGCCGACCACCATGACCTTGGCGTCGGGCGGGCCTTCCCCGAAGACGGGCTGGGTGGCGTGCTCGTAGAGGGGGCAGCGGCGGCAGCTTTCTATGGCTGCCTTTGCATCGGGGATAGACTGGATAAGTTCATCTACCGCGCTGATTTCCCGCGCCTTTTGGCGGAGGTGCCGGGCCGGCGGCTGGGTGCTCGCACGGGCGATCATCTCCGCCTCCATCGCCCGCGCATTGCGGATGAGGGGCGCGATCTGGGCGGCTTCGGGGAGATTGCGCCAGTATTTGACCGGCATCTCCGATTTCATCATCGAGACCTTCAACCGCGCCGGGTTGAAAATGGCGGCGTAATAGGTGGTCCAATCATCCTCCACCGCGTCGTGGGCGGGGACATCTTTCTTCGAGCCGCCAGGGCCGAACGACAAATTCTCCATATCCCAGAAGGTACTAGCATAGGGAGTAACGATGGCCCAGTTCATGCCGGCGAAGCGTCGGGCGAAGAAGGGTGCGGTCGCTTCGAGCACATAATGGTCGGGCTCGAGCCAGGCGACATAGCGCTCTTCGCCCGCCAGAGGGACCGTGCGGAAGCGCACGAAGGCCTTCATCTTGTGTGCATCACGACGCACCGCAGAGGCCATATTGGTTAGCAGACTGTTAGCACTATCAGCCGCGTTCATGAGAATTCGTGAATCCTGCTGCAGACGCCAGAGCATGGTGTAGAGCCGGGCAAAACGCTCGGGGTCGGAATGCTGTATGACGGTCTGGGCGAGGGTGAGAAAATCGCGCGGGACCGAGCCGATGGCGCCCGCGACGGTGGGCAGCATGTCGTCGCCTGCCTCAAAGAGGCCATTGTCTTCCGCGCCGTAGCGCCAGACCACATTTGCCGGGGCGACACCGGCGGCGAGCAGTCGGCGCGCCTTGTCCCGCCACTCGGCAAAATCATTGGGGCTCTCGAGCCGAACCGAGAGCATCAGAAAAGGCTCATCTGCTGGGGCGGCGGGGTGAGGCGCTGGCGCAGTTTGACGTCATCGATCTGGCCGCCCGGGCTCCAGTCGCTGGCGGTAATGAAGGGGCGGACCTTATCGATGGAGCCGGCGATGCGCGCGACATCGCTCAACCGAAGTCGGGTGAGGCGGCGGCTGGAGATGATGCGATCGACGCTGCGCACGCCGAGGCCGGGCACGCGCAGCAGCATTTCGCGATCGGCAAAATTGACGTCGACGGGAAAACGCGCGCGTTCCTTCAGCGCCCAGGCGAGCTTGGGGTCCACCGCCAGATCGAGATTGCCCCCTTCCCCGCCGGCGACGATTTCGGGGACATCAAAACCATAAAAGCGAATGAGCCAATCGGCCTGATAGAGGCGGTGCTCGCGCATCAGCGGGGGCGGCGCCAGCGGCAGGCGGGAGGAGGCGTCGGGAATGGGCGAGAAGGCGGAATAATAGACGCGTTTCAGCCGATAGCCGGAATAGAGCCCGGCGGCGCGGGTGAGGATAGCGTCGTCATTGGCCTTGTCGGCGCCGATGATCATCTGGGTGGATTGACCGGCGGGGGCAAATTTCTGGGGCTTTGAGCGGGTCTTCTTTTCGGGCTTGGCCTCATCGAGCTTTCCGCGCAGCCGCGCCATGGCGGTGCGGATTTCGGCGGGACGCTTTTCCGGCGCGAGGTTTTCCAGCGCGCTGTCTGTGGGCAGCTCGATATTGGTCGAGAGCCGGTCGGCCCAGAGGCCGGCCTCGGCCAAAAGCTCGGGCGCGGCGTTGGGGATGACTTTTAAATGGATGTAGCCGGCAAAGAGGTGGTCTTCGCGCAGGGTCCGGGCGACGCGAACCATCTGCTCCATGGTGTAGTCGGGCGAGCGGATGATGCCCGAGGAGAGGAACAGGCCTTCAATATAGTTGCGTTTGTAGAAATCGAGGGTGAGCTGGACCACCTCTTCGACCGAAAACCGCGCCCGCGCCACGTTGGAGGAGGAGCGGTTGATGCAATAAGCGCAGTCATAAATGCAGAAATTGGTCAGCAGCAGTTTTAAGAGGCTAATGCAGCGGCCATCGGGGGCGTAGGAATGGCAAATGCCGCTGCCCTCGGTCGAGCCAATGCCCTTGGTGCCAGCCGAATTGCGCTTCTCGCTGCCGCTCGAGGCGCAGGAGGCATCATATTTGGCGGCATCGGCGAGCACCGCCAGCTTGCGATTGAGGGTTAGCGTGGCCATCTTTTTTTGTTCATCCTTTGTTCTGGATGTTTAATGGCTTGGGCTGCGGGAGGGAATGGGAAAAGGGGGCGGTGGAGGAATTGTGATCGGGGGAAGACAAAGCGTCCGCGTCACTAAGTGGCAGGACCTACGCGCTTTGGTGGTGTGTTGAGCCGCATTAAGTGCATCGCCAGGCCACCGCAGCCTACAAGCACTCTACGCCCTACAGTACGAAGCAGTCTCTGCCCGCCTGCTTTAGGCGACTGCACAAGAGCCCCGCCGCTTCAGCGGAAGGCGCGGATACCCTTATCCGGTAGAATATGCCTCTCGGACCAAGGTCCACCCGCTGAACTTCCAGATCCGCCCCGGCGAAAAGCGACCCAAACTGAGAGGCTATTTCCTGTGCGGCCGCCAATGCAGCCTCCTCGGTTCTGGTTGAGTAAAGCTGCACGAAGCTCTCCACCGCACTGGTACCTCGTCTCGGGCCTTTTTCACCAGTAGTGGGGCTGAGCTTTTCGCCATTGCCGAGTGCGACGTAGTCACCATTGTCCGCTAGTGCGACCCCGAACGTAATAGGTGTGCTCTCTCCACCTTGGTGAAAGGTTACCCTATAGGGGACCACATCCGCTTGAGGGATGGTTCGGCCAAAAAGGATCTTTATTGCCGTTCCCGCTGGTAGGTAAGTGTCGACACCGTTTTCACGGAAGACACGTTCGATAGGGAAGATCCAGGCATCAACCAGCCCCTCCTTCCCTAAGACCGCGCTTAGTGTAGTGCCCTTCGAGATCGGCACAGTACGCTCTGTAATATCCTGCCCCGCTGATTTAGGGAGGATTGTACGGCCAATGTCAGAATTGGCCGACACTGGATTTTCGGCGGCTGTGTGGACAGACGGATTACCCTTCAATATGCCCCACTGAGTCAATTCGGCAGCGCTAAAGACGTACATTTCCTCTGGCCGAGTACGAAGCATGGCGGAAGTGACTTCTTGCCGAACGCCGAAGTCCACAAATGCTTCCAAGATGTCTGACACCACAGTTTGCGCCACTGACGCATCCGTGTCCTCACCCCAAACCTGATGCACGCCTAGCGCTCCGTCGACACTTCGCTCTTCACCCGCAAAAAATACGAAGGCGCAAGCGGAGTAGCAGCCCGCATTGGGGGGGACGTAGGTCGCCAACCCCATTTCCTTGACTTCGTAGGCTAGGAGTAGAGCGCTGGAAACGTAGCCCCCATCGCTGGCCAAGAAGAGAACTTTGGGAATGCCAGCGGCCCGGACTGCTCGCCGAAAGTCGAGCGGCGTCGATGCTCCAATATCACCGCGAAGCCAAATCACGCCGGGAGATTCCCGCAAGACTTGAAAGCTGCCGATTTGAATTACTGCTTCCGCGTCGGATGCGGGCAGGACTGGCGACGGCGCTAGTTCGGGAGCGGGGCTCAGGTCATCACTCCAAGGGCTCGCGAACGACGCAAAGAAAAAGGGCAACTATCGACCCTTGTTTAGTGTATCGCTCCGTCCATCTGACCGTAAACCCAGACGTAAAATCACCGTTCGCGAACATCAGAGAGTAGAAGTATTCTCCATCCAGCACTCCAGAAACGACAAAGTACTCATCGCGCAACGTTCGGTATGTAACGTCGCGCCTGGAATTTTCGGTTGAGAGCTGCTGGTATAGATCGGCATATGACTGGACAGCATTTGACTGACTAGGCTCTGTTGACAAAGTGTGGCATCCATATCCTTGCGGCGGCTAGGGCGAG
>JADGNE010000021.1:0-37475 GCA_015234425.1 Devosia sp.
GCCATGCTCCTGCACCATCCGAACCGCTCGGGCGCGGACCTCAATCGAAAACTTGTTCGTCGTCTTGCTGGCATGCTCTATCCTACTCAGGAGTTAGAGCCTCTGGCAAACCCGGCGCGGTTCAACCATCTCTCCCATAAACTCGATGGTGCCACCGCTGGCGGGAAGAATCCCCGTGATCAAGTTGAATGTGGTGCTCTTTCCAGCGCCGTTGGGTCCAATCAACCCAACGATTGCCCCTGCCTCTACGTCGAAGTCGACCTTATTAACCGCCACAAGACCTCCGAAACGCTTCTCGAGCGCTCGCACCTTGAGCAGGGCACCATTGACGGACGGCTTGCTTGTGTCAGCGAGCAGTTCTCCATTGGTTGGACGGGGACCGGAGCGACCCATTTTGGGCAACCGTTGCGTGATGACAGGCCATATGCCGCCCGGTGACTTAACGAGCAGGAAGATCAGGATGATTCCGAATACGATGATGTGGAAGTTCCCGGAACTGCCGAAGAGCAGCGGCATCAGGTCCTGGAGATAGTTGCGGACCACGATAACCAGGGCCGCCCCAAACACGGCGCCGATGATATTTCCTGCACCACCTATGACAGCCATGAGGAGGTATTCGATGCCTGCGTTGAGCCCGAAGGTCGAGGAACTCACCGCTCTGAGGAACAGGGTGTAGAGCCACCCCGAGAGCCCGGCCAGCACTCCGGCATAGACGAAGACGAACAGCTTTAGCCGCTTGGTGTCTGCACCGAAGGATTCAGCTGCCACCTTTCCTGTACGAAGGGAACGGATAACGCGCCCGGGCCGTGAATTCAGGAGTTTGAGCGTCAGCACGACGACGATCGCTACCGCTATCCAGATGACCGGGTAGAATTCTCGTGGCTGGGAGAGTGCAATCGAACCGACCGAAAGCGGCGGAATGCCGGACAATCCGCCATAGCCACCGAGCATCGGGGAGGCGCCAAAAAAGTAGAACAGCGCCAGGCCCCAGGCGATCGTCCCAAGGGGAAGAAAGTGACCTAAAAGACGGATCGTCAGCAATCCGAGTACCAGCGAGACCACGGCTGTTGCCAACAGCGCAACGGGCAAGGCAAACCACGCCGACCACCCCAGATGCAGGCAAAGAATGGCAGTCGTATAAGCGCCAACGCCCATTGATGCCGCCTGGCCGAAGGACGTCATACCACCAACGCCCGTCAGGACGACGAGGCCAATGGCGACCAGAGACGCGCAGCAGCATCGATTGTAGGATCATCCCGACCTCCTGGCTCAACGACATCTATGAAGAGATGCGCCAGGTGTTTGAAGGGGAAGCTTGGAGCTCAATTTCTCCCGGGCGGCCGAAAAACTGAACATGGCGCAGCCACCGCTGAGCCGACAGATTCAGCAACTGGAGGCTGAACTTGGCGTACAGCTGTTCAACCGCGAGAGCCGCCCGCTGAGCCTTACCCGCGGCGGCGGCATGTTTCGGGAGCAGGCCCTCGGCGTCATGCAGCGCATGGATGAGATGAATGGCACGATGAAGCCGTTTGCCGCGTCCGAACGGCCGCGTTTCGCCATCGGCTTCGTTCCGTCGGTCATATATGCCAAGCTGCCGCGCGTCATTCGAGGCTTCCGGGAGCTTGCTCCCGAGGTTGAGCTATCCCTGATCGAAATGGTGAGTCTCGAGCAGATCTCCGCTCTCAAAGAGGGGCGGATCGATGTCGGCTTCGGACGTGTGCGGTTCGACGATCCAGCGCTGCGCCGGGAAGTGGTGCGCGAGGAAAGGCTTGTGGCCGCCCTGCCCCTGGGCCACCCCCTGGCGGGGGAAAGGCCGGTATCGCTCGCGGATCTGGCCCGGTAGGCTCTCATCATCTATCTCCGCGAACCGCGCCCGAGCTATGCGGACCAGGTCCTGTCCATCTTCCGCGACCGCGGACTGGAGCCGGCACAAATCCACGAAGTGCGCGAACTGCAGACCGCGATCGGGCTGGTGGCATCGACCGTCGGGTCTGCGTGGTCCCTGCCTCCGTTCGGCTGATGGAACGTGGCGACGTCGTTTATCGCGACCTTTCCGAGAGTGTCACCAGTCCCATCATTCTCAGCTACCGCCGCGACGACACGTCCGAGTACCTGGAACGCCTGCGCACCGTCATCGACGACGTCAACGCCAAGTGGTCCTAGACCCTGCTCCTGTTCGGTAAAATCCACCCCGAGATCGACGTATTGCCCACCGCAAATATTACGGACAACGGGAAAAACGGCGGGATTTTGTCGGAACCATGGCCCCGAGTCCGCGTTCGCCTATTGTGGTAATGGGGGATCCTGATGACAGACGTGGCCAAGCAGCAGACAGTTTCCGGGGGCCCTGCTCAGTGGTGGAGACTGGCCGTAGCAATACTTCTGGTCATTTTTGGTATCCCCATTGCGGCTGGCGGTCTCTACCTCCTCACCCTGGGAGGCTCCTGGTACTACCTCCCCGCTGGCTTGGGCCTGCTGGCGACTGCCTATTTCCTCTTCCGGGGCGAGCGCAACGCCATTTTGGCCTATGCAGTGACCTATGGCGGTACGCTTCTCTGGGCATTCTGGGAAGCTGGCCTGGACGCCTGGGCGCAAGTGCCGCGGCTTGTGGCCCCTACCGTGATCCTGCTGATCGTGCTGTCGACCTGGCCGTCGCTGCGACGCAGCAGTCGAGCTATGGGGACGAGATTGGCCGCGATCGGTGTGACGATGGCTGGTTTGATCAGCGCGGTGGGCGTGGCAAATAACGGGGTCGAAGTCAGCTTCGCTCAGGAAGTGCCAACGCCTCCGACGGAGGTTGCCGCGCCCGAAGTCACCCCTGCCCCATCCGCTGTGAGCCAGCCAGATGCTGTTGACCCTCTGGCGACGGATGAGCCGACCGAGGCAACAGACCCGACCAGCGAGGACGCAAGCTTGCTGGCTTACGACATGCCTGAGGCGGGTGCCGACTGGCCTGCCTATGGCGGCACCCACCACGCGACACGCTATTCGCCCCTCCAGCAGATCACCAAGGATAATGTCGGTTCCCTTGAGTTGGTCTGGGAATACCGCACCGGCGACATGCCTGAGGAGGACGAGCGCTACTCCAACCAGAACACGCCGCTGAAAATCGGCAACCAGCTGCTGCTGTGCTCAGCCATGAACACGGTCATTGCCCTCGATGCGCAGACCGGGCTCGAGCGCTGGCGCTATGATCCGCAGGTCTCGCCCGACGCCATTCCCTATAACGCCACCTGCCGGGGCCTGGCCTACTACGCTGCCCCTACGCTCAGCGCCGAAGACTTTTGCGCCGAACGCGTCATGATGAACACGCTCGACGCGCGTCTCATCGCCGTCGATGTCCAGACCGGCCAACTCTGCACCGATTTCGGCAACGGCGGGATTGTGGACCTCGAAGAGGGCCTGGGTCACACCGTTCCGGGCTGGTACGCGCCCACCTCCCCACCGACTATTGTGCGCAATGTCGCCGTGGTCCATTCGCAGGTGCGCGACAACCAGCGCCGCGACGCTCCATCGGGCGTTGTGCGCGGCTATAATGCCGAAACCGGCGAAATGCTCTGGGCCTGGGATATGGGTCGTCCGGGCGAAAAGGGGCTGCCGGCCGAAGGCGAGACCTATACGCGGGGCACGCCCAATGTCTGGACCATTGCATCGGGCGACAATGAGCTTGGTCACGTCTATCTGCCCTTGGGCAATTCTGCCGTCGACTATTGGGGTGGGATGCGCTCGGAAGAGGAAAACACCTATTCCACCGCGCTCGTCGCCCTCGATGTCACGACCGGAGACGTCGTCTGGCACTATCAGACAGTCCATTACGACATCTGGGATTATGACCTCGGTTCGCAGGGATCCCTGATCGATTTCCCGACCGAAAATGGTCCGGTCCCAGCGCTGATCCTGCCCACCAAGCAGGCCATGTTCTGGATTTTCGACCGACGCACCGGTGACCTTCTGGTCGAGGTTGAGGAACGTCCGGTCCCAAAGGGGGGCGTCGAGCCCGAGCGCCTCTCGCCCACCCAGCCTTTCGTGGTCGACTTCCCCAACCTTCTGCAGCCCGATCTCGAAGAAAAGCACATGTGGGGCATGACCCCGCTGGACCAGCTCTGGTGCCGGATCCAGTATCGGCAGGCCTATTACGAGGGCATCTACACCCCACCCTCTGCTGATCAGGATTGGATCCAGTGGCCCGGCTATAATGGTGGCTCGGACTGGGGCGGCGTCGCCATCGACCCGGTGCGCAACATCATGGTCGCCAATTACAACAACACCGCCAATCTCAACCGCCTGATCCCGCGCGACGAAGTCGACGCTCTTGGCGTGCGTCCCATCGATCAGGGTGGTTCCGAGGACGGCGCACCCGACAATATCAACCCGCAGGGCGACACGCCTTGGGGCATCAGGGTCAATGCCGGATGGCGTGTGCCTTTTACCGACATGCTCTGCACCCAGCCTCCCTATGGCGGCATCACCGCCATCGACCTCACCACGCGAGAAGTGCTCTGGGACAAGCCTTTCGGCACCGCCCGCAAGAATGGCCCCTTCGGCATCCCATCCATGCTGCCCCTCGATATCGGCACGCCGAACAATGCCGGGGCCGTGGTCACAGCATCCGGCCTGATCTTCATCGCGGCCGCTACCGATGACTTGCTGCGCGCCATGGATATCGGCACCGGCGAGGTGCTTTGGGAAGTCGAACTGCCGGCAGGCGGACAGGCGGGCCCGGCCATGTACGAGGTCAACGGCCAGCAATTCCTCGTCATCAACGCCGGCGGACACACCTTCATGGAAACCCCGGTCGGCGACTATTTCCTCGCCTATGCGCTGCCGCAGACGGCCGAGGCCGTCTCCGCGATGCAGGGGGAGAGTGAGGGGAACTAGCGCCTGAGATTAAGCGTCACTCAATAAACGGAACGGAAATGGACCAAGCGTCAGCCTTTTCCTTCGACATGAGCTATTGCGGCCCGCCGGTCCTGCCGGCGGCGCTATGGTCGCGGTGGAATTTCGATCCCACCCTGCTCGTCGCCCTCCTGGTGATTGCCGGGCTCGGATTTATCCTCACGAGACAGGCCGGCCCCCATCGCCGTCTGGCTTTTGCAACGGCCTGGCTGGCCGCAGCGGCCCTCTATGTGTCTCCACTCTGCGCTCTGACGGTCAGCCTCTTTTCCGCGCGAGTTGGCCATCACGTCGTGCTGACAATGTTTGTCGCGCCGCTCCTGGCCATCTCGATCCCCCGCCAGTGGGCCCGACGAGCATCCCTTCTGCCTGCCCTCGCCCTGTCCACGGCGGCGCTGTGGCTCTGGCACAGTCCCAATCTCTATACCGGGGCCTTCCTCGCCCCCGCGATCTATTGGGCCATGCAACTGAGCCTGCTCGGCACGTTTACGCTGCTCTGGCTGGCGCTGATCCATGCAGATGCGCCGTTCCACGCCGGCCTCGCCGCGCTGTTGAGCGCAGTCCAGATGGGCATGCTGGGCGCACTTCTGGTTTTTGCGGGTGATCCGCTTTATCTGCCGCATTTTGCGACCACGCAGGCATTTGGCCTCTCTCCTCAGGATGATCAGCACTTAGGTGGTCTGATCATGTGGGTGCCCGCCAATCTGCCGCTTCTCGCCCTGATGCTCTGGCGCCTCGGCAATGTTCTCGGACCGGATCGCGAGGCCGCGTCGTGATCATTACGTGGTTTAAACTGTTCCACGTCGCAAGCATCGCGCTCTGGAGTGCCGGCCTTTTTGGCCTCCCCTTCCTCTATCTTCAGCGCAAGGGGCTTGAGGACGACGCGCTCCATCGCCTGCATGCCTTTGCCCGCTTCCTATATGTCGGGATGGTTTCGCCCGCGGCCTTCGTCGCGGTGGCCTCTGGCACGGTGCTGATTTTTCTCATGGGCACTTATGAGGCCTGGTTTTCGGCCAAGCTGCTTGCCGTATCCGCCCTAACCGGCATCCATATCTTTTCGGGTCTGATGATCCTGAGACTGTTTGAACCCGGCCGAAATTATCCACTGTGGCGCTTCGCCATTGTGGTACCTCTGACGCTCCTCGCGGTCAGCACGATCTTGTTCCTCGTACTCGCCAAGCCGCGACTGGAATGGCCAGCATTAATTGCTGACCTTTTTGTGCCGGGGCGGCTCGGCGAAATTCTGGGCCCCTTTATCCCTTGGATGAGATGAGGAGGCCGACACCATGATCGAAAATCAGCTTCCCGCCATGCCAGCCAGCAAAAGCCGCCGCCAGGCTGCCGAGGCCAGAGAGCATGATGCCATTGGGCAGCACCTGCTCCGGCCAGACGAGGCGCAGACCGGCATTGGCGCCCACGATCGCCAGCATGACCATGGCGGCGATAGCGTGGTTCCAGCTGGCAACGCGCACGCGAATACCCGGCACAGCCAGCAGTTCGGCCGTGCCAACCAGTGCGGCCAGCACCCCGAACACAAAGGCGGCGCCGGCCGACCAGATGCTCACCTGCAGCCAGAATGGGTCGCCGGTGAACCAGTAGAAGATATCGACGCCAAGGGTGGCAATAACGAAGGCAATGGGGAAGTGCACCAGCATGGCGTGGATGGGATGACCGGCAAGGGCAATAGCGGAGCTGATGTCCTTTTCGGCGACCTGCCGGATATGCGGATTAGGGTGAGCTGCGTCGATTTCCTGGCCTTCCTCCAGCGTCATTTCGGTTTCCTGATCCGGCGCAATGCTCATCGCAATTTCTCCCTCCGCAAAATACTCGCTGTGAGCGCAACGCCCATCGTCCTCGCCGGTTGCAGCGGCGAGCTGTCTGCGCTCGATCCTGCCGGGCCGCGTGCCGAAAATCTGGCCCTCCTCTGGTGGGTGATGTTTTGGGGCGCTGCGGTGTTGTTCCTGCTTGTCATCACGCTTTTCACCCTCGCCTATCTGCGCACGTCATGGCTCGCAAAACTCGAGCCGAAACATTGGATCGTCGGTGGCGGGCTGATCCTGCCCATTCCCGTGCTGGTCGTGCTCACCGGAACGGCGCTGGTGCTGGGCGAGCAATTGCTGCCCCACGGTAACTCTGTCCTGCGCATCGGGGCCCATGCCGAGCGCTGGACCTGGCAGTTTACCTATCCCAACGGAACGGTGAGCGACGGCGCACTCGTGCAAATTCCCGCCGGCGAGCCGGTCGACTTCGTCTTATCGGCCGAGGATGTCATCCATGCCTTCTGGGTCCCGCGGCTGGGCGGCAAGATCGACGCTGTTCCGGGCCATCTCAATACCATCCGGCTCGAAGCCGACCGTCCCGGCATCTACTGGGGGCAATGCGCCGAATATTGCGGTGAAGGGCATGACACCATGTTCTTCCGCGTCGAAGCCGTTGAGCCTACGGCGTTTGCCGCGTTGATGGGAGAAGGCCAGTGACCGAAAAGCCCGCCTCGCCCATCCGCCTCCACAAGGAGCTTGAGCGCATCTGGATGACGCCCAAGGGCATTGGCGCGCTCTCCAGCGTCAATCACACCGTACTGGGCAAGCGCTTCATGGTCGTGGCGCTCACGTTCTTTGCCATTGGCGGCTTCCTGTCCATGCTGATCCGCGCGCAGCTGGCCACGCCACACAGCGCCTTCATCGGACCGGAAATCTACAATCAGATCTTCACCATGCATGGCACGGTGATGATGTTCCTCTTCGCCATTCCCATGTTCGAAGGCTTCGTCATCTACATGCTGCCCAAAATGCTGGGCGCGCGCGACATGGCCTTTCCGCGCCTCACCGCCTACGGGTTCTGGTGCTATCTCTTCGGCGGCAGCATCCTGATCATCGCCATGTTGGCAGGCATGGCGCCCGATAGCGGCTGGTTCATGTATACCCCGCTGAGTTCGCGTCCTTATACGCCGGGCATCAACGCCGACGTCTGGCTCCTGGGCATCACCTTTGTCGAGATTTCGGCAGTCACGGCTGCGGTCGAGATCTTCGTCTCCATCCTCAAGATGCGCGCGCCCGGCATGTCCCTCACGCGGATGCCGCTCATGGGCTGGTACATGCTCGTCACCTCGGGAATGATGATCGTCGGCTTCCCGCCACTCATTCTCGGCTCCATCCTGCTCGAGCTTGAACGCGCGTTCGATCTGCCCTTCTTCGACCCCACACGAGGCGGCGATCCACTGCTCTGGCAGCACCTCTTCTGGCTCTTCGGGCATCCGGAGGTCTACATCATCTTCCTGCCCGCGGCCGGGGCGCTTTCGACCATCATCCCAGTTTTTGCGCAGCGCCAGATCCTGGGCTATCGCGCGATCATCGCCGCCATCGTCGCCATGGGCTTCCTCAGCTTCGGGCTCTGGGTGCATCACATGTTTACGGTGGGCATTCCCCATCTGGCGCTTGCCTTCTTCTCAGCCGCCAGCGCCTTGGTGGCGATCCCGACAGCGGTCCAGATCTTCGCCTGGCTCGGCACGCTGGCCTCCGGCCGTTCCCGCTGGGATGTGCCCATGCTCTATGTCTTCGGGTTCTTTTTCATTTTCGTCATTGGCGGGCTCACGGGCGTCATGCTGGCAATGGTGCCGTTCAACACGCAGGTCCACGACACCCACTTCGTGGTCGCCCATCTCCACTATGTCCTCGTCGGCGGTTTCGTTTTTCCCATGCTCGCCGGCATTTATCACTGGCTGCCCCACATCTCCGGACGCCAAAGCCTGTATCGGCTTTCCATCCCCTCCTTCTGGCTCATCTTCGTTGGGTTCAATCTCACCTTCTTCCTGATGCACCTGACCGGCCTTATGGGCATGCCGCGGCGCATCTCCACCTATCCGTCCAACTGGGGCTGGGACTGGCTGAACCTGCTCTCCTCCATCGGGGGCTTCATTCTCACCATGGGCTTCTGTCTCGTTCTCGCCGACATCATCCTGCAGTTTCGCTTCGGCCGCTGGTTCCGCCGCGATCCCTGGCAGGCGCAGACGCTCGAATGGGCCACGCCGACCCCACCGCCAAGCTATAATTTTGCCGCCATCCCGCGGATCGAAAAACGTGCGGACGCTCTGGAGCCGGCGCTGATCGGGCCCGCACTTGCCGGCGGCAATGGCTATCTCGGTTTTGCCCGCAATGACGACCAGGAAACCATGGGCGTCGACATGCTTACCGGCGCGGCCGAGCACGTCATTATCCTGCCCCGCCGCACTTTCCTCCCGCTCTGGACGGCGCTGGCCACGGGAAGCTTTTTCCTCTCCTTCCTTTTCGGGCAGTACTGGCTCGCTGCTTTCGCCGCACTCGTCACATTGGCACTGTTTCTGGTCTGGCCCGCCACTCTTGGCCGCCAAACCGACACCGGTCCTGTCGACATCGGCATGGGCGAGCAGGCGCCGCTTGATATCGAAAGCCCGAATAATGTGAGCATTCTTGCCAATCGCACGGCTCTCGTGACCGACGGCACGCTGTTCTCCTCGCTCTTGTTCGGCGGCCTCTTTCTCTTGGTCGTCGCGCCCAACTGGGATGGCGTGACCGCGCTTGACCTGCCGCTCTGGCCGGGGCTGGTCGCGATCACGGCCTCGGCGGCGGGCGCGGCTCTGGCGTGGTGGGCGCGCCAGCGTAATGCCCACGGCAACACCGCAAGCCTTGCTGCCATCGGTTCCGGCATTGCGCAGACCCTTGCGGCGCTGGCTCTCCTCCTCGCCCTGATCTGGGTCCCCGATCCCACTGCCCACGCTCGTCACGCCATGATCGTCGCCCTGCTCGGCTTTGCGGCAATCCACACCGGCCTTGCGGCATTGCTCTCATTTCACGCGCTTTGGCGCATTCACCGCGGATATTTGTCCGCCCGCCGACAGACCGAGTTGATCATTGCATGGCTCTGGGGCGGCTACGCCGCGGCAATCGTTCTTCCCGCGATGGGGCTGAGCTTTATGCTGAGCCGCGTTGGGGGCACGTGATGCGTGAAGTTCTCAGCAACCCCTTGGTGCGACTGGTCGCCGGCTTTACGATCTGGTCCGGCAGCTTCGTGCTGCTCTATACCCTCCAGGCACTGGGCTGCGCCCTGAACTGGGGTGAGGCGCATCGGCCCATCATGATCGGTGCTTTCGTGATTTGCCTTCTGCCGCTGGCGGCGTTGGCATTCCAGCCACGGACGGCTCGGAACGAGTCTTCATCGGGACTGCTGAGAGCGGCTCTCTGGGCCAATCGCGCCGCCTTGGCAGCGGCCATCCTCACCTATCTTCCCGTTCTCTTCGTCACGGCCTGCCTATAGGCAATGCCTTCCTGAATGCGACCGCACTGAGGACTCCGGAACGCGCAAAGTGGGTTGCATGTTCAGTCTGATAGTCTTGCATGAGCATCGCGCCAGCTTCCTTGGCGCCCGGAGTATCAAATATTAAGGAAGTCCCGGACCAAGATGATCGCCATTGTCGGCGGGCCCAGCGCTGTTTATGCGGTCAAGGATCTGCTGCAAAAGGCGGACGACTTGTACATCAGCATCTTCGAAGCCGGGCCGGTGGGCACTGGCCGACCGGGTCCGCGCCGCAGACGCGGCGTTTCTCCGTTGACAGCGACATGGACGCCCCGCCTGGTGGCGAAATCTCAGACAATACGTTCACCATGGTGAACGTCCTCCAAAGCGCGATCCCCTTTGAAATCACCGGGGATGGTGACTGAATAGCCCCGTGTTCTGTAGACACCGTCGGGGTCAGATTTGGTGTCGTTTCTCGAACTCGACCGGCGATAGCATGTTGTTGCGGACATGCTTGCGGGTCGGGTTATAGAACATCTCAATGTAATCGAATACATCCTGGCGGGCTTCGTCTCGCGTTCGATAGGTCCGGCGCCTGATCCGCTCGCGCTTGAGGAGGTTGAAGAAGCTCTCGCCACGGCATTGTCGTGGCAGTTGCCGCGCCGGCTCATGGAGTGAACCAGATTGTGGTGCCGCAGGAAGCTGGCCCAATCCATGCTGGTGAACTGTGAGCCCTGATCGGAATGGACCAGCACCGTGTTCTGTGGCTTGCGGCGCCAGACCGCTATGTGAAGCGCCTGCAGGACGCCCTCGCTGGTCTGCCGGCTTTGCAATGACCAGCCGATGAAATTATGGGGTGGGTTGCGGACTGACGAGTTTCAGATAACAAGGCTGAAAAGCAGTCTCGCGGCCTCTACGAGCCGCATACGCCCTCTGGGCCTACCAGAAGCCCTCGATCGCAATGCCGTGTCTCGCGGCGCGGACGCCTGCCCTGATACATCATGCATAAGCACTTTCCGTGCGACCTATTTGATGAACTGTTAATCCCATAGGGATAGAGCGGACAGACTTCTAGAGCGTTTTACCGAGGGCGTAATGGGCTATGTGGTCGTATCCGCATTTGGCGTTGCTGCAATCGCTTTTGCGGTCCTATCCAGATACCCGGCGCGCCTGACCTACTTCCGCTACCTGTCGTACGGCATTCTCGCATGCGGTGTCGGCTTCACCACCCAGATCTCGGGCTTCCCGCCAGACGCATCAGTCAATTCCATCATTTCGACGGCTCTCTATTTCACGGGGGCGCTTTGTGTGGCGGAGGCGGTCCAGCGACGGTCCGGGGAAACATTGGGATTGAGCTTCCACGCCATTGTCCTGATTTCGTCCATCTTTATCACCGCATATTTCCTGTTCGTGGACAGAAATCTCGTCGCTCGTACGGTCCATCTGAACTGTGGTTTTGGGCTCGTGCTGCTCGCCGCCATATGGAGGCGAAAAGAGCTGATCCTCGGCAGCGTCGCTGATCGCCTTCTGTTTTGGACCATAGCCTTAATAGGGTTTCATTTTTTCCCTCGAACACTGCTCACCGTCGGTGGTTTCACCGCGCAGAACGCGACCCCCTTCTGGACTGCCCTTCAATATAGCCTGCTGGTCATTACAAACGCTGGCGCGACCGCTCTTCTCGGGGTAGCCGGCGCCGATATTTTTGCGACCATTACGCGTGAGCGGGATACTGACGTTTTAACGGGGATATTGAACCGCCGCGGACTGGAGGCGGCTGTTTCGGCAGCGCGTAAAGGGCGCGTGGAAGGGGTGGCGATCATCGCCGATCTCGATGAATTCAAAGCCATCAACGACAACTTTGGGCACGATGCAGGTGATCAGGTGCTGAAGGCTGTTGCTCAGAGATTGCGGAAGCTTATGCCACCGGGTGACCTGATCGCCCGCGTCGGCGGCGAGGAATTTGTGTGCGTAATATGGGGGGATATGGAGGCCGGCCGATTACGGGCAGAACTTCTTCGCGATGCGCTTTTCAGCAGCCCGATCGAAACGACATGCGGTTTGCTGCCCGTTACCGCAAGCTTCGGCGTGGCAGTCCATCGACCTGAGGAGCATTTGTGGGACGCAGTAAAACGTGCAGACGCGGAGTTGTACGAGGCCAAGCGCTCGGGCAAAAATCGGGTAGTGACTGCAGCAATAGGTGCAGAGGGCCCGGCGTAGCCAGACCGCGAGGAGGATTAGGCCGAGGTCTTTCGATCCGCACTTACCGCACCGGAGCGCTTGGCCACGAGCGGGTGGGGATCGCCCACGGTGACAAAGCCAAAGCCCAACCGGTTGCCCAGAGCATGAAGGTCAAGATCGGCCCCATGCCCGCATCCAACGGCATTGCAATGGACGCTGACGCCCATCTGGTTGCCGATCAGGTCTTGGATGGTGGAGATGGTCGTGGTCATGGTACCAAAGTAGCATACCCTCGGCCGCTGCGGGTGGCTTAGGGTCTAAACGTTTCTACGACCTTCTTTGTATGACGCTATAGCCCGCCGGTATTCTGGCGGGCTTTTTGGTTGTGCACACTCATCTTTCGCAGCTCTTGGCCAGTCGGCTCACTTCCCGCCGCTGTTGTTCCATTGTCAGGAGCCGGTACCGATGATGTCGAAGCAGATCACGATAAAGTCCGTGATGACCGCGTTCCCGATCTTCGCCGACATGCTGTCCCGCATGGGCCGCAGTCCGCGCAGGAACCGGAAGTCCTCGCGGGCCTCGTCCTGATGGCCGGCGTCGTCGAGGCGGAGGCCAGCATCTGCCAGTTCGTCACGGAAAGCATGCCGGATCTGGCCGAGCTGTTGCTCTGTGAAACCCTTGCCGATATTGTCCACCAAAATAGCGTGGCTGGACGCAAGCTGGCTCTGGTTGCGTTCCATGGCATCGAGCCGGCGGACGATTGCCGGCAGGTCTTGATCTTCCATAAGCCGGCCCTTTGCCGCTGGGGGTGGAGAAGAGGCGCGAGGACGCCTAATGCTGGGTCAGTCGCTCCCAGAGCATGCGGGGCTTCGGCGCTGCGGCAGCGACGGCATCAGCTTGGCGCGCGACTGTCGAGCCCTTCGGAAGCTCGTCCTCTTGCCATCGGCCGTCACGACCTGCAGCACAACGGTTACGCGATAAGATTGCCACTGGGCCCAAAGATACCAGCCAAGTCCGGAGACGCTGAGACCCCCGCCCTGCCCCGCAAAGATCGCTTGCACGTCTTGCTGCATGGCCGGTGACATAGCGAGGTGGATCGGTACGAGCGCGAAGGCCCATGCAGCAAGCTCCTGGGCGCGGTGCCAGAGCCACCGTATGACGACGTTCTGTGCGATAGCGGCTGCAATGCTGGTGATCATGGTGCCGGCCTCCTAGAACCGGACAAAGAAAAAGGCCGCTGCGAGCCGCCGGGCTTGGCGGGCTCAGGGAGGCCGCTTGTGGGGATGCTGAGGGCTTCGGCGCAGGAGCGGGCGAAACGCCGCCAGCGGACTGCGCTGCGGCCATGGCGAGCAATTGCTTGCGCACCTCGGCTACGCGGCGGGACCAGCCCTTGCCGAAGGTTGCCCAGATGGACAGGCGCTCAAGGAACGCGAGGCGCGGAGCGCAGAGTTCATTTACCAACTGTGCGGCGCCGAACTTGGCGCAGTAGGCGTTGACTGCCGTGATGGTCAGCGGGCCGATCGTCCCATCTGGCGCGGTACCGGCAATGTTCTGGAGATAGATCGCCGCCCGATCCGTGCCGCTGTTACGGCGAAGTCGAACTCTGCCAGATCGCCGCCAGCGGGCAGATCATCGCCGCGAACCTTGCCCCAATAGCCGCCCCGATAAATGCGCTCGAGCTGGCGTCGGAAATGTTGCGCAGCTGGGCCTTGGTGGCGCCGGCCGATACTGGCGATAGGTGGCCAGCGTGACGCCCTTCATGGTCGCGCCGCCAGGGTCGTTCGTGTGATCTGCCCAGCAGCCCTCATGGACGAGCACGCCGCCAACGCGCCAGCGAAGTTGTGTTTGGCCATGAAAGCCTCCTGAATATGCGAAGAGATTTGAACCGAGTGCGGGCAGTCGGGCGGGTATAGTGATCGTGCAGGCTTGCCCCGGCTCGCTAGCAGTCCCGGCAATTGGTGCGCTGGGGCTGCTTTTTGAGCCCTAAGAGAATTAGCGGTTTCGTAAGTACTTAGGCGCAACTATGGGGCACACTTCCACCGGGGGGATGAAGTGAGCCCTGACTGCCCAATCAGTCAGGGCTTTTTATTCGCGATTATCCCCTTCCAAGCGCCAATTGCTTTGGCTAGCATGCAGTTTGCTGGAGATGGACCCCCAAAGCTTCGTCGTCTAGCGATAGCCCTGCCGGTTCGCCCCGGCGGGGCTATTTGGTATCCTGGGCCCGCTTCGGCCCGAACCAGAAGAACCAAAACCCTGCCGTCGACACCACTAGCAGCCGGGTAAACCACCACAGCCCGGCATCCCAAACGCAATGGCCAAAAGCGGCATTGGCCCTGAACAAAACGCCGAGGTCGAAGCTGTCGATCAGCGCAAGATGACAGCAAAGGCGCCGAAGATATTGACTTGCCGCTGGCTCAGCGTGCCGCCGAACAGCGACGAGTGCACCGCGTCGAAGAACGCAGGCTTCAGGGCCATGACAGCCTCCTATGATGTGAATTGCAAGCCGCATCAAGGCGTGGCTCAATGGCTACCGCTTGGGAGGGCTCGGGGAATGCAGGTGAACGTTTTCGTTGTGGGTGGCGAGGGCTATCAGAGCAAAAAGCTGCTCGTTGCCGATCTCGCCCGATGCGACCATCCCTACCGATATGAAAGACGACTGGACCTACCTTGCCACCGTCGACACCCGTGACAAGCTCCTGTCGGCCTCGGCCTCACAGGTTGAAGCCGAGATCACTTCGATGGGTCATTCAGTAGTCGATGCGACAGGATGACGTGGAGCAAACTCAGATCTCAAGAGGAGGCGTGAGTGGAACAGGGAAATATCGTCAGTGATGTCGAAGTGCTCATAGATGGCATTACCCACACGGCGACCTACTTTGTGGAGCAGGACGTTATTCATGCGGTGATCAACGGGAAGACCTATCTCTCACCAATTGGTCCCGCAGGGGCCAAGGAAACAGTGAGAGCACTGTTGACTGCCATGGTGCTGGAGCAAAATCGAAAGCTGAAGGCTGTCCGAGGCTGGAAGCGTGCTTTACGCGAGTACTGAGGCACCGAAATTATAGGCGATGCCGCGCTTTTCTATCTTCGCCCGAACGACACCTGCCGTTGAGACTGCTGCCAGAGCTGGCAGGGCAAGCCACCAAAGCCGACAATTCGGCTTCGTGCAGATGCGCCGCCCCAGGGAAGTGGTCGAAGTCACACCGTCAGATAAACGGCCCGAGTGCATTTTCCGGCACCAGCGCGAAGCAGATCATTCCATTCTTTTGCCTCGGAGCTGCAGCAGTAAGCTCGCCCTAGGTCGCGTTGGCGGTCTCCCGCCGAAAGTCTCGGAACTTCAAACCCCGATAGCCCCGGCTTCGGCTTTTTTTCTTGCTCGACCAATATTTGAGCTCCCTAGAGCGTCCTATCTGCGTTCCCAGTAAACGGGGAGTGTTCCAATTGCTTCTCCAGAGCAGTCCAGCACTCTCGTTTGCAGGTTCCGCACCTTTCGCGTTTTTAGCCTCACCGCAGGAGATCAGAATGGCGACCATCACCACCTACGGCTATACCAATTTCTTTGACCATGGCCGCGTTAGCGAAGTTCAGGATTGGTCGAGCGAGCAAATCGACATCACGTACCCGGGCGGCTACTCGACCTTCCGGGGCTTTGGCTTCGCATGGGTCGAGGCGAACGAGTGGTGGCAAGGCACGGCGACCTTCTATTCAGAGTATGATCGGTCCGGCCGCACAATGCTGGAGATCAAAGATTTCGCTGCGCCCGCCGAGATATTTCAGAAAGACTGGCTGTACTCTCTTGGCGAGCTCTTGGCTGGCGATGATACATTAATGCTCTTGGGAGCCACCGACGACGTCGTATTCGCAGGAGCGGGAAATGACGTCATTTACAGTTACCGCGGAGCCAAGGACATCCACGGCCAGGACGGTATCGATACCGTGGTCTATGAACTCGCCTCGTCAAATTATGACCTGAAGCGGTATTCAGACGGTCTGAACATCACGGGCAATGGGTCTGATGACCTGCTCTATTCCGTAGAGCGGGTAGCCTTTTCGGATGGTCTGGTGGCGTTCGATGCAAACGCTGCTCAAACTTATCGACTATATCAGGCAGCCTTTGACCGGACGCCCGACGACCGCGGCCTATCCTACTGGATAGGAGAGGTCGACGGGGGGATGAACCTCCATAATCTAAGCCGGCACTTCATCAATTCCTCTGAATTCCGAGATATCTACGGCGCCAATGTCAGCCCAACCGAATTCGTGGCGCGCCTGTACAGCAACATTCTTGGCCGCGAAGGCGAGGCGACTGGAGTAGCTTTCTGGGTGGACGAGATCGAAAGTGGCCGGAGGGACAGCGCGTCTGTGCTCGCAGACTTTTCTGAAAGCGACGAGAACGTCGCTTTGGTGGGTCAGGTCATAAATGAAGGCATCTGGATCGACTTCACGGCGTAGTCCTTCCGGGGCGTTGCGGCGCGTTCAGAGCTGCACCTTCGAGCTTGAAGACGGCCCCAGCGCCTCTCGTTCACCGAGCCAGAAGAATCGTCTCAGTCCCGTCAAGACGGCAAAAAGAAGAGGCCCGCCCCCTTTCGGGGACGGGCCTTGAAGCAGATACCGATTTCCAACTAGTAGACGCCCAAGCGGTCGCCGAATGTCTGGCCGCCCTCCTCCACGACCTTGTCCAGCCACGTTGGCTTGAGATCCTGGTTCTCCCGCAAGTAGACAGTCAGGTATCCGACGCTGGCATTTTCGAGAGCATCTATCGATCCGGGAGATCGGCCGCAGGACCGGCCTGTCCCGGAACACCATCCGCAAATACCTTCGATCCGACGGCGTCGAGCCGCAGTTCAAGGTCGCCGATAGACCGAGCAAGCTGGATCCCTTTGCGGATCGATTGGCGACGTGGCTGAAGACGGAAGCCAATCGGCCCCGCAAACAGAAGCAGACCCTCAAACAGCTTCACGCCAACCTGGTCAGCCTGGGATTCGATGTTCCTACAATCGTGTGGCGGCCTTTGCCCGGGAATGGCGTGCAGATCGGCAGCGGGAGCTGCAGACCACAGGTCGTGGGACCTTCGTGCCCTTGAGTTTTGCCCCTGGCGAGGCTTTCCAGTTCGACTGGTCCGAAGACTGGGCCATCATCGGCAGCGAACGCACCAAGCTGCAGGTGGCCCATACCAAGCTCAGCTACAGCCGAGCCTTCATCGTGCGCGCCTATCTGCTGCAAACCCACGAGATGCTGTTTGATGCCCATACCCATGCCTTCCGGGTATTCGGCGGCATTCCCCAGCGTGGCATCTACGACAACATGCGCACCGCCATCGACAGGGTCGGGCGCGGTAAAGAACGGGACGTCAATGCCCGGTTCCTGGCCATGGCCAGCCATTATCTGTTCGAGCCTGAGTTCTGCAATCCGGCCTCAGGCTGGGAGAAAGGCCAGGTCGAGAAGAACGTGCAGGATGCCCGACACCGGCTCTGGCAGCCCATACCTCGCTTTCCCACCCTGGATGCGCCCAACGACTGGCTGGAAAGCCGATGCAGGAAACTCTGGACCCAAACTGCCCATGGCAAGATGGGCGGCACCATTGCCGACCTCTGGGCCGAAGAAGCGCCAACTCTGATGCCGACATCGCGTCCGTTCGATGGCTTTGTCGAATATACCAAGCGGGTCACCCCGACCTGCCTGGTGCATCTGGAGCGCAATCGCTACAGCGTGCCGGCCTCGTTTGCCAATCGTCCGGTCAGCCTCAGGGTCTATCCCGATCGGATCGTCGTTGCTGCAGAGGGCATGGTCATCTGCGAGCACCATCGCATCATCGACCGATCTCATGATCAGCCCGGCCGGACAATCTATGACTGGCGCCATTACCTGGCTGTGGTGCAGCGCAAGCCTGGTGCTCTGCGCAATGGTGCCCCGTTTGCCGAACTACCGGATGCCTTCAGGACGCTGCAGCAGCACCTGCTCAAGAAGCCAGGCGGTGACCGCGAGATGGTGGAGATCCTGGCGCTGGTGCTGCAGCACGACGAGAATGCCGTACTCCTGGCCGTCGAGATGGCACTGACAGCGGGCGTCCCCACCAAGACCCACGTGTTGAACCTGCTGCACCGTCTGGTTGACGGAAAAGCCATCACACCGCCGACCATCAATGCGCCCCAGGCTCTGATGCTGACCAATGAGCAGGTCGGGCGAGAGCATGGCGTTGCGATATCGCCCGCCTTTACCCCGCTCGACCCGGATCAGCATGCGTTCGCTGTCGATATCGCGCACCTTGAGCATGGCCACCTCGCCGACGCGCAATCCTGCGCCATAGGCCACCGAAAGCGCGGCCTGATGCTTGAGGGTGGTGGTGGCGTTGAGCAGGCGCACCACCTCGTCGCGGCTTAACACCACCGGCAGGTTACGCGGACGGCTCACGCGCACCAGCTTGCGGGCCAAGTCAGGCCGGTCGAGCGTATTGGCGAAGAAGAAGCGCAATGCCGAGACCATGGTGTTCATGGTGGGCACCGGAACACCGGCCTCGCTCTGGGCCAGCTGGAACTGGCGCACGTCCTCGGTGGTCGCGGTATCCGGCGGCCGCCGCAGGAAGCTGGCGAAGCGCCCCACATCACGGATGTAGTTGCGCTGGGTCGCCACCGAGAAATGCCGCATGGTCATGTCGTCGATCAGCTTCTGGCGCAGCGGGCTGACAGGGAGGTTAGGAAGGATCGTGGTCATCTTTGGCTCCTGGATTGAAGGAGCCGAATGGAACGCCTGAACCTTGCGATCCTCAATCAGGCGACGACTTCAGGCGCGTGCCCGCCATCTCACCACGCTCACCCTCCCGCGGCAGCGGGTTCGTTCACCCATCCCTCTCAACCCGGCTTGAAAGGAATGGCAGCTTTCAGGAGTTCGGGCGATTTAAGCGAACGGCTGAAATGGTGAAGGGTTTGGGATGCCTCTTGGCGTCGCAAAGCCACCCATGCAGGAACCCGCGGTCCGCACACGCTGCGCTATGGGGTTTTCGGATTTGGCCCGGTCAAGTGCCGGCCGCAAACTGCTGCATATGGCGTGGCGAGTTTGCCAGGTGGACGTCGTCCGGGCAGCATTTGAGGCTCAGCGACGACGGAGTTGATGAGATTGGCGTGCATGACGATGGTCGCTGGAGCGCCTGGCACGAACCATCCTGTCGGCCGGCGACGTGGCGGGACCGATTGATCGAGCGGATCATGCCGGGTCATGAAGGGTCTCCCGGACTGGTTGTCTCGCGGTTGGAGGGGCCCGCGGCTGGCACCATGCAGCGAAGGTCTCGATGATCACCATGGTGCCGCCGCAGCAGGGGCAAGGCGGGCGCGGGTCTGGGGCGGTCTCGGGGGCCGGCGGTTCGTCTGACGCTGGCGCCACCCCCAGTATGTCGCGGACCTGAGCAAGGCAGTCTTTGCGGGCGGAGCCGGCGAGCAGGCCGTAGTGCCTGATGCGGTGGAAGCCGCGCGGCAGAACGTGGATCAGGAAGCGGCGGATGAACTCGTCGGCGGCAAGGGTCATGACCCGCTGCCTTTCGGCGCCGGAGCAGCGATAGTTCTTGTAGCGGAAGGTGACCTCATTGCTGTCGAAGGCGATAAGGCGGCTGTTCGAGATGGCGACCCGGTGGGTGTAGCGCGAGAGATAGGCGAGCACCGCCTCAGGCCCGGCAAAGGGCGCTTTGGCATAGACCACCCAGCGTTTTCTTCGGACCGGCGCGAGGTGGCGGACGAAGGTCTGGCGGTCGCTGAGCCCTGCCATCCTGCCGAAGAAGGCGAGCTTTCCGGCACCATGGAGTTCAAGCAGCCGGGTCAGGAACAACCGGCGGAACAGGGCGCCGAGCACGCGGACCGGCAGCAGGAAGGCTGGTCGCGATGAGATCCACCGACCATCCGGTGCGATCCCACCACCGGGCACGATCATGTGGATATGGGGATGGTGGGTCATGGCCGAGCCCCAGGTGTGGAGCACGGCGGTGATGCCGATGCGGGCGCCCAGGTGTTTTGGATCTGCCGCGATGGTCAGCATGGTCTCGGATGCTGCCTTGAACAGCAGGTCGTAGACCAGCGCCTTGTTGTGGAAGGCAATGTCAGCGATCTCGGCGGGCAGCGTGAACACGACGTGGAAGTAACCGACCGGCAGTAGATTGGCCTCTTGCGCTTCGAGCCAGGCGCGGGCTGCTGCACCCTGGCACCGGGGACAGTGCCGGTTGCGACAGGAGTTGTAGGCAATCCGCTGATGCCCGCAGTCAGAACAGGCTTCAACGTGACCGCCAAGCGCGGCGGTGCGACAGGTCTCGATCGCCGACATGACCTTGAGCTGTTCCAGGCTCAGATGCCCGGCATGGGCGGCCCTGTAAGCGGGACCGGCAGCACGGAAGATATCGGCGACCTCGATGGTGGCGCGCACCGGATCAGGCGGATGAAGGCTTGTCCTCCATCAGGGCCATCAGCCGGTCCAAAGGACTGGCGACCGCCTGGATCGTGCGCGTCGAGACCTTGGTGTAGAGCGCCGTGGTCTCAAGCTTGGAGTGCCCGAGCAGCACCTGGATGACCCGGATATCGACATCCTGCTCCAGCAGGTGCGTGGCAAAGCTGTGCCGCAAGGTGTGCGGGCTAACCCGCTTGCGGATGCCGGCAACCTCGGCCGCTTCCTGCACCGCGCGATGCAATTGCCGCGACGAGATTGGATCGGTGCGCGAGCGCCCCGGAAATAGCCAGCCATGGGGCAGCATGACGCCGCGCTGCTTGCCCTCGCGCCACCACAGTCGCAGCAGCTCCAGTAGCTGGGGCGAGAGCATGGCATTGCGGTCCTTGCGGCCCTTGCCCTGTTCGATCCGGATCAACATGCGGGCGCTGTCGATATCGTCGACCTTGAGGTGCGCCACCTCGGAGACGCGCAGGCCGGCGCCATAGGCAACCCCAAGCGCGGCCTTGTACTTGATGCCTGGTGCCGCCTGGAGCAGCCGGCCTGCTTCCTCGATGCTGAGCACGTCAGGCAGCTGGCGCTGATAGCGGGTGATCACCAGGGACCGCGACAGATCACGCCGCTTCAGCGTCACGCCGAACAGGAAGCGCAATGCCGAGACCGCGCCGTTGATCGTGGATGGACTGACGCCACTCTCATGCTGGTGGAGCTGGTAGCGACGGATATCATCAGGCGTGGCCGTGTCAGGGCTCTGCCCCAGAAAGACAGCAAAGCGTCGGACGTGACGGACATAATCGTGCTGGGTGTGGACGCCCAATCCACGCATCAGCATGTCCTGCTGCATGCGCTGGCGGAGTGGCGTAATGGGAGCGTCGGGTGACGTAAACATGGGAGTTCCTCTCGTTGAAAGAACTCCATGGTCCGACTGCGACCGAGCCGCTCAAAGGCTTAAACGATCACGCTGAACCTGCCGCGCGCACCCCTCCCGCAGAGCGGGTTCGTGCATGGGGTCGAGAGCTGCCGGTCTGGTATCCTGAAGAGTTTCGGCTGCCGATAGGCGCCCGAAAGTCTGGGATGACCGAACCCGCGATCCGCAGGCTCAGCGCTATGGGTAATTCTGGATTTGGCCGGCTTGGGAACAGCGCTGAGCGAGTGCGGGAGGCGATGCGGCTAGGGCGAACGGGTCGATGAAGGGGCCGATGCAGGGGCACTTGCGGCGGTAGATGTGGCCCATAGCGGGTGCCATGGCGGCCCGGCCATTGAGCGGCGCAAGATCTCCAGCAGGCCGCGACGCTGGCATCGCAGTCTGGGCCGATATTGGATCATGCCGGGTCATGGGCGTTCTCCCGGTTTGATGCTGGTGCTGCAGGCGGTGCCCGCGGTTGGCGCCAGGGCGCGAAGGTCTCGATGATCACCATGGTGCCGCCACAGCAGGGGCATGATGGACCTGGGTCTGCAGGCTCTTCGCATGCGGGTTCTTCCGGTGCTGGCGCTACCTCAAGCAGTTCACGGGCATGCGCGAGACAGCCCTTGCGGGATGAGCCGGCGAGCATGCCGTAGTGCCGGATGCGGTGGAAGCCGCGCGGCAGTACGTGGACCAGGAAGCGGCGGATGAACTCGTCGACGGCTAGGTTCATGACCTGCTGCCGGTCGGCGCCGGTACGGCGATAATCCTTGTAGTGGAAGGTCACGCCGGTCTGGTCGAATGCGATGAGGCGGCTGTTGGAGATCGCCACTCGATGGGTATAGCGCGAGAGATAGGCGAGCACTGCCTCCGGTCCGGCAAAGGGCGCCTTGGCATAGACCACCCAGCGCTTCTTGCGGACCGGTGCAAGGTGACGCAGGAAGGCACGGCGGTCGCTGAGGCCTGCAACTTTGCCGAAGAAGGCGAGCCGGCCGGCATTGTGCAGCTCGAGCAGCCGGGTCAGGAACAGACGGCGGAACAGGGCCCCTAGCACGCGGACCGGCAGCAGGAAGGCCGGTCGCGACGAGATCCATCGGCCATCCGGTGTGATGCCGCCACCGGGTACGATCATGTGGATGTGCGGATGGTGGGTCATGGCCGAACCCCAGGTATGGAGCACGGCGGTGATGCCGATGCGGGCACCCAGATGTTTGGGGTCGGCCGCTATCGTCAGCATGGTCTCGGATGCCGCCTTGAACAGCAGATTGTAGACCACGGTCTTGTTGTGGAAGGCGATGTGGGCGATCTCGGCCGGCAGCGTGAAAACCACATGGAAGTAGCCGACTGGCAGGAGATTGGCTTCTTGTGCTTCGAGCCAGGCGCGTGCCGCCGCACCCTGGCACCGCGGGCAGTGCCGGTTGCGACAGGAGTTGTAGGCGATCCGCTGATGCCCGCAGTCAGAGCAGGCTTCGACGTGCCCGCCGAGAGCGGCGGTGCGACAGGTCTCGATTGCCGACATGACCTTGAGCTGATCCAGGCTCAGATGCCCGGCATGGGCCGAGCGATAGGCAGGACCGGCAGCACGGAAGATATCGGCGACCTCAAGGGCAGCGCGCACCGCTCAGACGTCGGGTGGCGCCCCCGTCGGAACGAAGATGCCCAGCTTGTCGAGCGGACTGATGACGGCCCGCACCGTGCGGGTTGCCACCTTGGTATAGAGCGCTGTCGTCTCGAGCTTGGCGTGCCCGAGCAGCACCTGGATGATACGGATATCGACACCGTCTTCCAGGAGATGGGTGGCAAAGCTGTGCCGCAATGTGTGCGGGCCGACACGTCTGGTGATCTCGGCCGCCTGAGCTGCCTCGACCACCACACGATAGAGCTGCCTGGTGCTGATCGGCTTGAGGGCGTGCTGACCCGGAAACAGCCAGCCATCACGATGCAGTACACCTTGGCGATGCCCATCTTGCCACCACTGGCGCAGCAGGGTGAGCAGGTCGGGCGAGAGCATGGCGTTGCGATATCGCCCGCCTTTACCCCGCTCGACCCGGATCAGCATGCGTTCGCTGTCGATATCGCGCACCTTGAGCATGGCCACCTCGCCGACGCGCAATCCTGCGCCATAGGCCACCGAAAGCGCGGCCTGATGCTTGAGGGTGGTGGTGGCGTTGAGCAGGCGCACCACCTCGTCGCGGCTTAACACCACCGGCAGGTTACGCGGACGGCTCACGCGCACCAGCTTGCGGGCCAAGTCAGGCCGGTCGAGCGTATTGGCGAAGAAGAAGCGCAATGCCGAGACCATGGTGTTCATGGTGGGCACCGGAACACCGGCCTCGCTCTGGGCCAGCTGGAACTGGCGCACGTCCTCGGTGGTCGCGGTATCCGGCGGCCGCCGCAGGAAGCTGGCGAAGCGCCCCACATCACGGATGTAGTTGCGCTGGGTCGCCACCGAGAAATGCCGCATGGTCATGTCGTCGATCAGCTTCTGGCGCAGCGGGCTGACAGGGAGGTTAGGAAGGATCGTGGTCATCTTTGGCTCCTGGATTGAAGGAGCCGAATGGAACGCCTGAACCTTGCGATCCTCAATCAGGCGACGACTTCAGGCGCGTGCCCGCCATCTCACCACGCTCACCCTCCCGCGGCAGCGGGTTCGTTCTCCCTGCCCCTTCCTTGCGCTTATGGAGTGCCCCCTCGCTTATGCGCGTGCCATAATCAATTCTCCATTGGCCACTTCGGCCGATGGAGAATTGATATGGGTATCTCACAGTATGATCCTGCTGCCGGCAGACCCGCCTGGAATGCCGGCAAGCAAGTTGGCGCCAAGCGCGCCTTGAAGGTCAAGCAAATCTGGGCGATCCGCTTCTTTCTACATCGAGAAAGTCGAATGAGAGACCGAGCGCTTTCTGACCTGGCTATCGACAGCAAGCTTCGAGGCTGTGACTTGGTGAAGATCAAGATCGGCACACTCGTGTCTGGACCTGCCATTCGCTCCCGATCGATGGTGATCCGGTAAAAAACGGGCAGAAAAGCACCGATTTTGAGACACCGACCTCGGCACAACTCAGAGTGGTATCGTCCTTATGCCCCTAGCGAACCAGTCGCTTTTTCGGAGCCTTGGCGAAATACTGCGGAAATGTCTCTTTGGCTGCCTCGGTGAGCTTCAAAACGCGGCGAAGGTGAAACTGCAGGGCCTCCACGCTTCCGGCCAGATCGCCCGAGGATACCGCCAAAGCTATTGCCTTGTGTTGGTCGAGGACCAGCGCCATGTCATCGACGCCATTGACCATAAGATGTCGAAACCGATCCATATGGATCTTGGCGCGATCGATTTCGCTCTGGATGTGCGCAAAGCCGGCGGACTCGGCGATAAGAGCGTGAAAGGCCTCATCTGACGCATAGAAGCGTTCCATCTCGCCGATGCGGGCGCAGGTTTCCTGAATGCTTATTTCGATCCCAAGGCGCTGGGCCAGTGGCTCGTGCCGCCCAAGTTCAATCACGCGTTTGAGTAGCGAAGTTTCAATCGCCTCGCGCAAGAATTGGGACCGTTCGAGATCGGCCTCCCGAAGAGGGGTCACAAACGTGCCACGCTGCGGCAAAACTTCGACGAGGCCAATGTCGGACAATCGCAGAAGAGCCTCGCGCGTTGGCGTGCGGCTGACCCCCAGCTCGCCCGCGATACTGACCTCCGAGAGCGCTTCGAACGGCTTGAGCTGAAAGGATACGATCTTCTCGCTCAAGACGCGGTAGATCTGACGCGACAATGCGTCAGATCCATTTCCAAGCTTCAGTTCCGTTGGCAACATTGCGATCGGGGCGCCTTCGTTATTGTCGATCAACATTCACGATGCAGACAGATGATTGACCGCGATGGAATAGCGGATCGTCAGCGGCTCATCAGGTGCCAGATCGATAGCAGTCCTGGTGCCAGCCGTAGCGATGGGGTTGGCAGCGGCCGAGGTTCGAGGAGAAAGTCCGAAGGCCGACGATGAAGGTTCGATCCCTATACAAAGGGTTCGTCCAAGCCAAGGCGCTCCCTGCCGACCTTTGTTCGAATACCACAGGAGAATACTCGGCAGTAACGCTTTGTCCCATGAAATCGCTACTTCGTACCGATCCACAAGATGTCGAAGTGTCGCTCTGCCGTCGACGTCATTGAGTTGAAGAAGTTCCTCCGCGCTTCCCAATAGAGGAAGATGGCTTGCGTCGATCTCTTTTCCATCCAGGGACGGCACCGCGCTTAGTCTTGCAAACTGTTCATCCTTGGCAAAAATTTCGGCGCCTGGTTCAATGACACCGGGGAACGTTGAGCCGCTTTTGAACGCCCCGGGATTGAGCTGAGCTGCGCCCGGCTGCGAGGGCAAGGCAAAGCAGGCGTGCAGGGCGACCGGCATCCTGCAGGCCTGACGCGCGTGTATCTCCAGTTCAAGGTCGATCCGAGGCTCACCCGCGACACCGCGCAAGCGACGAACCAGGTGCGATATGGAATGGTCCACGGGATAGTCGATCGACAATTCCACAAAGTCGGAATCGGCTTGCGGAACAAACTGCCAGGCATGGTTCGAGCTGTAGCCGTGCACGTCGTCGTAGCGGTCAGCGTCATCCATGACCGCCTGCCAACGGGATGTGAAACTACCCTTGGGCATGGGGTAGCCAAAGGGTACGCAAGGCCATTCGCCTCGTAGTCCGGTCGTAAGTCCGTCCAGCTCGTGGCCAGCCTCGTTCCACCACGGCGCGATGAAAAGAGGGGACACCTGCCTTCCATCAGGCAGGGTGAACGCCCCTACCCCGATCATGCCGCCCAGAGCTTCTATCGAGAAAAACCCGTGCGACCATTTGAGGACAGCGTTTTCACCCGGCATAGTAGTTTTCCCGAGCGCCACGGAAGTCGACTTCTGCCGAGAGCAACACGCCGTCCAGCGGCCCGGGCTTTTCCAGGCCGAATGTGCCACTCGTTACATACAAGGTTCTCAGGTCCTCTCCGCCGAACGTGCAGGCTGTCGGATTAGTGACGGGCAGAGCGATGGTTCGATCCACCCGTCCATCCGGCGCGAAGCGGATCAGGCATGATCCGCTGAAACGGGCATTCCAGAGGTAACCTTCGGCATCGATGCCTGATCCGTCCGGGAGGCCGGGCCCGCCTTCTGCAAAAACGCGGCGGTTGGTAACTACACCCTCCTCGCGATCGTAGTCATAGGCCCACAGCACATTCTTCATGGTGTCACCCATGTAAAACACGCCGCCTGAAGGCGACCATGCCATGGTGTTGGGAATGTGCAATTCCTTGTCGAAAGGGCCGCCAAGGCCCGCCATACTGACGGAGAACAGGTGGCCACGCGCGCCCTGCATGGAGCGGGGTGTCGCGTCTGGATTAAGATTCTGATCCATCGTAGCCACCCAGAACCGGCCGGCCGGATCGCACTTGCCCTCATTGAGCCGCATGGGCCCGCGCCCCTCTTCGACAGCCGCAAGGGGGACGAAGCCTCCATCCTCGAAAGTGTAGCGGCCGATCTCCAGCCCCTTGCTCAGAATGGCGGCGGATCGGTCGGCATAGAGAGCAATGGCCGTTGGGAAATCGTCGGTGGGACGCGTTTCGACCTGCCCCGTGGTCGCATCCAGCCGGCGCACGGCGCGACCGACAATATCGACCCAATAGAGAAAGCCGCGATCATCCCAGAACGGGCTTTCGCCCACCAGATCGACGGTGTCACCCGCCCTTTGGAACTTGTAGTTCATAGGCTTGCCCCTAAAGCGCCGAGACCTTCATGCCTTCCATGAAGTGCTTGCGGAGTGCGAAAAAGAGAATGATCGACGGAATGCTGGCGAGCAGCGCTGCAGTCAGCACCAGATTTGGACCAGCGGAGGAATAGCTGCCCTGGAAAACCTGCACGCTATTCATGACCGAGCGGGTTTCATCGCGATTGCCCAGCACAGTTGAAAACAGCAGATCGTTCCAGATCCAGGTGAACTGCAGCAGGAAGGTAGCCGTCACTGGACCCCATGCGTTGGGCAGGACGATGCGCCAGAAGACGGTGAATTCATTGGCGCCATCCATGCGGGCCGCCTCATCCATCTCCCGCGACAGCCCGTTCATGAAGTTCTTGAGCACCAGTGTCGGGAATGGGATGCAGATCGCCGTGTAGAACAGCAGCATCCCGATATGCGTGTTGAGGATGCCGAGGTTCTGATACGCGAAGAACAAGGGGATCAGATACATCTGGAACGGGAAGATAGTCCCCGCGAATATGATCATGAACCACATGTCCTTGCCGCGAAAATTCAGCCGCGTTAGGCCATAGGCTGCCATGGATGCAAAGAATACGGCCACGCCGGCTCCGACCACGCCATAGAAAGCGGAGTTGAGCATGCCGGTGTTCATCTTGGCGCGCGTCCAGGCGTCCACCGCATTGCCAATGAACGGAGCAAAACCTTGCGGCAGGGCGAGCGGCGAGCCGCTGGCGTATTCGGCCTGGGTTTTGAAGACACTGACCGCCAGATAGTAGAAGGGTACCAGCCACACGAGGGCAACAAGAACTGCGCCCGCCAGCGTCCACCATTTCCCATAGCGCAAAGCCGCTTCACGCTTGGCAATGGCATCGTAGTCGAGCAATTCCAGATTGACTGCCATGTCCGTCTCCTAGCGTACCATGCGATCGACGCGCTGCTGCAAGATGGCCTGAATCCAGGTGACACACAGCACCACCAGGCCAATTATGACGGCCACTGCCGAGCCAAAAGCCCACGAGCCTTTCTGAAACGCCTCGAAATACATGTAGACGGCGAGCGACAGGCTACGTTGGCCGGGATAGGAGGCGCCCATCACCCAGAGCAGGTCGAATACGGTAAACCCTGCCAGAACCGACAGAATGGTCACCACCAACAAGGTTGGCGTCAGCAGGGGCAGGATGACGTGGCGGAAGGTCTGGAAGCGGCTGGCGCCATCGATCTGGGCGGCCTCAATGGGGTCCTTGGGAATTGCCTGCAGACCGAGCAGGATCAGCACCATAACGAGACCCACGGTCTGCCACACAAAGGTGGCGATGATTGCCGGGGTGACAGTGTTGGACTGATAGAGCCAACCGATATCGACCTTCTGCCCGCTGACCATTGACAGGCCACGATTGAGCAAACCCTGCGGCGCATAGACATAAAACCAAAGTACGCCCACCGCTGTTGGCGCCAGGATGCGGGGGATGAAGATGATGTTCTTGAACGTGTTGGAAAAACGCACATTGCGCAGGAATATCGCAAGCCCCAGGCCGACGGCGATGGGGAACACAATGGAAGCCACCACCCATATGGCGGTGTTGAACAGGGCTTCTCCAAAAAAGGGATTGCCGAACATGCGCTGGTAATTCGCCACGCCGATGAACTCGTCGAGCCCGGTGAATTTCCGCCAGTTGGTGAGGCTGAGGTAAATGTTGAACGCCACCGGCGCCAGCAGTAGTCCGCATACCATGAGCAGCGCCGGCGCCATAAACAGCAGGGCTATGCGAAAATCCCGACGCTGACGCCGCCGGTCCCGGCGCTCGATTTCCGCCACGCCTATTCTGGCGAGCAGGACCTGATCTCGTTGCGATTGCGCGGTCACTGTCTTTCCCCTCAGACAAGAAGGGACGGCAGCGTGGCCGCCGTCCCCTGGTTGGGTGCTTACTGATTGGCCCAGTAATCGGCGTTGAGAGCCTGCATGCGGCTCATCACGTCCTCAGCCGTGGCCATGGTCGGATCAAGCATGAACCGGTTGAGTTCGGCGACCAGTTCGCCCTGCAGGTCGGGCGGCACGGCTTCCCACCACCGCAGATAGGCGGCGGTGCCGGCAGCACTCATATCGCCCGAAATCTTGGCGATGATCTCATTGGGCGCAGCCGCCTTGGTATTGCCGAGATAGTTGCCCGAAGCCGATGACCAGGCATTGGCGCCAGCGACGGACGCCCAGAACTTCACCGCTTCCTGAACTTCCGGCCGATCGATGGAATCGGCGGAGACAACCACCGGACCACCCTCAAGCACGACTGCTGACGGCAGGCCCTCGGTGATATTGGGAACGATAAAGGCGCCGATCTCGTCGGTATCAAGCCCGTTTGAGGCGAGCGAGCCAACCACCCATTCACCCTTGAGGTACATGCCCGCATTGCCGCCGGCAAAATCCTCGATCTCCTGGTTGGAACGTGGATCGGTGAAATAGCCCTTGGCATAGAGATCGGACCAGATCTCGAAGACCTTGCGAACCGCGTCACCGTCATACGCCACGGAGCCGTCGTGAATACCGTTATAGGCGGCTGGATCGGTGCGGAGCAACAGCTCCTGGAACCAGATGAAGCCGCGCCAACCTTCATGCACGGTGGCATTGAAAGGGGTGATGCCAGCAGCTTTGAGCTTTTCGGCGGCCGCCATCAGCTCATCCCAGGTCTTGGGCTCGTCGGTGATACCGGCCTCGGCAAACTTTTCCTTGTTGTAGATCATCACCCAGCGGGCCAGCAGCAGCGGCACGGCATAGATGTGACCGTCAACGCGGAAGAGATCTGCCGCCGAGGCGTCATAGTCGCCCGAGGCAATCATCTCCTCCCAGATGCCATCGAGTGGCGCGATCTTGCCGGTCGACACCAGTTCGGTGAAGCTGGCGCCTGTCCACCATGTGAACATATCCGGCAGATCACCACCAGCGAGCGAGGCCTGGATATAGGCCTTGTATTGCTCGGTGGTGGCATATGGCGTTTCGACAATCTTGACGCCAGCCTCGGTCTCAGCAGCCTTGGTGACCTCCTGAAAGGCTTCGGACCAGAAACCCTTGTCGTGCACGAAAGTGACGTCCTCGGCCTGCGCGACACCGTTGGTCGCCAGAACGGCGGCCATGCAGGTGGCAAGCAAAGTCCCTTTTAGTCGCTTCATCTTCTCCTCCCTTGGCCGCACTATGCGACCTTTAAATTCTGTTCCGTCGCACGGTCGAACAGATGCATCCGCGCCACATTGAGGTGGAACGAAAGCGTCTCATTGAGGTCGACCTGCCGTGGCTGCTGCATCCGACTGACGAAGTTCAGCCCGGCAAGCGTGCCAAACAGCAGGTTCTCATTGCCCAGCATTTCGGTCAGCGTGACCTCACCCCTTACGGCGACATAGTGCTTGGGCTGCATACCGTGCCCCTCCGGCACGATGTCTTCGGCCCGCAGCCCCGCATAGACCTGCCGGCCCTCCACCAGAGCATCGCCAAAATCAGTGGCGCTTACCGGCAGATGTAGCGGGCCGCAATCGACGACCCAGGCCCCGTCTCTCCGCACCAGCGTACCCTCGAAAAACGACATCTGCGGCGAGCCGATAAACCCGGCGACGAACTTGCTGCGCGGCGTTTCAAAGATCTGCAGCGTTGTGCCCTGCTGGGCAATTTCGCCGTCCTTCATCACCACGATTTTGTCACCCAACGTCATCGCCTCCACCTGATCGTGGGTGACGTAAATGGTGGTGACGCCTAGGTGGCGCTGCAGCCGCTTGATCTCGACACGCATCTGATTGCGCAGCTTGGCGTCAAGATTGGACAGTGGCTCGTCAAACAGGAATACCTGCGGCTCGCGCACGATGGCCCGGCCCATGGCAACACGCTGTCTTTGCCCACCAGACAGTTGCGACGGCCGGCGATCGAGATAAGGGCCCAGTTGGAGAACGGCGACCGCCTTGTCTATGCGGGTGTCGATCTCGGTCTTTGAGAGCTTGGCCAGCTTGAGCGAAAAGGCGAGGTTTTCGCGCACTGTCATGTGCGGGTAGAGCGCATAGGTCTGAAAGACCATCGCCACACCGCGTTCGCGCGAGGGCAGGTCATTGGCCAGCTTGCCGCCGATAATGAGCTCGCCATGCGAAATCGTCTCCAGCCCGGCAATCATGCGCAAAGTGGTGGACTTGCCGCACCCGGAAGGGCCGACGAAAACGACCAGCGAGCCGTCGGCGATCTCGAGATCGATGCCCCGAACTGCGACCTGGCGGCCGTAGACCTTGACAATATCCTTGAGAACAACTTCGGCCATCAGCGCCCTCCTGCCACTGCGTAGGATTTCTGGGCGGGATCGGCGTAACGAAACTCCGGCACGATCTGGAACCACCCCGGTCGGCCCGGGTCGCGATCATAGGTGTAGCCGCCGGTTTGCTTATAATATTCGGCGTACTGGGCGACCTTGTCGCGATCCACCTCAACTCCGAGTCCGGGACCTTCAGGCACCTTGATGCAGCCGTTTTCATATTTGAGCTTGCCACCCACCAGAATGTCGTCGGCCAGATGGTGGTAATGCGCGTCGGCCGCGAAATTGAGGTTGGGCAAGCTTGCCCCGAGATGCAGCATGGACGCGAGCTGAATGCCCAGTTCGCCCGACGAATGCACGGCCGCCGAGAACTGGAAGGTTTCAAGCACAGTGCCGGCCTTGTAGGCCTGCCGCAGTCCGCCCCAGAACGTCGTATCCAGCAGGATCACGTCGACCAGCGTGTGCCGGATGCACTGTGCGAGCTGCTCGAAATTGACCACCACGGTATTGGTGGCAGTCGGGATCCGTGTGGCCTCGCGGACCCGCCGCATGCCTTCGAGCCCCCAGGTAGGGTCTTCAAAATAGTCGTTGTTGAGGTTCTCGATCGCCTTGGCGACGCGGATCGACTGTTCCACCGACCATACTGCGTTGGGGTCTAGGCGAAGCTGATCGCGCGGGAAGGCCTCGGCCAGCGCGTGCATCACCTCGACATCGACATCGGGATGGAACACGCCGCCCTTGAGCTTATGGACGCGAAAACCATGCTCCTGCTTGAGCACTCTGGCATGGGCGACCATTTCCTCGGGCGTTGTTTCGCCTCCCGCCGCACCATTCTGGTAGCGATAGAAGAGATAGCTGGCGAACTCGACCTTGTCGCGGATGGCGCCGCCCAGCAGGTCGCAGGCGCGGATATTGAGGCGTTTGCCGACCAGGTCCATGCAGGCCATTTCGATAGCGGCATGAATCTGGAGACGGTTATTGTAGAGGGACGCCGTCGGGCTCATGATCTTCCAGCGCAACTGCTCGAGCTGGGTTGGGTCATGCCCCTTGAGGTAGGGCAGCATGGCCAGAACGGATTGCTGTGCGGATTCCCCGCCGCCTCCCAGCTCGCCAAACCCGGAATAGCCCTCTTCGTCTATGACCTCGACGATAGTGCGGATGAAACGCCCCCAGTGGGCACCGGCGCCATGACGCAGCGGCGCTTCAAGCGGTACAGCGATGGTCGTGGCGCGAATGTCTGCGATTTTCATGATTATTCTGCCTTTTGCGGCGAGCCGCCTATGATAGACAGCAGGCCACCATCCACCCGCACTGTTTCGCCGGTTATGAAAGAAGCCTTCTCGCTGAGAAGGAAGGCGACGAGCTCTGCGACTTCCTCGGGCCGTGCGCTGCGTCCCAGGGGATGCATGGCGTTGACTTCGCGCATAACAGCCTCCGGGTCTGGCGCCGTAGCGAGCGCATTGCGCAGCATGGGCGTATCGACCGATCCGGGCGCCACGGCGTTGCACCGCACACCGACGCTGGCGAAATCCACCGCAATTGACTTGCTCAATCCGATCAGCCCGTGCTTGGCCGTGGTGTAGGCCGCGACGCTAGCCTGCGTAGCGAGACCTTGCACTGACGCCATGATGACGATCGAGCCGCGCGACTTGACCAGTTCGGCAAGGCTGGCGTGCGCCATAAGATAGGCAGCACGCAGATTAACCGACATCACCTCGTCCCACGCATCGGGCGTGGTGGTCAGTGCGGTGCCGTACCGCTGGATACCTGCATTATGGGACAGGCCGCGGATCGATCCGCTTTGGGCCAGGCTCGCCGCCACGGCGCGCTCCGCCGTGGCCAGGTCGGCAACTGAGCCGACCACAGTGGTGACAAGCGATCCTGCGGCCCGAAGCAATTCAGCCACGGCGGTGAGTTCGCTCTCCGCCACATCGACAAGCACCAAGGGGTGTTTGTCTTCCGCCAGCCGAGCTGCGACGGCCCGACCTATGCCCATTGCGGCACCAGTGACGATGATGCTCATTCTCCGGCACCCTCCTTAGTGGAAATTCGCACCGAAGCGTACCAAGACGGTCCGGATCTCCAAGGGTGACAAGGCCAGGTCGAGCACGTCGCCCGAGCTCGGCAATGCCTCACGGGGATGCTCGAGAGGATCGGCCGCATGCGCTGCCGCGATTGGACGCCCGAACTTGATGGTGGCGTCAAAATTCTCCCTCAGGAGATTTTGTACGCGCAGCACCACCCAGCCGCCGCTTTCAGCGGGTTTACTTGTAACTAGAATGGGCTGTTCGCCGATGTCGAGGAAACTGCGGGCTGTGGTGTCCACCGGAGCGTAGTCGCGCACCGGCACTGGTGGAACATGCGCGTCCGCTGCAAAGCGACTGATCGTGCCGACATCCGGGCTTCCGGAATGTGTGGTCAACCGATAGCGGAGCGGGATCTTGCCACTCTGGCTTGGTCGGAAGTTGACCAGCCAATGGTTGTTCAGCGCCCAGGACATCACCGTGGGGCCCTCAGGACGCAAAGTGCGATCCCATTTGCCGGTGGTAATGCCGCCGAGGTGTACCAGTGGCGCATCGAGCGGCGCTATTGTGACACCCCTGACGCCATCCGAGACATTGACCCAGCGTGTGATTGGGTACCAATCCTTGGCCGCGCCATCGAGCTGGTCGTCATTGGGAACGGCGGGAATGCCGTTCAGATCGATCAGGAAGTCGGGCTTGCCAAGGTTGAATGGGAACGCGATGAACACGGCTTCGGCGTTGAGGTGCTCGATCTTGTCCAGCATCCAGTCTATGGCCAACTCTTTCTTTCCAGCGTCGAGCGCGTACCGAACGGTGGCAGAGCGCACACCTGCCGCTTGGATCGTTACGTCAATCCTCGCTTGGCCCTCAAAAATCTCGGCTGCAGAAATGGTCACCTTTGAGGCGACCTCCCGCTTCCAGGGGGTGTCGGAGCGCCCTTCGAAGAAGTTGGGGTGGGCGAAATCGATATTGGCAATCGCCAGCCGATCTTCGGGCGAGTCCACAGTTTCGTAGATGTACTGGCCCGGCTGCCAGCCTCGGTAGGTGCCAGCGTAGTCGTGGTTCTGGGCCTTGTCGAAGAAGCTCTTTATCCCACCCGTGGCCGGGTCGACTTCCAGCCGATAGTGCGCATTCTCGATAACATTGCCTTCCGCCTTCAGGTCGCCCGCCGGCACGCCGTCGGCGACTTTCAAGAATGCATAACCGGATGCCGGGATGCGACCGGCGACGCGCCGGATTGCCGGGATCGGACGCGCCCCACCCCAGGTGGTATTGCGATGGAAGAACGTATCGAGCATGCCGACCGGAGCAGCGCCGCCGCGCGGCTCCGGCTCTTCAACGATGACCTCGCGATCCCAGGGGAGCGAGTTGAAGACCAGGACCTCGTCGATGCCCGACGGCGGGAAAGCGACTTCTGGCTTCAGATCACCAAGGTTGAAATTGCCATCCTCGGCCTTGGCGCCAACCTTGGCGGCGATGGCGTTTGCGGCACGAGCAACCTGGTCGTGAGCATCCATGGCGGCCGAATAGGCGAAGCCCGCCTTCTTGTTCCATTGCGACAGTGAGAACAGGGCATAGGGCTCCTCTACGGAGGAGTAGCCACCCCAGGTGTGCTCGTCGTAGAGCGTCATGTTCTCATAGGTCGTGGCGGCGCGCTCAGGAGACCAGCTGCCTTTCTCGCCATCCATCCGGCGCCAGCTTTCCATTGCCTCCGCCATTTCCAGGATGCCGTGTGTGCGGCGGTTGATGCCGGTCTCACCAGCGGACGAGGCGACGCCGTCCGCCCAGTGGTCGGTCCAGTCACCACGCTGTGTACCGATGTTGCTCGCCCAGTCGCGCTTCAGCATGCGGCCGAAGTCGGTAACTGTGATGAACTCCATCCGCGGCGAGCGGCCTTCCGCGTTCCACTTGCGGACGAATTCGGGCATGCGCGGATCCGGCGGACCATTGTCCACCCGGACCGGATTGGTCGCCTCGCAATAAAGGAAATCGTAGGGGTAGGTGTCGTCGTTCTCGAGCTGCTCAATCCAGCGCGGCAGCAGGCGGTCAACGAGGTTCCAGTTACCGATACCCGCCTGGGATCGCCCGAAGAGATAGTGGTAGCCATTCCAGGCCAGGACTTTCTTGCCACTGGGCCCCTCCCAGTTGAACGCTCCGGGAAAGGGGTTGGGGCGCGCACCGCGGATCGGGTTCACGGCTTGCGTGTAAAATGAAATTCCAAGGTCGGCGAGAAGGTCGGCATAGAGCCAGGACACGCCGTTCACGTCGTCCTGCATGGCAGCTTCGACATTGAACCCGAACTCATCGCGTATCGCGCGCAGCGGATAGAGACTGCGGTGCATCTGTTCGACGTTGAGAAGCGGCGTCATGTTGTAGCTGATGCCGGCGATGTCGATCCGGCCCTGCTCGTGCCAGTATTTAAGCCGCCGTATCTGCTCGGCAGACGCAGAGCGCAGGTATTTCAGGAAAGGTCCTGTGGTTTCAACGGTCCAACGGTAGCGCGCTTCGGTCGGATAGGCGTCCGTTTTCTCAATCAGATCAAGCGCCTGCTCGACAAACTCGCCGTGCTGACGGATGCAATTATCCTGATAATCGGTGTAGCCGATATCGGTGTGCGAATGATTGCAGATCAAGATTTTCTGGATTTTGCCCACGTCGTTCCCTCCCGTACTTGGCACGTTGAATTTGCGCCTTAGTTCGACTACCATACTAGCACGTTAGTCGACGTCAAGGGACGTGCGGGAAAAATTTTGGAGACTAAGTTGGCCGATCTTGATGGAAAGAAAGTGCTGATTACTGCGGCCGCTCAAGGCATTGGCAGAGCGTCCGCACAGGCCTTTGCGCGTGCAGGTGCAGAGGTTGTGGCGACCGACATCAACGAGGTGGAACTCAGCACGCTTGCGTCAGAGCAGGGCATTTCGACCCGCAGGCTGAACGTCCTGTCGAAGCTTGAAATCGAGGCTGCGGTCGACGAGATTGGACGCATAGATATCCTTTTTAACTGCGCAGGCATGGTGCATAGCGGCACCATTCTCGAGATGACTGATGAGGATCTGGACCGGGCATTTGACCTGAACCTGAAAGCTCAGGTCCGAACCATCCAGGCCGTGCTCCCCCAGATGCTGCAACGCCGGGACGGGGCGATCATCAACATGGCGACAGTCGCGAGTTCGGTGAAGGGCGTCCCCAACAGGGCAGCCTACTCCATGTCGAAGGCTGCCGTGATCGGGCTGACCAAATCGGTCGCTGCAGACTATGTCTCATCCAACATCCGTGTGAATGCCATCTGTCCGGGCACAGTCGACAGCCCCAGCCTCCACCAGCGGTGGCGAGACACCGGCGATTTTGAGGCTGCTCGACAATCGTTCATCGCCCGCCAGCCCATTGGCCGGATCGCGCAACCAGAAGAGATCGCCGACCTCGCGGTCTATTTGGCGGGCGCCACATACACGACCGGTCAAGTCCACATCATTGACGGCGGTTGGACAGGTTAAAGCACCTCACAAAGCTAACCCGAAGAGGAAGGCAAACACGTCGGATATTCGGTGCTGGGCAGTGCAGCCGTAAGGCTGCCGCCGACAAGTCTACACTGTGATCCCTAGATATTACCAAACTGTGGGAGCAGCAGAGTGTAGACGAAAGTTTGTGGTCGCTAACGGGCCTGGCGACAACGCGCCTCAACTTCGAATCCGCAGCGGCACCGCAGCATCTTGGTCCATCCTTCAAGCCAGCCACGGACCCACGGACCCACGGACCCACGGACCCACGGACCCACGGACCCACGGA
>JADGNE010000021.1:37575-43579 GCA_015234425.1 Devosia sp.
CCACGGACCCACGGACCCACGGACCCACGGACCCACGGACCCACGGACCCACGGAAATTGCTGATCTGACCAAACAATCAAGGGCTATTTGCGATCAGGTAAAGTTTCCGTCGTCCTCGGAGACGTTGGAAGCCGCGCTGTCGCGACCGCCCTTGCGCCGAAGATAATTCTCGAACCGCTTTGCCCGTGCGAAGACGCCTGGCCGACCCGCCTCCTTCAACCCTTGGTCAATATAACCAGCGATCAGGGCATTCATCGTCGTGCCCGCCATGTGCGCCTGAAGCTTCAGGTCCAGGACAATCACCTTGGGCAGCCTGATCCTGACCTCCCGTACCACCTCGGACTTTTGGGCGGTGTCGATCTGCTCGATTTCCCTCTGATCGGTCATCACGCCACCTTGCGCTTTTCAGCTTCGGCGAAAATGGCGGCGAGCAGCTTGCGCATCTCCCGGTCACCGATATCGCCGGGCAGATACTCGGAAACACCGAGCCCCTTCTCCATGGCGTCGATATATTGAACCCGGCGCCCGACGACCGCCGGCAGGACCGCACCCTGCTCGGCGTATCGATCGACATAAAACTGCGTGCGCGGCAGGTTTCCTCGAACAATGAGATTCAGAACCACGCTGCCGGGTGTTCTGGATACGCCCCACAGCCTACGGATCGGTTCGGTCGCCTTAAGATCCAGAGGCGAGGGCTGGCTCGGCGTCAGCATGAAATCCGCCAGATCCACGGCCCGCTTCATGCCGAGCGCGTCGCGCCCGGCGGTATCGATGACGATAAACTCGAACCCGTTCTTCTCGGCCCAGGCGATCGCTTCCCCGATGCGAGCCAGACTGGCCCGGCGCACGAGGGGACCTTCCAGCTTTGGATCGCGGGCTTCAGCCCAGTGCAGACAGGACTGCTGACCATCGTCGCCGTCGATATCCGTATCGAAGATGATGGTCTTCAAACCACAGCAATGGGCCGTAACCGCGACGTTGACGCCCAAGGTGCTTTTGCCTGTGCCGCCTTTGGATGCGGCAAGAAGCAGAACGAAACGCTTGAACGACGGCGGCGGGGCAATCGGGTTTTCAGGCTGTAGATGACGCATAACCAACTTCTCCATTAACGAATCGCATGATATACGAATCTTTACGACTCACAAAGACTGACGCGATGGATCTGCTGTCCTCTCTCAACCAGGCCCGCGAAAAGGCCATGCCATGGCGCGGCCTGGCTGCCAGACTGGCGCAACTGGAGGCCAGTGCACCATTGGCGCCCGATGGTCAGCCATGGATTCGCGCGGTCGAAGCCGTCTCGGGCTTTTCGGCCAATCACCTGCGACGCATGGCCAAAGCTTCCGCCTTGATCGAGACCATGCAGCAGCGCTGGCCCGATCATGCCGGTATGCTGACCTCTTTATCCTTCACCCACGCCGAAGTGCTGGGCCGACTTTGGGAAATCGATCCGGCGGCAGTGGAGCAGCTTCTCAAAGCCGAGCGCTGGCCGAGCTATGGCGCGCTCCTGGCACAATACGAGAAAGCGCGATCCCAACGTTCGGCGCCCAAGGCGGCCGGCAAGTTGGCCCTGGGCAATTTTCGGGATCGCGCGAAAAGCTATCTCGAACGGGAGTTCAGCCCCGGTCTATTCGATCGGGTACCGCACCATCCCTATCTCAAACCCGATTTCCTCGCCTTACTGCCCAACGGCCAGATCATTGCCTGGGACTGTCTGCTGCTACCTGAAAAAATAGATCAGGAGGCGTTGCACAGGCGGTTTGTCGCCTGGGCCACAGAAGCGAGCTTCGTCACCGAATTCTGGATTGCCGTTCAAAGCGACCATGGCATGGACCACATGCATCGTGTGATCATGGACTTGGACCTCAAGAATATCGGCGTCATAGCCCTAGGCGCGTCGCGGTTTATCCTTCGCCCCTATGGTCCACCGATACCCGATCGCCGAAACTCGGCCGTCAATGCCGCCTTATCGTTGCCATTGCGGGGCGGCAGTCGACATTAACAGTGCGGGATTCTTGCTGGGCAAGTGGTTACAGTCGAGTCAACTGTAACATAGCCGGCGAGACAAAATGACTGAGACCTCATCCTATCCCGAATGCCTGCGCCGCGCTGATGCCGGTGGTCATGTGCAGACGCGGACCACGCAGACCGAAACCCGCTATCGCAAGCGCTACGAGGGGATGGCGAAGACCTGGTGCCAGCGGCATCGGGTGGACATGGTGACCCCGTTCGAGCTGGCAACCGATATCGGCTACCGGGCATCAGGCCTGACCCGGAACGCGCTCAAACAATACCATGCCGCCATCCGTCAGCATTTGCGCGACCTCTGGGATGACGGCGCCATCGGATTCGATCAGGTCGAGCGCATCGACGCATTGCTTCGCCAGCAGGCGCCCATGGCGAAAACCTCGACCGGGAAGGGTAAACCCAAAACTTCGGCGGGCCGGGCCAAGTCCGTAAAACCGGAGACCTTGTCGGCCCTCGTTGGCGAACTGCTGGCGCGCCCCACCTCGATCCGCCGCATCGCTGCCGCCCTGCTCGAATATGGCATCGACCTTGCCACCCGCCCCGGCGAGTTCCTCACCATGCGCGAAGACCCGCTCGGTCGGCTGTGGGTTCGCTCTGCCAAATATTCCGAAACCAACGAAAAAGGACTGCAGCCGGCCCGCATGCTCATTGTTGACGCCCTTGAACGTTTCGAGATCGACGAGCTCAAGGAAATCGCGGCCCTGCTTTTGACCGAACGCGCCCAAAAGGCGACCACCCACAGCCTGCTGCATCGCTGCCAGCATGCCATTCGCGAAGCGCGCAAAGTCGTCGGCGGCCGTTCTCGCAAGGTCACTGCCTATACGGTTCGCCATCAGGCCCGCGCCAATATGGCGGCGATGGAGATGACAGCCGAAGAGGTTGCTGTCGTGATGAACCATGCGAGCGCCATGACCGCACAATCCCACTATGCGCCGGCACGCCAGGCCTGGAAGGGAGCGGCGAAGGTAAAGCCGCCTGCCATCGATCCTGATCTCGTCGCCAAGGTCAGGCCAGGCAACAGCTCACGCGGCTGGAACGTCCAGATTGCGCCCGGTCCGAAGCCGACCTGACCGAACGTGGTGAACGCAGGCGGGAAACAAACCGTTAATGACGGTTGCAGCCTTTGCTTGCTCTGAGGTCGGTGATCGCTATGGTGCAGGTGTCGATCTTTTTCCGAGGTCGATGGACATGGTTGGCGACCGCATGAAGCGGTCACCACCGGGGCGGCAACCCCGGCAGCGACCTGGCCATGGTCCGCTCTGCCGTAACAGAGGTTTTGCATGGTTAGCCACCTTTTGGACGCGCCGCCGCGCGTCGTCAATGACGTGCCTTTCACGTCGAACTCCCCGTTCTACACCGACGTCACCAGCGCCTTTGCGCCCGGTGCCCCATGCCCGTCCGGTCGGGAGTAATGTCATGAAGATCGTTGTTCTGATCGAAGATGGCCTCGGCCATCGTCATCTCGTCGCGTCCCGGTCCCGGACCTCGTCCGCCGGGAGTTGTCGGCCAGGACTCGAACGGCCGTGCTGCTCTGGTGCGCAGTGCCGCCGGACTATCATAGCGTCGCGACCATCGCGGCCATGGCCATGAATCGGCTCGGTGCCCATGAGCCGGGGGCGCTCGCGGCCATTCCCGTTGACCGCATCGTAAAAGTGCTGCTGAGCCTGTGTGTCACCGAACCGCAGCGCATTGCTTGCTGGCGGCGGATCAAGCGTCGGGGACGCCAAATCGGCCAATGGTTCCCAGGCAACTGGCGAGGTTCCGTCCCTGCCGGGGATTTGCGCAGGCCCAGCGCCTGACCGCTGGACATACCGTGGGTCCACGGACCCACGGACCCACGGACCCACTGAAGCCGGTCCCGTAACTTTCTGATTTATTCTACAAAGATACGTTTGCCTTGGGTCGGAAAGTGGTCAAGCCTAGAACTGTATCCGCGAATTGATCACTCGATCCGCCGGGTGCCGCTCAGGGGCAGGTGCCGAAAATTTCCCGCGCCGGCCGGTGGTCGATCCCTGATGCGTAGGCCACCGGTTGGCGCGGGACACCTTGGTCTTCATGGCGTCGAAACCCTCCGGCTCGCCGGCGCCATGTGCGGTTCGCACGCAAAGGCCGGTGCAGACAGAAGAGCGCCTATGCACCGGCGCAACCGCAAAGACCGGCATGGACATGACGGTCATCCTCGACCTCGCCATCGGGCCTGAAGTGTCCGCTGCCGAAACCGATCTCTACCTGCACTGGGCCAGTGACCTGCTGGCCCCGGCAAAGGATGATGACGATGGCAAAAGCTACACAGACCGAACCGAAGGCTTCGCCGAACCGGCTTCGGGCTGTCGGCTATTGCCGCGTCAGCACCAAGCGTCAAGCCGACCATCAGATCTCGCTCGAAGAGCAGGACAAGAAAATTGACGCGACCTGCGTGCTGCGCGATGCCGATCTTGTGGAGACCTTTGTCGAACCGGGCCTCACCGCTCGTGCCGACCGGCGCCCCGAGCTCAAGCGCATGCTCGAATTTGCCTGCAATCCGGCGAACCAGATCGACTTGGTCATCGTCTACGCCTTCAGCCGCTTTTTCCGCAATGTCACGCAATACCTCCAATACAAAGAAAAGCTGAAGGAGGCTGGGGTTCGCCTGATCTCCGCGACCCAGGACATTCCTGAAGGGCCACATGGCGAATTGATGGAAACGATCCTCGCTGCCTTCGATGGCCACCAGAGCGAGGTCAATGCCGGCATCGTCCGCGACATGATGATGGCCAATGCCGAGGAAGGCTATTGGAATGGCTCGGCCCCGCCGTTCGGCTATCGTACCAAGGTCGCCCTGGTCCTGCGCCGCAAGGAAAAGAAAGTCCTCGAAATCAAAGAGGAAGAGGCCAACATCGTCAACATGGTGTTCCGCCTGTGCCTTCACGGACACGAAGGCGGCGGCCCCATGGGCATCAAGGCCATCACCACCCATCTCAACACCAAGGGCTATCGCTACCGCGGCAAGGCCTTCTACACCGCCTCTGTCGAGCGCATCCTCAAGAATGAAGCCTATATCGGCATTCACTACTACAATCGCATCGACAGCCGGACTCGGAAGGAGCGCCCGCCATCCGAGTGGATCAAGATGGACGTGCCCCTCATTGTCGATCAGGAAACCTTCGACGCCGTCCAGCGCACCTTGCAGGCCCGCAATCCCAGAAAGACTGCCCCGCGCGTCGTCACTGGCCCGACGCTTCTGACCGGCATTGCCGTCTGCGAGAAATGCGGACGCGGCATGATGCTGCGCACAGGCAAGGGTGGGCAATACAAATACCTCACCTGCGCCAAGAGCGCCACCGAAGGCACAGGCTGCGGCCATTCCATCCGCATGGACAAGGTCGATGAACTGGTCATCAAGGCCATGGAGGACCAGGTGTTCGCCCCCGGCCGGCTCACCGCTATCCTCGAAGCCATGACCGACCGAACTGACGATACGCGCCAGCAGTTGGAAGCCGAAATTGATCGCCAGCGTGTGGCGATTACCGATTCTCAGTCCCGACTTGATCGACTCTATGACGCCATCGAAGCCGGTGTCGCCGAAGTACGAGACCCAAAATTCAAGGCGCGGGTTGATCTGGCCAAGCTGCAGATTCGGGAGGGGACCCAGAATCTGGCCTCCCTGCAACAGCGCAGAAGCGTCAAGGCCGAACTGTCGCCCGCCATGGTCCGGCGCTTCTCATCGGGCATCCGTCGCCGGCTTCGCGACGCCGATCCATCCTTCCGTCGCACATGGCTCCACATGTTCGTCAGCAAGGTCACAATCGGCAAGGACACGATCCGCATCTGCGGACCCAAGGACCAGCTTTTGAAAGCTGTTTCGGATGGGGATGATTTTGCGCGGGCAATGGTGCCCACCTTTGCCCGAGAATGGCGCACCCGACACGATTCGAACGTGTGGCCTCTGCCTTCGGAGGGCAGCGCTCTATCCAGCTGAGCTACGGGTGCATCCGTGGG
>JADGNE010000022.1 GCA_015234425.1 Devosia sp.
CCTACACACTTTCCAGGCGTGCGCCTTCGACCACTCGGCCATCTCTCCGCATCGCTATTTAGCGGCCCGGACGGGGCCGCCGAACCGTCTGGAAAATCGGTTGCGAGCGAGGCGCAATATACTGATGATCTTCTTGGGCGCAAGGGAGGAGTTCAGCCTTGTCACGATTGTTTTTATCTCTGCGCCTCCGCCTTGTGAGGAGGGCGCCGATCGTGTCAAAAGGTGGTGCTGGCCCAAGGGCAAGGATGCGGGCCGAAGCAAGAACAGGATTGGTGCATGCGTTTGGCCTTGAGACTATTGGGCACCTGGCTGATTGCCCTGGCCATGGTTTTGCTTGTGATCGACGGAACAAAGTCCCTCGCTGCCAACCAATTGCTCTTCGCCGACTTTGGTCAGGTCTGGCAGGGACTTCACGCGCCATCCCTTGATATGTCGCGCAGCTTCCTGGCCAGCCGTTTCTTTGCCGATCTGCTTGCCGGCGTGCTCCATGCCATCCTCGGCTATCCCGCCTTCGCGGTGGTCGGTATCCCCGGAATTGTGCTGGCCTTGATGGGTAGGCGGCCGCGTCGCGAGCGTTTTTTGCGTCAAAGCGAGATCTGACCACTGTCTAAATCCGGGGCGGCACCCCATATTATGGCGCGAAAGGAGACAGATATGTTCTTCCGCACCAAACCCGCCACGATTCCCTCCGCGGCCGAGGCCCTCCCGGGTCGCCCGCAGGAGATGGACGTGGCTTCTGACCATTTCGTCAATGGCGCTGCGCTCAAGGGCCCTTATCCCGCCGGCGCCGACACCATTTATTTTGGGCTCGGCTGTTTCTGGGGGGCAGAGCGCCTCTTCTGGCAATTGCCCGGCGTTGTCGTCACCGCCGTGGGCTATCAGGGCGGGCATACGCCCAACCCCACCTATGAGGAAACCTGTTCAGGCCTCACCGGGCACACCGAGAGTGTGAAAGTGGTCTACGACCCGATCCGCACCTCGCTCGACACTTTGCTCAAAACCTTCTGGGAGGAGCATGACCCCACCCAGGGCATGCGCCAGGGCAATGATGTCGGCACGCAATATCGCTCGGCCATCTATACGACGACGCCGGAACAGGCCGAGATTGTTGCGGCCAGCCGCGCTGCCTATCAGGATGCCTTGCGCCAGCGGGGCTTCGGCGACATCACCACCGAGATCGGCCCGGCCGGTCCCTTCTATTATGCCGAGACCTATCACCAGCAATATCTGGCCAAGAACCCCAATGGCTATTGCGGGCTCAATGGCACAGGGGTGTCCTGCCCGATCGGGCTTGGCGTCGCCGCCCAATAGGTCTTTTCCTTTGAACGGTCCGCACTGCGGGCCGTTTTTTTGTGTTTGATTGATTTGCCTGCCATGACGCACCCAATTCCCGACATCATGCGCCGCGCGCCATTCGAGGCGTTTGTGCTCGGCCTGCCCGCCACGACACTCGTGCGGCAATGGCGTGACGATTCGGTAGCCAAGGTCGGCGGCCGCATCTTTGCGCTGCTCGATAAGGACCCCGGCGAGATCTGGCTCAAGGTTTCGGACATGGCCTATTCGGTGATGACCGAACTCGATGGCATTCGCCCCGCCCCCTATTTCGCCCGCGCCGGCTGGGTGGCGATCTCGGCTGAAAGCCCGCTCACCGAAGAAGAGCTCAAGGCCTATCTCACCCGCGCCCACGCTCTGGTGGCGTCAAGACTGAGCCGGAAGCGCCAGTGCGAGCTGGGCCTCGAAACCATCATTGCCGCCCAGACGTTGCACGAGCCGGAGCCGTGATTCTCCCTATTGCGAATGATTTGCAATTGCATTAGCGTTCTCGCATTGTGATGTTTGGAGACCCTTCATGAATCGAAGACTGCTGATTGCCCTTCCGCTTTTCGCCGCGCTCGCCCTCAACAATCCCGCGGCGGCGCAGGACCGGATAAAGGCTGTAACGAGCTTCACCATCCTGGCAGACATGGCGGCCAATGTGGCAGGGGACGTCGCCGACGTGGTGTCGATCACCAAGCCCGGTGCGGAGATTCATAATTACCAGCCGACCCCGGGCGATCTTGTCGGCGCGCAGGATGCCGATCTCATCCTCTCCAACGGGCTCAATCTCGAGCAGTGGTTCACCCAGTTCCTCGACAATCTGCCGGACGTGCCAAGCTATGTGCTGACCGAGGGAATCGAGCCCATCGGCATCGGTGAGGGCCCCTATGAGGGCAAGCCCAATCCCCATGCCTGGATGTCGCCGACCGACGCGCTGATCTATGTCGATAATATCCGCGCCGCATTTGCCGAGGTCGATCCGGCCAATGCCGAAATCTATGCGGCCAATGCCGAAGCCTATGCCGAAAAGATCACCGCCACCGTGGCGCCGATGCGCGACGCGCTGGCCGCCATCCCCGAGGACAAGCGCTGGCTGGTGACGTCTGAGGGCGCTTTCTCCTATCTGGCGCGCGACCTGGGCCTTAAGGAGCTCTATCTCTGGCCGATTAATGCCGATCAGCAGGGCACGCCGCGCCAGGTGCGTGATGTCATCGACGCAGTGCGCGAGCACGACATTCCGGTGATCTTCTCGGAAAGCACCATCTCCTCGCGTCCCGCCGAACAGGTGGCGCGCGAAACCGGGATCGCCTATGGCGGGGTGCTCTATGTGGATTCGCTGTCGGAAGAGGGCGGTCCGGTGCCCACCTATCTCGATCTCCTGCAGGTCACCACTTCAACCATCGCCAACGGTCTCAGCCAATGAGTTCTACCCCCGGCATCGCCGTCAATGACATAACCGTCGCCTATCGCAACGGAACCACCGCGCTCAAGCATGCCAGCTTCACCAGCCCGCGCGGGTCAATCACGGCGCTGGTGGGGGTCAATGGGGCCGGCAAGTCCACCATTTTCAAGGCGATCATGGGCTTTGTGCCCGTGGTCTCCGGCTCCATTTCCATTCTCGGTGAGGACGGGCAGAAGGCGCAGCGTAGAAATCTCGTCGCCTATGTGCCCCAGGCCGAAGACGTGGACTGGAATTTTCCGGTCCTCGTCGAGGATGTGGTGATGATGGGCCGCTTTGGCCACATGAATTTCCTGCGCATTCCCCGACCGGTCGATCGGGACAAAGTGGCTTCCGCTCTGGCCCGGGTGAACATGACCGAATTTGCCAAGCGGCAGATCGGCGAGCTTTCCGGCGGGCAGAAGAAGCGCGTCTTCCTCGCCCGCGCGCTGGCCCAGGAAGGCGAAGTGATCCTTCTCGACGAGCCCTTTACCGGTGTCGACGTCAAGACCGAGGATGCCATTATCGCGCTGCTGCGCGATCTGCGCGACGAGGGGAAGGTGATCCTCGTCTCCACGCATAATCTCGGTTCCGTGCCGGAGTTCTGTGATCGCACCGTGCTGGTCAAGGGAACGGTGCTGGCCTACGGGCCGACCGAAGAGATCTTCACCCGCGATCGTCTTGAAGAAGCCTTTGGCGGTGTGCTCCGCCACTTCGTGCTCGGCGGGGCAGGCTTGCATGATGACGACGATCCGCGCCGCCTTTCGGTGCTCACCGACGATGAGCGCCCGCTGGTTCTCTACGGCGAGAACGGCAAGATGACCCACCAGCAGTCGAGCGGCGAGAAATGATCGAGACCCTGCTCGAACCCTTCTCCTACCACTACATGGTCAATGCCATGTGGGTGTCGGCCTTGGTCGGCGGCATCTGCGCCTTGCTCTCCGCCTATCTCATGCTCAAGGGCTGGTCGCTGATTGGCGATGCGCTGAGCCATTCCATCGTGCCGGGCGTCGCCGGCGCCTATATGTTGGGCCTGCCATTTTCGCTCGGCGCCTTCTTCTCAGGCGGGCTCGCGGCTGCGGCCATGCTGTTCCTCTCCCAGCGCACCAAGCTGCGGGAAGACGCGGTGATCGGACTGATCTTTTCGAGCTTCTTCGGGCTCGGGCTCTTCATGGTGTCGCTCTCACCCACGCCGATCGACATTCAGACCATCGTGCTGGGCAATATTCTTGCGATTACGCCGGAAGACACGCTCCAGCTCGTGATCATCTCCGGGGTGACGCTGGCCGTCATGCTGGTGATCTGGAAGGATCTGATGGTCACCTTCTTTGATGAGAGTCACGCCCGCTCCATCGGCATCCGCACCAATCTGCTGAAAGTGATCTTCTTCACCCTGCTCAGCGCCGCCACCGTCGCCGCCATGCAGACCGTCGGCGCCTTCCTCGTCATCGCCATGGTCGTCACACCCGGTGCAACGGCCTATCTGCTTGCTGACCGCTTCCCGAAACTGATCATCATCGCCATAGCCGTCGGCGTGCTCTCGAGCTTCTTCGGCGCCTATCTCAGCTATTTCCTCGATGGCGCCACGGGCGGGATCATCGTCGTGCTGCAGACAGCGGTATTTCTGACGGCGTTCTTCTTTGCCCCAAAGCACGGCATGCTGGCGGCCCGCCGCCGCGTCGCCCGGGAGACGGCGCAATGACCGCGGATATCCCCTGGTACGAACTGGCGCTCTGGCCATTCCAGTTTCCCTTCATGGTCCAGGCCATGGTCATTGCCGTGCTGGTCGCGGTGCCAACGGCGCTGCTCTCCTGCTTTCTGGTGCTCAAAGGCTGGTCGCTGATGGGCGACGCCATCTCCCATGCCGTCTTGCCCGGCGTGGTGCTGGCCTATCTCGTCGGGCTGCCGCTCGGCGTGGGGGCCTTTGTCGCCGGCATGGTCTGCGCGCTCAGCGTCGGATTTTTAAAAGAACATAGCCGCATCAAGGAAGATACGGTGATGGGCGTGGTGTTTTCGGGCCTATTCGGCCTCGGCATCGTGCTCTTTGCCGCCATCCGGACGGATATCCATCTCGACCACATTCTCTTCGGCAATATTCTGGGGGTCGGCACGGCTGACCTGATCCAGACCGGCATTATTGCGGTGGTGGTGACCGCCATCCTCGCCGCCAAATGGCGCGATCTCATGCTGTTCATCTTTGATCCGCAGCAGGCGGGAGCCATCGGCCTTTCGGTTCGGCTCCTGCACTATGGCCTCCTCGCCATGATCGCCCTCACCATCGTGGGCGCCCTGCAGGCGGTCGGCATCGTGCTGGTTATTGCCCTCCTGATCGCGCCAGGGGCAATCGCCTTCCTCCTCACCAGCCGGTTCGGTGTCATGCTCTGGCTGGCAGTGGCCATCTCTGTCGGTTGCAGCCTGGCTGGCGTCTATCTCAGCTTCTTCATCGACAGCGCTCCGGCGCCTACCATCGTGCTGCTGATGAGCGCCTGCTTTATCGTCTCCCTCATCCTCGCCAGCCGCCGCACCACGGCGGTGGTATGACGCCTTAACGCTTCCCGGCCGGGCTCAGGCCCGGCGGGTCCAGCCTGTCGGCAGGCCAAAAGGCAGCTTGCCGCCGCCCGCGCGCCGCACCAGCCAGATGACCAGGACACCGGCGGCGATAGAGGCGAGAATAAAGATCACACTCTCCACCGGGCCGGCCCCCTGGGGCCCGAAAACCACCCTGTTCATGATCCGGCCGGGCATGAAAGTGAACCAGCCGGTAATGGGAGGGCCGCCAGGTAAAGGATCTGCATGGTCCGCATATGTCGCACGATTTGGCGCTGGCGGGCAAAGCGCACCGCCTGCCACAGGGCCGCAAGCGTCAGGATTGAGAGCAGGTGGATGGGGCTGAACAGCCCGAACATGCGCAATTCCCAGATGAAGAAGGAAGTGACGCTGATCGTCACCATGGCCAAAACCCAGACCATGCCGAGACGCTTGTGGGTCTTGTCGCCCTTGCGGCGGAACAGCACCACCCCGCCGAGCAGAAAGGCAAGCGCGCCGGCATAGGCATGCAACTGGATGATCGGGTGGGCGGAGAAGAGGGGCTCGAGCGACATGGCGGTTTTCCGGAACGGGAGCGGGCAGGGTCTTGCGGACCCGCTCTTCCTTCGCCAAGGGTGGGGTGGGGTGAGCTCAAGATCAACTTCGCGAACGACCGGACGCCGTCGTGAAATCACCTCTCCTGCACTTCGCGCTTCGTGAAATGCGCGATATTCTCTTCTCGCTGCAGCGCTGGCTTGCCATGGCCGCAGCTGCGGGCCTGCTCACGCTTTCGGGTCCCTTCGGTACGCTCGACTATCCCTTGTCGACCAGGGTGGTCTATTGGGCCATCGTGGTGGTGGCATCCTATGTCTGCGGCCACACTGGCGGGGTTATCGCCGGGGAATTTCTCAGCAAGACCATGGCTCTGCCGCTGCGCATCTGCCTCATCGCGCTGGGCAGCTCCGTGCCCGCCAGCCTTGTGGTGGTCCTCGCCACCTATATCGCCGAACCGCAGAGCATGCCCAATCCGCTGGTGTTGTGGTTCTACGTCTTTGCGGTGTGCCTTGCCTATGTCGGGTTGTTGATGAGCATCAGGCCAGGGCCGGACGATGCGATGGGAGCGGAGAGCCCCGAGCTCCCGCAGCCCGCCCTTATCGATCGGCTGCCGCGGCATTTGCGGGGGCGGCTCCTGCATCTCGAAGTGTCCGACCACTATGTCGAGATCACGACCGACAAGGGCAGAAGCATGGTGCTGATGCGCCTTGCCGATGCCATGCGCGAAACTGCACCCACTGCCGGGCTGCAGGTGCATCGCTCCCATTGGGTGGCGCTCGACGCGGTGCGCAAAAGCGCCCGCCAGGCCGGCAAGCCGGTGCTGGAGCTCGAAGATGGCGCGATTGTTCCCGTCAGCCGCAGCTATGTCGCTGCCGTGAAGGCGGCCGGGCTTTTCGCTTAGTCGGCCTTGTTGCGTTCGCGCGAGGCTTCCGCCTGTGCCCGCTTGGCGGCCTTGCGCTCGGCGGCAATGCGCGCCGCCTCATCGCCGAGATGCGCCACGCCCTTTTTGCGGCCCAGCTCCATCTGCTTTTGCCGCTCGGCGGCCGCCGCATGCTTGTCGGTCTCGCCCACGCAATGGGGGCAGCTGACGCCCTCGGCATAGTCGGGGCTGGCGCGGTCTGCCGGCGTCAGCGGATGGCGGCAGGCGCGGCAGAGGGTTGCCGTGCCCAGCTCCAGCCCATGACCGACCGAAACGCGTTCGTCGAATACGAAGCATTCGCCGTTGAACCGGCTCTCTTCGGCCGGCACGGTCTCGAGATATTTGAGAATCCCGCCCTTGAGGTGGAACACCTCCTCAAAGCCTTGGCTGAGGAGATAGGACGACGCCTTCTCGCAGCGAATGCCGCCGGTGCAGAACATGGCGACCTTCTTGTCGCGTTGGGGATCAAGGTTCTGCGCGACGTAATCCTTGAACTCGACAAAGCTCTGCGTCGCCGGATCGATGGCGCGCTGGAAGGTACCGAGGCCAACCTCATAATCATTGCGGGTGTCGACCAGCACGACGTCATTGCGCTCGATCAGCGCGTTCCAGTTTTCCGGCTCGACATAGGTGCCGACCTGCTTGCTGGGATTGGCTTCCGGCGCGCGCAGGGTGACGATCTCGGGTTTGAGGCGCACTTTCATGCGCAGGAACGGCGCAGTCTCGGCAAAGGAATACTTGACCTCGGCGCCGACCAGACGGTCATCGAATGGGCCGGTGACAAAGAGATAGTCGGCCAGCGCGTCGATCGCCTCGGGGCTGCCCGCGACGGTGCCATTGATGCCCTCGGGCGCCAGGATCAGCGTTCCCTTGATATCCCGGCCACAGCAGAATTCTGCGAGCGGAGATTTCAGCGCTTCGGCGTCCGGCAATTGGGCGAATTTGTAGATCGCCATCAGCTTGTATGGATGATTGTGCTGGGGCAGAGTGGGGGCCATTGTGGCGTCGATCCTTGTCATCGCGCCGCTCATAGCATTGCCGGCACCCGGCGTCACGGGGCCAGGAAAGCAAGACATCGGGAGTTGAGAAATGACTTATCGGGCGGATAACGCACGCTATGACAGCATGGTCTATCGCCGCGCGGGGAAATCAGGCCTGAAACTGCCCGCAATCAGCCTTGGGCTGTGGCAGAATTTTGGGGGCACGCGCGACTATCCATCCGCCATGGAAATCCTTGGCTATGCCTTCGACAAGGGCATTACCCATTTCGATCTCGCCAATAATTACGGTCCGCCAGCCGGCTCGTCGGAGGAATTGTTCGGGCAGGTGATGGCCCGCGACTTCCGCCACTATCGCGATGAAATGATCATCTCGACCAAGGCGGGCTATAATATGTGGCCGGGGCCCTATGGCGAATGGGGAAGCCGCAAATATCTGCTCGCCAGCCTCGACCAGAGCCTCAAGCGCCTGGGGCTCGACTATGTCGATATCTTCTATTCCCACCGCTTCGACTCCGAGACGCCGCTCGAGGAAACCATGGGCGCGCTGGCCCATGCGGTGAACTCGGGCAAGGCCCTCTATGTCGGCATCTCCTCCTACCCGGAAGCCCAGACCCGCGAGGCCCATCGCATTCTCAGGGAAATGGGCGTTGCCACGACGCTCCATCAGCCCAGCTATTCCGTGCTCAATCGCTGGATCGAGGACGATCACACCATCGACGCCTGCGGTGAACTGGGGATCGGCATGATTGCCTTTTCGCCGCTGGCGCAGGGCGTGCTGTCGGGCAAATACAACAAGGGCAAGGTAGAGGGCACGCGCGGCGAAAATCCGCAGGGCTCCCTGCGCGCCAGCCATATCGAGCCGCGTGTGCTCGCTGCTGTCGACCGTCTCGGCGATATCGCCGCCGCCCGTGGCCAGACTATGGTGCAGCTCGCGCTGGCCTGGGTGCTGCGGCGCCCCGAAATGACCTCGGCGCTGATCGGCGTGCGCACGCTCGACCAGCTCAAGGACAATCTCGGAGCGCTCGACAATCTCGATTTTACGCCCGAGGAGATCGCGGCCATCGATGAAGCCACCAAGGACGGGCTGATGGAACTGCAGCCGCGTCCACAGGGCTGGCTGCGCTAGACCAGCATCGAAGATTGCGCCCCAATGGCCGCCACCGATGCGGAGGCCATGGCAAAGCTGATCGAATGCATGCCGCTGACGAGATCGCCAGCGGCATAAATCCCGGGCCGGGAAGTGGTGCCGCGCTCGTCCACCGCCAGCATGATGCCGGTCGGCGTCTCTTTGGTCTCGAGCCCAAGCTGGGTATGAATATCGGCGGAGGGCCGGTTGCGCGGATGGGCGTAGAGCGCGTCGAGCTCGACATGTGTGCCGTCCTCAAGTCTCACGCTGCGCAGCCATCCGTCGACGTGATCGATGGCGGCCAGCTTTGCGCCATAGATCTCTATCCCGCGCTTTTCGAGCTTGCTGCGCTCTTCATCGATGAGACTGTGACCATTGAGAAAGAGCGAAATTTTGTCGGTCCAGTCTCCATATAGAGACGTGGCATGGAGCGACATGGGCGAGGAATAGACCAGCCCCCAGCGTTTTCCGGCCACTTCATAGCCATGACAGAACGGGCAGTGGATCACCGATTTGCCCCAGCTCTCGGCAAAGCCGGGGATGGCGGGGAATTCATCGACAATGCCATAGCTGAGAATGACCCGGCGGCCTTCGATGATGTCACCGAGATCCGTTTCGACGCGGAAGGCGTCGGGCTCGCCCGAGACTTTTTCAGCCCGCGCCGAAACGAGTTTGACGGTCGGGTAGGCCGCAACCTGCTCGCGTGCTTTCTCCAGCAATACGCCCGGCGGCGTGCCGTCATGCCCCAGCAGATTATGCGCGGCCTCGGCATAGCGGTTCCGGTTGAGCCCGGTGTCGAGCACGGTCACATTTCGGCGGGCGCGCCCCAGCTGCATGGCGGCGGCCAGCCCGGCAAAGCTGCCTCCGATGATAACGACATCCTGCATGGCAAATCCTTTCAAAGGGCGGAATGGCCGCTCGTCCGACGGCCGTTCCGTATTATGTAACATCAAATGTTACTTGAAAGGATCTCTGTCAAGGTTCCGTCTGTCAGCCTTGCTGCGCAGCCAGCCAGTCCGCGTTGGGTTCAATCGGGGTGATGATGTCGATGAGGATGCCATTGGGATCGGCGACGATCATATGGCGCTGCCCGAAGACTTCATCGCGCAGGGGCTGGGCAATGCGCACGCCCGCCGCTTCCAGCCGGGCGGCGTCCGCAGCCGCATCCTCCACCTCAAAGGACAGGATGACGCCCCTGGTGGGTTCGCGCCCTTCGGGCGGGATGGAGTCATGATCATAGGCGATGACGGCGAGTTCGTGCCCGGCCGCCGATGGCCCGCGCAATTGCACATACCAGTCGCTCTCGAACACAGGGGTGAAGCCGAAATGGTCGCGGTAGAATTTTGACGTCGCCGCCACGTTGCGGACCTGGATCAGCGGGTAAAGACTGGTGAATTGCATTTTGTCCTCCTTGCGTAAGCCTGAAGTTAAATACAGACTGCATGTATCAATCTGGGTAACATACAGGCTGTATGTATGCAAGACGTGAAGCGCACGCAGGAAGATCGACGCGCCGCAACCCGCGAGGCGTTGCTCGACGCGGCCCGAGGCCTCTTTGCCGAAAAGGGGTTTGCCGCGACCTCTACCCCCGAGATCGTCGCCGCCGCCGGGGTGACGCGCGGCGCGCTCTATCACCATTTTGCCGACAAACAGGCGCTGTTCGCGGCGGTGGTGGAGCGCGAGCATGGCGAGGTGGCTTCAGCCATCGGCACGGCTACGGACGGGGCAGGGGCCCCCGCCGACACCATTGACGGGCTGGTCGCCGGCGGAAACGCCTATCTCTCGGCCATGCAGGAGCCGGGCCGCCGGCAGATCATGCTGGTCGATGCGCCCGCCGTGCTGGGCCGCGCGGCGGTGGACGCCATCGATGCCCGCCATGGCCTTCGCAGCCTGATTGAAGGCGTGCAATGCGCGCTCGATGACGCCACCATCGCTCCGGTCCCCGGCGTGCCGCTGGCCCATCTGCTCTCGGCCATCTTTGATCGCGCGGCGCAGGCCCCGGCCGACGAACTCGACGCCTATCGGGTCGCCGTCGAGACGCTGCTGCGCGGGCTCAGGCGCGCGCCTCCAGCGCCGTGATCCGTTCGGTCAGCGCCTGCACCGCCGCAATCAGCGGCGCAATGAACTGGTCATAGCGCAGCCCCTGCGGGCTTTCGGGATCATCGGGATCGGCCAGAACAAGCCCGCCAAAGCCGCTGACGCCAGCGCTGGCGAGCGCGTCGGCGACCTCCTGGGCCAGAAGGCCATAGTGCACGCCGCCTTCGCCACTCTTCCACGCAAAGCGGACAGGATTGAGCGAACAGACAAAGTCGAGGCCGAGATCGGTCGGCACAATATCGGTCTTTTCCCGCCTGTCCGAGGTTTGGATGGTTCCGGTGGCAGACCAGACCGCCGACCAGCGCGCCGTGCCGCTGCCAAGACTCTGGCTGTTGTCACTCGCTGGCCGCAGGCCACCCGCAAATGTCACCAATGCCGTCGTTGCATCAATGGTGATGGCATTGCTCCAGCTCACGCCGTCCGCGCTGACCTTTATCCGCCAGGAAGTGTCGCCCATCAGCCCCATTTCGGCGTGGCCGGTCCAATTGCTCTGGAAGAGGAGGCTCGCCGTATCGTCTGCGTCGGCCTTGTTGATCTTGAGCTGATGCCCGCCGCCATCATGGCTGAAAAGGCTCGCGTCACTGGCGAGTGAAAGCCGGTTCGTGCCATCAGCCGAGGCGTTCACCCCCAGTTGCGGCAGGCCATCCCCAATCGCCGCGACGGCAACCCAGGCGCTGCCCGAGAAGATTTTCAGCGCCCCACTCTCCCGGTCGAACACCTGCCAGCCCGGGGCCGGGTCGTAAAAGCGCCAGGCGCCGGCCTGGTACGCGGCGATCTCCCCGCCATGGCCAGACCATGCGCCGCTCGCCAGGGTCGGCACGATATAGGCCGCGCCGGGCAGGGGGCTCATCGGCGGGCTCGTGATCCCGGCGTCCTCGACGACAGGCTGCACCAGCATGTCGAGACGCTCCAGCGCCTCATTACGGGTGATGAATTTGAGCGCCTGCCCGGAAACAATAAAGGGCAGCTCGAGGCGGGCAGTCTGGTCCATTCTCATCTCCTTGCGGTGGAGATCAGTGTGGCGCCAGCCGGTCCGCCGGGGAAAAACGGGTTAACTCGGGAACAAACCCCTAGAAATCAGAGGTGAGCCCTTTGATTTCCCAGTCGCCATAGCGGCCCGGCTCCAGCCCGCCGCGACCGCCCTTTTCCTTGGGCGCCATGGCTGTGGCGGCGTCGATGGCGAGGCGCCGGGCCTCGGCCTCTGCCAGCGCCCGCTGGGCGGCAGGGGTGAGAATACGGGGCGGCGGGACCTCTTCGCCGTCATCTGTCTTGGGGATTTCGCTTTCGGACATGGCCATTCTCGGATTTGGATGCTGAGGGGGATTGCGCGGAACCATTTGGGTTCCAACATAATTGCCCAAGTTATCCAACCCAAGGGGTCGAGATGTTCAATACGTTCCGCACTTTCGTGCTTCTCGCCGCCATGACCGCCCTGTTCATGGTGGTGGGCTATTTCCTTGGCGGCACGGGCGGGATGATGATGGCGCTGGTGTTTGCCGCCGGCACCAATCTTTTTGCCTTCTGGAATTCCGACAAGATGGTGCTGCGCATGCAGAACGCCGTGCCGGTCGAGCGCAGCCGCGTGCCCGAGCTCTACGACATGGTCGATACGCTCTCGCGTCGCGCCGGCATTCCGACCCCGGCCGTTTATGTCATCCAGTCCGATCAGCCCAATGCCTTCGCCACCGGTCGCGACCCCAATAATGCGGCGGTGGCCGTGTCCACGGGCCTCCTGCGCACGCTCGATACCCGCGAAGTCGCCGGTGTCGTGGCCCATGAGCTGGCCCATATCAAGAGCCGCGATACTCTCACCATGACCGTTACGGCGACGTTGGCCGGTGCCATTTCGGCGCTGGCCCAGTTCGGCCTGTTCTTTGGTGGCGGCAATAATCGCGACAATCCGCTGGGCGGTATTGGCGCGCTGCTGATGGTGTTCCTCGCCCCGCTCGCGGCCATGATCGTGCAGATGGCGGTCAGCCGTACGCGTGAATATGAGGCCGACAAGCTGGGCGCCGAGATCGCCAACGACCCGATTGGCCTCGCCTCCGCGCTCAACAAGATCGCCACCTATGCCAAGCGCGAAGTCAATATCGGGGCCGAGCGCAATCCGGCCATGGCCCATATGTACATCATCAATCCGCTCTCCGGCGCGCGCATGGACAACCTCTTTTCCACCCATCCCGACAACGGCAACCGTATCGAGGCGCTGCGCAGGCTTGCAGCCGAGATGCAGCTGAACGATAAGGGACAAAGACCCGCGCCCCGTCCCGCTCCCGCTTCCAGCGGCCGTGACATTGGTGGTGGCTGGCGGGTGCCGACCGCCGGCCGCACCGAAGATGACGGTGGCACGCGCGGTCCCTGGGGTTGATGCGCGACGCGCCTGGCGTGTCGCAACACAAGGCGAACAGCGTGAAGTTTAAACCTGATCCTGCGGGGCTCAAGCTCCGCCTCGTCGCTGCCCAACGGCTTCGCGCCGTTCTGGGCGGCGAGCATTTTTCTCCCCTGGGAGAAAAAGACCTCGCCGATGGGCGCGACCGGGGCCTCGCCAATCGGCTGGTGACCACGGCCCTCGTGCGTCAGGGCCAGATCAACATCATGCTCGCCGAATTGCTCGACAAGGGCATGCCGCCGCGCTCGGGCTCGTTCGAAGCTGTGTTGCGCCTGTCGCTGGCCCAGCTGGTCTATCTCCCCGATATCGGCGCCCACAGCGCGCTCTTTCTGGCCGTCGAGGCGGTGAAGAAAGATCCCAAGGCTCGCCATCTCGCTGGCCTGATGAACGCCGTGCTGCGCCGCGCCCAGTCCAATTCGGCCCGCTACGGGCTGATGGACGAGGCTGATCTCATTCCCGAACATTTCCGCACCATCTGGGCAGAGGCCTATGGGGCCGATGCGCTGACGGCGTTCTCCGATGCGCTGATTGCCGGTGCGCCGCTTGACCTCACGCTCAAGGACGAAGATTCCGCGCTGATCGAAGCGCTGGGCGCCGAAAAGCTCATCCACGACAGCGTGCGCATCGCTTTCCGTGACCGTCCTGTCGATGCCTTGCCCGCCTATGACGAGGGGCGCTGGTGGGTTCAGGATGCTGCCTCTGCTCTGCCGGCGCGGCTCCTCCGCGTGCCCGAGGGGAGCGCCGTGCTCGACCTCTGTGCCGCGCCCGGCGGCAAGACCGCCCAGCTGGTCAAGGCCGGCTACAAGGTCACTGCGCTCGACAATGACGCGCACCGCCTCGAGCGGCTCAAGACCAATATGGACCGCCTCGGCTATACGCCCGAAATCGTCCTTGCCGATGCGGCCACCTATGCGGCTCCGGCGCCCTTCGCCGGTATCCTGCTCGATGCGCCCTGTTCGGCAACCGGCACCTTCCGCCGCCACCCTGAAGTGCTGTGGCACCGGCAGGCCAGCGACATCGCCGGCCGCGCCCGGCTCCAGCAGTCCTTGATCGCCAATGCGCGGCGCGCGCTCGCGCCCGGCGGCACGCTCATCTATTGCGTCTGCTCGCTCGAACCGCAGGAAGGCGAGGATCAGGTCGATTGGATCCTCAAGACCTTCTCCGATCTGACGCTCGACCCCGTCGAGGCGGCAGAACTCCCGGGGCTCGAACAGGCGATTACACCGAGCGGACTTGTCCGCACCCATCCGGCGATGTCGCCGCGCAACCTCGACGGCGGCATGGACGGCTTCTTCGTCGCGCGCTTCCGTCGTGCAGCGTGACGAACCGGAGTTTCCCCGGTTAAAAAAGTGTTACTGGCTTGGTCGTGTCTTTCGTTCTGTCCAAATCAGGGTGAATTCTCTAGACCGCTCGCATCAGGCGGGCGGTCGAACAGCCGCAAGGGTTTATTGGACGTGGTGAGTAACAGCGGCAGCGCCAATCCTGCTGGCGTTTGCCTCAGGCGCAGAGCATATCGATGAGCGGTCAGCGCCTCTTTGCTGCACGCCGTCTTCTGGTGCGCACTGCCGATCGGCTGATGACGACCCCGTTGACGCGCTGGACCTGGCAGGGCCTGGCCGAGCTCGCCTACAAGGGCGATCTCCCGGATTTCCGTCCCGCCGACCGCGACGCCGTGCGCGAAATGATGACGGGCCGCTATCTGCTCGCCTCAAAACTCGTCGAGACCGGCGGCGCCTCGCCCTTTGGCGTCGATGTCGATCACCCCGAATGGTGGAACAATCTTCAGGGCTTTTCCTGGCTGCGGCATTTCCGGGACGTGCGCGACCCCGGCGAGCGGCTGTTTGCCCGCACTCTGGTGCTCGACTGGATCGGCCGCGAAGGAAAATTCGATCCCGAAAGCTGGTCGCTGACCCTCACCGCCCAGCGCGTGCTCAACTGGCTGCGCCATCTCACCCTGCTGCTCGATGGCGCGACGCCCGAGCAGGCCAGGACCATCCAGCGCAGCCTCGGCACGCAGGTCCAGAGCCTGCGCGTCCGCGCGTCCATGGCCACCGAGCCCACCGAGGCGCTGTTTGCCGCCATGGGCCTGCTCGGCGCCGAGCTTTGCGAGCCGCAGGACAGCAGCAATGTCGAGCTGCGCCTTGCCAAGCTCGACGCGCTGCTGGCCAGCCAGCTTGACCCTGAAGGCCTCCACAAATCGCGCAATCCACGCGTGCAGCTGACACTGCTGGTTGAACTGTCGAGCCTTCGCCGCGCCGCTGCCAATCATTCGAGCCCCACCCATTCGGCCCTGTCGGACCGCATTGATCGCATGCACGAAGCGCTCGATGCCCTAACCCTCTCGAGTGGCGAGCCCGTTTATTTCAATGGCTGCGGTCAGGTACCCCACGATGTGCTGGTCGCCGTCCAGGCCAATGGCCCAAGCGTGCCGCCGCGCTCGCGCCTGCTCGGCGGCTACGGCATCCTGCGCAGTGGCCAGGCCGTGGTTGTAGCCGATTCCGGCACGCGCCCGCCACCGGGCTTTGATGGCGAGGCCCATGCCGGCCATCTGGCCTTTGAATTTTCCCATCTTAGCGAGCTGATCCTGGGCTCCTGCGGCCCGGCGCCGCTCGACATGCCCGAGACGCGCGATCTCTTCCGCCAGTCCATCGCCCATTCCTCGCCCACCATCGATGGCGAAGATGCAGCGCCGGTCAGCGGCAAGGGCTCCGGCGTGCGGGTCGACCTGCCGCCGATGCAGCTCGATGGGGCCGAACATTCCCTTCACCTGCGCACGGCCGGCTATGCGCCGCGCTTCGGCGTCGAAATCGAGCGCCGCCTGACCCTGATCGGTGATGGCATGACGCTGGTGGGCCAGGATCGTCTGGTTGGTCAGGGGGCAACCGGCGGGCGTCTCGCCATCCGCTTCCACCTTGCGCCGGGCATTGCCGTCCATGCGCCGGTGGGCGAGGGCATGCGCCGCTTGACCCTTCCCAATGGCGAAGTCTGGAGCTTCCTCTGGGAGGGCGGCGAGCTGCACGAGGACGACAGCGTGCGTCAGTCCGCCTATCTCGGTTTCCACCGGACCACCCAGCTGGTGCTCGAGGCCGATGTGGTTCCCGGCTTTGAAATCGGCTGGATTCTCACCCGCGAACAGTAAACTGGGGCCTTTGCCTTGGTTTCGGCCCGGCTTCGTGATAGCGGAGCCGGCAAATCCTCCATTCTCAATCACGGCGAGATCATTCCATGGGCAAGACGGTGAAAGTCGGGCGGGCACTGCTTTCTGTTTTCGACAAATCAGGCATGGCGGAGTTTGCCCGCGGGCTGTCCGAAGCCGGCGTGGAGCTGGTCTCGACCGGCGGCACCCACAAGCTGATCAAGGAAACCGGCCTGCCGGTGCGCGAAATCTCCGACCTCACCGGTTTCCCGGAAATGATGGACGGCCGCGTCAAGACCCTCCACCCCAAGGTGCATGGCGGCCTCCTCTCGGTGCGCGACAATCCCGAGCACAAGGCATCCATGGATGAGCACGAGATCGGCGCCATCGATCTCGTCGCGGTCAATCTCTATCCGTTCGAAAAGACCGTTGCTTCCGGCGCGTCCTATGATGAGATCATCGAGAACATCGACATTGGCGGCCCGGCCATGGTCCGCTCCGCCGCCAAGAACCACGCCTATGTCACCGTCGTCGTCGACCCAGCCGACTACCCTGCGATCATCGAAGCCATCAAGAACGGCGGCATTCCCTTCGAGCTGCGCCAGAAGCTCGCCGCCAAGGCCTATGCCCGCACCGCCGCCTATGACAGCGCCATCTCGAGCTGGTTTGCCCGCGAGATCGACTTTCAGGATGTCACCTATCGCAGCTTTGCCGGCACGCTGAGCGAAGTCATGCGCTATGGCGAAAACCCGCATCAGTGGGCTGCCTTCTACAAGACCGGCGAGAACCGCCCGGGCGTGGCCACCGCCACCCAGACCCAGGGCAAGACGCTCTCCTACAACAATATCAACGACACCGACGCCGCCTTCGAGCTCGTCTCCGAGTTCGATCCGGCCGAAACCGCTGCCGTCGCCATCATCAAGCACGCCAATCCCTGCGGCGTTGCCGTTGGCGCGACGCTGCTCGACGCCTACACGAAGGCCCTGCGCACCGATCCGGTCTCGGCCTTTGGCGGCATTGTCGCCCTCAACCGCGAGATCGACGCCGAAACGGCAACCGAGATCGTCAAGGTCTTTACGGAAGTGATCGTGGCCCCCTCCGCGACCCAGGAAGCCCAGGACATCATCGCCGCCAAGAAGAACCTGCGGCTTCTGCTCACCGGCGGTCTGGCCGACCCGAAGGCCGATGGCCTGCTGGTCAAGTCGGTCTCCGGTGGCCTCTTGGTCCAGGGCCGCGACAACCGCAATGTCGATGATTGCGAACTGAAAGTCGTCACCAAGCGCCAGCCGACCGAAGCGGAACTGGCTGACCTCAAGCTCGCGGCCAAAGTCGCAAAGCACGTCAAATCCAACGCCATCATCTACGTCAAGGACGGCGCCACCGCCGGTATTGGCGCTGGCCAGATGAGCCGCGTGGATTCTGCCCGCGTCGCCCATCGCAAGTCGATCGACGCCGCCGAAGCTGCTGGCATCGAAGGCGCGCTGACCATCGGTTCGGTCGTCGCCTCCGACGCCTTCTTCCCCTTCGCCGATGGCCTTGAAGCCCTCGTCGCCGCCGGCGCCACCGCCGTGATCCAGCCCGGCGGCTCCATGCGCGACGACGAAGTCATCGCCGCCGCTGACGCCGCCGGCATCGCCATGGTTCTTACAGGCATGCGTCACTTCCGGCACTAAGAGGGCTTGGGGGGAATACCCCCACCCAACCTCCCCCTGATAGGGGGAGGGGCTTGTCAGTGGCTCACCAGCCCCGCGACATGCACGATCTATCCCTCCCCCTATCAGGGGGAGGCTAGGAGGGGGTAACCTCAGGGCCACGCCCTAACCTCCCCGCTCCCGCAAAAAACCTCCCGCATCCCGATCTCCCCGGTAAGACCTTCTTGACCCGCCTCTGGCATGATGACCGCTCATGCTGGGGGCCCTATGCGACTTGCCTTTCCGACCGATTTGACGGCGCTGCTGTCCACCGGCCTCCTGCGGTCGGTGGGCTCGCTTGGCATCAAGGTCGCGACAGCCGGTCTCACCTACCTCACCTATGTGGTGCTCGCCCGCACCATGAACCCCGAGCAATACGGCTATTTCGCCTTCGGGCTGGCGCTGGCGACCGTGCTCGCCATCGCGGCCGGCATGGGCCAGTCGACCGCCATATTGCGCCTCTGGCCCCAATTGCGCGGGCAGGGGGAAAAGGCGGAGGCAGCGGCCGGCCTTGCGTCCGGTTCTGCCATCACAATTCTCGCCAGCCTTGCCATCGGCGCGCTGCTCTGCCTCTTTGCCCTCACCATCCAGCCGCTCGTGGCCCCCGGCCAGCCGGTGATCCATTTCCTCGGCGCGGCGCTGCTCATCCTGCCCATGGCGCTGTCCGAATATAATTCCTCGGCCCTGCGTGCCCAGGGCTCGCTCTGGACGGCGCTCTTGCCGCGCGACATTTACTGGCGCCTCGCCCTGCCGCTGATCGTGCTTGGGCTCTACGCGCTCGGCGTCATTCTCAGCGGACCGGATGCGCTGACCCTTTCGGCCGTCATTCTTCTCGCCATGCTGGGTCTCCAATATGTGCTGGCCGGCCAGCAGGGCTATTCCCTGCGCCCGAGCCTTTCCTATGTCGCCATAAAATCCCACTGGCAGCGCTGGGGCGGGCTCAGCAAATGGCTGCTGCTCGGCGCGCTGATCGAAACCTTCACCCTCAATGCCGACATCATCCTCGTCGGCCTGATGCTCGATCTCGAAAGCTCTGGGCTCTATTTCAACGCCTTCCGCACCGCCGGGCTGATGACGCTCTTCACCTTCGCCATCGAGCTCGTCATCGCCCCGATGGTGGCCGAGCATTATCACGCCCGCGATATGCGCAAGGCCCAGGCCATCACTACGCTCTGCGCCTGGGCGGGCTTTGCCTTCTCGCTGGTGATTTTTGCCATCTTCCTGTTCTTCGGCGATTTTGTGTTGTCGCTGTTCGGCCCGGCCTATGCCGGTGGCGCGCTGGTGTTGGTCCTGCTCGCCTTCGGGCTTCTGTTCGACGCAGCCACGGGCCCCTCCAAGATCGTCATGATGATGACCGGCCACGAGCGTGCCTATGTCGCCATTTTCGGCGTCATCATGGGCCTCGGCTTTCTCGTTCAGATCGTCGTTATCCCGGTCTGGGGCGTCCTCGGGGCTGCCGCGGCCAATATGGGCGCACGGATAATTGCGCAGATTGCCATTGCTCTCTGGTGCCGCTACCGCATCGGGCTCGATACCAGCCTTTTCGGGGTTTTGGCTCTTCTCCGGGGGCAACATCGACCGGCAAGCTAAGCCGTACCAGAGAGTACGGTTGTGCTTGACCCAAAAGCCCGCTTGGGCTTAGAACCAATCCAAACTTTCCATTCCTGCCGCTGGGAACGATACTAGAATGACCAAGGCTCGCACGCTTTACGACAAGATCTGGGACGACCATCTGGTCCAGAACAATCCTGATGGGACGAGCCTTCTCTATATCGACCGTCACCTCGTTCACGAAGTGACCAGCCCCCAGGCCTTTGAAGGCCTGCGCATGAATGGCCGCAAGGTTCGTCACCCTGAGCGCACCCTCGCCGTTGTCGACCACAACGTGCCCACGACCGATCGCTCGCTGCCCAATCCCGATCCGGATAGCGCCATCCAGATCGAGACTCTGGCCGAAAACACCCGCGACTTCGGCATCGAATATTACGACCCGTTCGACAAGCGTCAGGGCGTCGTTCACATCGTTGGTCCCGAGCAGGGCTTTACGCTGCCCGGCATGACCATCGTTTGCGGTGACTCGCACACCTCCACCCACGGCGCGTTCGGCGCTCTGGCGCATGGTATCGGCACCTCGGAAGTGGAACACGTTCTGGCCACCCAGACGCTGATCCAGCAGAAGGCCAAGAACATGCTGGTGCGTGTTGATGGTCAGCTGCCCCCGGGCGTCACCGCCAAGGACATCATTCTCGCCATCATCGGTGAAATCGGCACCGCCGGCGGCAATGGCCACGTCATCGAGTTTGCTGGCGAAGCCATCCGCTCACTGTCGATGGAAGGCCGCATGACGGTCTGCAACATGACCATCGAAGGCGGTGCCCGCGCCGGCCTCATCGCTCCCGACGAAACCACTTTCGCCTATGTGAAGGATCGTCCGCGCGCCCCCAAGGGCGAAGCGTTCGACATGGCCGTCGACTACTGGAAGACCCTCTACACCGACGAAGGCGCGCACTACGACAAGGTCGTCATCCTCGACGCCGCCAAGCTGCCGCCGATCGTGTCTTGGGGTTCCTCGCCGGAAGACGTCATCTCGGTTCAGGGTGTCGTGCCTAACCCCGATGAGATCGCCGACGAGACCAAGCGCGCCTCCAAGTGGCGTGCCCTCGACTACATGGGCCTCAAGCCCGGCACCAAGATCACCGACATCAAGCTCGACCGCGTCTTTGTCGGCTCGTGCACCAATGGCCGCATCGAAGATCTGCGCGCCGCTGCCGCCGTCATCGGTGGCCGCAAGGTCGCCAGCCACGTCTCTGCCATGATCGTTCCGGGCTCGGGCCTCGTGAAGGCTCAGGCGGAGGAAGAAGGTCTCGACGTGATCTTCAAGGATGCCGGTTTTGAATGGCGTGAGCCGGGCTGCTCGATGTGCCTAGCCATGAACCCGGACAAGCTGGCTCCCGAAGAGCGCTGCGCGTCCACCTCGAACCGCAACTTCGAAGGTCGCCAGGGCTTTAAGGGCCGCACGCACCTCGTCTCGCCCGCCATGGCCGCCGCTGCCGCCATTGCCGGCCACTTCGTCGACATCCGCGAGTGGAAGTAAGCAAGACCGATTGGTCGGGGCTCTTTGCCCCGACCCTCGACGATTTTGAGGCCATGGCTGCAAAGGCCCTGGCCGAACTTCCCGAACCCTTCAAGACGCTTGCGGCCGATGTCACCTGCTCGGTGGCCGAATTTGCCGAGGATGACGTGCTTGAAGGTTTTGGCATGGAGAGCCCGTTCGAGCTGATGGGGCTTTTCACCGGCATCGGCCTCACCGAGGACGGCGCCGTGCCCCAGACCGGGCAGATGCCCAACACGGTCTTTCTCTATCGCCGCGCCATTCTCGACTATTGGACCGAGCACGACGACAATACGCTCGGCGAGATTATAACCCATGTGCTGATCCACGAACTCGGCCACCACTTCGGCTTCTCCGACGAGGACATGGAAGAAATCGAAGCCCGCGCCGACGCTGAGGACTAGGCAGGACTGAAAACGAAAACGGCGCCCCGCGGCGCCGTTTTTTGTCATCTCCAGGCGATTTTAGCCCTCGGCGCCGACTGGCGTACTGGGCTCGGCTTCAGGCGCATATTTGGTCAGCAGCGGCACCTGGCTCATCGAGAACAGCACGGTCAACGGCATCACGCCCCAGACCTTGAACGTCACCCAGGTGTCGGTCGAAAAATTCCGCCACAGCACTTCGTTGAGCACTGCGAGCACGAAGAAAAACAGGCCCCAGTTGAGCGTCAGCTTCCACCAGCCCTCGGGGCGCAGGCGATAGACCTCGCCGAAAACATATTTCAGCAGCGACTGGCCGAACAGCAGCCCACCCAGCAGCACCGAGCCGAACAGCACATTGGTGATGGTTGGCTTGATCTTGATGAAGGTGTCGTCCTGCAGCCACAGCGTCAGCCCGCCGAACACCAGCACAACGACGCCGGTGACGAGCGGCATCACCGGGATCTTCTTGAGGATGAACCAGCTGGCGATCAGCGAAATCACCATCGCGCCCATGAACCAGGCGGTGGCGGTAAAAATATCTGCCCGTGCATTGGCGATGAAGAACACCACCAGCGGTCCAAGCTCCAGGCCCAGTTTGGTCAGTTGAGGGCGCAGCTCGTCCCAATTGGCTTCGGGTTCGGCTTTTTCGGTCATTATCTCGATCCGGAATGATTGCACCCAATGTGATGGCATCAGGCCCGCCATGCAAGCTTTAGCGGCCAAGCATGGTAATTTTTGGACTTCCCGGCGTGCGGCGAAGCCGCCGAAAGGCTCCTGTGGAGCGTTTCGAGCCGGGAAGGCCATGGGAGCTAAGCTCGAATGGCGGGGATTTTGTCTTCGCGTGCGAAGCCGCCGAATGGCCCTGCGGAGCGTTTCGAGCCGTGAAGGCCATGAGAGCTAAGCTCGAATGACGGGGCTAGTTCTGCCCGCTGCTCGCTATCCACAATCCGTCCACCCCACCGGGAAGGAATTTGGGATTGGCCGGGAAGGCGACTATGGTCCGGCCTTCGAGAAAAACTGATTCCGGGACAGCCATGGCCGCCACCCTGACGCAAGACATTGCCAATCGCATTGCCCTCGATATCGGGGCCAAGCCGCAGCAGGCCATCGCCGCCATCACCTTGCTGGACGAGGGCGCGACCGTGCCCTTCGTCGCGCGTTACCGCAAGGAAGTGACGGGCGGACTGGACGATACGCAATTGCGTCTTCTCGCCGATCGGCTCGCCTATCTGCGCGAGCTCGAAGCCCGGCGCGCCAGCATCCTCTCTTCGATCTCCGAACAGGGCAAGCTGACCCCTGAGCTTGAGGCCGCCATCGGCAAGGCGCCGACCAAGGCGGAGCTCGAAGACCTTTACCTGCCCTATAAGACCAAGCGCCGCACCAAGGCGGAAATCGCGCGCGAAAAGGGGCTGGGGCCGCTGGCCGATGCGATCTTCGAGGATCGCCGCGCCGAGCCCCTCACCCTCGCCCAGGCCTATGTCACTGAGGCCGTGCCCGATACCAAGGCGGCGCTGGACGGCGCACGCGACATCATCGCCGAGCGCTTCTCGGAAAATGCCGAGTTGCTGGGCAGGTTTCGCACTTACATGAAGGAACGCGCCGTTCTGCGCTCGCGCGTCGTCGCCGGCAAGGAGCAGGACGGAGCAAAATTCTCCGACTATTTCGACCATTTTGAAAAATGGTCGACGGTCCCCAGCCATCGTGCCCTTGCCATGCTGCGCGGTCGTAATGAGGACATCCTCAATCTCGACATCGAGGTGGACGCGGACGATCCGTCCCCGGTCAAGCCGGCCGTGCGCATGATCGCGTCCGCCTTTGGCATTGGCTCCAGCCTGCCCGGCGACAAATGGCTGCTCGAGGCGGCAGCCTGGACTTGGCGCATAAAACTCTCGATGAGCCTTTCGCTGGCGTTGATGAGCGATCTGCGCGAACGCTCCGACGAAGAAGCGATCCGCGTCTTTGCCCGGAACCTGAAGGATCTGCTGCTGGCGGCACCCGCCGGCAGCCGCACCACCATGGGGCTCGATCCCGGCATTCGCACCGGGGTGAAGGTCGCCGTCGTCGATGCCACCGGCAAGTTGATCGCCACTTCCACCGTCTACCCCTTCCAGCCGCGCAATGATGTGTCCGGCACTCAGGCGGAACTCGCCAAGCTGATCCGCGCCCATGGCGTTGATCTCATCGCCATCGGCAATGGCACCGGCAGCCGTGAGACCGAAAAGCTGGTCGCGGACATGCTGGCGCAACTGCCATCGCCAAAACCGACCAAGGTGATCGTCTCGGAGGCCGGGGCCTCGGTCTATTCCGCCTCGGAAGCGGCGGCCGCAGAATTCCCCGGGCTTGACGTGTCGCTGCGCGGGGCTGTGTCGATTGCCCGGCGCCTGCAGGATCCTCTGGCCGAACTGGTGAAGATCGAACCGAAATCCATCGGCGTGGGCCAGTATCAGCATGACGTCGATCAGTATCGCCTCGCGCAGATGCTCGATACCGTGGTGGAAGACGCGGTGAACGCGGTGGGTGTCGATCTCAACACCGCCTCGGCGCCGCTGCTGGCGCGGGTGTCCGGCCTCGGTACCGCGCTCGCACAAGCCATTGTTGCGCACCGCGACGCCAATGGCCCGTTCAAGAGCCGCAAGCAATTGCTCGACGTGGCGCGGCTGGGCCAGCGCACCTTTGAGCAGAGCGCAGGCTTTTTGCGCATTCGCGACGGGGCCGAGCCGCTCGATGCATCAGCCGTGCACCCGGAAGCCTATGGCGTGGCGCGCAAGATCGTCTCCGCCTGCGGGCGCGACGTGCGGGCCCTGATGGGCGACAGCGCTGCGCTCAAGGCGCTCGATCCACGCGTCTTTGTCGACGATCGCTTCGGCCTGCCGACGGTGAAGGATATTCTCGCCGAGCTTGAAAAGCCCGGCCGCGATCCGCGCCCGGCCTTCAAGACCGCGACCTTTGCCGACGGCATCGACGACATCAAGGACCTCAAGCCCGGCATGATGCTGGAAGGCACGGTGACCAATGTCGCCGCCTTCGGGGCCTTCGTCGATATCGGCGTGCACCAGGATGGCCTTGTCCACGTCTCCCAGCTGGCCGACAAATTCGTCAAGGATCCGCATGAGGTGGTGAAGGCCGGCGATGTGGTTAAGGTGCGCGTCGTGGAAGTCGATGTCCCGCGCAAACGCATTGGCCTGACCATGCGCAAGGATGGCGGCGAGGCGCCCGCCCCGCGCGAGACGCGATCCGACAGGGGTAGGCCGAATGCGCGCCCCGCGGGCCGGCCGGGCAATGAGCCCGACAAGGGCAATGGAGCGTTCGGCGCCGCCCTGAGTGCTGCGATGCGCAAGAAATAGACAATGGACAGGCGCGGATGCCTCGAGGGTGTCCGCGCCCTTTTTCGGCTCAGCCCAGCCAGATGCCGTCGCTGATCTGGTCGAAGACGCGATCCTTGTTCTCGGCGCTCTCGGAGAAATGCGCCAGAAGATCGCTGCGCGTGCCATCGCCGCTGGCCAGCCGGCCGATCCAGTAGTCGTAGCCGGCCTGTTCATATTCGCGGCCCAGCGTGTGTCGATAGAGCAGTTCGACGAAATTCTCGTTGCTGACGCTATCTTCGGTTCCGAAGGTGTCGATGAATTCCTCGGAGGCGAGGAAATGGCGGGAAACGCCCATCAGATCGTCTTCCGCCTTGTCCAAACGGCCGATCCAGAATTTGAGGCCGCTCTGGTCGGGTGCTCGTTCGAAGGCGGCCTGATAGAGGCGATAGGCTTGGCCGGCATTGCCGTTGATGTCGATGGCAAGCACACCGTCAAAGCCAAATACGATGCGTTCAATATTGGTGAGAGTATCGGTGCCCAGATCGCCCACAAGGTCCACAACAGTGACCGTGTCGGTGCCTATGCCCGAGATTTGCAGGTCGCCCTGGCCGCGATCCCAAAAAGCGACGAAATCGCGACCGGCACCGCCATCGATTGCGTCATTGCCACCATTGCCGACGAGAAAATTGCTCTGGTCATTGCCGGTGATCACGTCGTCGAAATCGGAACCCTGCGCCTCGGTAAAGCCGACGAGTGTATCGACATCGCCATTGATGGCATTGGTCACCTGGCCGTTAGCGAGATCGATCGTGAACCCCGAATTGATGGTTTCGCCCTCACGCCGGTAATCCACATAGTCGCGCGTATCCCCGGCGATGAGGAGGTCTGAGCCACCCAGTCCGGACAATTGCGTGGCGATGCCATCATTGGCGCCCTCCATGACATCGTGGAAATGCGTGCCCCGGAAGGACTGGTTCTCGGTGAGGTTGACGCTGTCCACCGAGCCATCGGATTTGTAGATCCGGCCCTCGCCCAGTTTCATATGGACGCCGACAAAACCGGCCTGGTTGCCGATCAGATCCTCGTGGTCGTAGTACCAGTTATACGAGAACGTCACCCATCTCGGCGCGTCGAAGGTGAACGTGCTCGATCCCGTGCCGGGGGCAATATGAATGTCCACCCCCGGGCCGAAAGTCATCGTGTCCGCATTGCGGGACCCCACAATGCCGTCGAGGGCGGTAAAACTGTCCGTGTCGCCGAACGTGTCTACGATGGTGCCGCTGCCATCGCCGCTCCATTTGACAATTATGCCCTTGTCGCCGCCATCTTCATTGTAGGAAACCTCGTCCCAGCCGTCGCCGCCGCCATCGATGAAATCATCGCCCTCGCCGAGTTCGCGGAACCAGTCGTCGTCCATGCCGCCGACCAGTCGGTCGGGGCCGCTTGTGCCTCTGAAATCAACCATGATGTACCCCTTTTCGAAATAGCATTGCCTGGGGCGCGCATGACGCCCGTTTGAAAGCTAGACGGGGGCGGGGCAGGGCTGACAGCTATCAGAACTGATAGGGGAATGCCCCTAGATCAGGCCGAGGCGGACGGCGATGGCAATGGCCTGTTCGCGCGTGCGGGCGCCGAGGCGGCGTCGGGCGGACATGATGTGGAGGTTTACCGTTTCCGGCTTGATGCCAAGGGCAAAGGCAATGCGGTCATTGGCCATGCCCTGGGCGAGATGGCCGAGGACGTCCGCCTCGCGGCGGCTGAGGGCGGGTCCGGCGATGTTCTTTTCGGGCAGCGACACAAGCACCAGCGCTGCATCTGCCGCCGGCGAAAGGAAATCGTCCCCGCCATTGCCGCCCAGCGCCCGCGGCAGGGGGAGCACCCGAAAATATTGAGGCATATCGCCATCGGGACGGCGGAGGGTGAACGATCGCCCCGCCGCCGATAGATGCCTGAGGCTAAACTGGGCAAGCACGCGCTCCAGCCAGTTTTGCGCCCTGGGATCGGCAAAGCCCAGGCGTCCACCTCGACAGTCGAGCATCGTGTCGACATCCGAAACCAGCTTCCGTGCACGCGCATTGGACTGCTGGATGCGCCGATCCGACCCGACGATGAACGCCGCACCGGAGAAGATCTCGAGCTTCTCCGCCCCCCTGTCAGTCTCGGGACGCGCATGGTGATAAATGGCAAAGCCGTGCCGCAGGTGCGGACTGAGGGCGTTGAGCATGCCGATGACGCGCGGTTGCAGCCGCTCGCGATCGACGAGGCGGATATTGCAGGAAATGCGGAAGATACGATGGCTGTCCCGCATCAGGGTCAGCCCGGCACCGGTGCTGATGTCCTCCTGCGGCCGGATCCAGTCATTGTACCATTCGGTGCGATAAAGCGCCTCGGGCTGCAGCAGGGCCTCCGAGGGCAGGGCAACGCCCACCGGCATTGTGGCTGCGCGCTCCGACCATGGGTTGATGGCGGCAAAATGCTGACGGAACGACGCCAGATAGGGGACAGAATAACCCGCCCCGATCATGCCGATGTTGCGATGGGTGCTGGTATCCTGCCCGTGCAACGCCAGATAGGCGTGGCCGAGACTGGCCTGAATATTGTCCAATACAACTTGCCACGTCACCTCGTCCGTGGCGGCCGAGTAGATCGTCTGAATTAGTCCATTCAGTCTATCGTAATCCTTGGCAAGCAATTTTGCTTCCCTCAACTTCCCGGATTAATGGCGACACAAGTCCTGGTCTGTTGCAATACACAAATACTAGAGACAGGCTTTCCGGGACTGTTTTTCATTTTTTGACACCGAGGGGGCGTCATGCAGAAAAACTGGGTGGAAACGTCGTGGGGACGCGTCGGATACATGCGCAGTGGCGGGCGGGGGCCGGTCGTCGTCCTTTTGCACTCCAATTCGACCAGTGGCGAAATCTTCTCCCGGCAATTTGCCGGGCTTGGTAAACGGTTCAGTCTTGTCGCGGTCGACCTGCCTGGCCATGGGCGCTCGGCAAACCTTCAGGAGCCGTTTTCCTATGGGCTTGTCAGTATGGCGGCAGTGGTCGGCGTGGCGCTCGACCGCCTGGGCATCAATGATCCGCTGATGGTCGGCACCTCGCTGGGTGGGCATGTAGTGCTCGAAATGATGCGACACCGCCATATGGCGGGAGCGATGCTCGTCGGCACGCCCCCCTATGCCCCCGATCCCGCCCGTATCGGGGAGGCCTATCGCCCCGATCCGGTCGCTGCGCTCTCCTTTGTCGCAGAGCTCAGTCCCCAGCAGGTCGCCGATTTCGCCGATGCGTTGAGCGATGGTCATCCCGATACGAACCTCTGGCGCCGGGCGATCATGCGCACCGACCCCAACATGCGGCTGCATCTGGCGGCAGGTCTGTTCGACCCTGAGGCTGGAGACCAGCGGCAACTGGCCGAAAACAGCGCGGTGCCACTCGCCATTGTCAACGGCGCCGAGGATCGTTTCGTTGATCTCGACTATGTCGACAGCCTTGCCTATGCCAATCTATGGTCTGGCCGAACCTACCGGATTGCTGGGGCGGGACATGCGCCCTTCGTCAGCAAGCCGGAAGCGTTCAATACGATCCTGAACCGCATGGTGGAGGATGTTTTTGGGGCCTGAGGGGCGCAGGTGGAGCGGTTTTGATGCGTATTGCCATGATCGGCAGCGGTTATGTGGGGCTGGTGAGCGGGGCGTGCTTTGCCGATTTTGGCCATGAGGTGGTCTGCGTCGATCAGAACGCCGAGCGCATAGCGTCGCTGAACGCCGGCAAGATCCCGATTTTCGAGCCCGGGCTCGACGCGCTGGTGGCCGAGACAGTCAAAGCCGGGCGGCTGCGCTTCACCACCGATCTGGCGCCTGCAGTCGCCAGCGCCGAAGTGGTGTTCATCGCCGTGGGGACGCCCTCACGACGGGGCGACGGCCATGCTGATCTGAGCTTTGTCGAGGCCGCGTCTGCCGAAATCGCGGCGGCGCTTTCCGGTTTTACCGTGGTGGTGACCAAGTCCACCGTGCCGGTGGGGACCGGAGACAAGGTGGAAGCCATCATCCGGGCCACCAATCCAGCTGCCGACGTGGTGGTGGTCTCAAACCCGGAATTCCTGCGCGAGGGCGCCGCGATTGAAGATTTCAAGCGGCCCGACCGGGTGATCGTCGGCATCGAGGATGAGCGCGCTCTGCCGGTGATGACCGAGATCTACCGGCCGCTGTCGTTCAATGCGCCCCCGCTCCTCTTCGTCGATCGGCGCACGGCGGAGCTCACCAAATATGCAGGCAATGCCTTTCTCGCCATGAAGATCGCCTTCATCAATGAAATGGCCGATCTCTGCGAAAAAACCGGCGCCAATGTGCAGGATCTGGCGCGCGGTATCGGGCTCGACGGGCGCATTGGCTCAAAATTCCTCAATGCGGGGCCTGGCTATGGCGGCTCCCGCTTTCCCAAGGACACGCTGGCGCTGGTGCGTATCGGCGAGGAATTCGGCAGCGCCGTATCCCTGGTCGAAACCACCGTCGCCAGCAATGAGCGCCGCAAGGCCAGCATGGCCGGCCGGGTGATTGCCGCGCTGGAAGGCAATGTCTCGGGCAAGCGGGTCGGCATATTGGGCCTCACCTTCAAGCCCAATACCGATGACATGCGCGACTCGCCGGCCTTGCCGCTGATCGCCGATCTCCAGGCGGCCGGGGCGCAGATCCGCGCCTATGATCCCGAAGGCATGGACGCGGCCAGCACGCAGGTCGACAGCGTCACCTTTTGCAGCGATGCCTATGACGCAGCCGCGGACGTCGATGCTCTGGTGCTGGTGACGGAGTGGAACGCCTTCCGCTCCCTCGATCTCACGCGGCTGCGCGACGCCATGGCGCGCCCGGTGTTTGTCGACCTCCGCAATGTCTACCGCGACAAGGAGATGGAAGCCGCCGGCTTTGCCTATTCCAGCATCGGCCGTCCCAATGGGAGCGGGCGCGGCGCGGACAGAAGGGCGGCGGCCGAATGAAGGTTTTCATCACCGGAACGGCCGGCTTCATCGGCTTTCACCTCGCCAGGCGGCTCCTTGCCGAGGGACATGAGGTGGTCGGCTACGACGGGATGACGCCCTATTACGATGTGTCCCTGAAGACAGCACGGCACGCGATCCTCTCCCGCGAGCCGCGCTTCCGGGCTGTTGAAGCCATGCTGGAGGATGCGGCGCGGCTCGAAGCCGAAATCGCTGCGTTCTCGCCCGAGATCGTGGTGCATCTCGCCGCCCAGGCCGGGGTTCGCTATAGCCTCGAAGCGCCGGAAGCCTATGTCAGCGCCAATCTTGTGGGCACGTTCAACCTCCTCGAATCTCTCCGCCGCCACACGCCACGCCATTTCCTCTTCGCCTCCACCTCCTCGGTCTATGGCGGCAACGACGAGTTTCCCTTCGCCGAAGCTGACCGGACCGATTTTCCCGTCTCGCTCTATGCCGCCACCAAGAAGGCGGGCGAGGCGATGAGCCACTCCTATGCGCATCTCTTTTCGGTGCCGACGACCTGCTTCCGCTTCTTCACGGTCTACGGCCCCTGGGGGCGGCCGGACATGGCGCTGTTCAAGTTCGTCTCCGCCATCGAACAGGGCGCGCCCATCGACGTCTACGGCATGGGCCGGATGCGCCGGGATTTTACCTATGTCGATGATCTCGTCGCTTCCATCGTGGCCCTGTTCGATGCCATGCCCGTGGCTGGCAACCCGACGCAGGCAGCCGGCGTTGTGGACTCGCTTTCTCCGGTGGCGCCCTGGCGCAGCGTCAATATCGCCGGCGGTCAGCCGGTTGAGCTGATGGACTTCATCGCAACCATCGAACGGCATATGGGGCAGACCGCGCAGAAGCGCATGCTGCCGATGCAGGCAGGCGACGTGACCGCGACCGAAGCGGACGCCGGGCTGCTCGAGGCGCTGACCGGTCAGCGCCCGACGACGGGAATTGACGTGGGCGTTGCCGCCTTTGTCGATTGGTATCGGGACTGGCAGGGCGGCAGAACGGGCTGATTCCCCGGGCGCCGCTGAGGAACAGAAGGGGCGCCAGATGCAAAAGATTCTGTTTTTCTATCGGGACATCGGCAATGGCGGTGTCCAGAAAAACATGCTGCGGCTGGCCGAAGGGCTGGTGGCCCGGGGCTGGCAGGTCGATTTCCTCATCGCCTATACCGAGACCATGGAATTTGCGGTGCCCGAGGGCGCGACCCTCCGCAGGGCGGCGGCGCCGCATCCGGTGCGGCTTGTGCCCGAACTGGCGCGGCTGATCGACGAGATCCGGCCTGACGCGATCTATACCGCCATGCCCAATTACAATTGCGCGGCGCTGGTGGCGCGCATGCTGTCCCGGCACAAGCCAAAGATCATCATCTCCGAGCGCAGCGACACGAGGGCCGAGCAGGCCCAGCACAAGGGCTATGATTTCTATGGCCTGGCGCTGCGCATGGCGCCCTGGCTCTATCGGCAGGCCGATGCCATCCTTGCCGTCTCGACAGAAACAGCGGACAGCTTGGCAGCCGCCAATGGCATCGAGCACTCCCGCATCGTGGTCATGCACAATCCCGTCGTCAGCCCGGCGCTCGAAATCGGAGCGGCAAAGCCGCTCGAACACCGCTGGGCGAGCGGGGATCATCGCCTGATCGTCTCGGTCGGTCGCCTCGCCCCGCAGAAGGATTTTGCCACGCTCCTCCGCGCCTTTGCGCTTCTGCAGCACAGACGGACCGAAGCGCGCCTCGTCATCATCGGTGGCGGTGGGGAACGCGAGGCGCTCGAGGCGCTGGCCGCCGAGCTTGGCATTGCCGACACGGTCGAGTTCGTCGGTTTTGATCCCAACCCCTATCGCTGGATGGCGCGGGCGGATGTGTTTGTGCTCGCCTCCCTCTGGGAGGGGCTGCCCACGGTGATCATCGAAGCGCTCGCCTGTGGCGCCACCATTGTCGCCACCGACAGCCCCAGTGGACCGGCACAGATCATCGGACGCGACGGTCAGCTGGGCTACCTCGCGCCCGCCGGTGACGCCGAAGCGCTCGCCGAGCGTCTCGATTTCGCTCTGGATCATAAAATTGATCCGGAGCGCCTGAAAACAGAGGCCCGAAAATATTCCTCCGATGATTCTGTTGATCAATTCGAGGGGGTTGTTTCGGGACTTCTCGTAAATCCATAAGTCCGGCTTGTTATTCTTTCGTCAGCGTTGTTTCTTGATGTGACAATTCTCGTTCAGGCGGGAACATGCTGGGGCAGTTGCTGACCTATTTGCCGGCCGTGATTTTGGCGCGGCTTGCCGGCTTTGCCGTGCTCATCGGCGCGGCGCATCTGCTCGATCCGACCTCCACCGGGCTGCTTGCCCTCGCGCTGCTGACCGCCGAGCTCGCCGAAGGGATTTTTCTCAACTGGCTGCGCATCTTCATGCTGCGCGATGGCGCTGAGTCCGGGAAAATTTCGCAGGCGACAGCGCGGCTCTGTTTTTCGTGCTGGCTGGCCGGGATTGTCGCCCCTGCGCTCCTCGTCGCAATCATCGGCATCCTGGTCGTGGGGCCATCGGCTGCGGCCTTTATTGGTGTGGTCACCGCCTCGGTTCTGGCGCTCTCCCTTTTTAAATGCGGGCTGGTGCTGTTGCAGATGGCTGGCCGGGCCAGACGCCATGCTGTGCTCGAAGGGACACGCGGGCTGTTGATGGCCCCGCTGGCGATCTGGGCAATGTTCGCGGGCGCCGACTGGATCGAAATCGCTGCGCTCCTCGCGGCGATAACAGGCGCGACGGGCCTTGCCGCGCTTTGGCTGGCGCGCGACCTCATCGCCGGCACCGACGATCACCACGCCTTGCCGGACATGATCGCCATGGCGCCGCCGCTGATCGGGCTCGCGGCCCTCAACTTTCTCATCGGCTCGATCGACCGCTTCGCCCTCGGCGCGCTCGCCTCGCCTTCTGCAATTGCCCCCTACGCCACAAGCTATGCGCTGGGACGACAGGGCTTTGATATCGCCACCAATGCCGTCAACGCCGGCGGCTTCCCGGCGCTGGTGGCGGCGCGTGCCCGCGGGGACCGGCAGCGTCTGGGTCAACAGGCGCGGCTGCTGATCGGCCTGCTGCTCGCCGGATATGTCGGCCTTGTGCTGATGCGCCACGATCTCTCCGCGCTGCTCCTGCCCGAAGAATTTCGCGAGGAGGCCGTCACCCTCTTGCCGATCATCGGCTTCGGTGCTCTGGCGCTCAATCTCAAGAGCGGCCTCACCGACAATGTCCTTCTCATCGACGGCCAATACTGGCGGCAGATGATCGGCCTCAGCGCCGGGGCCGCCGTGGCGGTCGGCATGGCGCTGTGCCTGGTGCCGGCATGGGGCGGCGTTGGCGCGGCAATCGGTTTTGTGACGGGCGCGGTCACGGTGCTGTCGGTGAGCTTCTGGCAAGCGCGGCCGCATATGACCCTGACGTTCGGCTGGGCCGCGATCACCCGGATCGTGTCCCCGCCAATCACGGTAGCCACCACCTGTGCGGGCGCGCTGATCCTGCTCCCCGACGCTTCCTCCGGCATCCGTCTCGCCGTAGCGATTGCCGTGTCCGCGCCGATCACCCTCTGGGCGCTGCAGTCCCGGCCCACAGAGGCGGCTCCCCATGGCGGATGATGGCCGACCGCTGATCTCCATCATCATCACCAACCATAACTACGCGGCCTATCTCGGCACCGCGATCCGCACGGCGCTGGACCAGACCTATAGCGCGACCGAGGTCATCGTGGTCGACGACGGCTCCACCGATCACTCCCGCGCGGTGATCGCAGGCTTTGCCAGGGTGACCGCGATCCTTCAGCCCAATCAGGGCCAGACCGGCGCGGCCATATCCGGGTTGGCCGCAGCGCACGGAGAAATCATGCTCTTTCTCGATGCTGATGATTGGCTGCTGCCCGGGGCCGCCGCCGCCATCGCTGCAAGCTATGCGCCGGACATCGCGCTCTATCAGTTCGCCCTCGAAAAGCGGACATCTGACGGGAGAAATATCGGACGATTGCCGGAGCAGGCGCTCCTCACCCATGGGCACCAGGAACATGTGCTCCGCCACGGCGAGTTTCCCAGCGCCCCGACCTCCGGCAATGCGTTCAGCGCCGTCCATTGCCGAAAAATGTTCGGCCTGCTGTCACCAGACGATCGTCGACATTTCTTTGACGGCTTTCTCATTTGCTCGGCGCCGTTTTCCGGTCGGGTGGTGGCGCTGGATGGTGTCCTGGGCGTCTATCGGATACACGACGCCAATGTTTCGCGTCCCGGCTGGAGCCGCAAAGCGCTGCGCCACAACGTCGAAAACGTGCTTTGGCAGCGACGCGGAATTTTCCTCGCACGCGGCGAAAATCCGGGGCTGGACGCCCCCGCAAAATATCTGTCGCCCTATCATCTGCGCAGCGCGCTGGCGCTGCGCCGCATGGGGGAACGCGACGTGCTGCCCGCAAGGTCCGCCTTTCACATCTTCGGCGCACTGATGGCAAAAGCGGCTACCTTCCCCGGCCTCTCGCCCCGGCGTCGCCTGCGGCTCTGCGCGTCAGCCCAAGTGCTAGTCCTTGCGCCACTACCCCTGCTGAAACGTCTCTGGCCGGGGGTTGGCGCATGAAGATACTGGCGCTCACCAGCGAGTTCCCGCCCTTCGTCGGCGGCATCGGCACCTATGCCGCCGAACTGGCGCGCGCCGCCACTGAACTTGGGCACGAAATCGTGCTGGCCGCGCCCGACTATGGCGGCGACCACAAAGCCACCGACCACGCAAATTATCCCTATGAAATCATCCGCTATCCCGGCGGGCCGCATCGGGCGAAAAACCTTCCGGCCAAGATCGCGCTTGTGAGGCGGCTGGTGCACGCGAAGCAATATGATGTCGTCCACGCCATCGACTGGCCCTTCTTCCTGCCGGCGGCGCTGATGGCGCGGCATCTGCCACGTTTGTACACGCTCTGTGGGTCAGAAATCGCGGATATGGCCCACCCGATGCGTCGGGCAGCAATTTCGGCCAGCGGTGTTTTTCGCGGCGATGTCCGGGTGCTCGCGATCAGCCAGTTCACCCGTGATCTCTTCCGCCAGAATTTCCCCGCTGTGCCGCAGGGGCAGACGGAAATAGTCCACCTCGGGGTCGGCGCCGATTGGCTGGTGCACCGGCGTACGCCGGGCCTGCTAGAAAAACTCGGCCTGCCGCCCGACCGCCTCATTGTCCTCACGCTTGCCCGCGTCACCCGGCGCAAGGGGCATCTGACGGCCATCGCGGCCCTCGACCGTCTGCCGCAAAACCTGCAGCAGCGCCTGACCTATGTCATCGCCGGCCCCGATTGCGAGGCGGATTACAGGAGCGAACTGGAAGCCGCGATGGAAGCATCGGCAGTTCAAATCCTGCGTCTCCGTGATCTCGACCGCGCAGGGGTAATGGCGCTTTGCGCCGCCAGCGATATTTTCTGCCTCCCCGGCGGGCCTGCCGCCGACGGCAAGGTGGAAGGCTTTGGTCTCGTCCTGCTCGAGGCCGGCTCGCAGGGCCTGCCGCTCGTCGCAGGCGATGTGGGCGGCGTCGCTGAAGTGGTCGAAGACGGCATCTGCGGGATCGTGGTGCCAATCGAGGATCCGGCGGCATTGGCCGAAGCCCTGGGGCGACTGGTAACGGATCCGGACCTCCGAACCCGGCTTGGCCAAGGCGCGCGGGCACGGGCCGTGGCCCTGAGCTGGCAGCGGTGCGCGGCGCTGACCTATGGTCCCAGCGCAGGGTGAACAGCAGGATCACCATCCACGCCAGCAGCAGCGATTTTGCGCCCAGCCCCTGCGCGCCGCTGATGCAGATGATAAAATAGGCGGTCATGTAAAAATGCACGCGGTCGGCCCCGACGAGGCAGGCGCGGAGGATCAGCGCCAGCGCCGCCAGCAACACCAGCGCAATGATGATGCCATAGTCGACCAGCCAGCCGATCCAGGTGATCTCTATCCCGAACGGCGTGTCGAAGGCCGCCAGCATGTCGGCGCGCGGGCCCGGCGGTAGGCCAAACAGCAAGGCCTCGGGCGGCAGCTGAGCGGCGAGCGTCAGGGCCGCCCAGCGCGTTGCGGCGCTGCCGCCGTCATCGGCCATCCGGACGAGGATGTCGTCGGCGAGGCCTGCGGTTAGCCCTGCCAACCCACACGCGAGAAGGCCCAGCAAGAGAAAACCGCGCAGCGCCACACGTTGCCCGACTGGCCTTTGTGCAAATGCGCGCGTGTCAAAGAGCACGAAGGCAACGAGGAGAAGCACTGTGGCCACCAGAGCCAGCCGCCCGCCAAATGCAAGCAGCGCCGCGCCGTGGACAAGGATCTCGACAGGCGCGAAACGCCGAAAACCCCTCGTGGCGCCTCCGATAACCAGATGAAGCACGCCGATGCCCGCCAGAAAGCCTGCCATCAGCGGATTGCCGACAAGGCCGAGCGCTCGCCCATCGCTTTCAATCTCGAAGTTGCCCGCCACGCGTGGCAGCAGAGCCTCGTCGGTCGCGACCTCCACCAGCCCGACGAGTGAATTGGCCAGCAGCAGTAAAAGCACGAGGCGGCGCAGCGTCCGCAACGCACTCGGCCGCGCCTCGCCGACAAGATAGAGCAGCAGCACAGGGGTGAGAAACGTCACGACCAGCCCCGAGAGCGGGCGGCCCAGCACCAGCAATTGGCCGCTGGCAAAGCCGATGAGGCTGATCAGCCAGACGAACACCGACGGCGACAAACGCGAAAACTGCATCCGCCCGTCGGGCAGCACTGAAAAGCCGAGCGCTACCAGCGCCAGCACCGTGGCGATGTGGATTTTCTCGAGCGGATTGCCGCCCGCGCCGGCGTAATTGATGCCCAGCGCAAAAAGCAGGGCCGGCGAGCCGATAAAGGCCGCCGGCACCGCCGCGACGAGGACTATCTGGGAGAGCACTGCAAAGACGGGGCGCGGCCGCACAGCCCTTATGGTCGGGACTGACGCCGCGCCCATGCTCATGCGGGCTCTGCCGCAATGCTTCGTATCGGCCGAGCGATCGTTGTCGGAAGCCGGTACGGCGTTTCGCTGGCACTGAGGCTCGTGCTCGAACCATTGTCGAGCACACAGTCGAGCTCATGCGCACCCGCGGGCAGGTGGAGATCAAATTCATCGGCACTGCGCGCGGCGAGCAGCGGCGAGCTCGGCGCCGCCCCGGTTTCCAGCTGCGGGCAGGCAATGGTGACTTCGACGAGATAGCTCGTGCCGACGGTCAGATTGAGCGCGAGGCGTAGTTTTCCGCGCGCGGTTGTCGCTTGGGTGGTGAGGTTCAGCTCGGATCGCCGTGCCGTGGCGCTGAGCGCCGGGCTCAGGGAATTGACCGCCACAAAACTATCGCTCGAATTGCCCTGGCGCAGTTCGACAAGCGGCACGACTTCGGTGTGGCACTGGGCAAAGATCGATGCCGCATAGGGTTTTGACGCGTCGATCCCCATCATGGATGGCGTGAAGCCGATTTCGTAGAAGGTCGAGGCCGCCGTGCCCGAGATGCGCAGGCGCACCGCGGGCAGGCCGAGCAGCGTGCCCAGGGAAACGATCTGGGTGGCCAGCGCGCCATTGGCCACCCAGCCGGTCGGCAGGCTCCCGCCGGCCCCGATTGTGCCCACCGCCGCGCCCGATGGTCCAGGCGTGGCGAGATTGGTGCCGGCCGGCTCGATGCTGAGCCCGAGATCGGTGATCGCCGGCACATTTGTGTCGAATTCCGCCCAGGAGCCATCGGCGCGGCGGGCCCATTTCTTGCCCGTGCGGGAAAACGCATAAGCATCCGCCGCCGGGATGGCGTTTCCGCCAAGCCGATAGCGCCGGGCGATGAAGTCGGCGGCAAAATCCGCCGCCGCCGGCCACCACTGGACGGCTTGCGGACGGCTGGTGCCGAGGCCAAGCCCCAGCATCAGAGCAGACCCACAAGGCTTGTTGCCGTGGTCCCGGTCGCCTTGACCTGGCCGACGCGCAGCGGAAGGATGGTGCCACCGGCAATGCCGGAGATTGTCACGCTGGCGCCGGAAGCCAGCACCACGGCCACGGCGCCCGCGCCGCCGACATAAAGGGCGCGTGTCACCTCGCTCAGCGCGTCGCTGTCGCTTGGGGTGACGGCAAAGCCGTGGCTGGCGGGTGCCTCGAGGCCTGGGGCGTGCGTCTGGAAACGGTCTGGCATGGCAAAAAAATCCTCGGTTGATCGAGGTGAAGTCTAGGAGCACCGCGCCCGTCGGGGACAAGCGGCATAGGCGGCCTAAGCGAGCAGGGCCTGCCGCAGCCGGGCGATGAAATCTGCCGGCGCCACATCGGAAAAATCCGCGGGTCGGCTCGAGGTCCCGCGCACGGCCCGGATGCAGCCCGACATATCGCTGCCGCGCTGGCAGATGGCGATGCCGGGCCGCCCCCCGAGATGGCCCACGGTCTGGGTCTGGTGGTCGGTCGTGTGTTCACCCCATCTGGCGAGGCGCGGCATGAGCACCATGGGCTTGCCCAGCGCTGTGGCGTCAAGGATCGTGCCGATGCCGGCATGCGCCACCACCAGCGAGGCCCTGTTGAGCCGCTGGAGAAAGCCCGCCCTATCCTCCATCCGCAAATAGGGCATGTTGCGCGGCACATAGCGCCCGTCGCCGATCTGGGCAAAAAGCTCGATCTGCGGATGCCGTGCCGCCCATTCATCCATCACGGCAATGAGCCGATCGAACGGCAGCAGCGCGCCTATCGTGACAAGGATCATACCACGGCCCCCCAGAATTGCGGGCCGCTGTCACGGGCCAGATGCCCCCATTGGGTGAGCCAGACATCGGCGACGAGGCGCGCCCATTCCCCTGACCCGGAAAGCTGTCGGCATTGGCGAGACTGTCAATCCAGATGGTGCGGGCGCCGGTCAGCCACTTCGCTGCCGCCAGGGCGAGAAGCCCGGGAGCCGCGCCGGTGGAGATGACCACGTCGGGCCGCAGCTTCAGCACGAGGCGTGTGGTCGCCACCATGGCGTGGGGCAGGCCCCAAAGCTTTTTGCGATGAAAGTCGGGCACGAGATAATAGGGGCGCCCCGCCACCTCTTTCCCATATTCGGACCGGACACTGGCGAAGCTGACGTCCATGCCCTCAAGGGCCGGGGCGATACGGCGAAATTCAGCCCAGTGTCCGCCACCCGAAGTAACAACCAGAATACGCTTGCACAACTGAAGCCCCCTATTGCCCTGCCGGCATGCGGGAATACGCTGATCGACTAAAGCTATCTGCGGTCAATTCAGTAAATCAAGTTAATAATTAAGCAATAATACTTATGTGATCGACGTTGGCGCTGTTCTTTGTTCGGCCATGCAAACAGTTGATGCACCCGGGATTCGTGTGAGGCCGGGACACAACTTGCCCAAGATGCTTGACTGACTCATGCCTCTGTGGTTATGAATAAATCATAGCCATTGAGTTATGAGTTTATGCCCGAGCCCACTGAAACCCTCTTTCGATCGCTCGCCGATCCGACCCGGCGCGCCCTCTTCGAGCGCCTCTGCCGCGACGGCGAACTGACGGTTGGCGCTTTGACCGCCGAGGCGGGCATTTCGCAGCCTGCGGTGTCAAAGCATCTCGGCGTGCTCAAGCAGGCCGGGCTCGTGCGCGACCGGCAGCAGGGCCGCCAGACCCACTATAGCGCCTTGCCCATGGCGCTGGCGCCGCTGCGCGACTGGACCGTGGAAATGACTGGCTTCTGGGAAAAGCGCTTCGATGCGCTCGAAAACCTGCTGGAGCGGATGGACCAATGAACGAGGCGCCGGAGATACGCACCGCAATCGTCGAGCGCGACATCGCCCATCCGCCCGAAAAGATCTGGCGCGCCCTGACGCAGCCGCATCTGCTCGAGGAATGGTTGATGGCGACCGATTTCCTGCCCGAAATGGGGCACAAGTTCACCTTTCGCCGCCAGCCCAGTCCGGAGGTGAAGGTGGTGATCGACTGCGAGGTGCTGACGCTCGAGCCCTATTCCACGCTTGCCTATAGCTGGTCGGCCTTCGGTCTCGAGAGCACCGTCACCTTCACCCTCGAACCCATCGCCACGGGCACGCGTCTGCGCATGGAGCAGGCCGGTTTCCGCATCGACCAGGACCGCGCCTACAAGGGGGCGCTGGCCTCCTGGAAGCAGTTTTTCGCGAGGCTCGACAGCCTCGTCTCCACACTCGACTGATGTCACCCGACAAGGAGATTTGTGATGGCCCAGAATTCCAAAGACCAGGACGACGGCGTCTTTTCCGATGCCGAACGGGAAGCCATGCAGGCGGCCAAGAAGGAGCGCAGGAAAGGCAAGAAGGCCGATGGCCTCGCCGATCTGCGCGCCAAGGTCGAGGAGATGGAAGCGTCCGACCGCAGAATAGCCGAAAAGCTGCATGAGTTGATTACCACCCATGCGCCCGGCCTCTCGCCAAAAACCTGGTATGGCATGCCGGCCTGGGCCGATGAGAACGGCAAGGCGGTGTGCTTCTTCAAGGCCGCCGACAAATTCACCGAGCGCTATGCCACCTTCGGCTTCAACCCCAATGCAAAGCTCGACGAGGGCAATATGTGGCCCACCTCCTATGCGGTGCTGAAACTGGGCGCCGCGGAGGAAAAGGCCGTGGTGGAAATGATCAAGAAGGCTGTCGGCGCCTAGCCGGCACTGTCGAAATGGGGCCTGCTGACACGTCGCGGCAGGCCGGGCCGGCATTGTGTCGCCCAGAATTCAGTGAGGGGACACATGGCCGATTATGGTTCGATTATCATTCGCGGCGCGCGCGAGAACAATCTCAAGGGTGTGTCGCTCGATATTCCCAAGCGCAAGATCACCGTCTTCACCGGAGTGTCCGGCTCGGGCAAATCTTCGCTGGTCTTCGGCACCATAGCGGCGGAAAGCCAGCGGCTGATCAACGAGACCTATCCGGCCTTTGTGCAGCAGTTCATGCCCAAATATGGCCAGCCCGACGCCGACCAGCTGGAAAATATCTCGGCTGCCATCATTGTCGACCAGCAGCGCCTGGGCGGCAATTCGCGCTCGACGGTCGCGACGGTGACCGATACGGCGCAGATGCTGCGCGTGCTGTTTTCGCGGCTGGCCCAGCCCCGTCTGGGGGCGCCCGGGCTTTACTCCTACAATGATCCGCGCGGCATGTGTCCCGATTGCGAGGGCATCGGGCAGGTGGCGGCCATGAACATGGCGGCAGTGATCGACGAGACCAAATCGCTCAATGGCGGGGCCCTGCTGCCCAAGGATTATGCCGTCGACAGCTGGTATTGGGAGGTCTACGCCAGTTCCGGCCTCTTCGACATGGACAAGCCTATCGCCCAATATTCTGCCGAGGAGCGGGAAAAACTTCTCCACCTCGACGATGGGCGCAAGGTCAAGGTCGGCAAGATCGGGCTGACCTATGAGGGCGTGGTGACCAAGCTCAAGAAGGGGCTCGGCGCCAAGGATCCCGACAGCCTGCAACCCCATGTCCGCCGCGAATATGATGCGATTTTCACCCGCGCCATTTGCCCGGCCTGCGGCGGCACCCGCCTCAATGCGGCGGCCCTGGGCAGCCGGATCGGCGCGCATAATATCGCCGAGCTTTCGGCCATGCAGGTCTCGGATCTGGCCAAAATCGTCCGGGAGATCGACGCGCGTGAAGTCCGCCCCATGCTGGCAGCGCTCAGCGCGAGGCTCGACAATCTTGTCACCATTGGCCTTGGCTATCTCAGCCTCGACCGGGAGAGCGCCACGCTTTCGGGCGGGGAGAGCCAGCGGGTGAAAATGGTGAGGCATCTGGGCTCATCGCTGACCGACATCACCTATGTGTTCGACGAGCCCTCGGTGGGCCTTCATCCCCATGATGTGGGTCGGCTGGCCGGGCTGATGCAGCAATTGCGCGACAAGGGCAATACGGTGCTGATTGTCGAGCACAAGCCCGACATGATCGCCATTGCCGATCATGTCGTGGATATGGGGCCACTGGCCGGCTCGAAAGGCGGCGAGGTGGTCTATGAGGGCGATTTCGCCGGCCTCCTCCAATCGGGCACGCTGACCGGCCGGCACATGAACACGCACCAGCCGATCAAGGAGAACGTGCGCCAGCCGCAAGGCGAGCCGCTACGGATCCAGAATGCGCAACGCAACAATCTGAAAAATGTGTCGGTCACCATCCCGCGCGGCGTTCTTACCGCTGTCACCGGCGTGGCCGGTTCTGGAAAATCCAGCCTCATCCAGGGCTGCCTGCCGACGGCTTATTCCGACACGATCATCATCGACCAGAACCTGGCGCGTGGCTCACGTCGGTCCAATACCGCCACCTATACCGGCATACTCGACGGCGTTCGAAAGGCCTTCGCCAAGGCCAATGGCGTCGAAGCCTCGCTGTTTTCGGCCAATTCCAAGGGCGCCTGTCCCGACTGCAATGGCTTGGGAGTGATCTTCACTGATTTGGCCCATCTCGACCCGATGGTGACGGTTTGCGAGACCTGCGAGGGCAAGCGCTTCGTGCCCGAAGTCCTCGCCCACCAGCTGCGCGGCAAATCCATTGCTGATGTCTATGAGATGAGCATCGAGGATGCGGCGGGGTTCTTCACCGAGGCCGCGATCGCAAAAATCCTGCGCGGCCTCGTCGATGTGGGGCTGGGCTATCTGACCCTCGGTCAGCCGCTATCGACCCTTTCAGGCGGCGAGCGGCAAAGGCTGAAACTGGCCGCAGAGCTCGGCAAAAAGGGCAATATCTACGTGCTCGACGAGCCGACAACGGGGCTGCACATGAACGACGTCGATACGCTGATCGGCCTTTTCGACCGGCTGGTGGATGCAGGCTCCACCGTCATCGTCATCGAGCACAATCGCGACGTCATCGCCCGCTCCGACTGGGTCATCGATCTCGGCCCCGGCGCCGGCCATGACGGCGGCGCCGTGCAATTCGAAGGCGTCCCGGCCGACCTGGCAAAGTCCGGCAGTTCGGTGACAGGCCAATATCTGGCAAGGATGGGCTGAGCGGAGGCGCGTCGGCTCTTTCGCACCTCTCCCCTCGAGGGAGAGGGACAGCAAGTTTTGCGTTCAGCAAAAATTGCAGGGTGAGGGGTCTCTCCGCCCGCTCATAGTTCGGGCTGAGGGTTTGGTTGAGGCAGCACGCTCATGACTCTCCGCTCCATCGTCCACTCGCCCCTCAGGGGAGAGGGTCAGGGTGAGGGGTGAAGGCCTATCGGAAGAGTCATCGAGTCCCGGCCCCATCCCCACCGTCATTGCCCGGCTTGTGTGGAGGATCTGTGCTTTAGTGGTGGCATCAGCCGGG